>NZ_BOMV01000182.1 GCF_016862375.1 Paractinoplanes rishiriensis | reverse complement strand
CGTTCCCGCCGCAGCCGGTGATCACGTCGGACAACCTGGTGGTGTCGATCGACACGGTGCTGTATTTCAAGGTTGTCGACCCGGTCCGGGCGACGTATGAGATTGCGAACTTCCTGCAGGCGATCGAGCAGTTGACGGTGACGACGCTGCGGAATGTGATCGGTTCGCTCGATCTGGAGCGGGCGTTGACCAGTCGTGAGGAGATCAACCGGCATCTGTCGAGTGTGCTGGACGAGACGACCGGCCGGTGGGGTATCAAGGTGACCCGGGTGGAGATCAAGGCGATCGAGCCGCCGCCGAGCATCCGGGACTCGATGGAGAAGCAGATGCGCGCGGAGCGCGATCGGCGGGCGGCGATTCTGAACGCGGAGGGTCATAAGCAGTCGCAGATCCTGACCGCGGAGGGTGAGAAGCAGGCGGCGGTGTTGCGGGCCGACGGTGACCGGCAGGCGCGGATCCTGCAGGCGGAGGGTCAGGCCAAGGCGATCCGCACGGTGTTCGACGCGATCCACCAGGCGAACCCGTCGCAGAAGGTGCTCGCCTACCAATACCT
>NZ_BOMV01000181.1 GCF_016862375.1 Paractinoplanes rishiriensis | reverse complement strand
GCGGTGGTGGCCGATCCGGATCTGCCTTTGGGCCGGGTGGACGTGCTCGATGCCGGCGAGCGGGCGCGGGTGCTTGCCGCCGGGGTGGGTCCGGTGGTGGCGCCGTCGGCGGTGCTGGTGCCGGAGCTGATCGGGCGGCAGGACCCGGGGGCGGTGGCTTTGGTTGCCGGTGGCCGGACGCTGACCTACGGCGAACTGTCCGCGCGGGTGGACGACGTGGCGCGGTGGCTGGTGTCGCGGGGTGTCGGCGCGGAGTCGCGGGTTGCGGTGATGTTGCCGCGGTCGGTGGATCTGGTGGTGGCGTTGCTGGCGGTGTGGCGTGCGGGTGGCGCTTATGTGCCGGTGGATGTGGACTATCCGGCCGATCGGGTGCGGTATGTGGTGGCGGATGCGGCGCCGGTGTTGGTGTTGTCGTCGTCGGAGTTGTCGGATCGGGTGCCGGATGCGGGTGTGCCGGTGGTGCTGCTCGACAAGATCGAGCTCGGCGGGGGTGCGGAGTTGCCCGCCGTCCGGGCGGACCAGGGCGCCTATGTGATCTATACGTCGGGTTCGACGGGTC
>NZ_BOMV01000180.1 GCF_016862375.1 Paractinoplanes rishiriensis | reverse complement strand
GAGGCATGGCTGCCGCTGGCCCGGCACCTCGCCAACCGCTACTCCGGCCGCGGCGAACCCACCGACGACCTGATCCAGACCGCCACCGTCGGCCTGATCAAAGCCGTCGACAAATTCGACCCCGACCGCGGCGTCGACTTCGCCGGCTACGCCATCCCCACCATCATCGGCGAAATCAAACGTCACTTCCGCGACCGCACCTGGAGCGTCCGCGTCCCCCGCCGCCTCCAGGAACTGCGCCTCGCGATCACCGAAGCCAACAGCACCCTCACCCACACCCTCGGCCGCTCCCCCACCGTCGCCGACATCGCCGCACACCTCGGCGTCACCGAGGAAGACGTCCTGGAAGGCCTCGAAGGCGCCCGCGCCTACAACGCCACCAGCCTGTCCACCCCGATCAGCGCCGACGGCAGCACCGAACTCGGCGACACCCTCGGCGACACCGACCACGAATACGAAATCGCCGAAACCCGCGTCGCCCTCGGCCCCGCCCTCGCCACCCTCGACGAGCGCGAACAGAAAATCCTGACGCTGCGCTTCTACGGCAACCTCACCCAGTCGCAGATCGCCGACCAGATCGGCATCTCCCAGATGCACGTCTCCCGGCTGCTCACCAAGGCCCTCACCAAGCTGCGCA
>NZ_BOMV01000179.1 GCF_016862375.1 Paractinoplanes rishiriensis | reverse complement strand
ATCTGGTTCGCCCTGACCTTCTGGGCCTACCTGGAGACGAAGTCCGTCATCGCGACCTCGGTGGTCGGCGGCGCCTACATGCTCATGCTCGCCGCCAGCGGCATGTACTTCGGCACCTTCGTCGACCGGCACCGGCGAAAAACCTCGATGCTCGTCTCCAGCGTGGCGTCGCTGATCGCGTACACCCTCGCCGGCGCCCTCTACCTGGCCACCCCCGCCGAGAATTTCCGCGACCTCACACGGCTCGAATTCTGGGGATTCACCGTGCTCGTCCTGGCCGGGGCCATCGCCGGGAACCTGCGCACCATCGCCCTCTCCACCTCGGTCACCCTGCTCGTGCCCGACGACCAGCACGACCGGGCGAACGGGCTGGTCGGCACGGTCAACGGCATCTCGTTCGCCCTGACCTCAGTCTTCAGCGGCCTCGCCATCGGCCTGCTCGGCATGGGCTGGTCCCTGCTGATCACCCTCGCCCTCACCGGACTCGCCCTGGCCCACCTGGTCACCATCACCATCCCGGAAGCCGCCCCCGCACCGCACACCGGCAGCGCAACCGCGTTCGACCTGCGCGGCGCCCTGACCGCCGTACGCGCGGTGCCCGGCCTGCTCACGATCCTGTACTTCAGCACCTTCAACAACCTGCTCGGCGGCGT
>NZ_BOMV01000178.1 GCF_016862375.1 Paractinoplanes rishiriensis | reverse complement strand
GAACGAAATCCCCGCCTTCGCGCCGCTGCTGGACGCGGTCGAACAGGTCCTGGGCAGCCTCAAAGACCTGATCTTCGTGGCCGACGCACTACATACGCAGGTCGGCCACGCGACCGAGATCGCCGCGCGAGGCGCGCACCTGCTGATCCCGGCAAAGGGAAACCAGCCGACCCTGCACACCCAGCTCAAGACGCTGCCCTGGGCTCAGATCCCGATCGGCCACCAGACCCGCGAAACCGGCCACGGCCGCCGCGAGACCCGCACCGTCAAGGCCATCACCCTGCACACGCCCGGCGGGATCGCCTTCCCCCACGCTCAGCAGGCGATCCGGATCACCCGGACCCGCACCACCACCAGCGGCAAGACCACCCGCGAAACCGCTTACCTGACCCTCTCCCTGCCCGCTGCCGATGCCCACCCCCGCGACATACAACGATGGATCAGGGCCGAGTGGCTGATCGAGAATCTTGTGCACTACGTCCGCGACGTCACATTCCGTGAAGACTCACACCAAGCCCGGACCGGCAACGGACCCGCCGTCATGGCCACCCTGCGTAACACCTCGATCGGCTTCCACCGGACCAGCGGCGACACCAACATCGCCCGCGCCACCCGACGCGCAAACCGCCGCCCACACGATCTGATCACCGCCGTGATCAGCGGCAACCCGACAACGCAATGACCC
>NZ_BOMV01000177.1 GCF_016862375.1 Paractinoplanes rishiriensis | reverse complement strand
CTCCTAACGCGATCTCAATCCGGCCCATTTGATCAAGCGGCGCCAGCAGATCATGGCGCAGGCGAGGCTCACGAGACTGTCGTGGATATCGAGTCGACGTTCCCATCGAACGGCGATCCGGCGGAACTGGTGCAGCAGGGCGAAGGTCTGCTCGACGATGTAGCGCAGCTTGCCCAGGCCCTTGATGTTGGGTGTCTTCGGCTTGGCGATGATCGGTTCGGTGCCGCGCTCGCGGCATGCCTGACGGAAGGCTTCGCTGCTGTAACCCTTGTCAGCCAACAGCACGGCGAAGCGGCGCCGGGGCCGGCCGGGTCGGCCGGCGATCGGTGGGTAGCAATCGAGCAGATCGAGCGCACGGCTGATGTCAGCAACGTTCGCGCCGCTGGTCAGCACGTAGATCGGGGTCCCATTGCCGTCGCAGATCAGGTGGTGCTTCGAGCCGGGTTTAGCGCGGTTGACCGGCGACGGACCGGTTCCATCGCCCCCTTTTTAGCGTCGATGTGACTGCCGTCCATCGCCGCTCTCGACCAGTCGATCAGGTTCGCCGCGTTCAGCTTCGCCAGCAGTAGCTGGTGCACCTGATCGAAGACTCCCGCCTCGGTCCAACGCTCGAGACGCCGCCAGCAGGTCATGCCAGAGCCGAAGCCAAGCTCCTGCGGCAGATCTTCCCAACCGATCCCGGTGTGCAGCACGAAAAGAATGCCCTGCAGGCAGGACCGGTCCGGGATCGGTTTCGGCCCTGGCGCCTTCTCCGGCCACGGCGGTAGCACCGGCTCGATCAACGCCCACAACTCGTCACCAACATCCCACGGCCTCGCCACGACCAGCGAACGAGACTGATCTTCCCGTCGTGATGCTGATCATCATCGATTCAGCAGATCGTGTTAGGAGCTCTT
>NZ_BOMV01000176.1 GCF_016862375.1 Paractinoplanes rishiriensis | reverse complement strand
AACTGCTCGCTGCCGTCGTCCTACCGCTGGTCGTCATCCGGCGTGCTGGCCCAGCCGCGGTCGGGCTGGGTGTCACTCAAAGACTTCACCACCGTCCCCTACAACGGCGGCCACCTCGTCTACGCCACCACCCACGACACCGGCACCTCGTGGGGCTCGATGAACTTCAGCGTCGTCAGCAACTTCTCGCAGTTGGCCTCGGCCACCCAGAACGCGATGTCGTCCGGCACCGTCGCGCCGTCGCTGTTCTACTTCGCACCCAAGAACATCTGGGTGCTGGCCTACCAGTGGGGCCCGTCGCCGTTCATGTACCGCACGTCGACCAACCCGACCAACGCGAACGGCTGGTCCGCCGCACAGCCGCTGTTCACCGGCAGCATCACCGGCTCCGGCACCGGCCCCATCGACCAGGCCGTTATCGGTGACGGCACGAACATGTACCTGTTCTTCGCCGGCGACAACGGCAAGATCTACCGGGCCAGCATGCCGATCGGCAACTTCCCGGGCAGCTTCGGCAGCAACTACACCACGATCATGAGCGACACCACGAACAACCTGTTCGAGGCCGTCCAGGTCTACAAGGTCCAGGGCCAGAACCAGTACCTGATGATCGTCGAAGCCATCGGCGCGAACGGCCGTTACTTCCGCTCCTTCACGTCGTCGAGCCTGGGCGGCACCTGGACCCCGCAAGCCGCCACCGAGAACAACCCGTTCGCCGGCAAGGCCAACAGCGGCGCCACCTGGACCAACGACATCAGCCACGGCGAACTCATCCGCACCAGCGCCGACCAGACCATGACCATCGACCCCTGCAACCTGCAACTGCTCTACCAGGGCCGCTCCCCGAACTCGGGCGGCGACTACGGCCTCCTGCCGTACCGGCCCGGCCTGCTGACCCTGCAGCGCTGACC
>NZ_BOMV01000175.1 GCF_016862375.1 Paractinoplanes rishiriensis | reverse complement strand
GAGCCCGAGCGGCGTGCCGAAGTTGGGCGTGCCGTCGGCGTTCCAGGTGAACTTCTGCACCCGGGTCGACCGGTTCATGTCACAGTTACCGTTCGCGTTGGTCGTCGCGTGGTAGACCATCCAGTCCTCGGTGCCGTCCTTCGACGTGAAGAAACCACCGTGACCCGGGCCGTAGACACCGGCCGCGTTGTTGCGCTGGAAGACCGGGTTCGCCGACTTCACCCACGACGACGAGTTCATCGGGTCACCCCCGTTCCAGGTGAGCATGCCCAGCTTGTACTCCGGGGTGGAGCAGTGCGACGCGGAGAAGATGATGAACGTCTTGCCGTTGCGCTGCAGCACCTCGGCGCCCTCGTTGACCGCGCCGCCGACCGTCTCCCAGCTGTACGTGGGCGTGGACAGGATCCGGCGGGTGCCGACCGCGGTCCACGGGTTCGACAGCTCGCGGATGAAGTTCGGCTGCGACCCGTTGTAGAACGTGCCCAGCAGATACATCTTGCCGTTCAGCTGCAGAATGCTCGGATCCAGCTCCCAGGTGTTGTTCTGCGTCGGGTCGAGCAGATCGGCCTTGAACGTGTACGGGCCCATCGGATCCGTGCCCGACGACTCCAGCACGTGAATACGCTGCGTACCCAGGTTGAACGGCTCCTGACCAGCCGTGTAGTAGAAGTACCACCGCAGCCCGTTCGGGCCGTTGAGCAGGTGGAACTCCGGCGCCCACATGGTGCCCGCACCGTTCGGCCGGGTCAACGTGAACAACACCTGATCCTGCGCCGTCTTCAACCCGCCAAGAGTCGCCGAGCGGCGCATCGTGATCGTGTTGTTCCACGTCGTCGTCGCCAGGTAGTAGTTCCCGTTGTACTGCGTCAGCCACGGGTCCGGGCCCTGCTGCTTCAACGGGTTGGTGAACGACGCCGCCGGGGT
>NZ_BOMV01000174.1 GCF_016862375.1 Paractinoplanes rishiriensis | reverse complement strand
CGCCGAGGCGGTGAACCTGAACTACAGCTACACCGATCCGACCCTGAACGACGCGACCGCCCGCAACAACGTCGGCTACATCGGCGGCCACCTGTACGGCACCGAGGCGTCCGGGCGGCTGAAGTCGTACCCGCTGGCCGATCAGAACAGCAAGCCGGTGTGGATGACCGAGTGGAACCTCCACGAGGCCGACGGCAACGGCTCGAACATCTGGGGCAACCCGGGCAACCAGGCGGTCTGGGACGAGACGCTGGACGACATCATGCGCACCGTGCACCGGTCGATGGAGGCCAACTGGACCGCGTACGTCTGGTGGTACGGCAAGCGCTACTACTCGTTCATCGGCGACGGCGAGTCGGCGTTCGGCACCACGGCCGGCGCGCCGCTCAAGCGCGGCTTCGCCTTCTCGCAGTACGCCAAGCACGTCCGGCCCGGCTACCAGCGGGTCGCTCTGACCAAGAGCTCCAAGGCCTCGCCGCTGGAGGTCACCGCCTACTCCGGCGGCGGCAAGGTCACCCTGGTGATCCTCAACCGGTCGGCCAGCGCGGTGAACAACGCCGTGGTCCAGGCGCCGCAGAACGTCGCGCGGGCGGACTACACGGTCACCTCGCAGAGTGCCAACTCGGCGAGCCAGCCGGCCGCCGTGAACGGCGGACAGGCCACCATCAGCGTCCCGGCCCGCAGCATCTCCACCCTCGTTTTCACTCTCTGACAGGAATCCCTCATGACTCAATTCAGATCGGCCAAGGTCGCCCTGATGTCCGCCGGCGCCCTGGTGCTGGGTGCGACGGCGGTCGCTACCGCGCTGCCGGCTGCCGCGGCCGCGGGCTGCTCGGTGAACTACACCGTGGCGTCGCAGTGGCAGGGCGGTTTCGGTGCCAACGTGACCATCACCAATCTCGGCGACCCGCTGAGCGGTTGGACGCTGA
>NZ_BOMV01000173.1 GCF_016862375.1 Paractinoplanes rishiriensis | reverse complement strand
GACCCGACCCGGCGACGGTCATGAGGTTCGTCGACGAACATCGTGACCGGTTCGCGGTCGCGCTCCTTCTCAGGGTTCTGGACGTGGCCGAGTCGACCTACTACCAGTGGGTCACGCAGGCCGAGCAGCCTTGCGACCGGGACCTGGTCGACCTCGGCCTGATCTCCAACATCTTCGAGATCTGGGAGGCGTCCGGGCGCACCTATGGCGCCGATCGCGTCCACCGGCAGCTACGCCGCGACGGCATCCGGGTCGGCCGCAAGCGTGTCGAGCGGCTCATGGCGCAGCAGGGCTGGCAGGGGGCGTTCCTGCGCCGGGGCTGGCGAGGCGGCTGCACGAAGCAGAATCCGCGGCATATCCCGGCACCGGACCTGGTGAACCGGAACTTCACCACGGACCGTCCGAACCGGCTCTGGGTGGCCGACGCGACCCGGATCCCGTGCGGTGAGGGCGTGTTCTGGCTGGCCGCCGTCCGGGACGTGTTCTCTCGCCGGATCGTCGGGTGGAAGACCTCGGATCGGTGTGACACCGATCTGATCCTGGCCGCGCTCGAGTACGGCATCTGGTCGCGTGATGTCCGCGACGGCCAGCTCGTACATCACTCGGATCGCGGCTCGAACTATACGAGCTTCCGCTTCTCGCAACGCTTGCAGGACAACGGAATCCGGCCGTCCATGGGGTCGGTCGGCGACTCCTACGATAACGCGTTGATGGAGAACTTCTGGTCGACGCTGAAGATTGAACTGGTCTACCGAACCTCGTGGCGGACACGTGACGAGGCCGAGAACGCGATCTTCGAATATATCGACGCCTGGTACAACACCAGCCGCATCCAACGCGAGCTGGGCTACCTAAGCCCGGACGAATACGAGACCGCCTGGCACGCCCAAACCGAGCCAGATAACCTCACCCCTGCCCCGACCGGAGGCAGGTAACCCCCGCTCCGTGAAACCGGGGGAAACTC
>NZ_BOMV01000172.1 GCF_016862375.1 Paractinoplanes rishiriensis | reverse complement strand
CGCCGTCGGTGTCGGCGGCGAGCAGCGGGTCCCACTCGCGGCCCCAGATCACCTTGATCACGTTCCAGCCGGCACCCCGGAAGAACGCCTCCATCTCCTGGATGATCTTGCCGTTGCCGCGGACCGGCCCGTCCAGCCGCTGCAGGTTGCAGTTGATCACGAAGGTGAGGTTGTCGAGCTCCTCGCGGGCGGCCAGGCCGATCGCGCCGAGCGACTCCACCTCGTCCATCTCACCGTCGCCCAGGAACGCCCAGACGTGCTGCTGGCTGGTGTCCTTGATGCCGCGGTTGTGCAGGTAGCGGTTGTACCGGGCCTGGTAGATCGCGTTCAGCGGGCCGAGGCCCATGCTGACCGTCGGGAACTCCCAGAAGTTCGGCATCAGCCTGGGGTGTGGATAGGAAGGAAGGCCGCCACTCGAGCCGTCTGGAAGGGTGTGCGACAGCTCCTGCCGGAAGCCGTCCAGCTGGTCGGTGCTGAGCCGGCCCTCGAGGAAGGCGCGGGCGTACATGCCGGGGGAGGCGTGCCCCTGGAAGAAGATGTGGTCGCCGCCGCCCGGGTGGTCCTTGCCGCGGAAGAAGTGGTTCATGCCGACCTCGTAGAGGCTGGCGCTCGACGCGTACGTCGAGATGTGCCCGCCCACGCCGATCTCCGGGCGCTGCGCCCGGTGCACCAGCATGGCCGCGTTCCAGCGGATGTAGGCCCGGATCCGGCGC
Source organism: Paractinoplanes rishiriensis (assembly GCF_016862375.1). Lineage (GTDB taxonomy): Bacteria > Actinomycetota > Actinomycetes > Mycobacteriales > Micromonosporaceae > Actinoplanes > Actinoplanes rishiriensis. The sequence continues at coordinate 251 of NZ_BOMV01000172.1, read as the reverse complement.
TCCACGAACTCGTCGCCGGGGAACCAGGGTTCGCGCTCCGGCGGGATCGTGTTGATGTAGTCCGTGGAGGTCAGGGGCGGGACGCCGACCTGTCGCTCCCGGGCCCGCTCGAGCAGGCGCAACATAACGTAACGGGCTCTTTTCGCGCCGCGTTCGTCGATGACTCCGTCGAGCGACTCGACCCACTCGTTGGTTTCCTCGGGGTCGATGTCCGGAAGCTGGCTCGGCAGGCCATCGCTGATCACCGGGCG
>NZ_BOMV01000171.1 GCF_016862375.1 Paractinoplanes rishiriensis | reverse complement strand
TGCTGGACGTGATGATGCCCGGCCTGGACGGCGTCGAGGTGTGCCGGCGGCTGCGGCACCGGCTGCCGGACCTGCCGGTGGTCATGCTGACCGCGCTCGGCGAGGAGGCCGACCGCGTGCTCGGTCTGGAGGTCGGTGCCGACGACTACGTGACCAAGCCGTTCTCCCCGCGCGAGCTGGTGCTGCGGATCCGGTCGGTGCTGCGCCGCGCCGCCGGCCCGCCGGCCGGGCCCGCCACACCCGTCCTGCTGGCCGACGATGGCCTGACCGCCGACACCGGGCGACGCACCGCAACCCTGGACGGTGCTCCCCTAACGCTGACCGTGCGCGAGTTCGACCTGCTCGCCTTCCTGATGAGCCACCCGGACCGGGCCTGGTCCCGCGCCGAGCTGCTGGACAAGGTCTGGGGCTGGCAGTTCGGCGACCACTCGACGGTGACCGTGCACGTCCGGCGGCTGCGCGAAAAGGTGGAACGTGATCCGGCCGAGCCGTCCCGCATCCGCACCGTGTGGGGTGTCGGATACCGGTACGAGGCGGGCGGTTCATGAGGGACATGCTGCTCATCGGCCTGTACGCGCTGCTGGCCGGCGGCGCGGTCGGCGCGGCGGGCGCGGTCGCGCTGCGCCTGCTGCGCGGCCGGTCCGTCCTCGTACACATCCTGCTGCTGCTCACCGTCACCGTCCTCGCCGTCGCGGCGGGGGTGGCCACGGTCGCCTCGGCGATGTTCCTGTCCGGCCACGACCTGCACGTTGTCCTCGTCACCGTGCTGGCCTCGGCCGCCGTCAGCCTGCTGGTCGGCGCCCTCTTCGGCCGCCGGCTCGCCGCCGCCGCGGTCTGGGCCCGTGCCGCCCGGGAACGCGAGCAGCGGCTCGAGGCCGGCCGCCGCGACCTCGTGGCCTGGGTGTCGCACGACCTGCGCACCCCGCTCGCCGGGCTGCGGGCGATGGCCGAGGCACTCGAGGAC
>NZ_BOMV01000170.1 GCF_016862375.1 Paractinoplanes rishiriensis | reverse complement strand
CACCGGGCCCCGCTCCTCGTGGGAAGAGAGCGGGGCCCGGCGGTTATGGGGGCGGGTTACGACAGGGGCGGGTACGCGTTCTGCATCAGCTGGGCGAACTGTGCCGAGAACCAAGCGCCCGAGATCGGGGCGTTCGGCAGGGCGCCGCTCATGCTGTTGCCGTTACGGGCGTTACCCGTGTAGGTCGGGTCACACATCCGGTCGAAGCCCTTGCCCTCGTCGTTCGGGATGAGCGAGGAGGAGCCGTCGGACTCGCCCGGGGGCTTGACCCAGACGTAGGCGTCGATGCCGGAGGCCGGCGCGGAGCGGGGCCGCTCGCCGAGACCGGCGCCGGACTGGTTGCACCAGTTACCGGCGTGGATACGGCGGTCGACGCGGGACTCGTTGACGAACGTGTCCAGCACGGTGGAGGTGGATGCGGCGGTGGGTCGGGCCGAGCCGCCCCAGCCGTTGCGGGAGGTGTCGATCAGCATGCCGATGCTCGACGGGAACCCGACCGAGATCAGCTGGGTGCGGAACGCCTGAGCGAAGGTCAGTTCGTCGACGTACTGGTTCCAGTCGACCCACTTCGACTGGCGGACGCTGGTGCCGCCGACCGAGCTGGTGACCTGGAAGTACGGCTCCTGCAGGGCCGAGTAGTTCGCGGTGTTGGTGATGAAGCCGTGCACGTTGTTCACGCTGCCGGACGCCTGAGCGGCCTGGAGCATGATCTGGGCGGTCGGGGCGAAGTTGGTGTCCCAGCCGATCCAGCCGTGGTGCGCGGCGTCGACGTACTGGTAGGTGTTGGCCAGCGCGCCCAGCTTCTGCAGCGCGTAGCCGATACCTTGCACGTAGCCGCCGTTGGCCTTCATCGTGTCGCACTGCGCGGTGGCGCCGGCGCTGCTGCCGACGTTGGTGATCAGGTTGGGCAGCGAGTCGATCTCGACGATGTTGATGATCCGCAGCGACGCGTACTTCGCGTCGGCCTGGATCGCCGCGATCGGGTCGATGTACTCGGTCTTGTACCGCGGCAG
>NZ_BOMV01000169.1 GCF_016862375.1 Paractinoplanes rishiriensis | reverse complement strand
CCCGAGTAGCAGTGGACTCCTAGAATCTGCTGTGAATCTGCCAGGACCACCTGGTAAGGCTGAATACTTCCTGGTGACCGATAGCGGACGAGTACCGTGAGGGAATGGTGAAAAGTACCCCGGGAGGGGAGTGAAATAGTACCTGAAACCGTTCGCCTACAATCCGTCAGAGCCTGACTTGTTTGGGTGATGGCGTGCCTTTTGAAGAATGAGCCTGCGAGTTAGTGGCATGTGGCGAGGTTAACCCGTGTGGGGTAGCCGTAGCGAAAGCGAGTCTGAATAGGGCGTTTGAGTCGCATGTTCTAGACCCGAAGCGGGGTGATCTAGCCATGGGCAGGTTGAAGCGTGGGTAAGACTGCGTGGAGGACCGAACCCACCAACGTTGAAAAGTTGGGGGATGACCTGTGGTTAGGGGTGAAAGGCCAATCAAACTCCGTGATAGCTGGTTCTCCCCGAAATGCATTTAGGTGCAGCGTCGTGTGTTTCTTGCCGGAGGTAGAGCACTGGATGGTCTAGGGGGCCTACAAGCTTACCGAAATCAGCCAAACTCCGAATGCCGGTAAGTGAGAGCGCGGCAGTGAGACTGCGGGGGATAAGCTTCGTAGTCGAGAGGGAAACAGCCCAGATCACCAGCTAAGGCCCCTAAGCGTGTGCTAAGTGGAAAAGGATGTGGGATCGCATGGACAACCAGGAGGTTGGCTTAGAAGCAGCCATCCTTTAAAGAGTGCGTAATAGCTCACTGGTCAAGTGGTTCCGCGCCGACAATGTAGCGGGGCTCAAGCACACCGCCGAAGCTGTGGCATTCACATTTTGATCCGCGATGATCCTTGAGGTTGTTGTGCAGTCGTGTGGATGGGTAGGGGAGCGTCGTGCTACCAGGGAAGCGGCAGGGTGACCTAGCCGTGGAGGTTGCACGAGTGAGAATGCAGGCATGAGTAGCGAATGAAGGGTGAGAAACCCTTCCGCCGGATGACCAAGGGTTCCAGGGCCAGGCTAATCCGCCCTGGGTGAGTCGGGGCCTAAGGCGAGGCCGAGAGGCGTAGTCGATGGATAACGGGTTGATATTCCCGTACCCGCGTAGGAACGCCCAAGACGAACC
>NZ_BOMV01000168.1 GCF_016862375.1 Paractinoplanes rishiriensis | reverse complement strand
CTACAGAGGTTGAAAGGCTGAGGTTCGCGTCGTCACGGGAGTTCCGGGTCGAGGGTCATGCCGGTGTTGGCGAAGAAGCCGGCGAGGAGATCGGTCTGTTGCTGGCAGGCGCGTAACCGCCGTCTGACCAGGTCGGCGAGGTGGTCGACGCCGTGCGCGGCGATGTTGGTCAGGCCGCGTTTCATCCACCGCCAGACGCCCTCGGCCGGGTTGAGGTCCGGCGCATACGAGGGTAGGCGGATCACGGTCAGCCACGAGCGGGCCGCGATCAGGGCGTGCATGCGGCGGCTGACGTGGGTGTTGAGGTTGTCCCAGATCAGCACGATCGGCGCCTGCAGCCGTTGGTGGGTCTGGTCGAGGAAGGCGATGTAGTCGTCCTCGCTGAAACTGCCGCGTTCGCCTTTGCGGCCGCGGTGCAGGCGGGTGCGCCACATCAGCCGACCCCGCTGGCCGGGCTTGAGGCAGACCAGGCCGGCGATCGACACCCGGCCGGAACCCTTGCCGGATACCTCGACGACGGGCGTGTGCCCGCGCCGGGCCCAGGTCTTGGCCACCGGCGGACGCAGCACCTGACCGGCCTCGTCCTGGAAGCAGATCCAGGCGCCTTGGGCCGCCGCTAACCTCTTACCGACGGCCACCGCCTGCGGTGCCAGCTGGCGATCGCTTCCGGGTCGCGTTCGATCGCCCGGCGGGTAGGAACCTGCTGGCTGTAACCCAGGCGGTGCAACAGATAGGACACCCCGCGCAGGGTGTAGCAGACGCCGAAGCGGCGTTCGATCAGCTCCACCACCCGGGCCAGGGTCCAGCGAGCGTCGTCCCAGCCGTGCACGACCGGCCCGTCATCGAGCATCACAGCGAGCTGTTTCTGCTGGTCGGCGGCGAGTTTGCAGTCCGAGCCGCCCGGCCCGGCCGACGCCAGGGCAGCCGTCCCTCCGGCCGTCCATTTCTTGCGCCAATCCCGCACTGACTTCTCCGAAACCCGCAGCTCAGAAGCGATCTGCGCGGTCGATCGGGACTCCTCGAACATGGTCGCGGCCTGGATCCGGACCTTCTCACGCCGAACCCGGGCTGCCGCGTTCATGCCACCACCAGCCGGATACCTCATCCCTCCGGCCTACCGAACCCATCGACCTCGATCACGCC
>NZ_BOMV01000167.1 GCF_016862375.1 Paractinoplanes rishiriensis | reverse complement strand
TGTACCGCTCGGAAACTGGGTTTCGGGGTTTGAGCTGCTGTTCTGTGCGTCGCCGGTTGCTCGGTGGGGGGCAGGCTGACCGGCATGATCGTGTCGTTCGGATACCTGATTCTGCGTCAGGTGCTGCAGTTGATCGTGGTGGGCATGCGTGGTGAGCGGTCGAAGGAGGTCGAGATTCTTGTCCTGCGCCATCAGGTCGCGGTGCTGCGGCGTCAGGTCAAACGGTTGGATCTGGAACCGGCCGACCGGGCGGTGCTGTCCGGGTTGTCCCGGCTGCTGCCCCGGCCGAGGTGGGCCACATTCCTGGTCACTCCGGCCACGCTGCTGCGCTGGCACCGCACCCTGATTGCCGGGAAGTGGACTTATCCCCGACGCCGGCCGGGCCGCCCGCCGGTCAGGGCAGAAATCCGGGCGTTGGTGCTGCGCCTGGCGACGGAGAATCCGAGCTGGGGTCATCGCCGGATCCAGGGCGAGCTCGTCGGCCTGGGTTACCGGGTGGCGGCCAGCACCGTGTGGTCCATCCTGACCAACGCCGGGGTCGATCCGGCACCGCGGCGTTCCGGGCCAACCTGGACCCAGTTCCTGACCGCCCAGGCGAGAGGGATCCTGGCCTGCGACTTCCTGCACGTCGACACGATCGGGCTGACCCGCATCCACGTGCTGTTCCTGATGGAAATCGCCACCCGCCGCGTGCATCTGCTCGGCGTCACCATGCACCCGACCGGGGCGTGGGTGGCACAGCAAGCCCGCAACCTGATGTTCGACCTGGGGGAGCGGGCCCAGCTGTTCCGGTTCTTGATCAGGGACCGGGACGCCAAGTACACCGCCGTGTTCGACGAGGTCTTCGCCGCCGAAGGCATCGAGGTCCTACGCAGCCCGCCGCAAGCGCCTCGAGCAAACGCCTACGCAGAGCGATGGGTGCGCACCGTCCGCCGCGAATGCCTGGACCGGATGCTGATCTACAACCCGCGGCACCTGCTGGCCGTCCTAGGCGAGTTCGTCGCGCACTACAACGAGCACCGCCCCCACCAGGGCCGCGACCAACACCCACCCGAGGCCACGGACACCGGACCAGCCGTCGTTGATCTCGGCTCGGCGCGGGTCCGTCGCAGGCAGATCCTCAACGGACTGATCAGTGAATACTCGCAGGCAGCGTAGCCCGAACCGCATTTCCGAGCGGTACA
>NZ_BOMV01000166.1 GCF_016862375.1 Paractinoplanes rishiriensis | reverse complement strand
CTAGACACCATTCGGGTTGGGGGTCTGCGTCTGATCCACTGTGAGCCTTGTGGGTGATCGTCTCGGCGGGTGGGTGTCGGGTCTGCTGATCACATGCGGTACGGCGATGGCGGTGGCGTTGACCAGGCGGAACGTGTCCGGCGGGAACGAGTGCGGCAGCGGGCGGCGGCGTTGTTCGCCGAGGGCAAATCGGCGGTCGAGGTCGCCGGGCTGCTGGAGGTGTCAACTAAGTCGGCGTACCAGTGGCGGCGGGCCTGGGCCGTAGGCGGCGCCAAGGCGTTGGCCTCCCGTGGCCCGGCCGGGCCGGACCCGAAACTGTCGGACGAGCAGCTGGCCCGGCTCAAGTCCCGGCTCGAGCTCGGACCGGCTGCCGCCGGCTACGGCGAGGACCAACGCTGGACGCTGGCCCGAGTCGTGGCTTTGATCGCAACGATGTTCCATATCCGGGTCGGGATCACGACCGCGTGGCAGGCGATGCGCCGCCTCGGTTACACCGCTCAGCTGCCGATCCACCGCGCGATCGAGCGGGACGAGGCCGCGATCGCGCACTGGCGCCGGTACCAGTGGCCGGCGGTAAAAGAGCCGCCGCCCGCACGGCCGCCTGGATCTGCTTCGCCGACGAATGTGGCCAGACGCTGAAGGCCCACAAGGCCACCACCTGGGCACCGAAAGGCGAAACGCCGGTCGTGAAGGTGACCGCGAAAGGCACCGTACGGGTGTCGGTGGCCGGATTGTGCTGCTACCGGCCCGGCGAACGTTCCCGGCTGATCTACCGCACCCTGACCTACCGCGGACGTAAATGCGAACCCAAAGGCTTCCGAGAGCCGGAGCTGATCCGGCTGCTCGACGCCGCCCACCAGCAGCTGCAGGCCCCGATCGTACTCGTCTGGGACCGGCTGTCGCTGCACAAGACTCCCGCGATCCGGGCGGCGATCGCCGCCCGGTCCTGGCTACGTGTCTACGAACTACCGGCCTATGCGCCGGAACTCAACCCCGTCGAGAAGGTCTGGTCGACGATGAAAAGCAGCCTCGCCAACCTCGCCGTCCGCACCGCCAACGAGCTCACCGCCGCAGTGAAGAACCGCCTCAACCGCATGCAATACCGCACCGGCCTGATCGACGGCTACTTCACCGGAACAGGTCTACCTCCACCAACACCACCCTGACCCCCACTCCAAAAGGTCTCTAG
>NZ_BOMV01000165.1 GCF_016862375.1 Paractinoplanes rishiriensis | reverse complement strand
TCACTTGATGGAGCTCTGCGCGGCTTCGAGGGCCTCGGACGGCGTCTTGCTGCCGGACAGCGCCGCCTGGAACGCGGTCCACATCGGCTCGGAAATCTTCGGATACTTCGTGCCGAGGTTGTCACTGGTACGGCCCTTCGCGGCCTTGACCGCCTCGACCCACACCTTCAACTCCGGATTCGCCGCCACCTGCTTGTCCTGCACCGCGGTCGTCGCCGCCACATACGACAGCGTGGTGTCCGTGGTCAGCGCATTATCCGCGTTCGTCAGACAGCTGATGATCTTCGTCGAGGCCGCGTACCGGCCGGTGTCGGACTGCACCGGCGCCGTCACGAACTCGCCACCGGTCGGCGCCGGAGCCGTCCCACCCGCCTGCGACGGAATCGGGATGATCCCGTACTCGAAACCGGTCTTCTTGGCATTGGCCAGTTGCCAAGTCCCGTTCTCACTGAACGCGAAATCCCCGGTGGCGAACTCCTGCCAACTCGTCGTCTGAGTGTTGTTCAGCACCGAGTTCGGCGCCAGGCCCTTCTTCAACCAATCGGTCCACAACGTCAACGCGGCCACACCCTGCGCCGAGTCCAGCTGAGTCAGATTCGCGCCCGAACCCCAGAACCACGGCAGGAACTGGAACGAACCCTCCTCAGTACCGATCGCCGAGAACGTGATGCCCTTCTTCCCGGCCGCCTTCACCTTCTCCAACGCCGCCGTCAACGACGCCCAGTCCTTGACCGTGGCCGGATCGACCTTCGCAGCGTCGAGCACCTCCCTGTTGTAGTACAACGCCAGAGTGTTCGCACCGATCGGAACACCGTAGGTCTTGCCGTTCAACTGACCCGCGGCCAACAGATTCGGCTCGATCGCCGACGTATCCGTCTTAGTCTCCTCGGTCGTGGTCAACACCCCACCCTCAGCCAGCGTCGACACCACCGGATTGTCCACGATCAACACATCCGGCGAACTACCCTGCTGCGCCGCCAACAGCGCCTTATTCGTCAAATCCGTCGTGTCGTAACCAGTCCGCTTCACCGACACACCCGCGTCAGTGCCACACCTGGTCAACAACTTCACCCAGTCCGACGCGTCATCGAACTGCGGATACGGATCCCAGATCTGATACGTGCCACCCACCTGACCAGACGTCGAATCCGTGCCGGCAGAGTCGTTCGAACAGGCGGTGGTGAGGCACACCGCGACGGAGAGCG
>NZ_BOMV01000164.1 GCF_016862375.1 Paractinoplanes rishiriensis | reverse complement strand
CTAGTGCCCTGACCACGAACGTTCGTGGTGTTGGGTGACACGCCGTCTGGCCTGATGGCTGGGCGGCGTGATGGCGTTCAGGCTGTGGCGGTGGCAGATCCCGTACGCGTGCGGCGGTTGAGTGACCAGGAAGGTCAACTACTGCTGAGGATCACGCGCAGAGGCACCGGCTCCCCGATCCGATTACGGCGGGCCATGGTGGTGCTCGCCTCGGCCGGCGGGAACACCGTGCCGGCTATCGCCCGCCTGGTCCAGGCGGACGAGGACACGATCCGGCAGGTCATCCACCGGTTCAACGAGATGGGTATGGCCAGCCTGGACCCTCGGTGGGCGGGTGGCCGTCCCCGCCAGATCAGTCCTGACGATCAGCAGTTCATCGTCGAGACGGCCAACAGCCGCCCCGAGAGTCTCGGGCGCCCGTTCACCCGGTGGAGCCTGCGTAAGCTCGCCGACTACCTGAGCTCGCAGCCCCTGCGCCCGATCGAGATCGGGCGGGAACGGCTGCGGCAGATCCTGCACCGGCACCGGATCACCTTCCAACGGACCAAGACGTGGAAGGAGTCCAACGACCCGCACCGCGATACCAAACTCGCCCGGATCGAGTACGTGAGCAGCCACTTCCCGCAGCGGGTGTTCGCGTTCGACGAGTTCGGCCCGCTCGTGGTCCGCCCGCAGGCCGGCGCCGGGTGGGCGAGCGCCGGGCATCCTCGCCGGTTGCCGGCGAACTATCACAAGCTGCACGGTGTCCGGCAGTTCCACGGCTGTTACAGCGTGGGCGATGACCAGCTCTGGGGTGTCGTGCGTCGCCGCAAGAGCGCCGCGAACTCCCTCGCCGCGCTCAAATCCATCCGTCGGGCACGGCCGGACGGGGCGCCGATCTACGTGATCCTGGACAACCTGTCCGCGCACAAGGGCAAGAAGATCCGCGCGTGGGCGGCCCGGAACAAGGTCGAGTTGTGTTTCACCCCGACCTACGGCTCCTGGGCCAACCCGATCGAGGCCCAGTTCGGGCCGCTACGCACCTTCGTGATCGCCGGCTCCAACCACCCGAACCACCCCGCGCTGACCGGCCACCTGCACCGATACCTGCGCTGGCGCAACGCCAACGCCCGCCACCCCGACGTCCTGGCCGCGCAACGCCGTGAACGCGCCCGCATCCGCAGCGAACGACAACAACGCTGGGGTCAACCCGCCACCCGAGCAGCCTGACCCCAACACCCCAAACGTTCGTGGTCACGGCACTA
>NZ_BOMV01000163.1 GCF_016862375.1 Paractinoplanes rishiriensis | reverse complement strand
GATAGCGCACGTGGCGGAGCGTCCTCACTACTCCGGGTGCCCATCCCGTACGTGGATGTGGTGGCCAGATGGAGAAAATTCGGCCACGTGCGCCGGTGTGCCGTGATGCGGCTTGGACGGATGGAAGAGACCTTCTGCAACGGCGAAGTCGTAACAGCCGGCGCCGAGCGGGTACTCGGTGATGACACCAGTCAGTTCGTGCAGCTCAACCCAGAGCAGGGCGGTGTTGCGGTCCTTGAACACTCCGGATGCAAACCGTGCTTCCTCGCCGTGGAAGACCCAAACGTTCGACAGGTCGACCTCGCCTTCGGCGTTGCCTTCACTCACGGGAAGAACGTACATCGCTCATCGCTCAATCCATTCGAGCCGGCCAGGCCAGGCACGCTCCTCTGCCGATTAGCGCCCCGCTCTGTGTACCCGCCCTCGGCCGGTGAGTGCTTATTGGTCGCGGCCTTCAGCGTCGTCGGCACTCACCATGGCACGATGCGAAGGTGGCTGAGCCGAACTGGAGAGCGCTCCTGGCGTATGAAGATGTCGAGCTTCAGCGGCCTGCGACTCCCGATGCCGTGGAGCGCGTCGAGGCAGCGCTCGGTACGGTCCTGCCCGCCGAGCTGCGCGCGTTGTATTTGGTCTCCGACGGCGTTTACCACCGTTCTGGGCATTGGTTCGTCATCTGGCCGCTCGCCGACGTGCTCCAACGCAACAGCGACGGCTGGGTGGGATGGGAGTCCAGCGGCCGGCGGCATCTGATCGGCTTTGGTGATGACGGCACCGGCGACCCGTTCTGCGTTCCCCGCGATGGTGGCGCCGGCGTGCTGATTTGGCATCCCATCGGCCAAGAGGCGATCCGACTCGCTGACACCCTTCAGGGATTCTGGATCGGCTTGAACTCGGGAACGATCACCACGTGAGCAGTCGGCTACTCATCTGCCGCTGATGGCGCGCTACGGAACGTCACGGCCACTTGAGCTCGTTCGGGTCGATGGAGGGGCCCTGTGACGGCGAAACTGGGTTGCGGCCGTTCCCCGTCGAGGGGTGAGATTCCGTCTGTGACGGACGACGTCGGTGTGCTGCAGTTCCCACCGGGCCTCGCTTCCGAGCGATGCGGACTGCTTACCGAGCTGGCTCGCCGTAACGAAACGGAACACGGCGAGAACCTTCTGGGATTGGTCCTGTCCGGCTCGGCCGGCAGAGGTATGGCGACCAGCAGGTCGGATCTTGACGTTATCGTCGTCCTCACCGACACCGGCGGTCAGGGCTCCGAGACGAGCCGTTCCGCGGCTT
>NZ_BOMV01000162.1 GCF_016862375.1 Paractinoplanes rishiriensis | reverse complement strand
TAGCCGATGAGAGTGCGTCTCAAACGCCAGGACAGACAGAGTGCAAGAATCTCCCGCGGTCAATCAGCTGCTTCGTGCTGTCTGCCGGGCAAGATGCAGATACGGAATGTAGTCGGTATTGGCGCGTGAGACAGATCGTTCAGCGGTGACGCCACGGCGATTCCGCCAGCTGCAATTCACCGAGCATGACGGTTTGGCATTTCTAGCCGTCGTGGTCAGCAACGATGACCTGGGCCCAGCTTCGTGACTGTGCCAGGAGCGGTCGTACTCACCTGTCCCGGTGCTGTTGCGGTTGAGGGTGGCGGGTTGAGTGGACCCTGCCTGTTTCGTCGCTCATGTGATTTGGGGTGTCACCGCTGGATGGTCCGGCTGATCGCTCATCCTTTTCGGCACGCCTGCCCGGTTTCGCCGGGTGGGGCGAGCGGGGATGCTCGAGATATGACGGGCCGCACGGACGAGGCTGCCCTGGTGCTGGCGTTGGCGGAGGATGCCGCGGGGGGCCGGGCCGCGACGTTGTTGGTGTCGGGCGAGGCCGGTGTCGGCAAGACGTCGTTGCTGCGCGACGTGTGTGGCCGGATCCGGGCTCCAGCCCTGTGGGCGCCTTGTCTGCCCTTGGCGTCGTTGGCCGTGCCGTTTCTCCCGTTGCGTACCGCGTTGCGGGAAGTGCCCGACCCGCCGCCGATGAACACCGCCGACGCGGTTCTGGAGTTCGACGCGTGGTTGGACCGGCGGTGCCGGGAGCAACCCACGTTGCTGGTCGTGGACGACGTCCAGTGGGCTGACCAGAGTTCCCTCGACGTGTTCATGTACGTCATCGCCGGACGGCCGGAGCGCCGCCTGGCGGTCTTCATCACCTCCGCACGGGTGACGAGCATCGGCTGCACCGCTGGCTTGCCGACGTCCGTCGGCTGCCGCGCGTGCGTGAGGTGCAGCTCGGCCGCCTCGACCGAGTGTCGACCCGCGATCAGATCGCCACCTTGCTGGGTCGTCCACCGCACGAATCGCTGGTGGACGAGGTGTACGGCCGTAGTGCCGGTAACCCGTACCTGACCAGCCTGCTGGTCCGCGGTCTGTCGGCGGATGCGCGAACGATGCCCGCGCACCTGCCGACCGAGCTGCGCGACGCGTTGGCGCGTGCCTGGCACGGCCTGTCCGCGCCGGCCCGGAAGCTGACCAGCGTCATCGCGGTCGCCGGTCGCCCTCAGACAGCGGAAGGACCCGACGTCCTACCGCTGCTGCGCGAGGCCGTCGATGCCGGTGTCCTGCGCGTCGACGCCGACGCACGCTACTGGTTCGCCCACCCCCTGCT
>NZ_BOMV01000161.1 GCF_016862375.1 Paractinoplanes rishiriensis | reverse complement strand
CGGGCTCGATCGGCGTGCGGTCGCCGATGAGAGTGCACCTCTGGCTTGCGGAGCGACGTCAGGTGAGGAGCAGGGCGGTGAGCATCGACATTACGACTGGGGGGTGAGACGCAGACTGTTGAGGTCGAACGTGGCGGCCGAGATGGCCTCCGGCACATAGCCCCGGCCACCACTCTGCGGTGATGCCGCGAAGAAGGCGCTCCAAGCGGAGGACATCCCCGGGCTCGGTCCCCATCACTGGACGATCATGGTCTGGTGACGGACGAGACGAAGCGCCGCGGCCGGTTGATCGTGCTACGCGGCAACTCCGGGTCGGGCAAGACCACGACGGCGCGGGAGCTGCGCCGCCGGCATCCGGGCCGGTTCGTGTGGATCGAGCAGGACAACATCCGGCGGACCATCATCGACGAGGACGGCCTCGCCCAGCGGCCCCTCACGGTCGACATGATCGATCGCTGCGCACGACTGGCGCTCGACGGGGGCGCGACGTCATCGTCGAGGGCATCCTGGACGCCACCCGCTACGGCCCGATGCTGCATGCCCTGCACGCCGACAGCCCGTCGGCCTTTTACTACTTCGCCCTCACTTTCGAGGAAACCGTACGCCGACACGCCACGAGGCCCCTCGCCGACGCTTTCGGCGTGCAGGACATGGCCCGTTGGTACCGCGCCGACGACCGCCTGAACGACGTACCCGAAGTCGTGATCGGCCCTGAACAACGCCTGCAAGAGACCGCCCGCCGCATCCAGGTCGATTTGACCAACATGCCCAGACGTCATCTCAAGTCATTGTCCCATTAGATCAGTTCCTCCGTCAGCGAGGAGCAACGGCAGCAAGAGCCGGAGGGCACGCGCTTGCGCAGCCAGTGACTTCTGAACACCGGCCCGCGTCAACGCACCGTTCTTCGGTTGACCGGCGCCGGTCAGCTTTGCCTTGCGCACCAGGTACCACACAGGCGCGCGCAAGACACTATGGCCGGCGTCGTAGTTGACATATGTGTCTACGGTCTTGTTGCGCACCTCCAAGATTGCCCAGATCGACCATGGACCTGACACGTAACCGACGAATTCTGGTCTCGGAGTTCGTGGCCCATCAAGACCGAATTCTTTTGCCATGAATTCAAGTTCGCGCACAGCGTCAGTCGGAAACGATGCTAGGCGAGCATCCTTCATTTCTACCTCTTTTCAATGCCCAGCACGTGTTGCGCGGCTCGCGTATAGCCTATCTGGTCCAAGTACTTACTGAAGGCGCGAGGCTAATGGCCGTAAGGGCTCCATGAAGTGAACCGAAACGCGGAAGCCAGCACCTTCTTAATGCTCATGATCAACTCACTCACATGCCGCC
>NZ_BOMV01000160.1 GCF_016862375.1 Paractinoplanes rishiriensis | reverse complement strand
TGTCATCGCGCGGTGGCGCAGAAGGCCACGCGGCGTGCGTACGCTGCCAGGGTGCAGATCGACTTGGTTGCCCTGATCGTCGACGAGTACGATCCAGCCATCGCCTTCTTCACCGGCGTACTCGGATTCGACCTCGTCGAGGACTCGCCGTCGCTCACCAACGACGGGCGCCCGAAACGGTGGGTGGTAGTGCGGCCACCCGGCGCGCAAACCGGGCTTCTTCTTGCCCGCGCCGACGGCGAGCACCAGAGTGTGGCCGTTGGTCATCAGGCGGCCGGACGGGTCGGGTTCTTTCTTCGTGTCGACGACTTCGACGCCACGTACCGCAGAATGGCCGAGGCCGGCGTCACCTTCGTGCGCGCACCGCGTACCGAGTCCTATGGTCGAGTTGCAGTCTTCCTCGACATTGCCGGAAACCGGTGGGATCTCCTTGGAGGTGCCTGAGTAGCGGAAGGTGCAGCGAACACCCAGGTTCCCTGATCTGCCGGCGAGCGTGCGCGGCAGTCTGCAGAGGCTGTCACGCGGCGTGACGCGCACGCAGGCTGCCCGTTGCGCGCTCGTGCCGAGTTGAGTGCGGCCGTTCATGACGCCGGATCGCTGCGAGAGTCCGTAAAGATTGGTCCGCGTCGGGCAGGCGTCGCAGCCTAGAAGGGAGGCGACCACTTGCCGTACCAGGTCGGCGAGTCTTCAGCAAAAGGCCACACCTCCCGTCGGTCTGAATACCTGGGATCAGGCCAGAGGCGTCCGACCCATTCGCATTCGGGAATGACGCCTTCCCAGTCATCAACGCAACGCTCGGCCCACTCGCGGCCGACCAGCACTGGCCGTGACAGCACCCCCTCAGTAGTGTTTTGCGCCCGCAGGACCAGGCCGAGTTCTTCGATTCCGGGGTTGGCTCTCGGCCCGTAGCGCAAGCTGCCACCCATGGAATCGGACAAGTCGAACAGCCACCGGTCCAGCTCAGCCGGATTGCGGCCGGTCAACTGCGTCCCGTCCAGGCTCATCAAGGGTCCGTGAACAGCGTCCGCTGCAACGCAGAACAGTTGCCCAGAGCCGAGGAAGTAACCGTAGAGCGCCGGCACTGTCGGCTGCCAACCCAGCTCGACGCCGACGACTTCCGCAAATGTGGGATCAGCCTGGAATCGGCGCAGCTCACGGGCGTCGGGCAGCGCTGCAGCAACTTCCTCTACGGTCATGCCGAATCGCAACGGCCCGACGCCGTCCAGGGGCGTGACGTCCCAATGCGGCCGGACCTGCTCAGCGGATCGTTCGAACTCTTCCGGCGTCATACCATCTACTTCACTTCTGCGGTATCGGCTCACTCCGGACCGGATTCTCTTAATGGCCAGGCCGTCCTGATC
>NZ_BOMV01000159.1 GCF_016862375.1 Paractinoplanes rishiriensis | reverse complement strand
GGTCATGGCGAACTGGTTGACGGTGACCGCTCCGCCCAGCGCGGTGGTGGCGTAGTTGAAGAGGCCGAAGCGGTAACCCATGAAGAACTGCCAGGCATTGTTGAGCGTGAACGCCGGCCCGAGGTTGGTGAACGTGGTGCCGTTCGTCGAATACGAGAACGTCGCGGTGCGACCCGAGCCCGGTTGGATGTTCGCGTTGACCCGCAACCAGATCCGCCCACCGCTGACCGCAGCCCCAGCGGCTTCCGACCCGGTGCCCGTCGTCGCCCAACTCGTATTCATCGTCAGACCGTTGGTCATCGACACCCGCGTCACACCGTTGTCCTTACGGATACCGATCCACGCCGACGAATCCCGCAGCATCGCCAACCCAGCCCGGTCACCGTTAGCCATCTGCGAATAATCCAGCTCGACCGTCGCCGTCGACGACGGACCCTGAATCCGGCGGGTCAGCGTGTTCCGGGCACTGTAGAGGTCGTTGGTCACCGTCGCGGTCGACAACCGCAACCCGCTACCCACACTGAACTTGCTCGTGTCCGGGTTGTGGTTCCACTCCCACTGATGCCCCAACGAGGCGAAATTGTCGGTGCCGACCATCGACGCGACCGGCCGCCACGGCAGATTCGGCCGCGGATAGCTGGCACCCCACCGGCCGTTCACCGTGGTCAACACCGGCCAGTCACCACTCCACGTGATCGGCGCCAACGTCGGCATCCGCCCACCCGGATACGCGTCGGTGAACGCCATATACCACCAGTCACCGTTCTGGGTCTGCACCAGACCACCCTGATGGGGTACTCCCCCACCGGAAATCGGACCGGGCAGATCCAGCAGCACCTGCCGTTGCTCGTACGGGCCCCACGGACTCGTCGACCGCAACACGTACTGGCCGTTCGCCGGCCGGGTGAGCCAGATGTAGTAGTAGTTGCCGCGCTTGTACATCCGGGCACCTTCGAGGGTGCCGATCGAAGACGGTGTGGTGTAGACGGTCTGGGCGCGCACCTGCGAGGTCAGGTCGGAGGAAAGCTGAGCGACACTGATCGTCCCGTTCCCGTAGGCCACATACGGGATGTCATTGTCGAACAACAACCCCGCGTCGTAATAACACTGATTCAGACGCGCCCTCTTGGTCCAGGTCGAGCCAACCGACGACGCCGTGTACACGTAGGTCCGATTGAACTCGGTGCAACCCAACCAGTAATACGTACTGTTCGACGGCCGATAGTTGAACGCCGACGCCCAAATGCCTTTCACGTACGCCCGACCGCCCGACATGTCATAGGCGGCGTTGTCAAAATCCAGCCGCGGCACCGAGTGACCGGCATACTCCCAGTTCACCAAGTCATACGAACGCAGGATCGGCGCACCCGGCGAATGATGCATCGTCGACGCCGAGTAGTAATACACATCCCCGACCCGGACGATGTCACCATCCGCGAAGTCCTGCCACACCACCGGATTCGAGAACGTGCTCGGCGCC
>NZ_BOMV01000158.1 GCF_016862375.1 Paractinoplanes rishiriensis | reverse complement strand
TGCCGAGGCCTTGGTCGAGACCCTGCTCCCCGAGGAACGGCGCGCTCTGCACACGGAGTTGGCCGAGACCGCTACCGACCCGATCGACCGCGCCGACCACTACTACCAGGCGGGAATGCTCGGGCCGGCCTACCGCTGGGCCTTGCGCGCCGCCGAAGCGGCCGAGGCGAGCGGCGGCGCCTCGGAGTCGGTACGCCTACTACGCCGGGCGGTGCGGCTGCGCCCGGCCGACGCCGAGGTGTCAGCTGTAGACCTGCTGCACCGCATCCGCCGAGCCGCGCAACGAGCAGGCCAGGCCGCTGGTGAGCTGTCGGCAATCGACGACCTTCTCGCCTGCGTCGATCGCGGGGATCAGCCGTTGACCTGCGCCGAACTGCTGGTGAGGCGCACGTTCCTGCGTTTCGCGCTCGGCATCGAGTTCGCCGGGGTGGCCGGTGCGCGTGAGGCCGAGCGTCTCTGTGCGGGGCGGCCGGACAGCCGGGAGTATGCGCTGGCGACGGCCGAGCTGGCCGCCGACCTGCTGTGGCATGGAGACGTATCGGGGATCGCGAAGGCGGGGGAGGCTCTGCGTCTGGCCCGGGTCGGCGGCTGGCCGGAGCCGGTCGGGTGGGCCCTGGCCGCCGTATCGATTGCCCGCAAGATGATCGGTGACCTCGCCGGTGCGGCCGAGGCCGCCCGCGAGGCACAGGCGATCGGCGTCCGCAGCCACGACTCCGACCTCGCACTCAGTGCGACCTATCGGGTGGGCGAGATGGTGGACGGGCCGTCCCCGAAGGCATCCATCGAGGAGGTCCGCCGGTGCCGCGAAGACCTTGAGCAAATCGGTGCCCCGCATAGCCATGTCTCGGAGATCTGCTCGATCGAGGCCGAGGCCCTGCTCCTGGTTGGCGATTGGCGTACCTGCCTCGAGCGCCTCCGGGTGACCCTGGGAGCCCGGCCCAGCACGATGGCCGACGCGCGCTCTCGGAACACCGCCGCGCTGCTGGCCAGCCGGCAAGGGCGGCACGCCGAGGCCGCAGCGCACGCCGCACGGGCCGAAGAGCTGATCATGGATTGCGCCGAGTTCCTCGGGTTCCCGTTCGACGCGGTGCGGGCTGAACTCGCGGTGGCCGCAGGTGACACCGAGCGGGCCGTCGCCTGCGCGCTGCACGGCCTGAGCCTGGACTCGCCGCCGCAGAATTCCGAGGTCCTGCTGCCCCTCGCCGCGCGGGCGCTGGCGGACCTCGCCCAGGCATCGCGCGACCGGGGCGCGGACCCGGCTCCCGCGCTGCTCCGGCTAAGCGACCTGCGGGAGCAGCACCCGGAGATCATCACCGACCGCGGCGCAAAGCCGGAGTACGTCCGGCGGTGGATACACGCCATGCAGCAACTCGCCGACGCCGAGACGGCACGCGGTCGGCGCGACCCGGACGAAACCTCGCGCTGGCACCGGACCGCGGACGCCTGCCGCGAAGCCGAGGTGTTGTGGGACGAGGCGTACTGCTGTTGGCGGGAGGCGCAGGCGGCGCTACGAGACCGGTCGGCCCGCCAGCAGGGAACGGCCGCACTG
>NZ_BOMV01000157.1 GCF_016862375.1 Paractinoplanes rishiriensis | reverse complement strand
CGCCGAGGTCTTGGTCGAGACCCTGCTCCCCGAAGAACGGCGTGCCCTTCACACAGAGCTCGCCGAGACCGCCACCGACCCGATCGACCGCGCCGACCACTACTACCAGACGGGCATGCACGAGCCGGCCTACCGATGGGCCTTGCTCGCCGCCGACGCAGCCGAGGCGAGTGGCGGCGCCGCGGAGTCGGTGAGGCTGCTGCGCCGGGCGTTGCGGCTGCGCCCGGCCGACGCCGAGGTGTCAGCTGTAGACCTGCTGCACCGCATCCGCCACGCCGCGCAACGAGCAGGCCGGGCCGCCGACGAGCTACCGGCAATCGACGAGTTGCTCACCCAGGTCGATCGGGTAGCCCAGCCGCTGGCCTGCGCCGAACTGCTGGTGCGGCGCGTGGTCCTGCGTTTCGCGCTCGGTATCGAGTTCGCCGGGGTGGCGGATGCGGCCGAGGCCGTGCGTCTCTGCGCCGGGCACCCGGACAGCCGGGAGTACGCGTTGGCGACGGCCGAGCTGGCCACCGACCTGCTGTTCCACGGAGATGAGTCGGGCATCGCCAAGGCGGAGGAAGCCCTGCGGCTGGCGCAGGCCGGCGGCTGGGCACAGCCGATCGGGTACGCCCTGGTCGCCGTCTCGGTGGCCCGCGGCATGAGCGGGGACCTCGCCGCCGCGGTCACGGCCGCCCGTGAGGCGCAGGTGATCGGCGTCCGGACCCACGATCCCGACCTCGCACTCCTTGCGACCTATTGGGTTGGCAATTCAGTGGACGGGCCGTCCCCGAGAGTGTTCATCGACGAGGTCCGCCGGTGCCGCGAAGATCTTGAGCAAATCGGCGGCCCGCACAGCCACGTCTCGGAGATCTGCTCGAACGAGGCCGAGGCCCTGCTGCTAGCCGGCGATTGGCGTACCTGTCTCGAGCGACTCCGGGTGGCTCTCGGAGCCCGGCCCAGCACCCGGGGCGACGCGCGCGCCCGCAACGTCGCCGCGTTACTGGCCAGCCGGCAAGGGCGACACGCCGAGGCCGCGGCACACGCCGCCCGAGCCGAAGAGCTGATCGCCGACTGCGCCCAATACCTGGCGTTCCCCTTCGACGCGGTGCGAGCGGAACTCGCGGTGGCCGCCGGGGACACCGAGCGGGCCATCGACTTGGCACTGCACGGCCTGAGCCTGGACCCGCCGCCGCTGTACTCCGAGGCCCTGCTCCCGCTCGCCGCACGGGCGCTGGCGGACCTCGCCCAGGCATGCCGCGATCGGGGTACGGACCCGGCGCAAGAACTGGTCCGGCTGCGCGAGCTGCGGGAACGGTACCCCGAGATCGTCACGGAACGCGGCGGCAAGCCGGAGTACGTCCGGCGGTGGATGCACGCCATGCAGGAACTCGCCGACGCCGAGACGGCACGCGGTCGGCGTGACCCGGACGAAGCGTCGCGCTGGCATCGGACCGCGGACGCCTGCCGCGAAGCCGAGGTGTTGTGGGACGAGGCGTACAGCCGTTGGCGGGAGGCGCAAGCGGCGCTACGAGACCGGTCGACCCGCCAGCAGGGCACGGCCGCCCTT
>NZ_BOMV01000156.1 GCF_016862375.1 Paractinoplanes rishiriensis | reverse complement strand
TCTTTGACGGCGCCGGCGGTGACGCCGGCGGCGACGTAGCGCTGTGCCAGGATGAGCAGCAGCGTGGCGGGGATGGACGCGGTGACGGCGGTGGCCATGATGGCGTTCCATTGTTGGTTGTTGTTGCCGATGTAGCGGTAGATGCCGAGGGTGATGGGTTGTTGGGTGCCGCCGCCGTCGAGGGTGGTGGCGAAGATGAAGTCGGACCAGGCCCAGAGGAAGGTGAATAGTGAGACGGTGACGATGGCGTTGCGGCTGACCGGCAGGATGACTGAGGTGAAGGTGCGCCATTTTGAGGCGCCGTCGATGAGGGCGGCGTTGATGAGTTCGTCGGGGATGCCGGACATGAACGCGGTGAAGATGAGGACGCCGAATGGCACGGCGATGGTGGAGTCGGCGAGGATCAGTCCGGCGGCGCTGTTGAGGACGCCGAGGCGGAGGTAGATGGCGTAGAAGCCCATCGCCATGATGATGCCGGGGATCATTTGGGCCATGAGGAGTATGAAGCTCAGCGTCCCGCCGCCGCGTGGCCGTAGTTTGGCCAGTGAGTAGCCGGCCGGTGCGGAGATCAGCAGTGTCAGGACTACGGTGCCGAGCCCGATGAACAGACTGGTGCCCAGGTAGGGTAGTTGCTGGTCGAGGACCGCCCGGTAGCCCTCGAGTGTCCCGTTGGCGGGGAACAGGTGTGGGGGGTCGCGGCGCATGTCGGTGTCCTGGGTGAAGGACACGTTGATCATCCAGTAGACCGGGAACAGCATGACCGTGGTGAACAGCAGCCCGAGTCCCGTTTTCATCACTTTGGTCATGGCTGTTGCCTGCGTTGGATTCGGATGTAGAGCAGTCCGAAGATCAGTGCCATGACGATCAGCAGGTTGCCGACCGCGGCGCCGGGTCCGAATTGGGGGAGCAGGTTGCCGAAGCTGAATCGGTAGGACCAGGTGGCGAAGGTGGTCGAGGCGTCGGTGGGTCCGCCGCGGGTCATGATCCAGATGATGTCGAAGACTTTGAGGGTGTAGACCAGGCCGAGTAGCAGCACGATCGCCGACACCGGGCGTAGCAGCGGGAACGTGACCCGCCGGAAGCGTTGCCAGCCGGTGGCGCCGTCCAGGGCGGCGGCCTCGTAGATGTCGGCGGGGATGGCCTGCAGGCCGCTGTAGAGCACGACCAGGTTGAACGGGATACCGATCCAGATGTTCGCGATGATCACCGAGGTGAGGGCCCAGTCGGGTGAGGTGAGCCAGTTCACCGGCGTCAATCCGATGCCTTCCAGCAAAGCGTTGACGATGCCGGAGTCGCTGTTGAGCATCCAGGACCAGGTCGAGGCAGAGACGATCAAAGGCAACAGCCACGGTACGAGGAACAGCGCGCGTAGCGTGGCCGACAGCGGGAAGTGGTTGACGAAGAACACCGCGAGGGCCATGCCGATGGTGAACTGGAAGATCAGCGAAACCCCGGTGAACAGCACGGTGTGCCACAGCGCCGGCCCGAACGTCGGGTCCGTGATGACCTCGGCGTAGTTGTCGAACCCGCTGAACGGCGCCCCGCCCTGCACGAACGACCGGACCGTGTATTCGCGCAGGCTCAGGTCCAGGTTGCGGTACAGCGGCCAGGCGTAGAACGCGGCCAGATA
>NZ_BOMV01000155.1 GCF_016862375.1 Paractinoplanes rishiriensis | reverse complement strand
TAGTAGTTTAGTGATGGGGTGACGCAGGAAGGTAGCTGAGCCCGGCCGGTGGTTGTGCCGGGGTAAGCGTGTAGGCCCGTGTGTAGGCAAATCCGCACGCGTATAGGCTGAGACGTGATGCCGAGCCGTATCAGGTGAAGTCAGTGATCCTATGCTGCCGAGAAAAGCCTCTAGCGATGTTCCGAGCGGCCCGTACCCTAAACCGACACAGGTGGTCAGGTAGAGAATACCGAGGCGACGGGCGAACTGTGGTTAAGGAACTCGGCAAATTGCCCCCGTAACTTAGGGAGAAGGGGGGCCGGACGCGTGAACACCCTTGCGGTGGGAGCGTGGTATGGCCGCAGAGAGCAGGGGGAAGCGACTGTTTACTAAAAACACAGGTCCATGCCAAGTCGTAAGACGATGTATATGGACTGACGCCTGCCCGGTGCTGGAACGTTAAGGGGACCTGTTAGCTCTTCGGGGCGAAGCGGAGAACTTAAGCGCCAGTAAACGGCGGTGGTAACTATAACCATCCTAAGGTAGCGAAATTCCTTGTCGGGTAAGTTCCGACCTGCACGAATGGCGTAACGACTTCCCCACTGTCTCAACCACAGGCCCGGCGAAATTGCAGTACGAGTAAAGATGCTCGTTACGCGCGGCAGGACGGAAAGACCCCGGGACCTTTACTATAGCTTGACATTGGTATCCGAATGTAATTGTGTAGGATAGGTGGGAGCCGGTGAAGCTTGGACGCCAGTTCAGGTGGAGGCAATCTTGAAATACCACTCTGTTGGATTTGGGTATCTAACTTGCGGCCCTGATCGGGTCGAGGGACAGTGTCTGGTGGGTAGTTTAACTGGGGCGGTTGCCTCCTAAAGGGTAACGGAGGCGCCCAAAGGTTCCCTCAGCCTGGTTGGCAATCAGGTGTTGAGTGTAAGTGCACAAGGGAGCTTGACTGTGAGACTGACGGGTCGAGCAGGGACGAAAGTCGGGACTAGTGATCCGGCACTTGCGTGTGGAAGCGGTGTCGCTCAACGGATAAAAGGTACCCCGGGGATAACAGGCTGATCTTCCCCAAGAGTCCATATCGACGGGATGGTTTGGCACCTCGATGTCGGCTCGTCGCATCCTGGGGCTGTAGCAGGTCCCAAGGGTTGGGCTGTTCGCCCATTAAAGCGGTACGCGAGCTGGGTTTAGAACGTCGTGAGACAGTTCGGTCCCTATCCGCCGTGCGCGTTGGATACTTGAGAAGGGCTGTCCCTAGTACGAGAGGACCGGGACGGACGAACCTCTGGTGTGCCAGTTGTCCCGCCAGGGGCACGGCTGGTTGGCTACGTTCGGAAGGGATAACCGCTGAAAGCATCTAAGCGGGAAGCCTGCTTCGAGATGAGGTATCCCACCACCTTGAGTGGGTAAGGCTCCCAGCTAGACTACTGGGTTGATAGGCCGGAGATGTAAGCCAGGTAACTGGTTCAGTTGACCGGTACTAATAAGCCGAGGGCTTAACCACCCTAAACATATGAGCGCGTCCACTGTGTGATTCACAGCAAACGAACAACCCGGCCATCGTGTATGGCCGCGTGGTTGATCGGTAGTGCTGAAAGATGTTTCGGTGGTCATAGCGGTGGGGAAACGCCCGGTCTCATTCCGAACCCGGAAGCTAAGCCCTCCAGCGCCGATGGTACTGCACTCGGGAGGGTGTGGGAGAGTAGGACACCGCCGGACTCAACGTG
>NZ_BOMV01000153.1 GCF_016862375.1 Paractinoplanes rishiriensis | reverse complement strand
GCGCAGCACCAGCGTGTTCACGAAGAAGCCGACCAGATCGTCGACGGCCTCGTCGGTGCGCCCGGCGATCGGCGTGCCGATCGGAATGTCCGTGCCCGCACCCAGCCGGGTCAGCAGCGCGGCGAGGGCCGCCTGCACCACCATGAACAGCGTGGTCCCGGTCTGCCGGGCCAGCGCGGTCAGCCCGGCATGCAGCGCCGGCTCGACGGCGAAGGTGACCGATTCGCCGCGGTACGAGGCCACCGCCGGCCGCGGCCGGTCGTAGGGCAGGTTCAACTGCTCCGGCAGGTCGGCCAGGGTCTCGGTCCAGTGAGCCAGCTGCGCCCGGACGACGCTGTCCGGGTCCTGCTCGTCGCCGAGGACCTGCCGCTGCCATAGCGTGTAGTCGGCGTACTGCACCGGCAGCGGGGTCCAGCCCGGCGCCACCCCGGCGTTGCGGGCCTGGTAGGCCACCGTGAGGTCGCGGGCCAGCGGCCGCATCGACCAGGCGTCCGCGGCCACGTGGTGCACGACGATCAGCAGCACGGACTCGTCGGCGGCGACCCGGAACAGCGCCACCCGGACCGGCAGCTCGCCGGCCAGGTCGAACTCGTGGGCGGCGGCCTCGCGCAGCCGCGCCGGCAGCTCACCGGCGCCGACCTCGGCCACAGTCAGCACCGGGGTGACCTCGGCGGCCGGGAGGATCACCTGGACCGGGCCGGCCTCGTCCTCGCCGAAGACGGTCCGCAGGCTTTCGTGCCGGGCGAGCACGTCGGCCAGGGCGAGTCTCAGGGCGGCCTCGTCGACCGGCCCGCGCAGCCGCATCGCGACCGGCACGTTGTAGGTGGCCGACGAGCCTTCCAGGCGGTTGAGGAACCACAGGCGCTGCTGGGCGAAGGACAGCGGCACCCGCTCGGGGCGCGGGCTGACCGCCCGGACACCCGCCCGGCCGGCGCCGGCAGCGTCCAGCCGCCGGGCCAGGCCGGCCACCGTGGCGGTGTCAAAGAGGTCGCGCACGGCCAATTCGACGTCGAGCGCCGACCGGATCCGGCTGACCAGCCGGGTGGCCAGCAGCGAGTGGCCGCCGAGGTCGAAGAACGAGTCGTCGATACCCACCTCGGCCACACCGAGCACCTCGGCGAACAGGCCGCACAGGATCTCCTCGCGGGCGTCCCGCGGGCCGCGCCCGGAGACCGCGACCGTGACCTCCGGCGCCGGCAGCTTCGCCCGGTCCACCTTGCCGTTGACGGTCAGCGGGAACTGGCCGACCACCACGATCGCGGCGGGCACCATGTATTCCGGCAACGACCGGGCCAGCTCGGCCCGCAGCATCGCCGGGTCGGGCTCGGCACCCGACTCGACATAGCCGACGAGGCGGTCCTCGGCGACGACCACCAGCGCCCGGTCCACGCCCGGCACGCCCTCCAGGGCCGACTCGATCTCGCCCAGCTCGATCCGGAAACCCCGGATCTTCACCTGGTCGTCCGAGCGACCCACGTACTCCAGCACCCCGGCCGGGCTCCACCGCACCACGTCACCGGTGCGATACATCCGGGTGCCGGCCACCCCGAACGGGTCCGCGACGAACCGGGTGCCGGTCAGACCGGACCGGCCCAGATAGCCGCGCGCGAGGCCCGCGCCGGCCACATAGAGCTCGCCGGCCACCCCGACCGGCACCGGCAGCAGACCGTCGTCCAGCACGTACAGCCGCAGATCCGGGATGCCCCGGCCGATCAGGCTGCGCGGCTCGTCGGTCAGGCCGGCGCCGACCGGGAAGTAGGTCACGTGCACGGTGGTCTCGGTGATCCCGTACATGTTGATCAACGCCGCCGGATGCCGCCACGACTCCAACCGCCGCAGATCCAGCGCCTCACCACCGAAGATCACACAACGCAGCGCAAGATCTTCCCCGGTGTCGGCGGCGATCAGCTGGTAGAAGGCGGACGGCGTCTGATTGAGCACCGTCACCCGCTCCCGCGCCAGCAGACGCAGGAAGTCCTCCGGCGAACGACTCACGTCGAACGGGACCACCACCAGACGGCCACCGG
>NZ_BOMV01000152.1 GCF_016862375.1 Paractinoplanes rishiriensis | reverse complement strand
GGTCCGGGTCGGGCGAAGTGGAAGCCTTGCGCGTACCGGTAGCCGAGTTCGTGGAGGCGCGCGGCTTGGTCGCCGTTTTCGACGCCTTCGGCGACCGCGCGTAGTCCGAGTGTTGAGGCGATGCCGCTGAGGGAGGTGGCGATCGCTTCCTGCTGGGCGGTGCCGTTGAGCCCGTCGATGAACGACTTGTCCACCTTTAAGGTGGTGACTGGGCAGGTGCGCAGCAGCGTCAGCGACGAGTGGCCGGTGCCGAAGTCGTCGAGGGCGATGCCGGAGCCGAGATCGCGTAGCGCCTGTACGGTGGCCATTGCGGCGCCGCCGGCGAACACCGCGGTCTCGGTGATCTCCAGCGTGAGGCGGCGCGGGTCGAGGCCGTGGCGGGTCAGGGCGGTGCTGACGATCGCTGGGAGTTCGGGGTCGAGTAGCTGCCGGGCGGAGACGTTCACGCTGATCCAGGGTGCGGCCCCGCCGTGACGGCGCTGCCAGCCGGCCGCGTCGGCGCAGGCCCGGTCGATGATCCAGGCGCCGAGGTCGATGATCAGGCCGGTGTGCTCGGCGACGGGGATGAAGTCGCCGGGAGAAATCGGGGAGCCGCCGTCCGGGTGCCAGCGGACGAGCGCCTCGACACCGTGTATGTCGCCGTGTGGCAGCCGGACGATGGGTTGGTAGACCAGGCGGAACTCACCATGGTCCAAGCCGCGGCGGATGTCTGCGGCCATCTGGGCGTGGTGCTCGGCGCCGGCGTCCAGATCAATCGTGTACGCGCGGTGGCGGTTCCCGCCGGCACGCGCCGCGGCCGCCAGCGCGAGTTCGGCGCGGCGTAGCAGGTCGGGGACGTCGGCTCCGGCCCCGGTGGCCACGCCGACGGTTGCGGTGACCAGCAGGTCGCGGTCGTCGACGCGGAGCGGGGCCCGGAATGCGTGCTGCAGCGCGTCGGCGAGCTGGGGGCCTTCGGCGAGGTCGTGCCCGGCGGGTAGCAGTATGCCGAACTCGTCGCTCATCAGGCGGGCGACGACGGCGCCGCCGTCGATGGTGAGCGTTATGCGGGCGGCGGCCTGGCGCAGGATCGCGTCGCCGCAGTCGTCTCCGAGCCGGTCGTTGAGCGCCGCGAAGCCGTCGAGGTCGCACACCGCGACGGTGGTGTTGGCGGTGCGGTTGGTCAGCGCGGCGGTGAAGAACCGGCGGTTCGGCAGGCCGGTGAGGTCGTCGTGCTCGGCCTGTTCGGAAAGCCGGTCCAGCAGTTCGGTGTTGTCGGCGAGCGCCAGCAGCTGTCGGATGACCACCAGGACGATCAGCATGACGGCGCCGATCGCGAGCGTGGCCGGCAGGGAACCGGTGCGCAGGACCACCGCGACCACCATGGCGACGGTCAGGCCGACGGCCAGGTACGGGACGACGTTGATGCTGCGCCGCCACACGGAGGGCCGGTGCGGCCGGTCGGTGGGCAGCGGTTGTGTGGCCGGGCCGCGCGGCACACGGTTGGCTTGGACCTGGGCGCGGGAGGCCAGCGTGAACAGCAGCCCGGCCATCGGCAGGGACAGTACGGTCGGGTTCAGGTGCGGCCAGGGCTGCATGAACGGGGTGAGCACGAACATGACCGGTGCCAGCAGCCCGATGGGTGCGAGGGTCCAGATCGACGGGGGGTGGATCGGCTCTGCTCCGGCCATCCCCACCTTGATCACGGCGACTACCGTGGCGCCGCAGGTGCCGAGGATGACCGCGTACATTGCCGTCGCCAGGACGCCGCGGACACCCGGCATGTCGGTGCCGGCCACGAGCTGACCGGCGGCCAGGATGGCCGCGACTGTGACAACGGCGATGTCCAGCCACAGTGCCACGGTGCCCCGCCGGGTGCGGCGCCGGCCCGGCAGGCGAAGCAGAGCGACCACCGCGACGCCGATAGCTGCCAGGAAGAAGGCGTTGGTGACCGGGTTGATCGCCACGCCGTCGCCGGTGAGCATGTCGTAGGCCCAGCCGACTGTGCCGGCGGTCATGAGGGTGGCCGCGACGGCCAAGCGTTTCCAGAAGGTGCTGACCCGGCCAGGCCCGGTGAGCCCGGCAATCAAGCAGCCGACGCCACCAACGGCGGAGCCCAGGATGGCCGCCGGCCACATCACCCAGCTCGGGATGGGCGCGATCATGCCGAGCAGGGCCAGCAGAACGTTGACGCCGACACAGGAGCCGGCCACCAGGACGGCCGGCCGGTCGGCCGTACGCAGCGAGCAGGACGCTGGTCGCATCGGTTGCGCAGTTCCTCTCCGCCGAGCGTCAAGCCGGACCATCCACCGGTCCGCTCAGCTCTAATCGGCGGCCACGC
>NZ_BOMV01000151.1 GCF_016862375.1 Paractinoplanes rishiriensis | reverse complement strand
GTGCCGTTGGGTAGGACGCCAGCGAGGTGCCTGTGACCAGATCCTTTTCCGACGTCCCCCCACCGAACCGGACATGCCCGATTTCCGTGGCATCCGGCTCTCCAGCGCTCATCGTGGGTGTCGTGTCGGACGCCCGGCGTGGACGTCCTCGTGACATACGCGGCAGACGACCAGGGTCTTGCGGCGGCGCGATGCCATCCGCGTGACCCATTCGGGTGGGTGTTTGCGCCCCTTGGGATTGAGATCCTTGAGGGCGCGAACGTGGTGCACTTCCACCTGGTCGGTTGACCCGCAGAGTTCGCAGGCGTCGGCCAGCAGCCGTTGGACCAGTTCGGATCGACCGCTGTTCCAGACGCGGGGCGGGTTGTCGTAAAGCGGGCGAGGTGTGACGTCGCGCGCCAGGGTGACACCGCCCCACCGGGCCACCAGGGGTGCCCGTCCACCATCGCGGTTGACGGTCACTTGTAGGCCACGGCGAGGACCATGCTCGGTGTCCAGCACGGCACGGTAGCGGCGGTAGACCTGAGCCACCCTGATCCGGAACTTGCGAGCCAGGGTTTTGGTCAGCGACCGTTCCATGACGTACTTGAGTCGACCGAGCCGGTGCCGGTTGAACGCCAGCCGGTAGTACTCCGCGACACCCCGGAACTCGGCTTGGAACTGCGCCACGATACTGAAGTCGGTATCGACGGTGCGTTCGGTGCGCCGGATCGGTTTGCCGTGGTGCAGGTAGGGCTGGCATTTGGCGCGGACCACGCCGGCCGGCACTTTCAGCCCGATCGCCGCGTTGATGCTGCGGTGACCGCGCTGGTCGTGCTTGTGGTCGGCGTGCAAGGTCGTGATCTCGTAGCCGAGGAACCGGGCGGCTTGGGTCCGCCCGTGCGTGATCAAGGTCTTGGCCGGGGACAGCTCCAGCTTGAGCTGCTCGTGCAGGAACCGGCCGACTTCGGCCTTGATCTGTTCGGCTTCCTGCCGGGGGCCGGTGAAACCGAGCAGCCAGTCGTCGGCGTAACGGCAGTAGTGCAGCCGCCGAAAGCCCGGGTCGTTCGGGTCGCGCGACGGCATGGTCTTCATCCGCTGACGCAGCACCCGACCGCCGTCGTGGTCACCTTGCTGTTCGAGCCGATAGGCGCGCTGCCACAGCCGCATATAGGGCCGGTATGGCGTGCGTCGTGCCCCCCGGTTGTGGGCAGGCAGCAGGGTCTGTTCGATGTACTGGTCCAGCCGGTCCAGGTAGATGTTGGACAGCACCGGAGAGATCACCCCGCCCTGCGGGCAACCGCTGAGTGTGGCGTGGTAGCGCCAGTCCTCCAGATACCCGGCCCTCAGCAGTCCGTCGATCAGGCGTAGGAACCGGCCGTCGTGGATCTTCTCCGCCAGGATCGATCGCATGACCTGGTGATCCAAGGATCCGAAACAGTCGGTGATGTCGCCCTCGACGAACCACACCGTGCCCCGCCATTGGTGATAGACCTCCAGCAGTGCGGTATGGCATCCCCGGCCCGGACGGAACCCGTGGGAACGGTCGGAGAACTGAGGCTCGTAGTACGCATCCAGGATCAGACGCAGCACCTCTTGCACCAGTTTGTCCGACCATGTCGGCAGCCCTAGCGGACGCTTCTTCTTCGAGGACTTCTTCTCGATGTAGGTGCGTCGCACCGGGGTCCACCGGTAACGCTCCTGTCGGAGCACCCCGATGATCGCCTCGATCTTGGCGAGGCTGGTGCCGTCCACGGTCTCCCGGGTGATCCCGGGGGTCATTGCTCCCGCGTTGCGGTAGATCTTCCCGTAAGCGAGCAGGAAAAGATCCCGGTTGAACAAGCACCGGTAGACCCGTTCCAGCGGCAGCCCGCTCTTGCCGCGTTCACGAATGATCCCCAGTACGGTTGCGGCGTCTCGCATCTCGCGTACCTCACCGTCAATGTTGATCGTGAGCGCCTGTGTCCCTTCGCCCTGTGGACGGCTTTCCCGCCCGCCGTGGCCGGTCGTGACTCCGGCGACTACTACGGACACTCCGTGGCCGTAGGGCTCGCGCCCCGTAGGCCATCCCGAATTCCTCTTGCGCCAGACGTGTCGAGCGTGACGTAGGCGTCCCTGTCCGTCCCCTTGAACGGGCTCGCTGCCCGTCGCCCGCCGGTCAGGAGGGTTGAGATGACGAAATTCGGAATCATCCGATACCGGCGGCCCCGACGTCAGACACCGTGTCGGGGAGTGTGCACGATTCCACCGCTGGAGACTGGGATTCAAGCAGTCTGGCCTTCGCCATATCACGCGGGCCTTGCACGGCAACGACTTCGGTGTCTTCGCAGCGTTCCGCGCTTTCCCGCCATGCTGTGGTCCCCTCGCACTTTCGCGTCCAGGTAAGGCGGGTGGCCCCGAGGTCACCTCCTCCCGAACCTCGGCCCCCTGAAGGGGCGATCTGGCGCCGAGTTAGACGGCGCACAGTTTCCCAGCAACGGGCTCTCCAGTGATCACCGCGTGAGAGACTTGGCGGGCGTGCG
>NZ_BOMV01000150.1 GCF_016862375.1 Paractinoplanes rishiriensis | reverse complement strand
TGCCGCTGATAAGTGCGACACGAGTCGCACGCCTTGAGTGGTGGCGTCGATGGGAGGTTCGACTTGATGTGGAAGACGTGACTTCGGACTGTGTCTGGGACAGATCCCCGCCTTTGGCGTGCGTTTGCCGCCGCCTTGCTTGACTCCGGCGACGCTCGTTCGCGGGACGCCGTCGTTATCCGAGGGCATCCCCGCGTCGCGCTGCCCGTCAGGGGCGCGATGGCCGGCCGGGGCGCCAAAGCCGCCGCCTGCCGGCGCAGAAGCGAGGTGAACCGCGACGCCGCTGGTCAGTCCAGGCAGAACTCGTTGCCTTCCGGGTCGGTCATCACGACGCAGCCGAGGTTGAACGGAGGAGTGGGCTCGTGGAGCCGCATCCGGGTGGCGCCGAGCTTGACCAGCCGGTCGGATTCGGCGAGCAATGCCGCCCACCGCTCGTCGCCCTGTAGGCCGGGGGCGGCCCGGATGTCGAGGTGCAGGCGGTTCTTGGCCACCTTGCCCTCGGGTACCTTCTGGAAGAACAGTCGCGGCCCCTGCCCGTCGGGGTCCACGAGGGCCGATCGGCCGTTGCGCTCCTCCTCCGGCACGCCGGCGCGATCGAGAAACTCCGCCCACGCGGCCAATGGGTCGGCGCCGGGAGCCAGCGTGACGCCGGGCGGCCCGGGGTATTCGTAGCCGAGGGCGTCGCGCCAGAAGGCGGACACCGCCGCCGGGTCGTGAGCGTCGAAGGTGACTTGGATGCGCTTGCTCACCGGTGTTCTCCAATCAAACGCTGCTGCGGCCACCACCCTGGCACACCCGGCGGACAGGATCGGTCCGCTATCTGCGGCAATCTGGCAATGCCTGGTGGTGGGACGCCGCCGTGGGATCGGTCGCCTCTTTAAGTCCGACGGATCCGGCGATCCGCTGCTGGTAGATCTCCGGGCGGCCGGATTCCACGGGGATGCACCAGCGTCCGTTGGGACCGCGCCGTGCGGGTACCTGCCCGAGGCGAAGCCCGTTATAGACGGCGTCGGCGGGGATGCGTCGGCTGGGATTGCCCAGTTCGGCGGCGGCCTGCACTGACATGCCGCTGTCATGGCGCGACGACCGTTTGCGGAGCTAGTCCGGCGAGCTTCCATCTGTTATGTGAGCCGAGCTTGTACTGCGGCCAGCTGGGCCGGCGTGACACCAGAATCGATCAGGTAATTTGCGACACCGCCGTACCCTGTTTCCAGGTGGTTCAGGGTGTTGACCATCGTGACGGGGGTGCTGCCCTTGCTGAGGGCGTAATCGGCGGCGATCGTGTCCACGGAGGCGCCGGCGATGCGTAGCGCGAGTGCCACTACCAGACCTGTTCGATCACGGCCTGCATGACAATGCAGGACGACGGCGCCAGGCGGCGCCTCGGCGATCGTAATAAGCGCGGCAGCTAGGCGGTCCTTGCTGGCATCTACCATTAGCCGATAACTGTCCGACGGTATGTCCTCGTCGCCGGTCGGATCGAAGCAAGCAGGGACCAGCCGATAGCGGTCGTCGGCCGCCAGCGGGCTCGGATATTTCAGCGCCTCCCACGTCCAGCGAAGGTCGATGATCCGGCTGACGCCGTAGGACCGCATGGCGGTGAGGCCGGCTGGTTCGAGCCGGCCGTGGTTATCGGTACGGACCAAAGACCGCTCGCGAATCTGCCCGCCGCCGGACGTGGCGATACCTCCGAGATCTCGGGCGTTGCACAGGTCAGGCCAGCGAAGTCGGGGCATCGCGCGACACCATCTCCATTCATCGGCGCGGACACCTGGCCGCGGACCGGTCGCTACGACACCGTCACGGTGGCCTGGGTCTGCGTTCGGATGTGCTTATGGGGCACGTCGCAGCACCAGCAGATCGAGTGCGTCAACAACCGGCCCGGACTGCGTCCTCGCCGCTTCACGCAGCCGGGTGATGCCAGCGGCGTACGCCTCGTCACTGATCAGCCGCAGGGGGGTGTGAGCCTCGCGTTGGAGGCTGGCGGCTGCCTCAGCAACCGACCGAGCGGTCACCTGCGGAACCGGCTCGCACCACGCGGTGGTAAATCCGGCGACCGCGAAAGCCGTCTCGACGCCCTCAATACTCGGATACCGGTCGAGCACCGCGACCGCCTCGGGGAACCAGTGGAACAGGCTGATCGCCTCGTGTCGGCCAGCGAACGCGGATCGGATCAGAACCGGGGCACCAGGCCTGAGCACCCGGCGGATCTCCCGGGCGGCAGCGATCAGGTCGGGAACGTGATGAACCACGGTCGACAGCCACACCCCGTCGAGGCTTGCGTCCGCGAACGGTATGTCGTCGGCGGCTCCGGGCAGGACGGGCTGGAACACGGCACGCTCGCGCATGGCGGCGGCGGGCTCTACCGCCACCACGTCGATGTCGGGCCACCAGGTGCGGAACGCTCGGGCCCAGCTGCCGGTGCCGCAGCCGAGGTCGAGCAGGCGTGCCCCCGGCCGGGGATCGAGGTAACGGCTGATCGCCGCACGCCAGGCAGCGAGATCGTCGTCGCCCAAGTGCCGGGTCGCCTGGAAAGCGGCAGCCGCTGCCTTGTCATACGAGATCAGAGCCATGCGTTGACCCCACCCGCCGTGCTGGCACGGGAGCAAGACGAAGTGCTCCGGTTCACACTGGCCACAGCCCCTTCACGCCAGCGGTCTGCCCGTTTGCAGATGCGAACACCTACCATCGATCACGCTCAGCCAACCGGTGGATGGGCCGTCACCTTCCCTCGTCGCGTTCTGTCAGTGACACGTTCGATGTGTACGCGATGGCACTTCAAAAAATCGAATACGGTTCGAACCGCTTGTGAAACACCCAGAGTGCATTGACGCGACATCTTAACCATCCGGATCTGCCGCC
>NZ_BOMV01000149.1 GCF_016862375.1 Paractinoplanes rishiriensis | reverse complement strand
TGCTGCGCCGGTCCGAGGGGCCGGGACCTGGTCTGGCGGAGCATTTCGAGCACCGGTGGCGGCCGCTGTCGGCGGGGGTGGCGGTGCCGGTATTCGCCTTCTTCGCCGCCGGGGTGTCGATCGCCGGGGCCGGCGGGCTGGGCGCCACGCTGCGCGATCCGGTGACCATCGGGATCGTCGCGGGCCTGGTGCTCGGCAAGTGCGCCGGGGTGCTGGGAGCGACGTGGCTGGTGCAGCGGGTCACGCGCGCCTCGCTGGGTGACGGGGTCAGCTGGTGGGACGTGCTGGGGCTGGCGCTGCTGGCCGGGATCGGGTTCACCGTGTCGCTGCTGATCGGGGAACTCGCGTTCGGTGCCGGAAGTGAGAAGGACGAGCATGCCCGGATCGGGATCCTGGCCGGGTCGTTGATCGCCGCGCTGCTGGCCGCCGTGATTCTGCGTGTCCGCAACCGGCACTACCGGCAGGTGCGTGCGGCTGAGGAACTCGACACGGACGCCGACGGGGTGCCCGACGTCTATGAACAGGACGCCGCCGGGCGCAGCTGAGGCTTCCCGCCGGGTGCGTGCGGGGAGTACGGTGAGCGACAGGTGTGCCGGGAAGTCTGGTCGGCGGTCAATGATCCACGTCGACCGAAAGGCTTCCTGCGATGACCGATCCCGCACTGCGCGCCGTCGATCTCACGAAACGGTACGGCCGTCTCACCGCGCTCGACACGCTGAATCTGGACGTTGACCCGGGTGAGGTGTTCGGGTTCCTCGGCCCCAACGGCGCCGGCAAGTCCACCACCGTCCGGCTGCTGCTCGGCCTGGCCCGGCCGACCGCCGGGCGGGCCGAGATCTTCGGCGTCGACGCCGCCGATGTCGCCCGAGCCCACCGGTTCCTGGCCTATGTGCCCGCCGATGTGGCGTTGTGGCCGCAGCTGACCGGCGCCGAGGTCCTGCACCTGCAGGCCCGCACCGGACCGGGCATCGACCAGGGCTATCGGGACGAGCTCGTCGAGCGGTTCGAGCTGGATGTGTCGAAGCCGGCCCGTACGTATTCGACGGGCAACCGGCAGAAGGTCGCTCTGATTGCCGCGTTCGCGACTCGGGCCCCGCTGCTGGTGCTCGACGAGCCGACCAGCGGTCTCGACCCGTTGATGGAACGCGAGTTCCGTACCGCGGTCCGGCAGGCCCGCGACCGTGGGCAGACGGTGTTCCTGAGCTCGCATCAGCTCGCCGAGGTCGAAGCCGTCTGCGACCGGGTCGGTATCCTGCGTGCCGGCCGTCTCGTCGAGGTCGCCACGATCGGCTCGCTGCGGGGTTTGCACCGGTCGGAGGTGACGATCTCCTACACCGGTGCGGCTCCCGACCTGCAGGCGGTCGCCGGGGTCGAGGCCGTGCAGAGCTCCGGCGAAGGTCGGTTGCGGTTCACCCTGACCGGTGCGCCGGCACCGGCGTTGCAGGCGCTGGCCGCGGCGAATGTCACCGCCCTCGCCGTACGGGAACCGAGCCTGGAGGAGATCTTCCTCGACTACTACGGGGCGCAGGTGTCCTGATGAACCTGGAAACCCTTCCCGGCTCCACCACCGTCAGCCTCGCGGTCCATCCCGCGCCGGGCCGGGCCGTGACCTGGCTGGCGATCCGGCAGATCCGCCGCGGGGGCCTCATCGTCACCGGCCTCGCCGCCGGGATGACCGCGATGGTCGCCGCCACCTATCAGCAGGTGATGTCCGACCCGGCCGCGGCCGGCAGCCTGCAGGCGCTCGCCGCGAACCCGGCCATCCGGATGTTGTTCGGCACCCCGGCCGGCCTCGACACCGCGGGAGGTTTCACGGTCTGGCGGGTCGGCACGGTCACCGCCGTGGTGCTGGCCGTCTGGTCGATCCTCGCCACCACCCGGATCACCCGCGGTGAGGAAGACGCCGGCCGATGGGACCTGCTGCTGGCCGGCCGCACACCGGTGCGCAACGCAATGATCCGCCACCTCGCTGCCGTGCTGACGGTCCCCGCCGCCACCGGGATCGGCATCACCAGTGTGCTGCTGCTGGCAGGCACCCCACCGCCCGGCGCGTGGGTGCACGGCGCCGGCACCGGGCTGCTCGGCATGTTCTTCGTCGCGGTGGCCGCATGCACCGCCCAGATCTTTCCCACCCGGTCGCCCGCGACCGGCGCGGCGGTCGCGGTGCTCGGCCTCGGCCTGCTGGCCCGCATGATCGGCGACGGTGTCACCGCGCTGGGCTGGTTGCACTGGCTGTCACCGTTCGGTGTGCTCGCCCGCAGCGGCCCCTACGTCGAGGACCGCGCCTGGCCGCTACTGCTTCTGGCCGTCGCCGTCGTGCTCGTCGCAGCGGCGGCACTGACCGCCGCCGGCCACCGCGACATCCAAGGCGGCCTACTCCCGGCCGCGGCCGGCCGCCGCCCGCGGCTGCACCTGCTGGGCAGCGTGGAAACCTTCGCGGCACGCCGGGTGCTGCGTCCGCTGGCCGGCTGGATGATCGGGGTCGGCGCCTACTACCTGCTGATCGGGCTGACGGCCGTGTCGGTAACCGACTTCCTGCGCGACAACCCGGCACTCGCCGGTCAAGCCGCCCAGGCCGGCTTCAACTCGCTGGGCAGCATCAGCGGGTTCACCGCGACCCTGTTCGCCATCCTCGCCCTGCCCGCCGGTGCTTTCACCGCGGTCCGGATCGGCGGCTTCATCGACGCCGAAACCGACCGGCGGCTGACCTTGCTGGCCAGCGCCCCGGTCAGCCGTACCCGCCTGATCGGCGCCGAGAGCACCGTCGTCGCCGCCGCCGCCGCGGTCCTGATCACCGGTACGGCCCTGGCCACCTCGGCCGGCGTCACCATCATGGGCGGCGATTTCGCCGCAGGCCCGGCCCTGCGCGGCGCCTGGAACGTGTTCCCGATCGTCCTGCTCAGCCTCGGCGCGGCCGTCTTCGCCGCCGGCTGGCTCCCGCGATGGGCAGG
>NZ_BOMV01000148.1 GCF_016862375.1 Paractinoplanes rishiriensis | reverse complement strand
TCACTTAGCCACTACTTCACTCCCAAATGGTTTCTCTACGACTCTATCGAAACAATTAAACCGCGCAGGTGCCATAACCGCCACGGATCAGGCCCTGAACTGAGGCATAAACGAGTGATGCAGCACTCATCCGGCAATTGCAGGGCACGACAGGACGTCATACCAGTACCGGCCGGGCACACTACCGCGCGCCACACCAACAGAACGACCGGC
Source organism: Paractinoplanes rishiriensis (assembly GCF_016862375.1). Classification (GTDB taxonomy): domain Bacteria; phylum Actinomycetota; class Actinomycetes; order Mycobacteriales; family Micromonosporaceae; genus Actinoplanes; species Actinoplanes rishiriensis. The sequence goes on along the minus strand of NZ_BOMV01000148.1, from coordinate 2,903 downwards.
ACGTACTACGGCCGTTACACGCACAAGCTGGTCAAGATGACGGCATGAAGACACGCAGGTCTCCGCAGCCGCTGCCGTTCGCTCGGCTCACCCGTCCCTTGTCGTAGCAGCGACAGGGCGCCATTGAAGACGGTCCGTCAACGCCAGCAGAGAATCCGCTAGCTCGGCAGCGGACAGGGTCGTCGATACCGCAGGCGACAACAGCGAGACCCGCCCACACCGCCTGCAGTACCAGCACCGCCGCCACAACCACAGTGCACGCTGAGCCTGCCGGCCACGGTGACCTCGCTCGCGCCGTCGAAGCCGCCAGACAGCTGCGCCGCCCGCGGCCACAAACGCGGTCCCGAACACCCACGGCCCTGTCGCCGGCCCCACGCTGTGCGACAGACCGACCTCGAGCGCCGTAAGTCCCAACAGCGCCGCGAACCCGAGTTTCACCACCGGCAGAGCACGCCGGCCGAAACCGCGGGGCGGCGCCAACGACGCGGCGAGAGCACTCCGCCGGACACCGCGAGCCCGAACGGCAACCGGAAACGCAAAAGTCCCATGAATCTGACCGCGAAGGTTGACGACCTGCCGGTCCTCGCGATAAATCACCGGGACCGACTGCAACTGGTCAGCAGTGCGGCAGCTAAGGCATGCGGTGTTCTGCCCTGACGGCTGACTCGCCCGGGGCGAAGCGGATTTGTCGGTCGCCCCGGTGGCCCGGGCGGTCGACGACGTGGCGAGTCGAGTCGTCACCGTGCGACGAGGTTCGCCTGCATGCGCGTCCAACATCTCATCTCCTCGTTCACTGGCCTGGTGGGCACGGAGCGGCGAGCCGCCGGAGGCACCAGCGATCGCGCCTACTTCGTTCTCTCAGCGCTACGGCACAGAGGCTCGTCGAGATCGAGCGCCCTCTGCGTCGTATCCATTTGTGCGTTAGAAGTGTTCGGATGACAGGCTTTTTGTCAGGCTATCGGCGTCTACTAGCGGGCAGATTCAGGCGGCTTCGGCGATAAGTTTGTTGAGTCGCTCGACGAGGTCGGCCGAGCGGCCCGGACGAACTCGGACGTAGAGGCGCAGCGTCGTGAGTTCGTCCTCGTGGCCGAGGTGCTTCTGAACATCCTTGACGCTCGCTCCAGCGTCGATCAAAAGGGACGCACACGTTCCTCGCAGATCATGTGGGAGGGCCTCGACACCGGAACGAACAACCGCTTTATCCCATTGATCGCGCCGCCAGTTCCGGTATCGAAGGTGCCGACCCAACCGGCTGGGGAAGATCAGCAAGGCCGTTTTTCGCAGCCCTTGGATCTCCTCGATGACCGCATCCGGCAGATCCACCGTACGAACGGCGTAGCTCTTCGTCGGCCCGACGACCAGCTTTCCCGTGGTGTCTTCGACGCTGAGACGTATCGTCACCGTCCTACCTTTGAAATTTATGTCCGACCAACGGAGGGCTAACGCCTCGCCGATCCGCAGTCCTCCGTACGCAAGTAGGCGGACGAGTGCGCGATCACGCGGCAGTCTCATGCCGCAGGTCAGCTTCTCCACCTCGGCCGGCGTCAAGACTGGCCGCTCAAGGCGAGGCGGCATTTTCAGCTTGATGGACCGGTCCGTGGCAGGATTGCGGGCGATCGCGTGGTCGCGGACGGCGCGGTCGAGGACCCGTTTCAACACGCCCAGTGCCTCGACAACTCTCGACACGCTGACACCCGCCGCGATCATGTCGGCGACCCAGTCGTCGATCCGGTTGCCATTGATGCGACGAACCGGCATCGCGCCGAATGTCGGCGCCACTCGCAGCCGCCACTCCCGGACGTAGCCCACCTTGGTTCCCAGCTTAAGATGTTGAATGGAGTTCTCGTAGCCGGGCCACCAACTGCTCAGCGGCCGCATTGCCGCCTTTTCGTTAGTGGCGGTGCCGTCGTCGATTTCCGTTCTCTTGCGGGACAACCACCGATCTGCACTCTTGCGATCAGCAAAGGTGACCGGCCCTGGCACCAGCTTGCCCGTGTCAGGATCCGGATATCGCGCCTGGAACCGGCCGCTCGGCAACTTGCGGACCGCGCCCCAGCCTCGTCGTGTGTTGGCCATTTGCTCATCGCTCCTCGTCATTGCTTAATGCGTTTGGCACGTATCTGGCACGCCAGGCGTCAGACAGTACGTCGCAGCAAGTCAGAGCAACAAGAACAAACTGTTCCTAAACCGTGTGTCGCTTTTTACGTCGTTCCTCTTGATTTCCTAATAGAACTGTTCCGCTTCGCGCTCCGCAATAAACTGCTCGACTGACGACCGCCGGAAACGTAGATACTTGCCAACGCGGAAGCCTTTCGGTCCTCTCAAATCGCCATTTTCTGATGGTGCCGACTGACACCTTGAGAATTTCTGCCACCTCTTCGACAGTCAAGATCTCGTCGTTTCTTGGGTTTGGTGTCCTTCGCTGTCAACGACATGTCCTTTCTTCCTCGGGTTGGATCGCGCAGGTTCGACGCGAGGATGCAGCCTGGTCGTTGCCCCGTTGACGATGCGCCACTCGTACGAGTGATCGGAGCCCGAAGCCTGTAGGGCTAGGTTCCTAGGACGGCAACGGTGCGCGTCGGAGGCAGCACAGTGCAGCGCGAGATCGGACACCGAGACGTGCAGCACCGCCGCACCGGCTCGGCCTGCACGACGATCGTGGGGGCACCGTGCGGTCAAAGCACCGAAGTCGCCGGACCAGCGCATTGACCACGACGCCACGACCGGCCACCGGCAGGGCGGCGATCTGCCGGCGGTGATAGGCGTGCGCCCGCTGTGTCGGCTGATCACACAGTGGGCAAGCCACCGGCAGCACCTGCATCCGCGCGAGGACCCTCACGACCTGGCTCCATGACGGTCCGCGGCGTCGCGTGGCCGGCAACGCAGGATCACGCTGAACTCCT
>NZ_BOMV01000147.1 GCF_016862375.1 Paractinoplanes rishiriensis | reverse complement strand
TGTGCAACCTCCGCACACGACTTCGTCGTGACCCTTGATGGCATGAAGGAGCGGGGCCTCGCTCCTCGTGACTCCCGGCGGGATGCTCGGGGTGCTCACGTCAACCGACGAAGGAGGCCCCACATGTCAGCAGAGTACGACGGCCCGCAGATCGTGGGTATCGATCTGCATCGTCGCCGGTCGGTGATCGTGCGGATGGACCAGGCCGGGCAGCGGCTGGCCAGTTGCCGGATCGACAACGATCCGGTCGCGTTCGCTGCGTGCGGAGATCGCGAAGGCGGGTGAGCGGCCGCAGGTGGTGCTGGAAGCCACCTACGGCTGGTACTGGGCCGCCGACGTCTTGGCCGACGCGGGCGCTCAGGTGCATCTGGCGCACCCGCTCGGGGTGAAAGGGTTCGCCTACCGGCGGGTCAAGAACGATATTCGCGACGCCTGCGACCTGGCAGACCTGCTGCGGATGGGCCGGTTACCCGAGGGCTGGATCGCCCCGCCGGCGGTCCGCGAGTTGCGGGAGATCGTTCGGCACCGCGCCAAGCTGGTCGCCTGGCGCACCGGAATGAAAGCCTCCGTGCACGGGGTGCTGGCCAAACAAGGCCTGCACCCGCCGGTGACGGATCTGTTCGGCGTCGCCGGCCGGCAGTGGTTGAGCACCGCACCGCTGGACGCGGCCTACCGGCTGCGGGTCAACGCGCTGCTGCGGCTGATCGACGCGATCGACTTCGAGCTCACCGCACTCGCCGGACCGCTACGGACGGCGCTGGCCGATCACCCCGGCTTCCACGCCGTGCAGAAGGTGCCGGGCGTCGGACCGACCTTGGCGGCGATCTTCGTCGCGGAGATCGGCGACGTCACCCGCTTCGCCGGCCCTGCCCAGTTGAGCTCGTGGGCCGGGCTGACACCCAAGCACCGCGAGTCCGACACCGTGGTGCATCGCGGACCGATCACCAAACAAGGCTCGACCCTGGTCCGGTGGGCCGCGGTCGAAGCCGCCCAGGGCGCCCGCAGCGCCGGCTGGCTCGACCAGACACGCACGCGGATCGCGGAACGCCGGGGTCGTAACATCGCCACCGTCGCGGTGGCCCGCAAGCTGCTCACTCTCGTCTTCTACGGTCTGCGCGACGGACACATCCGTGCCCTCGAGCCGACTGCGAAGGCGGCGTGAGCAGGCTCGGACGTGACCGGACGCGGGTCGTTCTGTGTCTGACCCCGACGGCCGACGGCGTGGTCGCCCTCTTGATTGACCCCGCCCGGTCACGGTCGTAAATCACCATGCCCACCGCACCCGCGCTGGACGAATGGATGACCGGCAGCCGAGCCTTCGGCCTGCCCTTTCCGGCATCACCCGGAACATGGCGAACACGACCACACCAACACCGTCAACACCGCGGCCACGCCGCGGCAACCCCCCGCGCCCGCCGACGCCCCGGACCACCCGTAAAACAGCTCAAACCAGTGACTTGACCGACCCCGCTCCTTCATGGATGACACGGAACGAGCATCATCGGCGGCCAGATGAAGAAGCGGACGGACAAAGGTCGCCAAGCCGCATGGCCGCTGCGGTGGCGACGCTGCAGGCAGCACGTACGTCCGATCGCCAAGCGGTCAGATGTTCGTGGCTCCGGGCGCGTAAGGTTATGAACGGGGGCGAGAATGAGTGGGATTCTAGGAAATTACGGTACGTTGGTTTGGAGATTTTTCCCCGAGTCGCGAGAGATCGTCAACAGTCTCATTTCGGAAGAGTTGGTGCGGGCCATCGACGAGGAACGGCTGCCTACCGAAATTTCCGTCTTCGAGTATACTATTCATGCTGTTTTTCCAATAGTTGAGCGTCTTGATGACGCGGCATCCTCGGGTGACTTAGTCCAGCGCTTCTGCCAATTCTGTCGCGCTCTCTTGGCCTACGCCGGGCCGGATGCCATGGACGTGGATTACCATTTCAATATCACGCTCCTTGAGTACGCCGATGTTCCCCGTGCGGCGGCAGCCGCGCGCGCCGTCGATCCCGATTTGGTTGATCTGATTCGAGCCAACTACGGCAAGTGGAAGTAAGTTCTACGAAGTGCAGATATTAGGCGAGACGGCCTCGATCCATCGGGAACGCTTTGATTTGTGGAGCTGTATTCAATACGTTTACTCCCATACTCGGTAGATTTCTGAAAGTGGGTGACGCTGCGAAGCAGGTTGCGGAATTCGGGGAGCCGGCCGCGGTAGTCGATGTCGAGGATTTCCAGGTGACCAGCCATCGAGCAGGACCGCCCCGAGCCGGGCCGGGTCGGCGACCCGCTGTGCGGGCACAGCGGTGGCTTGCTGTACCAGCGGCCGGATCTGCCGCCACTCGTCTGACACGCGATCGATATTGTGACGAGCAGCGAGCGGATCGCGGCAAATTAGGGCGTTCCCTATGGCTCCTAAAGCTCGTTCTGCGTTTCATTGATCGCGAATTTATTAACTGACGCGGTGCTGCGGCGCATACCGCAACCTCCGAGCCCGACAAACTCGCATCACGCGACACCATCTATCCAGAACTGAGCCAGCGCAAACGCCTCAGGTCTCGTCCGCCTGGGATACTGTTCACCGTCACGCCAGGCCAGGCGCAGTCGGTAGTGGCCCGGTTCGCCGACCACGAATACATCTCCTTGACCACCGGCCGCGATCTCAATCACCGTTATTCGCCCGGACGGCAAGTAAAGTCTAACCTCCTCGTCGAGTTGCCACCGCGCCTCCAGAGGCGCTGGAGGGGCGTCCCATAATTCGAAACGAATCTGGGCGCTACCGATGTCCTCACCCGACTCTATAAGAATAGTCGATGCCCCGACGCTGAGCCATCGGTGCCCAACTTTCCTGGGAGTCGGCAGATCTTCGCCTCCCTCACTGTCCTGAAACTGTAGGAGACGATAGGCGACGATTACCGTAACATCAGTTCCCGATAGCATCCGAGACACCGAAGCCTACCTCCATAATTCGAATGAACCCTGCTTATATATGCGCGTGCTGACTTGCTATCGTTCGAGTATTCAGTCGACCGCAATCGTGATCATCGTAAACGAGATCTATCGGTAACGCTTAACGTTTGCAAACAAGACGCGCACTCACATCGGCATGTCCGCGAGCCGAGAAGCAGCGCTGGTTGTCACGCTGCGTATCGAAGACTCGCGGCTAAATTAAGATGCGCCCGGTGCCGCGTGGAAGGATCATCGCCGCCGTGACCTTTCCTCTTGGGGAACTGCCGCCGGCGATCCAGGACCTTGCGTCTGCGTGGGGCGGCGCTCGGCCTGCGGTGGCGTCAGCGGCCGGCGCAACCGAACCACGGAAAGGCCGTCACGGGCGTTGAGTTGAAGTCAGCTGAGTGGCTGGGGCCCGCGCGGTGGA
>NZ_BOMV01000146.1 GCF_016862375.1 Paractinoplanes rishiriensis | reverse complement strand
CCAGCGTCCAACCGCTCAGCGGGTCGCCGAGATTGGTGATGGTCACGCTGGCACCGAAACCGCCCTGCCACTGCGACGCCACGGTGTAGTTCACCGAACAGCCCGCGGCCGCGGCAGCCGGCAGCGCCACCACAACTGTCGTCGCCGCGAGCACCGCGACACCGGCCGACACCAGGGCGACATTGGTCGCTCTGAATCTGGACATAAAGCCATTCTCCTGAGGGGGATGGCGGCCAACGCATTCACAGGGGACATTGTTTGGTGAGCGTTACCGGCCGTTTCAGACATGCTACGGGAGCGCTCCCAAACCCTCAATAACTCATCGCGACAATGGGCGAACGGCAGTTCGTAACACTTTTTCAGTGCGCAATTTCCGGCTTTTTACTAGGCGGATTCGCGAAGTACCAACCGGGTCGGCAGAATGATGGAGGTCCGGTCCTCGCCCGCGATCAGTCCGAGCAGCAGCCGGGTCATCTCCCGGCCCAGCGCCTGGATCGGCTGATGGACCGTGGTCAACGGCGGGGTGGTCCGGCCGGCGATGCCCAGGTTGTCGAAGCCCACCACGGCCACCTCCGCCGGCACCGACCGGCCGGCCTCACGCAGCACGCGCAGCGCACCGGCCGCCATGTTGTCGCTGGCCGCGAACACGGCATCGAGATCCGGGTGCCGGTCGAGCAGGGCGGTCATCGCCGCGGCACCGCTGGCCTCGGTGAAATCGCCCGCCGCCTCGCCGTACGGGGTCAGGCCGGCCATCACCATGGCCTCGCGGTAGCCGCGGTGCCGAGCCTCGCCGACCTCGGTGCCCTGCTGTCCGGTGATCGTGACGATCCGGGTCCGGCCGAGGCCGACGAGATGCTCGGTGGCGAGCCGCGCCCCGCCCACGTTGTCCGAGTCGACGTACCACTGCGGCTCGAAGTGCAGGGGCCGGCCGCCGTACACCGCCGGTAGGCCGGATTTCCGCACGATGTGGGTGAGCGGATCGTCCCCGCGCAGCGCCATCAGCATGATGCCGTCGACGCCGCGGGTGTTCAGCAGGTTGGTGAGCCGGGACCGGCCCCGGCCGGAACTGGCCAGGCACAGCAGCAGGTGCAGGTCGGTCTCCTCGAGAGCCGCGGACACACCCACGATGACCTGCGCGAAGAACGGATCGGCGAACAACTCGGGATCGTCGTGCGAAACGGCGAGGGCGACGATTCCGGTCTGTCGGGTGGCCAGCGCCCGGGCCGTGCGGTTGGGCAGGTAGCCCAGGTCCTTGACGGCCCGCTCGACCGCGTCGCGGGTGGCGCGGCTGACGTGCGGCGCGTTGTTGATGACCCGGGACGCCGCGGACCGGGACACGCCGGCACGCTCGGCCACCTCGTCGAGGGTGGGTTGCCGCCGGGGTGCCGATGCCGCCATTCCGGTGATCGTAACGGCCGGTCCGCAGCCCGTCGACGGTCCGGAACGTCGACTGGAAGCGGTCCCAGTTTCTTTCACCAACCGCTCGGAGTCACGCTCGCTGCCCTTGACATATTCCCGGCACATGCCCAGCATCAGATCGACCTCCATGTATGAGTGTCGCTGGGAGCGCTTCCAGTTTTCTCCCCCTCTAGGAGCCCCACGATGAAAAGATCCCTGCTGACGGTGTCCGCCGCGCTGACGCTGGCGATACCGGCGATCGTGTTCGCCTCGTCGGCCGCGCACGCCGATCCGATCAGCCAGACCAGCGGGTTCTACGTGAACCCGAACTCCAGCCCGGCCTCCTGGGCCGCCGCGAATCCCGGCGACGGACGGGCCGCGGCCATCCGGTCCGAGATCGCGCAGAAGCCGATGGCCAGCTGGTTCGGCAACTGGAGCGGTGACATCGGGTCCGCGGTCGGTTCGTACGTCGGCGCCGCCGATGCTGCCGACAAGCTCCCGCTCCTGGTCGCCTACAACATCCCGGGCCGGGACGCCTGCGGCGGGCACTCCGGTGGGGGCGCCGGCAGCGTCGCCGCGTACGACTCCTGGATCTCTGCTTTTGCCTCGGCGATCGGCAACCGGCCCGCCGTGGTCGTCCTCGAGCCGGACTCGCTGGGCGACTTCAGCTGCATGAGCCAGGCACAGATCAACGACCGGGTCGGCATGCTCTCGCGCGCCGCCGGCCAGTTCCGGTCCAAGGCACCCAACACCTGGGCCTACCTCGACGCCGGCAATCCCGGCTGGGTCGCCGCCCAGACCATGGCCGAGCGCCTCAACATGGCCGGCATCGGCAACGCGCACGGCTTCTCGCTCAACGTGTCCAACTACTTCACCACCGGCGAGAACACCAACTACGGCAACAACGTCGCGGCCAGCCTGCGCAACTACGGCCACAACAAGCCGTTCGTGATCGACACCAGCCGCAACGGCAAGGGCTCCAACGGCGAGTGGTGCAATCCGGCCGGCCGCAAGATCGGCACGCCGACCCAGACCGGCGGTGGCGCCGAGATGCTGCTGTGGCTCAAGACCCCGGGCGAGTCCGACGGCAACTGCGGCGTCGGCGGCGGCTCCTCGGCCGGCCAGTTCCTGCCCGAGGTCGCCTACAAGATGATCTACGGATACTGAGCACGCCCGCCCGCGGACCCGCCGAGCCGGGTCCGCGGGCGACGCCGCCCTGCCCTGCCTTGGCCTTGCCCTGCCTCGGCCTTGCCCTGCCTCGGCCTGCCCCGCCTCGGCCTGCCCCGCCTCGGCCTGCCCCGCCCTGGCCGGGCCGTCTGGCAAAGCGGTAGCCCATCGGCACAAATCCGATAATTACTGCTTTACGTGGCACGGATGGATCGCCCAGCCAGATCTTGGAGATCGGCTGTCATCCCCGAACTATCCCCGAACAGCAGATCGACAACATCGCATCGCGGGAGCCGGCCAGGGTGGATGCTTGCTGCAAAACGCCTGGGCGAGCGCCGTTTGGCCGGGCGGGACTTGATATCGCGACACCGCCGCACCATGCAGAAGACCTCGGGCGAACAGGAACTCACCAAGATCTACACACGGCGCTATCCAATAGGGACCAATGCGGCTTTTATCCCGGCGGACGTGCCTGCGGGTGGGTGATCGGGGTGATCGGGTGGGTGATCGGGTGGTGATCGGGTGGGTGATCGCCTCCTTGCCAGGATGGCGGTGCACAGCATCTGCCGCCGACCTGCCGCTCGGACTGACGCGCGGCGGCCGGAGCTGACCGGCCGGGACCCGCGCGCATCGCGAGTCCCGGCCGTCCCGGGAGAACGTCAGCTCGGCACTGCCACCTGTGCCGGCGTCGTCCGTCCGGTCGTGGTGCCGTCGCCCAGCTGCCCACTGGCGTTGTTGCCCCAGCACCACACGGCGCCGTCGGCGGGCAGGGCGCAGGTGTGGTAGCCGGTCGCGACGTGGCCGGTCCAGGTGGCGGCGGTGCCGACCCGGGTCGGTGTGGTGCGGTTGGTGGTGGTGCCGTCGCCTACGCCACCGGCC
>NZ_BOMV01000145.1 GCF_016862375.1 Paractinoplanes rishiriensis | reverse complement strand
GTGCGGGCCACCTGGGACGAGGCCACCGAGATGATCGCGGCGGCGCACGTGCACACGATCAAGGAGTACGGGCCGGACCGGCTGGCCGGGTTCTCGCCGATCCCGGCCATGTCGATGGTGTCGCACGCGGCCGGCGCCCGGTTCTACAACCTGCTCGGCGGGGCCATGCTGTCGTTCTACGACTGGTACGCCGACCTGCCGGTGGCCTCGCCGCAGATGTTCGGCGACCAGACCGACGTGCCCGAGTCGGGCGACTGGTGGGACGCCGGCTACCTGATCATGTGGGGCTCGAACCTGCCGGTTACCCGGACCCCGGACGCGCACTGGATGGCCGAGGCGCGGTACCGCGGCCAGAAGGTGATCGCCGTGGCGCCGGACTACGCGGACAACGTGAAGTTCGCCGACGAGTGGCTGGCACCGGCGCCGGGCACCGACGGGGCGCTGGCAATGGCGATGGGACACGTCATCCTGAAGGAGTTCTTCGTCGACCGGCCGACCGGCTACTTCACCGACTACGTCACCAAGTACACCGACCTGCCGTTCCTGGTGACCCTGGACGACGCCGGCGACGGCACGTACAAGCCGGGCAAGATGCTCACCGCGGCCCAATTGCCCGGAGCGCTGGCGGCCACTGAGCACGCCGCGTTCAAGACCGTGCTGTTCGACGCGGATGGGATGCCCGTGGTGCCGAACGGCTCGCTCGGCTACCGGTACGGGCCGGCCGGCGCCGGGAAGTGGAACCTCGACCTCGGCGACGTGCGGCCGCTGCTGTCCGTCACCGGCGGCAAGGAGCCCGCGGTCGAGGTCGTGCTGCCACGCTTCGACACCTCCTCCGGGGCCGCCGCGCACATGCGGCGCGGCGTCCCGGTCCGGCGGATCGGCGACCACGTGGTCACCACCGTGTTCGACCTGCTGCTCGCCCAGTACGGAGTGGCTCGCGACGGGCTGCCCGGCACCTGGCCCACCGGCTACGACGACGCCGCCGAGCCGTACACCCCGGCCTGGCAGGAGACCATCACCGGGGTGCCCGGGGTGGCCGCCGCCCGGATCGCCCGGGAGTTCGCGGCGAACGCCGAGGAGTCCCGCGGCCGGTCGATGATCATCATGGGTGCGGGCACCAACCACTGGTTCCACTCCGACACGATCTACCGGTCGTTCCTGACGCTGACCACGCTGACCGGGTGCCAGGGCGTCAACGGCGGCGGCTGGGGGCACTACGTCGGCCAGGAGAAGGTCCGCCCGATCACCGGCTACAGCGTGCTGGGCACGGCCTCGGACTGGTCCCGGCCGGGCCGGCAGATGATCCAGACGGCGTACTGGTATCTGCACACCGACCAGTACCGCTACGACCCGTTCTCGGCGGCCACGCTGACCGCGGCCGGCGAGGACAGCGCGTTCGCCGGCCGGTCGACCGCGGATCTGATCGCGGCCTCGGCGCGGATGGGCTGGATGCCGTCGGTGCCGCACTTCAACCGCAACCCGCTCGACCTGGCCGACGAGGCGGCCGCGTCCGGCGAACCGGTGGCCGACCACATCGTGCGCCGGCTGACCGGCGGCGACCTGCGGTTCGCCTGCGAGGACCCGGACGCGCCGGAGAATTTCCCCCGGGTGCTCACCGTGTGGCGGGCCAACCTGCTGGGCTCGTCGGCCAAGGGCAACGAGTACTTCCTGCGGCATCTGCTCGGCACCGATCACGCCGTACGGGCAAAAGAAGCACCACCCGGCAGCCGCCCCACCGACCTGAAGTGGCACGAGCAGGCGCCCACCGGCAAGCTCGACCTGCTGCTCAGCCTCGACTTCCGGATGACCTCGACCACGATCTACTCCGACGTGGTGCTGCCGGCTGCGACCTGGTACGAGAAGCACGACCTGAACACCACCGACATGCACCCGTTCGTGCACTCGTTCAACCCGGCCATCGCGCCGCCCTGGCAGACCCGCACCGACTGGGACGCGTTCATGACCATCGCGCGGGCGTTCAGCGACCTCGCGCGCGACCACCTGGGCACCCGTACCGACGTGGTGGCCGCGCCGCTGCTGCACGACACCCCGGACGAACTCGCCTGTCCGCATGGCCGGGTCACCGACTGGAAGCGCGGCGAGTGCGAACCGGTGCCCGGCCGCACGATGCCCAAGCTGGTGCAGGTCGAGCGCGACTACCCGGCGGTGGCCGACAAGATGGCCTCGCTCGGCCCGCTGCTGGACACGCTCGGCGCCACCACCAAGGGCGTCACCTTTCAGGTCGGCCGCGAGCTGGAGTACCTGCGGCACAAGAACGGCGTGGCCAGGAACGGCCGGCCGTCGATCGCCCGGGACGTGCAGGCCTGCGAGGCGATCCTGGCGCTGTCCGGCACCACCAACGGGCACCTGGCCACCCAGGGCTTCCACCAGTTGGAGGAGCGCACCGGGATGAAGCTCGCCGACCTGTCGGCCGAGCACGAGGGCAAGCAGATCACGTTCGCCGACACCCAGTCCCGGCCGACCCCGGTGATCACCTCGCCGGAGTGGTCCGGGTCGGAGTCCGGCGGCCGGCGCTACTCGCCGTTCGTGATCAACGTGGAGCGGCTCAAGCCCTGGCACACGCTCAGCGGCCGGCAGTCGTTCTATCTCGACCACGACTGGATGGCCGACCTGGGCGAGTGGCTGCCGGTCTACCGCCCGCCGCTGAACATGAACGCGCTGTTCGGCGAGCCGAAAGTCGGCGACCAGGGCGAGCTGGGAATCACGGTGCGGTACCTGACGCCGCACAACAAGTGGTCGATCCACTCCGAGTACCAGGACAACCTGTTCATGCTCTCGCTGTCCCGCGGCGGCCAGACGATCTGGATGTCGAAGGAGGACGCCGCCAAGATCGGGGTGGCCGACAACGACTGGATCGAGGCGGTCAACCGCAACGGGGTGGTGGTGGCCCGGGCGATCGTGTCGCACCGGATGCCGGAGGGCACGGTCTACATGCACCACGCCCAGGACCGGCTGATCGACGTGCCGCGCACCGAGACCAACGGGCGGCGCGGCGGCATTCACAACTCGCTGACCCGGTTGCTGATCAAACCGTCGCACCTGATCGGCGGCTACGCCCAGCTGTCCTTCGCGTTCAACTACCTCGGCCCGACCGGCAACCAGCGCGACGAGGTGACCGTCATTCGCCGCCGTTCACAGGAGGTGGAGTACTGATGCGCGTGATGGCTCAGATGGCGATGGTGATGAACCTCGACAAGTGCATCGGCTGCCACACCTGCTCGGTCACCTGCAAGCAGGCGTGGACCAACCGCAGCGGCGTCGAGTACGTCTGGTTCAACAACGTCGAGACCCGGCCCGGGCAGGGCTATCCGCGCCGCTACGAGGACCAGGAGACGTGGCGCGGCGGCTGGACGCTCAACCGGCGCGGCCGGCTGACCCTCAAGGGCGGCGGGCGGTTCAAGAAGCTGCTCAGCATCTTCAGCAATCCGAAGCTGCCGGCTATCCAGGACTACTACGAGCCATGGACGTACGACTACGAGAC
>NZ_BOMV01000144.1 GCF_016862375.1 Paractinoplanes rishiriensis | reverse complement strand
GGCGGGTTCGGGCCGGGGGCCGCTGGAAAAGGACCTGTTCACAGGCACCTCGTCAGCGGCCTACCGGTACGATGCCTCCAGTCGGTCACGGGCTCGCGATCGCCGATCCGGGCGGCGGCCTCTTCCAGCAGTCCGGCGAACTGCTGCCGCTCCACGGCGCCGGACACATCTCGAGATGCAAGCCGAAATCGTAGATCGTCGCCGCTTCCCGCAGATACAACATTGTCCGCCGCCGCCGGGCCGCCGATCCCGCAGGCATCGACTCCACCGAGCGGATCACCCGCGCCAGCAACAATGCCGTCGCCGCGTCATAACCCAGATCTCGCGTTGCGGATCTGGACGCGCCGAGTGAGTCAAGGCGCCGACACCGTCGGAAAGGCCTCGCGCGGCTCGACGCGAATAAGAAGATCAACGGTAGGAGGCGGATCATGGTCATCGACACCGCAGGCCTGTTGGTCACCGTCGCAGTGTTGGCCGCATCGCCGCAGAATTCCGACCATAATCAACCGAGCCGGTTCAGCCGGCTGTCGCTGGCAGGCCGCGCCGCCGCCGCTGCTCATTGACACCGGACAGCAGAGTTTTCCTGACGGCAGCTGGGTCGGCGTCTAGCTGGCTATGCAAATCTGCCGCTTGGCTAGATAGTTCCTGAAGCCAGGTCGGGGCCGCCGGGTGGTTGGCCGCAATCTGCTGTACAGCCAACAAGGCACCCGCCGCCTCCTCATCGGATCGAAGGATAATAGCCGTAGCTGCCTGCCGGTAGAGAAAATGGGGATCACCCAGACGATTGGACATCTGGTTGTTGGCGCGCTTGCACCATCCAAGATATCCCTCAAGAGTGCCATACTCTTCAAGGAACGGGAAGACTGTATCCTGGACGACGCGTACGAGTTCCAGCATGTAACGTTCGCCATCGTCGGCAGTTTTAAATGGATGAAAGTCTCCGACAAAGTGGCAATCATGCCCGATCATCGATCCGGTATCCTTGTAGTCGACGGGCATATAAAGGGGATGGAGTATGACCTTTGGGCTTCTTGATCCACGCGCGATTCCTCGTGCGATCAAACCGACTGGACCTAGTATGATGCCCTGATCAAGTACAATCCACTCCCCCAGAATTTGGGGTATAGCGTAGCGAGAGGCGGCCAATGCCCACGGCTTCGGTCGTCGCTGACGTTCCATAGCGGTACCGCAATCTATGGTCGAGTGGTCACAAGATTTTGACTCTACGACATTTAGCGAGTTTCCCGAACTGGAGTTGGATATACTGAGCATTTTCCAACCTGATCTTGCAGGTCAGGGACGGAAAGGCGGGGGGTCGAAGATCGATTCGGGCGAGGCTCTCGGTAAGACAGCAATCCAAAACCCGATGCCCTGACCGGGAGCCTCGCTCGTGCTGTCCTATCCGTCCACGATCTCGTTGTCCAACCGAACCCTCAACCATCTCGCCAACCGCATCCGCAGCTACCGCAGCCGGCTCCGATCCAGGTGACGGCGCTTCGATGCGGGACGGCAAGCACTGCCCGCCCCGGCCCACCTGCGTAACGGCGACACGTACACCCGGCTCGCCGGCGAGTGCGCCCGCGACCACCGCGGCCAGCACCCGTCTGGCGCCCTTAGAGGTGAGTAAGCACCGTCTCGCTCACCGGGCAGCTACGGAACCTAATATGAGCTCCGGTCGGTGACAACTACTGGGAGTGGGGTCGGCAGTTGATGGGACGGCACGTCCGGCGGCCTGGGCGGCGAGTATCGACTCCGACCAGCGCGGCACGTCGGCGCACTGCTCGCAATCGCCGCCTGGAACTGGTCTATCTGCCTGGCCTCGAAGCCGTCGTCCGTGACGAGATCGCCGAGCGCCTGCCCGCTCTCCAGCGAGCGCGTGAGGTTCCGGGCCGGCAGGACGCGCTGGCTGGCGACCTGACCGGGCCGCTCGAGGACACCGCCCGCTTGCGCACCATCGTGGCAGCGTTTCACGTCCTGTCGTTCCCGGTCGCCAACCCGCGGGCACTTCTCAGCGGCGACTACATGCCTGACATGCTTGATGCCATCCGGGAGGTCGTTTCCCTCAACCGCCAGGAGACGCCGCGATCCCTGCGCATCGAGGCGGCCGGCCGTGACTCGCCGGTTCTGCGCAGGCTCGCCACCCAGCTGGCCGCCGGCGCCGGGTTACGCGAGGATGCCGACTGCGGCGACTGCGTGGTCCGCGTTCGCCCAACACCCGGTTCGTCCGGCTGGGACGTACTCGTGCGGCTCTCCACCAGGCCGCTGTCCACCCGCTCGTGGCGGGTGCAAGGGCACCCGGCCGCGGCCAACGCTACGGTGGCCGCCGCCATGGCGCGGCTGAGCCATTCGGATCCGGAGCAGCGGGTGGCCAACCTGATGTGCGGCTCCGGGACGCTCCTCATCGAGCGAATCATGCTCACGCGCGCACGGGCCGCGACCGGCGTCGACCTGGATCCGAAGGCCATCAACGCGGCGGAGCAGAACGTCGCCGCGGCGAAGCTGAGCGGCCAGGTGAGGCTCTTGAACGCCGGCGTCGAGGACGACGCGTGGCTCGCCGACGGCCCTTATGACGTACTTCTGGCGGACCCGCCTTGGGGTGACAAGGCAGGCCGGCACGACGAAAGCGAGGATCTGCACCTTACCCTCTTGCGCCGGGCACACGACGGCGCGGCGCCGGAAGCCAGGCTCGTAGTTCTCACCCACGAGATCAAGGTGATGGAGAGGTGTATGGTCGCCACCGCCGATCTGTGGCGGCCGGTCTCGCAGACTAAGGTGTTCCACAAGGGACACCATCCCCGGATCTACGTATTGGATCGCACGCCCTCTCGCCGCTGAGGTTCACCGATGGCGCCCGGCATGGCAACGCCACAGCCGTTCATCCTCCGTAGGGCGGGTTCTCGACGTGATGCAGGACGAGGATGGCTTGCACGATCGCGGTTGCCCGTCGTGGGCAGCAGCGCAGCTTGGCGAGGATTCTCCAGGTCTTGAGGGTGGCGATCGCGCGTTCGCCGCGGGCGCGGATTTTCGCGTGGGCCCGGTTCACGGCCTTCTGCCGGCGTGACAGCTTCGGCCGGAAGCGGCGCCGTTTGAACGGGGTGTGCACGCTACCGCGAG
Organism: Paractinoplanes rishiriensis; assembly: GCF_016862375.1. GTDB lineage: Bacteria > Actinomycetota > Actinomycetes > Mycobacteriales > Micromonosporaceae > Actinoplanes > Actinoplanes rishiriensis. The sequence continues at coordinate 949 of NZ_BOMV01000144.1, read as the reverse complement.
CACCTTGATAGCCCTTATCGGCGAAGGTCGTCACGTCTGCTGAGGTCAACGCCTCGATGATGTTGTGGGTCCGGGCCGCGGTCAGGTCGTGGACGGAGCCGGGCACAGCCGGCGAGGCCCAGACGAGGCGGCCGACCGCATCGGCGATGACCTGCACGTTGACGCCGTGGCGCTTGTGTTTCCCGGAGTAGTAGGGCTTTTGATCGGCGACCCGGTCGATCGGGATCAGGGTTCCGTCCAGGATCGCGTACGCCAGCCGGCGGATCCGGTCCATGGCGGTAGCCAGGTCGTCGGCTGAAGCCGCGAGCAGGGCGATCGCTTCTTGAACGTACCGCCATGCGGTGCTGACGCCGATCTCGAACCCGGCGGCCAGTCGGGCGTAGGTGTCGCCGTTGCGCAGATGGGCCAGGGCGAGCAGAGCTTGCCGTCCCGCGTCGAGACGCCGCCATCGGGATCGGCGCTGGGTGCGGTGGCTTCGGATGCGGTCGGCGAGGTGGTTGAGGGTTCGGCTGGACAACGAGATCGTGGACGGGTAGGACAGCACAGGCGAGGCTCCCGGTTGGGCACCGGATTTTGGTCGATTTGCTGTCTTACCGGGCGCCTCGTCCCCATCGATCACCGGGCTGCTCACACCTGCCTGACCTGCGAGATCAGGTTGGAAAAGGCTCACTCATCTCGGCATGTCCGCGAGCCTAGAAGCAGCGCTGGTTGTCACGCTGCGTATCGAAGACTCGCGGCTAAATAAAATGCGCCCGGTGCCGCGTGGAAGAATCATCGCCGCCGTGACCTTTTCTCTTGGGGAACTGCCGCCGGCGATCCAGGACCTTGCGTCTGCGTGGGGCGGCGTTCGGCCTGTGGTGGCGTCAGCATCCGACGCAACCGAACCACGGAAAGGCCGTCACGGGCGTTGAGTCGAAGTCAGCTGAGTGGCTAGGGCCCGCGCGGTGGG
>NZ_BOMV01000143.1 GCF_016862375.1 Paractinoplanes rishiriensis | reverse complement strand
AGCAGGCCAGCCGCACGACACCCTTCCCGGCGCTGCGGTTGAGCCGCTGTTCTGAAGCTTCCCGGTCGTTCGGCGACGGGCTTCAGGACGCGCACAGACTCGCTTCAGCCGGACGAGACTGCGGCAACAGGTCCGACACCGATTATGTGGCGAAAGGTCCGGCAAATAGGGCCATGCCCAGGCGCGGGAGACCCCCGAAGCAGGTGCTCGGATTCACGGCAGATGGCGGTGCGTCGGCTTTTTCGCCTCCGATCACTCCTTGCTGGGACGACGAGAACCGAGCTTTCTCCCCGCCCCTCCCGTGAAGGAGAACCGCCGAATGTCTCCATTCTCGAAAAAGCGTGGGAAGCCAACCGGCTCCCGGCTTCGTGCGAGCGGAAACATCGCGCTCAGCGCGGTGATGGTCGCAACCATGATGCCATTGTTCGGGGCCACCCCGGCCCACGCGGCTGTTGGCCAGGGTTTCAACATCAACCCGTCGGACCTGAAGTTCATCCTCAAGCAGATCCAGATCGCCGAAGCGCACGCCCAGACGGCCTCAGCCGAGAACCCGTGCGGCACGCTGCTGGGTAACGGCCCCAACCAGATTCCCGACGAGGGCCAGCAGGGAGCCGAGCTGCCGTGGGGTCTTCGTACCGTCGACGGAACGTGTAACAACCTGCTGGCCGGTCAGGAGAAGTTCGGCGCCGCCGACCGGGCATTCCCGCGAATGACAACGCCGACCTTCAAGAGCGCCGAGAGCGCTGCCGCATTCGGCGGAGCGTCGCCGTCGTCCTACAACCAGACGGCTCCCGGCAACATCGTTGTCGATTCGCAGCCGCGCGTGATCAGCAACCTGGTCGTCGACCAGACCGCCGACAACCCGGCCGCGGTCGCTGCCGCCGGAGAGGGAGCGGAAGCCGACTCGACCGGCACCCTGCCCATTCCGAACGTCGCACCCGATGCCGGCCTTTCCGCCCCGTACAATTCATGGTTTACGATTTTCGGGCAGTTCTTCGACCACGGTCTGGACCTGGCCAACAAGGGCGGCGGCACGGTCTTCGTCCCGTTGCAGCCCGACGACCCGCTGTACAACCCCGCCACCCCCCAGACCAACTTCATGGTGCTGACCCGGGCCACCAACCTGCCCGGTACCCAGGACGCGGTCAACCAGACGGCCACCTTCGTCGATCAGAGCCAGACGTACGCCTCACACCCCTCGCACCAGGTGTTCCTCCGTCAATATGCACTGGCTGAGGGGCGGCCGCTCGCGACCGGCGCGATGCTGGAGGGCGCGGAAGGTGGCCTGGCCACCTGGTCGTCGACCAAGGCGCAGGCGGCCGACCTGCTGGGCATCCAGTTGGTGGATGCGGACGTGTTGAACGTCCCGCTACTGAGCACCGACCAGTACGGCAAGTTCATTCCCGGTCCGAACGGGTTCCCGCAGATCGCCACCGCCACCGGCCTGGTCGAGGGCGACCCCACCGCGAACGGCGGAGCGGGCGTTCTCGTACCGGCCAACGCTGCCCGTACCGGTCATGCCTTCCTCGACGACATCGCGCATCACGCGGTGCCGAAGCAGGCCACCCCCGCGCAGGGACCGGGTCGCCCAGCGCAGCCGGCGTTCACCCCGGACACCAACACGACGCTGGACGCCACGGCGGCGGCGGGGACGTACGACGACGAGACCCTCGACCGGCACTTCGTCGCCGGCGATGGACGGATCAACGAGAACATCGCGCTCAGCGCGGTGCACCACATCTTCCACTCCGAGCACAACCGGCTCGCCGGCACCGCGACCGGCAGCATCAAGGACGTGCTGCTGACTCAGGACCCCACAAGCGTGGCCAACTGGCAGACCAGCCCCGGCGTGTGGAACGGCGAGCGAATCTTCCAGGCCGCCAAGTTCGTCACCGAGATGGAGTACCAGCACCTGGCGTTCGAGGAGTTCGCCCGCAAGGTACAGCCGATGGTGAACCTGTTCTCCGGCTACGACAGCACGATCGACCCGGCGATCACCGCGGAATTCGCGCACGCCGTCTACCGGTTCGGGCACTCGATGCTGAACGAGACGGTGCCGCGGGTGAACGCCGACGGGTCGGCGAACGACGTCAGCCTGTTCGAAGCCTTCCTCGACCCGGTGGAGTACACGAACGGCGGGACCGCGGGGGAGCTCACCCCGGATGAGGCAACCGGGAGCATCGTGCGGGGACTGACCAGCCAGGTCGGCAACGAGCTCGACGAGTTCGTCACCGACGCGCTGCGCAACCGGCTCGTCGGCCTGCCACTCGACCTGGCGACGCTGAACATGGCCCGGGCCCGGGAGACCGGCGTGCCATCGCTGAACGCCGTCCGTCGCCAGTTCTTCGCCCGGACCGGCGACTCGGCGCTGGCACCGTACGCCAGCTGGAACGACTTCGGACTGGGCCTCAAGCACCGCGGATCACTGATCAACTTCGTGGCGGCGTACGGCACCCACCCGTCCGTCACCTCCGCGACCACCCTGTCGGCGAAGCGGGCAGCAGCTGCCCTGCTGGTGGCCGGCGACCCGGCAAACCCGGCCACCCCGCCCGACAGCGTGACGTTCATGGAGAGCGCCGCGAGCACCTCGGGCCTCGACAACGTCGACCTCTGGGTCGGTGGCCTGGCGGAAAGGCAGGCTCCGTTCGGCGGCCTCCTGGGCTCCACGTTCAACTTCGTCTTCGAGCAGCAGATGGAGAACCTGCAGGACGGCGACCGCTTCTACTACCTCACCCGGACCGCCGGCCTCAACCTGCTGGTTCAGCTCGAGGGCAACTCCTTCGCCGAGATGATCTCCCGGAACTCGGATGCGGAGAACCTGCCGGCGGATGTCTTCTCCCGGCCGGGCTACGTGTTCAACCTGGCCAACCTGGGTACCTCCGGGCCGGTCCAGGATGACCCGGCGACCCCGGACTACAACGAGTCGCAGCTGCTTGACCGGCTTGCCGACGGAACCATTCGGTACGGCCGCGACACCGGTTCCAGCACGCACGCCGGCGACCTGCACGTCCTGTTCATCGGCACCGCCGCCAACAACGGCATCAGCTCCAGCGAGGGCGACGACACGGTCCGCGGCAACGACGGCAACGACCGGCTCGAAGGTGGCGCCGGCAACGACGGCATCATCGGCGGCCTGGGCGACGACATCATGACCGACACCTTCGGTGACGACGTGCTCAAGGGCGGCGACGGCAACGACGCGATGAGTTCCGGCTCCGGCGCCGGCGGCGACCTGAACCAGGGTGGCCGGGGCAACGACTTCGTGGTCGGCGGCGCGGACATCACCGAGACCTTCGGCGGCCCCGGCGACGACTTCGTCTTCGGCGGGCAGTCGACGGACACCGTGTTCGGCGACGACGGCGACGACTGGATCCAGGGCGGCCCGCAGGCCGACCTGCTCCAGGGCGACAACGGTGCACCGTTCCAGGACGACCCGAACACCCCGGGACACGACGTGATCGTCGGTGACGGCGGCGCGGACGACTTCGACGCCGAAGGCGGCGACGACATCATGGTGGCCGCCGGTGGCGTGTCCCGCAGCGAGGGCGTGCTCGGCTTCGACTGGACGGCATACAAGAACCGGGCCGCTCGGCAGTGCCGGACCGGTCAGGTGGCTCCCTGTGGCGCCGACGCCGACCTCAACAAGAGCGTCTTCGTGGCACCCGCGATCGACACCCTGTCCGACCGGTTCGACCTGGTCGAGGGCCTTTCCGGGTGGAACCTGAACGACACCCTGAGGGGCAGCGACAACGTGGCCGCGGACATGATCGGCCACGAGCTCGACGCCGCCGGTATCGCCCGGATCAACGGTCTGAACGCACAGCTCAACGGCGCGGCCAGCTTCACCGGCGGCGACATCCTGCTGGGCGGCTCCGGCAGCGACACGTTCGAGGGCCGGCTGGGCAACGACGTCATCGACGGTGATTCGTGGCTGAACGTGCGGCTCAGCGTCCGGACCGACCCGGCCAACCCGGCCACGGAGATCCGCAGCGCGAACAGCATGCAGGAACTGCAGGCGGACATCTTCGCGGGCACCATCAACCCGGGCAACATCGTGATCGTCCGCGAGATCGTGGCCGGTTCCGGTGGCATCGACACCGCGGTGTTCTCCGGCACCCGGGCCGCCAGCACCATCACCACGGCGGGCGGCGTCACCACCGTCACCGGCCCCGACGGCATCGACACGCTGCGCAACGTCGAACAACTGCAGTTCGCCGACGCCACGGCCGTCCTGCAGGTGCCGGCGGCGCCGACGAACGTCACCGCGACGGCGGGTAGCGCCCAGGCGACCGTCACCTGGACCGCCCCGGCCCCGACCGGTCAGCTGCCGGTCACCGGGTTCACGGTCGAGCGGACCGACGGCACCACGGTGGTTCTTACGGACGTGCCGGCCACCGCGACCAGCTTCACCGACACGGGCCTGACCGTCGGCACGGCGTACACCTTCCGGGTCCGTGCCGTGAACGCCGCGGGTGCGGGTGCCTTCTCCACCCCGTCGAACCCCGTCACGCCGGTAGCGCCCATCACCGC
>NZ_BOMV01000142.1 GCF_016862375.1 Paractinoplanes rishiriensis | reverse complement strand
GAACGCTCGTCGGCTGACATGCGGAGCAGCAGGTTTGGCTTGGCGCAGTCCACCGCGGCGCCCCTCGCCAGGCTGTTCAGGTCATCGCCGGGCTGCGGGCCGAACAGGCGCGTTCGGCCCGCCCGATGAAGCACAATCGTGGGGTGGATGAGCGCGACGCACTTTCAGCTGTCTGGAACCGTGCTTGCGCCAGTGCTGGCTCGGGTGTCGGTGACCGTCATCTGAGCGCACTGCTCCTCGTAGACGGCATGGTGCAGAACGGCGGACCGAACCACGCGGCGGACAGCTGCGAGCCGGCCCAGCTTGCCGCTGCGGCGGCGGCCGCCCGCTACTTCAACATGGAGGACCTCGCCGCCGTGCTGGACGAGCTGCCTGCCGCTGCGAGCGGCTACGACGACGAAGGCATCGAGGACCGGCTGTCGGAGACGTACTACAGGCACACGCAGGACGGCGACCGCTTCGGCGCTGCGCTCCGGGCGCGCTACGGCGCGGCGCCGGAGGACTTCGAGCCGGTATGAAGCCGAGCGCTCGTCTCTTGGCCGCCAGTGCGAACACCGTGTACGGGCGATGCGCCGCGTCGGGAGATTCGACCTCGTCGGTCTCCGATATGGTCGCCTGTAATGGGCGCGCTCAGACCGTGGCACTTGATCATTCCTCTTGTCGATCAGATCTATCCAGTCGAACACCGGGTGCGGGCCGCGGCCGTCGTCGATCACCTGGGTGTGGCCAGCGGGTCCAGCCAGATTGCCCGTCGTAGGCCGCAGTCGTCGATTCGGGTCGCCACCGGCGTGCCGCAGGTATCGCAGACCATGTTGGGCTTGCCGTCGGCCAGGCCGAAGCAGGCGGAGTGGCCGACCAGCGCCAGGTCGACGGTCGACTCATACGTCGTCGATCGTGGTGGTGTCGTCGGGGAAGGGCCTGCGGCGGCCCCGGAAGCGGCCGAAGAAGCCGGTGTATGGCGGGATCAGGTAGCGCGCGACGGTGTCGGCGTCGACGCCGAACGCCTCAGCAACCGCGTCCGGCCGGCCCATTCATTCCGTAGCCGGCAGAACTCCTGGCGGTCCTGCGCGAAGTACTCCGGGCTGGAGTTGAACCGGTCGAGCTCCACGCCGTCGCGCCACAGTTGGTGGGTGAGGAAGTCGCCGTTGTATACGTCGATGGCGCTGGCACTGGCCAGCGTGCCGAGGTCGGCCGACGCTGGGCGACACGACATTTAGGTCGATGAACCATGGTCAGCACAGGGAGGAACTGTCGGCTGTCGCCGCGCTGCCCACGGGTTTCCGCCACGGCGACCAGCTTGCGGTCCTGCTCACAAGCCAGGTGCGTGTTGATGGTCGGCCGTCCCGAGATCGGTCGAGCCCATGGTCTGGTGGCTCGGCCCATGTACAACTCGGATCCTCCTGCACATCGCGGTCACGGCGGGCGGATCGAGATAATGGATCGTCAAAGTCTGGAGTCACGGCAACCTTTGGTGGGGTCGAGAGCGTAAGTAGTGGTCGTGATAGTGAGATTGAGGATGCGGGGGGATGATGCACGATCGCGAGGATGAGGAGGTGACAGCCTTCGTTCGGGCGCGTTACGGATCGTTGCTTCGGACCGCCTTCCTGCTGTGCGGAGACCGGGGGAAAGCCGAGGATCTGGTACAGACGACGCTAGCCAAGACGGTTGTGGTGTGGTCTCGGCTGCAACGCTCAGAAGGCATCGATCGCTACGTTCAGCGCGTGCTAGTCAATACCTTCGTGACCTCGACGCGGCGCCGATCGTGGTGGGAACGGCCCTTGGGTCGGCTGGTGGAGAGTCAGGCACCCGATGAGTACATGGGGGTGGAACAGCGGGACTTGCTCCGCCGGGCGTTGGAGGGGCTGCCTGCACGACAGCGTGCCGTCGTCGTCCTGCGCTTCTACGAGGACCTGTCCGAGCAGGACACGGCGCGCGCCCTGGGATGTTCGGTGGGCACGGTCAAGAGTCTTTCATCGCGGGGCCTGCAGACTCTGCGCAAGCAATGGGTAGAGGTCGACGCTGTTGCTGATCAGGGGGTGCGATATGCATAGCACGGCTGAGTTGCGTGATGGCCTGGCGGATCTGGCGGAGCCAGTGATACCGAGCGAGGGCTATGAAGGCCAGATCATGCGGCGTGCGAAGCGGTTTCGCGGGCGGCGGCGTATCGCCGCCGGAGCCGCGTCCGCAGTTTGCTTGGCGGTGCTGGTGACGATGTTTCGGGTGGTCAGCGTCGGGTCCACACCACAACTTGCTGCATCACCCCCGGATGGCCCGTTCCTGGGCTGGTCCCCAGCGGGAAACGTGGATGCCGGTCTGGTGAGTGAGGCCACTGGCGTTTGGGATCGTACGAACTCGGCAGGTCCACACACGGCCGTTCGAGCCCTTGTCGCGACGCACAATCGACGCCTGCGCTCGGCGGTGGTGGTCTTGCAGGGATACGACAAGCAGGGAGCCGCGAGGTTGGCGTTCTTCACCGGTGATTCCGGCGCGGCGAACGCTTTGCGGATGAGGGTTGATCGGCCGGCGCCCGACCCGGTGAAGACTCAGGTAATCAGTCTGGTTAGTCCGCGGTTGACCGGAGCCGGCGGCGTGGTCAGTAAGGATGGGTGGGGTACTTACGCCATCGCGGTTGCCATGCCGGGTGTGACAGCGGTGCGAGTGTCGAGTACCGCGGTCGATGAGGAAATGATTGGAAACCCGGACGAACCTACTAGCCGTCTTGTTGTCACAGAACTTCCGCTCGCCGCGACCGCGCAGACGACGAGGATCTCTGGGTTCATCAAGCCGAATCGACCGTTCGCCAGCGTCACCAAGGTGTTCGAGGTGCCTGGTGAGGATGGTGTTGCCGGCGACGCGCGGGCCGTACCAGCCGAGGTGGTCAGCAGGAACGGCGAGCAGGTAGTCGTGACGTTCCCGAAGAATCAGGGAGTCCGGCCGGGGCAACTAGCCGTCGTGGCCGAAGGTTTGGTCGGACGCGTTGCGACGGTCGACGCCGTCCGCGGCGAAGGCATTATCGACCTGGTTACCAGTACCGAATTCACGGGCCAGGTGTACACGAATATCAGTAATGTGCCGGGTTCTGTACGTGGCACCGGCGGAAAACTCGTCATGGAAAACATTCCCGCAGATGGTGACGTGTATCAAACCAACCGCGTCTTGATGCCAGATCCGTCCCAGCAGAGCAATCAGGTCGGTGCTGTCACGATCGGACGAGCGTCCGCGGACAAGGCGGCGGGCGCGACCATGGTGGAGCTTACGCCGACAGTCGACCTCGCCCACCTGACTAGTTTGTCGATCATGACGCCATTCGCCGATTGATGACGGGCCGCTGACCCAGGATGCGCGGAGGCGACTCGCCTCCGCGCGTCCTCAGTACTTCCGATGGTCAGGGATACCGAACCTGGCCGTTACCGGAAGCCTTAGCGATGTCACCAGCAGAGTTATTCGTAGAATAATAGTAAAAGTTCATGGTCGTGTTCGTTGGGACGCCCGACCAGCAGTAGGAACGCGCTACTCCGTCAGTGGGAACGGTGACAGGCGCGCCACGAAGGCTAACTTTAAACTGGTGATATGACTCCTCGGGGTAATCCCATTCGGCTTTGATGTCCTTGCAGATCTTCGTCTGGGTAGATCGGAAGTCTCGGCCGTCCATGGAATATACTCCACTAAACGTGAATTGGAACGGCAGTGTGGCCACCGCGAGAATATTCGCGCCGGTCGTGGTCGTGGTCCCATTCTGAGTGTAGTGATGAATCGGGCCCTGAAGCTCGGGCAGCTTTCCGAGGACCGTCATGGTGACGTTCGGCGGCAGCGACGCCCACACGGCGGCATTGTTCGCCGCGATCTCGGCGGGACTAACCGTCGCTTTCGCTGGCTCGCCGCCGGCCACTTCGGTTCTGGGTGCCGCTTGAGCCGGAGCGGCCAAGAGCAGCATTCCTGCGGTCACGGCAGCGGCAGCGGCAGCAGACCGCCTCATCAACGGATGTGACACTCTGTGTTCCTCCCCGTACGTTTGAGTGATGGCTCGATCCTGCCGAGACTCGCTCAACCACCACAAGAGCGATGACGGTCAATATTTGTGCGACTTCTCACCAACATCGGGTCAACGCGCCCGGAGGACATGTGCTAGCGCAAGGAGCGCAAACCCGCCACGCCCGTCAAATCTGTGATCCGCCGTCCGGCCCCGCCGTGCTATGTCCGTGACCAGCACCGTAGCTGGTTGATCAATCTCCGGCCGTGGATGAGGCCGACATCCGCGGCTCAAGGTGGTCGGGACACCCCTGAATATTCAATCAGGACTCGCGCCGGATGATCTTTAAAGCTTAGCGAGGCTTCACTTCTAGTCTCGGCGGTCGATGCCTGGCAGCGGGCGTCCAGGTGTTGCACCCTGGCCCATGTCCGTAGCAGGGAGTTCGGGTTTTGTCGACCAACTCCTGATACGGTGCGGACAGGGCATTCAGGAACGCGAACGGGCGGCGGATGAGACCTGGATTCCGATCCCTTCCGCCTTGCATTTGGCGCGCCGTTACCGCGTGGGCAGATCTAAATGCTGCGGGCGGCCTCAACGTCAGCCATCGATCAATGGTAAATGAATGGGCGCAAAGCCGCAAACGGTCGCTGAACCCCTAATTGGGAGGCGCGACCGTCACGGCGGCGCTGTACGTGCAATACGTGCGCACTTAGTTAGTTAGTTAGTCCTGACTTGGGTTAACTATCA
>NZ_BOMV01000141.1 GCF_016862375.1 Paractinoplanes rishiriensis | reverse complement strand
AGCCTGTCGGGTGAAGCGGTCGGCATCGAGGCGGCCAAGTTCGACCTGCTGTTCCGGTTCGCCGAGCTGCCCTCGGCGGACGGCCCCCAGCTGGGCGGCATTCTGGAGTTCAGCACCGAGCTGTTCGACCGGGTCACCGTCGAGGGGGTCACCGAGCGGCTGCTGCGCCTGCTGACCGCGGTGGTGGCCGACCCCGACCTGCCGCTGGGCCAGGTGGAGATGCTCGGCGCGGACGAGCGGGCCATGGTCCTGGAGGCGGGCACCGGCCCGGTGGCCGGGCCGGCTGTGCTGGCGCCGGAGCTGTTCCGCCGGCAGGTCGCTGCCACGCCGCGGGCGCCGGCGGTGGTCTGCGGTGGGGTGAGCCTGTCCTACGAGCAGCTCTCGGCCCGCGTGGACGATCTGGCGCGGTGGCTGGTGTCGCGGGGGGTGGGCCGTGAGTCGCTGGTCGCGGTGATGCTGCCGCGTTCGGTGGATCTCGTGGTGGCGTTGCTCGCGGTGTGGCGGGCCGGCGGGGCCTATGTGCCGATCGACGTCGACTACCCGGCCGACCGGGTGCGGTATGTCGTGGCGGACGCGGCGCCGGTGCTGGTGCTGTCCGCGGACGTGCTGGCCGGTCTGGACACCTCCGCGGCGCCGGAGGTCAGCCTGCCCGAGCCACGGGCGGAGCAGGTCGCGTACGTCATCTACACGTCGGGTTCGACGGGCCGGCCGAAGGGTGTGGTGGTGTCGCACGGCGCGGTCGGTGCGTATCTGACGCGTTCCGGCCAGGCCTATCCGGCGGCGTCGGGTTCGGCCCTGGTGCATTCGTCGGTGGCGTTCGACCTGACGGTGACGGCGCTGTTCACGCCGCTGGTGTCGGGTGGCTGCGTCTACCTGGCGGAGCTGAGCGACGACCTGTCCGCCGTGCCGCAGCCGTCGTTCGTCAAGGCGACGCCGAGCCATTTGCCGTTGTTGGATTCGTTGCCGGCGGATGTGTCGCCGTCGGACACGCTGATTCTGGGTGGCGAGCAGTTGCTGGGTTCGGCGGTGCAGCGGTGGCGGGAGCGGCATCCGCAGGCGTTGGTGATCAACGCGTACGGTCCGACCGAGACCACGGTCAACTGCATGGAGTACCGGATCGAGCCGGGTGCGCCGGTGGGTCCGGGTCCGGTGCCGATCGGCCGCCCGTTCGCCGATACCCGCGTCTACGTGCTGGATGAGGGCCTGCTGCCGGCGTTCACCGGTGAGCTTTACGTCGCCGGTGCCGGTCTCGCCCGGGGCTACCTGGGTCGTCCGGGCCTGACGAGTGAGCGGTTCGTGGCCGATCCGTTCGGCCCGGCCGGCTCGCGGATGTACCGCACCGGCGATGTCGTGCGGTGGAACCGGTCCGGGCTGCTGGAGTTCGTGGGCCGGGCCGACGACCAGGTCAAGGTGCGCGGCTTCCGGATCGAGCTGGGCGAGGTCGAGGCGGCGCTGGCCGGTCAGACGGGTGTCGGCCGGGCGGTGGTGGTCGTCCGCGAGGACGCGCTGGTCGGCTACGTCCAGCCGGTGGCCGGTGCGCGGCTCGACCCGGCCGTGCTCCGCGCTGCCGTCGCGGAGACGTTGCCGGAGTACATGGTGCCGGCGGCCGTGGTGGTGCTGGACGAGATCCCGTTGACGGTCAACGGCAAGGTCGACCGGGCGAAGCTTCCTGCCCCCGACTTCGGGCCGGAGCAGGACGGGTCGCCGCAGCGGGCGCCGCGGGATCCGCGTGAGGAGATTCTGTGCGGGTTGTTCGCTGAGATCCTCGGGGTGGCCGAGGTGGGTGTGGACGATTCGTTCTTCGATCTGGGTGGGCATTCGCTGCTGGCGATCCGGCTGATCAGCAAGATCCGGTCGGCGCTCGGTGTGGAGATGCCGGTGCGGCAATTGTTTGAGGCCCGCACGCCGGGTGAGCTCAGCCGTCGCCTGGATGCGCACAGCGCCGCGCGGGGCCGGGTGGAGGCCGTGGTGCCGCGTCCGGAGCGGGTGCCGCTGTCGTTCGCGCAGCAGCGGCTGTGGTTCCTGCACCGCCTGGAGGGGCCGTCCGCGACGTACAACATGCCGGTGGGTCTGCGGCTGCACGGCACGGTGGATGTGGACGCGATGCGGGCCGCGTTGGGTGATGTGATCGCCCGGCACGAGAGCCTGCGCACGGTCTTCGCCGAGGACGCCTCCGGACCGGTCCAGGTCGTGCTCCCGGCGACGCGGGTCACGCCGGTGCTGACCGTCGCCGACGCGACCGCCGACGAGGTGCCGCACCGGCTGCGGGAGGCCGCCGACCACCCGTTCGACCTGGCCGGTGAGCTGCCGGTGCGGGTGAGCCTGTTCCGGCTCGGTCCGGACGAGTTCGTGCTGTTGCTGCTGGTGCACCACATCGCGTGTGACGGCTGGTCGATGGGCCGGTTGGCCCGGGACCTGACCGTGGCCTACCACGCCCGCTGCACCGGAACTGTGCCCGGCTGGTCGCCGCTGCCGGTGCAGTACGCCGACTACACGCTCTGGCAGCGTGCGGTGCTGGGTGACGAGCACGACGAGCAGAGCCTGATCCGGTCGCAACTGGCCTACTGGACCGACGCTCTGGGCGGCCTGCCCGAGCAGCTGAGCCTGCCGTTCGACCGGCCGCGTCCGGCCGGCGTCGCGTCCTACCACGGCGAGTCCGTCGCGTTCGGCATCGAGCCGGGCCTGCACGCCGGCCTGGCCGCAATGGCCCGGGAGACCGGCACCACGCTGTTCATGGTGGTCCAGGCCGCGCTGGCTGCGCTGCTCACCCGTCTCGGGGCCGGCACCGACATCCCGATCGGCACGCCGATCGCGGGCCGCACCGACGACGCGGTCGACGAGCTGGTCGGTTTCTTCATCAACACCCTGGTGCTGCGCACCAGCACCGCGGGCAACCCGAGCTTCCGGAAATTGCTCGGCCGGGTGCGGGAGACCGACCTGGCCGCGTACGCGAACCAGGACCTCCCGTTCGAGCGGCTGGTCGAGGCCGTGAACCCGGAGCGGGAGCTGGGCCGCAACCCGCTGTTCCAGGTCCGGCTCGTGTTCCAGAACACCGACCAGCGGATCGTCCAGGACGCCGTCGGTCACCTGCCCGGCCTGCGGATCGACGGCGAGATGGTCGGCTCCGCGTCGGCCAAGTTCGACCTGCTGTTCCGCTTCGCGCAGTTCCCGGCCGAGGAGGGCGAGCAGTTCGGCGTGCTGGGCGGCATCCTCGAGTTCAGCACCGAGCTGTTCGACCGGTCCACCGTCGAGGCGGTCACCGAGCGCCTGCAGCGCCTGCTGACCGCGGTCGTCGCCGACCCGGACGCGCCGCTGGCCGGGGTGGACGTGCTCGGCGCCGACGAGCGGGCCCGCCTGCTGGCCGCCGGCACCGGCCCGGCGGCCGAGCCGGCCGTGCTGGCGCCGGAGCTGTTCGCCCGGCAGGTCGCGGCCACGCCCCAGGCGCCCGCCGTGGCCGCCGGCGACGAGGTGTTGTCCTACGCGCAGCTTTCGGCGCGAGTCGACAACCTGGCGCGGTGGCTGGTGTCGCGCGGTGTGGGCCGCGAGTCGCTGGTCGCGGTGATGCTGCCGCGTTCGGTGGATCTCGTGGTGGCGTTGCTCGCGGTGTGGCGAGCCGGCGGCGGCTACGTTCCGATCGACGTCGACTACCCGGCCGACCGGGTGCGATTCGTGCTCGACGACGCGGCTCCCGTGCTGGTGCTGTCCGCGGACGAGTTGGCCGGTCTGGACACCTCCGCGGCGCCGGAGGTCAGCCTGCCCGAGCCACGGGCGGAGCAGGTCGCGTACGTCATCTACACGTCCGGCTCGACCGGGCGGCCGAAGGGCGTGCAGGTGCCGCACGGCGCGGTGGGCGCCTACCTGACCCGGTCCGGGGCGGCCTACCCGGCCGCCGCCGGTTCGGCCCTGGTGCATTCGTCGGTGGCGTTCGACCTGACGGTGACGGCGTTGTTCACGCCGCTGGTGTCGGGTGGCTGCGTCTATCTGGCGGAGCTGAGTGACGACCTGTCGGCGGTGCCGCAGCCGTCGTTCGTCAAGGCGACGCCGAGCCACCTGCCGTTGTTGGATTCGCTGCCGGCGGATGTGTCGCCGTCGGACACGCTGATTCTGGGTGGCGAGCAGTTGCTGGGTTCGGCGGTGCAGCGGTGGCGGGAGCGGCATCCGCAGGCGTTGGTGATCAACGCGTACGGTCCGACCGAGACCACGGTCAACTGCATGGAGTACCGGATCGAGCCGGGCACGCCGGTCGAGCCGGGTCCGGTGCCGATCGGCCGGCCCTTCGCCGGCACCCGGCTGTACGTGCTGGACGACGGCCTGCTGCCGGCTCCGGCCGGCGAGCTCTACGTCGCCGGGGCGGGTCTGGCCCGCGGCTACCTGGGCCGGCCGGCGCTGACCGGTGAGCGGTTCGTCGCCGATCCGTTCGGCCCGGCCGGCTCGCGGATGTACCGCACCGGCGACGTGGTGCGCTGGACCGGGTCCGGGGTGCTGGAGTTCGTCGGCCGGGCCGACGACCAGGTCAAGGTGCGCGGCTTCCGGATCGAGCTCGGCGAGGTCGAGGCCGCCCTGGCCGCTCAGGCCGGTGTCGGCCGGGCGGTGGTGGTCGTACGCGAGGAGGCGCTGGTCGGCTATGTGACCGGCGCTCAGCCCGACCCGGCCGTGCTCCGCGCTGCCGTCGCGGAGACGTTGCCGGAGTACATGGTGCCGGCGGCCGTGGTGGTGCTCGACGAGATCCCGCTGACGGTCAACGGCAAGGTCGACCGGGCAAAGCTGCCCGCCCCCGAGTACGGCACCGAGGACAACGGCACGCCGCAGCGCGCGCCGCGCGACCC
>NZ_BOMV01000140.1 GCF_016862375.1 Paractinoplanes rishiriensis | reverse complement strand
TGGTCTGCTGCCGGTGCCGGTCGGGGTGGCCGGCGAGCTTTACGTCGCCGGAGCCGGGCTGGCCCGTGGTTACCTGGGCCGGTCCGGTCTGACCGGCACCCGGTTCGTCGCGGACCCGTTCGGGGCGCCCGGCACCCGGATGTACCGCTCCGGCGACGTGGTGCGCTGGACGGCGGCCGGGGTCCTGGAATACGTCGGCCGCTCCGACGACCAGGTGAAGATCCGGGGGTTCCGGATCGAGCTGGGGGAGATCGAGTCGGCGCTGGAGGCCGCGCCCGGGGTGGACCGGGCGCTGGCGGTCGTCGTCGAGGGCCGCCTGATCGGTTACGTGCAGCCGGCCACCGCCGCCGGGCTCGACCCGGCGGCCCTGCGCAGCGTGCTGGCGCAGACGTTGCCGGACTACATGGTGCCCGCCGCGATCGTGGTGGTGGGCGAGTTCCCGCTGACCGTGAACGGAAAGGTGGACCGGGCCAAGCTGCCCGCCCCCGAGGTCACCGCCACCGGTGGCCGCGGCCCGCGCAACGCCCGCGAGGAGGTCCTCTGCGGCCTCTTCACCGAGGTGCTGGGCGTCGCCGAGGTGGGCGTCGACGACTCGTTCTTCGACCTGGGCGGCGACAGCATCATGTCGATCCAGCTGGTCTCCCGGGCGCGCGCGGTCGGCGTGGTGCTGTCCGCGCGGGACGTCTTCGAGGGCAAGACCGTGGCGCGGCTGGCGGGCCTGGCCGGTGCCGGCGGCCCGGTGGTGCCGGACGTGGGCGTCGGGGAGATGCCGCCGACGCCGATCGTGGCCTGGCTGGCCGAGCTGGGCGGCCCGATCGACGGTTTCGCCCAGTCGCTGGTGCTGTCGGTGCCGGCCGGGGCGGACGGGGACCGGCTGCGGACCGCGGTGCAGGCATTGCTGGACTGCCATGATGCGCTGCGGCTGCGGTTGCTGGACGGGTTCCGTATGCGGGTGGAGCCGGTCGGCTCGGTGTCCGCCGCGACGGTGCTGTCCCGGGTCGACGTGTCCGGCCGGTCCGTCGCGGAGGTCGACGACGTCGTCGCCAAGCGGGCGGTCACCGCCCGCGAGGAGCTGGCGCCGCGATCCGGAGTGGTGGTGCGGGCGGTGTACTTCGACGCCGGGCCGGACGCGCCCGGCCGGCTGCTGCTGATGGTCCACCACCTGGCCGTGGACGGCGTGTCCTGGCGGGTGCTGATGCCGGATCTGGCGGCCGCCTACCGGTGCGCTGCCCTGGCGCCGGTGGGCAGTTCGCTGCGCCGGTGGGCGTCCTGGCTGGGCGAGCAGGCGGTGTCGCCGCGCTGGGTCGGCCAGCTGCCGGTGTGGCAGTCGGTGCTGGGCCGGCGGGCCGGCCTCGGCCTGGGCGAGCTCGGGCCGCAGGACACGTACGCGACGGTGGGTCAGCTGTCGGTGGTGTTGCCGGAGTCGGTGACGGTGCCGCTGCTGACCCGGGTGCCCGGCGTCTTCCACGCCGGGGTCAATGACGTGCTGCTGGCCGGCCTCGCGCTGGCCGTCGACGAGTGGCAGCGCGGCCGGGGCGGAGCGGGCGGCCCGTTCGTGGTCGATCTGGAGGGCCACGGCCGTCTGGATCACCTTGCCCCCGGTATGGACCTGTCCCGCACGGCCGGCTGGTTCACCAGCCTCTACCCGGTGCGTCTGGATACGGGGGCATTCGACCGGGCCTCGGCCTGGGCCGGCGGTGCCGCGGCGGGGCAGGTCCTCAAGCAGGTCAAGGAGCAGCTGCGGCAGGTGCCCGACGACGGCCTCGGCTACGGCCTGCTCCGCTACCTGAACCCGGTGACCGCCGAACAGCTCGCCGCCGCGGGCCGGGTCGAGCTGGGGTTCAACTACCTGGGCCGGTGGAGCGAACCGGCCGACGGCGGCGACGCCTTCCGGGTGCTGCCGGACGGCGCCGGCGCCGGTGGCGTCGACCCGGGCATGCGCCTGGCGCACGTCGTCGAGCTGAACGCGGTGGCGTTCGAGGGCGGCGACGGACTGCAGCTGCGGGCGAACTGGAGTTTCGCCGGCCGGCTGGTCGGGGCCGCCGAGGTGCAGGCGCTGGCCGAGCTGTGGTTCACCGCGCTGCGGGCCCTGGTGGCCCACGCCGAGAGCCCGGACGCCGGCGGCCTCACGCCGTCGGACGTGTCGCTGGTCGCGATGACGCAGGACGAGATCGACGAATTTGAGCTTGACCTTTACGGGGACGGGGAGCGTAACGAATGAGCCAGCCGGCACGCAGTATCGAGGACATCCTTCCGCTGTCGCCGCTGCAGGAGGGTCTGCTGTTCCACAGCGTCTACGACGAGCAGACCCAGGACACCTACACCGCCCAGCTGGCGCTGATCATCGAGGGCCCGGTGGACGCCGGCGCGGTGCGGGCTGCCGCTCGCGCACTGCTGCAGCGGCACGCCTCGCTGCGCGCCGCCTTCCGGCAGCGCAAGTCGGGGGAGTGGGTGCAGCTCATCCACCGCGACCCGCCGCTGCGCTGGACCGACGTCGACCTGCGCCACCTGGACGGCGACGACCAGGACAAGGCCGTCGAGCAGACCCTGCTGGAGGAGCGGACCGGCCGCTTCGACCTGGGCGGCGCCCAGCTGATCCGGTTCCAGCTGATCCGGCTCGGCGACGAGCGGTACCGGTTCGCGATCACGAACCACCACATCATCCTCGACGGCTGGTCCATGCCGGTGCTGCTGCGCGAGCTGCTCGAGCTCTACCTCAGCGCCGGCGAGGCGTCCGGCCTGCCGCTGGTCCGCGGCTACCGGGACTACCTGTCCTGGCTGGCCGGCCGGGACCGGGGCGTGGCCCGGGCCGCGTGGGGTGCGGCGCTGGCCGACCTGCCGGGTGCGTCGCTGGTGGCCGGCGGGGCCGCGGAGGAGTCCGCGGCGGTGGTTCCGGAGCAGGTGGAGTTCGCTCTGGACGCGGGGCTGGCGGCGGCGGTGTCGTCGGCCGCGCGGGGGCTGGGCGTCACGTTGAACACCGTGGTCCAGGTGGCGTGGGGCGTGGTGGTGGGCCGCCTGCTGGGCCGGTCGGACGTGGTGTTCGGCGTGACGGTGTCCGGCCGGCCCGCCGAGCTGTCCGGGGTCGAGCAGATGGTGGGTCTGTTCATCAACACGGTGCCGGTGCGGGTGCGGTGGGGCGCCGGTGAGTCGTTGCGGGCGGTGGTGACCCGGGTCCGGGACGAGCAGGTGGGGCTGCTGGAGCATCACTACCTGGGACTGGCCGAGATCCAGCAGCAGGCCGGTGTCGGCAACCTCTTCGACACCAAGATGGCCTTCGAGAACTACCCGATCGACGACGCCGCCCGGGACGCCTCGGCCGGCGGTGGCGGCGGGGTCAACGTCACCGGCGCGACCGCGTACAGCGCCTCGCACTACGCCCTCGACCTGGTGGTCCTGCCACGTGACGGGCTCAGCTTCCGGCTGAAGTTCGACCCGAACGCGTTCGACCGGCCGGCCACCGAGGCCATCGCGCGGCGGCTCGAGCGGATCCTCGAGACCCTGGTCGCCAACCCGGACCAGCCGCTGTCCCGGGTGGACGTGCTCGGCGGGGACGAGCGGGACCGGCTGCTCACCGCGGGCACCGGCCCGGTGGTGGAGCCCGGCGAACTCGCGCCGGAGCTGTTCCGCCGCCAGGCCGCGCTGACCCCGCAGGCGCCCGCCGTGGCCGCCGGCGGTGACCTGCTCACCTACGAGCAGCTCTCGGCGCGCGCCGACGACCTGGCCCGGTGGCTGGTGTCGCGGGGCGTCGGCCCCGACTCGCTGGTCGCGGTGATGCTGCCGCGTTCGGTGGATCTGGTGGTGGCGCTGCTCGCGGTGTGGCGGGCCGGTGCGGCCTATGTGCCGGTCGATGTGGACTATCCGGCCGAGCGGGTGCGGTTCGTGCTGGCGGACGCGGCACCGGTGCTGGTGCTGTCCGCGGACGTGCTGGACGGCCTGGACACCGCCGCGGCGCCGGAGGTCACGCTGCCCGAGCCGCGGGCGGAGCAGGCCGCATACGTCATCTACACCTCCGGGTCGACCGGCACGCCCAAGGCCGTCGTCGTGCCGCACGCCGGTCTCGCCGACCACCTCCGCTGGGCCCGGCAGGCCTACCCGGCCGCCGCGGGCACCGCGCTGGTGCACTCGTCGGTCGCGTTCGACCTCACCGTGACGGCGCTGTGGACCCCGCTGGTCACCGGCGGCTGCGCGCGGCTGGCAGACCTCAGCGGCGACCTGTCCGGCGAGCCGCAGCCGTCGTTCCTGAAGGCCACGCCGAGCCACCTGACCCTGCTGGAGTCGCTGCCCGAGCGGGTGTCGCCGTCCGGCACGCTGATGCTCGGCGGCGAGCAGCTGCTCGGCGAGGCGGCCCGGCGCTGGCACGAGCGGCATCCGGACGCCACAATCTCCAACTCGTACGGGCCCACCGAGTTCACCGTCAACGCGGCCGAGCACACCCTGCGCCCGGGCGACGACTACGGCCCCGGCCCGGTGCCGATCGGCCGCCCGGTCGCCAACACCCGGCTGTACGTGCTGGACGACGGCCTGTTGCCGGCTCCGGTCGGCGAGCTCTACGTGGCCGGCGCGGGGTTGGCCCGCGGATATCTGGGTCGCCCGGGCCTGACGAGCGAGCGGTTCGTGGCCGATCCGTTCGGTCCCGCCGGTTCGCGGATGTACCGCACCGGCGACGTGGTGCGCTGGACCGGGTCCGGGGTGCTGGAGTTCGTCGGCCGCACGGACGACCAGGTGAAGGTGCGCGGTTACCGGATCGAGCTCGGCGAGGTCGAGGCCGCCCTGGCCGCTCAGGCCGGTGTCGGCCGGGCGGTGGTGGTCGTGCGCGAGGACGCTCTGGCCGGGTACGTCCAGCCGGTGGCCGGGGCGCAGCTCGACCCGGCCGCGCTGCGCGTCGCTCTCGCCGAGACGCTGCCGGAATACATGGTCCCGGGCGCCGTGGTGGTGCTCGACGAGATCCCGCTGACCGTCAACGGCAAGGTCGACCGGGCTGCCCTGCCCGCACCCGAGCTGGCCGCGGCCGGCGCCGGCCGCGGACCGCGCGACGCCCGCGAGGAGATCCTCTGCGGCCTGTTCGCCGAGGTGCTCGGCGTGGCCGAGGTCGGCGTCGACGACTCCTTCCTGGACCTGGGCGGCCACTCGCTGCTCGCCATCAAGCTGGTCAGCCGGGTCCGGACGGTGCTGTCCGCGGACGTGTCGGTGAACGACCTGTTCGCGGCGCCGACGGTGGCCGGGCTCGCGGCCCGGATCGCCGCCGCCGGTGCGAACGCGCGGCCGCCGCTGCGGGCGGCGCAGCCGCGCCCGGAGCGGATCCCGCTCTCCTACGAACAGCAGCGGCTGTGGTTCCTGT
>NZ_BOMV01000139.1 GCF_016862375.1 Paractinoplanes rishiriensis | reverse complement strand
GTTCGCGAATCCCGGCGGGACGCTGGACGAGTAGCCACGTCCAGTCGACACTGCGAAGGCGTTGCCGCGGCAACGGAGGATTGTCAACAATCACAGTGGTGATTGCCTGCGGGGCGAGGTCCGACCGGCGCGCTCAACGGCCGCCGATAAGGCACGAAGGCAGTGATCTGCTGCGAAGGTACGCCGGCGGGTCGGCCGGTTGATGGTGGCCATCGTCCGCGAGCTCGACGGGAACAGCAACTGTGCGTCTGGGGTGTTCGCCGCCGAGATCAGCACCGTCAACGGGGCACCGCGCGGTCGCACAAATGTGGATCTTTGATCCTGGTTTGCCGCGGTCGACCGGGTTTGGCCACGTCAGATCCCCCTTTTGAGCGCCCCGGACGCTGATCGAGTCACCACTGCCCGCGACCAGTCGATCCCACCGGGCTCCCGCCGGACTACGGCGAGATCGTCCGCGCGCTGGTGCTGAGCGAAAAGACGGTGAGCGTGCACATCTCGAACATGCTGCGCAAGACCGGCACGACCGGCCGGGTCGAACTCGCTCAGCTCGCCCACAGCTTCACAGCCGCCCGCAACGATCGGCACGCCTGACTTATCCAGCGCCCGAAGCAGCCAGCAGGACGGGGCGTGACCAGACCAACCACCAAGTCCGGCGTTCCCACCTTGGCCAGTCGGCACCTACCCTCCCACAACGACGCCGAAGCCGGCACCCGGCCGCACGCACGGCCCGGGCCCGATTAGCAGAACCTGAGGGTCCAGGCCAACTATCTGAGGACTGGAACCCAATGTGGAACAGCGGCCACCAGAGCAGCGTCGACGACACCACCAAACGAAGCAGCCCAGATGACCATCGCCGCCGCATTTGGAGCCGCAATCGCGGCCGCCTCCCGCCGTCGGCGTCCCGCCACCCGCACTACCGGATGAAACCGGAAACCGGATGGGAATGACGATGAGCAGTATCGACATGCAAGCATCAGCCTCCGCCACCACACCAACCACAGCCCGCGACGCGGCCTTCGCCACCGGGATCTCCATCATCGGAGCCATCTGCGGCACCGTCCTGACGGCGACGTTCGAAGGCTCGCCGGGTCAGAAACTAACCGGCGCGATCATCGGGGCCGTGGTGGCGACCTTGTTCTCGGTGACCGGGCCGTACCTGCACGTCCGTGCGGCCGTCGGTGTCGTGGTGACCGGCGCCGCGCTCCTGCTGACCTATAGCGGTGCCGCGGTCGCCGACGGATTCACCGGCAAAACTACTTACCCGCGTATCGAGTCGACACCGACGCCGACGCCCTCCCCAACACCGTCCACAAGCAGCGCCGGGCCGGACGAGACGTG
The DNA here is from genome assembly GCF_016862375.1 of Paractinoplanes rishiriensis. Lineage (GTDB taxonomy): Bacteria > Actinomycetota > Actinomycetes > Mycobacteriales > Micromonosporaceae > Actinoplanes > Actinoplanes rishiriensis. The sequence continues at coordinate 4,391 of NZ_BOMV01000139.1, read as the reverse complement.
CGAGGGAAGTCTGTGCCTGTCCGTACCGCAGGAGCAGCAGCTATGCGCGGCAGCGGGATGCCATGCCTCGATCGTGATCGCCAACACCGGCAGCCGGCCGTTACGCATCAACGAGATCGAGATCGAGGGTCCGGCCGCCCAGACCTTCCGGCACAGCGGTGACTGCGCGAACCAGACGGTCAAGGCTGGGCGGACGTGCACCGTCGTGGTCACCGTCGTCGCGGAGCCGACCGGCACGGCGACCCTGGTGATCCACCAGAACCTGGCAGGGCCGGCCACACAGGTGACGCTGGTGCCGTCCGGCACGGCCGACCGCCGGCCGAACTTCCGCATGTCCACCAAGGCGACCTGCTCGATCTCGACGATCGGATCCGACCGATTCACCATCCGCACGGCGGTCCGCAACGACGGGCCCGGCGGCTTTGAGGGATCGGTGCCCGTCCGCGTCGCGGAGACCGGCGGACAAACCCGAGAATTCGCCGCCACCATCGATGCCGTGGTGCTGAGCATTCCGACGGACCTGTCATCGGCCGACGGCACGCATACCTTCACCCTCACCGTCGACCCCGATCACGAGGTCGACGAAGCCGACGAGACGAACAACATCCGACGCATCACGGCCACGGTGCCGCAGGGCCCGAGCGGCACGAGCGACGTGCCCTGCACGCCGTCGTGAACGAACGGACGAGGCCCCCGGCCTCAAGATCCGCGGTGTCACAGGATCTGCAGGTACCCGGTGTGTCGGGCAAGCAGTCTGAGAGTTCCGTTGGCAACAGTCACCGCTTCATGGAAATAGCAGCCGGTGCGCACGGCGCGGCGGTGCTGGGCACCGTCGCCGGCCGGATCAGGAACCGCTCTACGTGCCACCGTTTAGGGACGCGACGTCGTCAGCCGGATGGTGCCGCGTGCTCAGCCGATACCGCAGCCGCCGGGAGGCCGTCAACGTCCGGCCCGCGTGCTGCTGGCTCGGACAGCGTCCGCGCCGCCTTCGCCGCGGCTTCGGAGGTGAAGCCGCCCCGAGGACCTGGACCCCGGCCAACTCGACATGATGCCGTCAGGGGGCGAGACTCGGAGATGTGACGCTGGCTGGGCGTGCCGAGGATAGTGCGGCGGTGCTCGCCTGCATCGGTGACGCCGTAGGCGGGCGGGCCTCGACACTGTTGGTACGCGGCGAGGCGGGTGTGGGCAAGACTTCGCTGGTTGGCGAGACGTGCCGGGCGGCCAGTGATCGGGTGGAGACGATCTGGGCTGGTTGCCTGCCGCTGACCTCGATGACTGTGCCGCTGCTGCCGTTACGTGGGGTGCTGCGGCTGGCCGGCCTGGGCGACGGTGTCACGGTGGTGGAGTTCGACGCCTGGCTGGACCGTTCGACCGCCGACCGGCCGGTGGTGCTGGTCGTCGACGATCTGCAGTGGGCTGACCAGAGTTCCCTCGATGTCCTGCTTTACGTGATCGCCGGGCGCCAGGATCGGGGACTCGCGTTGATCGTCACGTTGCGGGCCGGGGCCGAAAATGAGCGGCTGTCCGGCTGGCTGGCCGATGTGCAGCGCCTTCCTCGCGTACGCGAACTGATCCTCGACCGGCTGGACCGGGCCGGGACCGGTGAGCAGATCGCCGGCATCTTCGGCCGTCCGCCCGACGAAGGGCTGGTCGACGAGGTGCACGTGCGGACTGGCGGGAACCCGTATTTGACCAGTCTGCTGGTGCGGGACGTCGATCCGCGGGCGACCGTGCTCCCGGCGTCGCGGCCCGTGCGCCTGCGCGACGCGGTGATCCGGCCCTGGCGCGAGATGTCGCCGCAGGCCCGGGAGTTGACGCGGATCGTGGCGGTCGGCGGGCATCCGCAGTCGTATGACCGGCTCGTCCGGATCGCGCTCACGCTGGGATTCGGCGCACCCGTGCTCCCGGTGCTACGTGAGGCGGTCGAGGCCGGAGTGATGCGGGCGACCCTGGAGGGGCGTTACTGGTTCACCCATCCGCTGCTCGCCGAGATCCTGGACGGCGACCTTCTCCCGGAGCAGCGGCGGCAAATGCATGCCTCATACGCGTCGGCGCTCCACGACGACCCGACGGACATCGCCGACCTGGCCGATCACTACGAGCGAGCGGGAATGACCGAGCCGGCGTTCCGGTGGGCGTTGCAGGCCGCCGATGCCACTGCCGGCGCCGCGGAACGGTTGCGCCTTTTCCGGCGTGCCCTGTCGCTGTGGCCGAACCTCAAGAACCCCAAGATCAGCCGGACCGACCTCTGGGAGCAGATCCGGGCCGCGGCCGCGCAGGCGGGGCTGGGGCCGGAGGACCTCGAAGCGGTCGAGGCGCTGATCGAGTTGCTACCGCCGGATCGGGAGCCGCTGCGGTTGGGCCGACTGATGGTACGCCGGGCGGTGTTACGCATGTCGATGGGTATCGACGGGCCGAATGTGGAGCTTCGGCGGGCGGCGGTCGCGGTCACCGCGCCGTATCCGGGCAGTGTGGAACACGCGCTGGCCACTGGCCGGCTTGCCGAGGCGATGCTGTTCGCCGGCGATCCCGACGGCGTCCCGCTGGCCGGCACGGCCCTCGAGCTTGCCGAGGCGTGCGGCGACGAAGAGGCACTCCCGGCTGCGCTCATTCCCACGGCATACGCGAAGCTGCGGACCGGCAGGCCGGGCGCCGAGCAGGATGCGACCCGGGCCTGGAAGATCGCCTCGCGCCTGCGCCTCTTCACCACCTTCAAAGACGCCGTGTACGCGACCGTGAACGTGCACCACAATGCGTCGCCGAGCTACGCAGCCGCCATCTATCGCCGGGGCGCCGAGGACCTCGCCGCTCGCGGGGCGCCGCACAGCCACATAGCCGAGATGTGCGCGTGGGAGGCGACTCAGCTGTTGCGGATGGGCGACTGGCCGGAATGCCGGCGACGGCTACGGGTGGCGCTCGGCGCGCGGCCCGGGCCGCGCGGCGACGCGGTCGCGCGGCTAACCGCGGCCGAGCTCGCCTGCCTGCAGGGCCGCCAGGCGGAGGCCGAAGGGCACCTCGCCCGCGCCGAGGAAATCTTCGCGGTACACGCCAGCGGGCTATCGTTCCTCCGGTTCAACGAGGTGCGTGCCCAGATGGCGTTCGGCGCTGGCAACCCGGAGCGCGCTTACGAGATAGCCGTACGCGACCTCGACTGCGGCCGATACGTCGAGGAGATGCTGCCGATCGCCGCGCGAGCGCTCGCCGACCAAGCCGACGCCTGCCGCGACAACGGCAGGGATCCGGCCCGCGTACTGGCCGCGCTCGCCGACCTCCGCCGCCGCTACCCCATCGTGGTCCCGGACCCTGGAGCGGTGCTGCCGGACGACGAGCAGCGCGCAATGCAGGCGGGGGCGGACGCTGAGACGGCCCGGGCGGCCCGTGATCCCGCCGAACTCGTGCTCTGGCGAGCGGCCGCCGACGCCTGCTACGAGGCCGGGCTGCCCTGGGAGGAGGCTTACACCCGCTGGCGGCAGGCCCAGGCCGCCCTGCGCGACCGGCGCACCCACCGCGAGGCCCCCGAAGCCCTCCGCCGCGCCCAACAGCTCGCCACCGACCTCGCCGCGCAGCCGCTGCTCACCGACCTACAGAAGCTGGCGCGCAGCGCCCGCATCAACCCGACCGAGACCGCTCGCCCCGTCGAACCGACATCCGACCTGCCCGGACTGACCCGCCGCGAACGAGAAATCCTCGGCTACCTGCTGGCCGGCGGCACCTACGCCGAGATCGCGAAGGCACTCGTGTTGAGCGAGAAGACGATCAGCGTGCACATCTCGAACATGCTCCGCAAAACGGGGACAGCCAACCGGGTACAACTCGCCGAACTCGCCCGCAGGCGGCGAGAGGAGAGACCCCGACACGACGGTAGCGACATCCGATGAGATCCTCCCATCGTGGGCCAGCAGGCCGAGGACAGCGTGCAGGCGCCGACACCGAGGGTCTTGCGGCCTCGATCGTCTATGACGGATTGTCCTAGGCAAATGCGATATACACCCGCTCAATTTCGGGTGCGTCGGCAATCCTGACCTGTATGTGCCGGTCGTCCGGACGGGCGGCATGGATGGCAACGATCAATGGGCGTTCCGAGGTGTGTACGACGGGCCGTCACGATTCTATTCGGGCGGTGCAACATGCCACTCGTTCGGGGATACACGCGCCCTTGGCGAGGGCGGTGCGAGGACCAGCAACCTAAGGACCCGGTTCCCGGCTTGGTTCCCCAAAACCGCTTCTTCCAAAGCGCCATTCCTTCGCAGTTTCTGCAGTGCGCAGGGTCTCAAACTCTGTAGGCAGCAGGAGGGGAATGTACAAGAACAGAAAAGGCCGAAACACCAACCCGTTCAAGATCACACGTCCTCTTTTAGCCGCGAACCGCTCGCTACACAGCGTCACGTCGC
>NZ_BOMV01000138.1 GCF_016862375.1 Paractinoplanes rishiriensis | reverse complement strand
GGGCCGGTGGTGGGTGCGGTGGTCGGCGTAGTGGTCGGTGCCGTGGTGGGTGGCGTGGTCGGTGCCGCCGTCGGGGTCGTCGTAGGAGCCGTCGAACCGGTGCACGCGACACCGTTGAGGGTGAAGGACGCCGGCACCGGATTCGCCGAGGTCCACGTGCCGTTGAAGCCGAAGCTGGCCGTGCCGCCGGTGGCCACACTGCCGTTCCACGTCGTGTTGGACACGGTGACCTGGCTGCCGGACTGCGCGACGGTGCCGTTCCAGAGGCTGCTGACGGTCTGGCCGGCGCCGAAGGTCCAGGCCAGCTGCCACCCGCTGAGCGGGTCGCCGAGGTTGTCGATGGTGACGTTGGCGCCGAAGCCGCCCTGCCACTGATTGGTCACTGCGTAGGTGACCCGGCAGCCGACGGCCGCCTGCGCGCCGGTGGCCACGGCGGTGATGCCCCCGGCGACCGCGAGGGCCAGGGCGGAGGCGAGCCAGAGCTTTCGTTTCACGGCGGAACTCCCGGATGGAGGGCGTGGGGACGACCCCCGGCCCGGGGAGAGCGGGCCGGGGGCGAGGAGGGACGAGCGTCAGCCGGCCGAGCAGGTCGGCGTCGCGGTGGGGCCGGCGCCGGTGCCCTGGAAGCCGAACTCGGTGTAGCCGCCGGCCGCGATCTGGCCGTTGTAGCCGACGTTGCGGAAGCTGACCGAGCCGCTGGTGCCGGTGTTGGTGGCGTTCCAGGCGCTGGTCACCGCCCCGCCCGAGGGCACGGTGACACCGACGGTCCAGCCGTTGACCGCGCTCGAACCGGCGGTCACCCGGACCGTAGCGACGTAGCCGCCGCTCCACGAGTTCAGGGTCACCCGCGCACTGCACGCCCCGGATGACGGCGGGTTCGTGGTGGGCGCCGTCGTCGGCCCAGTGGTCGGCCCAGTGGTCGGTACCGTGGTCGGCGTCGTGGTGCCGCCGGCATTCAGGGCGTTGAGGACGGAGGTGTAGGCGGCCTTCTTGTTGCCGGACGCGTCGAACAGCAGCGGGTTCTGTCCGGTACGCCAGGAGTCGCTGTCCCGGACGCCCCAGACGGTGATGCCGGTGCAGCGGGCGACCGCCAGGCAGGCGCGGGTCACCGAGGCGAAGATGTTGGCCTGGTTGTTGCCCTGCTGAACGTCCAGCTCGGTGATCTGCACGTCGACGCCGAGGTCGGCGAACCGCTGGATGTTCTGCTGGTAGGTGGAGTCCAGGCTGGTGCCCAGGTGCGACTGGAGGCCGACGCAGTCGATCGGCACGCCGCGGGCCTTGAAGTCCCGGACCATGTTGTAGATGCCGGTCGACTTCGCGTTGATGCCGTCGGTGTTGTAGTCGTTGTAGCAGAGCTTGGCGCCCGGGTCGGCGGCCCGCGCGGCCCGGAACGCGGCCTCGATCCAGTCGTTGCCGGTGCGCTGCAGGTTGGAGTCGCGGCGGCCACCGCCGGAGCCGTCGGCGAACGCCTCGTTCACCACGTCCCAGGAATGGATCTTGCCGCGATACTGGGTGGCGACCCGGGTCACGTGGTTGATCGCGGCGTTACGCAACGCGGTGCCGGACAGGTTCTGCGCCCAGCCCGGCTGCTGGGCGTGCCAGAGCAGGGCATGTCCGCGCAGAAGTTTGCCGTTGGTGGCGGCGAAGTTCGCGATGCGGTCGGCGTTGGTGAAGTTGAACTGGCCCTGCTGCGGCTCGGTCGCGTCCCACTTCATCTCGTTCTCGGCCACGATTGAGTTGAACTCGGTCCGCGCAATGGTGCTGTAGGTCGAGTCGGACAGACGGCCGGCCGCGATCGCCACGCCGAAGTAGCGGCCCTTCTCCGCCGCCGACGCGCCGAGCGTGGTGCCCGCCTCCGCGGCGCCGATCACCGCGACGGTGGCCGCCACGACGACACCCGCGGTGGCCGCGGACAGCAGGCCTAGACGGCCCTTTCTGGGGATGGACATGATTGGTGGACCTTTCGAAGGTTGGGGAGAACTGCCAACGCAATTGAGGGGGTCAATGTTCGGTGAGCGTTAACAGCCGTGCCAGGCATGTTACGGGAGCGCTCCCACGGCCTCAAGAATGGATGTCGAGAAGCCGCGATTTCCTTCTCACGCCGCCCGCATTACGCTTTTTCAGAAAGCAATTTTCGGTAACCGACTAGGCGGCGGAGCAGGCGGCGCCGTTAAGTGCGAATCCGGTCGGCGCGCCACTGTTGCCGGTGTGGCCCGCCTGGAACCCGATGCTCACCGAGCCACCCGGCGCGATGGCGCCGTTGTAGCTGACGTTACGGGCCGTGACCTGACCGGACCCCGGGCTGTAAACGGCGTTCCACCCGGCCGTGATGGTCTGGCCCGCGGCCAGGGTGAAGGTCAGGGACCAGCCGTTGACGGCGGCGCTGCCGGTGTTGGTGACGGTGAGGTCGGCGGTCAGCCCACTGTTCCAGGCGTTCACGGTGCTGGACACCCGGCACGCCCCGGTCGCGGGCGGGGTGGTCGGGGCCGTGGTGGGCGGCGTCGTGGGGGTGGTGGTGGGCGGCGTCGTGGGCGACGTGGTGGGCGGCGTGGTCGTCGCGTCGGCCGGCGAGGTGGCCGGCCCGAACTGGGTCAGGAACCGCCACACCTCGCCGGTGGTCCAGGTGGTCGCGGTGTTGTTGGCCCCGCCGTCCACGGGCTCGGGCGTGTGGTCGCCGTCGAACGCGGCCCACTGGACCGGATAGCCGGCGCGGCATCCCGCGTACGCGGTGGTGATGTGCCGCAGGCTGCCGTTGGCCGGCTCCGGCGGGTTCTGCGCCGTGCAGCCGTTCACCCGCACGAAGGTGTCCCGGATCTGCCGGCCGAGGTTGACGCCCAGCACGCTGTCGCGGGTGCCGTGGATGCCGAAGTAGGCCACCGGCTGTGTACCGCCGGCACACCCGCTGAGCTGGGCACCGGAGTAGGCGACGACCGCCCGGAAGACGGCCGGCCGGGCGCAGGCGAGCGCGTAGCTCATCGAACCGCCGTAACTCCAGCCCAGGGCGAAGCGCTGGGTGGTGTCGACGCAGAGGTCGTTCTCGACCACCCGCAGGATGTCGTCGACCAGCGTCACATCCCGGCCGCCGGTGTTGGCCCAGCCGGCGTCGAGCCCCTGCGGGGCGATGAAGATCGCGCCGTTGTTCGAGGCCCGCTGCTGGCCGTAGAAGGCCCAGGCCGCGCCGGCCGCGCCACCGCCGTTGGCGACGTTCTGGGCGGAACCGTTGAGCCAGTGCAGCCCGACGAACAACCGGTACTTCAGGGCCGGCTGGTAGTTGTCCGGGATCCGCAGGATGTAGGTGCGGGACTGGCCGCCGCTCTGGATCGTGTAGGTGCCGTTGCGCAGGGTCGGCGTCTTGCCGCAACCGCCGGTCGCGGCGGCCGGTAACGGTGACTCGGCGGCCGCGGCGGTGTTGCCGGCGGAAGCCACACCGCCGATCCCGAGCAGCAGCGCGGTTGCGGCGAGAGCCGCACCAATCGTCCTTCTTCGCATCACATGACTCCTCGACGTCTTGGTCGGAAAGCGCCTTTATAACATTCATGTACGCCGATTTACGCTAAGGATTTACCATTACATTTTTTCAGTGCGGAAAAATCCTCATTATTGGTTGTCCGGGCGGCTAGACTGCGTCTATTGAGAACGCCCGCAGGAGGAGATTTGCCGTTCCAGGAACGTCGTTTCGGCATGCGGGATGTCGCGCAGCTGGCGGGGGTTTCCCACCAGACGGTGTCCCGGGTGGTGAACGGCCATGCCAAGGTGCGCGACGAGACGAGGCAGCGGGTGCTGGACGCCATGCGGTCCCTGAACTACCGGCGCAACCTCGCGGCGCGGACGCTGGTGACCCGCCGGTCGTACACCCTCGGCATCATCGGTTACGAGACCACCCTGTTCGGGCCCGCCTCGATGCTGCACGGCATCGAGAGCGCCGCCCGGGAGGCCGGGTACCTGGTGAGCATCGCGACGATGCCGGAGCTGACCGGCGCGGACGTGCTCGAGGCGGTGGACCGGCTCGCGCACCACGTGGTGGACGGAGTGATCGCCATCGCGCCGAACGAGGCCGTGGCCGACGCGCTCGACGAAGCATCGGCCGGGCTGTGCTGCGTGGCGGTCGGCGGTGCCGGGCCGGCCGGTGTCACACCCCGGGTGTGCATCGACAACGCCGCCGGCGGCCGGTTGGCCACCCGGCACCTGCTCGATCTCGGACACCGGACGGTGCACCACGTCTCCGGCCCGCTGGACTGGCCCGAAGCCCGCGAACGCCTCGGCGGCTGGCAGGCCACCCTGAGAGCCGCCGGCCGGCCGGTCCCGCCCGTCGCCGGTGGCGGCTGGGATGCGGCGTCCGGTTACCAGCAGGGCCTCCGGCTCGCCGACGATCCGTCCGTGACCGCCGTTTTCTGCGCCAACGACCGGATCGCCCTCGGTGTACTCCGCGCGCTGCACGAGGCCGGCCGATCGGTGCCGGACGAGGTCAGCGTCGTCGGGTTCGACGACACCCCGGAGGCGGGCTACTTCTTCCCGCCGCTGACCACCATCCGGCAGGACTTCGCCGAGCTCGGCCGGCGCAGCCTCGCCCTGTTGCTCGAGCGGCTGGCCGCACCGGACGACCGCGCCGCCCGGCAGCCGACGCTGCTGACTCCCGAACTTATCGTCCGGACGAGCCGCAGCCCCCGCCACCGGGCGTGACCAGACGACAGGTCAAGCGCGCGACCACTGCATGCTGGTCGCGGTACTGCTGCAGGTGCGCTGCTCGATCGCGGCGCCCTGCGTGGTGGAGCTGCCGGCCACGTTCAGGCATTTGCCGCTGTTGAGGTTGACCAGCTGGTAGTAGCCGGTGCCGGTGGCACGCCAGGTGAAGACCTGGTTGGCGCCGCCGTGGCAGGTGTACTGGACGAGCCCGGCCCCGTCGGCGGCCGACCAGTTCACCACATCGGCGCACTTGCCGCTGTGGACGCTCTGCAGGGTGACGTTGCCGTTGCCGGCATCGGTGAACCGCCACTGCTGCCAGGCGTTGCCGTTGCCGGGCCACTGCCCGATCACGGCCAGGTCCTGGGTGTTCGGCGACTGCACGTCCAGCACCTGCCCGCTGTTGCGGTTGGTGACCCGGTACGCGGTCGGCGTGCCGGTGCCGCCCGCCGTGAACAGCCAGTGGTCGAGGTTGAACAGGTCGCCGCTGCCACCGGTGAACCGCAGGTACAGGTCCTGCGTGCCGCTGGCACCGCTGACCGGGCAGGACACGTTCGCGTAGGTCTGCCAACCGCCGGTGCCGGACACGTTGCAGGTGCCCACCAGAGTTCCGGTCGGGCTGCCGAGCCGCAGCTCGATCCGGCCACCGGAGGCCGCCGAGGCCACCCGGGCGGTGAACGAAGCGGCGCCCGTACCGAATCCGACGCCTTTGACCTTGATGTAGTCGCCATTGTTGATCGACCACACGTTCAGGGTCCCGCCGCTGGCCGGTTCGGTCTCGATGCCCGAGCTCCAGGCGATCGTCTCGGCTTCCTGCCGCACGTACGGATTCAGCGTGCCGATCTGCGGCGCCCCGGCGGTCGTCATATTGATCGTCGGGAAAGTGCCGTTGGCGTTGTAGGTGAACTTCTCCACCGCCACCGACCGGGTAAAACCGCCGCCGCCGGGCAGTGCGCCGTTGTGGTAGAAGAAGTACGACCCGCCGTTGAAGTCGATGACGCCGGCATGGTTGGTGAAGCTGCCGCCCTGTCGCGGCATGATCGTCCCGCGATAGGTCCACGGCCCGGTCGGACTGCTCGCGGTCGAATAGGCGATGAACTCGCCGCAGCACTCGGCCGCGAACACGTTGTAGTACAGGCCGTTGCGCTGATAGACCCACGGACCCTCCTCGTAGAGGGTGGGCCGGCTCGCGTTGCCGGTGCGGGTGCCGAAACCGGCCGTGGTCAGCGGGATCTGGGTCAGCCCACCCGAGTACGAGATCATGTCGGCGTTCAGGCGCACGTACCAGAGGTTCGGGTTGCCCCAGTACAGATACGCCTGACCCGAGCTGTCGATCCACACATTCGGGTCAATCTCGGCGTTGCCCAGCAGCGGCCGGCCGATCGCGTCCCGGAACGGCCCGGTCGGGCTGTCCGCGACGGCAACGCCGATCACCATGCCGCCGCCCCGCTGGCGCACCGGCACGTACCAGTAGAACTTGCCGTTGCGGGCGGTGACGTGCCCGGCCCACGCGTTGGCGTCGGCCCACGCGAAGGTGGCCAGGCTCATCGGGGTGCCGTGGTCGGTCCAGTTCACCATGTCGGCCGACGAGAACACCCGCCAGTCGCGCATCGTGAAGTTGGTCGAGCCGTCCTCGTCGTGCCCGGTGTAGAGGTAGACCCGGCCGTTGTGAACCATCGGTGCCGGATCGGCGGTGTAGATGTGCTGCACGATCGGGTTGTCCGCCCGCGCTGCGGTGACCGGCGACAGGGTCCAGACGAGCAGGACCGTCGCCAGCCAGGCAATCGTGCGGCGAAGTGGTGCGGCGTGTGGTATTCCTGCCACCAGTCTTCTCATGCGCCGCCTCC
>NZ_BOMV01000137.1 GCF_016862375.1 Paractinoplanes rishiriensis | reverse complement strand
AACACGTCGATCATGTTCGAGAACTACCCGGTCGACGCGGCCGCGCTCGGCGAGGTGGCGCGGGTCAACGGGCTGCGGCTGTCGAACGAGCGGATCAGCGACTCCACCCATTTCGCCATCGGTCTGGTGGCGGTGCCCGGTGACGCGTTCCGCTTCCACCTGCGTTACCGGCCGGACGTGCTGGACGAGGCGACCGTGCGGGCGGCGGCGGACCGGTTCGCCGGCGTGCTGCGGGCGATCGCCGCCGACGTCGAGCGTCCGGTGGGCAGCCTGCCGGTGGTCGGCGAGGACGCCCTCGACCGGCTGCTGGCCGGCTGGAACGACACCGCCCGGCCGGACGCCCGCGACTCCGGCGCCACCCTGCCCGAGCTGTTCGAGGCACAGGTGCGGCGTACGCCCGAGGCGACCGCGCTGCGCTTCGCCGGCGCCGGACTGTCCTACGCCGAGCTCAACGCGCGCGCCAACCGGCTCGCCCGGCAGCTCGTTGCGTCCGGCGCCGGGCCGGAGGACCACGTCGCGGTGGCCCTGAGCCGCTCGGCGGACCTGGTCGTCGCGCTGCTGGCGGTGGTGAAGGCGGGCGCCGGATACCTGCCGATCGACCCGAGCTACCCGGCGGAGCGGATCGGCCTGATGCTGGCCGACGCCCGGCCCGGCGTCCTGGTCACCACCACCGACCTCGCCGCCCGGCTGACCGGCGCCGGCGCCACGCTGCTGTGCCTCGACGACGCGGACACCGCGGCTGCGGTCGCCGCCCGGCCGGACACCGACCTGGCCGCCGGCGAGCGGTCCGCCGTGCTGCGGCCGGATCACCCGGCGTACACCATCTACACCTCGGGATCCACCGGCCGGCCCAAGGGCGTCGTGGTCACGCACCGCAACGTCGTGCGGCTGTTCACCCAGACCGAGCACTGGTTCTCGTTCGGTGCCGGCGACGTGTGGACGCTGTTCCACTCGTTCGCTTTCGACTTCTCGGTCTGGGAGCTGTGGGGACCGCTGCTGTACGGCGGCACCCTGGTGGTTGTCCCGTACGACGTGAGCCGGTCGCCGGAGGACTTCCTGCGTCTGCTGGCGCGGGAGCGGGTCACCGTGCTCAACCAGACGCCGTCGGCGTTCTATCAGCTGACCGCCGCGGACACCGGGGAAGACCTTGCCCTGCGTTACGTGATCTTCGGCGGTGAGGCGCTCGACCTGCGCCGGCTGGCCGCCTGGTACGCACGGCACCCGGACGACGCCCCGGTGCTGGTCAACATGTACGGCATCACCGAGACCACGGTGCACGTGACCTACCGGCCGCTGACCGCCGAGCTGGCCGGTGGCCAGGCCCGCAGCCTGGTCGGCGGCGGGATCCCGGACCTGCGGATGTACGTCCTGGACGCCGCCCTGCACCCGGTGCGGCCCGGGATCGCGGGCGAACTGTACGTGGCCGGACCGGGCCTGGCCCGCGGCTACCTGAACCGGCCCGGCCTGTCCGCGACCCGGTTCGTGGCCGACCCGTTCGGCCCGGCGGGCAGCCGGATGTACCGCACCGGCGACCGGGTCCGCTGGCTGCCCGGCACCGGTTTCGAGTTCGTCGGGCGGGCTGACGACCAGGTGAAGATCCGCGGCTTCCGGATCGAGACCGGCGAGATCGAGGCGGCCATGCTGGCCCACCCCGGCGTCGGCCGGGCGCTGGTGACCGTGCGCAGGTCGCCGGCCGGGGAGGCCCGCCTGGCCGGGTACGTGACGCCGGCCCGGCACGACGACGCCGCGGCGCCGGCCGACCTGCCGCTGGAACACGTCGGGGACTGGCAGACGATCTACGACAGCCTCTACGAGGACGGCCGCGGGCGCACCTTCGGCGAGGACTTCATCGGCTGGGACAGCACCTACACCGGCGAGCCGATCCCGCTGGAGCAGATGCGCGAGTGGCGGGACGCGACCGTCCAGCGGCTGCGCGACCTCGCGCCGCGCCGGCTGCTGGAGATCGGTTTCGGATCCGGCCTGCTGCTGTCCCGGATCGCGCCGGACTGCGACGAGTACTGGGGCACCGACGTTTCGCCGACCGCGGTCGACGAGATGAACCGGATGCTCGCCGACCGGCCGGAGCTGCGCGACCGGGTCACGCTGCGGTGCCGTCCGGCGCACGACACCGAGGGCCTGCCGGCCGGCCACTTCGACACCGTCGTGGTGAACTCGGTGCTGCAGTACTTCCCGGACGGCAACTACCTGGCCGACGTGATCCGCCAGGCCCTGCGCCTGCTCGCGCCGGGCGGCCGGCTGTTCCTCGGCGACGTGCGCAACCCGCGGCTGCTGGACGCGCTGCACGCCACCGCCCAGGTGCGGCAGGCCGGCAGCAAGGCCGCGTCGCTGGTGCGGGCGGCCGCCGAGCACGCCCGCACGGCCGAGCGGGAACTGCTCGTCGACCCGGACTTCTTCGCCTCGCTGGCGGCCGAGGAGCCGCTGATCGCCGGTCTGGACGTGCGGCTCAAGCGCGGCCGGCACCACAACGAGCTGACCCGGTACCGGTACGACGTCGTGGTGCACCGGTCGCCGGCCGGGACCACCCGGCTCGCGGACCTGCCCGCGTTCGCCTGGACGGACCGGTCGAACGCCGAGGAACTCATCCGCGAGAGGCCCGCGGTGCGCCTGACCGGCGTGCCGAACGCGCGGGTCACCGGCGAGGCCGAGATCGCCCGCCGGCTGACCGCGGGTGCTTCGCTACCCGAGGTCGCGGCTGGCGCCGACCAGCCCGGCATCGACCCCGAGGAGCTGCACGAGCTGGCCGGGCGGCTCGGCCGGCGCGCGCTGGTGACCTGGTCACGGGTCGCCCCCGACCGCATAGACGTGGTGTTCGTGCCGGCGGGCGAACCGCAGGCCTTCACCGACGTCTACCCGGCGAGCCGGGACGCGCTGCTGCCGCCGGCGCGGTACACCAACGACCCGCTGGCGCCCCGCCAGGCCGGCGCGCTGGCCGCGGCCGTGCGGTCCTTCCTCGGCGAGCGACTGCCGGACTACATGGTGCCGGCCGCGGTCGTGGTGGTGGACGAGTTCCCGCTGACCGTCAACGGCAAGGTGGACCGGGCGAAGCTGCCCGCGCCGGAGGTCACCGCCGCGGGCGGTGCCGGCCGCCGGCCGCGGGACCGGCACGAGGAGGTCCTCTGCGGCCTCTTCGCCGAGGTGCTGGGCGTCGCCGAGGTGGGCGTCGACGACTCGTTCTTCGACCTGGGCGGCGACAGCATCATGTCGATCCAGCTGGTCTCCCGGGCGCGCGCGGTCGGCGTGGTGCTGTCCGCGCGGGACGTCTTCGAGGGCAAGACCGTGGCGCGGCTGGCGGGCCTGGCCGGTGCCGGCGGCCCGGTGGTGCCGGACGTGGGCGTCGGGGAGATGCCGCCGACGCCGATCGTGGCCTGGCTGGCCGAGCTGGGCGGCCCGATCGACGGTTTCGCCCAGTCGCTGGTGCTGTCGGTGCCGGCCGGGGCGGACGGGGACCGGCTGCGGACCGCGGTGCAGGCATTGCTGGACTGCCATGATGCGCTGCGGCTGCGGTTGCTGGACGGGTTCCGTATGCGGGTGGAGCCGGTCGGCTCGGTGTCCGCCGCGACGGTGCTGTCCCGGGTGGACGTCAGCGGGCGGTCCGCCTCGGGCGTCGACGAGGTGGTCGCGGCCCGGGCGGTCGAGGCCCGCGAGGAACTGGCACCGCACACCGGAACCGTGTTGCGGGCGGTGTACTTCGACGCCGGGCTGGACGCGCCCGGCCGGCTGCTGCTGATGATCCACCACCTGGCCGTGGACGGCGTGTCCTGGCGGGTGCTGGTCCCGGATCTGGTGTCCGCTTACGAGGGTGCCGGGCTGGCTCCGGTGGGCACGTCCGTCCGGCGGTGGTCGTCCTGGCTCGCCGAGCAGGCGGTGTCGCCGCGCTGGGTCGGTCAGCTGCCGGTCTGGAAGTCGGTAGCGGCCGGGCGGACCGGCCTCGGCCTGGGCGAACTGGAGCCGCAGGACACCCACGCGACGGCCGGGCGGGTGTCGCTGGTGCTGCCCGCGTCGGTGACCGTGCCGCTGCTCACCCGGGTGCCGGCCGTGTTCAACGCCGGGGTCAACGACGTGCTGCTGGCCGGCCTCGCGCTGGCCGTCGACGAGTGGCAGCGCGGCCGGGGCGGTGCCGGCGGACCGTTCGTGGTGGACCTGGAGGGCCACGGCCGGCTCGACCACCTGGGCGAGGGCCTCGACCTGGCACGGACGGTGGGCTGGTTCACCACGCTCTATCCGGTGCGGCTGGACGCCGGGGTGTTCGACCGGGCGTCGGCGTGGGCCGGCGGTGCCGCGGCCGGGCAGGTCCTCAAGTCCATCAAGGAACAGCTGCGGCAGGTGCCCGACGACGGACTCGGCCACGGCCTGCTGCGCTACCTCAACCCGGAGACCGCCGCCCAGCTGGCGACGGCCGGCCGGGTCGAGCTGGGATTCAACTACCTGGGCCGGTGGACCGAACCCCAGCGGGGCGACTTCGCGGTGCTGCCGGACGGCGCCGGGGCCGGTGGCGTCGACCCGGGCATGCGCCTGGCGCACGTCATCGAGCTGAACGCGCTGGCCTTCGAGGGTGCCGACGGTGCCGAGCTGCGGGCGACCTGGAGTTTCGCCGGCCGGCTGGTCGGGCCCGCGGAGGTGGAAGGGCTGGCCGAGCTGTGGTTCACCGCGCTACGTGCGCTGGTGGCCCACGCCGACAGCCCGGACGCCGGCGGCCTCACGCCGTCGGACGTGTCGCTGGTCGCGATGACCCAGGACGAAATCGACGAATTTGAGCTTGACCTCTACGCGCACGGGGAGCGTAACGAATGAGCCAGCCGGCACGCAGTATCGAGGACATCCTTCCGCTGTCGCCGCTGCAGGAGGGTCTGCTGTTCCACAGCGTCTACGACGAGCAGACCCAGGACACCTACACCGAACAGCTGTCGATCGTTCTCGAGGGCGGCCTGGATACCGTCCGGTTCCGGGAGTGCGCCGCCCAGGTCGTCCGCGGGCACGCGGCGCTGCGGGCCGCCTTCCGGCAGCGCAAGTCGGGGGAGTGGGTGCAGCTCATCCACCGCGACCCGCCGTTGTGCTGGACCGAGGTGGACCTGCGGCATCTGGACGGCGACGACCAGGACAAGGCCGTCGAGCAGACCCTGCTGGCCGACCGGGCCGGCGGGTTCGACCTGGGCGTCGCCCAGCTGATCCGGTTCCAGCTGATCCGGCTCGGCGACGAGCGGTACCGGTTCGTGATCACGAACCACCACATCATCCTCGACGGCTGGTCGATGCCGGTGCTGCTGGACGACCTGTTCTCCCGGTACATCGGCGCGGCCGGGGAGCCGTCCCCGCCGTACCGCAATTATTTGACCTGGCTCGCCGGCCGTAACCAGCAGGTCGCCGAGGCGGAATGGCAGGCCGCGCTGGCCGGCCTGGCGGGACCGACCCTGGTCGGTCCGGCCGGTGGCACCGACGGCGCCGCGGATCCCGAGCGCATCCACGTCTATCTGCCCGAGGACGTCACCACCCGGCTCAACCGGCAGGCCCGCGAGCTCGGCGTCACCCCGAACATCGTGGTCCAGGCGGCCTGGGCGCTCACCCTGGCCCGGATCACCGGGCGGCAGGACGTCGTGTTCGGCATCACCGTCTCCGGCCGGCCGCCCGAGCTGGCCGGCGTGGAGCGGATGGTCGGCCTGTTCATCAACACGGTGCCGTTGCGGATCGCGCTGCGCCCGGCCGAGCCGCTCGCCGCCCTGCTGACCCGCATCCAGCAGGAGCAGCTCCGCACCTTCGACCACCAGTACCTCTCGCTCGGCCGGATCAGCTCGCTCACCGGCCTGGGCGGCGAACTGTTCGACACCTCGATGGTGTTCGAGAACTACCCGCTCGACCACGCCCGGTTCGACGCCGTGGCCAAGGCGGCCGGCCTGCGCGGCATCTCGGTCGACTACCACGACGCCTCGCACTACCCGCTCGGCCTCGTGGTCACCCCCGGCGCCCGCCTGCACCTGCGTCTCGACTACCGGCCGGACGCGTTCCGCCCGGACCGGGCCGCCGACGTGGTGCAGATCCTGCGACGGGTGCTCGACAGCGTCCTGGACCGGCCGGGCCACCCCACCGGCCGGATCGACACGCTCGACGAGGCCGGGCGCCGCCGGCTCGTCGCCGAGCCGAACGACACCGCCCGCGAGGTGGCCGTAGAGCCGCTGCCTCACCTCTTCGAGAGCCAGGTGGCCCGGGACGGCGCCGCGACCGCCCTGGTCTTCGAGGACGTGACGTACTCCTATGTGGAGCTCAACGCCCGGGCGAACCGCCTGGCCCGCTACCTGACCGGGCGCGGGGCCGGCCCGGAGGGCTGCGTGGCGGTGGCGCTGCCCCGGTCGCCGCAGCTCGCGGTCGCGGTGCTGGCCGTCCTCAAGACCGGCGCCGCCTATCTGCCGATCGACCTGAAGACGCCGGCCGACCGGATCGGCTTCGTGCTCGGCGACGCCGCGCCCGGCCTGGTGCTCACCACCACCGCGGACGCCGGCCGGATCCCCGCCGAAGACCCGGTGCTGCTGGACGCGCCGGACGTCGCCGCCGCCGTCGAGGCGTGCGCGGACACCGACCTCGGCGACGCCGAGCGGACCGCGCCGCTGCACGCGGACCAGCTCGCTTACGTCATCTACACCTCCGGATCGACCGGCACCCCGAAGGGCGTGGCCGTCACCCATCGCGGCGTCCCCAGCCTGGTCGAGGGGCAGCGCGAGACGTTCGCCATCACGCCGGCCTCGCGGGTGCTGCAGTTCGCCTCGGCGGGCTTCGACGCGATGGTGTCCGAGCTGATGGTCACCTGGCTCTCCGGCGCGGCCGTGGTGATGGCGGTCGACGACCGGCTCATGCCCGGTGAGCCGCTGACCGGCCTGATCGAGGCGCGCCGGGTCACCCACGTGACGCTGCCGCCCAGCGCCCTGGCCGCGATGCAGGCCGGATCGGTGCCGCCGCGGGTCACGGTGATCGTCGCGGGCGAGGCCAGCGGCTCCGACATCGTGCGCCGCTGGGCCCGGGGCCGCCGGATGATCAACGCGTACGGGCCGACCGAGACGACCGTGTGCGCCACGATGAGCTCCCGGCTGCGCGCCGACCTGGAGACCGCGCCGCCGATCGGTACCCCGATCGTCAACAGCTCCGCGTACGTGCTGGACGCCGGCCTGCTGCCGGCGCCGGTCGGGGTGGCCGGCGAGTTGTACGTGTCGGGTGCCGGCCTGGCCCGGGGGTATCTGGGCCGGGCGGCGCTGACCGGTGAGCGGTTCGTGGCCGATCCGTTCGGTCCGGCCGGTTCCCGGATGTACCGCACCGGCGACGTGGTGCGCTGGACCGAGTCCGGCGTGCTGGAGTTCGTCGGCCGGGCCGACGACCAGGTCAAGGTGCGCGGCTTCCGGATCGAGCTGGGCGAGGTCGAGTCGGTGCTGGCCGGGCTCTCCGGCGTGGGCCGCGCGGTGGTGGTGGTCCGGGAGGACCAGCCGGGTGACGCCCGCCTGGTCGGCTACGTGCAGTCCACCGTGGCGCTCGACCCGGCCGGGTTGAAGGCCGCCCTGGCCCGGACCCTGCCGGACTACATGGTGCCGGCCGCGATCGTGCTGGTCGACGAGTTCCCGCTGACCGTGAACGGCAAGGTGGACCGGGCCAAGCTGCCCGCGCCCGAGGTCACCGTGGCGGCCGGCGGCCGGGGTCCGCGGGACGCCCGCGAGGAGATCCTCTGCGGCCTGTTCGCCGAGGTGCTGGGCGTGCCCGAGGTGGGCATCGACGACTCGTTCTTCGACCTGGGCGGCCACTCGCTGCTGGCCACCCGGCTGGTCAGCCGGATCCGCTCGGTGCTGGACGTGGAGCTGCCGGTGCGCGAGCTGTTCGACGCGGCGACCGTGGCCGGGCTGTCCCGCCGGCTCGACACCGCGCGGGCCGGCCGGGGCGGGGTGCAGGCGGTCGTGCCGCGCCCGGAGCGGGTGCCGCTGTCCTTCGCCCAGCAGCGGCTGTGGTTCCTCAACCGCCTCGAGGGCCCGTCGGCGACCTACAACGTGCCGATCGCGATGCGTCTGCGCGGCCGGCTCGACATCGCCGCGCTGGAGCTGGCGCTCGGCGATGTGATCGTCCGGCACGAGAGCCTGCGTACGGTGTTCGCCGAGGACCCGGCGGGGCCGGTGCAGGTGGTGCTGCCGGTCACCGCGATCACCTCGGTCTTCACCGTCGCCGAGAGCACCGCGGCGGACCTGCCGCGGCAGCTGGGCGAGGCCGCCGCGCACCAGTTCGACCTGTCCGGTGAACTGCCGGTCCGGCTGACGCTGTTCCGGCTGGCCGACGACGAGTTCGTGCTGCTGCTGGTCGCCCACCACGTCGCGGCGGACGCCTGGTCGATGCGGCCGCTGGCCCGCGACCTCACGGTCGCCTACCGGGCGCGGTGTGCCGCAGTGCTGCCGGCGT
>NZ_BOMV01000136.1 GCF_016862375.1 Paractinoplanes rishiriensis | reverse complement strand
ATTCATACCCACCCGGACCGTGCGAAGCCGACCACTCACACTGCCCGGCACGGCCGCCTACGCGAGCGTGAAACGCGGATCGGGCAATCAGCCGGTAGCCACCACCATGGCCCTCGTCCGGCTCCTCAAGGACCTCATCAAGGATCCACACATCGGCCACCGCCTTGTGCCGATCGTCCCGGACGAGGCCCGCACCTTCGGGCTGGACTCGCTGTTCCCGACGAAGAAGATCTACTCCCCGCACGGCCAGACCTACACCTCGGTCGACCGGGACCTGTTCCTGTCGTACAAGGAAGCGACCAACGGCCAGATCCTGCACGAGGGGATCACCGAGGCCGGCGCGACCGCATCTTGGACGGCCGTCGGTACCTCATATGCCACCCACGACGAGCCGATGATCCCGCTGTACATCTTCTACTCGATGTTCGGCTTCCAGCGCACCGGCGACGGCCTGTGGGCCGCCGCCGACCAGATGACCCGGGGCTTCCTGCTCGGCGCCACCGCCGGCCGCACCACGCTGAACGGCGAAGGACTTCAACATCAGGACGGCCACTCCCTGCTGCTCGCGTCGGCCAATCCCGCTTGCGTGGCCTATGACGCGGCCTACGCCTACGAGCTGGGACACATCGTGCGCGACGGTCTGCGACGCATGTACGGCGAGCGACAGGAGGACGTCTTCTACTACCTGACCCTTTACAACGAGCCGATCCTGCAGCCCGCCGAACCGGACGACGTCGACATCGACGGCATCGTGGCCGGTATGCATCGTCTCCATAGCACCGGCAACGCCGATGGCCCGGCGGCGCACATCCTGGCATCCGGTATCGCCGTGCCGGCCGCGCTGGCCGCGCAACGCCTGCTCGACGATGACTGGGGTGTGCACACCGACGTCTGGTCAGTCACCTCCTGGACCGAGCTACGCCGCGACGCCCTCAACGCCGAGCAGTGGAACCTGCAGCATCCCGGCGAACCGGCGCGGACCCCCTACGTCACCCGCCGCCTGCAGGAACACCCCGGACCGGTCGTCGCCGTTTCCGACTGGATGCGGGCCGTACCCGACCAGATCGCACCATACGTACCCGGCCTCTGGGCCAGCCTTGGCACTGACGGCTTCGGTCAGTCAGACACCCGTGCAGCGCTGCGCCGGCACTTCCACGTCGATGCCCCGTCGATCGCGCTGCGTGTGTTGCACGAGCTGACCACCAACGGACTGCTGGACACGGCCACGCTCCGCAAGGCACACACCGCCTACGACGCCGTGCACGGCGACGGCACGGCATAGGCGAGTCCGCAGGCGTCCTGGCTACCTGACGATCGGATCCTTTCGGCTCCACGCAATGCGGCCGACACCAGTGCCGGTCATCTCGACCCTATTGCCGGCGGCCGGCAACCAACGGGTCCGGACAATGGCCACCGGTGCGCCTGTCAAATCGCGCAATCACGGGCGACAGTGGATGCAGAACAGGCGGTGAAAGCTTCTTTCCACAATCCTGGCCGTCTGCGTCCGATGTCAGCTCCCGTCAGGGTGGTTCAGGAGGTCGGGCGGCATCGTCCGCCGGTCAATCGGCCGTACGACCGCGCACACTCCTGCGAGGCCCGCCCCAGGTGAAAGAGGTATGACATGAGCAAGCCCGTGGTGATCGGTTTCGACGGTTCGGCGGCAGCCGACGCTGCCGTACAGCACGCCGCGCGGGAAGCAGCGCAGCGAGATACCGAGCTGCGCCTCGTCCACGCCTTCGGCTGGGCCGTACTCCTGCCGCCGATGACCCCGCCATACGACGATTCCGAACACGGCCCCCGAGCCGCGGCCCTGGATCTGCTCGACCGCACCGCGCACGGCGTGCGAGGCGACTGGCCACAGCTCACCGTGACCACCCGGCTGATCGACGGATCGCCCGGCGCGGTGCTCGTCGATGCCTCACGCGACGCCCAATTGGTGGCCGTCGGCCACCGCGGCATCGGCGGTTTCGCCGGACTGCTCGCCGGTTCGACCGCCATGCAAATCGCCGGCCACGCCACCTGTCCCGTCACAGTCGTACGTGGTACGACACGGCCCGAGAACGCCCCGATCGTGCTAGGTATGGACGGATCCACGCACGCATTCGCGGCCGCCGAGGTCGCCTTCGCGACCGCCCAGCGCCAGGGCGTGGAACTGGTCCTGATCTACCACGACCCCACGCCGTCGCAGACCCAGCCAGATGCCGTCACCGCGCAGGTGGAACAGCTCGCCCAGCGCTTCAGCGACGTCAAGTACCGCCGTGACGTCGCCCAAGGCACCACTGCCGCAACCGCCCTCATCGACGCGGCCGACAGGTGGAACGCCGGCATGATCATCGTAGGCTCCCGCGGCCGCGGCGGGTTCCGTGGCCTGATCACCGGCTCGACCTCCCGCGCCCTCATCGAGCACGCCAACTGCCCGGTCACCATCGCGCCGGCCGTAGCCCAGTAGGTCACGCACACAGGACCACATCCGCCAATGCCCGAAGGAGGATGCGCCAGATGCCCACTCTTACGACAGCCGCTCCTGCCGTCGCCAACACGTCGCACCCCCAGCCCACGGAGGGCACGGCCGCCCCGCGCGGGCCGGCCATCAACCTACGGGACGACACACGAGATCTCGAGGCCCTGACCTGGGACCTGACGGTGCACCACATGTACCAGGCCTTCGCTCAATGCGCCTTCCCCACACCGGCGCAGGCCGTCAAATCCGGCAGCTCCGAAGCGCTGGCCAGAGTTCGGACGTCCGCTGCCCGACATGCCGTCGACAACATCCGAGCCGCCCTACAGCGCATCGAATCGGGCACCTACGGGATGTGCCAACAGTGCGGATGCGTCATCACCGCAGACCGAATGCGAGCCTGTCCCACGACCCGCTGGTGCGCGGCCTGCCAGGCGTAACGCAGAAGATTCACCCGCCTGCCCAAGAACCCCGGAGGAACCATGATGAACAGCCAGCCTCCGCCAACGCCACCCGATGCGATCGTCGTCGCACAACCGGCACCGCAACAGCCCCCGACGACGATGGTCACGGCGGTAAAGGACGTCGACATCGTGGACGTCTGGGGCCGGGACTCCTTTCCCGCCAGTGACCCCCCAGCCAACTGGTAACGGTGACGCATCACAGCAGCGCCACCACAAACGTCCCACAAGCTGAATGGTCTTGACGGTCGCCCGCACCGACGGCGCCGCGATCCCCGCCAGTTGATCTTAGTTTCCAGGTCGAAAGTAGCTAGGGGTTATCGGTCCAGCGTAGATAGAGCACGGCGGTGTCGTCGCTGTGGCGGCCAGCGTCGGCGTGCTGGATGTCGGCGAGCAGGGCGTCGATGTACTGGTTCGGGTCTTCGATGCTGGCCAGGCGGGTAGCGATCTCGACAAAGCGGTCTTCGCCGAGGCGGGTGCCGTCGGTGCAGAAGCTTTCGATAACACCGTCGGTGTACAGCAGCAGGCCGGCACCGGCGGGCACGGTGATCGACGATTCCCGCCACCGTCCTCGTCCCGGTGCCATGCCCAGGCCGATGCCGTAGGTGATCGGGGCGGAGTAGGCGCCGTCGGCGGTGATGATCAAAGGTGCGGGGTGTCCGGCGCTGAGCAGAATCACCTCGGGGCTGCCGGGCGTGATGCCGACGGTGCAGACGGTGGCGAACATGCCGTCGTGTGGTCGTTCGGCGACCAGGACCTGTTCGAGCAGGCGCATCCGGTCGGTCTTGCGCAGGCCGGCCAGGGTCAGGGTGCGCCAGCCGAACCGTAGACCGACGCCGAGGGCGGCTTCGTCGGGTCCGTTGCCGCAGACGTCACCGATCAGGGCGTGGACGATGCCGTCGGGTGTTTGCACGACGTCGTAGAAGTCGCCGCCGAGCAGCGAGCGTTGCTGGCCGGGAAGGTACCGGCTGACCACCGTTACCGCCGCGTCCGTGAGCAGCGGTCGGGGCAGCAGGCCGCGCTGCAGGCGGGTGTTCTCGTCTGCTTGCAACCGGCCGTCGCGCAGCGTGCGTTCAGCGGTCTGGACGCGTTTGCGCTGTACCGCGTAGCGGATAGTGCGTGCCAGCACCGCCGCGTCTACCTGATCTTTGACCAGGTAGTCCTGAGCCCCGGCCAAGACTGCCGCAGAGCCCGTCGCGGCGTCGTTGAGGCCGGTCAGCATCAGCACAGCGGCGTTCGGCCACCGGCGCAGAACGTGGCGCAGGGTGTCCAGGCCCCGGACGTCCGGCAGGTGAAGATCCAGCAGGATGCACTCCGGCTGCACCTCGAGGCCATCCGCCTGGGCGAGAGTGCCGACGTGCTGCAGGCGGGCGTCGAGGTCGCTGTCGGCGAGATACTCGCGCACCAGCATGGCATCGCCGGGGTCGTCCTCTATCAGCAGGATGGCGATGCCTGCCACCGACGAGTCGGCGTCGGGACCGGCATGGGGTAGGCCGTCGGGGGCTGGCAGCGACGTGACGGTCCGGGGTCCGTCAGCGGTCACGGTGCCTACCTTTTCTGTGCCGTCTGCCGGACGCGGGCGCGCGCCGTGAACCTGGAGTACGTGCCGGCGGTCTCGTCGACGGCCATGTCTGGTCGACGTCAGTATGCCGCAGCGAAGGGGCGAGCGGACAACAGCTGCCGCGGGATCTCACCCCGGCAGCCTGGCCCTGGCCTGGAGGCTATGAGCGACCGAGTCGTGGAAAAGGTCACGTTATCGTCGGGTTCGTATCCCGGGTCGCGGGTATCACCAGGACTCGCTCACGTCTCAACACCCGAGGAGATCACGTGCCCGTTGTCGTGCCTGTGGCATTTCTGCCCGAACCGGCGCCCTCCGTCACGGCCAGCTTGTCGCCAGCCGACCGCACGGCTGACACGATGAGCCGGCTGCGGCACCCTTTCGATCCTCAGCCAGCTGCCCGCCCCGGCGACCCGGAAGTCCATCCGTCCCGGTAGATCCGTCCAAGCGGAAAATTCGATGGTCAGCTCTGGTGGAGTAGACGGCCGAGGTCCGGGTAGACGCACATGGTGTTTGTCCGCCGAATGCGAACCCCGTGCCGCGGACTGTTGGTCGCTACGATCGCGGGGCTCGCAGCGACCGTGAGGTGATCATGGGTTCGGACCTCACGCATGCCGTGATGATCGCCGGCTCGGACACCGAGCTGCTCACCGCGCTCGTTCCCGAGCTACGCCGGTCGGCTGCACGCTACGACGAGACCCTGGTGGTGGTCGGCGAGCACACCCGAGCGGTACTCAAATCGCAGCCGGATGTGCAGGCGGTCGGGGTGCGCTCGGCGACCACGTGCACTCGGCGGCCGGCGAACCCGACCTGTCTTGCGGAATGGGCGACATGCTGGCCGACCGGGCCGCCGCGTACCTCGCCTACGAAGCCGTCTGAAACCAGACCTACGCCCCGTACGGCGCCACGGTCACCTGCCTCTGGAACCCTCAGCACCATCCCCAACAGATCCTCGACGGTGTCCGCGCCACCCACCCATACATACATACATACTCACCCCGGCCGGACCGGTCCCGTCCCCAACCTACCGGCCCGCGCAGCATTACCTCACCGAACGGCAAGATCGACCGTGGTGGCCCGTGCCCACCCACGTCGACCACGAAATGACCCTGACCGAGGTCGCCGACCTGAGCCGCCTGCGCTCGGTGCTGCACACCTGGGCCGTCGACCACCACTTCGCCGGCGAACCCGCCGACGACCTCGTGGTCGCCGCCGTCGAAGTGACCGCCAACGGCCTACGCCACGGCGAGCCACCGGTCCGTGTCCGCGCCTGACGCGACCAGCACACCCTCATCGTGCAGTGCGACGACAGCGCGGGCCGGCCGATCCCGGCCACCCGCCGGCTACCACCGACCGGAACCGGCCGCCGCGACGCCCGATGGCCGCGGATTGTGGGTAGCCCGGCAACTCGCCGACGTCGTCCTCACCCACACGACCTCAGGACGCACCTGCGTCCGGTTGCATTTCCCGCACCAGGTCATGCACAGCAACACCGTTTAAGGTGGCGCCCACCCACGATGCAACTACCTCGCTCGCGCTGGTACCTCGCGAGGAAACCGGCTGAACGTCCGACGGACCACCATGTTGGATTCTCACGATTCCGTCTGCTCCGCCGGGACAGCCAGTCCTTCGTTGCGTAGCCGCTGTTCGACCGCGCGCGCCCGCTCACGTTCCCGGCCGGCGCGCTGCCGCTCGTCGAATGCGCGTTCCGACGGGCGCCCGGCGGGCTCGTCGCCGGTCTGGACAGCATGTTGCTCAGTTAATCCCGCGGTCGTCTCGTGGAGAGCGGCTGCCCGACGGTGTATCGCCAACGATATCCGCTTCCAATGAGCGGCCCGCTCTCGTATCCGCTCCACCTGGTCAGCACCATCCCGCTCGTACATATGAGACCAATACCGCGGATCCACCCACGGGAAACACATGATCTAGGCGGGGACCAAGCCGGCCTGCAGCCTGTCGGGACGTCTACACCTGAGTGCGCCGCCACTGCTGGTGGGTTGCGGTGCCGCAGGTCCGCTGCACGGTTTGCGCCCCGTCGCCGGTGCCGGCGTTCTGCACCTCGAGGCACTTGTTGCTGTGCCGGGCGATCAGCTGCACGTAGCCATTGCCGGCGTCCTGTAGCCGCCACTGCTGGTTGGTGCCGCTGTTGCAGGTCCACTGGGTCACCCGGACGTCGTCGCCGGTCGCGCCCGCGCCGCCAAACACGTCGAGGCATTTGCCGCTGTTGAGGCTGACCACCGTGGCGAAGCCGCCACCCGCGTCCTGCAATCGCCAGCGCTGGTTGCTCTGCCCGTTGGCGGCCCACTGCACGACGTTGGCGTCGTCCGCGGTGGAGGCGTTGTAGACATCGAGCAGTTTGCCGCTGTGGCGGGCGGTCAGCGTGTAGGTGGCCGGTGTCGGCGTAGTGCTCTGTGTTGTCAGCCGGTAGAGGCCGGCCCCGTGGGCGGGGATCGAGCGGGTGAGGGCGCCGGTGGCCGTGCCGAGGGCGGCACCGGACCACAGGTCGGTCACGGTGGCCGACTGGATGCCCAGGCCGGCGAGGTTCACCGAAACATCCGCGGTCGACCCTTCGCGGTTGAACAGGGCGATGTACTTGTCGGTGGTGCCGGGTACGTCGGCGCTCCACACCTGCCGTGTCCCGCCGGTGAGTTGGCGGTTGTTCGTGCTGTTCTGGTCGACGGCCAGCACCGCGGCATTGGTCATCAACGCTAGCTCCGCGGCGCGGTTCTCGACCAGGTTGCCGCCCCACATCAGCGGCGCCCGGTTGATCGCCCAGAGCGTCATGAGCGTGCGCTGCTCGTCGGCGGTGAGGCCGGAGTATCGCGGGGAGCCGACCGGCCCGTATTTTGACAGCCGCCCGATGGGGATCATGTCAGGGTCGGGCCAGGCGCCGGTCGCTCGGTGCGGGGCCCAGTTGCGCAGTTGGTCGAACAGGGCGTCGAGGGCTGAAGTTGTCCCACAGGTCGTTGACGATGCGCCACATGTGCGCGTTGGCCTGCACGTGGCTGGCGCTGGCCAGCGGGGTCGGGCCCGGTGACAGGCTCAACACCATGGGCCGGCCGCTGCGCTGGATAGCGAGCCGGTAACCCTCGACTTCGGCCTGCCGGTAGGTGGGTGCGGCGATGTCGTCCACCTTCACGAAGTCGACCCCCCAGGCGGCGAACAGCTGGAACACCGAGTCCAGGTATGCCTGCGCGCAGGTGTTCGCCATGTTCAGGCCCCACATCAGGTTGAGCCAGGCGCGGTGGTGGAGTTGTTGATCTGGTTGGCCCGGCAGCTGGTGCCGAGGACCGGCACGTTGTCGGCCACCGCCTGCCGCGGGATGCCGCGCATCAGGTGGACGCCGAACTTGAGCCCTTGGGCGTGCACGTAGTCGGCCAAGGGTTTGAACCCGTTGCTGCCGGCCGCGGACGGGAAACGTGTGGTGTCGGGCAGTAGCCGCCCGTTGGCGTCCATGCGTAGCCGCGGTTGCAGGTTGGCGTCCTGATTGGGGCTGTTGTTGTGCCGGCCGGGGAAATACCAGGCCCAGTCGACGACGATGTACTGCCAACCGTGCTGCCGCAGATTGAGGCGCATATAGTCGGCGTTGGCCTTCACGTCCGCCTCGGTGACGCTCCAGTTGAACGAGTCGTAGCTGTTCCATCCCATCGGCGGGGTGCTGGCCGTGCCGTTGTCCCAGGCCTCGACCCGGTCGGCCGGGCTGACGGCGAGCCCGAGCCCGAGGATCGCGACGACCGGGACGACGAGACGGCGGACTCCTGGGCGGGCGAGGTTGAGGCTCAACTGGACCTCCTACGCAGAACGCCACACATTCAAGAGTATCTATGTGACCGATCACATGTTACCGGTCACAAGCAAGCTGTCAAGAATTGGCTGACCGGGTAGGGTCGGCCCGACGCAAGCCGCTTTGGGTCGTGTGCAGCATGGTGATGAACACCTGCGCGGCGGTGACGAGGGCGGCGTGGTGGTTTCCAGCCAGTCCAGCATCTGCCGTTGCGCCGATTTCATGCGGCGTCGGGTCTGGGGCATACCGGTGGACCGCGTCTAGTACTCCGACGGCACTACAAGGTGGGCGGCCGACAGAGTCGGCGGGGTCGTTCTACTGCTTGGCTGCCGGGGATGGGGATGATCCGCAGCTGAGAGGCCGGCATCAGGTTCCGAAACCGTCGCGGGCGGCCCGGTCGAGGTGGACCTGGCGTTGGGCGGCGCCGTCGCGGCACGCGTGGACGCATCCGGCAGACCAGGAGCTGGTTTCCGGTGGCGTCGTCGGTGAACACGGCCAGGTCGTCGCGCTGCTGCTGCCAGGACCGGCCCTCGTAGTCGGCGCCGCAGAGCACGCACTGCGGCCGGGACAGCCCGTGCTGAGCGCGTAGCGGCGTGAGGGCCGGGCCCTGGTCGGCGCAGAGCGTGGTCGTCTGTCCGCAGGAGCAGTCCGCGCGCACCCGCCAGCAGGCAGGCAGCCATTAAGGTGCCCGTACCACGGGTGGTAGCTCACCGTGGGCTCCTTGGCCTGCGTTGTTTCGGGCTGGGTGGGGGTGTCGGCCTCAAGAGCCGAGTGGTGGCGGTGATCTGCCCCGTCGCGTCGCGCATCACCGCCGAGATCGCCGAACGGCTCGCCGACGTCACCGTTTATGTGGCATCCGACCATGAACAGCAGAGACTCGCCCCCCGATGCCGGACGGGGCAGAACTTCGTGGTCGTCTCCGAACCGTCGCCCTGAGCGAAGTACTGGCCGGCTGGTTACACCGTCGATGCTGAAGGCTCGGTGCGGGCATCGATCACGACGACCGCCGGGTTACCGGTCAGGTCGAGTTTGGCGAGCACTGTGGTGGTCTTGGCCAGGTCGGCGTCGGTGTAGGCGATGATCACCTTCATCGACTGGTGGGTCTTGTTCGCCTTCTCGTAGATCTCGACCTGGTTCTCCAGATTCAGCATCAGAGACGTGGACTTGGCAAGCTTGAACTCGATGAGCGACTTGTCCAGCGCACCGCTGCTGATCTTGAAATCGACCGGGCCGCGGCCGTTGTTGGGCTCGCGGTTGACGTCGAAGCGCGAGGGCGCTCCCACCATGCGATCAGCAGTGGGCGACGGCCTGAGTGTGAGTACGGCATGGGGCTAGAAG
>NZ_BOMV01000135.1 GCF_016862375.1 Paractinoplanes rishiriensis | reverse complement strand
CCCTTTGCGATACCGAGGAGCTTATTCAACAAAGTCGGCTTTGTGACAGCGAAGCCCTTCGACGTGGAGCCGTTGTTGTCGGACAGCACGCGTCGGGTGGTGACGCCGCGTTCGGTCTGCCAGGCGGAGGCGCGGCGTAGGACGCGGGTGGCGGTGATCGCGTTTCGTCGTTGTGGATTTCGGCGTAGGCGACGCGCGAGTGGTCGTCGACGACGGTGTGCACGAACGCGGCGCCGACCGATGGGTCGCGGCATTTCTTGTGGTAGAGACCACACTCGGCGCGCAGCCTCTCGTCCACTGCTGGCAGTGACTTCCTTCGATGAGTGTTGTGCGACAATTCCGCGGTGAGGCTTTGGAGGATCGCAGGTGTGGCCGCAGCATCGATCGCAGCGTCCGCACTCTTGGCAGGTCTCCTTACGTCACACGTTCAACGAGCCCGCGAGTGGGCGCACGGTGGGGACGATCTAACGGTCGACGTGCAGGTCAGACTCGCTAACCCGCAGACCTTCGGCGCCGTCGCGGTCCAGCTGGGTGTGCCCTTCGGGGCCTCGACCCATAACCCTGCGGTCCAGCAGTTCGTCGTGGTGCGGGTTCAATGGTCAGGTAACCCGCGCCAAAGCGACTCGCTTCAGCTGCTGGTGCTGGACGGTCGGTTGACCCCGCCACGCCCGCTGGCCGCGGACGCCGGCTGGAACTCCGCAGGTAAGACCGGATCACTTTGGTCCACCGCCTACGAGTCCCTGGCCGAGCACTACGACTGGCTGGCAGGAGTTGCGGCTGCCAACTACACCGACACGGCGGGGCGTAGTCGCCTACCGGCCGCCGCAGTACATGCAGGGACCGGCCACGCGGGTACCGTGACAGGCTGGTATTGGCAGTGGGGTGACGACCCTATCGATTTCTCTGATCCGCATGAGGTCATCGTCGCCTTAGTCGACGTCGACGATGCCGGTGAGATTCGTTGGGCCCGCCGTATTTCCGGATAGCGGAGGGCAGTAGGCAATTTGAGTGTGGGCTGTCCTCCCGAGTGGCGTTTAATATATATTCATTTAGCGTTACTGCGTCCGCACTCGGCCGCTTCTATACTTACTTACCTGCATGAGTGTCGGTCGTCCAGCGATAGTTTTATGATTCTTTGAATGGTTTTGGCCGGATGGAATCGCCTCGCGGCGGTACTGGCGAGTCCGGGCGGTGGATCGGGCGAGGGTTTCGGTGGGCCTCCCGGGGTGGGTGGTTCCGCTCGCCTGAACGTCAGGGCGGGGATGGCGGGGTGGCAGCCAGACTTACCTATGGCCGTCGGACGCGTTGGTGTCCGCGACATGATGATTGATCGGGCTGGCCCCCTGCCCGGGGTGCGGCCGCTCATTCTCATTGGGCCGTCCGCGGTCACCGCTGGATCCGGCGGTGGTGGTGCGGTCTGACAGTGAGCCGATGGAGCCGGCCGCAGTGTGCTCCGTCATCGCTGACGTCGGGCTCGCCGGTCCTCGCCGGTCCGCCGCGGATGTTCAGCGGGCGATGGTCGTGGGTGCCGCCGGCTGGGCGAGGATGATGAACGCGTCATCGCCCAGCTCCGTGAGCAGGTGCATGGCATGCCGGACGATCCGGCGGGCCTGCGACAGACAGGCCCGGTTCGCGTCGTAGCGCTCCCGCACGGCGCTGTAGTAGTCGTAGCCGGGCGCGCAGGCGCGGGCGGAGGTCTTCGCGGCTTCGAACAGCAGCCAGCGCAGCACCTCGGGGCCTTGCCGGGAGAGCCGTCCGGGGCTGCGTTTGCCGTCGGAGGAGTGCACGGTGATGTCCAGGCCGACGAACCGAACCGCCTTACGCGAGGAGGAGAACCGGTCGGCGCCGCCGAGCCACGCGCACAACGCCAGGGAGCTCAGCGGGCCGACGCCGTAGATGTCGTGCATCAGCACCCGAGCCCCGTTCACGCCGCGGGCGGTCGAGAGCAGCCGGCGACGCAGCCGCTCGAGATGCCCGGCGAGCACGTCCATGAGGGCCAGCGCGGTGTTGACCTGCAACCGCCCGAAGACAGTCAGCAGCTCGTCGACGATCGCCTTGAGCCGGGCCCGATCCCCGCGCACGACCCCGGCCTGCCCCGGCGCGGTCGCACCCTGGTGGAAACACACCGCCTGAATCCGTTGCGCCCACGCGGTGTGCTGACCACGCAGGTCCTGATACAACTCCAGCATTGCCCGCCATTCCAAAACCTGCGCCGGCGGGATGTAACACTCCGGCAGCCGCCCGGACGCCAGCAACTCCCGCAGCAGCTTCGCGTCGGCCTTGTCCGTCTTGGCCCGCCGCTTCGGCCCGCGCAGCCCCGAGGTTTCCGCCGGCTCGGCCAGATGCGCGACCACCCCGACCCTGGCCATCTCCTCGGCCACGTACCGCCAACCCGTACCACCCTCGAACGCAAACGCCACCGGCCCGTCGGCCGGGTCGAACCGGGCCAGCCAGCCGGCCAGACGCTCCCGGTCCGCCGGGACGATCCGGCCACGTTCCCACTTCCCGTTCCGCTCATCCACCCAATCGAAGGTCAACTGCTTCCTGTGGATATCCACGCCACCTACGATCGACATAGGAGCCTCCTCACGCTCCGCGACATCACGTCCGACGCAAACACCTGCGCCTGAGCTGAGGAGGCTTCCCCCACCACCCGTTCGTCAAGACCACGAACGAGGGACACCTCGAATCAACCCACCGACCTCACCCGGCCGATGCATGTCATCTCACATGCCGCGATCCGAGCGATACGCTCGGTGTCGGGCGGCCGTGGCGAGCCGCTTAGGCGTCGAAGTAGTTAGGAGCTGCATGTTCCGGTCCTTCTCCATCGTGGACTCATCGGGTGAGGTCGGCCACTGCCTGGAAGCGGTCGGCGAGTAGCTCCGACTGGTGGTCCGGCACGGACCAGAACCGCTGGATCCGGGGGATCGCGTTGATCAGCGCCTGCGATTCGGCGCCCACGTCGCTCAGGAAGCGGTAGTGCGGGCGCGTCCACTTCCACACCAGCCGTCGGCCCAGGTCGGCCGGAACGAGCTGCCGGGCGCCCGCGAACAACGCCGACAACGCTGGCCCAACGTTGCCGATCTGGTTGATCGCGAACTCGGGAACCGCCTCGGCGACCGCCACCGCCAGTCGCTCGGCCTCGGGGCCAGCGGCCGCCAACCGTTTGGACAGGCGGTCGACCTCGGCGTTGACGGCCCGCGCGGCGTCCGCGGTGACGTCCTCGTTCTCGTCGGCCAAGGCGATCTCCAGCTCGGCCCGGCGGGCGCGATAGGCCGCTCCCTCGGCCCGCAGCTCGGCCAAGCTCGACCAAAGGCTGCCGCGGCTGGCGCTGCGAAGCAGCACCACGGCCAGCAGCACCGGCAGCGCGATCCGGAACCGCGGCGGCCGGGAGCGGCTGGCGAGCCGGGCGGCGTAGGTCTGGTCAGCGAGCTCGATCGAGCGCACCCGGTCGTCGATCTCCCGGGCCAGGTCGCCGTAGAGCCGGCGGAACGGCACCCGCGCGACGCTCGGCGCGTATGCGAGACCTAGGAAGTTGGCCAGCCGCTGGTTGACCTGCGCACGGTAGTTGCACTCGGACAGCGCCATGGTCAGTTGCCGCCGTCCGGGCTCGTGCTGGTCCGCGAAAAGCGTCGCGGTGGCGAGGTTGTCAGGGCTTTGGCCGCCGACCAGTTCCGCCAGCTCGTTGATCAACTGTTGGCTGGGTGAAGTGAACGAGTGTCCCATCTCGCGCGGATCGAGCATGTCGGCGACGGTCAGCGGGCGCCCCAGCGTCCGTTCCCAGCCGAGCCGCAGCTCCTCCACCTGCCGGCCGACCCAGGTGTCCTGGCCAGCCTGGGCAGCGAACGCCTTGAGCGTCTGGTGCGTTGCGAACCATGTGTCGTACACCAGGCCCGCCGCGCCCCCGATCGATCTTCCGGCCTTCGGCCAGCACACTGGGTGTAGCACCTGGTCGCCGAGACGTGCGTTCACCGCAGCGTCGTCGACCGAGGGGTTCGTGAAGTGGTGGATCGTGTCGTACGCGACCACCGCCTCCACGAAGCGCGCCAGATCCCACAGTGTCAGCGCGTTCGGGGTGCCCGGCCGCGAGGACGTCAGGAGTGACACCGCGGCGGTGACCGTGGTGCTGTCCAGCAGCACGGCGTTGCGCCCGGCCGCCGGGCCGAGGTCGCGCCAGGCCCGAAGCTCGGCGAGCTCGGCTTCGTTCGTCGCGTAGTTGGTCGAGTAGCGGATGCCGAACTCGACGTTTGCGGCTACCTTGACGCTGTCGGCGCCGAAGTGCGCGACCGTCTCCCCATAGCCGTCGGCCCCGGCGAGGGCGGCAGCGACCAGCTCGTCCAGGGTTCTAGCTTCGATGTCATCCACGGCGGGGTGCGGGCACCGCTGGGCCCAGGCCGGCGAGCAGGTTGGCGATGCCCTCGTCGAGCGCGTCCAGCTGGGTCTCCATTGCGTCCAGTTCGGCCATGCCGCGCTCCATCTCGGCGCGGTCCCGGTTGCGGTTCTCGCGCAGGGCCGCCAGCTGGTTCTGCAGCTCCTCGATGCGTACGGCGAGGCCCTGGTCGATGGTGGCGCCGAACTTTTTCATCTCGGCAGCGACCTCGTCGCCGAGCTTCTCGGCTCGGTCGGCGGCGCCGGCGGTGATGTTCTGGGCGAACTCGTTGGCTACCGCGGTGCGCAGCTTGTCCCCGACCATCTGCATGCCGCCGAACACCTTGATCACGCCGATCGCGGCCATCGCGATGGCAGCGCCGGCCAAGCCCAGCGGCGTGAACATCAGGATGCCGACGCCTGCGGCGACCTGCGGAATCGCGCTCCTGAGCATCTGGGTGGGGCCGAGCCGCGCACCCACGAACGCGCCGCCCGGTCCGGCCAGCAGCATCCCGCCGGCGGCCGCCATGGCCCGGGCGAGCGGTGTGCCGTCCTGGTCGCGGTGCGAGCCCGCGACGCGCATGTGGTCGGGCATCAGGCCAGAGCGCACCCCCTCCAGCCGAGACTCGAAGGCGGCCAGATCCTCTTCCAGGTCCTCGCCCAAGTCGTCGGCATGCCGGTGCATCAGGACGGTGAGCCGCCCCTCGCGCCATTCCAGGTAGGCCTCGGCGATCCGTTCCTCGATCTTCTCACCGAGTTCGGCCATGAATTCCTTCGCGACTTCGTCTGCGGTGAATGGGTTGACACTCAGCTTGACGGACACGTCCGCGAGCCGCGCCCACTCGGGCACCTTGGCGGCAGTGTCGGCGAGGAACTGGCGCATGCCCCGGCGCACGTCCCGGACGAGATCATCACAGGCCTCGTCGATACGGCGGACGATGGCGGCGCGGCGTTCGACGAGTTCGGCCAGGGGCCGCCGCTGCGCGTCGACCCTTTCCTCGGCCTCCTGCAACGGCATGGCCAGCTGCCCTCGGCGTACGGGTATCTGCTTGCGCGCCTCCCGCACGGCCTCGGCCAGCTCCCGGGCCGGCGCGCCGATCTTCACCGCGGCCCGGTCGGTGGCCAGGAACCGCTGGAGGTCGCGCACGAACTCGCCGACACCGGACCGGTCGACTTCGGTGTCGTGACCAGCGGCCGCCAAGGCTCGTTTGGCGTCCACGAAGTAGTGTCGCCGTACACCCGTGGGCTGGATCTCGGCCAGCCGCCGCGTGACCGACCGGCGCAACCGGTCCCGGTCCTCCTCATCCACGAGGTTGATCTTGTTGAAGACGAAGAACGGGTCGATGCCCGGCGGGATCTGCCGGACGAACCCAACCTCGCTGCGGGACCAGGCGTTCTGGCTGTCGGCGACGAACACGATGGCGTCGACCGAGCGCAGATAGTTCACCGTGCGCTCCTCATGGGACAGGCTCTTGTTCAGCCCAGGCGAGTCGACCAGCACCACCCCGTTCCGGCAGAGGTGCACCGGCCAATAGACCTCCACCTTCTGGTACGGGCTCGGCTTCGACGGATCGTTCTCGTCCACGGCCACAAACCGTTCGAGATCGTCGACGTTCGTCTCGATCGGGCCGCCCTCGAACGGGAACAACCGCGCCCGCGGCGTGTCGCCATAGTGCACCTCGCAGATGGTGGCCGTGGTCTCGGTGGCGAACGTGGGCAGCACCTTGCGACCCAGCAGCGCGTTGATCAGCGTGCTCTTGCCCCGGTTGAACTCACCCATGACGAGCACGCTGAAGGTCTCGTCACGCACCCGGTCGGCGGCCAGCCGCAGGTTGACCAGACGCGTGGTCATCTCGAGCCGCTCGCCGAGCGGCAGGAACCGGGCGATGAGCCCGGCGGCGCGATCCCGTTGCTGCCGGGTGAGCTGGAGGCTGTCCGTGGGTTCGGCCAAGACGCCGTCGGTGATGGTCATGCGTCGGTTCCCTTGATCGTCGGGTCGAGGAGGCGCAGCTGCCGGCCGAGGTCCCGGGCCCGTTCAGCGGTGCCGGTGATGTCGGGCCCCGCCGAGCCCGCGGCGGCGACCTGTACGGCACGCCAATCCCGCCACCGGTCCTCCAGCCGGTCTCGCTCGGCGCTCTCCAGTCCAGCCAGAGCGCCGGCGACGGCGGCCTGGTAGGCGTCGAGGTGGCGGCAGACCAGCGGGCTCAGCCGCCTGATCAGTTCGGCACGGTGGCCCTCGAGAGCCCGCCGGTCCAGATGCGCGACACCGAAGTCGATGGCCGGCTCGGCCAGCACGGCCACGATCGCCTGGCCCTTAAAGGGCTTTGCCGCCCGGAGCACCTTCGGCAGTACCGGCCCCAGCGCCCTGAGCAGGTGACGTACCAGCTTGTTCCGGTGGTCGGCCGGCTCGGCGGGGGCTGGCGCCGCGGTCACCGAGGCCGCGGGCAGCTGCTTGTCCTGCGGGTCACCGGTCCAGTTGTCGATGCCCAGCTGAGTGCGCAGCTCCAGTTCCAGCCACTCGTCGCCGTCGCCGGTCGCCCGGGCGAGCGTGGCGTCGAGCCTGCCACCGACGTCGAGCAGCAGCCGGCCGAGCCGGTCGGGCAGCTCGGCGTCCCACCAGGTGACCGGGTCGGGCGCGTCGGCGAGGTCCCGGGACAGCGCACCCACGATGGCGTCCTGCTCGTCGGCGATCTGGCCGCAGATGCGGTCGCGGATGCGCCGCTGGCGGCGTCGCAGGGCGGCCTGCAAGCCCTGCCATACCTTTTCCTGGTGGCCAACCGCCGCCAGCGCGGCGGCCCGTTCGGACCGCTCGGCGCCGGCGGCGTCGGCAAGCGCGCCGAGCACCTCGAGCTCGGCCGCGAGGCGTACGGCGACCTGGTGCTGCCGTTCCTTCGTGACCGCGTCGTCCCCGATGCCCGTGATGGCCGCGCCGATCGCGCCGAGCCGGGCTTCGTCCGGTTCCCGTCCGGGACCGGGCAGCACGGTCAGCCGCGGATCCAGGCGTTCGGCCTGCTGCCGGGTGGCGCGCTGCACGCGGTCGGCCTCGTCCTCGACCTGGTCGAGGAAGGTGAGGATGAGGAGCACCTGGGTCAGCCGGCCGGGCAGCACCTCAGCGCGCAGAAAGCTCGTCTCGGTGCGGCTCATGGCCGCTTGCGCCGAGATGGTGACGACAACGATGTCGCAGTCGGCGACCCGAGCCACGGCCGCGGCCAGGTCGTCCAGCGGACCGTCGATCGGCGGGGTGTCGAGCAGTTCGTAGTCGCCCTTCGGGAGGACGCCGGTGAGCTGGGCGCAAAGGGTGGACCGGCCGGTCCGGGCACCGCCGAGTACGGCGACCCGGGTGGTGGCGTCGTTGAGGTGGCGCCGCAGTGCGCCGACGGTCTCGGTCACCTGTGCGGCCCCGAGGTCGGTGGCCAGGGCCGCGGTCGAGGTGAACAGGTCCGCCAGCGTTCCCGGCGGGGCCTGTGCCTTGGTCAGTTCGACGGTCATGTCAGATGCCTTCCGATGCGGAACGGATCGATGCGATGCGGCGGACGAGATCGGCGCCCCACCCCGCCAGTCGGTCGTCGCAGCCGTACAGGTCGGCGCGCCGGCGCTGGGCAGCCGCGTACACGGCGGTCAGATAACGGGCACAGGCGCCCGTCACGGCCCGGAGCGCGGCGCGGGTGCCGGGCGCGGCGCCGACGAACGGTCCCAGCAGCTCGGGCGGCCCGCCGGCGATCGCGTACGCCAGCCGTCCACTCTCCTTGATCAACTCGTTCGGGCTGCGCGCCGTCGTGGCCAGCGCGGCCAGGCTGTCGAGGGCCGCGCCGAGATCGGGTGCTCTGGTGTGGTCGAGCATCGTGCGTACGTCCTGCCGGGCCCGCGCCACCTCCCGGTTGACGGCGTGCAGGAGGTCGGCGAGCAGTCCCGGGTCGGGGGCCGCGGTCGGCGGCGGCCGGCGCCCGGCGAGATACCTGCGCAGGAGGTCCTCGCCGTCCGCGAAGCCCGCGGACCAGTCGACGTCGCCGCCGCGCGGCCGCCAACCCGGCAGCACTGCGGGCGCCACCGTGAAGATCAGCGGGCAGGACGGCAGTCCCAGGTCCGTGACGAGCGAGCGGTGCACCGACCGAACGAACCGTTTCCGTTCGTCGGCGTCCAGCTGGTCCACCTTGGTCACCGCGAACAGGAACCGGTCGCGACAGTCGCCGAGCGGTCCGGTGAGCAGATCGGTCAACGTCCGCGAGAACGCCGCATTGGCCGGCACCACCACCAGCACCAGGTCGGCGCGCGCGCGGGCGCCCGCGGCCGCGCCCGCGGTCCGGTCGTCGTCGCGGCCGGCGATTCCCGGGGTGTCGACGATGACGATGCCCGGCCCGAGCCCGCGGGACGGATGGGTCACCCGGAGCGCGTGCACCCGCCGAGCCGGAACCGCGTCGGCGGTGAGCGCGGTGAGCACGGCGCGGGCGTCCAGGCCGGACAGTTCGGGCAGCTCAGTGCGCCAGAGCGCCCGGTCCCGATCTACGTCGAGCCAGCGCCCCTCCGGTTCGAGACACAGCCCCACCGAAAACCGGCGTCCGGACACGATGTCGGTGGACACGACCGTGCTCTCTCGGGCCGACGCGGGCAGCACGGCGTCCCGCAGGAACGCGTTGATCAGGCTGCTCTTGCCGCTGGAGAACTCACCCAGCACGGCGAGACGCAGCTCCGCCGCCGCGACCTGATCCCACGCCACACCGAGCTGGTCCAGCAGGTCATCGCGGCGCGCCGGATCGATCAACGGCGCCAGGTCGTCGGTGAGCAGGCGGTGGACGAGGTCGAGATGCAGGTCGGCGCGCTCGGCGAGCCGGTCAGCGAGCGGCACAGTTCGCCTCATCCCAGGAGTCGTCATGCACGGTCGTGTTGCCCATCGACCGATACGGCCCGTCGCTCATCCAGGTATGAAGATCACCCAGAGTTCATGTGTCAAGGAGGCGACAGCTCCGGCTACCTGATCAGCGGCGGCCACACTTGTCGAACGACGGTCAACACGCTTGCCGATCGGAGTTACCTGGTTGAAGTCGGCCTGGGGCGCACCACCCCCAGTCGCATCGAACGCCAAACGCTTCGACTGAACGTCTTAACCATCCGGATTTGCCGCAGATCGTGTACGGCCGCTGATGGCCCGCGCGTCGGGTGGGCCGGCGGGCCGGCATGCTCTCACGCGATCGCGCCGAAGGATATGTCGACGTCTCGGACGCGTCTTTCGTCGCCATCCCTGCTGTACAGGGTCAGCCTCCGTGCCGTACCGGTGATCGGCAGGGCCAGCGCACTGGCCTCCTTGACGCCGGTTAACAGCGTCGTCTTGTCGGCACTGCGGCCGATCGTCATGTGAGGAACGAAAGTCGTGGGCTGTCGCACGTCGGGCAGGGCCAGGGCGTAGATCGACTCGTGGAGTCGCTGTACGGCCTCCCGGCCGTGGCCGACGAGGAGAAATAGGTATTCGTCCTCCCAAACGGTCGGTGCCGACAAGTCGAACTTGAACGGCGGGCACGCGGCGAGAGCCGGGCTTAGCCGGTCTACCAGCGCGTGGACGGGGCCGGGCCAATCGAATGGATAGGCAATCGTGATGTGGGCAGGCACCCGAGCGGCGAGTGGATCCCATTTGGCGCGGAGCCGTTCGACCTCTGCATGATCCCTCTCGGGGAAGATGGCAAAGACACGCCTAGCTACGGTTGAGATCCTGCCACCTTACGTGCCGCACTACTTTGCCGCGATCCGGGCATTGAATGCGTCTGCCGAGCAGGCGCGACAGGTTCGTGTTTGATGGTGCGGTGACTGAACCAGAAACGTGGAAGTCGGACCGCATCGGGTCCGCGCGGGCCGGGACCAACCCCACTGTGCTGGCCAAGCTGCCCCAGTCCTTCGCCGTCATCGGAGACACGCAGTTCCTTCCGGGATACTGCGTGCTGTTGGTGGATGACCCGAGCATCGATCGGCTCACCGATCTGCCCAAGAGGCAGCGACTGGAGTTCCTCAACAGCATGGACACGCTGGGTCAAGCGGTAGAGGCGGCCTGCCGCGCCATCGAGCCCGGGTTCCGCCGGATGAACTACGAGATCCTCGGCAACACGGACCCCTGTCTGCACGCCCACCTGTTCCCTCGCTATGAGTGGGAGAGCCCAGCGCACATCGGCCGGCCGGTCTGGCTCTACGACCCGGAGGAGTTCTACGGACCCGAGACAGCTCTCGCTCCCCGCCACGACGAACTCCGTCTGCGCATCGTCACCGAGCTCGCCGACCTGGGTGCTGCAACCTAAGAACATCCTCATTTGGCCGCCGTGCGCACCGCCTTACCAGGCATTCGTCACATCGTGTAGCAGCGGACTCAGCGG
Source organism: Paractinoplanes rishiriensis (assembly GCF_016862375.1). GTDB lineage: Bacteria > Actinomycetota > Actinomycetes > Mycobacteriales > Micromonosporaceae > Actinoplanes > Actinoplanes rishiriensis. The sequence goes on along the minus strand of NZ_BOMV01000135.1, from coordinate 946 downwards.
CCCAGTGGACCTCGGCCCGGGCCGGCCGGGGACGCCACAGCGTCACGACCGAGAAACCCGCGTGCGACGAACCCGGCGGCAGCTACGGCTACGATCCAGGTGCTCCACCGCACCGGCTCCGCCATCAGGCTCGCCGCCGGTGGCGGCAGAACAGCCATCTGCAAGGCCCCGCCCGCGGGGACGACAAGCGCGGCCACCACCCCGGCCGGGCCGGGCAGGCGGATCGCAGCGCCGGCGACACCGAGCGGCGGACCGAGCAACACGCTGGCGATCAACCAGAACCGAGTCTCCACGCCCCACCAGGCGCTGCCGTTGAACAGCAGTTCCGCGCCGTAGTAGGCAGTGGTGGCGAAACCCAGCGCGAGGCCACCCGCCAGAGCACCGTGCAGCATCCCTGCCGCCGGTCGCGCGTGCCGGCTCACCCACCAGCCTGCCAGCACGGCCGTCGCCGCCCAGGCCCATCCGGCATCCAGGATCAGACCGGCGAACTCCGCGGCCTGCGACCAGCCGCCACGCTCAGCACTCGCGGTACCGATCTCGCCCAGCATCACCGGCACATGATTGACAACCGAGTCGGCAACGCCCAACAGCATCCCGACAACGGGGCCGACCATCCACCACTGACCACTGCACGGCATCACGCGATCATGGTGCCGGACCCGCCCGGACGGCGTCATCCCGCACGGCGGCCACCGAGCCAGACCACGTGCATGGTTCTGCTGGCGGCGTGCCCTGCAGCCCGTGCGATCATCATCGGTGACGGCTTGCCGGAAGGAACGTCGATGCGTGACCGCTACCCGCACCCCAGTCAGCAGCCCCTGCTGCCGCTGACGATGGTGGTGTGCGTCGTGATCGGCGTTCTGTTCCTGCGCGTCGGCGGCCAGTACGCGAAATTCGGGGCTGGATTCGCGTTCGCCTGGTTCCTGGTGTCATTCGCGCTTTAAAG
>NZ_BOMV01000134.1 GCF_016862375.1 Paractinoplanes rishiriensis | reverse complement strand
CGACCGTTCCCCCGGCTCCGGCCACGGTGACCGCCACCCGCGGCGCCATCGGCGGCGCCTTCACCGCCACCATCGTGTGGACGGCGCCGCCGAACACCGGTGGATCCGCGATCACCGGATACCGGGTGACACGCCAGCGGCTCAACGCCAACGGCACCAACAACGGTCCGGCGACGGTGACGACCCATGCCAGCACTGTCCGCTCCACCATCTTCACGGCCGGGGCCGGTGTTCCCGCGAACGCCAACTACCGGTTCACCGTGCAGGCGGTCAACGCGGTCGGCGTAGGAGCCGGTAGGGCGGCGACCTCCACCGTCCGCTAACCCGACCCCCAGAAAAGCCGGTGGCGCCATCACCCTCGCGGGTGGTGGCGCCATCGGCATGAGAGATGACACTTCAGAATGGACGTGCGTACGGTGAGCCGCTCTCCGCACAACGCCGGCCTGAGACGTTGGAGATCGTTCCTGGCGCCGTTGGTGGGGGTGGCCGGAGTGCGGCTGGCAGAATCGCTGCCTGTCTGGGACGTCGCTGCGATCGGTGAGGGGGAGACCACGCTGCTCGCCCTGGTGGATGCGATGGGGGACCCGGCCGGGATCAGCGGTCCGACGTTCCGTGATCCGGCCGGCGTGATTGGTCGGACCGGTCGTCCGCAACGGCGCTCGCTGGACGACTTCCGCGGATTCTCGCTGAAATGGGATCGCTTCAACGCTCTCGAAATCACTCGCGGCTGCATTTTTCCTGCCCGTAGCAACCTGAACTACTACATGTGGCGTGCGTGGACAGCTCTGATCATGACCTGGTTCGCGTGACGGCCAGCCGGACGGTACGGCACGTTCAGCCACGGATGCGCCAGGCGGTGGAGCGGTCACCCTTGTGACGATCCGGAACCACGGAGTGCCCGGATCTGCCGAGAAGAGCGCACGCGATCATGCTGACCACGATTCAAGTATCGCGAGACATTTGTGCTTCGGCCTGCCGGTATCTAAGTGTAGATTCGCGCTTTTCGGTGGTTGGATACATGGCTAATGACCGCTCCTGGTCCCGCCCTCGTGAGGACATCTCGCATGTGCATTGCGCTTGACCACTTCTTCGGCCTATCGAGCGCCGCGCGAGATTCGACCTGTTAGCCACGCGTGTCTCGCCCGAACGCCGAACTTTGTGCGGTAGACCACTAGATCATGACTCATACTGCCTGGCGCTCTGTAGGGGCCGCGGGCGCCGTGGTTCTCTCAGCAGGCACGGGCCTGGCCACTAATATCCTTACCGAACGTCCCACCTTGGGTGTTGCGGCGATGCTCATCGTGCTGGTCATCGCCGGTGTCGTGCTTGCGATGGCTACGACAATCACGAGGCGGCGGGACGACACCCGACTCGAAACTGCGGCGCCTCAGATGCGACCGCCAACACCGCCCCCTGGTGGGCACGTACAGTACGCCAACGTCACAGGCGGCCGCGCCAATCAGGCGGGAGGCGATATACGCACAGGGATGCCGGCAGGATATGTCGTCCTATGTTTGCTCATAGTTGCCACCCTGTCATTTGCTGTCTTTATTGTCGCGGTCAAGTTCGGACCTGACGCCCTTCCCGGATCGGATTCAAGACAACAGGATGGCGCAGAAAAACAGCCGTCCGGACCGCCCCTCATCACTACTGTTACTAGAGTCGACAACCTCTGCAACAGGTACGCCTTCGCCCGAGGAAACTCGAATGCAAGCACGTTTATCGCCTCGCATTCCTGGCCCAAGGATCTGAATGCCACGGTGCGCAACGTGTTTGCCGCCGGCGGCTACGCCCGAGACGAGCTAACTATCCGCTTCGTCTTGCAGAGCCGCCTGCCCGAGGCAGTGACAGTGACCGACGTACGTTTGGTTGAAATTCAGCACGCGGCGCCTACGCAAGGCGCGGACCTGACGTATGAGACATGTGGGGGAGAACCCACCAGCCGACTCATCATTCCGATCAATGGTCCTAATCGTGGCCCGTTCAGAACTGGTGAAGGCGGATCCAGAACGTCCGAACATTTCTTCGACGCCGAGACCATTAATGTGGCGCCAGGGAAGAAGGCCAGCGTTATCTTAGGCGTCGAGTTTTTCGATGAAAAGTGGACAGTCGGCTCATATACGTTCAGGGTGGAAATCGCGTATGAGGTGGATGGTCGTACGGCCACTAAGATGATTGACAACTTCGGCGAACCGTTTCGGTTGACGCGCCAAGCTTGCAAGCCCGACACCGACACGCGCACCGACACCGGTGAGACACAAAGACCACTGCGCAAATTCCCCGGCGTGGATTGGTGCTGAGGAAAATTTGGCGCCTAACCCTGCTAATCCGCCACGGGTAAATGCCGAACATGCAGCGCGCTACTTTCCGTCAAGTCATGATTCGCTCCTTTCGGCGCATTTATCTGCCGCTGACGGTGCCCTCCGCTGTAGCGTGGTCCTTCACCCTAAACTAGCAGCTGGGTGGCGAACGGGAGGGAGTGGGCGTTGCCGAAGCTGCATACTGGATGGAGATGGGTAACTCAGGCTCTAGTCCTGGCATGCTTGATGTCTCTGTATGACCACTTTGTCAGCGGAACATCCTGGCCCGGCGCCCTACGTTATGGAGCGGTGTTCGGCCTCCTCGCGCGGGTGTTGTTGTCGCTGGTTGAGTCGGCGTACGGGTGGCGCGACCGGCGAACGCGCCGGCAGGCGGCGCTTGTTCCCCAACGCGAACAAGCCGGCGAGGAGAACAACCACCATTCCTGAACATCCTCATTTGCCGCATCGAGGGTGGCGGCGCTCGCGCCTGCGGTGACGCACCGTGAGGTATGACTGACTACTCATTCTGTTCCCGACCACGCTGTTGTTGCTTCCGGCGGACTTGTGCCGCGGGCGGCGGTGGTCGCCGTACCTCGGCCGGTATCGGGATCGGTCTCGGGTGCAACGCCCAGCCTTACGCGTCCGTTCGCTGCCCAGCTGGGGATTGATGTCTTCGACCTGGTGTTGTCCCGAGCTGACGACCGCCCTTGTCGCCCGAGGCAGCACCGCGCGTGAAGCGGGTAGCACTGTTCGACCCTCGGACTCGGATTTCGCAGTCCGCGGTGTTGACCCTGACGCGGGTCAGGCTCGCAGAATCGGATCGTGGACGACGATCACCTGGACGATCACTCCGAGCGGTGGCAGATCGGGCAGTTCGCTGAGCTTGTCGGCCTGAGCATTCCGCAACTGCGCCGCTATGACCGGCTGCGGCTGCTCGAACCCGACGGCCGCGAAGTGCAGTCCGGCTACCGGTATTACACGCGTGGCCAGACCGGTGCCGCGCGGGCGATCGCCCTGCTCCGATCGTTGGACATGCCCATCGCCGACGTGCGCCGCATCCTCGCCGGCACCAGCGAGGCGCAACGACGCCAGCTGTTCCGCGAGCACCGCGCGCGGCTGGAGGCCCGTCTCGACGAAGTCCGCCGCCTACTGGAGGCGGTGGACGCACTCACCCAGGAGGACGACCCTATGACCGTTGACGCCCCCACCGACCTGACGACCTGGCTGCACCTGATGCCCCGGCTCCCGGTCACCGACATCGACCGCTCGGTCGCCTACTACCAGCAGGCGCTCGGCTTTCGCCTCGCCTGGCGCACGACCGATGGCAGCCTCGCCGCCCTGGCCAGCGGTGAGATCGAGATGCTGCTGCTCATCCCGTGGACCGGCGACTCCCCGCCCCCGCAGTCCGCCTATGTCTATGTCGAGGATCCCGACACCCTGTGCGCGGAGTACCAGCAGGCCGGCGCCGACATCGTCGATCCCGTGGCTTCGCGTCCCTATGGCATGCGGGACTTCGTGGTGCGCGACCCGGACGGGCACCGCTTCACCCTCGGCCGTGGCGAACAGCGGCTGCGTGAGGTCGCCGAGCGATACGGCCTTACCGCCGAGACGATCGCCGTCAACCCGCCCTGGCTGCAACCGCGCGGCAGGTCATAGCCGCTCTACGGGTCAGCACGTCAACAGAACTCGCGTTATTGCACGCGCAGTGGTTGTTCCCCGGGCGTTACGGCCCGGGGAACACCACCGGAGCGTCACCCGGCGTTTGATCGTCCGGCAGCGGATCGGATGTCGGGCATGCCGAGGAGAACGGGCGTGCCGCGGGCGGTGTGCAAGGCTTCGAGTTTCTGGACCGCGGCGGCCATGGTGGTCTCGATCCCCGCGACTCGACCGCTGATACTGCGCACTGACGCGACTTCAGCGAATCGCCGGCATGTCGTAGGGATCGGCGGGCGGACGCGGGAACACCGCCCACCGCCGGTATCGTCGGTCTGTGCCGTTCGCCGACGAGAGCCTGTCCGTCGTGGTGGTCGGTTATCGACCGGAGTGGCCGGCCGCCTTTGAAGCACTGGCGGCCCACATCCGAGCCGCGCTGAGCGACCAAGCTGCCACCATCGATCATGTCGGTTCAACCTCGATTCCGGGGCTGGCGGCGAAGGATTGCATCGACGTGCAGGTAGGGGTGCCTTCAATCGACGAAGACCGGCTCGTAACGCTGTTCGGCAGAATCGGTTTCCGTCTCCGTCCAGAACCGTGGAACCGGGCTGAGGTCACCGGCGGCCGGGAATACCGCAAGCTCGTCTTCGCTGCGCCGGCTGGTGCGCGTACCGCGAACGTCCACGTCCGGGAACACGGTGGAGCTAATGCGCGGTTCGCGTTGCTCTTCCGCGATTATCTGCGGGCGGACAGCGGCAGTCGGCAGGCATGGGGCGCCTTCAAGCAGCGTCTGGCGGACAGCGTGCCGAACCTGCTGGACTATGGGCAAATCAAGGCGCCCGCCACCGAGATCCTGATGGCCGCAGCCGAACGCTGGGCAGCCGAAACTGGCTGGCGGATATCCCGCAACACGGCTACGAACGCAGGGGCCATCGTCCAGTCCGAATAGTCATCGGCTTTCCACGCACAGCACGATAACGACTCGCGGGATCGGCGCCAAGGCAACGCGCTCATTTGCCGCGGATCGGTCGCTACGCGGCGTAGCGGTTGACGGGTGGGCGGCTGGTCGTGATGAACACGCGATTGACGAGGCATCCGCTCATGCACGGAAGCATGGACGTGGATGGCAAGCTGTCTCCATGAACGTGACTCCGGTGGGCGTGAAGCGCAGCGTCAGGTCGAGACAGGTGTGGCTGGCTGCGGGAGCGGCGTTCGTGTTGGCAATCGTCGGCGTCGCTGCCGAGTGGTATCTCGAGGGCTACTGGTCTAGCCAGGAGCTGCTCGCGGCGGTGGAAGTGGTTCAGTGGGTCTGCTCGGTCGCCACCGTTGTGTTGACGTTCACGGCGATCATCTTGTCGACCAAGGCGGCCGTACGTCGGTTGCTCCGCTAGTTCGCCGACGGCGCCACTCGGCACCGGCCTCGCGCAGCCTCATAACCGGCTCACGCCCAACGGCGGTTATGCAATAACCCATCGCGGGCCGCCCGACGCCTGCCGCGTCGGAGGATGTGGCGGTCTTTGTTGCTTCGGATCGGTTATCGCGCCCGGGGCATAGGTGCTGCGGTCGGCCCCTGGGTGACGGCCTTGGCCGGCGCTGTGACCACGCTGTTCCGGTGCGGCTGCCCATGGGGCTCGGCTGCCGAGCGGGCACAATCAGGGTCGTGACACGGCGAGCGAGCGACCGGGGCTGGTGGTCGGTGCGGGTGGAGTTGATCGGCGGTGGGAACGCCGGTGAGCTGTGGCCACGACCCGGCCGGCTATTCGTGGTCTCCGAGGCCCATACCTTTCATGTCTTCGCGGAGGCCATCGATGATGCGTTCGCTCGGTGGGACCGCAGTCACCTGCACGAGTTCACGCTGCCGGACGGCAGGAGGGTCACCGAGTTCCGCTACATCGAGGACATCGACCCGGACCGCGAGCTGGACGCCGACACACTGACCCTAGGTGAGCTGCTGCAGGCGGGCGACGAGTTCGGTTACACCTTCGACCTCGGCGACAACTGGCGGCACCGGTGCAGGGTCGACGGTCAGGATCTGGACCCTCGCCGGGTGCTCGGTACGGTGCCGGACCGGCCGTTGCCGTACTGGGGCTGGGGTGTCATCCCGGACGCGTACGGGCGGTTGTTCGACGGCGACGACGGCCAGACACCGATCCCCGACCCGGATGAGCCGTGGCCGTGGGCGAACGCCCCGGAACCGAGCATCGTCACCTGGCACCATCCGGGTCACTACACCCGAACCCGCAATCACGCGACCGACCGGTACAACGAGTGACCAGCGCCGTCACCCAGCCCCCGGGTAACGCCGGGCGGGGTCAGCGTTTCGCGTGGAAGGCCTCGACGATCGTGGTGGGGATCCGGCCTCGCTCGGAAACCTCGTAGCCGTTCTTGGCCGCCCATTCCCGGATCGCCTGGTTCTGGTCCCGGTTCGACCTGGCCGGCTGCGCCGCCCGTGACGTGCCGCGGCCGGTGCCGCCGGTCCGGCCGGCCCGAGTCGCCACCGCCAGATAGGGGTCGAGCGTCTTGCGGAGCTTGCCGGCGTTCTTCTCCGGCAGGTCGATGGTGTAATTCACGCCGTCGAACCCGAACTCGACGGTCCGGTCGGCAGCTACATAACCACTTCAGGACAGGGGCCGCACCACCTTTTCGATCCGCCAGTCGTACCATCAAGATCAAGTAACTCATCCGCCGCCGTCCGCGCTCGTGGCGGTCCGGGCGGTTCGTCGCCGCAGGGCTGGAACGACGCTCGCTGTAGCGGCGAGAGTGGTTCTCGGTTGACGCCGGTCACTACAGTGGGTGCAGCGCGCGAGGGCGCTGCCAGTCCGCGGGCAGGGATGTTCCCACCTCGAGCGACACGTCAAGTCACCGGACCAGACCGACCTCTTTCCGGCCGAGCCAGCGGACCTCGGCGACGAAGGAGGTGGCGATGTCCGAGCGTCATGTCGCACTGCCGGCCCGTCCGAGCCTGGAGTACTACCGCAAGCAAGCCAAGAACCTGCACCGCGCCTACGTGACAGGTGATGCGGCAGCCGAAGCCCGGGTCGCTGACGTGCTGGGCGACCGGGCCGCCGAGCGGTTCCTGCTCAGCGACGCCCAGTTCGTGCTCGCTCAGGAACACGGCTTCGGAGGCTGGGCCGTGTTCCGCGCTCACATCGAGAGCCGGAGCACCGTCGAAGGACGGCCCGTCTCCCGCCTGATCGGGCTCGGATCCGGCGCCTACGCCTCGATGGCCGACGCCCTGCTGGCCGATCTGCGCCGCAACGACTCGGGCGCGCTGCGACGGTTGCGGGCGTACGTGCCCCGGCACGCCACCGCAACATCGGCCACCACCGCCGAGCTTCGCGACGCACGGCTGGTCATCGCGCGGGAATTCGGGTTCCCGACGTGGGGCGAGCTCCTCGCGGTGGCCGAGAAGTCCAGACGCGCTCTCGACGAACTGCAGGAGAAGCGGCGGCGCCTGCACCGCGAGGCCCAAGCCCTGCTGGCCGGCGACACCGACCGGCTGGCCGCCCTGAACGCCGACCAGGCCGACACCCTGCTGCACATGCTCGCCGGCCCGGAGACGATCCCCGGCGTCCGGCTCGACGAGGAACTCGGTGTACCACGCGCCGCCGTCGATGTCCTGCTCAGCAAGGCCACCGACCTGCACACTCCACTACTGTGGGCGGCCCGCAGCAACCGGGTCGAATACGTGCGCCTGCTGCTCGACGCCGGCGCCGACCCCGGCAACCGCACATGGGGCGCCACCGCGCTGGAGAACGCCATCCACCACGGCCACACCGCAGTCGTCGACCTGCTCACCGAGCGCGGGCTCGTCCCGCGGGCGCTCTGGACGTACGCGGCCTGCGGCCGCCTGGATCTGGTACAGGCATGCTTCGACACCGACGGCACGCTCCGACCGGACGCCGCATCGCCGCGTCCCAACCCCGTCGACGTCGGCGCCGCGCTCTGGCCCCCGCTGCCGCCGACCGATGAACCGCGAGAGATCATGGCGGAGGCGTTCGTCCACGCCTGTCAACACGGCAGGATCGAGGTCGTGCGCTGGCTGCTCGACCGCGGCGTTCACCCCGACGTCGCGCCCTACTACGGGCGCACCGGCCTGCACTGGGCGATCCCGCCCGCCCACGTCGAGGTGATCCGCCTGCTCCTGCAACGCGGGGCCGACCCGTCCCTGCGCGACGACCTGCTCCAGGCCGACGCCGACGGCTGGATACACATATTCCGCGCCGCCTGCCCGCACGACCCGCTGACCCAACAAATCCACGATCTGATCGAGACCCGATCGCCCTGAACCGCAGTCCCCACATTCCGGACTACGCCCAGCCCGCGCTGACCAGGCCATATTCGATGTCCTCTTCTGCCGCCGAGAAGACTCGGCTCGCAGCTGGTCCGCGTCGTTGGCTGGCCGTACTTGGAATGGTGCGCCGGCGGGCGGTTGCGGGTACAGCGCCCGCCGGCTGGTCAAAGAGTACGAGGCCGGTTAAGTCTTCGACGTGAACGCCGTTGCTCGGCGGTCCGGCGCCCCGCGAGCGTCGGGGTGCGCGTGTCGGGTGGCGGTCAGTTGGCGGCCGCGTGCTGCTTCTTGTGTCGGCCGATCCAGCCTTGTGCGGTGTGGCGGGGTACGCCGTAGTGATCGGCGATCGCCGCGGTGGTGCCGGCCTGCCGGTACACGGCTGCGAAGTCGTCGGGCATCCTGCGGTATGCCCGCTCGGCGCTGCCGCCCGCATCGGCTGCGGCGGGCGCCTGCTTGCGTACCGTCTTTCCCGGTGCCGCCTTCTTCGGAGTTGCTTTGCTACGGCCGCGACGCGCGCCGCTCGTCGTTGCCTGCGCACTTTCGGCGGTCCCGGCGTCGGCGGTGGGTCGCCTGCCCGTGCGTCTCGCGGGTGTCGGGGCCGATGCTTGCGGTGTGGTGCCACCGGTCGCGGACTGCGGTGTTGCCGCGGTGGTGGTGGCCGGCTCGTCGGCGTCGGTGTTGGTGGGCGCCGGTTGCGGCGCCGTCGGCGGCGTGGATTCGGCGGTGATCGCGGCCGGGGCGGGGCCGGTGACGGCTTGCAGCAGCAGTTCAACGTCCACGCTGGGCATCTGCGCACCGGTCAGGCCGGCGGGGGCGTGCATGTGCACGCTGGTGATCCGCGCCTGGCCGGTGGAGATGTCCACGGTCAGGGTGGTGCTGTTCCCGCTGTCGTCGTCGGGTGTGATGGTGATGGTGTACGAGTCCATGCTGTCCCTCAAGGTCGTGATGCCACACCCGCCGACGCGCCGGGTCGCCTTCCGCAAAGGGTGCCCGTATCCTGCGCCGACGGTTCAGCTGAAGATCGCCAATGTATCCCGCGCCGCGAGACCCCAGACGAACCAACACCATGAGAATGGGACCTATGTCCAAACCGGGGTCTCCCATCGTCCACCGTAGGGATGCCTGTGGGACGTCCTGGTGTGCCCGTGGCCGATGCACCGCGGCTGGCTGGCGAAATGCCGCCGGAGACGACCCGGGCCTTGATCACCATAACGGCGCGTAGCCGGGGACCGGGTATCCACGCGCGCGAACATGCCGATGATAATGCGCACAACAAGGGCGGCCTGCTGGGGGACACGGGTCGAGCTTGAGTTACTGCAGCCGAGACGGTTTTCGCGTGCAACAGCATGCGGTGTCCCGGAGGAACTATCGCAGGAGTGTCTATGGCGTCAAAACCGCAAGGTTTTCGACTGGGCGACTGCCGATGAGCCGTGGGAGTCGTGCCTCCTGCACATTTCGACTTCAAGCTGGTTCATCTTCTCGGCGAATGTGTTGAAGAGCGCCCAGTATGGATCGGCTCGCTCAATATTTGACCAGAAATTTCCGCTATCACTGAGGCGCAGCGCATAGTAGCCAAACATGTACCATGCCACCGCAGGTCTCACGACGCCGGAGTTGAGCATCAATGCGACTTCCTCAAAGTATCCCAGAACCTCATACTTTTCTGTGTAGGACACTTCCTCCTGATCGGCAAGCTTTGGGTCATCGTCTTGAATTAGCCGGAGTATCTCGACCATGCGGGCATCCCCCTTGAGCCTGGCTCGAAGCGCAAAGAATGCCTCCGATCTCTTTTGGCGCCCCTGTAGAACGTATTCGTGCATGCTGCGGATCAGCGTACCCAAAGCAACCAAAGCGCCGATTGTTGCGGCGCAGGCGCTTACAACGCCAGCTGTGGTATTCAAGGTGATGAGCCTCCGAACTGGAGATGAGAGTCGCCGTGCTCGGCAATAACCCTGTTTGAGGGGAAATGCCCATGTCCCGGACGCACTCTACTGCCGCCGATAATGCGCGGTGCCTGGTGGCACATGGTGTCGGGCCGGCGGGCGGTTGCGGGTACAGCGCCCGCCGGCCCGATCAAGGGTACGAGGTCGCGAGTCCAGTGCTGGCAGGCAAAGTACCCGCAACCGCCGCGAGTCGTGCGCTACGCAGTGGTCACGTCAGCTGGGACAACCGGCATGAGCGGGTCAGAGCCGTCTCGTGGTGAATAACATCGTCCCGCGGACCGCGTCGACGTCCTTCCGCTCGGTCTCGGTGAACCCGACCTTGGCCAGCACGCGGCGAGAAGCGGTGTTCCAGTCCCAGACGGTGGCCCACAGACGTTCATACCCGGACGACCGCGCCCAGTCCAGAACCGCCAACGAGGCCTCGGTCGCGTATCCCCTGGCCCCAGACTCGCCGGAGCGGCTCGAACGCGAGTTCCGGTTCTCCTTCCGGTCCTCGTCCGTCGATCAGCCCGCAATAGCCGATGACGTCACGAGCGGCTTTCCGCTCGACCGCCAGCAACCCGATCGATGATGGCGGGTTGTTTCGGATCCAGTCCTCGAGCTCCGCGACCGTGGGATGTCCATCCGCATCAATGCGGCGGTGCGGCGGCACTCGTGGATCCCGTTCGGTCCACAATTCCCGCGGGACGGCAGCCTCGGCTACCCGCCAATGCCTGAGCAGTAGGCGACCTGTCTCAAGCGTAACCTCGCGGCCCGGAGTCGCTGCACCTCCCATGGCGGCAACTCTCTCATAGGAGAAACGCACTGTCATGCCGCGAGTAGCTCGCCTCAGGACAATGGTGCCTGGTCACCTTGCGTAGACCGACTCCTAGAGGGACTCTGGCATCCTGCTCGCTCCTGTTAGCGGTGGAGACTCGTCCTCGTCGATCGGAACCCCTTACGATTTCCGTGTGTCGATCACTCGGGTGCGGTTTCGCCTGCTGATGCTCGCCGCCGCAGCCGGATTTCTGGCCATCGCACTCGCGATCCGCGCCGTGGCCGCTGGAGCCCTGAACAGTTCGGGCCGGTTGGAGCAATACTCCGGGACGGCACTGTACGCCTCGATGGTGTACGTCGGCGTTCTATTCCTCTGGCCGCACCGGTCACCGCTGGCCGCCGGCGCCATGACGTGGGCTTGGTGCTGGACGACGGAATGCTTCCAACTGACCGGAATTCCTGCCGACCTGTCCACCCAGAGCCTGGCGGCTCGGCTGGTGCTTGGCGTCCAGTTCGACCCCGTTGACCTCCTCTGGTATCTGCCGGGCATCATTCCGCTCGTCGTGACGCACGAACTGCTCAGCCGATCACGGCACGCGAGGAGAAAGCATTTCGAACGATCCTGACGTCTCAAGATCTGCTTCACTGTCATGCCGCGACCCGCTCGCCACGGAGCGTGACAGCGGGCGCGGCAGCTCGGCTCGCGGACATGCCGAATTTCGGATGTGATGGCTTGGATGTTGCGGCGATTGGCCAGGCGCGTTGTGGATTCGTGCCGTGTGTTGTCCGCGCCGCGGCGGGTCAGCGTCGCAAGGCCGCATCAACTCGGTCGACGTTGTCCGACCAGGGCCGTGCGGGAACGACCGGGACACCGATTTGTGCGGCCCGGATTGACAGCTCAGCATCGAAACGCGCGCTCACGATGGCGCGGAACCGTTGCTCTGCTGCACCTGACTCGCGGGACAGGTAGTTCGCGACGATCTGATCCTCGTCCGGCTCGGAGATCACCACCGTCCTGACCCTGTCACCGAAGCCAGCCGCGAAGTCTGGCAGCAGGTAGTCGCCCTCTATGACAACCGGCGCCGCGGACTCGATGTGATCGGCGATGACGGCTTCGATCCCAGGCCGCATCGCCTCCGCCACGGCGATCGTGTGTTCGACGATCCGCGCCGACGTCCACTGCCGCGCCGCGATGTTCGTGTCCCACAGGTGCAGCGTCGGCGATTGCTCGGGCGTGGTCAGCGCCTTGACAACGGTCACCATGTCATCGACCTCGGCGAGCGGCACGCCGTACCGGCGGGCCAATGCGATCGCGATGTGCGACTTACCGATGCCAGACGCGCCACAGATGAGCGTGACGGTCCAGGAGGGAGCAGGGACAGGATTACCCATACGAAGAATCTTTGCCGAGCATCCGCAAGCCGACCCGGGCGACCCGGCTGTCCATCCTCTTCTGCCGCTGATTGAGCAGGCGGGCCTACGGTGCCGTCACGCTCTGTGCAACCCACACTTGCCTAGCCGATACCGTTGCAACCCTCGATCGACCACTGGCGTTCTTGTGCTTGCGGCCGGCGGCGAGCATCGCCTAGTAGCCGTCATGGTCGGTGCCGAACCGGCCCTGCGCCAGGGTTCGTTCCCGCTCGTTGATGACCTCGATGGTCGCGGACCGCTTGTGCGGATCCACCCTGATGACCCGAGCCACCTGCTGATCTCTCTCCCTGGTTCCGACAAGGACGTCGGCGGGAGGGCAGCGCTACTTCGGGCTGGGCATACCCCTCTGGAGCCTCTCCGCGCCGCGGTGACCAGCGGAGCGCACGCCAAATGAGAGTCACACCAACCACGGTGGCAGCCGATGAGAGAGCTATCCCACCGGTCACCTCGACCAAGCCTGGCCCGGCTGCGTCCTAGATCAATTAGGTAAGTAGGCACCCCTCTGTGTCAACTGTTGATCTTGAGGGGTGTTCTAGGCTGTGGTTCAGCGGGTCCGGGAAGTGACTTTTCCGAAGTGCCGGCTATGGGGATCGGGTCGGCCGCGCTGGATTGCAGAGTCGCCCCCGCGTGTCCTCCCGGGCCCGTCTGCAGCCGTTCGGCGTCGGCGACCATCTGTTTGTAGACGACGGACAGGCGTCGTTTGAGCGCTCGCATGGCTTCCATCGGGGTCTTGCCGGCGGCGAGTTTGCGGCGGAAGTAGGCGCGGCCTGCGGTGTCGTGGCGCAGCTGGACGACGGCCATGATGTGCAGAACCGGAGTTGATGCGCCGGTTCCCGGCCCGGGAGAGCCGGTGCCTGTTCTGGTCACCTGATGAGGCGTCGATCGGTGCGGTGCCGTTCCAGGAGGCGAAGTGGGCGCGACTGCCGAACCGGGTGATGTCACCGATGTCGCCGAGCAGGCGGGCAGCGCCGGACGGTCCGATGCCGTGCAGCTGCTGTAGGCGGCTGCCGGTGCTGGCGACCAGGTCCTTGAGTTCCTCGTTCGCGATTTTGATCTTCTTGTCGATCGTGACGAGTTCGTGGAACCGGTTCAGAGGCAAGCCAGCGGCGGGTCTTACCCGGCCAGGTCGCGAGGCCGGACGGTGTTGAGCAGCGCGCGTGCCTGCTGGGCGGACAAGTCCTTCTTCGCCCCGCCGGGAATCAGCTCGAGGAGCAGGTGGTGCAGGCGGGACACGATGTCGGTGCGGGTCCGGCCGAGCTGATCGCGGCGGTCGACGAGCAGGCGCAACACGACCGAGGTGTCATCGACGGTGACCTGCCGCAGTCCCGGGGTGCGCAGGGCTACGACGGCCACGCTGTGGGCGTCGACCGGATCGGTCTTACGGCCTTGGCCGGTGCTGAACACCCGGGCACGGGCGGACAGCTTCGCCGGTACGTCCACGACGGTTTCGCCGTCCGCGACCAGCCGCTGGGCGACGTGCCGGCCGATACCGTTGCAGCCCTCGACCGCCCACAGGCGTTCTTTGTGCCTGCGGCCGGCGGCGAGCATCGCCTGGTAGCCGTCGTGGTCGGTGCCGAACCGGCCCTGAGCCAGGGTCCGTTCCCGCTCGTTGATGACCTCGATGGTCGCGGAACGCTTGTGCGGATCCACCCCGATGATGACCCGAGCCACCTGCTGATCTCCCTCCCTGGTCCCGACATGGAAGTCGGCGGGAGGGCAGCGCTACTTCGAGCTGGGCATACCCCTCTGGAGCCTCTCCGCGCCGCGGTGACCAGCGGAGCGCACGCCAAATGAGAGCCACACCAACTATGGTGGGCAGCCGATGAGAGAGCTGTCCCGCTGGTCACCTCGACCAAGCCTGGCCGGGCTGCGGTCGTAGATCAATTAAATAAG
>NZ_BOMV01000133.1 GCF_016862375.1 Paractinoplanes rishiriensis | reverse complement strand
CGCGGAACAGGACCCGGACAGCCTGATCCGGGCCCAGCTCGACTGCTGGACGCAGGCGCTGGCCGACCTGCCCGAGCAGCTGAACCTGCCGGCCGATCGGCCCCGCCCGGACGTGGCCTCCTACCGCGGCGACTCGGTCGGCTTCACCGTCGACGCCGGCCTGCACGCCGGGATCGCCGCGCTGGCCCGGCAGACCGGCAGCACGCCGTTCATGGTGGTCCAGGCCGCGCTGGCGGCGCTGCTGACCCGGCTGGGCGCCGGCACCGACATCCCGATCGGCACGCCCATCGCGGGCCGCACCGACGACGCGGTCGACGACCTCGTCGGCGTCTTCATCAACACCCTGGTGCTGCGCACCGACACCGCCGGCAACCCGAGCTTCCGGGACCTGCTCGGCCGGGTGCGGGAGACCGATCTGGCCGCGTACGCGAACCAGGACCTCCCGTTCGAGCGGCTCGTCGAGGTGCTCAACCCGGCCCGCTCGCTGGCCCGCCACCCGCTGTTCCAGGTCATGCTCACCTGGAACAACCTCGACCAGCGCATCTCCGCCGACTCGCTGGCCGCGCTGCCCGGCCTGACCGTGCGGAGCGAGCCGGCGGGTGCCGGGGTGGCCCGGTTCGACCTGCTCTTCGCCCTGCAGGAACTGCGCGACGACCAGGGCGCGCCGGACGGCCTGCGGGCCGCGGCCCAGTTCAGCGCCGACCTCTTCGACCGGGCCACGGTCGAGGCCATCACCGGTCGCCTGCTGCGCCTGCTGGCCGCCGTGGTGGCGGACCCGGACCTGCCGCTGGCCCGGGTGGACGTGCTGGACGCCGGCGAGCGGGCGCGGGTGCTCGCCACGGGCGCCGGCCCGGTGGTGGCGCCGTCGCCGGTGCTGGTGCCGGAGCTGATCCGTCAGCAGGACCCGCGGGCGCTCGCCCTGGTTTCGCTGACCTACGGGGAGCTTTCCGCGCGGGTCGACGACCTGGCGCGGTGGCTGGTGTCGCAGGGCGTCGGCGCGGAGTCGCGGGTCGCGGTGATGCTGCCGCGGTCGGCGGATCTGGTGATTGCCCTGCTGGCGGTATGGCGTGCGGGCGGCGCCTATGTGCCGGTCGACGTCGACTACCCGGCGGATCGGGTGCGCTACGTGCTGCAGGACGCGGCGCCGGTGCTGGTGCTGTCGTCGTCCGAGCTGGCCGACCGGGTCCCGGACACCGGTGTCCCGGTGGTGCTGCTCGACCGTCAGGTGCTGACCGGGACCGCTGACCTGCCCGCCATCCGTGCCGACCAGGCGGCCTACGTGATCTATACGTCGGGTTCGACGGGCCGGCCGAAGGGTGTGCAGATCCCGCACGGTGCCCTCAGCAATTTCGTGCAGGCGATGGCGGCGCGGTTCGGGGTGTCGGGTTCGGATCGTCTGTTGGCGGTGACGACTGTCGGGTTCGACATCCATGTGTTGGAGCTGTTCGTGCCGTTGGTGTCGGGTGCCACCGTCGTGCTCGCCGGCGGCGCCGAGGTCGGTGAACCGGCCGCGCTGCGCGACCTGGCGGTGCGCGAGGGCGTGACGATTCTGCAGGCGACGCCGGGTCTGTGGCACGGCCTGCTGGGCGCCGGTGACCGCGGCTGGTTGTCGGGTGTGCGGGTGCTGGTCGGTGGCGAGCCGCTTCCGGGCCAGCTGGCCCGGGACCTCGCGGCCGTCGCGTTGTCGGTGACGAACATGTACGGCCCGACCGAGACGACCGTGTGGTCGACGGTGTGGGATGTGCCGGCGGGTCTGTCCGGTGTGCCGTCGATCGGTGGGCCGATCGACAACACCCAGGTGTATGTGCTGGATGCGGGGTTGCAGCCGGTGCCGGTGGGTGTGCCGGGTGAGTTGTATATCGCGGGTGACGGCCTGGCGCGCGGTTATCTGGGTCGTCCCGGTTTGACCGCGGAGCGGTTCGTGGCGAGCCCGGGCGGTTCGCGGATGTATCGCACCGGTGATGTCGTGCACTGGAACCGGTCCGGCGAGCTGGAGTTCGTGGGACGGGCGGACGACCAGGTGAAGGTTCGGGGTTTCCGGATCGAGCTGGGCGAGATCGAGTCCGTTCTGGCGAAGGCCGACGGCGTCGGCCGAGTCGTGGTGATCGTCCGGGAGGACCGTCCGGGGGATCGGCGGCTGGTGGCCTACGTGGAGTCCGCCGGTGTGGATCCGGCGGCTCTGCGTGCCGTGGCCGCGAACACGTTGCCGGAGTACATGGTGCCGTCGGCGTTCGTGGTGCTGGAGAAGTTGCCGCAGACCGCGAACGGCAAGGTGGATCGGCGGGCGTTGCCGGCTCCGCAGTGGCAGGCGAGTGTGTCGCGGCCGCCGCGGGACGCTCGTGAGGAGGTGCTGGCGGGGCTGTTCGCGCAGGTGCTGGGGTTGCCCTCGGTGGGTGTCGAGGACTCCTTCTTCGACCTCGGCGGGCACTCCCTGCTCGCGATCCGGCTAGCCAGCCGGGTCCGCTCGGTCCTGGGCGTCGAGCTGGCCATCCGGACCCTGTTCGACGCGCCGACGGTGGCGCAGCTGGCCACCCGCCTGGCGTCCGCGAGCGCGGCCCGGCCGCCGCTGGTGGCCGCCGGCCGGCCGGAGCGGCTGCCGCTGTCGTTCGCGCAGCAGCGGCTGTGGTTCCTCAGCCACCTGGAGGGACCGAGCCCCACCTACAACATGCCGGTGGCGCTGCGCCTGCACGGCCCGCTGGACCGGGCGGCGATGCGGGCGGCGTTGCACGACGTGGTGGTGCGCCACGAGAGCCTGCGCACCCGCTTCGACCACGACGACGACGGCCCGTTCCAGGTGATCGTCGCGCCGGACGAGGTGGGCGACCTGCTCGAGGTGCATCCGGTGACCGAGGACCGGCTGGCCGCGGAACTCGCCGCCGCCACCCGGCACGCCTTCGACCTGAGCACCGACATCCCCATCACGGTCCGGTTGTTCGCGCTGTCGCCCGAGGAGCACGTGCTGCTCGTGCTGGTGCACCACATCGCGTGCGACGGCTGGTCGATGGGCCCGCTGGCCGCCGACGTCAGCACCGCGTACACCGCGCGGCTGTCGGGCGGCGCACCGGCCTGGACGCCGCTGCCGGTCCAATACGCCGACTACACCCTGTGGCAGCGCGGCGCACTGGGCTCCGAGTCCGACCCGGACAGCGCCATCGCCGCGCAGTCCGGGTACTGGAAGGCCGCCCTGGCCGGCCTGCCCGACCAGATCGAGCTGCCGGCCGACCGGCCGCGGCCGCCGGTCGCCGGCCACCAGGGCGGGCAGGTCCGGTTCGCGGTGCCGGCCGCGCTGCACGAGCGGCTGCTCGACCTGGCGCGGCAGACCGACACCACGCTGTTCATGGTGCTGCAGGCGGGACTCGCGGCGCTGCTCACCCGGCTCGGCGCCGGCACCGACATCCCGATCGGCGCACCGGTCGCCGGGCGCACCGACGGGGCGCTGGACCGGCTGGTCGGCTTCTTCGTCAACAACCTGGTGCTGCGGACCGACACGTCGGCGAACCCGACGTTCCGCGACCTGCTCGGCCGGATCCGGGACACCGACCTGGCCGCGTACTCGCACCAGGACCTGCCGTTCGAGCGGCTGGTCGACCTGGTCAACCCGCTGCGCTCGATGGCCGTGCACCCGCTGTTCCAGGTGATGCTCGCCTTCCAGAACAACGACCAGCGGGCGGCCGAGGCCGCGCTGGACAGCCTGCCCGGGCTCGTCGTGAGCAGCGAGCCGGTCAGCCAGTCGGTGGCCAAGTTCGACCTGCTGGTGGGCGTGCACGACGGACGGGACGCGGACGGCTCGCCGACCGGGATGAGCGGCTCGGTGGAGTACCGCGCCGACCTGTTCGACGAGGCGACCGTGGCCGGCCTGACCGGCCGGCTGTTGCGGGTGCTCGAGGCGATGGCCGCCGACCCGTCGGCCCGGATCGGTACGGTGCCGCTGCTCAGCGCCGACGAACGCCGCCAACTGGTCACCGAGGTGAACCGGACCGGGGCGCCGGCCGGCCCGGACGTCCTCACCCTGTTCGAGCGGCAGGTTGCCGGCGCACCGGACGCCACCGCGGTCGTCTTCGAGGGCCGCGAGCTCACCTACCGCGAGCTGAACGCCCGGGCGAACCGGCTGGCCCGGCACCTGGTCGCGGCGGGCATCGGCGCGGAGCAGTTCGTGGTGGTGGCCCTGCCGCGGTCCGAACAGCTGGTGGTGGCCATGCTGGCGGTGCTCAAGGCCGGGGCCGGTTACCTCCCGGTCGACCCGGAGCACCCGGCCGACCGGCTGGCGTACATGCTGGGGCACACCGGGCCGGCCGCGGTCCTCACCTCGGCCGGGGCGCTGCCGGCCGGGTTGCGGATCGACACCACGGTGCTGCAGCTGGACGACCCGCGGACGGTGGCGCAGCTTGCCGCCCGCCCGGACGGCGACCTGACCGACGCGGACCGGGTCGCACCGGGTCGCGGCCAGCACCCGGCGTACGTGATCTACACCTCGGGCTCCACCGGCACCCCCAAGGGTGTCGTGGTGTCGCGGGCCGCACTGGCCAACTTCGTGGCCGGCATCCGCGACTACTACGCGGCCGACCCGGCGGACCGGATGTTCGCGGCCACCACGATCGGCTTCGACATGGCCGTGCCGGAGATCTACGTGCCGCTGACCTCGGGGGCCGCGATCGTGCTGGCCACCGGCGAGGTGCTGCGGGACCGGCCGGGACTGTGGCAGTTCCTGGCCGCCAACCGGGTCACCGTCATGCAGGCCACCCCGACGCTGTGGCACGCCCTGCTGGAGGACGGCGCCCTGCTTGAAGATGGTGCGGGTGCCGAGGTGTTGCGCGACATCAAGGCCGTGGTGGGCGCGGAGGCGGTCAGCGGCGAGGTGGCGCGGTCGCTGGCCGCGGCCACCCGGTCGGCCGCCAACCTGTACGGGCCGACCGAGACCACGGTCTGGTCGACCGCCTCGGTGATCCCGGCCGACCTGGCCGGGTTGCCGCCGATCGGGTCGCCGATCGTCAACACCGGCGTCTACGTCCTGGACGCGGCCCTGCAGCCGGTACCGGTGAACGTGGCCGGCGAGCTGTATCTCGCCGGCGCCGGCCTGGCGCGCGGCTACCTGGGCCGTCCGGCACTGACCGGCGAGCGGTTCGTGGCCGATCCGTTCGGGGTGGCCGGGGCCCGGATGTACCGCACCGGCGACGTGGTGCGGTGGCGGCCGGGCGGGACGCTGGAGTTCGTCGGCCGCGCCGACGACCAGGTCAAGGTGCGCGGCTTCCGGATCGAGCTGGGTGAGATCGAGGCGGTGCTGGCCGCCGCCGAGGGGGTCGGCCGCGCGGTGGCCGTGGTCCGCGAGGACCGACCGGGCGACCGGCGGCTGGTCGGCTACGTGCAGCCGGTCGCGGGCGCCGCGATCGACGAGGCCGCGCTGCGGGAGACCGCGCGGCGGGCGCTGCCGGAGTACATGGTGCCGGCCGCGTTCGTGCTGCTGGAGCAGCTGCCGCAGACCGCGAACGGCAAGGTGGACCGGCGTTCGCTGCCGGCTCCGCACTGGGCGGCCGGTGTCTCGCGGGCGCCGCAGGGCGATCGGGAGGAGACCCTGGCCGGCCTGTTCGCGCAGGTACTGGGCCGGCCCGAGATCGGCGCCGAGGACTCCTTCTTCGACCTGGGCGGCGACAGCATCATGTCGATCCAGCTCGTCTCCCGGGCCCGCCGGGCCGGCCTCGCCATCAGCGCCCGGGACGTGTTCACCCACAAGTCCGTGGCCGGCCTCGCGACTGTGGTCGCCGAGCCGGTGGCGGAGCCCGAAGCCGTGCCGCTCGGCGGGTTGATCTCGCTGGACGCCGGCGACCTGGCGGCGATCGAGCGGCAGCTCGGCACGTCCGGCGCCGATCAGAACCTCGGAAAGGGACCGAACCGATGACAGTCATCCCGCTGAACGGCATCCAGTTCAGCTACGAGGACCTCGGCCGCGGCGAGCCCGTCGTACTGGTGATGGGCAGCGGCGGCCGCGGCCGGGCCTGGCAGCTCTACCAGACGCCCGCGCTCACCGCGGCCGGCTACCGGTCGATCACGGTGGACAACCGGGGTATCCCGCCGACCGATATCTGCGCCGGTGGTTTCACCGTCGACGACATGGTCGACGACCTGGTCGCCCTGGTCGGCCACCTGGGGCTCGGCCGGTGCCGGTTCGTCGGTACCTCGATGGGTGCCCAGGTCGTGCAGGAGCTCGCACTGGCCCGGCCGGACCTGGTCTCGCAGGCGGTGCTGATGGCCACCCGCGGCCGCGGCGACCGGTTCCGCCGGGCGCTGTCGCTGGCCGAGATCGCGCTGCACGACAGCGGCGTGCGGGTGCCGGACAGCTACCGGGCGGTGGTGCAGGCCATGCAGAACCTGTCGCCGCGCACCCTCGACGACGACGAGAAGATCCGGGACTGGCTCGAGGTGCTCGAGCTCAGCACCACCTCGGGCGAGGGCGTGCGGGCTCAGTTGGGCATGGAGCCGTTCCCGGACCGGCTCGACGCCTACCGGAAGATCACCGTCCCGTGCCTGGTCATCGGCTTCGAGGACGACCTCATCACGCCGCCGCACCTGGGCCGGGAGCTGGCCGCCGC
The DNA here is from genome assembly GCF_016862375.1 of Paractinoplanes rishiriensis. Lineage (GTDB taxonomy): Bacteria > Actinomycetota > Actinomycetes > Mycobacteriales > Micromonosporaceae > Actinoplanes > Actinoplanes rishiriensis. Next base: position 8,458 of record NZ_BOMV01000133.1, on the reverse strand, counting down.
CATCCCGGGCGCGGCCTACGAGCTGATTCCCGGGTGCGGCCACTTCGGCTATCTCGAGGACTACCAGGCCGTGAACAAATGCATGCTCGCCTTCTTCGGCGAGCGGCCCGTCTGACACATCGAAGGGGACATGGACATGAGCGACCACGCGACGTGGCTGCCGCACGAGATTCACCGGCACGAGGCGGACGTACCGGCGTCGGCGGCCGGCCTGATCGACTACCTGCGGGCGAACCCGATCGACGACCTGCTGGTGGAGAAGAAGGCCCTGATCTTCCGGGGCTTCGGGGTGACCGAGCAGACCCTGCCCGAGGTGATGGACATCCTGTTGCCCAACCGGCTCGCCTACGTACACGGCAACTCGCCGCGCACCAAGGTCGGCAACAACATCTACACCTCGACCGAGTACCCGCCCGAGCTGACCATCTCGATGCACAACGAGCTCTCGTACTCGCACCAGTGGCCGTCCCGGCTGCTGTTCTTCTGCGCCGAGGCGCCGGCGACCGGCGGCGCCACCCCGGTGGTGGACGGCGTCCGCTGGCTCGAGGCCCTCGACGACGAGGTCCGCGAGGCCTACGCGGGCGGGGTCACCTACACCCAGAACCTGCATGACGGGTACGGGCTGGGCAAGAGCTGGCAGGACACCTTCGAGACGGACGACCGGGGTGCGGTCGAGGAGTTCCTGACCGGCACCGGCGCCGAGTTCCGCTGGAACGCCAACGGCATCCAGGTGAGCATGACCCGGCCGTCGTTCACCCGGCACCCGGTCACCGGCGCGGAGGTCTGGTTCAACCAGTCCGACCAGTGGCACCCGGCGTCGCTCGGCGACGAGACCGCCGCCGAACTGGCCAGGTTGCTGCCCGAGGACGAGCTGCCGCAGTCGGTGCGGTTCGCCAACGGCGACCCGATCCCGGCCGAGTACGCGCTGCAGGTGCGCGACCGCGGCATCGAGGAGGCCAAGGACTGCGACTGGCGCGAGGGCGACCTGATGCTGATCGACAACGTGCTGGTCGGGCACGGCCGCCGCTCGTTCACCGGTAAGCGCCGCATTCTCGTCGCGATGTCCGACTGATGTCGCTGCTCGGAGACGCCGGCTCGCTGGGCAGCGAGTTCAGTGGCGATCGGATGCTGCGTTCGGAACGCAAGCGCGACCAGGTGGCCGGGCGCAAGGTGCAGCGCGGCGTGTGGCGGCGGGTGCTCGGCTACGCCAGGCCGTACCGCGGCCGGATCGCCGTCTTCACCTTGGCGGTGATCCTGTCCGCGGCGATCGGTGTGGGCACGCCGGTGGTGGCCGGGTGGATCGTCAACGCGATCACCGAGGCCCGGCCGGACGCCGCCCGGACCGTGGTGTGGCTGGCCCTGATCGTGGCCGGGCTCGCGGTCGTCGACGCCGGGCTGCAGCTGGCCCAGCGCTGGCACGCCGCCCGGGTCGGCGAGGGGGTGACGCTGCGGCTGCGGACCGAGCTGCACTCGCACATCCAGCGGCTGCCGCTGCAGTTCTTCAGTCGCACCAAGACCGGGGCGCTGGCCAGCCGGGTCAACACCGACGTGCTGGGTGCCCAGCGCGCGTTCAGCACCACGCTGTCCGGCCTGATCAGCAACGTCGTGCAGCTGATCATCACGGCGGTCGTGATGGCCACCCTGTCCTGGCAGATCGCGCTGCTGTCGCTGGTGCTGCTGCCGTTGCTGCTGCTGCCGGCCAAGTGGATGGGCCGCCGGCTGGCCGGGATCACCCGGGAGGGCTTCCAGCTCAACGCGCGGATGGCATCGGCGACCATCGAGCGGTTCGGGGTGGCCGGCGCGCTGCTGGTCAAGCTGTTCGGCCGGCCCGAGGTGGAGCAGGAGCGGTTCCGCAAGGACGCGGTGCGGGTGCACGACATCGGCATCCTGCAGGCGATGTACTCGCGGTCCTTCTTCGTGGCCATGCTGCTGGTGGCGTCGCTGGCGCAGGCGCTGACCTACGGCCTGGGCGGCTGGCTGGCGGTCAACGGCACGGTGAGCGCCGGCACCGTGGTGTCCCTCGCGCTGCTGATCACCCGGCTCTACGGTCCGCTGACTGCGCTGAGCAACATCCGGGTCGACGTGATGAGCGCCGTTGTCTCGTTCGAGCGGGTCTTCGACATCCTCGACCTGGCCCCGGCCGTCGCCGAGAAACCGGATGCCAGGCCGGTGCCGAAGGACGCCCGTTCGGTCGAGCTGGACGCGGTCGAGTTCCGTTACCCGACCGCGTCCGAGGTGTCGCTGGCCGCGCTCGAGGACGTGGCGGTCCTGGACGACGCGCCGTCCGAGCCGGTGCTGCGGGGCATCTCGCTCACCGTCCGGCCGGGCCAGATGGTCGCGGTGGTCGGCGCGTCCGGTGCCGGCAAGTCCACCCTGGGCATGCTGGTCTCCCGGATCTACGACGTGACCGGCGGCGCGATCCGGGTCGGCGGGGTGGATGTGCGGGACGTGACGTCGCAGTCGCTGCGCGACGCCATCGGCGTGGTCACCCAGGACTCGCACCTGTTCCACGAGTCCATCCTGGACAACCTGCGGTACGCCCGGCCGGGCGCGACCGAGCAGGAGATCTGGACCGCGCTCGACATGGCACAGGCCGGCGATGTGGTGCGGGCCCTGCCGAAGGGTCTGCAGACCGTGGTCGGCGACCGGGGGTACCGGTTGTCCGGTGGCGAGCGGCAGCGGATCGCGATCGCCCGGCTGCTGCTCAAGGCGCCGCCGATCGTGATTCTCGACGAGGCCACCGCGCACCTCGACTCCGGCTCGGAGGCGGCCGTGCAGAAGGCGCTGGCGACGGCGCTGGAGGGACGCACCTCGCTGGTCATCGCGCACCGGTTGTCGACCATCGTGCACGCCGACGTGATCGTCGTGCTGGAGGAGGGCCGGATCGTGGAACGCGGCACGCACGACGAGCTGATGGCGGCCGGCGGCGCGTACGCCAAGCTGTGCCTCACCCAGCTCGTCGAGCGGGGAGCCGAATGAACCGACGGATCGCCGTGCCGGAACGCCTCGCCCAGCGGGTGACGGCGACCTTCGGCGACGCGGGCCGCCGGTGGGTCGCCGAGGTGCCGGACGTCGCCGCGGCCGTAGCCGACCGGTGGGCGCTGCGGCTCGGTGATCCGTTCCCGGAGGGCACGCACGCACTGGTGCTGCCGGCCGTGCGGCCCGACGGCGCGCGGGCGGTGCTGAAACTACCGCTGCGCGACGGCGAGAACGACGCCGAGGCGTTCGCCCTGCGCGCCTACGACGGCGACGGGGCGGTGCGCCTGTACGGGCACGATCCGGCGACCGGGGCGATGCTGATCGAACAGGCCGAACCCGGCGATCCGCTGCTCACCCATCCGGACATGGCGGCCGCGTTCGCGATCGCCTGCGGACTGGTGCTGCGCCTGCGCCGCCCGGCACCACCGGGTTTCGCGTTCCCGTCGATGCGCAGCCTGCTGGCCGGCTGGGTGGCGCAGTGGACCCAGCTCGCGCTGGAGCTGCGGGTGACCGGCGACCCGGACCGGGCCGCACCGCTCACCGCGGCGCTGCGCCTGGCCCGCCGGCAGCTCCGGCACTACCGGGAGGCCGGCGTGCTGATCAACCGGGACACGCATCTGCGGAACATCGTGGCGGCCGGCCGGGAACCGTGGCTGGTGATCGATCCGAAGCCGGTGGTGGGTCCGCCCGCGTACGAGGCGGGTCTGCCGGTGCTGCTGATGCTCGGCGCGGAACCGACACCGGACGCGGCGGATGCGGTGATCGAACAGGTGGCGGCCGGCCTGCGGCACGACCCGGCCGAAGTTCGCGACTGGGCGCTGCTGCGGGCCGTGGAGAACATGACGTGGAACCGGGGCGGGTCCGGGTCGCAGACCGGTTTTCAGGCGGTTTCGGCCCGGCAGGCGGCGGTTCTGATGCGCCGGTACGACGCCGATCCGTGGGCGTTGCCGGGACCCGACACACGACGAAAGACAGAGATGGCTGATGTCGAACGACGGAGGAGTTGGCCGCCGCCGGCCAATAGCGTTACCGGCAGTAGACATGAGGTGCGGAGGTAGAGATGATCGCGATTCGCGGCTTGACGAAGCGTTACGCCGACAAGGTCGCCGTCGACAACATCTCGATTGAGGTGATGGCCGGCAAGGTGACTGGTTTCCTCGGGCCCAACGGTGCGGGCAAGTCCACCACGATGCGGGTCATCATGGGCTTGGACCACCCGACTTCAGGCGAGGCGACGATCGGCGGCAAGGCGTACTCCACCCTGAAGTGGCCGATGCGCAAGGTGGGCGCGCTCCTGGACGCTAAGGGCGTGCACCCGGGCCGGAGCGGGCGGGACCACCTGCTCTCGATGGCCTACAGCAACGGCATTCCGGCGAAGCGGGTGGACCAGGTACTCGAAGAGGTCGGCCTCGCGAATGTCGCCAAGAAGCGGGCCAAGGGCTACTCACTCGGGATGAGCCAGCGGCTCGGGATCGCCAGCGCGCTGCTGGGCGACCCGGAGGTGCTGCTCTTCGACGAGCCGGTCAACGGGCTCGACACCGAGGGCGTCCGGTGGGTCCGGCACATGATGCGACGGCTGGCATCCGAGGGCCGCACGGTCTTCGTCTCCAGTCACCTGATGAGTGAGATGCAGCAGACCGCGGACCAACTGGTGATCATCGGTAAGGGCAAGGTCATCATGGACGCGCCGATGGCCGATGTCATCGCCCGCGGATCGCGTAACGCCGTCATCGTCCGCAGCCCGCAGACGCAGGGGCTGGACCAGCTGGCCAAGGCCCTGGAGGGCGAGTCGGCGGCGGTCGAGCGGGTCTCCCCGCACGAGCTGCACGTCGTGAACGGCACCGTCGAGGCGGTCGGCCAGCGCGCCGCGGAGCTGGGTGTCCAGCTGCACGAGCTGGCCATGCGGCAGTCCTCGCTGGAGGAAGCGTACATGGAGCTGACCGCCGAGAGCGTGGAATACACCAGCGCCGGACGCCAGAGCAAGGCTTAGAGAAGTTCGAGAGGAGAACCCAGCTGATGAACACATACTCCACCGCGGAGGTCGCTCAGTCGGGCGACGTCATTACGCGGGAGTCGGCTGCGGGTCCGGAACGCGGCGGCGGTCTGTGGGGCGCGATCCGGTTCGAGTGGGTCAAACTGTGGTCGGTCCGATCCACCTGGTGGTGCCTGGCCACGGGTGTGATCCTGATGGTGCTGTGGGCCGGTGTGGTCGGTTACGACTACTCCTATGAGGACACGGCACACCCGGCTCCCACCGAGCCGTTCCCGGTCGGGGACACGACAATTCAGGCGGCCCAGCTGGCCCAGTTCGCCATCATGGCGCTGGCGATGCTGGTGATCACCTCGGAGTACGCGTCGGGCAGCATCCGGGCCACGCTCCAGTGCGTCCCGTCGCGGTTCCGGATGCTGACCTCCAAGGCGATCCTGGTCGGCCTGGTGACCTTCGTCTACGGCCTGGTGCTGGCCGGCGCGGGCACCATCTCCGGCGGCATCATGCTCGAGGACCTGGCCCTGGTCGAGTCCGGCGAACTGATGCGCCAGCTCCCGTCGGTCGCGGCGTACCTGGCCCTGGTCGGCATGTTCACCCTCGGGGTCGGTTTCATCCTGCGCAGTGCGGTCGGCACGCTCAGCGTCTCGATGCTGCTGCTGGTGGTCCTGCCGCTGATCACCCGGGGGATCGGGGCGGAGTTCATCCAGACGATCTCCGACTTCCTGCCCGGCAGCGCCGGTACCTACCTGCTGGACGGCGGCGGTGACCGCTACGGCGCCGGCCCGGCCCTGCTCATCTTGGCCGCCTGGGCAGTCGCCGCGCTCGGGTTCGGATATTCCACCCTGAAAAAGCGCGACGCCTAAGACACAACTCACCCCCCGGCCTGTTCCGGCGGCTTTCCGCGTGCTTTGCGCGGACGGCCGCCGGGACATGGCCGTTTTTGTGGTACCCCGGTATTTAGTCGGGAAATTGAGCACCGGTCGGCCCGTTATCAACCTTGATAGATGGTCGGCGGTGTGCAACACTTCTCCCCGAGTCGCTGTGTGAACCGGATTCGCGGTGCGCCAGATCAAAGAGTCGCAGTTGACGCGATCCGTGCATGGCTTTCACGCTGACTTAACGGGGGAAGTTCTTTTGAGTGACGCCATAAGTGCGCCGCGTGCGCAAGCGTGTCCGTTATCCGAGGGTGACCGGGAGGATCGGTACAAGAAATCGGGTGGGCAGCCACTGCTGGAATTCGGCGAGGAGCCTAATCCGTACGCCGGCTACGTGCAGACGCCAGCCCTGCTGGCGCTGCAGACGCCGCGCACCGGCGCGGCCGGCGAGCCGTCCTTCCTGATCATGACGCAGGTCATGGAGCTGCTGTTCAAGCTCGTGTACACCGAGGCCAAGCTGGTCCGGGACCACCTCGAGGCGGACCGGCTGAGCGAGGCGCTGTGGACGCTGCGCCGCACCCATCAGGCGATGGGAGTGCTGGCCGGCACGTGGGACGTGCTGGCCTCGCTCAGCCCCGCCGAATACAACGAATTCCGGGACGACCTGGGCGAGGGGTCGGGATTCCAGTCCCCGATGTACCGCCAGCTCGAGTTCATTCTCGGCAACAAGAGCAAGTCGATGCTGCGTCCGCATCAGGGCGAGCCGTCGGCTCACGACAATTTGGCGCGTACGCTCGCCGAACCGAGCATCTACGACGCTGCCGTCCGGTTTCTGAGTCGTCGCGAATTCCCCATTCCCGACTATTGTGTCGAGCGGGACTGGGCTGAGCCGCGGGCCAGGGACGACGAAATCATCCAGGTCTGGCGTATGATTTACGACGACCCGGCCCGGCACCACGAATTGCATCGCCTGGCGGAGGCCCTGGTCGACCTCGCTTATCTTTTCGGGCGTTGGCGTTTCTCCCATCTACTCACCGTCGAGCGCATTATCGGTGGCCGGGTCGGCACCGGTGGCACGAGTGGTGTCGGGTGGCTGCGCAAAGCCGCCGACCATCGTTTCTTCGACGAGTTGTGGACTGTCCGGTCCGTGGGTTGACACGTCAGTTCCGGGTCTGAGGGGAGATCCGCAATGCAGCAGTCTGCCGTGGAAGAGCTTCTTCCGCTGTCACCGATGCAGGAAGGCCTGCTCTTCCACGAGGTGCACAGTGAGGGCGAACACGACACCTACACGATGCAAACCGTGCTCGACATGTCGGGTGTGCTCGACGACGAGCGGATGCGGGCGGCCGCACGCGCCCTGATCCGCCGGCATGCCGTGTTGCGTTCCGCGTTTCTGCACGAGGGCCTGCGCCAGCCGGTGCAGGTGGTGCACCGCGACCCGGTGCTGCGCTGGACCGACGTCGACCTGCGCCACCTGGACGGCGACGACCAGGCGAAAGCCGTCGAGCAGGCGTTGCTCAGCGAGCGCTGTACCCGCTTCGACCTGACCGCCGCGCCGTTGCTGCGGTTCCTGCTGGTCCGGCTGGACGACGAGCGGTACCGGTTCGTGATCACGAACCACCACATCGTTCTCGACGGCTGGTCCATGCCGGTGCTGCTGCGCGAACTGTCGGCGTTGTATCTCGGCGCGGACCCGGTGTCGGGTCTGCCGGCCGTGCGCGGTTACCGGGACTACCTGTCGTGGCTGGCGGGCCGGGACCGGGGTGCGGCGCGGGCGGCATGGGGCTCGGCGCTGGTGGATCTGCCGGGTGCGTCGCTGGTGGCCGGTGGGTCCGGTGACGCCGCGGCGGTGGTTCCGGAACAGGCCGAGTTCGCGCTGGATGCGGAGCTGGCAGCGGGTGTTGCGGCGGGTGCGCGGGCGTTGGGTGTCACGGTGAACACGCTGGTTCAGGTGGCGTGGGGTGTCGTGGTCGGCCGCCTGCTGGGCCGGTCGGATGTGGTGTTCGGTGCGACGGTTTCCGGTCGGCCCGCGGAGCTGTCCGGGGTCGAGCAGATGGTGGGCCTGTTCATCAACACGGTGCCGGTGCGGGTGCGCTGGCGCGGTGGTGAGTCGTTGCGCGACGTCGTGGCCCGGGTCCGGGACGAGCAGGTGGGTTTGCTTGAGCATCACTACCTGGGGCTGGCGGAGATCCAGCAGCAGGCCGGTGCCGGCAACCTGTTCGACACGCTCCTCGTCTACGAGAACTACCCGCTGGAACCGCCCGGCGTGCCCGCCGGTTCCCCGCAGGACGTGCGCATCACCGCGGTCCGCAGCCGGGCCGTCTCGCATTACGCGGCGACGCTGCTCGCCTTCCCGCGCGCCGGCGGCCTGCGATTCCGCCTCGACTACCGGCCCGACCGCATCGACCCGGCCGCGGCCCGCTCGATCACCGAGCGGTTCGTCGCCGTGCTGCGCGCGCTGGTGGCGGCGCCGGACCGGCCGGTGAGCCGACTCGACGTGCTGACCGGTCGCGAGCGCACCGACGTCCTGACCTGGGCCGGCAGCACCGCAACCTCGGTGGACTGCCGGTCGCTGGTGGAGCTGTTCCAGCGGCAGGTGGCGGCGAGCCCGGAT
>NZ_BOMV01000132.1 GCF_016862375.1 Paractinoplanes rishiriensis | reverse complement strand
CGGAGCCGGCATCATCGGCCTGGTGGTCACGATCGTGGCGATGCGCTCCCGGGCGTATGCCAACCTGTCCGCCCGCTACGCCGAAACCGCTCCGGCCCCAGAACCGGTGGCCTGAGCGGTCGGCCCAACCCTGCTCGGCGCCCGCGAACCCAGCCGGTCACCTCCGGGCCGGGCCGGTCACCGCGTACACGATCAGCCCACCCACCCCGAGCAGCGCGGCCGTAACCGCGGCGGCCGCACTCTCCGGCGGCTGCATCTGCCAGGTCAGGATGCGGCCGGCGACCGGCCCGGACTGCGGGAACAGCACCGCGGCAACCGTCCAGCCCAGCGGCACGAACCAGGACCGGGCGGTGCCAATCGTCGCGGCGGCCAGCGCGGTCAGCCCCAGCAGACCACCGGCGTCCCGCAGCACCAGCCAGAGCGGGCCGAACCGGGCCCCGGTAGCCCGCGTCAAAGCCAAGATCAACACCATCATGAGGTACGCGACCAGCACGTGACCGGCGCGGCGCGGGAGCCAGCGGAGCGCGGCCGTGGCCTCCAGCTCGTCATCGGGACCGCCGAGCGTCACGGTCAGCGCCGCTACCAGCAGCAGCACGGTCAGCACGACCGTCTGCACGGCGGCGTCGCGGTCGTCCGAGGACACCGACCAGAGCGACCACATCACGGCCGCGCACCCGGCGGTCACCCCCAGCGCCATCGGGGCGCGACGCGAACGCGCGTACAGGCTCAGCCATCTCACCCGGCACTCCGCGGGAACAGGCCGTCGCCCGCCGAGCAGTTCAGCGCGGCCTGCCGCAGCGCCACCACCCGGGACTGCGCCTCGCCGGCCGGCAACTGGCGCAGCCGGTCCCAGACCGCCGCGGCGTCCGCCTCGCGCGGCGGGTCGGTCCCGCCGATCAGCCAATGGGCGGCGGCCGTCAGATCCGCGCTGCCGGCGAAGTCCTCGCATTCGGGCGGGCTCGCGAACGCCCCGGCCACCACCTCGGTCAGCACCTCGGACCGGTCCGCCAGGTGACCGTCCGTCCCGGCGCCGACGTGCAGCAGCACGACGTCGGTCCGCCACGGCGGATAGTCCATCGGCCCGTACGTGGTGGTGTCCTCGTGCACCCGGACCGGCCCGCCCGGCAGCTTCGCCAGGATCGCCAGACCCTCCCGTGCCGGCCCGGCCACCTCGGGCAGCAGTCCCTCGTGCACCCGGCTGACACAGACGACCCCCTCGCACACCAGCTGCCGCGCCACCGGGTCGACCGCGTCGGTGACCACCCGGTTCTGGTGCGGCATCACGGCGATCGCCAGCCCGGCCCCGGCCACCACCGGCAGCAGCGCCGCCAGCCGGATGCGCCAGCCGCCCGATGCGAACAGCAGCACCGCGGTGCCGGCCAGCGCGACCAGCCAGACCGCCTGGGCGGCGCTGACCCGGCCGGGCACGGTGGCGTACGCGTCCGGCATGTTCATCTCGTAGATCGGCGAGAACACCAGCGCCAGCCAGCCGCGCGGCCGGGTCGCGCCGGGGATGCTCAGCAGCAGCCCCAGGCCCGCCACGGCCAGCGCCGGCGCGGTCACCAGCCAGGGCAGCAGGCGGCCGACCGCGAGGCCGAGCCAGACCGCCGCGACCAGCGCCAGGGCGCCGACGGCCGTCACCACCACGACGGTGACCGGCAGATATTCGGCGGTGCCGGCGATCCACAGCCCGCCGGCGATGCCCATGGCCAGGTATCCGCCGACCACCGCGACCGCCATGGCGCCGAGTGTCGGCACCGTCCGGTGCACCCGCGGCCGCGGAGTGCTGGCGAACAGCTCGGTGACCTTCGACCGGCGCTCGCGGCTGCCCTGCCAGGCGCCGGCGGCCAGCGCCAGCGGCCACAGCAGGGCCAGGTAGAGCCGCTGCGTCATGGCCAGCTGCACCCAGCCGGTCGCGAACCCGATGCCCTCCGCGAAGAACAGTGCCAGCACGCCGACCACCAGCAGGATCAGGGCGGTGCCGAACGCCGCCGACCGGCGCAGCTCGAGGCCCAGGATCGTGAGGCCCGGGATGCGGCTCACCGGCCGGCCTCCGCCCGGTGCCGGCGCAGCAGCGCGGAGTAGCCCCGCTCGGCCGGGCTGTCCCCCGGGTCGCCGTCGCCGCCCTGCGCGACCAGGCCGTCCGGCGTGCCCTGATAGACCAGCCGGCCCTCGTTGAGCAGCACCACGTCGGTGCAGGCGGCCACCACGTCCTCGACCAGGTGGGTGGAGACCAGCACGCAGCTGTCGACGCCCAGATCGCGCAGCAGTTCCCGGAAGTCGAGGCGCTGCTCCGGGTCGAGACCCACGGTCGGCTCGTCGAGCAGCAGCACCGCCGGGTCGTTGACGATCGCCTGCGCGATGCCGGCCCGGCGCAGCATGCCGCCGGACAGCGTCCGCATCCGCGCGCCGGCCTTGGCGCCGAGGCCCACCCGCTCGATCGCCCGCTGCACCGCGCCCGGGACCGCCGTCTTCGGCATCTCCTTGAGCCACGCCAGGTACTCGACGAACTCGCGCACCGTGAAGCGCGGATAGAACCCGAACTGCTGCGGCAGATAGCCCAGCCCGCGCCGGACCCGCCGCAGGTCGGCCCGCCCGTCCACCGCCTCGCCCAGCAGAGTGAGCCGGCCGCCGGCCGGTTTCAGCACCGTGGCCAGCGCGCGCATCAGGGTGGTCTTGCCGGCGCCGTTCGGGCCGAGCAGGCCGTGCACGCCGGTGTCCAGGGCCAGGTCCAGCCCGTCGACGGCCAGGTGCCGGCCGGCGCGCACCCGCAGTCCCTCGGCGTGCACCGCCCACGGGTAGGTGGTGGGGGCCGTCTCGGCCGCGCTCACCGTACGCATCTCAGTCTCCTCAATGATGGCTGGTCAGCCGGCGGAAATGGGCAGCCCGGGTGGCCGCGAACGCGGCGAGTGTCACGGCGAGCAGCGCCCAGGCCGGCGAACTGCCCGGTTGCAGCAGCACCGGCGCTTCGGCAGTCAGCACGGCCGGCACCACCACGGCCAGGGTCCAGGCGGTGCCGAGCAGGGCGGCCGCGCGGTGCACCCCGGTGAAGGCGCCCAGCGCCAGGGTGGCGGCGGTGAAGGCCAGGCAGGGCAGCAGGGTCAGCGCCAGCGAGACGCCGGTGGTCGTGCTCGCCACCGCGAGCGCCGGCACCACCACGGCCAGCACCCCGGCGGTACGCCGGAGCAGCATCCCCAGCCCGGTCGACGGCGTCCCGGCGATCAGCTCCCAGGCCGGGTCGTGGCGCCGGCTCCACGCGACCGCCACCCCGGGCAGCGGCGCCACCGGTGCCAGCAGGGCCACCAGCGACGGCAGGCCCGGCTGCAGCGACTGGAGCAGGACCGCGCAGCCGAGCACCGCGACCGTCATGGTGAGCCACGGGATCAGGTGCCAGACCAGCCAACGGCTGCGCGTGACCGACCAGCGCCGGCGCCGGGCGGGTGCCGGGCCACCGGCGAGGCGGTCGTTCAGGCCGGCCGCGACCCGGGCCAGCAGCGCGCGGGCGTCGTCGGTGGTGCCGCCGGCCAGCACGGCCCGGCAGTCGGCGCAGCCCTCCAGGTGTACCTCGACCGCCCAGACCGTGACCTCGTCGAGGTCCGCCTCCCGGTCGGCGTAGCGAGCGATCACCGCGGGACTCGGATGGGTGCTCATGACAGCGCCTCCCGCAGCGCGATCCGGGCCCGCCGGGCCCGCGACTTCACGGTGTTCTCCGGCACGCCCAGCAGCACCGACGTCTCACGCACCGACAACCCGTCGAGGACCATGGCGCGCAGCACCTCGCGGGCCTCCGGCGGCAGTTCGAGCAGCGCCTGCTCCAGCTCGTGACCGACCCAGCCGGCCAGCACCTCGTCCTCGGCCGCGGGCGCGACCGACTCGGCCAGCGGCACGGCCGGCACCTGGTTCTGCCGGGCCCGCCGCCGGAACGCGTCGACGAGCCGGTGCGCCGCGATGGTCCACAGCCAGCCCACCGCGCTGCCGGACGTGGCCGCACCGGCGAAGCTGCCCGCCGCCCGCCAGACGGCCAGGTAGGTCTCCTGCATCACGTCGGCCACCACGTCGTCGTCCGCGCACCGCCGGCGCAGGCGCCCGAGCAGCCACGGCGACGTCCGCCGGTACAACTCGTCGAACGCGCGCCGGTCCCCGGCGGCGGTGCGGCGCACGAGTTCCGCCTCGTCGGCCGCGCTCAGACTTCGTCTCACGATCAGCAAGACGAAAGCGCGCCCGCCCACGGTTCGCCACCCACTGTGATGTGGCCCACAAAGGCGATGAGCCCGGCCGGCCGTCCCGGTCTACCCGGGCATGACACGCATCATCGCCGACCTCACCATCTCCGCCGACGGCTACGCGGCCGGCCACGACCAGACCGAGGAACGCCCGTTCGGCAACGACGGCGGCGACGGCTCGGGCGGCCGGCTGCACGCCTGGATGTTCGACACCCCCGACGAGAACCGGGCGGAGATCGAGCAGTTGGGCGCCGCCACGGCCTTCATCATGGGCCGCAACATGTTCGGCCCGGTGCGCGGCGCCTGGACCCGCCCGTGGAACGGCTGGTGGGGCGACAACCCACCGTTCCACGCCCCGGTGTTCGTGCTCACCCACCACCAGCGCGACCCGCAGCCGATGGACGGCGGCACCACGTTCCACTTCGTCACCGGCGGCATCGAGTCGGCGCTGACCCAGGCCCGAGCGGCCGCCGGCACCGGCGACGTCCTGATACACGGCGGCGCCACCACCATCAACCAGTACCTCGCCGCCGGCCTGATCGACGAGTTGCGGCTGCACGTGGTCCCGTTCACCCTGGGCGCCGGCACGCGCTTGTTCCACGACGTCCCCGCGCTGCAGTTCGACCAGGTGACCGCCCGCGCCGCCACCGGCGTCACGCACCTGACCTACCGAGCCCGCCCCTGAACCGCGGACTCTAGTTCGTCGTCGCAGCGGCCGCGGCCGCTGCGACGACGGCGGTGCTCGCGGCGATTGCCGCCGCCGTGCGGGTCACCGCCTCGCTCACCGCGCCGGCGCCCCAGTTGCCGTTCTCGTACTCCTTGGCCCGGCGGTAGACGTCGCCCGACCAGGCCAGCTGGGGCCGCAGCATGGGCAGGGCGCCGCTCGCCGACAGCAGCGCGATCAGCGCGGCGGTGCGCGGGTCGGCGTCCTCACCGTCGACCAGGGCGGCCCGGATCTGCCGCCGCAGCCCCGCCTCGTGCGCGGCGTCGGCGGCCGGCAGCCGGGTGACCCGGAACAGGCCGAGCACCTTCCGCTGTTCCCGGCGGATCAGGCCGCGTTCCAGGAGGCGCTCGACCAGCGGCTCCCAGAGCCGGGAGCCGATCTCGATGAGCAGGGTCTGCACGCCGCGCTCCTTGCCGGCCACCTTCTCGTACGCCTCCCGCAGCAGCGGGTCGGGCAGCGGCCCGTCGCCGGTCGCCACCACCTTGCGCCCGGCCTCGACCCGGCCGAGCAGGGCCAGTTCGGCGAGCACGGCGCCGCCCAACGCGTAGTACATCGTGCCGGCCTGGGCCGGGGTTCCGGTCTCGTCGTCCATCAGGAGCAGCAGCAGGTCCTCGGCGATCAGCACGGTGGCCTCCTCACAACCAGTCGTGTTCGCGGGCGTAGCGGGCCGCCTCGTGGCGAGTCTGGGTCTGGGTCTTCTGCATGGCGTTGGACAGGTAGTTGCGGACCGTGCCGGGCGCCAGGTGCAATCGGGCGGCGATGTCGGCCACCGAGTAGCCCTCGCCGGTCACCCGCAGCACGTCCAGCTCGCGGTCGGTCAGCGGGCAGTCGTCGATGACGGCCAGCGCGGAGACGTCCGGGTCGATCCACCGGCGGCCCTCGTGCAGCACGGCGATCACTTCGGCGATGTGCGCCGGCTCGGCCGATTTGCTGACAAAACCCTGGACACCCAACCTCAAAGCCTTGCGCAGTACGCCGGGGCGCGCGTGCCGGGTCAGCATGAGGATCACCTGCTCGGGGCGGGTGCGGCGGATCTCGGCCACCGCGCCCAGGCCGTCGGTGCCGGGCATCTCCAGGTCGATGACCAGCACGTCGGGGCGGTGCTCCAGGGTGGCCGCCACCGCCGCGTCGCCGTCCGGTGCCTCGGCCAGCACCGTGATCTCGCCCTCCAACGGGAGCAGCGCGGCCATCGCCTTGCGCAGTAGGGCCTCGTCGTCGGCCAGCACCACGGTTGTCATCGGTTCCCCGTTCCGGGAAAGGCCGCGGCCGTGCGGAACCGGCCGTCGCGCACCTGGACGGTCAGCTCGCCGCCACCGTCGGCCACCCGCTGCCGCAGCGCGGCCAGACCGCGCAGCTCGGGGACGGCGTCGCCGCGTACGCCGTCGTTGTCGATCGCGATGCCGGCCTCGGACAGGGTGATCCGCACCCGGGTGGCCTGCGCGTGGCGCAGGATGTTGGTGGTCGTCTCGCGCAGCACCTGACCGAGCAGCTCACCGGAGCGGGCCACCTCGGCCTCCCGGGTGATGCGCACGTCGATACCGGCCGCTTCGAACAGGTTCTTCGCGTTCTCCAGCTCCGCGGTCAGGTTCAGCCGCCGCTGCGCGTACGCCAATGCCTTGGTCTGGTTGATGGTGTCGCCGACCAGCGCGTGGATCTCCCGCAGCTCCTCCTCGGCCCGGTCCGGATCGGCGCGCACCAGCCGCTGCGCCAGCGCGGTCTTCAGCTTGACCACGTGCAGCGTGTGGCCCTGGATGTCGTGCAGGTCGGAGGCGAACCGGACCCGCTCCCGGGCGACGGCCAGCTCGGCCTCCCGTTCCCGCGCCGCCTCCAGATCCTTGACGTGGTCGTAGAAGCCCTTGTTGGGGAACATCAGCGCGATGGTCACGACGGCCACCCCGACCGGCACGACGACGTAGGACAGCACAATGCCCCGGGCGTCGGCGTCCGAGAGGAGCAGCCTGGTCGCACCCACCACACCGATGAACACCGGCACCGCCACGGCCGCCCGGATCCGGTGGCGCGGCAGCTGCGGTACGACGTGGGCGGCCACCACGGCCAGACCGTACGAGCCGTTCGGGCTGTCGGTCAGCACCACCGCGAGCGGCCACACCGCCGCGGCGACGACCGTGCACGGCAGCGCCACCCGCAGCACCTCGTCGGCCGCCCAGCGCCAGAAAGCCACCGCGGCCGCGAGCACGCCGGTCGACAGGATCAGCACGTCGGTCCAGCCGCGGGCGTCGCGTGCCACCAGCACCGCGCCGACCACCAGGAGCACCGGCAGCAGCGAGGTGCGGTTGAGTCGGCGCAGCCCGGAAGGGATCACACCCGAGTATTGATCGTTTCCGGCGGCGGTGGGCAGTGACACCACGTCACACGTTGCGATGACATCGGCGCACTGCCCGGCGCGGCCCGCGGCCGCTGTCATGGAGGCATGACCACCACACCAGTCATCGACGTCGACCGCCTGAACCTGCGGTACGGCGACTTCCACGCCGTCCGGGACCTGTCCTTCCAGGTGCGGCGCGGGGAGTTGTACGCGCTGCTCGGCACGAACGGCGCCGGCAAGACCTCGACCCTGGAGGTCGTCGAGGGCCACCGCACCGCCACCTCCGGCACGGTGCGGGTGTTCGGGCACCGCCCTCAGGACCGCCGCGCCGTCCGTCCCCGGATGGGCATCATGCTCCAGGAGAGCGGCTTCTCCCCCGACCTCACGGTGCGCGAGTCGGTCGCGCTGATCGGCCGGCTCACCGGGCGCACCGACGATGCCGGCCGGGTGCTCGACGTGGTGGACCTGACCCGCAAGGCCGGCACCAGGGTCGCCCAGCTGTCCGGCGGCGAGAAGCGGCGGCTGGACTTCGCCACCGCGGTGTACGGCAAGCCCGAGCTGATCTTCCTGGACGAACCCACCACCGGGCTCGACATCCCGTCCCGGGACGACCTCTGGCGGTCGGTGGACCGGCTCCGCGAGGACGGCTCCACCATCGTGCTCACCACCCACTATCTGGAGGAGGCCCAGCAGCGGGCGGACCGCATCGGCCTGATGCACCAGGGCCGGTTCCACCGCGAGGGCACCGTCTCCGAGCTGACCCGGACCCTGCCGTCAGTCATCCGGTTCACCCTCCCCGCGCGCGCACCCGGCCTGCCGCTGCCGGCAGCTTTGTCTTCCGGCGGACGCGCCGTCGTGGAGACCTTCGACCTGCAGCAGGACCTGTACGCGCTGCTCGGCTGGGCCCACCAGCACGGTCTGGACCTGCCCGACCTGGAGGCCGGGCCGACCCGCCTCGACGACGTCTTCCGTGCCATCGAGAGCCAGTGAGGGACCGACCATGCTAGCCATCGCCACCAGCGAACTGCTTCAGATCTTCCGGAACCGCCTGGTGCTGGTCACCAGCCTGATCATGCCGGCCGCGGTCAGCGCGTTCTTCATCTACCGGCACGACGCCTTCGCCTCGCTGGCCAGTCTCGGCTACATCGCCTCGGTGGTGACCTTCACGGTCGGCGCGTTCGGTCTCTACACCACCGCGGTCACCACGCTGGCCGCCCGCCGCCAGAACCTCTTCCTCAAGCGGCTGCGGTCGACCGCGGCGAGCGACACCGGCATCATCGCCGGCCTGCTGCTGCCGGTCGTGGTACTCGCCCTGGTGCAGACCGCGGTGATCCTGACCGCGCTCGCCGTGGTCAGCGGCGCGCCCGCCAACGTGCCGCTGCTGGCCGCCGCGGTGCTCGGCACCGTGGCCATGATGATCGGCCTGGCCCTGGCCACCGCCGGGCTGACAACCTCGCCCGAGCACGCGCAGGTGACCACGCTGCCGGTCAGCATCGGCGTCATCGCCATCTCGGGGTGGGTGGGCATCAGCGGCACCGAGGACCTGACCCTGCTGAAGCGCCTGCTGCCCGGCGGCGCGGCCACCGAACTGGCCCTGAACGCCTGGAACGGCGGAGCCTCAGTGGCCGACTCCCTGCTGCTGCTGGCGCCGACGCTGGCCTGGGTGGTGGTCGCGGTGGCGCTGGCGGCCCGATTGTTCCGCTGGGAGCCCCGGCGCTAAGGCAGCTGCCCGTGCTCGGCATAGATCCCGGTCCCGCGAACCTTGGCGTCGATCGCGGCCCGGACCCGGCGTGTCAGCCGGCCCGGCGGGTAGTCGTCCAGCTCGTCATAGGCGACGAACCGGGCCTCGGTCAACTCCCCGTCGGCAAACCGGATCTCGCCGTGACCAGGCCCGGCGTCGAAGACGAAGAGCAGCTTGTCACCCTCCGCGCCCGGCGCCCAGTCGACCACCAGCAGCTCACCGACGTCGACGATCAGGCCGAGCTCCTCCCGAACCTCCCGCGTGCAGGCCGCCCGTGGCGATTCCCCGGGCTCGACGAACCCACCCGGGATGTCCCAGCCGGGCTTGTAGGCGGGTTTCACCAGCAGAACGCGGCCATTGTCGTCAAAGAAGAGGGCACCGGCGGCGACCTGAGGCGTGGCAATCGGCGGCATCCCGGGCTTACCCGCGGGCTTTGCGGATTTCGGTGCGTAGGGCCGGGGCGCCGTCGACCGGGGCCGGGTCGTCGGGGGTGGGCTCGATGCCGCCGGCCGCTACCCGGTCGAGGGTGCGCAGGCCGGTGGGGGTCACGGAGCCGAAGACGGTGTAGTTCGGGCGCAGCGCGGAGTCGGCGTAGACCAGGAAGAACTGGCTGCCGTTGGTGTCCGGGCCGGCGTTGGCCATGGCCAGCACGCCGCGGGCGTAGAGCCGGCGCACGCCGGTGGGGTCGGTCGGCGCGGGCGGCAAGTCGGCCGGCAACTCGTCCCTGTACCGGTAGCCGGGGCCGCCCGAGCCGGTGCCGGACGGATCGCCGCACTGCAGCACGCTCAGCGTCGGGTAGGCGGTGAGCCGGTGGCAGATCGTCCGGTCGTAGAACCGGTGCCGCACCAGGTGCAGGAAGCTCTGCACCGTGCACGGCGCCGCCGCCCGGTCCAGTTCCAGCGGGATCAGCCCGAGGCTGGTCCGCAGCAGCACCCGCGCGACGCCCCGGCTCGGGGTGTGCGCCGGGTCCCGCGGCAACGGCACCGGACGCGCGGCCGGATCGTCCGGCGTCGGCGTGTACTGGCAGGGCCCGGCCGTGGGCTCCGTGGGCGCGGTGGGACCGGCAGCCGACGCCGGCGCAGCGCCGACCCCGAACGCGGCAACCGCAAGGACCATGACGAGTGCCCGGTTCAGCATCCTCTTTGTCTAATCGATGTCCGTTGATGCGGTCAAGCTCCAGCCGTTACCGGATCCGGACCGTGGCGGTACGGACCGTGCTCACGTTGCCGGCCCGGTCCACCGCGCCGTACGTCACCGTGTGTGAGCCCTTGCCGCGCACCTTGACCGGCTGGCGGTAGGTGAGCCACCGGCCGCGGTCCACCCGGTACTGGATGAGCTGGACGCCGGAGACCGCATCCTTCGCGGTCAGCCGCACCGTCGCCGAGCGCACCGCCGCGGTCGCCGTGGGGCGGCCCATGTCCCGCTTGACCGTGAAGACCAGTGCCCAGGACCTGTTGCCCCACACGTCGGTGGCGCGGACCCCCACCTTCGTCACGCCCTCGCGGACCGGGATCGGGCCGGTGTACGTGCGCCAGGCCCCGTTGTCGATGCGGTACTCGCGCAGCGCAACGCCGGCCGGGTCGGCGGCCGTGGCGAGCACCGACACGGGAGTGGTGAACCAGCCGTTGGTGCCGGTGGCCCGGGTGGGGCTGGTGATCGCGCCGACCGTCGGGCCGGTGGTGTCGCGGACCAGCGGCACCGAGATGCGCTGCGCCGCGGACGCGTTGCCGGCGTGGTCGGCGGCCGTGAACTCCACCTGCTGCACGCCGTCGACGGTGAACGGGGCCCGGTAGTCCTGCCAGCCGCCGGTGCCCACCCGGTACGCAATCTTCGCCACGCCGGAGGCGGCGTCCTGCGCGGTCAGCGTCACCGTGGACCGGGTGCCCTTGGTGGTCACCGCGGCGGCGGTCATCGGGGCCTCCACGTCGACCTGGACCCGGACGTCGACCGGCGCGCTGAGGATGCCGTTGGTGCCGCGGGCCCGGTACGAGACCGGGTAACTGCCGGCCGGAAGCGGGACCGGACCGGTGTACGCCACCCAGGCGCCCGGCGTCAGCGCGTACTGCACCTCGCTGTTTCCGGCCCCGCCGGTGAGCGTGAGCGTCGCGCCCGCGCCGAGCCACCCGGAGGCCGGTAGCGTTGCGGTCGGCAGCACCCCGGTGTACGCCAGCGGGTCGATGCTCTCCAGCGTCGGGACGACCGGCCGGATCAGGCCGTCGGCGTCGAAGTAGAGCCGGTCGATCGTGGTCTCCCGGTGCATGCCGTCGCCGCCCGGTATCGCGAAGCGGTGGTAGACGATGTACCACTCGTCGGTGCCCGGCACCTGGATGACCGAACTGTGCCCGGTGCCCAGGATGCCCAGCGACCGGTCCTTGGCCAGGATCACGCCGCGCGAGGTGAAGGGGCCGTACGGCGCGGTCGCGGTGGCGTAGCCGACCCGGTAGTTCTCGCTGCGGGTGTCGTCGATCGAGTAGGTCAGGTAGTAGACGCCGTCCCGCTTGTTCATGAACAGGCCCTCGCGGAAGTCGGCGAGCCCGGTGATGGTGCGCCGCTCGCCCAGCGAGATCATGTCGGCGTTCAGCGGCGCCACGTAGGCGGTGCCGTTGCCCCAGTAGAGGTAGCTCTGCCCGTCGTCGTCGGTGAACACCGCGGGGTCGATCTGCTGGGCGCCGCCGAAGTCGTCGCGGTCGACCAGCGGGGCACCGGAGTCGGTGAACGGCCCGGTCGGCGAGTCCGAGGTCGCCACCCCGATATTCCCGGCCGCGCTGAAGTAGAAGTAGTACTTGCCGTTCGCGTACGCCGCGGACGGCGCCCACGCGTTGGTCTGCGCCCACGAGACGTCGGCCAGGTCCAGGATGATGCCGTGTTTCGTCCAGTTGACCAGGTCGGTGGACGACCACACGGTGAAGGTGGTGCCGCTCCAGCCGTCGAACCCGTCGGTGGTCGCGTAGATGTAGTAGGTGTCGCCGAACCGCACGATGTTGGGGTCGGCGTACAGGCCGGGCAGCACCGGCGAACGCATCACCCGGGTGATCACCGAGTATTCGCGGGTCGCGCCGGACGCGCTGGTGACCGTGATCCGCCGGGCCGCCGACCAGTCGCCGGCCTGCGCACCGGCGACCGTGGAGCCGGCCGCGACCGTGAACGCCGGTGCCAGGTTGCGCACGTCGGTGCCGGCCTTCACCGGGAGCACGATGGTGCCCGCGTCGCCGTCGATCAGCGCCGGCGCCTTGAGGCTGTCCAGGGTCACCGCGGTCACCGCGGTGGCGTTCGCGCCGAGTTGCACCACCTCGGCCGCCGGCAGCGCCCGGTTGTAGAGGCGGAAGTCGCGCATCCGGCCCTTGAAGTACTTGTCGCCGGAGTAGACCGACCGGCCGATGTAGTTGGCCGTGGTGGCGCCGCCGCCGATCGAGCCCGGCGTCAGGGTGGCCGCGGTGTTCACCGCGACCTGCCGGCCGTCCAGGTAGAGCGTGGCCGTGCCGCCGCCGAGGGTGTAGGTGAGGGTCCGCCAGGAGCCGCGGGGCAGGTTGCCGCCGCTGCTCGCGTTCTGCTCGGTCGACCAGTTCCCGGAGGCGATCGCGGCCCGGTAGGCGTCGCCGGTGCTGAAGACGTAGCCGTTGCCGACGCCGGACGCGTTGGTGTTGCCCATGCCCCACAGGAAGTACGGGGTCTGCTGGGCGGGGTCGACCCACACCTCGGCCGAGACGGTCATCGCGGACAGCCCGGCCATCGCGTTGTCCGGCAGCTTCACGTGCCCGTTGGTGCCGCCGAAGGTCAGGCTGCCGTCGGCGAAGCCGGCGTCGCCGACCAACTGGGCGTTGTTGCCGTTGCCGGAGGCGTCCGCGGCGCTGGTGTCCAGCGGGTAGCGGGCGATCAGCCCGTCGGCGCCGGCCGGCAGCGGCTGCGGCGCCGGCGTGCTGGTGGCGTGCAACCGGTCGAGTTCGGCCTGGGTGACCGGCAGCACCGTGCCGTGCCGGGGGCTGGCCGGCAGCGAGTACGAGGCCGGCACCCGCCACTGCGGCTCGATGAGGTCGTCGGTGCCGAGCGGGATGTAGCCGCGGCCGCCGTACTCGTCGACGAACAGGTAGTACTTCGAGCCGGACGTGTCACCGGGGTTGGCCTTGAATACGGTCGGTCCCTCGACCGCCGAGGTGCCCGCGGCCCGGCCGATGCAGGACGCCACGATCTTCCACTTCGGGTTGGCCGGGTCCCAGCCCGGTAGCGAAGCGTCGTCGACCGCCACCAGCGAATCGGCCCGCTCCTGGATGATGTCGCTGCATCCGGTCACGCCACCCTCGTCCTTGGTGAACCGGTGGTAGACGCCGTCCTCGGCGATGACCGTGCTGTCGATCCGGGAAGCGCCGAAGTCCTGCCACACCTTGGCCTCGCTGAACGACACGAAGTCGCGCGTGGTCGCGTACAGCATCTTGTTGTAGGTGCTTCCGGTGTGTCCGGGGTCGTTCGCGGCATAGATCTTGGAGGCCCAATAGACCACGTACGAGCCCAGTTCGGCCGAATAGAACGCCTCGGGTGCCCAGGTGTTGCCGGCCGTCGGCGGCGAGACCTGCACGTGCCGCTGCTGCCCCCAGTTGACCAGGTCGGTGGACTCCCAGACCTCGATGTGCCGGCTGCCCTGGCGCTGCGAGGCGTCCCACGAGGTGCCGCCGCCGATCGACAGGTCGGTGGCGATCAGATAGAACTTGTCGCCCTCCGGCGAGCGGATCAGGAACGGGTCGCGCAGGCCCTTGGTGCCCAGCGTCGACGCCAGCGCCGGGTTGCCGCCGTTGAGTTCCCGCCAGCGCAAGGCGTTGTTGCCCTCGCTGGCCGCGAAGTAGATCTTCTCGCCCGCGATGGTGTTGCCGGTGAAGTAGGCGAAGGCGTATCCCGAGAGCGGTGCGGGCGCCGGCAGCGGCGGCACGGTCGCGGTGAACGCGCGGGTGGTGGAGGCCTCGCCGACCCGGACCGTGGCGGTCAGTTCGACCTTGCGCGCCGCTCCCCCGGCGGCCGGCCGGTGCACCTCACCGGTGTCGGCGATGACGGCGGCGTCCGAGGTGGCCCAGGTGATCCGGCTCTGATAACGGCCGGTCAAAGGCAGGTGCAAATGCCCGCGTACGTCGTTCAGGTTGGTCACCGCGAGTGCCGTCGCCGCATCCGCCGCCTTGGCCTCGTCGGACAGGTCGGCCGGCACGATCACCGCGAACGCCTTGCTGGCCCGGACCTCGCCGCTGCTGATCGTCGCGGTGAGGGTGACCCGGCTGTCGGCGGCCTGTCGGGTCACCACGCCCTGATCGGTGATCACCGCGGGGTCGGACGACGACCAGGTGACCGCGCTGGCGTAGACCGGGCCGAGCGCCGGCAGGGTCAGGTCGCCGGTGACCGCCGAGGTGTCGCCGAGGGTCAGCGCGGCCTCGTCGGCCGCCACCCGGACGCTGTCGCTGATCGCGATCTCGCCGGCCTCACCGGCACTGAGCGCCCGGTCGTAGATCCGGAAGTTGCGCACCTGCCCGCGCAGGTAGGCATCCGCGTTGTAGACCGAGCGGCCCAGGTAGTTCGCCGTGGTGGCGCCGCCGCCGATCCCGCCCGGGGTCAGTGTCACGCCGGTCTGCGTCGCCACCGGCCGGCCGTTCAGGTACTGGGTGGCCACGCCGGAGCCGTCCAGCGTGTAGGCGATGCTCAGCCACGCCCCGCGCGGCAGCGCCGACGTCGACCGCACGGTCTGCTCGGTCGACCAGTTGCCGCTCGCGATCGAGGTCCGGTAGGCGTCGCCGGTCGTGAACAGGTAGCCGTTGCCCACGCCCGCCGCGTCGGTGTTGCCCAACGCCCAGATCATGTACGGGGTGGCCTGCGCCGGGTCGATCTTCACGTCGGCCGAGACGGTGATCTGCCCGAGCCCGGACATGATGCCGGCCGGCAGCCGGACGTGCCCGTTCGTGCCGCCGAGGGTCAGACCGCCCGACGACCAGGTGGCATCGCCCGCCAGCGTGCCGTCGTGACCGTTGCCGGAGGCGTCCGGCACCGCCGTCCCCGACGTCTGGGCCAGGTCGTAGTGCAGCACCAGCCCGTCGTCGACGGCAGCCGACGAGGGCGACGAAGGGGTGACCACCGCGACGGCGGCGAGGGTCAGGGCGGCGGCCATGTGCACGAGCACACGGGGGCGAGCGGAAGCCATGGCCGGGAGTGTTAACGATAACAATTTCGGGTGTCAAGACATTCACATATTTGACGCCGGTCCGTAGCAAACAAAACTTCGCCGGTCAGCGATGAGTTCCGGCGGCGGCGCCGGTCTATCCGGGCATGACTACCTTTCGCCGCCTGGTTGCCAACACCCTGCTCGCCGGCATGACCAACAACCTC
>NZ_BOMV01000131.1 GCF_016862375.1 Paractinoplanes rishiriensis | reverse complement strand
AAGGTCGCGGGTGATCAGGATCTGCCGTGGCGCACGTTTTGCCAGCTCAAAGGTATCACCCTACGCTTCCTGACGTCGGCTGACCCGCACCTGGCCGCGGCTCCCACACTCGGTCCGCTCCCACTTCCGCTCCCAGTCTCACTGGCGGAAGGCCGTCGCTTCCGGCGGCCGGCGCCCCCGCCGTAGCAACCCCCTAGCGACTCAGCGGTGCGGCTTGGTCGCGTCGCGCGGATGCCCGACGACTGTCCCTTCCGGTTCAGCCGCCCGGTCCCCGGTCCCCCTGGAGGCTCGTTCCGTCCCCATCATCGACCGCCGCTGACCACCCCTCCGCTGTAGCGGCTTGGCTGCCGCGCTGACCGTAAGGTGAAGCCATGTCTCGCGACCTCGCGCCGCCCTTTTCCGCCTCGCTGGCCGCCGACGTGCTGAGGAAGAGCTGCGCGGTCACCAACATGGAAACCATGGGCTCCCGACTTATGCGGCTGGGGGAGAATGCGCTCTATCACCTCCCTGCCGCTTCCGCGGTGGTCCGGATCGCCAGAACCATGGACTACTGGGACGATGCGGTAAACGAAGTAAGGGTGGCTCGCTGGCTTGCCGATCAGCGCTTTCCCGCCGCTGAAGTCGTGGATGTCGAGCAACCAATTCAGGTCTCTGGTCACCCGGTCACGTTTTGGCGTTATATAGACGGAAGAGACGGCAACCGTGATGACATTGGCACTCTCGGAACAGTGCTGCGGCGCCTACATCAACTGCCGAAACCGGGGACATTTACACTGCCCACTGAGGATATCCTTGGCCGAGTTGAAGGCCGGATAGCGATTGCCGATGTACCTAGCCTCGACAAGGCTTTCCTACTGGCGCAGCTCCGTGAGCTGCGATTAGGACTGGATTCCCTTCATTTCCCTCTCTCCCCCGCACCCACGCACGGTGATGCGCACTCCGAAAACATCATGATCCGTGAAGGCATGCCCCTCTTAATCGATTTCGAAAGGTTCGCGTGGGGGCAACCCGAGTGGGATTTGGCCATGACCGCCACTGAATACGAAACGGCGGGCTGGTGGACGGCCGCGGAGTATGGGTCGTTCGTCTCCGCCTATGGTTTCGACGTCAGATCCTGGTCGGAAGGATTCCCCTTTCTAAGGCGAGTCCATGAACTCAAAATGACCACTTGGCTGATGCAGAATGTCGGGGAATCCGCGGAAATCGCCGACGAATATGCAGTTCGAATGAGAACGATCCGCGATGGGATTAGGTCCACATGGCGACCGTTCTAGGAACGGTTCACCGATTCAGCCAGCTCGGGATTCTTTGACCGAAGCAGCGCCGTAAATTCTCTTACCCCGGCGTGATTGTCGTACTTCAGCATCAAGGATGAATAGAAGTCTGAAACGTAGCGGAGGTGACGGCTGGACTGAAGCGAACCGGCCAGCTCTACCGACTGACCTGCCAGGGCAAGCGCCTCATCAAGGTTGCCATCCGCCAGTGCCCCATCGGCATGGACAATGCAGATGAACGACCGCGTCCTAGCGGGCGTCAGGACAGGGTCAATTGCCCTGGCTGCCCACAGTTGCGTGTGACGAGAGTGCCCAAGGTCCCGGAAGCAATGAGCGGCCTCGCCGGCCAACTCAAGCGCGTCAAAGTACGAGATCCAGTCAGGATCGTCGCTCTCACGCCGCCTTCCGAATTCCTGCTCGGCCCGGTTCAGCGCCGCGCCGCATCCTTTTGCGTCTCCGAGGCTGGCCAGCGCCCGCGCTTCCATCGCAAGGAACATTGCGTTCACCGTCGCAGATGCCTGGCCGACAGTTGCACTTTGCGCAGCCCGTGCGTAATGCATTGCCTCAGTGAAGTTGCCGAGATAGTTGGCTTGGTGGCTGAGGTTGGAAAGAATCTGGCCGCCCATTACGGCATCGCCGGCCTCTCGGGCAAGCCGCAGCCCCTGGACGAAGTACCGCTGCGCTGCACCGTGCCTACCTGCGTCGTACGCACTCCAGCCAAGCACCTCCGCAGCGTCGGCCGCAGCGGCAAACACGTCACGCTTTGCCGTATTGCCGAGACCGCCGCGAAGCGCTGGAACGATTTCGGTCTTCCAGTACGACAGAAGCAGTTTCCGAGTATGGCCACCGCCATACTGGAAATCGAGCTGCGTTAGATTCCTCACAGTTGCACGAATTCGCCCGGCAATTCCAGCCGCTGCGAAAGAAATGTCCCTGGAGGATTCAGTCCAACTCGGCTCTGCAAATAGGTAGCCCGTAATGACGCCAGGCGTAGCCGTAGAGTCCCACGGCAGTTTCGCCGCGACCGAGTCATCTCTGATATCAGCATCCGTCAAGCCGTCGATCACATCGATTGAACGAGACGGCTCCGATGGGTACAAGGCGCCTTCCGAGGTCAGATCAATCGGGGCAGCATCCCCGACCGAGTCCAATCCGATCTCAGCGAACGTGATAACCCGTCCCAGCTTGGCGCCGAGTGCAGCAGCTATGCAACGCGCGGTGTCGCCCTGCGGCCGACCGCCATCCAGCCATCGCTTGACGGAGACGTGATCGGTCGAGAGCGTCAGGCCGATCCGCTGCCCCTCGGTGCGGACACGCGCGGCGAGGCCCTTGTTGGTCACGCCTGCCTGCTCCATCACGGCCGCTAGGCGTCGATTCGGTTCCTTTACCGCCACCTTCCGTTACCTCCCCGCCGTAGTAAAGCAGGATCGTGCACCCCCTGGGTGCACACGTGCACCCCCTCGTGCACCCTGCCGCCGGCCCTCTCGACCGGCTTTCCTAGTGATGCGGCCGGTGAACGCGCCGGAACGCCAGGAAGGGGAGCTGAGAGCGATGACGGACTATGCAGTTGCGCGCTTCGGCCCCGGCGGCGCCGGGGGAATGCCGTTCTCGCGGGCGATCTTGCGGATGTAAGTGCCAGTGAAGGGCGACAGACGCTCCACCTCGGTGGGGCCGACGCCGACCCGCAGAGCAGCTAGGACCGCTTGAATCGCCTGCTGACGGGCGTCCTCATGAGCCGTCTCGGTTTGGTGGTATCGCCTCGTCGCAGCGATCAACGCGTCCCGCTCGTCAGCCATAGACACAGGGTACCGCAACCCTCTTGCGCAACCGGCCCATGTTTCGCTACCGTGATGCGCATCAAGGTGTCGCAACTAAGTTTTGGTTCATTGAAAACTCCACAGAGGCGGTGTTGACCGAACCGCGTATTGCGAACCGGTCAGGTGCCCCACCTGTTGTGTCCAGGCGGTGCCAGCAGTAAGAGACAGGTCTCAGTCCTGCTCAGCGGCCAGCAGAACACTGGCTGTCCCGTAGCCGTCGGTATCGACGGTGGGCACGCGATGAGGCGACCGGCGTTCAACCCCGCGAGGCACTGCGGGCGGTGGCGGCGGCGTGAGCGCGCGGTGGCGGGCAAGTAGACCTAGCTCGATCGAACGGCCCCATCTGCGGGCCGTGGGTGACTGGCAGCCACTGGGGTTCGAGGCCTCGGCACCCGCGTAGCGCGAAGCGTTCCGTAGCACCCCGTTGGGCGTGCTCCGCTTCGCGTAGGAGTCTTCAATGAACAAGTTTTGCCTGGTAAAGGCCATCGTGAAGCTGTACTTCCTGGGTGCTTTGGCGGTCAGCTTCACGCACATCATCGAGGCCAGTCACAAGCTGGACCTGCATGGGTGGCAGTCGTGGACAACGCCGTTCGCGATCGACGGGATCGCGGTGATCGGGATGGTTATGCGCAGCGACGCGTTCAGCAGCGCCACCCGCCGCCTCGGCTTCCGCGTCCAAATAACCGCGGGCGCGCTGAGCCTGGCGTGCAACGTCTTCGCCGGCAACACGCTCGGCGAGCGGATCTACGGCGTGCTGATCGTCGCGCTGTTCGTGTTCTCCGAGTGGCTGTCCGACCGGATGGAAAGCCGGGAGGTCGAGCAGGCCCGCGAGCAGGCCGCGAAGCGGTCCGCCGCCGCGGCCAAGGCCAGCGCCACCCGCAAGGCCAACAAGCAGGCCACCGAGCGGATGGTCAAGAACGGCAGGCGCCGGATGACCAAGGAACTGGACAACATCCTGACCAGCGCCTGATACCCCGGCCGGGTCCCCCGCCCGCGATCACCCCCCTGATTTTCCGGCTGCCCGGCCCCGCGATGGCGGGGGCGGGCAGCGGGGAGCGCCCCGTGTACCGCATTCCCTAGTTTTCCGATCGACCGCAAGGAGATGCATGTCATGGCCTCTCTAGCCTCGCTCGTCCGCATCAGCGCACGTCAGAGCGCCTGTTGGCGCGAGTGCCCGGGCTGCACCGAACTGGCGCCGTTGGCGCCGAACGAAACCCACTGCCAGAGCTGCCGTCCCGGCAGCCGTCGGGTGAGCGCCCGCCGGTTGCCGCGGGCCGCCTGACCTCCTGTTCGGAAGGACACCGCCGTCTTATGGACGAATTCGACCTCACCGCCGATGAGCCGTCGGCTGCCGACCTGACCGCGATCGAGCGGGAAGAACCGCTGATCAACGCCGAGATCGGGCTGCTGACCGCGGAGATCGGAATCATCGAGGCCGCCGATCGCGGCGGCCCGACCGAGTTGGACTGGCGCCGCGTGCGCCGGGCCAACAAGCGCGTCATCCGTGCGGCCCTCGACCTCGCGTCCGCCGCCGACCAGGCCGGCTGCCGCCGCGGCCCGGGGGCGGTGGCCTGATGAACCTGCGCAAGCTGCTCGGCGTCGCGGTGTTCGCGTTCGCCGTCTTCTACGCGATCACCAACCCGGCCGACGCTGCGGGGTTCGTGGTCGACATCGCCTCGGGTATCGGCGCGTTCGCCTCGGCCCTGGCCGACGGTCTCTGACCACCCCTGCCCTGGATCTCGGAAGGACACTCGTGACCACTACGACCGCCACCCGCAGCGCCTACCCGCCTGCGGTGGAAGCGCTGATCCCGCGCGCCCGCGCGCTCGCCGCGACCCTCGACCGGCCGCTGTCGCGCAACATCCTGATGAAGCAGTTCCGGATCGGCTCGCCCAAGGCCACCGCGGTCATGGAGGCCCTGACCGCCGATACCGCGGTGCCGGATGCAACCGAGCAGGAAGCGCCGCCCGCCGGACGCGGTGTGCTGGAGTTGGTCCCGCCGCCGGTCTCCGCCCCGCCCGCCGAGGCACCTGCCACCGACGCCGGCCCGGTCGTCGATGCTGCCCCGGCCACCGCGCCACGCGCCGAGGTCGAACCGCCGCCACCGGCTCCGCCGGTCGCCCACGCGGCGGCCCGGCGGGCGTCGCAGGTCACCCGCTACGGCATGGCGGCCCTGCTGTCGCTGGTCGGGGTGCTGCTGGCCGGGGTGATCGTCGCCCCGATCGCACTGTCGAGTCAGGACATCATCGCGTGGGCGGGCAGCCCGTTCGGGCTCGGCTTGTCCGGGCCGTGGCCGCTGGTCACGTTCTTCGCGCTGGACGCCGCCGCGGCGGTGTGTGTCGGTCTGGTCGTGTACTGCGCGTGGCGTGGTGAGTCGGCCGGGGTGTTCGCGTGGCTGGTGTGGGCGTTCGCCGGCATGTCCGCCTATGCGAACTACTCGCACAGCACCGGCAGCATCGCCAAGGACGCGGTGTGGTTCTTCCCCGCCATGAGCCTGGCGGGACCGTTCCTGCTGGAAATCATCGTCCGGCGGGTGCGCCGGTGGGTGCAGGAAGGCACCGGCCAGCGTGCCCGGCACTCGGTGTCGTTCGGCGCCGCCCGCTGGATTCCCGGCGTCGGCGCGCTACGCGAAACCTACGGCGCGTGGCGCCTCGCGCGCCTGGACGGAATTACCGACGCCCGGCACGCCGTGACGGCTTACCGGCGGCTGTGCCCGGACGGTTCGATCCGCATCCTGCGCGCCCTGCGCAACCGCGACCGCAAGAGCTGAGTTCGCCCGGCGGCACAGCCCACAGCCTGCAAGCACGTGCTGTGCCGCCGGTCTCCCTACCGCCCTGGAGGACTTCGGAGAGGAGTCCAGTATGTCCGACCGTCACCTGAACGCGCAGCACGCCGAGGTCATCGACCGCAACCGCGCGCAGCGGCTGTCGACGATGGCCGAAGCGCAACGGCTGGCCGACGCCCGGCGCGCCCACGCCGCCGTCCGGCAGGCCGAGCGCGACGACACCGACGAGATGTGACCGGCGGTGTTGCGCCGCCGCGATCCGGTGGTCGCGCGGATGTTGACCGCGATCGCCGCTGAAACTGTGCCGTACACCGACCCGCGGGCCGGTTACCCCTTCGCGCTGGCCCACCGGGCACAGCGCCAACCCGATCAGGCCGGCTACCCGGCCGACGGGCCGGACTTCGCGCAAACCCCGCCCACCGCCGCCGACGACGCGGCCGACGAGTTCTGAGACGAGCATCCGATGACCTTGACCGCGAAGACTTTGGCCCGCGCCGTCGGTGCCGGCCTACTGCTGAGCACCGCCGGGTGGATGCTGGCCGGCCACCCCGGGCACCGGCTGCACGGCGCCGCGCTGATCCTGGCCGGGCTCGCCGTCGGTGTGCTGCCGGTGTGGCTGCGGCTACGCCGGCCGGGTTCCACCGCGCTGATCGGCCGCTGGGACGCGCACGCCCGCCGCAACGCCGGCACCGCCTCCCGCCTCGACATCTGGCGCACCTCGTCCGGGTGGGCGATGCGCCGCAAGGCCGCGGTGATCCGCCCGTCGCTGGCCTCGCTGCCGTGGTGGCGACGGTGGCGGGTGCCGCTGCGTACCTTCGCCGTGCCGCTGGCGAAGGCCGGGCGGCAGACGGTGTGGACCTCCGGTGAGGAGTCCACGCTGCGTATCGGTATCCCCGGCACCGGTAAGACCGCCGAGCTGGCCAACCGGGTGATCGACGCCCCCGGCGGGGTGGTGACCACCAGCACGGCCACCGACCTGCACGACCTGACCGCGCCGTCGCGCCGTGGGCGCGGCCCGGTGCAGGTGTTCAACCCCGGCGGCCTCGGCGGCCGGGCCTCGACCCTGCGCTGGTCACCGCTGTCGGGCTGCACCGACCCGGCGACCGCCGCCCGCCGCGCGGCCGACCTGATCGGCCCGCTCGACACCCACGGCGCCGAGGGCGCCCGCTGGGCTGCCCAGGCCCGGCGGGTACTGGCGGTGTGGCTGCACGCCGCCGCGCTCGGCGGCTACCGGATGGCCGACGTGCAGGCGTGGTGCGCCGACCCGGACACCGCCCGCGAGGCGATCCTGACCGCGCTGAAAACCTCCCCCCGTGCGGCGGAGATGCGTCAGGCCGCCGCGCAGTCGGTCGACATGAGCGCGCGTACCCGTGACGGCGTGATGCTGGCGATGGCACCCGCGCTGGCCTGGATCACCCTCCCGTCGGCTGCCGAGGTCGGCGACCCGGAGCCCGACACCAGCGTGTTCACGGTGGCCGAACTGACCGGCCGGCGCGGCACGCTCTACCTGCTCGGCGACGACGACGGCACCGTCGGCCCGCTCGTGGCCGCCCTGGTCGCCGAGATCGCGCATCAGGCCCGCCGGACCGCCGCCGGGCTGCCGGGTGGCCGCCTCGACCCCGGGCTGACGTTCGTGCTCGATGAGGTCGCCCTGGTCTGTCCCACCCCGCTGGACCGGTGGATGGCCGAGCTGCGTAAACGCTCCATCACCATCCACGCCGCCTGCCAAGGATTGGGCCAGCTCCGGGAACGGTGGGGCAAGGACGGCGCATCGATGATCCTCAACAGTGCCGCCGCCGTGCTGGTCTACGGCGGCTGCAAAGACGCCGCCGACCTGCGCGC
Source organism: Paractinoplanes rishiriensis (assembly GCF_016862375.1). Taxonomy (GTDB): domain Bacteria; phylum Actinomycetota; class Actinomycetes; order Mycobacteriales; family Micromonosporaceae; genus Actinoplanes; species Actinoplanes rishiriensis. The sequence continues at coordinate 12,092 of NZ_BOMV01000131.1, read as the reverse complement.
CTTCACCGACCTGGCCGGTGAGCGCGAGGAAACCACCTACACCCGCGACGGCGACGGCCGGCTCACCGGCACCAGCACCCGCCGGGTACCGGTCATCGCCCCGGCCATGCTGGCCGGCCTGCCGAACTTCCACGCACTGCTCATCCGCCGCGGCATGCCGGTCGCGTTGGTGCGCACCCCGATCGTCTGGAAGCGCCGTGACGTGCGCAAAGCCGTCCGGCGCAACGCCAAGCCGGCCCGGCCTGTCCCGGCGACCGCGAAGCCGCGGCCGGCGACCACGGCCGCCCGGCGTCCTCAGCCCCGGCCGGACACCACCGCCCGGCCGGCCCGCACCGCTGCCTGATCACCCCGACAAGCATCTAGGGAGACATCCATCGTGCAACCCCCCTCCGACAGCTACGAAGCCCTGGCCGCGCGTTGTGAGCGCGGCGCCGACGAACTGGACCGGCTGGCCGACAACGCCGCCGAAGTCCTCTCCCAGCGCGCCGGGCAGGCCGACCCGCAGCAATGGGCGGCCGACAAGCGGGCCGCCGCCGCGACCGCGCGCGAGTACGCGGCCGGGCTGCGCGCCGAGGCCGGCGAGCACCCGAACGCCCGCCCCACGCCGCAGCGCCTCGCGCAGGCCCAGCAGGTCGCGACCGCGGCCAACGTGGACGGCATCCTCATCGACGGCTCACACCTGGAAGGCGCCGACCCCGGCAAGCACCAGGCCGTCACCGACTCCGGGGTGTTCACCCACGTCGCCGAGCCCGGACAGGTCCCGTTCTGGAAACTCGGCACACCGGCCGACCAGAACACCGCACAGCAGCACACCGAACACCAGCACCCCGAACCGGCGCCCGCGGCGGGACCCGACCCGTCGCCGCCGGCGCGCGCTGACCGGGCCGAGGACAGCGACGAGTTCTAGCCCGACGACACCGACGGGAGAAGTGTCCTATGGGCAAGAAGTACCTGTTCACCACCGACCCGGAGACCGGCGAGAGTCGTGAGTTGCGCGTCGACCCCGCGCACGTCGACCGGCAGATGCGCGACGAGCGAGCCGCCGGCCGGAATCCGGTGCTGATGGACGAAGACGAACGCATCCGCATGGGGTTGCTCGCCCAGCAGATCGCCGCCGCGCACCGCGACGACCAGCACCAGGACGACCCGCGCGACCCCGGCGGCCCGCACGACGCACCGGCGCAGGCCCGCGCCGGGCGGGCCGAGGACACCGACGAGTTCTGACGACGCCCGGGGCGCGGCCTCTCTGGCTACCAACCACCGGCCGCGCCCCGGTCCTCCGCACATATCTCGAGCCCTCACGAACCCGTGGAGGAACCACCATCATGCCCACCCCGCACATCCACGGCCGGCCGGAATCGGCCGCCCGGTGCCCGAACCCCACCATCAGGGAGGTACGCCAGTGACCCACGACAACAACGGCCGCGCTGACGTGCCGGACGACGACGCCCCGACCGCGGGCGGCCTCGGCGACGTGCCCGAGGCCGACATGCCCGCGGCCGCGGTGCTCGACCTCACCGCCGAGCGGACCCGGCGCGGCCGGGGCGAGCAGGACCCGGCCGGCACCCACTACGACCTGACCCTTGACGACGAGCCCACCCCGGGCGGCGGCCCGGTCGAGACCCCGGAAACCGACACGGCCGGCCGCCGGCCGGTCATCCCGTCCGCCTGGTCGGGCTGGCCGAACGTCAAGGCGAGCCTGCGCGAGGCCGGAATGCTGGCCTGGTACCGGGTCCGGTACCACGGCATCCGGTCCCCGTGGTACGCCGCGCAGGCGATCTTCTGGGCGGTGTGGGGACTGTTGCGGATGCTCGGCGCGCACATCCGCTGGTGGTGGGTGTCCGAGCAGTACACGCTGCGGCAAGCCGCCGCCGACCGGCAGGACGACACCGCCTGGTACAAGCTGCACCGTGAGGTCAAAGCGACCCGGGCCTGGCGCGGGTTCGTCATCGTCTGCGAGGTCAGCACCGCCGTGATCCTCGGCCCGGTCCTGTGGACCCTCGCCCCGGGGTGGGTGCTCGCGTTCGGGGCCGCCGGTGTGGTGGCGATGCTGGCCCGGTACGGGCGGCCCGCGGACCGGCCCATCGTGTCCGCCGCGGTGGTCGCGTCCCGGTTCCGGCGGGTGAACCCCGACATCATCCTGCGCGCCTACTACGCCGCCGGGCTCGGCCACCCGGACAAACCCAACCAGCAGGTCATGTTCGGCTCGCCGATGTCACGCGACGGGTCCGGCACCGGCTCGCAGGTCACGATCGATCTTCCCTATGGCAAGACGTTCGACGACGTCATCAAGGCCAAGGGCGCCATCGCGTCCGGTCTGGACGTGTCGATCAACCAGGTGTTCATCACCCGCGACTCCAGCTCGCACCGGCGGCACGTGCTGTTCGTCGCCGACCGTGACCCGCTCGCCATTCCGGCGGGCAAGACGCCGCTGCTCGACCTGAAGGTCCGCGACATCTGGGCTGAGGCGCCGCTCGGGCTTGACGAGCGGGGCCGCAAGGTGAGCCTGCTGCTGATGTGGGTCAGCATCCTGATCGGGGCGATGCCGCGTAAGGGAAAGACGTTCACCACCCGGGCGCTCGCGCTGTTCGCCGCGCTCGACCCGTACGTGATGCTGCTGGTCGCCGACGGGAAGATGAGCGCGGACTGGGACAAGTTCCGGCTGGTCGCCTACCGGTACGTGTGCGGGGTGGTGCCCAATTCCCGCGACAACGACCCGATCACGCATTTCCTGGAGATGCTGCGCGAGATCAAGAAGCACATCGAGCAGGTCAACGACTTCCTCGCGAGCCTGCCCACCTCCGAGTGCCCGGAAGGAAAGATCACCCGGGAACTGTCGCGTAAGTACCCGCTGCTGCGGGTGTGGCTGCTGGTCATGGAGGAGTTCCAGAACTACTTCGAGACCGACGACCAGGACGTCAACAAGGAGATCGCCTCCCTGCTGTCGTTCGTCAAAGCGGTCGGTCCCTCGGCTGGGGTGATCATCCTGTCGTCGTCGCAGAAGCCCTCCGGCGTCGGCGCGGGCGACGTGGCCCGGCTGTTCAACCGCTACCGCGACAACCACGACGTGCGGTTCGCCCTCAAGTGCGGCAACGACGTCGTCTCCCGCGCCATCCTCGGCGGAGACGCCTACGCCGAGGGCTACGACGCGTCCGCGCTGCCCACCGGCAAGCAGTACCTCGGCGTGGGCATCCTCTACGGCCACAGCGACGACACCGCCGTCGTGCGCACCTACCTGGCCGACCATACCGACGCCGAGCGCATCCTGGTCGCCGCGCGTAAGCACCGCGAAGCCGCCGGCACCCTGGCTGGCTACGCGGCCGGGGAGAAGGTCGCCCGCGAGCTACGTGACAGCCTCACCGACGTCCGCGGCGTGTTCCTGCCCGGCGAACCCGGCCTGCACTGGACGGTCATCGCCGAGCGGCTCGCCGAGCACCTGAGCGAGCACTACGCCGACGTCACCGCTGAGGCCGTCTCCGCACTGCTCCGCGACCACGTACCGAGCGTGGGCGTCAAGGTCAAAGGTGTCAACAAGAACGGCTGCCGCCTGACCGATATTGACGACGCGATCGGCCGTCGCAAGAGCGCCTGACCGGTAGGGCCTGCCGCCCTACCGGTAGGCCGGAACCTACCTCTACCCCCTACCGCCCTCGTCAGCGCATATACGGGCCGGTAGGGGGTAGAGGCGGCACCCCTCCCACCAGCGAAAACCGCTCTGGAGGCACTTCCATGCCTGCGACCCTCGCTACCGCTACCGCCGCCGCCGATCACACCAACGGCCTGATCGGACTGATTTTCATCACCTCCGTCCTGCTCACCCTCGGTTACGGAATCGGGTGCTGGCTCTGGCCGTTCGCCGCCTGCACCCGCTGCAAAGGCAACGGCAAACGCCGCTCCCCGTTCGGCCGCGCGTTCGGCGACTGCCGCCGCTGCAACGGCTCCGGCAAGAGCCTGCGCATCGGTCGCCGCATCATCAACAACCTGCGCGACCTGCACGACAAAGGCACCCGCTGATGGCCGCCTCGACCATGGCCCAGCTGCACCGCCGGCCCACCGAACACACCGGCTGGTGCGCCCGCGACCACCGCTGCGGCCTCAACGTCCACACCTCCCCGGACATGTACACCGACGGGCCGCTCGGCGCCCGCGGTGTGCTCAACCGCGTCCACACCGAAACCAGCGACTACGCCGAAATCCGCATCCGCATCCCGATCAACGCCCGCGAATCGATCGCCCGCAAGCAACTGGGCGTCGCCCTGCACCTGATCCGCGAGCTGCTCTACGCCGTGGCGGCCGTCCGGCCGCCCGCCCTCGACCACGCCCGCAACCAGCGCCCCGCCCTCGATCGGAGGCCCGCAGCATGACCACCATCACCGACGCCGCCCGCCGCCTCGCCGCCCAGCTCGACCAGCGCGGCAATCCCGACCTGGCCGGCCTGCCCGAAACCCTGTGCCGCGCCCTCAAGGTTCAGGAAGAGGCCGGCGAGATGGCCCAGGCCGTCATCGGCGTTCTCGGCCAGAACCCGCGCAAGGGGACCACACACACGTGGGATGACGTCGTGGCCGAGGCCATCGACACCGCGCTGTCCGCGCTCGTGCTCGCCGAGACCGTGCAGCCCGGCATGCTCGGCCTCACCCTCGCCGGGAGCCTCGACCGACTCGCCCGCCGCGCCGCGACCACCGGCGCCCCGGATGTCGAGCAAGCCCCCGACACCGTGACGGCGGACGGCGAGGCGGGGCGGCAGCGAGCAACCACGCTGCGGTGGCTGCTCGACACGCACACCGAGCACGACCTCCCGTTGCCCGAGAACCTCACCTGCTGGGACGACCCCAACCACCTGCGGATCGAGCTGCCCGACGATCACCGCGACGGAGTCCGCGGTTGGGCGGCCCTGCTAGGCCTGGCCGTTGAGGAGAACACGATCACTCAGCCCACCTGCTCATATCAGCGAGTACGGGCTGAGTCGCCCTACCGCAGCGACGTCACCAGCCTCGGCTGGCAGCACGTCATCATCCAGAGCAGGTGCGACCGGACCCCGGCCCCGTCCGAGGTCACTCCCCAGGCGGTGGCCGCATGACCGCCACCGGACTGATCCCCGAGAACGAGCGGTTGACCGGGTTCGTCGCCGTCGCGATCCGATTCCCGGACGACCCCACCGCCCACCGTATCGAGCGCCTCTACCACCGCCCGGACGGCACGGACATGGGTGCGCCGACCAAGTTCGACGGCAGCACCCCGTTCCGGGACGAGATCCGACCGGCGTGCAGCCCGGACAGCGACCCGGGCGGCCGGCTGTATGAGCTGTCGGTGCCCACGGCCCTCGCCCGCGGCGCGGTCGCCTGCCCGCGGACGGAGTGCTTCGGCGGTGAGCCGTGCTGACCGTCGCGGATTACTTCTGCGGTGCCGGAGGCAGCTCGACCGGCATGCATCAGGTGCCGGGGGTGCGGGTGGTGATGGCCTCGAATCACTGGCAGCTCGCCGTGGACACGCACGCGGCGAACTTCCCGGACGCCGATCACGACCGGGAGGACATCACCCGCATCGACCCGCGCAGGCACCCGACCACGGACATCGGCTGGTTCTCCCCGGAGTGCACCAACTGGTCGGTCGCCAAGGGCCGCAAAGTCGACTACGACGGCAAGCCCGTGCAACTCGACATGTTCGCGACCGAGGACGACGAGCCGCTGCCGGACGAGGCCGCCGTGCGGTCGCGGATGCTGATGCAGGACGTTCCCCGGTTCACCGAGGTGCACCGCTACCGGGCGGTGATCGTGGAGAACGTCACCGACGTGCTCAAGTGGGCATACCTGGACGAGTGGCTGCGCCGGATGCGGCTGCTCGGCTACGCGCACCGGATCGTGATTCTCAACTCGGCGTTCGCCGGGGCGTTGGGCGACCCGGCGCCACAGCTGCGTGACCGGGTGTACTTCGTGTTCTGGCGCGAGAACGGCCAGGTGCCGGACTTCGCCAAGTGGACCCGGCCGCGGGCGTGGTGCCCGGCCTGCGGCGACGTGCGGGCGGTGTATGTGGACAAGCGGCCCGGCGTGCGGCGGACGATGCGGTACGGGCAGCAGTACACCTACCGATGCCCGGCGGCGGCCTGCAGGGGCCGTCAGGTCGCCCCGTACGTGCTCCCGGCGGCGGCCGTGCTGGACTGGTCGCTGCCCGGCGTGGTGATCGGGGACCGGCTCAAGCCCAAGACCCGGGCTCGGATCGCCGCCGGACTGGCCCGCTGGTCCGGGGCGCTGCTGGCCCCGGCCGGTGGCACCTGGAACGAGGCAGCGCGGCCGGCCGGCCTGCCGATGCGCTCCCGCACCACCCGGGAGACCGAAGCCGTCGTCTACCCGCCGCTGCTGGTGCCGGTGGAGGCCCGCGACGGCAAACAGGCCCGCGACGTGCGGGAGCCGATGCGAGCGCAGACCGCCCGCGCGGAAACCGCCCTGGTCATCCCGCTGCGCAACAACGGCGTCGCGAAACCCGCCGATCGCTCGCCGCTGCTCACGTTCGCCGCCGCGGGCACGCATCAGGCGCTGCTGATGCGCAACAACACCGCCCGCGGGGATCAGGGGCAGATGTCCACCCCGGTCGACGAGCCGACGCGCGCGTTGACCACCGCCGGGCATCAGTCGCTGATCCGCTTCGACCACGCCGTGTACGAGTACGACACCGGCCGGCTACGCCCGACCGGTGACCCGCTGCCCGCACAGACCACGGTCGAGGGAGACGCGCTGCTCGGCACGGCGCCCGCGGTCGACGAATGCACGTTCCGGATGCTGACCGTCGATGAGATCCGCGCCGGGATGGCGTTCACCCCCGGCTACCGGTTCGTACCCGCGTCGAAACGCGCCAAGGTACGGATGCTCGGCAACGCCGTCACCCCACCCGCCGCCCGCGACCTGGTCGCCGCCGTGGTCGAGGCCATCACCGGCGAACAGCTCGACCTCGCGGCATGACCATCGGCTGGCTGGACTGGCGCGAACACAGCACCGGTCCGGCCCGGCCGTGCCGCATCTGCGGTAGTCCAGCGATCTGCCGCGACGAACACGACCGACCCTGCCACAAGGTCTGCGCCGAACAGCAACCCCCGGCCGACGAGCCGGCCACCCTGCACTTCGCCGCGCCCACGGCCGGCTCGCCGAGCCGCGCCGGGAAAGGAGACGACCCAACATGCCCGACCCCGGCGCGCTGCGCGCCGCAGCCCTCGGCCACGCCACCCGCGGGTGGCACGTCTTCCCGCTCCGACCCGACAACCGGCCGCACGACACCGACCACGCCAAGCGGCCCGCCTTCCCGGACCACGCCGAGGACCGATGCCCCGGCACCGACCCGCGCTGCCACGGCGGGCACACCGGGTGGGAACCCCGCGCCACCACCGACCCGGCCCGCATCGAGCGGGCGTGGGCGCGCACGCCGTACAACATCGGCATCGCCTGCGGCCCCTCCCGCCTTGTGGTGATCGACCTCGACATGCGCAAGCCCGCCGCGACCGCGCCGGCCGGGCGCGAGCACTACCGGCACGGCCTGGAGGTGTTCACCGACCTGTGCCGCGAGCACGGGCAGCCCGTACCGGACGACACGTACACGGTGCTGACCGGCAACGGCGGCCGGCACCTGTTCTTCGAGCACCCGGGCGGGCCGCCGCTGCGCAACACCCAAGGCGACCGCGGCGGCCTCGGCTACCTGATCGACACCCGGGCGCACGGCGGCTACGTCGTCGGCCCCGGCTCGACCGCCGGCGGCCGGGCGTACCGGGTGCTGCTCGACCGGCCGCCGCTCGTGCTGCCCGGCTGGCTCGCTGCTCTGCTGCGCCCGGCCGGACCGGCCGGGCCGCGCAAGGTGCTGGGCGATTTCTCCGCATTCCGGCGGGGTGCGTACGTGCGGGCCGCGGTCCGCCGGACCCTCGTCCACCTCGCCGCCGCGCCCGCCGGGGAACGCAACGCTTCGCTACTCGGTGCCGCGGTGTCCCTCGGCCAGCTCGCAGCCGGGGGCGCCCTGTCGCAAGAGGAGGTGATCGAGGCACTGACACCGACCGCGCTGGCCATCGGCCTGACCGAGCGGGAGACCGCCCGCACCATCCGCTCCGGCCTGCGCTACGGAGCCTGCAACCCCAGGAGGGTCGCATGAGTGACGGCGCCACCCCTGCGGCGCGACGGGTGAAGGTGGGCACCGGCCCGGAGACGATCCGCACCCTCAAGCGGGAGCTGGCCAATGGCTTGCTGCCGGACACGTACGTCACGACCGGGGCCCTGGTGCACATGGAGACCGTCTCGGGTGGCCTGGACGGCGCCGCCGATGAGGACTGCCCGTTACCGGTCGCTGCGAGCCCGCTCAACCCGGCCGGCCTCGCTGGGCTGCTGGCCGAGCATGCGCACGTCTACCGCACGAAGTACCGCAAGGACGCCGGAGGCGAGATGGAACCGTACGACGAGGAGTGCACCCCCGCCGCGGGCACGCTGTCCGCGGTGCTGGCCGGCAAGACCTGGCCCGGCGTCCCCGCACTACGGGCGATCATCGGCGCGCCGGTACTCCGCCGTGACGGCACCCTGTTACAGGCACCCGGCTACGACCCGGCCACCGGCCTCTACCTGGCTTCCAAGGTCGAGCTGCCGCCCGTGCCCGACACGCCGACACCCGAGCAGGTCGCCGACGCACGGGCGTTCCTGCTCGGCCGGTTCCTGCGCGACTTCCCCTGGTCGTCGCCCGCCGACCGGGCCAACTACGTGGCGCTGCTGGCCACCCCGATCCTGCGACACTTCACCCGCAGCCTGACCCCGTTCGGGTTGATCGACGCGACCATGCCCGCATCCGGAAAGTCGATCTTGACCGGTGGTCCGGGCATGCTCTACGGCCAGAAGATCCTCACCTGGCCCGACGAGGACGGCGAGCTACGCAAATCCATCACGGCCGTGTTCGCCGAACAGGTCGGCGTGGTCATCTGGGACAACCTGGCCGAGGGCACCGTCATCGACTCCGCCGTCCTCGCCCAGCTCATCACCCAGCGGGAATGGTCCGATCGCCAACTCGGCGCGTCCCGCAACGTCGCATCCGTCAACGACCGGCTGTGGATGGCCACCGGCAACAACCTCCAAGTCGGCGGGGACATGGCCTCACGCACGGTGCGGGTACACCTCGACCCGAACATGCCGCACCCCGAATCACGGGATCAGTCCGGGTTCGGCATCCCGCACCTCGACCAGTGGATCACCATCCCGGCCAACCAGATGACCGTGCTCTGGCACCTGCTCGTGCTCGTGCTCGACTGGACCCGCGCCGGCGCACCCCGTTCCGGCGGAATCTCGATGCGGCAGTTCACCCCATGGGCGCAAGCCCTCGGCGGGTTCCTCACCCACCACGGCATCGACGGATTCCTGACCAACATCGCCGACGTGCGGCAGGTCGACGAGGACGCCACCCGCTGGCGCGGCTTCCTGTCGGCCTGGCACGAACGGCACGGCAACTCGCCGATCACCGCCGCGAAGCTGCGAGCCAGCGCCGAACCGATGCAGCTCGGCGGGGAGCTGCACGACCCGTGGGACGGCCTGTTCATCACCACCAAGAACGGCCGGCTGCCCAACGCGATCATGCTCGGTCGCATGCTCAAGGGTCAAAACGGCAGGTGGCGCGGCGAATACGTGCTGCGCGCCGAACCGTCCGAGCGCGGCGACCGGTCCGTGTTCCATGTCGAGCACCACGACGGGTAACCCGAAACCGCTGAAACATCTCCGCATCTCCGCAAGCCACCGACCAACCCTCCCTCTACCAGGGAAAACAAGCTGCGGAGATGCGACCGAACCGATCTCCGCACATCTCCGCATCTCCGCAACCCGAACCACCCCAAGATCATGCGGAGATGCGGAGATGCGCGGAGATGACTTTCCCGCATCTCCGCAGCACATAACCGCAGGTCACACACCCTGCTGCGGAGATGCGGAGATGTTTCAGCCAACCCAGGCCGATTCGACACCGCGCGGAAACCCGACCGCCTGAGAGCCCCATAGAGACATCGGGCCATCCCTTCATACCAACCCTGCACCGATCTTGGCTCCACGGCGCTCTCAACGGGCCGCGCTGAGCCGTTCTGCCAAACCCGGACCCCCACGGTCCCCTGAACACCCCTCGCGTGCAGAACGGGCGCACAGGGCCGTTCCGCACGGCCCATCAACCCTCAGGAAGGCAGGCGCTTCCCCAGTGAACAGCGCACAGACTCCGCAGGGCCGCTTGACCGGAGTGCCGACCCTCCTAACCGCCGAGGAGGCCGCCACGATCTTGCGAGTCCGCCCAAGTTGGCTCGAACGCCAGGCGGCGAAAAGGAAGATTCCATTCAGCATGCTCGGCGGATGTTATCGGTTCACGGCAGATCATTTGATGCAAATCGTCGCGATATTTGAGGCAAGTCCCGATCAGCCCAGTGAGGAAACCCCCGTCAGAACCCGCAGGACGAAGGCACCTCGACAGGCATTGCCAAAGCCGTCCAATGTCACCCCGCTCCGCGCCCGACCTCGCCGCCAAACGAATTCGCACAACGCCGCTGCATAGTTCAATATCCGACCGAGGAGAACAGTCACTCCATGGCATATGCCGAGAAACGTGGGAACCTCTGGCGAGCCCGCTGGCGCGGCCCGGACGGCACTCTTGAGTCCCAACCAGGGTTTCAGAGTCGGAAGGCCGCTGAAGAGTACGGGCGCGACAAAGAGTCGGAAATACGCGGTAACCGATACGTCGACCCTCGCTCAGGAAAAATAACGCTGATCGAGTGGGTCAACCTTTGGTATCCATCCCTCGACCTCGAACCCACAACAATGAATAATTATCGCTACATGATCGAGGTTCATATCCTTCCGGAATACGGCTCCGAGGCGCTGGGATCCTTGACGGCTGAGGAAATCGCGAAGTGGGAAAAACGCCTCGTTGCCACTGGTCTTTCGCGCCGTACCGCCCACGACATCCGTTCGACGCTGGCCACGGTGCTAGCCGATGCAGTTCCGCGCTACATCCAGACAAATCCAGCAGTCCGGAAACGGGGAAAAGGCCGCAAGGGACAGCGACGCATCGAGCGAATTGAGAAACAAGAGAAGGTGTGGGCGAGTCCACTTGAAGCGCTCATGCTGGCGGAGCGGGCCGCCATACTGTCGGGCGAAGAGACGGACTTCACGATGAACGTAACCATCGCGTACACGGGCGCGCGGTGGAGTGAGGCAATCGGACTTCCGCCGGAGTGCGTCCGACCCGGACAGATCGATATCCACTGGAAGCTCTACGAGCTGAACGGACGGTTCTACCGAGGCCGCCCTAAGGATGGCTCGATGCGTACCGTCGACATACCGCCGTTCCTATACAGGCTATTGGTCCGGCTGATCTCGCCGAGAGCAAAGAAGTGCACGTGCCAGGTCGCACCTCACGAAAGCGGCGATATTCCGTGGTGTGCTGGCGGTGAGTTCGTCTTTCTCGGCCCGCGGGGCGGGCACTTCCGCCGCTCGAACTACAGCGAGCGGATCATTCGTCCAGCCGCAGACGGATGGCACCCCGCCCGAGCTGGACGCAATCCAAGACCAAGAATGCCTGTCCTGGTCGATGCGTCCGGCCCGATGCCCGGGAAGCCGCTCCCTGCGTGGCCGGCCGTGCCGCCCGGCGACCTGGCCTACACCTCGCCGACCGGCCGCGGCCGAGCCCGCATCCCCGACGAGACGCCGTTGGCATCGTGGCTGCCGATCCTGCCCGGCCTGACCCCTCATGGATGGCGCCACGGACACGAGACGTGGATGGATGAGGCGGCCATTCCGTACGTGCTCCAATCCGACCGGATGGGGCACGTGGTTCCCGGTATGCGCGGCGTCTACAGCCACATCAGCGGCACCATGCGGGCCGCGCTCGTGGCAGCCCTACAGAGGATGTGGGAGGACTCATTGGCAGCGAGAGCGGCACTGTCGCCCCGGTCAGCGGTGCAGGTGCTGGACGAGCTTCTAGCGCCGTACCGGGAGCCCGAACGGGAACGATTCGGATGGGCCGCTCCCAAAGCGCTCCCAAAATCGGACACGTGACAGCATCAGGCCCGGTCGCTGCTAGCGGCCGGGCCTTCTGACCTGCGATTTGGT
>NZ_BOMV01000130.1 GCF_016862375.1 Paractinoplanes rishiriensis | reverse complement strand
GGTTGGTGACCGCATAGGTGACCCGGCAGCCCGCGGCCGCGTAGGCCGGTTTCAGCACGGTCACGAGCGAGATCGCGGTCAACAGGGCGGCGCCCAGCCAGGCGACCCGACGTTTCATCGATTTTCTCCATCCGGAGGGAAAAGCACAGGAAGACTGAGCAGCCGAGACGGCCGCCAGTAGTTCGCCCTCGAGGAAACTCGTGACACCGTTTTCCCGGCCACAGGCTACGTCCGGCATCAACGACCGTCAATTTGCCGGTTTGCCGGATGATCCGAAAAGCGAAGCCGGGGCGGCGAAGGGCTCAGGCCCGGGCATAGGTTGCCGAAGGACACCACGCCGCTGAGTCGTGCCGAAGGATGGTGGGCGATGGAACTGGCTCTGGACACCAGAACCGAGGAGTCGCTTTATCAAAGCTCCCGGACCAGAGTGGTCCGGCAGTGGACCGACGGCCGCAGCGTGGTGCTCAAGGAGACTCGTGGGCCCGGTGCGGTGCACCGCCTGCACCACGAGCACGCCATCCTCACCCGTCTCGCCGGTGCGCCGGGGGTGCAGCAACTGGCCGTGCCGGAACCGCGGGACGGTGTCCTGGTGCTCACCGACTCGGGCGCGAGTCCGCTCGCCGCGCTGCCGGCCGGTGATCTGGACGCCGCCGGGCTGGTCGACCTCGCGCACGCGCTCGGCTCCATCCTGGCCACCCTGCACCGGCGCGGGGTGGTGCACCGCGACGTCAACCCGAACAACGTCCTGCTGCGGCCGGACCGCCGGCCGGTGCTGATCGACTTCGACCTGGCGACCGTGTCGGCCCAGGAACGCATGGGGTTCACGGCGACCGGCGTGATCTCCGGGACGCTGGAGTACATCGCCCCGGAACAGACCGGCCGCACCGGCTGGCCGGTGGACCACCGGGTCGACCTCTACAGCCTCGGCGCCACCCTCTACGAACTGGCCACCGGCGCGCCGCCGTTCGGCCGCGGCGGCGACGCACTCCGGCTGGTCCGCTGCCACCTGGCCGAACGCCCGCAGCCGGCGGCCGAGGTCAACCCGCACATTCCCGCGATGTTGTCGGCGATCACCGGCCGGCTGCTGGAGAAGGACCCGGACAAGCGCTACCAGTCGGCCGAAGGGCTGGTGCACGACCTCGAGCGGCTGCGGGCCGGCTCCGGCGAGGCCTTCGAGCTGGGCACCCGGGACTTCCCGATCCGGCTGGCGTCGGCCGCCCAGCCGGTCGGCCGGGACGCCGAAATCGCGGCCCTGACCTCGGCGTTCGACGCGACCGAGGCCGGTCCGGGCCGGGCGGTGCTGGTGACCGGGCCGCCCGGGGTCGGCAAGACCAGCGTGATCGACCAGCTGCGGATGGCGGTGACCGCGCGCGGCGGTTGGTTCGTGTCCGGCAAGTTCGACGAGCACCGGCGGGACCGGGCCGCGGACGGCGTGTGGCGGGCGATGCGCGCGCTGGGCCGGCTGCTGCTGGCCGAGCCGGAGGCGGAACTGGCCGGCTGCCGCGAGCGGCTGCGCGAACGGCTCGGCCCGAACGCCGGGCTGATCGCCGCGGCCGTCCCCGAGTTCGCCACCCTGCTGGGCGAGCCGCCGGCCGACACCGGCGGGTTCGACGTCACCGACCTCGAGGTGCGGCTGATCCGGGCCGCCGCCGAGGTGCTGGCCACAGTCGCCGCGCCGGACCGGCCGCTGGTGCTGTTCGTCGACGACCTCCAGTGGGCCGGCGCCACCGCGGTCGGCGTGCTGGACGCGGTCATCACCGCCCGGCCCGCCGGGGTGCTGCTGGTGGGCGCGTACCGGGACGCCGAAGTGGACGCGATGCACCCGCTCACCGGCCGGCTGGCCCGGTGGCAGGGCGACGACCTGCTGCTGCCCGCGCTACGGCTGGCCAACCTGCCGGTCGGCGACGTGCAGACGCTGCTCGCCGCGATGCTGCGGCTCTCGCCGGAGGACGCCCGGACGCTGGCCGAGGCGGTCGGCGACCGGGCCAAGGGCAATCCGTTCGACACCATCGAGTTGGTCAACGCGCTGCGCCGGGACGGTGCGCTGGTGCCGACCGACACCGGCTGGGAGTGGGACGCCGCCAAGATTCGCAGTTACGTCGGCGCCACCGATGTGATCGAGCTGCTCACCGCCCGGATCGCTGACCTGCCCGGACCGTCCCGGGAACTGATCGAGGTGGCCGCCTGCCTCGGCGACCGGATCGACGCCGCCCTGCTCTGCACCGCGACGGGCTGGTCGCCGGCCGAGATCGAGGACCGCGGCGCGCCGGTCCTCGGCGACGGCCTGCTGGTGCTGGAGACCGGCCACGACGGGCCGGCCGTGGCCTTCCGCCACGACCGGGTGCGCGAGGCCGCGCTGGTCTCGGCCGCCAGCGGGCGCGCCGACCGGCACCTCACGCTGGCCCGCCGGTTCGCCGGGCACGCCGACCTGTGGTCGCTCACCGCGGAGCAATACCTGGCCGCGAACGCCGAGATCACCGAACCGGCCGAGCGGCGCCGGGCGGCCGGACTGTTCCACACCGCTGCCGAGGCGGCCCGGCTGACCGACCCGGCGGTGGCCGAGCGCTACCTGGCCGCGGCCGGTCATCTGCTGGCCGGCCTCGACGACACGGCCGCGGTCCGGTTCGCGGTGCGCGCCGACCACCACGCCGTCCTGTGTGGCCTGAGCCGGTTCGACGACGCCGACCGGGTGTACGCCGAGATCCTGGCCGACGGGCCGACCACCCTCGAACTGGCCACCCTGGCCCGGGCCCGGATCATCGGCCTGCGCACCCGCAACCGCCAGCCGGAGGCGCTCGCGCACGGCCTCGACCTGCTCGCCCGCCTCGGCGCGCGGGTGCCGACCGAGGAGACGCTGCCGGCCGCGATCGACGCCGGCCTGGCCGCCATGAGCGCCTGGGTGTCGACCGGCGGCCCCGAGGACGACCTGTGCCGCCCGGAGATCACCGAGCCGGCGCTGCGGGCCGCCGCCCGGGTGATCGACCACATCCTGCCGGTGGCCTACTTCTCCGGTAATCCGATCTTCGCCTGGCTGGTCGCCGAGGCGCAGCGGATGTGGGCCGAGCACGGCCCGTGCGCCGAACTGGTCGCGCCGCTGTCGCACGCCGGCTTCATGACGGTCATGGTCCGCCAGGACTACCGCACCGGATACCTGGCCACCCGGCGGGCGCTCGCGGTCAGCGAGGAGCGTGCCTGGGAGCCGCAGACCTCGCACGCCCGGTTCCTGTTCTCGCTCGGCCAGGGCCCGTGGCAGGAGCCGGTGCCGCGCCAGCTGACCATCGCCCGGCAGGCTCGCGAGGGTCTGCTGCGGCACGGCGACCTGGTGGCGGTGCACGCGTTCTTCAGCTCGCTGCCGCTGTTCCTGGACTGCGCGCCGACCCTGGCCGCGTTCTCCGGCGACGCGGAGGCGGCCTCGGCGGCCGCCCAGCGCGCCGGCGACGCGGTGGCCGGACCGGCGTACCTCGCGTTCCGGCAACTGGCCCGGGCGCTGCGCGGCGACACCGCGGCGCCGGGCGACCTGTCCGACGACTCGGTCGACATTCCCGCGCTGCTGGCCGGCCAGGCTGAAAACCCGACCGCGGTGGCCTACCTGCACATGAACCAGGCGCTGGCGGCACTGATCTGCCACGACGCGCCGACCCTGATCGAGCACTCGGCGGCCGCCGTGCCGTTGCTGCCGTTCATCAACGCTACGTACCTGACCTCGTACGTCTTCCTGGTCCGTGCCTTTGGGTTGATCGAACAGGTCCGGGCCGCCGAGCCGGACCAGCGAGCGGAGCCCCGGGCCGCCCTGGACGAGGTGCACGCCTGGTGGATCGCCCGCGCCGCGGACGCGCCGGAGAACTTCCGCCACCTGGTCCACCTGATCAACGCGGAGGTGCACTGGCTGGACGGCGAACCGTGGCCGGCCGCGGCCGAGTTCGACGCCGCGATGACCGCGGTCGCCCAGCAGACCCGGCCCTGGCACACCGCACTGATCGCCGAGCGGGCCGGCCGTTTCTACGTCGCCACCGGCATCAGCCACGTCGGCTGGTCGCTGCTGGCCCAGGCCCGCGACCGCTACAACGAATGGGGCGCGGCCGGCAAGGTGGCCCAGCTGACCCAGGCCTACCCGCGGCTCGCGGTGGCGTTCCCCGGTCCCGGCACCGGCGGCTCCGGAACGTCGTCGGTCTCCATCGCGAGCAGCACGCTCGACCTGATGGCGGCGTTCGACGCGGCCCGCGCGATCAGCTCGGCGACCAGCCTCGACTCGTTGCAGGAACGCCTCATCGACGTGCTGGGCGCGATGACCGGCGCCACCCGGATCCGGCTGCTGCTCTGGGACGACACCGCCCGCGAGTGGGACCTGCTGCACAACGACCCGGCGGCGGCCGGCCAGGTGCCGCTGTCGGTGATCCGGTACGTGCAGCGCACCGAGTCCTCACTGCTGATCGCCGACGCGGCCCAGGACGACCGGTTCGCCCGTGACCCGTACCTGGCCGGCATGGAGGGTTATTCGATGCTGGTGGCACCGGTGCGCAGCCGCGGCACGCTCCAGGCGCTGCTGCTGCTGGAGAAGCCGGGCGAGCGCGGCGCGTTCACCGCCGAGGGCATGGACGCGGTCACCCTGGTGGCCGGCCAGCTGGCCGTCTCGATCGACAACGCCCAGGTCTACTCGTCCCTGGAACGCAAGGTGAACCAGCGCACCGAGGCCCTGGCCGCGGCCAACCTCCGCCTCGAGGAGCTGAACCGCACGGACGCCCTGACCGGCCTCGCCAACCGCCGCCGCCTGGAGGAGGCGCTCGCCGCCGAGTGGGCGCACGCCCAGGCCACCGGCACCTCGGTCGGCGTCATCATGGTCGACATCGACCACTTCAAGCAGTACAACGACCACTACGGCCACCTGGGCGGCGACCACTGCCTGCGGGCCCTGGCCCAGGCCCTGCAGTCCGGCACCCGCGGCATCGACCTGGTGGCCCGCTTCGGCGGCGAGGAGTTCTGCATCATCGTCCCGGGCGCCGACGCCGAGGCCACCGCCCGGATAGCCGAACGCGCCAGGCTCGAGGTGGCCACCCTCCAGCAGGAACACCAGGGCTCCCCGATCGGCTTCGTCACGGTGAGCACCGGCGTGGCGGCCACCGTCCCCACCGGCGACCACACGGTCGACGACCTGCTGCACTGGGCCGACGAGGGCCTGTACGAGGCCAAGCGCAACGGCCGCAACCGGGTCAGCATGTATCGGCGATAATCTCGGGATCATGCCGTTTGCCGCACTGCCTGATCCGGCCGGGGCCGCCGGGATCGACGATCTGGTGGAACGGCTGCGGCTGTTGAAGGTCTGGGCCGGCGATCCGTCGTACGAGACGATCAAGGAGCGGGTCAACGCGGCCTGGACGGCGGCGGGGCGGCCGGCCGGTGAGTTGGCGCGCCGGTCCACAGTGGCCAACTGTTTTCAGGCCGGGCGGCGGCGGCTCAACACCGACCTCGTCCTGGCCGTGGTCGAGGCGTTGCACCCGGATGTGGGCTATGTGACGCACTGGCGGCAGGCGCTGCGGGTGGTGGGCGGCGAGACCGAGGCCGTCTCGCAGGTGCGGGTGCAGGACAAGCTGCCCGCGGAGCTGGCCGGGTTCACCGGGCGCATCGGCGAGCTGGACCGGCTGCGCGAAACCATGCGGGCCGGCGGCGCCGTGGTGATCTCGGCGATCGAGGGGATGGCCGGGGTCGGCAAGACCCAGCTGGCCGTGCACGCCGGGCACTCGCTGCTCCGCGAGGACACGTTCGACCAGGTGCTGTTCGTCAACCTGCGGGGCTTCCACCCGGACCCCACGCAGCCGCCCGCCGGCCCGGCCGCGGTGCTGGACGGTTTCCTGCGCCTGCTCGGGGCGTCCGGTCACGAGATCCCGCACCGGCTGACCGACCGCTCGGCCGCCTACCGCAAGCGGCTGGCCGGGGTGCGCGCGCTCGTGGTTCTCGACAATGCCGCAACCGCAGATCAGGTACGCCCGTTGCTGCCGGACACCCCGGGCTGCCTCACCCTGATCACCAGCCGGCGCAGCCTCGCCGACCTGACCGCGGCCGGCCATCTCACCGTCGACGTCTTCACGCCCGACGAGGCGGTGGCGTTCCTGTCGGGTGCCGTCCCGGGCGCCGAACCGGAGGCCGCCGCCCGGATCGCTCGGCGCTGCGGATACCTGCCGCTGGCGTTGAGCCTGATCGCCGGGCACATCCGCAACACCCGCGGCTGGACCCTGACCGATCACGCCGACCGGCTCGACGAGCGCCACCGCGAGCGCCGGCTGGACAGCGGCGTCGAGCTCGCCCTCGACCTGTCGTACCAGCATCTGGCCGCCGACCAGCAGCGCCTGCTGCGGCTCGCCGGGCTGCACCCGGGGCAGGACTTCGACGCGTACGCGGCAGCTGCTTTTCTTGATTGTGATCGGGAAACCGCGCGTGCCGGGCTCGACCACCTCAGCCGCGACCACCTGCTGCAGCAGTCCGGGCCGGGCCGGTACACGTTCCACGACCTGGTCCGGGCCTATGCCACCGGCCGGGCCCATGATCAGGACCGCCCCGCGGAACGCCGGGCCGCGCTCACCCGGCTGTTCGATTTCTACCTGGCCACCGCGGCCGCCGCGATGGACGTGCTGCACCCGGCCGAGGCCCACCGCCGCCCGCAGATCCCGCCGCCCGGCACGCCCGCGCCCTCGTTCGCCAACCCGGACAGCGCCGTGGGCTGGCTGGACGCCGAACGGCACACGCTGGTCGCCGTCGCCGCGCACACCGCCGCCCACGGCTGGCCCAGCCACACGACCCGGCTGTCCCGCGTGCTGTTCCGCTACCTCACCGGTGGCTACGGCGCCGACGGGCTGATCCTGTTCGCGCACGCCCACGAGGCCGCCCTGCGCAGCGACGACCTGGCCGGCCAGGCGCTGGCGCTGAGCGACCTGGGCATCTCCTACCTGTACGCGGAGCAGCACGAGCGGGCCGCCGACCACCTGCGCCGGTCCCTCGACGTGTTCCACCGGATCGACGACCCGCTGGGCCAGGCCCGGGTGCTTTTCAACCTCTCGCTGATCGAGGAACGCTCGGGCAACTACGAGGCGGCCGGCGACTACCTGCGCCAGGCCCTGACCGGCTACCAGCGCGCCGGCGACCTGGTCAACGCCGGCAACACGCTGAGCAGCCTGGCCATCTCGCTGGAACGGCTGGGCCGCTCCGCGGAGGCGCTCGACGCCGGCCACCGGGCGCTGGCCCTCGCCCGGGAACTGGGCAACCAGCACGGTGCGGCGTACGCCCAGGATGTGCTGGCCCACGTCGAGATGCGCGCGGGCCGGCTCGACGCGGCCGGCGACCACCTGCGGCAGTCGCTGGCCCTGCGCGTGCAACTCGGCAACCGCACCGGCGAGGCCAGCGCTATGGACAGCCTCGGCATGCTGCACACCCGGCTCGGCGAGCTGGACGAGGCGGCGGCCTGCTTCGACCGCGCGCTGGTCCTGTTCCGCGAGATGGCCAACCAGGAGGGCCAGGCGTTCGCCCGCAACGGCCTCGGCGAGGTGGCCCACCGCGCGGGGCGGCCGGCCGACGCGCTGACCCACCACGCGGCCGCCCACGCCCTCGCCACCGACATCGGCAACCGCTATCAGCTGGCCCGGGCCGCGGCCGGCCTGGGGCACGCCCGCCGCGCACTCGGCGAGCCGGAGGCGGCCCGGGAGCATTTCGGGCAGGCGCTGGCGTTGTACACCGAACTGGGCGTGCCCGAGGCCGAGCAGCTACGGGCCGACCTCACCGGCGTAGGCTGGCACCGTGGATCATGAAGAGCGCATCGCGCTGTTCCTCGACTACGAAAACCTCGCGATCAGCGCCCGCGACCACCTCGGCGGCATGGTCTTCGACCTGCGGCCGGTCGCCGACGCGCTCGCCGAGCGCGGCCGGGTGGTGGTGCGCCGCGCGTACGCGGACTGGTCGTTCTTCGACGAGGGCCGCCGCATGCTGACCCGGTCGCACGTGGAGCTCATCGACATACCTCAGCGCATGGGCGCCTCGCGCAAGAACGCCGCCGACATCAAGATGGCGGTGGACGCGCTGGAGGTCGCCTTCGAGCGGGCGTACGTCTCGACGTTCGTGCTGTGCACCGGCGACAGCGATTTCACCCCGCTGGTCCACAAGCTGCGCGAACTCAACAAGCGGGTGATCGGGGTGGGCGTCGAGAAGTCGACCTCCGCGCTGCTGCCGCCGGCCTGCGACGAGTTCCTCTACTACGACCGGCTGGACGGCGTGGAGATACCGCCCGCGCGCGCACCGCGCCGCCCGGCTCCCCCAGTGCCGGAGCCGGAGCCGGTTGCGGAGCCGGTGGCCGCGCCCGAGACGCCACCCCGTGACGCCGACTCGCTCGCCGTCCTGGTCGCCCAGACCGTCGCCGGCCTGCAACGCAGCTCGAACGGCGCGGTGACCGCCTCGACGCTGAAGCGGACGCTGCTGCGCAAGGACCCCACCTTCAGCGAGGCGGACTACGGTTTCCGCGCCTTCGGCGAACTGCTGCGCCACCTGGCCGGGCTCAACGTGGTCGAGCTGAGCGGCGGCTCGGCGAAGGGCGACCCCGAGGTGACGCTGCCCGAGCACGGCGACCGGGAGACCGCGTTCGCCCTGCTCCGCGAGGTGGTCGCCGACCTTGCCGGCCGGGACGGCGCGGTGGCCCTGTCCGGCTTGAAGAACAAGGTGCGCCGGGTCTCGGCCGACTTCAGCGAGAAGAAGCTCGGCTATCGCAGCTTCCTCCAGTTCTGCAAGGCGGCGGCGACCGGCGGGGCGGTCACCCTGGAGTGGAACCCGGACGCCGACGACTACCTGCTCACCGCCGAGGCAGTCACCCGGCCGGGATGATGCGGCCGGGCTTCCCGGCCGGAGACGGTGGCCGGATGGCAACAACGTCCATCACCAAGCCGGATCGTGCGGACCGGGCAGCGGCCGGGAAGGGCGCTCGTGCCTCGGTCCCGTTGGAGCCGCACGCCGAGTTCCGGCCCGCGGGGTCACGCGATCCGGTGGGTTCACTGCTCAAGTAGTCCGGGGGTGCCTACGCCTCCCCGGAACGCACGCTGGTGTTCGACATCAACGACTTCGACGAGACCATCCCCGGCCCCGTTCGAATGGGACGTCAAACGGCTGGCCGCCAGCCTGGTCGTGGCCGGCGAGGAAGTCCTGGCCGACTACCGGTCGACGCTGACCGGACGCAAGCTGAAGGAGCAGCGGGCCGGCCTCGACGCCGCGGACGCCGCGCTCGCCAAGGCACGCACCCGCGACAGCCTGCAGGCGGTCGGCAAGCTCACCACCGTCGCCGACGGGCGGCGGCGGATCATCAGTGATCCGCCGTTGGTCGTCCCGATCGACCAGCTGCTCGGCTTCGACATCGACGTGCTCCTCGAGCGGCTCCGGAAACTGCTCGAGGCGTACAGCGCCACCCTGCAGTCCGACCGGCGGCGCCTGCTCGGTCACTTCACCCTCGCCGACGCGGCGCACAAGGTCGTCGAGGTGGGCAGCGTCGGCACCCGGGCGTGGATCCTGCTGCTCGAGGCGGACGGCACCGACGACGTCCTGCTGCTGCAGGCCAAACAGGCGCAGGCCTCCGCGCTGGCCGAGTACGCCGGCGCCTCGCAGTACGCCAACCAGGGCGAACGAGTGGTCTCCGGCCAGCACCTCAGGCAGGCCACCAGCGACATCTTCCTGGGCTGGATGCGCGCCCGGCCGGTCGGTCGCGAGGACGAGGACTACTACGTGCGGCAGCTGCGGGACTGGAAGCTCTCCGCCGTCATCGAGGAGATGAGCCCGCAGAGCATGAACGTGTACGCGCGCCTCTGCGGCTGGACCCTGGCCCGGGGACACGCCCGAGCCGGCGACCGGGTCGCGATCGCCGGGTACCTCGGCAAGTCGCCCACCTTCGACGAGGCCGTCGCCGACTTCGCCGAAACGTACGCCACCCAGACCGAACGCGACCACGCGCTGCTGGCCGCCGCGGTCACCGCCGGCCACGTCGAAGCCCGGTGATCCAGGCCAGCCCGCCGGGCTCCACCGCGACGATGGTCACGGCGTTCACCGCGCACGAGTTCCGGCTCCGCTCCCCGGGTACTGTCCGGCCCGTGACGATCACCGCGACCTCCGCCGACGGCACGCCGATCAGGGCCACCGATCAGGGCCAGGGCCCGCCCATCCTGATCGTCCATCCAGGATCGAGCGACGCATCGTCCTGGGCCGAGGTCGCGGCGAGGCTGGCGTACCGGTTCCGGGTCGTGCGCATTCACCGTCGGTTGTACGCCGCCGATCGCCCACCGCCGGGCCACAGCATGGCGACCGAGGTCGACGACGTGCTGGCGATCGCGAAGGTCCTGGACGGCCCGCTGGTGCTGGTGGGCCACTCGTCGGGCGCGGTGGTGGCGCTGGAGTCGGCGTTGACCGCGCCGGCGCTGTTCGCCGGGATGCTGCTCTATGAGCCGCCGGTGGCGGTCGACCGGCCGCTGGGTGGTGCGGCGTTGCGGCGTGCGCGAGCGGCGCTCGACGCCGGCCGGCCGGGCCGCGCCATGGCCATCCACCTGCGGGAGATCGTCGAGGCGCCGAGGTTGTCCGGCTGGCGAAAGCTGCGACCGTACGCCGCGGCGCAGATCAGCGACGACGAGGCGATGGAGGCGCTGGGCGTCGGGCTGGACCGGTACGCCGGCCTCGACGTCCCCACCTGCCTGCTCCGCGGAGAACGCAGCCCGGCGAATCTGCGGCGGCGTTCGGAGGCGCTGGCCGCGGTTCTGCCCCGGCTGTTGCCGGGGCAGGTCCTGCGCCAGCAGGGGCACGCCGCCCACCTCACCGCGCCGATCGAGGTGGCCTGGGCGATCGAAGACCTGGCCGACGCCGTCTCCCGCCGGATCGGTTAGGGCCGCAGGTTGATTTTGTGGGTCCCGCTTCCGGCCGGGACCGAGGAGAAGGTCGCCATCGTGCCGCCGTACGTGTCGCACGCCGACTCACTGTTCGGCGAGTAAATGGTGAATGCCTTCGACGCCACACAGAATTGCGTGGTGTAAGTCCCGCTGAAAGTCCAGGTGCTGCCGTCCGCGGATTTGATCCGCATGAACCGGCCGGTCAGCGTCGAGCATTCCCCGTTTTCGTACGAGTACCAACCCTCGCTGACCATGCCACCGGCCTGGTCACTGATCTTGGCGACCTGAACCCGCTCGTTGGAGTAATTGCAGATATTGACGGTGCGGTTGTAGTCGCTGGCCGCCGCCGGGCCGGCAAATCCAACGACGGCTCCCGAAACAGCGGCCCCGGTCGCCAGCAGTACGCCGATCTTTCCCATGGTTCCCCCGATCCCATTGGTTTCGCCTGGTGTTACTTATACAGCGCTGGCACCGGGCCGGAGGAGACATAGAGAAATGGTCAGTCCCACCGGCGCCTTTCCAGCCATCCCGTCACCCGGGTTACCAGGCCGGCCGCAGGGGTATGGGTTGTTGCGTGCAACTGCCACCTGTCGTATCCGCCGAAGAGGGGAACGCCGCCCGCGAGGACCTCCTGCGCCGGGAGAAGGAGCACACTCGCGCGAAGGACGCGCTGGCCGCGGCGCGCCGCCGGCTGCCGCGTGTCCGGGTCGACAAGCGGTACGCCTTCGAAGGGCCGGACGGAACGGTGGGCCTGCCGGATCTGTTCGAGGGCCGCCGCCAACTGATCGTCTACCGGCACTTCTTCGAACCCGGGGTCGCCGACTGGCCCGCGGGTGGCTGCAGCGGCTGCGCGATGTTCACCGACAACCTCGGTCACCTCGCCCACCTGAACGCCCGCGACGTCACCTTCGTCCTGGTCTCCGCCGCCCCGCAGGCCGACATCGCGCGTTACCGCGAGCGGATGGGCTGGCAGGGCGTGCCCTGGTACACCACGAAGGACGACTTCTCCCGGGACTTCGACGTCGACCAGTACTTCGGCCTCAACGTCTTCCTCCGCGACGGAGCCGGCCTCTACCGCACCTACTTCACCAACGGACGCGCCGCGGAGCAGACCGGCAACGTCTGGAGTCTGCTCGACCTGACCCCGCTCGGCCGCCAGGAGGAGTGGGAGGATTCGCCGGAGGGCTACCCACAGGAACCGCCGTACCAGTGGTGGCGCCGCCACGACGAGTACGGCACCGCCGAGGACGCCGGCTGACGCCGTCCCGCCGCGGGCAATGAGGCTGTCCCCCGCTTTCCTGGTGGGGTTGGCCGGTAGTGGTGTCCGGGGGTCAGCCGGATCGTTTCGCGGCGGACTTTCGCCAAGGCTGATGGCCATGTCCAAGCTTCCTGTCCATCTCGGTGCGGTGCGCGGCTGGCACCGCCCGCTGCTGGTGAACGTGGCGCTGATGTACTCCCTGGCCTTGGTCTCGGCCGTCGGCATGTTCGTCGACGACCGGCTGATCATGGAGGAGTCGGTCTGGCTGAAGCCGTTGAAGTTCGGCTTCGCCATCGGCACCTACGCCCTGACGCTGTCCTGGCTGCTCACCAGGCTCACCAGGGGAAGGCGCCTGGCGTGGTGGCTCGGCACCGTCTTCGCGGTCGCCGGAACACTGGACGTCGCCGCCGTAGCGTTCGCCGCCGCGAACGGCACCTTCAGCCACTTCAACGACAATACCGACGCGATCGCCCGCACCGTACAGACGACGTTCCAGTTCGGTGTCATGCCGCTGCTGCTCGTCACCCTGGTCGTCTCGGTCCTGCTCCTGATCCAGCGCACCGGCGACCGGCCGACGAACCGCGCCCTGCGCTTCGGGCTGGGTCTCGCCGTCGCGAGCATGGTCGTCGCCGGGTGGCTCGCCGGCTCCTCGGGCCCGACGGCCCGCACGGTCACCGACGCCAACGGTCAGTCCGTGTCGATGGTCGGCGGGCACGGCATCGGCGATCCCGACGGCCACGGCATGCCCGTCACGGGTTGGAGCTCGACGGGCGGCGACCTGCGGGTGCCGCACTTCTTCGGCCTGCACGCCATTCACCTCCTGCTGCTCGTGACGGCGATCCTGGCCCTGCTCGCGACCCGGGTCACCTGGCTGCGCGACGAGCGTGTCCGCGCCCGGCTGGTCGGCATCGCCGGACTCGGCTGCACCGGCGTGTTCGCCGTGCTCGCCTGGCAGGCCCAGCGCGGCCAGTCCCTGATCCACCCCGATCGGCAGACCTTGGTCGCCTTCGCCGGGGTGGTGGTGTTCACGCTCCTGGCGACAGCAGCGGTTCCGTCACGACGACCGAACGCCGCTGCGTGAGGCGCCGGCTGACGTCACCCGTTCGATCCGGGGATGAAGACACCGGCCGTGCCCGGGTCTATCCTGCGAGGAATCGGTGAGCTGTCGTCGAGCGAGGCTGGGGTGCCGGAAACTGCGCACACGCCACGGCGCCGGGGAAATCTGCCCGCGGAGCTGTCCAGCTTCGTGGACCGGACCGGTGAGCGCTCAGCGCTGAAACGGTTGCTCACGGGCTCCCGGCTGGTCACGATCACCGGCGTCGGCGGGGTGGGCAAAACCCGCACGGCGCTGCGCGTTGCGGCCGAGGTGCAGCGGGCGTTCGCCGACGGGGCATGGTTCGTCGATCTGTCCACGCTGGCGCGACCCGACCTGGTGGCCGAGGCCGTGGGCCAGGCCCTGGAACTGCGCGACCAGTCGACCCGGCCGCAGGTGGCAATCTTGGCCGAGTATCTGGCCGGGCGCCAGCTGCTGCTGATCATGGACACCTGTGAGCACCTGGCCGAGTCGTGCGCGGAGCTGATCGACTCTCTGTTGCGGGGGGCACCGCGGCTGCGCGTGCTGGCGACCAGCCGCCAACCGCTGGGCGTGCAAGGCGAGCACGTCTACCCGCTACCGCCGTTGCCGGCGGACCCCGCAGTGACGTTGTTCGTCGAGCGGGCCCGCGCGTCCACCTCGACCTTTGCCCTGGTCGACACCAATCAGGACGCGGTCGAACGGCTGTGCCGCGGATTGGACGGGATTCCGCTGGCCATCGAGCTGGCAGCGGTACGCACCCGCGCGCTGCCGGTGCAGCAGATCGCCGATCTGCTCGACGATCAGATTGCCGACCGGTTCGCTCTGCTGAGCCGCACCGGCGGGGGCATCGCCGGCCGGCACGAGTCGCTGCGCACCGCGATCGACTGGAGTTACGCCCTGTGCACCAGGTCCGAGGGGCTGCTGTGGGCCCGGATGTCGGTCTTCGCCGGCGACTTCGACCTGGCCGCGGCGCAGCACATCTGCGCCGACGACGAACTCGCCGGAGCGGACCTCCTGCAGCTGGTGGCCGGGCTGGTGGACAAGTCGATCCTGTTGTGCGACGAGCATGCGGCCGGCGCCAGGTACCGCTTGCTGGACACCATTCGCGAGTACGGCCTGGAGCTGTTGCGGAAAACTGACGAGGAGCAGCGGCTCCGACGCCGGCATCGCGACTTCTACCGTCAGCTGGCCCGCCGATTCGACGCCGAGTGGTGCGGCCCGGACCAGGTCGCCTGGTACGCGCGGCTCCGCCGGGAGCACCCCGACATCCGCGCGGCGCTCGACTTCAGCCTGTCCGATCCGGCCGAGCATGAGGCCGGGCTGGACATGGTCGGTGCGCTGGTCTTCTTCTGGATCGCCTGCGGTCGCTGCCGGGAGGGCCGGCAGTACCTGGACTGGGCCCTGAGCCTTGACCATGCGCTCAGCCCGGCGTTGACCAGGGCGCTGTGGGTCTGCGCCTGGGTGGCCGCGAACCAGGGCGACGAGAAGGCGACGGAGGCCCGCCTTGCCCAGTGCCGTCCGCTGGCGTCGGCACAGGCCGACACTGTCGCGGCGGGCTGGATCGCATACGTCGCCAGCGCCCACGCGACACTTCACGGCGATCCCGTACGTGCGCTCGCCCTGGCGGAGGAATCGGCCGACCTGCACCGCAACGGCGGCGATCCGGGCACCGGCCTGCTCGCCGCGCTCGCCGCACAAAGCATCGCGCTCGCGTTCGCCGGCGAGTTCGACCGCGACGTCGACATCGCCGAGGCGACCAGGGCACTGAGCGACGAGTACGGCGAGGGTTGGATGCGCTCCTATGCCGACTACCTGCGCGCCCTGGGCGAGATAGGCCGCGGCGACCCCGGTGCGGCCGTCCGCTACGCCCGAGACGCCTTGCGCTTCAAACGGCAGTTGGGCGACAGCGGCGGCTCCGCGATGGCGGTCGACGTCCTGGCCACCGCCGCCGCGACGCTGGGCGACGCCGAACGGTCCGTCCGGTTGCTCGGCGTCGCGCACCGGATCTGGGAGACCGTCGGCCTGCCCCAGCTGGGATCGCCGGACCTGTCCGCCACCCGCGCTCTGGTCGAGAGACAGGCCGCGGACAAGATCGGCAACAGCGGCTTCCAGGCGGCGCTCGCCGACGGCCTGAGCCTGGACCGCGAAGCAGGCGTCGACTACGCGCTCGACGAGCCGTCGACTACACCGGCGGTCCCGCACCCGCCCACCGGATGGGCGCCGCTGACCCGGCGCGAACGCGAGGTCGCCGCGCTCGTCGCCGAGGGACTGACCAATCCGCAGATAGCCGAACGCCTGGTCGTCAGCCGGCGCACCGCCAACACCCACGTCGAGCACATCCTGACCAAACTCGACTTCACCTCGCGGGCCCAGATCGCCGCCTGGGCCGCCGCGCGGCGGCCCGTCCAGGACTGACGGTGCTCAGCTGCCGGGCTCCGGGTGCCGTTGGCGCCGGTCGGCCAGCGCGAACAACTCGTCGAGCCCCAACACCGACAAGATCCACCGGGTGGTCCGTGGCGCGTGCCGGATGACCAGGGTGCAGTCCACGGCCGCGGCGGCGGCGTGCAGCTCATACAGGGTGCGGACACCGGCCACGTCGATGAACTCCAGCTTTTCCAGGTCCAGCAGCATCGTGTCCGGCTGGATGAGACCCAGCGCATCTCGCACCCGCCCGGCCAGGACACCGGCGGTATCCAGGTCCAGCTCCCCGGCGACGGCGATGCAAACCAGGGCCGGCCCGGTCCGCGTCACCTGCACCCGCAGGCACGACTCGGGCGTGCGCTCGACGACCATGCTCCCGCTCCTCACCAGCGCCGCCGATACTCGGTCTGGTCACATGGTCGCGGTGAGACACCCGCCCCGAATCGGTCAGACGACCGATATTGCTTGGTCAACGGCGCACCCGGTAGCGCAGGTGAAGCACCCGGTTGCCCGCAATCACCACGTCCGGATCTTCCAGCAGGTGCTGCGCGTCGACCGACCCGAAGTAGCGCTTGCCGGACCCGAACACGACGGGTACGACGTCCATCCGCACCTCGTCGACCAGGCCCGCGGCAAGCGCCTGGCCACCGACGTCGCCCGCGGCGACCTCGACCAGGCGGTCACCCGCAAGCTCCTGCGCCTTGGCCACGGCTGCCTCGACCCCGTCGACGAAGTGGAACGGCGCCTCGGGGTCCCAGCCCTCGGGCTGCGGCCGGTGTGTCACGACGACCACGTGGTCGATCCCGCTCGGCGGCTTCCCGTCCCAGCCGTCCGTCAGGTCGAAGACGTGGCGGCCGGCGATCGTCACCCCGATCTGGCCCCAGTACGCCCGGGTGTGGTCGTAGGAGGTCTGCGACACCTTCAGCATGCCGCTGTCGTCCAACGGGACGTCACCGCTGGTCAACCAGTCGAACAGCGGTCCGGGCTGGTCGTGCTCGTCCGCGATGAAGCCGTCTACCGACACCGAGCTGTACATGACCACCTTGCCCACGGGGCTCTCCTCTGCTTGGGGACGCCCCCAAGTTAGCGTGCCGTGAGCTGCGGTTCTTGTAAGAAATCAATCCACCAGCAGCGGCCAGCCGTCCAGCGTGTGACCGGGATGTTCGCGCAGGAACCGCTGCCGGACTTCGACGTACCGGGTCGGCGTGAGCCCGGTGAACGCCCGGAACTCGTGGCCGAAGTGGGCCTGGTCGAAGTAGCCCGCGCCACCGGCGAGCTCGCCCCAGTCGATCGGTCCGGCGGGGTCGATCGCGAACACGGTGGCGGTGAAGCGGTAGGTGCGGGCCAGCCGCTTCGGCGTGACACCGATGAGCTCCTTGAACCGCTGTGCCAGATGAGTGCTGCTGACACCGGCTGCCAAATTCAGGTCGCCGATCGCCACCGCCCCGCCGGCCGCCGCGATGACGCTGCTCGTATGGCGGACCAGCCCAAGGCCGGTGGTCTCGCACAGCCGTCGCATCAGCTCCTCCTCGAGCAGCGTCAGCATCTCGCGCGGCCTGGCCGCCGCGGCCAGCCGGTCTCGCAGCTCAGCAACGGCGGGCCGGCCCCAGACCTGCTCGACCGTCACCGGCCGGTCACACAGCTCGGCCGCGGGCATCGGCAGGAACGGCGCCAGCCCCCACGGCTTGAAGTGCACACCGACGGACCGGGTCCGGTGCGGGTAGCCGAACTCCCACGCGCGGGTGGGCATGGTGACCACGCAGCCGTCGGCGTACCCGGCCGTCTCGACGTCGGCGCCGGCACGGACGCGAAACGGCGCCCCGAGGTTGACGATGAGCAGCGCCGTCGGCGCCGGCGGCAGCACCAGCCGGGCGTACGGCGCCGCACCCTCCAGGTAGTAGAGGTCGTCGATCAGCCCGTCCAGCGGCGGCCGCGGAACTCTGGACACGTACTCCACGCCCCCAGCATCGCCGCCACCGGGTTAGCGATCAACCCCGCCGGGGCCTCGTGACGGGTCACTGCCTCTGGGTTGGAAACGCCTGTCGCCGCCGGCCTCTGATGAATAGGGTCGCGCTCATGACCGACGGCGACTGGAGGGATGGCGGGTTCAGGCAGCGCCGACCCTCCGCGGAGACTCTCGCCTGGGTTGCGGCGTCGATGGGTCGGGGCAGTCGCGTCGTTGGCTATCGCCGATTGACCGGTGGCGTCTGCTCCGCCGTGAATCGGCTGACCGTCGAGCGGCGTGGAAAGCGAACGTTCGTCGTACTGCGGCAGTACCCGGGCGGGCTTGCCATGCAGGAGAGCCTGGAAAAGGAGATCGCCAACCTTGGTGTGGTGGCCGGAAGCGGGCTCCCGGTCCCGGACATCCTGGCTACTGATGTTGCTGGTGCCTCGACGGGGGGCGTGCCATCGTTGCTGATGACCCGGTTGCCGGGCCATCTTCACCTCAATCCGGCGGAACCTCGCTCGTGGATGACGAGGATCGCGGAGATTGCTGTATTGCTGCATTCCCTCGATCTCCCCGCGAAGATATTCAGACCATGGACGGATTCTTGGATCGCTCCGCTAGACGGGTTTCGGGTGCCGGTCGACGCACCGAAGCCGGCTGTGTGGAAGGCGGCGTTTGGTGTCATGGCGGCGCCGCCGCCAAAGGACACTGCCGTCTTTCTGCACTGCGATCTCCTGCCGGTCAACTTGCTGTGGTCGCGCGGGAGGATTACTGGACTGACCGACTGGAACTCCATCCATCGGGGGTCGCGCGCGATTGACGTCGGGCACTGTCGTCGATACTTGGCGGCGCTCTACTCGCCGGAGTGGGCGGAGCAGCTCCGGTCGCTCTATGAGTCGATCGCCGGGGTGACTCTCGATCCGTGGTGGGACCTGTATGCCCTGCTGCACTATGACGACAGCGGGCCGAAGTGGGTCCGTAGTCAGGTCGCTGGGCGCCGTCCCGTCGACGTGCCCGGCATGACCTCCCGGGTCGAGGTCGCTATCGAGACAGCGCTACGGCGCCTCGGATGAATAGGCAGTCGTCGTAGTCGTGGACTTCGCGCCTGGTCAGGGACGTCACCGTTCGTGGCGCTGCAGGCGGCCCTCACGTGCCAGCCGCCCGTCCCGACCCCGGCCGGCAGGTTGAGCCGTACCGCTGAGAAGGACAAACCCCACTGCCAAGTTGACGCACCTGGATCGCGGCAGAGTCTGTCAGACCTCCCCACACCATTCGGCTCCGTGTCCGATGCAGGAGCGAGGGCCGCCCCTTGACATCGACATCCATTGATGTACGGTTCCCGAAAAGGTTTTCGGTCAGCCGCGGGAGCCGTGTGGGGCGAGCACTGCGTGCATCAGGCCGTCTCTAGTCAACTCTGCCCCCGGCACCGTCGGGCGGGGTGTCCCGAAGGGAGCCGCAACGCGCAATCTTCCACACACGGCCGGCGTCGGCCGATGGCGCTGACCGCCGGGTCTGCGTCCTGGTGCCTGCGGTCGGCCTCCTCGACGGCCGCGCCCATATCGACCTGAACCCTGGTGCACCCGCCGATGACGCCGCACCCGACATTGATGATCATCCAACTGTCGAAGCCAAAATGATCACTTAGACCAAGGGAGCCCCACGCCATGGTAGCCACGCAAGCGCGAAGACGCGTCCGCCGGCTCGGAGCCGGCGCCGTGTGCACAGCACTCGTCGCCGGCTCGCTGACGGCCGTCGCAGCGGCCCCGGCACACGCCGCCCCGCAGGCCTCGCAGGTCCAGCAGGTCCAGCAGGCCCAGCTGGCCAAGCAGTCCCGCGTCCCAAGGTTCATCACCGACGCGGGTGCCTACACCGGAAACGCTGTCGAGTCCGCGAACTTCACGGTCCGCTGGGGCAACGCCGTCGACGTCGTCGCCTGGGGCCGGCAGCGCGGGTACGACAACTATCCCCAGTGGGTCGCCAACCACATGGAGGAGATCTGGGACTACTACGTGAACCAGGTCGGCTGGGTCGACCCGGCCGACCACCCGCGGGGCTCGACCTACCGCATCAACCTGTATCTGTGCGGGTCCTGGTCCGGCGACTTCCTGCCCAGGGCCAACTGGGCCGGACAGGACGACATCGGGGCCGGACACATGTGCCTGCCCTACGACAAGACCTGGGACAACTGGGTCGAATCCCACGAGTTCAACCACGTCCTGCAGTCCTTCGCCAGTGACATCAACGCCACGAACGGCAACGGCGGCGGCTGGGGTCACGGCAACCCGGTGTCCGGGCCGGTGTGGGAGGCGCACGCCAACTACATGGCCCGCATGAAGCGCCCCGAGGTCGTCGTCGGATCGGGCTACTACGTCGACCGCCAGCACTTCCGCTGGCTCGCCCAGGAGACCTACTACGGCGACTGGATGCTGTTCAACACCATCCGCGACACCTACGGACCCGAAGTCATCAACCGATTCTGGTACGAGGCACGGCAGGGCGAGCATCCGATCAACACCATCAAGCGGGTACTCGGCCTGGACCACCAGGCGTTCGCCAAGCTCATCGGCGACTACGCGTCGCGTCAGGTCGTGTACGACTTCTCCGACGGGCAGGCCATCCGCAGCGACCTGTGGCGCGGCGGCGGAGCATACCGGCCGCTGCACACCGACCCCCTCCAGAGCCAGGGTGGCGGCGTTTACCGGATCGCGAGCAGCGACGCGCCGCACCAGTACGGGCACAACATCGTCCGGCTCAACCCGACCGGCGGACAGGTAAGCGTCCAGTTGCAAGGACAGTCCACCTTGGCAGGCGCGGACTGGCGCTTCCAGCTGGTCGCCGTCCGCAGCGACTTCTCGGTGCGCTACAGCGGTCAGTTCGCTCCGGGGCAGACGGCCAACTTCAGCCTCCAGAGCGGTGAGACGCACATGATGCTCGTCGTCGCGGCTACACCGTCGCAGCACCGCAACTACACGATGTGGCAGGTCGGGGTCGGCGATCCGTTCCCCTATCAGCTCACCATCACCGGCGCCACCCCGGCGTAAGGGTGACATGACGAACCGGGCGGGGGCCGCGCGGCCCCCGCCCGTTTGTCGTGCGCGGATTATTCGGCCTCGACCGCGGCCACAAGCTCGATCCGCTCGGTCTGGTTCGCCCCGATGACTTCGATGCCTCGCGTTCCGACATAGCCGGTCAGGTTGAGCTCGACCACGTACGGGACGATCGCGGGCTGACCGATCGGGGGTGTGCATCCGATGACCTCGATGCCCCAGTATTCCGGCTTCTGCACATAATGCAGCGGGTTAAAAG
>NZ_BOMV01000129.1 GCF_016862375.1 Paractinoplanes rishiriensis | reverse complement strand
ACTCACCAACGCGCCGCTGCAGGAACACACCCCGGTCGCCCGCCCGAAATCGCTGCTCACCGGCAAGGACATGAAGATCACCTGGTCGGCGAACTGGGACGACAACCTCGGCGGCTCACCCGACCACGGCGACAAAGACGTACTGCTCAAGTCCATCGCCGACAAGGTGAAGCTGGAATTCGAACAGACGTTCATGTTCTACCTGCCGCGGATCTGCGAGCACTGCCTCAACCCGTCCTGCGCGGCGTCCTGCCCCTCCGGCGCGATCTACAAACGCAGCGAGGACGGCATCGTGCTGGTCGACCAGGACCGGTGCCGCGGCTGGCGGATGTGCGTGTCGGGCTGCCCGTACAAGAAGGTGTACTTCAACCACCGCACCGGCAAGGCCGAGAAATGCACCTTCTGTTTCCCGCGCATCGAGGTCGGCATCCCGACCGTCTGCTCGGAGACCTGCGTGGGCCGCCTGCGCTACATCGGCCTGATCCTGTACGACGCCGACCGTGTCCTTGAGGCGGCGGCCACGACGGACGAGCACGATCTGTACGAGGCGCAGCGGCAGGTGTTCCTCGACCCGGCGGACCCGGTCGTGGTGGCCGCCGCCGAACAGGCCGGCATCCCCCGCGACTGGATCGAGGCGGCCCAGCGCTCGCCGATCCACGCGCTGATCAACAAGTTCAAGGTCGCGCTGCCGCTGCACCCGGAGTACCGCACCATGCCGATGGTCTGGTACATCCCGCCGCTGTCCCCGGTGGTCGACATCGTGCGGGACACCGGCTACGACGCCGAGGACCCGGGCAACCTGTTCGCCGCCATCGACGCGCTGCGCATCCCCGTCGACTACCTCGCGCAGCTGTTCACCGCCGGCGACCCGGCACCGGTCGACGCGGTGCTACGCAAGCTCGCCGCGATGCGCTCCTACATGCGCGACATCAACCTCGACCGGGAACCCGACGAGACGATCCCGGCCGCGGTGGGCATGACCGGCGAGCAGCTGTACGACATGTACCGGCTGCTCGCCCTGGCCAAGTACGACGAACGCTACGTGATCCCGCCCGCGCACGCCGAGCAGGCGCACAGCCTCGAGGAACTGGCCACCGAGTGCAGCCTCAACTACGACGGCGGGCCGGGCATGGGCGGCTCCGGGCCGTTCGGTGAATCCTCCGGCGGCTCCCAGCCGATCGCCGTGGAGAACTTCCACATGCTCGTCAACCGGCAGACCAGCGACACCCTCGTCGACCCCGCCGACAAGGACCTGCGCGTGAACCTGCTCAACTGGGACGGCAAGGGCCGCCCCGAAGGACTGTTCCCACCCCGCCCCGACGCCCGGCCCACCGGCGGCGACCCGACGGCCGAGATCGAGCCCCAACCATGACCGCCGACAGCACCGCCACCGTGCGCGCCTGGCAGGCCCAGTCGCTGCTGCTCGGCTACCCCGACGAAGCCCTGCTCGCGCGACTCGACCTGCTGACCCAGGTGGCCGGCACCCTCGACCACCCGGTCGGCGCGCCGCTGCGCCGCTTCATCGAGCATGCGCGTACCACCGCACCCGGACAGCTGACCGCCGACTACGTCGCGACCTTCGACCACCGCAAACGCTGCTGCCTGTTCCTCACCTACTACGCGCACGGCGACACCCGCAACCGCGGCATGGCGCTGCTGCACCTCAAGCAGACCTATGCCGCGGCGGGGCTGGCGTTGACGGACGACGAACTGCCCGACCACCTGTCCGTCGTCCTCGAGTACGCCGCCATCGTCCCCGACCACGGCGCCGGTCTGCTGGCCGAGCACCGCGCCGGCCTGGAACTGCTGCGCCTGGCCCTGCACCACTGCTCGTCGCCGTGGGCCGCGGTGGTCGACTCGATCACCGCCACCCTGCCCGCGCTCGCCGGTGACGAGCTCACCGCGGTGGCCCGGCTCGCCGCCCAGGGCCCGCCCGAGGAGAAGGTCGGGCTCTCCCCGTTCTCCCTGCAAGGAGCCCAGCGATGACCGCCACCCTGCTGTACGTCGTCGTCCCGTACGTCGCCCTGGCGATCTTCGTGGGTGGCCACGTGTGGCGTTACCGGTACGACAAGTTCGGCTGGACCACCCGCTCGTCTCAGCTCTACGAACGCCGCCTGCTGCGGATCGGCAGCCCGATGTTCCACTTCGGCATCCTGCTGGTCGCCCTCGGCCACATCGGCGGCCTGCTCATCCCCCGATCCTGGACCGACGCGGCCGGAGTCAGCGAGCACGCCTACCACGTCGTCGCCGTCGGTTTGGGCACACTAGCCGGCATCATGACCCTCGGCGGCGCCGCCATCCTGATCTACCGCCGCCGCACGGTCGGCCCGGTCTTCTCCGCCACCACCGTCAACGACAAGATCATGTACGTGTTGCTGATCGCCACCATCGTGCTCGGCCTCGGCACCACGGTCCTCGGCAACCTGACCGAGCACCCGCACGACTACCGGCAGACGGTCTCGCCGTGGTTCCGCTCGATCTTCTACTTCCAGCCCGACAAGTCCCTGATCGAGGCCGCCCCGATCGGCTTCCGGCTGCACGCGCTGTCGGCCTGGGTGCTGTTCGCGTTCTGGCCGTTCAGCCGCCTCGTGCACGTGTTCTCGGCCCCGCTGGGCTACCTGACCCGCCCGTACATCGTCTACCGCAGCCGCGACGCCGCACCCACCCGCCGCGGCTGGGAACGCGTCCAATAACCACCACCGCGCGCCGAACCGGCCGGCCGGAACCGGCCCGCTGCCCGACTCTGCTGGAGGTCAACGTGCACAAGGTCTCACTGAGCGAGCTGGCCTCCCGACACCTGGCCGCCGCCCGTGACGCATCCAGCGGCCGCAGCGCCCAGACCGTGCACGGCGGCCACGCCAGCACACTGCGCCAGACCGTCATCGCGCTCGCCGCCGGGCAGCAACTCGACGAGCACGAAAACCCGGGCGAGGCCACCGTGCACGTCATGCACGGCCGGGTGCGGATGACCGCCGGCGACGACACCGGCGAGGCCGATGCCGGGGAACTTATCCTCGTCCCGGATGCCCGGCACAGCCTCCAAGCCCTGCAGGACAGCGTCGTCCTGCTGACCGTAGCCAAACTCAACCAGCACCCATGACGTGTGCCCGGACGTCGGTGGCGACCTTCGAACTGACCCCGACGGTGATCCGGCGATGACCAGCACCGTCCGGCCGCATCCGCACCACCGCACCCGCGTGCCGATGCCGTGGCACGAGGCCCGCAGCGTGGCACACCGGTTGCCGGTCCCGATCAGCGCCGAGACCGTGCCGCTCGAACAGGCCGGCGGCCGTACTCTGGCCGAGCCGGTTCATGCCGCAGTCATGCTGCCGGGCTTCGACAACGCGGCCATGGACGGGTACGCCACCTGCGGGTTTGGGCCGTGGCGCGTCACCGGCCGTGTGCTGGCCGGTGAGCAGCCCGCCACGGGCCTGCTATCGGGTGAGGCGGCCGAGATCGCCACCGGCGCCCCGGTCCCATCAGGTGCCGACCGGGTTGTCGAATACGAGATCACCACCCGGCACGGGGACATCGTGTCCGCCCAGCCCGGACCGCGGCGGCATGTGCGCCGGCACGGCGAGTACGTCACCGCCGGGCAGCAGCTGCTGCCCGCCGGGCATCTGCTCACCCCGGCCGCTCTGGGCCTGGCCGCCAGCGTCGGCGTCGACGCCGTCGCCGTCCGTGCCGTGCCGCGGGTGACGATGCTGATCACCGGCGACGAGGTCATCGACCATGGCCTGCCCGGACCCGGCCAGGTCCGCGACGCCATCGGCCCAATGCTCACCGGCCTGCTCGCCAGCTGGCACATCCCGACGACCCGGCTCCGGGTGCCCGACCAACCCGCCGGCGCCCTTACCGCCGCCCTCACCTCCGCGCTTGCCGCAGCGGACATCACCGTCGTGTGCGGATCATCCTCCGTCGGACCGGCCGACCACCTCCACGCAGCCCTGAACGCCGCCGCAGCGACGGTGTACGTCGACGGCGTCGCCTGCCGGCCCGGGCATCCCCAACTTCTCGCCCGAACCGGCGACCGGTGGATCGTCGGAGTGCCCGGCAATCCCTTCGCCGCGCTGGTCGCCTCGTTCACCCTGCTGCAACCGCTACTGGCCGGTCTCGCCGGACGGGCGCTGCCGCAATCGCCCAGCGCGGTGGTCTGCGGCGACGCGCGACCGGCCGCTGGTCACACCCGACTGATCCCGGTACGGCTGCACCAGCACCTCGCCCACCCGATCGACGGAGCTCACCCCGGCTACCTCGGCCCGGCGGCGTCCGCCGACGCACTCGCCGTCATACCACCGACCTGGCGTCCCGGGCAACGAACCGAACTGCTGGGGATATCCAGCTGAGTCCGATGATGCTTGGCGACAGCGCCGGGGAACGGCAATGTCGGGGGCAGGGAACGGTCCCTCGAGGTGCGGGAGACGTCCCTTGGCGCACAGTCGGCCCGGGGCGTAGCTGCGCGCCCCATGAATCGGCGAGGATCTGCTGTAAGCGTCGCCGCGTCGGCGATGGCTGATATCTGCTGTGGCTGTGGTCGTCAGTTCGGGCACCACGTGGTCGTCACCGGCGACACCACCCCGGCGTCGTCGAAGATCCGTGGTCCCGAGACAGGGCACCACCGGCGAGGGAACCGCTGACCTGGACCGCGATGGCCCTGGATAGCTTCTGCGGTCGGCTCTCGCGACCATCCCGGATCGCTGAGATCGGCAGCTGGTGTCGAAACCGCCGACCATCTGGAGCCTCTTCTCGCGACCGTAGCCACTGCTGGTTGCCCGGTGGTGCCGGACCGGGCTGTCCTTTGCCATCGAGGTTTGTCCCTCGTGCCAGCGAACTTTGTCCCCGTGAGGGTTTGTGTCATCGAAGTTTGTCTGCCGGGGTTGAGACGATCGGCTGGTGAGCGGGCAGGTCGAGGCTGAAGGGGATGACTTCGACGCGGCGGACTTCGAGATCGAGTTCGTTGACGCGACGGGGTCTCGCTGCCGCGGCTCGTTGGCGCAGTGCTGGACGGTTGCGTTCGAGGAGATGCCGCCGGTACGCGGTTTCGGCTGGTCACGGGGGCAGAAGCATTTCCCGGGCTGGTGGTGGTCGGCAACCACAGACCGGCATGTGGGTTTCGAATCCTGGCTTGAGCGAGACCACGCTATGCGGCTGGACTTTGACCGTGAGGTGACAGCGTTCTCGTCCCAGCCGTTCTGGCTGTATTGGCAGGTCGGCACGCGGTGGCGGCGGCACGCGCCGGACTTCTTCGCCCGGTTGATCGACGGCGGCGGGGTCGTAGTGGACGTCCGTCCGGATGACCGGATCCCGGACAAGGACGCGGCGGCGTTCGCGGTGACTGCCCGCGCGTGCGACGAGGTCGGCTGGGCGTTTCGCCGGCTCGGCGTTGTGGATCCGGTCTTGGCGGCGAATCTGCGCTGGTTGTCGCGGTATCGGCATCCCCGGCACGGCGCCCGGATCGACCTCGTCGACCAGTTGGTGCGAGTGTTCGCCTACCCGACGCCGCTGATGGTCGGTGCCGCCCGGGTGGGTGACCCGCTCGCGGTGTTGCCGGCATTGTTTCACCTGCTCTGGCAGCAAATCCTGGCCGCCGATCTCGACGTTGCCGTGTTGGCCGGGTCGTCGATCGTCCGCGCGGCGTCCTGGAGACGGCCGTGAGCGTGTTACCTGCCTACGGGCTGCTGGACACGGTTCCGGCACCGGTGTTGCAGGAGGCGCTGTGGTGGGAGCAGCACATTCTGGAGGTGTTGACTGGCGTTCGTCCCGATGAACAGGGCGGCCGCAGTTCGACCCGCAGCAGTGGAGCCTGGCCGAGCGGGAGGCGGCGAAGGCCGTCGAGCTAGCCGCGGCGGGGCGGAAGGTGACCGCCCGCAGTGTCCGGGACCGCCGGCACCGTTACCAGACGGATGGGTTGCTCGGCTTGGTGGACCGGCGGGCGATGCGCCCGTCGTCGGCGTCCGGCCGGGTCGATGCGCAGGTCGTGACGGCGATGCGGACAGCGATCGCGGAAGCATCGGACACGTCGACCCGGACTGCCGGGTTCGTGCTCTGGCGGACCCGACAGCTGCTGGAGCAGGCGGAGGGTTGGTCAGGGCGGGTGCCGTCACAGCGCACGCTCTATCGGTTGTTCGCCCGGCTGTCGCAGGGCCGGCAGACGACCGGCACAGCTCGCGCCCGCCGATCGCTGGCGGCCCGCCCGGAAACGGCGTTCTCACAGGTCGGCGTGGTCGCGCCGGGTGAGGTGATGCAGATCGACTCGACCCCGTTGGACGTGATGGTGCTGCTGGACGAGGGCGTGAGTGCCCGAGTGGAGCTGACCGCGCTGGTCGACATCGCCACGCGGTCGATCACCGCAGCAGTGCTGCGGCCCTCGACCAAGGCGGTCGACGCCTCAGTGTTGCTGGCCCGGTCGGTGACTGCCGAGCCGATGCGTCCCGGCTGGAGCGACGCGCTGCGGATGGCGGCCTCGGTGCTGCCGCACCAGCGGCTGCTCGACATCGACGCCCGGCTGCAGCACGCGGCGGCCCGCCCGGTGATCGTCCCCGAGACCATCGTCTGCGACCACGGCAAGGCGTTCATCTCCCACACGTTCCGGGCGTCCTGCCGGTTCCTGGGCATCAACCTGCAGCCGGCCCGCAAGGCAACCCCGACCGACAAACCGCACGTCGAACGGGCGATCTTGTCGGTGGGCACGCTGTTCGCCCAGTATCTGGCCGGTTACGTCGGCCGCGGGGTCGAGCACCGCGGCCGCGATATCGGCGAGGGCCGGCTCTGGAAGTTGCGGGAAGTGCAGGACCTGCTCGATGAGTGGATCGTCACGGTCTGGCAGAACCGGCCCCACGACGGGCTGCGGGATCCGTTGGCGCCGGGCCGGGCGTTCAGTCCGAACGAGAAGTACGCGACGCTGATCGAGGTCGCCGGTTACACGCCGGTTGCGTTGACCGCCGACGACTATGTCGAGTTGCTGCCGGCCAAGTGGCAGGCGATCACCGCGTCCGGGGTCCGGGTCGGCCGGCGCACCTACGACGGCGATGCCCTGGATCTGCTGCGCGGGCAGCCGTCCGGGATCACCGCGAAGAACAACAAGTGGGAGATCCACTACGACCCTTACGACGTCTCGCGGGTCTGGGTCCGCAACCACCCCGAGCCCGGGTGGATCATGCTGTTCTGGAAGCACCTGCGGCAGGCCCCTATCCCGTTCGGTGAACTCGCCTGGGACCACGTCCGGCGCGGCCTTCCCGCCGGCACGGAGGAAGAACTCGCCGCGGCCACGCAGAACCTGCTGGCCCGGGCACACGCCGGGGCGGCCACCGCCCGGGACCGGCGGGTCCAGGCCAAGACCCACGCCACCAGGGCCGCCCGAGCCGCCTCGGCCGACGAACCACTGGACCCACCGGAGGTCGCCGATCCCGGCGAACCGCCGCGGGAACCGGTCGTCCCGTTGGAGGTCTTCGATCCCTTCGCCGAAGCCCTGAAGCCATGGTGACCGATCCCGGCACCGCGGCGCAGTGGAAGCAGGCGATCGAGACCGCCGATGACCACCGGCACCTGAGCACCCTGCCCGGCTGGCGGCGGTTCACCAGCGAACCGGTCACCGCTCCGGACCTGCTGCCCCGCCAGCGCTTCAGCAACCTCGACGACGCGGGCCGGGCCGACTACAACGAACTGCGTCTCGACTACCACACCCGCCTCGCCGCCGTCGCGACCTCGACATCGCGGCACGTGATCACCACCGGGCGGCGGCTGACCCTGCTCAACCGGCACGCGGTCTCTGCCCGGCGCGGGCTCATCCTGTCCGGGCCGGCAGGCACCGGCAAGACCACCGCGATCACCCAGTTCGGCAAGACCCACCAAGCGATCGACGCCGCCCGCCACCCCGGACTGACCGACCGGATCCCGGTCCTCTATGTCACCGTCCCGCCGGCTGCGACACCGCGCATGGTCGCCGCCGAGTTCGCCCGATTCCTCGGTCTTCCGGTCACCAGCCGGGCGAACATCACCGACATCATCGAAGCCGTCTGCGGCGTCGCGGTCGATGCCCGGGTCAGCGTCGTCGCGGTCGACGAGATCCATAACCTTGCCCTGAGCACCCGCAACGGCGCCGACGTCTCCGACACCCTCAAATACTTCTCCGAGCGGATCCCGGCGACTTTTCTCTACGCGGGCATCGACGTCGAGAAAGCCGGCCTGTTCTCCGGTGTTCGCGGCAGCCAGATCGCCGGCCGCTTCACCATGATCCCGACCAGCCCGTTTCCCCGCACCGCCGAGTGGACCGGCCTGATCGCCACGATCGAGAACGCCCTGCGGCTGCAACATCATCAGGCGGACACCCTGGTCGGCCTCGCTGACTACCTGCACCAGCGCACCGCCGGCATGATCGGCAGCCTGTCCCACCTGATCCGCGGCGCCGCCCTGGACGCCATCCTCACCGGCACCGAGAAGATCACCAGGAAGCTGCTCGACGCCGTCGACCTCGACCACGCCGCCCAGAATCACGCCCGGCACCCGAACGCCGCACGCCGGCCATGACCGGTGACCAACTGCTCCCGCTGCCCCGGCAGGTTCGGCCGTCAGCCGCAGAGACGGCCGAACGTTACGTCCACCGCCTCGCCGAGGCCAACCACCTGCGACCCAGCTACCTCCGCCTGCTGCTTACCACACCACCGAACTCGCTCGGGCCCATCCAGCTGGACAAGCTGGCCGCTCTGGCCGGCCGTGATCCCGCCAACCTCGTCCGGGCCCTGCCCGAGCTGGTGCCCCGAACCCGCACACCTGGCCGGTCCCGCGAGAACGAGGCCCGGAAGACGCTGAACGAGCAGCGCAAACGCGAACGGTTCGCGGCGATCCGCTACGACGCCCGGCTCGGCATGTCCATCCGCGCTCTCGCCACCAAGCACCACGTCGGCCGCCGCACCGTCGGCAAAGCCCTGCAATCCGAGATCCCGCCGCCCCGCAAAAAGATCGAACGGCAGCCGACAGTCCTACTCGGGCTCCGCGAGCACATCGACGCGATGCTGGAGGCGAACCCGGCAATCACCGCCGCCGCGATCTGGCAGCGACTGCACGACGAACACGACGCCACACCGTCCTACCCTGCCGTCCGCACCTACATCACCACCCGCCGAACGGCCCGGCTCCAACGGCCAAGACTTGTCGATGAGCCGCCGACGGCCCTGGCCATCGGCCGACCCACCAACGCTCCGCCCGCGGCCGCCACGGAAGAAGCCACCGTCCGGCTCTTGCACCTGGCGTTCCTCGAAATCCGCCTCTTGACGGCTTCCATCCACAATGACCAATTAATCGGGGCCGCCGACCAGCGACGCAAGCACGCCAACGAGATCGCCGACATCTGCCACGACCTGATCTCATGGCTTGCTCCTCACCGCCGCGATGACCTGGCCGACGGACTTCGCCACCAGTGGCGAACCGCCAACACCCGTCAACGGCGCTGGCTACAAACCCGCCTCGAACAGCTCGGATATGACCACCACTGGCTCACCGACCTCCCACCCGACACATCACCGCCCGCCCGAAACAGGCCATAACCGAGGAACCCTCAGCAGTCATCGTCAAGCCACGTGAAGCGAAACTCGCTGGAGCCCCAAGCCGTCGAATGTTACCTTGGTCCCTAGGGACATGGACAACGAGAGGTGGTCGGTCATGACTTCGGCATCACACAAGATCGAGCGAGTCCAGCTCGGCGTTCGCATGGAGACGCGCCTGGTCAAAGTCTTGAAGGGCCTCGCAGAGTTCAACGATCAGACGCTCGGGGAACTGCTGGAGAAGATCGTTCTGCATTCCTTCGAACCAGTGCCCGGAGACGAAGGGGAGTCGAGCGCAAGCCCGCACAGCAAGGCGCAGCTGAAGGCGATCGAGGATCTCAAGAAGGTCTACGGGCTCGACTACGAGGCGCACAGCGCTCGCGATTTCCCCAAGCAGCCGGCAAGCGACTGACCCCCGGTCGTCCTACTCCGGCATCGCCGTTGACCTGCAACGGACAATCATTAGTGGCAGAAACGCGCGCTGGGACAAACATCGCCGACACGCGAACAAAGTTGGTTGGCAAAGGACACGGGATGATGGCCGGTCGGCCTTGGCCAGGTACGTCCCAGAGCGCCGACGACTGGCGGCGAGTTCGAGAGCAACGCGCGTGGATGTCTCGCGAGCTGCCAACCCCGGCGGGCGGGGGTCCGGTGTGAGTGTCGTCTACGGTGCTGGTGCCCGGACCTCGACGGTCGTGCCGGAGATCGCCCCGGCTGCCCCGTCCAGCAGTGGAGACCGCGCGCCGCGCAGGGTCTGGTCGAAGAACGCCACGGTGTAGGCGTTGATGATGGCGAACCCGCGACGGCCGCCGATCGGCCCGGTCAGGCCCAGCTGCTGCGATGGCGGGAGCCAGTACGGCAGGTCGGTGAAGTTGACGTGGAAAAGGTTCGGTATTTCGACGTAGTAGCCGCCGCCGGTCAGCTTCGCGAACGCTGCGCGCATGGTGCCGAGTGTCATCACGATGTCGTGCTCGCTCCAGCCGCCGGATTTCCGGCGTTCCAGCCGCATGGTTTCCGCGTCCCGGGTGAGAAACATCGTGGGCTGACGCAGCCCGTCCGCGACCACATCGGCCGGTGCGGGGTCGTCCATCACCAGGCACGCCTTGAGACGGGCGTCGTGTCGGCACGACTGAGCCGCAATCCGGCCGCCGAGGGACACCCCGAA
The DNA here is from genome assembly GCF_016862375.1 of Paractinoplanes rishiriensis. GTDB lineage: Bacteria > Actinomycetota > Actinomycetes > Mycobacteriales > Micromonosporaceae > Actinoplanes > Actinoplanes rishiriensis. The sequence goes on along the minus strand of NZ_BOMV01000129.1, from coordinate 11,377 downwards.
GACGCCGGCGCGGCCGAGATCCAGGTGTCCGGTGAGGATACGGTGCGGGTCGGCGACGTCGACCCGGCTGAGCTGGTCCAGGGCGAAACGCACATCCTGGGCGAAGAACGGGACCAGCCCGTCCGGCTGCGGCACGCCGTTCAGCTCCGGTGTGATCGGCTGGGGCTCGACACTTTGGTCGACGAGCGGACCGATCCGGTCGACCGGCAGGTTCGGCACCTGCCGACCGTCGGGGAACCGGACCGTCGCGACCACGCCGGGCTGGTCGAGACCGATCACGACGTATCCCTGTGAGACGAGCTCCTCGATCTGGAAGGTGCTCACCGATCGGAAGCCGTACAGGCCGGACAGGAACATCAGCACCGGGTACCTGCCCGCTGCGCCGGCGACCGGTGTGCCGGCGACGGCGTTCGTGGTGACGTACCGGAAATGGCCGAGCAGGAACTCCGGCAGGCCGGCCAGCTCAGCCAGCACAGGCGTCACGGCATCGGCGTCAGCGATGTACGGCGCCCGTGCAGCACCCGCCGTTGGCGTCGCCGGGTACCAGACCTGCGCCATCAGCTCGCGATGGTCGGCGGGATCGGCCGTGAACGGTTCGGGCCGGGCCACGTCCGTCCAGTGATACGTCAGGGTGCCGACGCCAAAGCGCCCGGCCGGTGCCGGAAAGCCGAACACCGGGACCGCCACGGGCAGCGTCACCGAGGCGCAGAGGACGAGCAAGCAGACTGCCCCGACTGCGATCCGCGCACAGCGCCGCGTCCACGGGCGTCTGGCGGGTCGCCCAGCCCACATCCGCCACAGCGGCCACGCGGCAGGCAATACGATCGCCATGGCATAGGCGGGAACCAGCTGCCAGCGGAAGCCCTCGCCGATGGCCTGCACGGCGGCGATCACGATCGGGATGGCCGACAGCCATCTCGTCCACCGCTGCCGGGACCGGGGAACGACAACGATGTGAAGTCCGACCACGATTACCACGATCAGCATCGCTTCGATCGGCCGCATCCGAACACCCTTCAGCAGTTCCGCTCGGCATGACACCTTCACGCTCGCCGGCTATGAGCGCTGCGTACCAGGGCCAAGGGTCCCGCCTCTTCGGGACCCACGAGCATGATCCAGCGGGCGACACCGGCCTAACCTTCGCCTTTCTCGGTCCGGGGCGGCGGATTCCCGGTGGTACCGATGCGGCGGGCCGGGCAGAACGGTTCGCCTGTTCAGATCCACGCGCCCCACCGATCGCGGCGCTCGGCGTGAACCGCGACCACGAGCTCGCCGGGTTGACCGACCAAGCAGCGGCGGATTCTGGACGATTGTGGCCGGGAGGTTGACCAAACGCGAGATCGCCGGCCGGATGTTTCTGACCGGGAAGACGGTCAAGAACGCCATGTCCAGCCTGCCCGCCGAAGTCGGCCTGCAACGTCGCACCCGGCAACTAGCGGTGCTGGCCAGCAAGCCTTTCGGGGAGCATCCGCATCAGGGTTTGACGGCTCGAGCGGGCCAGACCACGGCCGAGTTCCCCGGAGATCGGTCCGCGGCCGGCCGGCGAGCGCTTGGACCGATCCGTCGGCACACCGGCTGACCGGGCGAAGGCCGCGAACGTGGACCGCGCGCACGGTACCGTCGATCACAACGGGCCGCCCGCTGCTGTCCGGTGTGTCGTGGTGGCCGGCTCGTTCGTGCGAGCACGCAAGAACCGGATTCAGTTCCGTGTAACGCGAGGAGATAGTGACGATGACCGCGGCACCACCGGTACACGTGATGGTCGGTTTCGACGGCTCGCTGGCCGCCAATGCGGCGATCGACGCGGCGACGACGCTGTTACCGCATGCGTCCGCACGGATTGTTCACCTCTGGACACCGCCGTTCACCGACGAAACAGTACGGCGACGGCTGTGGCAGGGCGAACGCGGGATGGACGGGTTCGTTGCCGCTATCGAGCGCGAAGGAGCCGCTCTGGCGGAGCGGATCGCCGCCACGGGGGTCGCCCTTGCCGGATCCGCCGGCTGGTCAGCGCAGCCGGTGGCCGAACGGTGCGACGGCGGCCACGGCCTGTACCTCGGCGAGCTCGCCGGGAAGCTCGACGTCGACCTGGTCCTGGTCGGTTCCCGAGGTCTGGCGGGGGCGACAGCGGTCCTCGGCAGTGTCTCCGACATGGTCGTGCACTATTCCCAACGTCCGGTGCTGGTGGTGCCCTATCCGTTGCTGACGGCGCAACGCCAGGCGTTGCCGGACGGCCCGATCGTGCTCGCCTGGGACGGTTCGGACGGCGCGCAGCGGGCCCTGGCCGCTGTCGAGCGGTTGTTCGCCGGGCGGCGCATTGTCCTGGTCTGGGTCGGTGACGGGGCTGATCAGCCCTCGGCGCCGTCCGGCTATGAGCTGACGGTCGCCCACCGCGACGGCAGCCGGGTGGACGGCGGCCGGTCGGTCTCGGCCGCGCTGCTGGCCGCGGCTGACCGGCACCGGGCCGCGGTCGTGGCGGTGGGTTCCCGCGGCCGGTCAGCGATCCCGGAGATCCTGCTCGGCAGCGTCGCGATGGCCACCCTGCACCGCGCGTCCGTGCCGGTTCTGGTCATGCCGCATGCCGCACAGCTGCGGCACGCCGAGATCGCACCGCGGTAGAAACCGTGCAGTAACAGGCCCGGAAAGCACCGCTACGCATCCTGCGGTGAGCGCGGCGGCCGGGACAGGACGCGAACACTGGACCAGCCAGCATGATCAGCAGTTCGGCGGCGCCGCACAGGGCGTAGCGCAGGAAGCGGCGGATGTTGTCGTAGCTGCGGCGGCCTTCGCCGATGGCGTCGGCCACGGTGGCCAGGATGTCGTCGACCAGGACCAGTTCGGCGGCCTGCCGAGGCGACCTCGGTGCCGCCGCCCATGGCCACGCCGATGTCGGCGCGGCGCAGCGCCGGCGCGTCGTTGACGCCGTCGCCGGTCATCGCGACCACGTGGCCGCCCTGCTGCAGACTGGCGATGATGTCGAGTTTCTGTTCCGGTTGGGTGCGGGCGTAGACCCGGGTGTGCTCGACGGTGTCCGGGTCGAGCGGTCCCTGGTCGCCGTCGTTGATGAGGCCTAGCTCGGCGCCGATCGCGCCGGCGGTGGCCGGGCGGTCGCCGGTGATCAGCAGCAGCCGCACACCGCAGCGGTGGAAGGCCCTCGCCCTGTCGACGGCGGTCGCCCGGAGCGGGTCGCCGATGCCGAGCAGTCCGGCGATCCGCAGCGGCGGCGGGTCCGCCGCGTCTACCGGGCCGGCGGCGACCGTGGTGGCGACGGCGAGGACCCGCAGCCCGTTGCCAGCGAGGTCGGCAGCGGCGGCGAGCATGCCCGCGTGGGTGTCGGGTCGAGCAGGTTCTCCCGGGCGCCTTTGCGTATGACGAGGTAGCCGCCGGTGTGGTGGGGGTGCACGGTCGTCATCGAGCGGGTGGCCTGATCGAAGGGCTGCGGCTGTCCGCGGCGCGGCGCCCGCTCGGCGCCTATGTCGAGGTCGCAGCGGCCGGCGAAGGCGAGCAGCGCGGCCTCCATCGGGTCACCGGCTGCGGTCCAGTCCGGCCGGTTGTCGGCCGGGGCGATCAGGTCGGCGTCGTTGCACAGCAGCCCGGCGACGGCCAGCCGGCGCAGGTCGTCCCCGGCCGGCGACGTGGTGCCGGCGGACCGGATCTCGCCGTCCGGGGCGTAGCCGGTGCCGGCGACGGTGTAGCGGGCACCGTCGGCGGTGATCGCCTGCTGCACGCTCATCCGGTTCTCAGTCAGCGTCCCGGTCTTGTCCGAGGCGATCACGGTTACCGAGCCGTGGTCGGGTCCACGGCTGTCCTCTCATCGGTTCCCTGCCATGATCCTGCCCGCCCGGCGAGCGGTGGGAGGGCCGATGGTCCCGGAGCCGGTTGTCGTGTTCCGGCACGGCCGTATCGAGCGTATTGGACGCTGCAGACCGGGATTGCCGATCCCGCCGGGCTGCCTGCGCTGAGCGATGAGGTGCCGAAGGACCCTACCGACCGGATGCCTGTCGGGCTGACCATGCGACTGTGCCCGGCTCGAAGGGGCCAGGCGGGACTGCAAGGAGACGCCATCGTGCGCATCGATGAAGTCGGCCGTCCGCAGGTGCACACCCACGGCGACGTGCCGCCGGAGGCCACCGCGTACGCGATCGAGAAAACGGTGTCCGCGCTGCACCACGCCTCGGGTCAGGTGCTTCGTACGTCGTTGACTCTCGACGCGGCGGCCCCCGGTGATCGCGTGGACGCCCACGTGGACGTCAACGGGATCGGCGTTCACGTCCACGGTGTCGGCTCGACGATGCAGGAGGCGACCGACCTGATGCAGGATCGACTTCGCACCCGCCTGCACCGCCTTCGCCGCCGTCCGCGCCAAGGCCCCGCCGCATAAGCCGACGCGGTGACCGAAGTCCCGGCCGGGCGAGGCCGCGCGGCCTCGCCCGGCCGGCCGGCGACTACGAGGAAGCTCCAGCATTCCGGCCGCGAGGTCGGCCAGGTGGCATGTCACCCGACACCCGGCCGGTGGTAGCCGGCGAGTTCGGCCAGGCTGGGGACGATCCGTCGGTGGTCGGGGACGCAGCCGTGGTTGGCATCCTCAGCGGTCGCGGCATCCTCGACACGCTGGTACACGGTGTCGCAGGCGGGACCAAAGTCCTGGCCGGGGCGCGCTGAGCGGCCCAGCCCAGCTTGGCGGGCGAGAGACGACGATGATCCGGTGATCATGGGCTCGGATTCGATGCGCACCGGCCGAACCGGTGTACCGGCGTGGCGGCTGCGGCTGCTGACCACCCGGGTGGGACAGGCTGTCGTACCGGGAGCGGTGCTGCTACGCTACACCTCCCGCGCTGGGGCGACGGTCACGGTGCCGGTCCAAGCGGCCCGCGCCGCCGGCCGGTTGGTGGTTCTCGCCGGGCACGCCGACACCAAACGCTGGTGGCGGCATTTCCGTGAACCCGCAGCGGTGCAGGTGTGGTGTGACGGCGGCTGGCATCGCGGCACCGGACACGTTGCCGGGGCGGCCGGTGAGGCTGCCGACCTCTTGCGGGCCCGGTTCCCTAGGGTTCGGCTGTCCGCCGCCGCGGTTCTGGTCGAGGTCACCGTCGATGATCTGCCGGTCCCGGTCCCGGTCCCGGTCCCGGTCCCGGTCCCGGTCCCGGTCCCGGCGCCGGCCGACGTGCCGCGGGACGGGCGGCTGTTCCGCCGCTGGTTCGCAGCCGTCACGATGGGCGAGTTCCTCGGCTTCTCGGTGCCGGCCGTCGCGGGAGCGCTGACCGCCGGAGCGCCGGCCGCGGAGCGGGTCACGAAGACGACCATCGAACGCGTCGACGGCGCCCTAGGCCCACGGCCGCCTTGGACGACCGTGCGAAATAGGACGGCAGAAGATATTTGCCGCGCTCTTTGTCCTCGCCGAACAGCATCCACAGCACCGGCAACAGGGCCTTGTTACTGAGCAGCCGCCTTGTACGGCGGCTCGATCCAGACCGTGCCGTACTTGGTGAGGTCGGCCATGTTGCGGAAGAACGCCTTGCCGCATCGTTCCAGAACCACTCCCACGGGTAGAGCATGAAAGATGATGTCGATCGGCACGGCCCGTGTTCGCTGCCCGGCGAGGGCACGAACAGCACCCGGTCGCCGGTCACGTCCCAGCCGATCTGGCTCATCGTGATCAGCTCGACCGGGTAACCGGCCTCCTCGGCGTGGCAGGTTGGTCTGGTCCATCCAGTGCCACTGGATGACCGCCGGCTCGACCAGCGAGGTCGGTGTCTGCGCGTTGTACTCCAGCAGCCGTGGCACCGACCCGGCGCCGTTGTACCAGAGGTCGAAGCGGCCGTAGATGCTCGGTGAGTGGTCCGGCGCCGCTATCGGCAGCCGCATGTCCGGGGTCTTTCTCGTAGCGCGTCCAGGTCTCCGCGTCACCGTCGAACCAAGTCCGGATGACCTGCTCGTGCGTGTACTCCGGGATGCCGATCTTGGCCAGGAAGCAGCTCTCCGAGTTGCAGATCGACGCGAAGTAGCCCTCCTTACGCCCCTGCACGGTGTGCCGGAGGCACTGCCGGACTATCCCAGTTGCCGGCCTTGATGCACATCGTGTTGAGCGTCGCGGTGGCCGTCTCGAGCTCCTCGATCTCGGCCTGGGCGAAGTCGTAGTACGGCCCCTCCTCCCAGTAGGAGATCATCGTCCCGGCCGGCGAGGCTGCCCTCCAGGGTGTACCGGCGCGCTATCTCGTCGTGGGTCGACTCCCGATAACCGCGGGGTACTCGGTGTCGCGGTTGTGCGCGCCGGGCGGCGCGGTGGGGTCTCGGGCGTAGCCGCCGTCCGGCCCGTGCAGACGGCCGTTCACGTCGTACGAGTATCCGGGCGGCAACTGCTCACCGGTGACCGTGCTCGCAACCGGCGAACGAGTCGTCGATCCGGGGCCGCCCGCGGAGCCGGCACTGGCGTTACCGACCCGGCCGGCAGCCAGCCGCGCTTGGACCGCATCATGCCCGCCGTCCACATCGGCGGCGTTGACGTCGGGGGTTCTCCTGCTCGACGCTGGGTCGCCGTCGTCGCCAGCACGCGTGGGGGAGGGGTTGTCGACGCTGGTGTCGGATCCTCCGCGACCGCCTCTGGCCACGGTCAGGCGCCCATCAGCGTCTTGAGACTGGTCAGGCTGCTAATCAGGGCGGTCGTGTAGCCGAGGATCCGGCCGACCCACTTGAGCACCGCCGAGACGATCTGCGCCGCGATCACCGGGATCGTGACGACGAAGATCGCCTCGACCGCCCAGACGATCACCCGGGCGACCAGGTCGGCGATCAAATCGCGGACGATGTCGCGGGTGAACTGCACCAGATTCCCGGCCGCCTGGGTGGCCGCGGCCATCGTCGCCGCGAGCACGCTGAGCCCGCCGATCCTGTCGACGTTGTTACCCATCAGCCGCCGGTACCCGTCGGCCGACGTACCCGTCCAATCGGGCAGATCGTTCGCGAGGTCGGCGTACAGGTCCTCGGTCATGGTGACCAGCGCACCGGCCATGTTCTTCCACGTCTCAGCGTGTGCCATGACCATGTCCGGGATCCCGGCGAGCTTGTCGAGCACCTCACGCAGCGGCTCGAAGTGTTCCATCGCCCAGCCCAGCCCGTTGGCCAGCAGCGCACTGAACGGGTCAAGGACGTGGCCGCCGCGTCCAGGGCGAACGCCCCGCTGGCGAGCATCCCGTCCACCCAGGACCCGCTGTTCACCGCCTGCTGCAGACCCTGGAACCCCTCACCGAGCGAAGACCCGGTCCACGCGGTACGGGTGGTGTCGGTCTGGGCGACCAGCGTGTTCTGCGAGACCATGACGTTCTCACACCGCCCGGCCGGCTTGCCGGATACCGTCGGACGCCGCGGTGTCGCTGGCCTCGTACTCCCTGGCCGTGGCGATCAACGCCTCCGCCGCCAGTTCCAGGTTCTCCTCGACGTAGGTGTACAACGCGTCCTGCCGACATGGCGGGCCTCGAGGATCCCGGCGATCCACCCGCACAACAGGCCGTAGGCCTGATCGTTCTGCGCGATCGCCCGGCTGGCCGACTTGATCGCCCCGAGCTGATCACGCACCGCCCGCACGTTCGCCGCATGCCGATACAACTGCGACGCATCGACGTTGAAGCCCTCCGCCACGGCCTACTCACCTCCCGCGCCAGGCGCGGGACGACCCGGCTCGCCGCCGCCGGCATCCGGCCGATCGAGCAGCTGCTGCTGCATCCGGTCACCGATCGTCCGTGCCGACAGCGAATCCGCGGCTCGTCGCCCCAGTCGAACTGCAACCACAACCCCGGCTCTGCCACCCACGGCCGATACGCCGGCCTCCGGCCGGCCCGCCACGCAGCTTCCCCTGCCGGGCGGGTCGTTCAACACCGCCTTCGTCGGTCCGCGACCTCAGTGCTGGCGAGCCGTAGTTGGGTTGTAGGCCAGGAGCACGAGCCAGGTCCAGCGCCCGAAACTGCGTGCGGGTCACGCAGTTCGGGCTGGTCCAGCCGAGTGACCTGGTACGTACGATGTGAGCATGTCGCTTCGACGCACAATGTTGGTCGTGACGGGTTTAGTAGCAGCTGGCCTGGGTGCATTGTTCGGCTGGATCGGACTGGACAAAGCGGATCAAGCCGCCAGCGTGGCGGGTGCCTTGGCCGGCGTTCTGGGCCTGGGGCTCTCTCTGTCAACTCTCCTGACCGGGCCACGTGGCACAGGCGGCGTTCCATCCACGGAGGGTCAACCGTCAGCGGTAGCGACACGCCCCGGGCCGACGGTGTCCGCTGACCGGACCCGGGAGGGGGAGCGTCAGATAGACATCGGCAATGCCCAGGGCGTACAGATCGGCGACTTCAACGTGCAGCACAACACCTTTCACGGTGATCGCTGAGGCGCGGTTCACGTTGCTGGGCAGGGATCCAGGGCACCCGGATCGGGTCGATATTGGTCACTGTCCGGGATCCCCGGGAAGTGCTTGCGGAAAAAGTTGTCCCATGCCCCCGACTCGATGAACCTTTTGAGTGCAGCTGTGATTTCTTGGCAGTAGGCGCCGTTCCCGTGCGGCAGCCCCACCCCGTACATCTCCTTATATCCAAAGGTGAGCCCTTCGACAACGGCGAGCTTGTCTGGGTTCTTACTGGCGTATCCGCGCAGGACTAACTGGTCGGTAGACACCATTTCGACGTCTCCTTTTAGGAGCCGCTCGACGCAGGTTGAAAGGCCTTGCTCGGCGGTAATTCGCTTCTTGTCCATCTGGCCTTCAAGCTGGGCCAGAGAGGTGGTGCCGAGTACCGCACACGCTGACTTTCCTGCAAAATCCGCGACCTTATTGATCTTCTTGTAGCCAGTGCGCACCAGAATTCCCTGCTGGGTCACTATGTAGGGTCCGGCGAAACTCACCGTCTTCTTGCGTTCGTCGGTGATTGAGTACGTGGCGAGTACCAACTTGACCTTACCATTGATGAGGAGATCATCGCGCTGGCCAGCCGAGGCTCCAATCCAAGTGGGGTTGAACCCAATTTCCCCACCGAGCCAGTTTCCGAGGTCGTAGTCGAATCCAGAATATTGGAAACCGTTGGTGGTGTATCCCCAGCCGGGTTGGTCGCTGTGAATGGCGACATTGATGTTCCCCCGCAGTGGATCCGTTTTCGCGACCTGAGGCTCCGGCGGTTCTGGGATCTCGTTGTCGCAAGCGGAGAGTGCCGCGAGAAGTGCGAAGAGTGCAAACGGCAAGCACCGCGAGCGCACTCGGCGTCTAAAGCCCATTGATTGCCTTTCATTCAAAAACAATCGACCCGCCGAGCCGAAGCCGGCAAAGGTCATCGGAGAGTCGTACCTCGATCTTCATTTGCAACTTGTGTCCAGTCCCGCTGAGCCCGACGGGCACTGCTTGCCCCGTCTTTACCTTGTCAATGACCGGGAGGTCTTTGTCGTCCAACACAGGGATGACTGTCATGCTCGCGGGAGCGATACATGATCCTCCTCCCTTGTCACCATCTAACCGGCTGAGGTGCGGGACCAGCGTCACAGTGTTGAACTGACGCCAGCTATCGGGCATGGACAGCCGCACTAACTTGCCATTGTGGACAAGTTCGTCTGCCGGATCGGTCAGTAGGTCGCCTACGGCGTGCTGCTCTGGCTTCGTCGCGCCCGACCGGTATGCCAGCACCGCTAAGACTGTAACCGCGGCGATGGCCACTGTACCCGCCAAAATCACCATTAGCCACGGCCGTCTGCCACCGGACGGCTTCGGTCGTTGCCGCCCGTAATAGTTGTGAACTGTGTTCTGGTTGCCGAAGGCGGCACCGGTCGCCGTTGTCACTTTGGTCTCGGTTCGAGCTCGCCTACGGGGAGTCTCGTTAATGTCTGCCACGATCTCAGCCTTCGGCCCTGCACCGGCCGCTCCACGGCCGGTGCGTCGGACGATGTGTCCGGACGTCCACCAAAGCGCTGATGGACGGTTCCAAACAGTCCTGGCGAAGGTACGGTCAATAGGATGGTGGCGGTTCACCACTGTCGAGTTTGCGTCGGACGGTGGACGTACGCCCCCGGTGAACGCTATAAGTCGTGGGCTGAGGGTGCCGTGACGTTCGTGCAAACCGGAGCTCTGGCGCGAACTGTGTGATGGACATCGGACGATGAGTCGTTGTCCGACGTGTGATGCTGTTGAGCAGTTGGTTCCTCGCCTTGCCGGCATCGGAATCGGAGAGGTGCACTCTGACGCTGAGCTGGTCCTGACAGCGGCTGTCCGCAGTGAGGTAGGCGGGATCTATTGCCTTGGTTGATCGGTGGATCAAGGGCACGCTCGAACTGTGCAATCTTCCCGTCCTCGTCTCACACGGCCACCCAGATCTGCCTCCGCGGCACGGTTCCCGCAATTGGGTCGAAGCCGATCACAGCCAGCTCAAGCGCCGACTGCGGCCGATGCGCCGCGTGGCAAATCGCCTCGCTGGTTACGTCGAGCGAGTGACGGTGGTCGTGGGGTTTGGCCGGGTTCACGCTCGGTAACCGGCAGTGTAGGCATGTCGGACGAGGAGGTAACTGCGGACAGTACTGGGATCGTGCATGCTGACATCGCGGGCGAGGTCCTTGACGGTGGCTGGAAGCATCAGAAGTCCATGATCACACTGGGGCCTCACCCGCCCAGACCGCCCTCCACGCAGGCCAATCCGGCGCCGTAGCCCCCGCTCAGGACATCAGCATCCGAACACGCAAAGTCCCTGCTCCGGTGGCCTCGATGCAGTGCTGCACCGTCGCGTCGTCCACAGCACCGTCGAGGCCCGTAGGCCGTGCCCCAACCGGTCTATCGTTTCGTGTGGAAGGCCTCGACGATCGTGCTGGGGATCCGGCCGCGCTCGGAGACCTCGTAGCCGTTCTTGACCGCCCACTGGCGGATCGCCTGGTTCTGATCCCGGTTGGATGAGGTTGCCGCCCAAGCCCATGATCATCCCGTTCGGGGTGCTCACCAGCCGCCCTGTTGCCGTGCACGAATCCCGCATCGTCGTCGTAGTTCCAGGAGTTCTCCCGTTGCCGATCGATGATGCGCTGCAGCTCCGCGGAGCCGTACGCCGTCGGGGCGAAGTCGGTCGTTTGGCCTTCGGCGCCGCTGTCCCCGCTGATGTCGGACGGCATCAGGAAGTACCGACTTGTAGATCCCGTCGCCGTCCTCGTCCTCGCGGATCTCTTCCATACCGTCGAGGACCTTGAAGTCCTCCGGCGTGATGTGGTGGTCGGCGGCGAGCTTGGTGATCGTGTCGATCGACATGCCGCGGCGCACGGCGTTCTCCAGGCCCTGCCGGTAATGGCCGGACGCGGGTGGCCCCGTCGGCAGCCCAGCGTCACGCAACGCCTGCTCCATATCCGCCACTTGGGCGTCGATCTCACCGCCCTTGCT
>NZ_BOMV01000128.1 GCF_016862375.1 Paractinoplanes rishiriensis | reverse complement strand
CAGGCGTAATCGCCGGCTCTGTGAGACGAGGCCGATCTCCGCACACACCGCTGGGTCCGACGGTCGCTGCGTACCGCCTGCGGCCAACGCACGACACCTGTCGTTATCGCCCGCTGCGCCCGGAGTCATAGCCGTCGGCCCGCACACGGACGATGTCCATGTTGCAGGCGCCCGGTCGGACCGGCTTCCGGCAGCGCGAGAATCCGGCACCACGTTCTTGCCAAGTCACGCGGGATGCCCTTTTCACCGTGGCTGCCGCCAAGCACCGGTCGACTGCCCGGGCGATTCCACCTTTGCGTGTGCAACGGCATGGAACGAAGACGCCCAGCCTGGCCGTCGCCTTCGGCGCGAACCTCCCCGCTACCCAGCTCGTCACCGTCGTCAACCACGCCGGCACCACTGTCGCGGTCCTGCTGGCCATCAAAGACGTCCACCGCCACCAGCCCGCGCCGTACGACGCATTCCTTCAGGAATGGCGATCTCGCCCTGATCGTGCTCGTCAGGGCCGGCGTTCTTACCTGACCGGAGATTCCACTACCGATGAATCAAGTCCGGTTCGTAGAGCGCGGCGCTCACTCTTTGTCCTCCTGGTTCTCACTTCCGCTGCGTGCAGTAGCGCCGTTTTCTTTTCATCGCCAGCCGGCCGCGCACCGCGGACCTTTTTTGTTTCTCAGGACACGTAAAAGAACCGTCATCCCTTTGTATGCCATCACCATCCATCGCCAGAAAGGAATTGCCTGTGACTACACGAGTGCTGTACGCCTTGTTCGCTGTCGCTATAGGAACCGTGGCGCTGTGCGCCACCGGCGGCGCGATGTTGCTCGGCGGCGGCGCCGGCTCACCCTGCACCATGCCCCTCGCTGGCAGCTCCGCACACCCCGCTACGGTCAGGTCCTACGACAGCGAGCAAGTCGCCAACGCCGCCACCATCATCTCCGTCGGCGCCACGGACGGCATACCCGTCCGCGGCTGGGTCATCGCCGTCGCGGTAGCCCTGCAAGAGTCCACGCTATACAACATCGACCACGGCGACCGCGATTCCCTCGGGCTGTTTCAACAACGACCCAGCCAAGGATGGGGAACACCGATACAGTTACTCGACCCGATATACGCCAGTCGGAGATTTTACCAGAAACTCGTTGCCATTCCGAACTGGCAAAATCTGGAGTTGACCGACGCCGGCCAGCGCGTACAGATATCCGCTTACCCGGACGCGTATGCAAAATGGGAGCCCGACGCCACAATGCTCGTGACAACAACAACCATCAGCGCGAACGCATCCGACCCGTCCTTGGACGGCCTCGGCGCCTGCCCTGACCCGTGCCTCACCGGATCCGCCTCATACCCGTCAACAGGCCCACGGGGCTGCATCGGCGGCGCCCCATATGTCTTGGCCCGCGCCGAAACGTGGCTGCACGCCTGGGGCGGCGGACCCGTACCTTACCTATCGAGCGGGAACCCTACCAACTGGTTCCGCGGCTACCGCCGCGACTGCTCAGGCTACGTCTCCATGGCGCTCGGCCTCGACGGCCCCGGACTCAACACCGCGGGCCTAGCCAACGCCTCCACACCGATCAGCAAACAACAACTCCGAGCAGGCGACCTGCTGATCAACACCGCACCCGACCTGCGCGGCCACGTAGTGCTCTTCGACCGTTGGACCGACGCCACAAAGACCAGCTACCTCGGGTACGAACAGTCCGGCGATGGAGGAACTCACCACCGCGCCATCCCGTTCCCCTACTTCGGCAGATACCCGATGGGCCTCTACCGATTGAGACAGTAGGAATTATTGCATCAGATGCAACATATGGCAGGCGCAAGTGACGCCTAAATTGTCCTATCTCGTTGATCATGAGGCAGGAGCAGGCAGTTAAGCTGCGGTGCCTCAGATAGGTGGGACAGGCGGCCGGCTGCCTTGTCTCGCCGATATTGAGGCAACCCATCGGGGAACGGCATCCTCTGCGCCATGAGCAACGACGCGGCGGCGATCTGGGATCGTCAGGCAGCGACCTTCGACGACGAACCTGACCACGGTCTGCGCGATCCTGCGGTCAGGGACGCGTGGATCGCTCTGCTCACACCGGTCCCGCCCGCGCTGCGGAAGCGGAGCTGTTCACGGCCGGTGATTCCGGCTGGCAGCTCAACGTCACAACGCTTGCGGACAATCTTTGAATAGCAGAAACGGTCACGGGACAAGGTTCGCTGGCCCGAGGGGACGCCGCCACGACCACTCACGGACGGACACGCCTGCCGGCGGACGCTTCGAGCGCAGAGCCGCGTGCGACACCGAGTACACAGCAGCTATCAACATCTGCGAGTGCAGCCGCGGGCTCGCGGCCGAGTTTACTCTACAACGATCGACTACAGTCAGTCATGTTGGCGACCCGGCGGCGTCCGGATTTGCCGAGAATAGTGCATCCGATCATGCCGATGACAGTTTATTACTTCGGCCTTGAGCCCATTCGGAGATATATGTGTTCCTAGGAATCCGATTCGTGGAGGTCGAGAGTTAGATGTTCGACCGATTGAAGAGTATCGGGATGATTTTCTCCCAAGACGCGACGGCGACGACTTAAGGTCTCCTCATCGAGTTGGCGGGCTTGTTCATATTCGCCAAGGGCTCGCAAGTCGGCGGCCAGGGATTCCATTGCGTAGAGGGTTTCCGGATGGTCTTCGCCTAACGTCGTCTTCGTTCGAGAAACGGTGTCCTTGTCTCTACGGTAGGCCTCTGCGGGATCACCTCGGTAACGTACATCCGCCGCGACGTTGAGAGCGATCATGAGCGTGGCTGGATGATCTGGCCCGAGGACGCGGACGGCACGTTCTTGGTTCTCCTCGTCGATTAGGCGGGCTTGGTCATGTTGGCCTTGGTGGCGGAGGCTTTCTGCGAGGTTGATCGTTACGGTGATGGTGTGCAGGTGGTCGTCGTCACCGAGCACGCGCCGGCGGCGAGCCACCGTGTCTTCGTTCAAGCTTAGGCTCTCGTCGTGCTTGCCGACCGCTGACAGGATTAATCCGAGGTGGTGGGCAGACATAAGCGTGTCGGGATGATCTTCACCGAGGACTCGACGGCGACGTGTTAGGGCACTCTCGACGAGGCTATGGGCTGGTTCGTACTCGCCCATTTCGTATAGGATTATTCCAAGTTCGCTGGTCTGGCCCAGAGGGATGGGATGGTCGTCGCCCAGGCTAAGGCGAGAAACTGCCAGTGTTTCCTCGCCGAGAGTGCGGGCTCTTTGGTATTCGCCGAGTTCGCGGAGGTGGGCGGTCAGGTGATGTGCCGCTGCGAGTACGTCCCGGTGTTCGGGGCCTAGTCGGTTAAGCCAAGCCTCGTGCCAGATTTGCAGGATGTCGCTTACTACCTGGAATTGGCCTCTGCGGCCCAGGTGAAGTACCGCTTGGAGGCCGGCTGATCGTAGTTCCGGGCCAGCATTGGCGGGATCGAGTGCAAGAAGGTGAGGTAGCAGTGCGGCCCAGGAGGGCCACGATGCTGGGTTGCCGACGTCATCGGCGGGTACCGCAGCCGCCGCGATCTGTTCGACACAATGCTGATCTTGATTGCCCGGAGCGCGGTGGCATTGGTCTCTCAGCACTGCTTGAGTGAAGCGGTGCAGTTGCACGGTCGTCTCGGTGATGCGTGCAAGTCCGAATCGGGCCAAGCGGCCAAGAGTTCGCCGGAACGCTAGGCGGCCCGTAACGACGGTGGCTAACGGCTCCGCGAGGACACCAACTGGAGCGGCGTTGAACCAGACGACAGGAATCGGCTCCGGAGCCATAAATGCGCACAGGTGCAGCAACTGCACGGCGGCAGGGTCCTCGTTGTTCAGACTGCGCAGTGATGTCTCGACGCCGGCGCCGAGTGGAACAGGGTAGCCGGGTGGTTTCCCTACGGAGAGCAGTTCGGCGCCGTGTTGTCTTAGCTCGAGCAAATAATCTCGCACGGTCATCCGGGTCTCGCTGATAAGGCTGGCCGCTTGTGTCAGTGCCAGCGGGAGGTCCTCCACCGCCGCGGCCAGACCGTCCATGTCGTCGTCAGTTGTCATGGGCAGGTACTGCTTCAGCATGGCCAGCGACTCAGATCTGGTGAACACGTCAATCGGGATCGGTGCCGCGAGTCCCGTGAGGTGATTGCCGCGAGATGTGATGATGATGTGACCTTGACCGGACGGCAGTGACAGGGCCAGTTGATCAGCGTCTTCGGCGTTGTCGAACACCAGTAGCCAATGGCTCATGGTGCGTAACCGATCAAGGACGTATTTCGCGGTGGCCGTTCTGGTAGAGCTGGCGTTCGCCCAGTTCGCCGCCGTCGCGAGGGCGGCGATCTGCTCATCGATCAGCTCGCCTCGTTCGGCGTTGATCCACCACACCAGCGTGTACTCGCCAGCGAACAGGTGAGCGTACTCAATTGCCAGCTGGGTTTTGCCGACGCCGCCCATGCCGTGTAGGGCCTGAACCACGGCTCGGCTTCCCGACGTCAGACGATCACGTAACCTCGCGAGCAGGGCTTCCCGGCCGGTGAAGGCCGGATGGCGGCGCGGCACATTCCACACGCTCGGCAGTACTCCTGGCAGTCGGGGAGAAGCTGTCTGCACCGCCGGCGGCGCGCTAGGAAACGGCGGCAACGTGGGTCGGCGCCGAGAGCCACCGACCGCCTCGAGCAGCGCTGCACGAGCCGAGTCTTCCTCCAGTCCGAACAGGTCCCTATAGATCAACGGGGCAAGGATCCGCGGCGGCCTGACATCTTCGACGCGGACCGGAACCAACCGACGCGGGCCGTCACGGTCCAAGGTTCCGGCCTGTACCGCTGTCCACTCGTCGGTGGTGAAACGCTCCCGGTCGAAATAGGCAGACGAGCACAGCACAAGAACCTGCCTTGCCCTCTCCAAAGCGCCATCCATGTTCAGCACGAAGTTGGAACCCACCTCCCAATCCCAAACGTCCAACTCGACGCTGTAACCGGCCACCTCCAACTGGTGCGCTGCCCATTCAGCCCATGGCCGGTCCGAGCCGGCGTAGCTGACGAAGAAGTCCACCCTGCCCACCCGGTTGGCCGCGCTCATCATCACAGATTGCTCCTTCGCGGCTACCCGGCGCAATCGATGACGCGTGCGAGGCCCCACTAATCGCCCGCTCCGGACCGGCGCAGACTGCCGACAGTGCAGCCCGCGCCGCGAGGCGACGCATTTAGCCACTCTTGCGGCGAGCCCTGGTCAGTCCTCGGATTAAGCGCAGAACCGGGGTAAATCACGCCGACGCGGTCGTGGCCGAGCACGAACGCGGAGTCAGTAGGACCCGGGCAGGCTGAGCAGGCGCCGCTGCTCGGCGGCGCGGGCCAGGAGCAGCGCGCGGGTCTCCGGGGTGGCCGGGCCGGATACCACGGATCGGTTTGGTGTCGGACCCCGGCCCGCGCTTGGTCGAGTGCCGCGGTCGCGTCGTCGTAGCGTTCCAGGATGATCTCGGTCGCAGCCAGCAGGTAGAGCGCTCGCGGTTGGTCCGCGTCGCCGGCCTGCTCGGCGCAGAGCGTGAGTGGCTGGCCCGCCGAGACCTGGACGGCAAGCCCGAGGATCATCCCGACGAGATCTGGGAACTCGATGCGAACGAGGTCGCCGCGGCGATCAGCATGGATGTGGGCTGGCATCATCCAGTCACCACCGACGTGACAGGGCTGCCGGTCCTCGCTTCGGCGCCCGGCACCGATTCGGCCAAGTTGCCGGCTGGCATATACGAGATTTGAGTTCTGACCCAGATTTTCCGCATCCTCAGAGGGCGGTTTGTGAGCTTTCCGTAGTTCGTCATCGCTCGATGTCGTGACCTTCGAGCTGCGCCGATGTCTGATCGGTGGGCATGCTGGTTGAGCAGGTCATGGGCGAGCGGAAGGCGTATCCCAGCGACCTCACTGATGAGCAGTGGGCGGTGGTGGGCCCGTTCCTGGACGCGTGGAAGGCAAGGCATCCGTCGGTATCGGGGCATCAGGGCCGCTACTCGTTGCGGGAGATCTTGAACTCGATCTTCTATCAGAACCGGACCGGCTGTCAGTGGGCTTATCTGCCACATGACCTGCCACCGAAGTCCGCGACGTACTACTACTTCGCGTTGTGGCGTGACGACGGCACCGACCAGGCCATTCACGATCTGCTGCGCTGCCAGGCAAGAGAGAAAGCCGGCCGCCGGGAAGATCCGTCAGCGATCATCTTGGACACCAAGTCGATCCGCGCCGCGAACCACGTCCCGGCCGCCACGACCGGCAAGGACGCCGGGAAGAAGGTGCCAGGCCGTAAACGAGGGCTGGCCGTCGACGCTCTGGGGCTGATCATCGCGGTGGTGGTGACCGCGGCGTCGGTCACCGACACCGTGATCGGCGTCCGCCTGCTCGACAAGGTCGTCGAGCACACCCCGACCGTCACCCGGGCGTGGGTGGACGCCGGGGTTCAAGCACGACCTGGGCATCCACGGTGCTGTGCTCGGTGTCGACGTCGAGGTGGTCAAGCGATCCGACACCAAGCCCGGGTTCGTGCCGATCGCGAAAACGGTGGGTGGTCGAGCAGGTCAACGGCACGTTGATGTTGCACCGGCGTCTCGTGCGTGAGTACGAGAGTCGCCCGGAGTCGTCGGTGTCGCGCACGCTGTGGGCCTCGGCGGCCAACCTCGTGCGCCGGCTGACCGGCACGAGCACACCGTCCTGGCGGTGATCGGGCGTGAACACCACGACCGTTCTCGACCTGATCGCCGCCCGTGAGGCGGCCGCGTCGGCTGCCCGCGACGAGTTACTCCAGCAGCAGGCCAAGCTCGCCGCCGAGGTGGCCGCCATCGACGCAGCGCTGGCCGACCTGGCCACCACCCGTCAAACGCTGACCAAGATCCTCGAAGATGAAGTGACCGCATCCGAGCCGGCCGTCATCAGCGAGCCCTACCAGCAGATCCTCGCCGTGTTCACCCCCGACCGCGGTGGCCTGCGCGCCAAAGACGTGTGCCGCGTACTCGGCATCGGCACCGAGCCCAAAGACACCGAAGGCATCCGAGCCAAGCTGAAACGCCTGGTCAACCGACAGATCCTGACCGAGAGTCAACCCGGCCTATTCACCCTCAACCCGGAACGGACATAACCTCCCGGACCGCCCTCTCAGGCCAGCCTTTGATCAACAAACCACGGACAGCGCGGTTCGCGCACTGCCAACTATGGTGGACCGGACGGGGATCTAACCGCGGTGGACCGGACGGGGATCGAACCGCGGTGGACCGGACGGGGATCGAACCGCGGTGGACCATACGTGGCAGAACCCGAACCGCATACCCGCAGCTCAGGGGCCAATCGTCACGCTGCCAGCCGTAGGTCACCGTAGATCCTGACCATCTCTGCGACCACCCGTGCCGTAGCGTCGCCGCCCTGATCCGCCTCACCGGCAACGGCGCTACGGCCCCGGTCGCCTGACCACCACTCATGGATCATGACGACCAGCGCGGCGACAGCCGCCTACTGCTGGTTTCCTCCAACAGGGCCGCCCGGGATGTCATCGCTCCGGTGGCTGACGCACGTCGAGTAGCTTGACGTGTTCTGGGTCCCGTGCTTGGAGGTGGCGTGCAAGTCGTTCTTCATAGGTCGTCACGACGACTTGCCGGAACGGTCCGGTGCCCGTGGCGAGGCGTGAAAGAGCGTTTCCTACCTGGCGGCGGACGTCGGGGTCGAGATGTTCGAGTGGTTCGTCGAACCAGCAGAAGTTGACGGACGTGGCGAAATGTGCCACGAGAAGGCGTACGAGAATGGTGGCGCCCATACCTTCCCCGGTGCTAAACGCGTCGAAGTCGAGTTGGTGTCCGCTGACGGATCGGGTGATCTGACCGTCCGGGCGGGTTTCAAGCTGGCCTCGGCCTGGGAACAGCGCCTGCCAGCGCTGGCTCACCTCGGACGCAAGGGGACGAATCGTATCCGTGAGAAGCTCGTTCCGAGTCGCCTCAGTGGCCGCGATTGCTGCTGTCAGGACGGCATTCTTCCGGAACAGAGACTCCAGCCTCCCCATTGCCTCACCAGCCGTTTGCGCTCGCTCACGCTCACGTGTGGCGTGCTGATAAGCCGTCCGCGCTTCTACCAGTTGACCGAACGCGTTCTCAAGTTGCGCCTCAATGTCATCTGCGTCCGGTGTATCGTGAACGCCTTCGGGGCTCTCGGGCTCTGGGCCTGGATGAGGAATTTTCCTGTACTCACCGAGGACTTCTTTCGCACGCCGGCGACGCTCAAGCAGATCAGCTTCAGTGGACTTGAGGTCGGACATCATTGTCCGGATTCGGGTGATTTCATCCGCATTGGCTTCATGTGCCGATGCGATGGTCGCTCCGTCGAGAGGGCGGCGACAGATCGGGCAGTCGTGGTCGGCAGCCAGCAGATCCTTATCGTTGCTTTCTAGCTGCGCCTCCCGGGATTCATTGACAGCCATCTCCACGCGAACACGTTCTATGCCCTCGTCGACACTCGAGAGGATCTCGTCGATCGCTGTTTGCAGCAGCTCCGCCGGAACACTGCGGCCGAGCTCCACCGAGATGCGCTCCGCCAGACGCTCAGCGGCGGTTCTTCTTGTTTCGCTTCTGATCGCCCATGCGGCAAATTCGGAGCCTCGGCGTCGCATCTCTCTTGCGTGCTCGGCCCGGCCCTTGAGGGCTTGATGAGTGACGTTAGCTTGTTCGGCGCGGAGTTTAGCGGTTCTCTCTTCTTCCAGTAGCTGATCAAGGCGTTGAGCGTCAGAGGAGTTATCTGCCTTGATCTTCTTGATCTCCGCAGCAATGGCTGAATCGCGCTTCTTGAGGTGCTCTATTGCCGCACCTAGACCGTCGATGCCGTAATATCGACCTAGATGATCTTCCAATCCTAGGTGAGATGGTGTGTCACTGGACTTGTCCGCAGGTGGCATGGCGAGTCTTGCTAGGAATTCGGGCTCGGTTCCGTACGCGTCGATGAATTGCCGTCCGACTTCCTCTTCCGGTATGGGCGTGCCGTCCAGGCGAATGTCGAGCACGCTTCTTCTGCGCGTGTTGCGGGTAAGGGTTCGCTCAATAGCGAGAACACGTAAATCAGGAAGCTCTAATTCGACCCGTGCGGTAGCGGCCTCGGCGCCGACGCGAACGGCGTTGACGCTTGTACTATTGGCACCGAATATAGCCCACCGCGCAGCCTCGATCAGGGATGTTTTACCGACGCCGTTGGTGGCGACCACAAACGT
Organism: Paractinoplanes rishiriensis; assembly: GCF_016862375.1. Lineage (GTDB taxonomy): Bacteria > Actinomycetota > Actinomycetes > Mycobacteriales > Micromonosporaceae > Actinoplanes > Actinoplanes rishiriensis. The sequence goes on along the minus strand of NZ_BOMV01000128.1, from coordinate 14,435 downwards.
CGTACCAGGCCCGATTTCGATGGTGAAATCCTTGTAGCTGCGCCAATTCTTGAGGGTCAGTCGCCTAATCACCGGAAAGTTCTCCAAGAAGGTCGGCCATGGCTTCCTCTACGCCGTTTCTGGCAACTGCTGCCACGAAATTGGCTACCTGTTGATCTAGATCGTCGGGCAGGCTCTGCCAGGCCGTCTTTTTCGCAACCTGAAGGGCGCGTTTTCCATCTTTTGTGATTTTTTCGATCGAGCTTGCGGCATGACCTACAGCCACTTGACGAATGCTCTTTGTTCCAATCTTTGAGCGTGCAGGTTCGTCCAGTAGCTCCCATGCACGGGAAGTTCCATCGAGATGCTTGCAAAGAATGTCGACCAGCCCGAGGCCGCTGAGTGAGGGTTCCGGCCCCGTGATGACACCTGTGGGTAATAGATGCGCCGTTCGCAGGTACGACGACGGGAATAGTCGGGTCGGCCACCCTTCCTGTCGTACGGCAACAGCAACCGCATCGGCACCTGGCTCACCTTCCAGGAATGACGCGCACGCCTGCGCTAGGGATGCGTTGTCCGGTTCTGCGGGGTCCTCATCGTCTACGTGGAGTTGAACGACGATAACCGTGGCGTCGAGGTAAGTGACATTCAAGATTCGGGTCGCGTGCGCGAGGCTTCCTACTGCCACAGTCACCGGCAAGCTATCGGCAATGTGGATGCCTCTCAGTCTTTCACTGAGCTGCTCCTTGATGGAATCGAGTCCGCCTGCGTAGGACTCCGTGAGGTTGGCTGCCGGCGCCTCGTGGCTCGACGATTCGGGGTCGGCTTCGTCGTCAAGCCAGGCGCTTGGTGACAGCCGGGCGAGAAGGTCCCGCAAGGCTTGGCGGTATTCCAGACGCTGGTCGTCGTCATCTTCGATGGGTGGTCCCACGGGAATACCGCTGGGCCGGCGGCCCTCTTTGACCGCGGTCAGGATTTCGGCGACCTCTCTGCTGATATCGAGCTCACCGATGCGGTTGAGGAAGGCTCCGACGTGGATGTGCGTGCGCACGGCGACGATTGCTGCCATCTCGGTCCCGACCGGTGTGGCATCAGCCCTGATCAGGACACTGTGCTGGTCTGCGAGCTCGTTGTCGAGCACAAGTGGGACGACTTCAGCGACGCCGTCGTCGAAGATGCGACGGACCCATGCGAGCAGCGCTTCGTCTCGGCCGATGCGCCAGACTTGATTGGGCTGGGGTCGCTCGTTCGTGCCGACGGTGACCAGGCCCGTGATCACGTCGGGTAGCGGCGTCGATGCCGCCATGATGCGCTGGAAGGTCCCTTCGCCGGTGGGCTCCGGTTCGGCTGCTTCACGGAGCCTGGACAGGCGAACACGGCAGGCGAGGCAGTCGCCGACGTGTTCGACAACCAGCGGTACGCGGTCAGGTTCGTGGATGGCCGCGAGTAGCTCGCTGGATGAGGGATGGACGTGGATGGTCACCGGTCATCACCCCTTTCGTGGTGCTTACTTGTCATCAGACGTTGCACCTTCCCCTGCTGTCCGGCGTTCGATCCACTGCTCACAAAGCTCGCACAAGATTGTTGCGGTGCTGTCCGGCTGGTCGTCGTCGGCCAGTTCGGTGCGCAAGCGGTCCAGCAGTCGTTGACGAAGGTGCGCCGCCTGCGTCTTGCCGGCGTTAATAAGGTTGGCGAGATCTCGCACGTTCGTGTCGAGCGTCGGCACGATGATGCGTTCGCGGTCGCTGAGCGAGTCGAAGATCTCTTTGGCGCGTAGCTGGGCCTCCGTGTGGGTGGCCGGGTCGCCTTCCAGCCAGCCCGGTTCTGATACCTGCTCTTGTATGTCCAGCTCAACGGTATAGGCCGATCTGCGATGATCAAGGCGGGCCGTCAGGGCGTGGGCGAGGTCAACTGCTGTGAGGCTTCCGACCGCCGTCGACAGGACCCTGGTCATCAAACGAACGAAAGACGCTCGATCGGCAAGTGGGCCGTCGCGTCGGGCGCTTGTCCATTTGGGCACGGCTACTTCCACGTCGGCCGTCGCCGAGGCCAAGTCGCTGGCGCTCGCACCGCTGGCAGCACGCGGACTGCCGGCCAACGTCCAGCGATCCGGTGGTCCGGGAACCACCTCGAAGTCAGTCTCGTCATGCAAGATCTCTTTGACTCGCACGATCAGTTTGCCCATGTCAGTGCCTCTGGCAAGGTCCCGCAGGAAGTTCAGGACCGCGGCATCCAGCAGGCGTGCGAACGAGACGTCGTCAGTCGACCGGAGGGTTACGTCGAGCAGCCGCTTCGACCCTCGCTCGCCCTGCAGGAAGTCGTGGGCCGCCTCGGTCACGGCGTCGTTATCCCACCTGGTGGAGCCTTCAGGTGGCGGAAATCCGTTTCCGATTGCCACGAGCCGGACCGTCGTATAGAGCAGTTCCGCCCCTGCGGGACCGATCCGGCGGTCGGCGATCAGTTCTTCACGGGGGGTCATGACGCGAACCGCCTCAACACTTCCGAAAGGTAGGGGTCGGTAAGGACGCCGAGCCGCATGACGTTCTCCGGGCGCCACAGCTGTTGCTCGACCTGGGTCAGGGTGGAGAAAACGCCGTCCTTGTCTAGGTGGGAACTCAGCTTCCGGTCAGCGGGATGCGACACTCCCGGCACCTTCCGGGACGTTCGGGTGACCACCTCGATCGGGAAGCGGGATCCCGGCTCAGCCGGCACCACGATGACGACACCGGGCCGGGAGGCACCTGGATCGTTACCTAGAGCGAAGATTGTCGTGGTGATCAGGTACAGCTCGCCGACTTTCGGTAGGAAGGGCTCGCCCGGCTCCCCTTTCGCCGTGGCGAGCCAGGCGTGCGACCGCCTCCTGTTGTTCGACATCTCGCCGTGAGCCCTCCCGCCACTTCGGCCCTTGGAAGGCCCCTGCTGCACCCAGACGTCGCACCTCGGCGGTCTGTCCGGATACCGCAGCATTACTTCACGTATGCAATGACTTACGCAAAGTAGCTGAGGCTTGGATCGGACACAGAGATCAGGTGCGACGTCCTGGCTGGGCGAATGACCCCCACCCGGATCCGCCTTTACAGGATCCCAGACCAAGGAGTCACCATGGCCGCCAGCACCGAGCCTTCGCGGGCCGAGCAGCACCGCAAGATCCGGATCACAATCGATGGGCAGCCGTTCACGATCGAGGATCGCCCTTTCAGGGCAACCGAGCTGCTTGCTCTGGCGGGCCTGCCCGCGGCCGGCTACGACCTCACCCGGGTCGGCAAGCACGGCCACGTCGAGACCTTCCGCGACGAGCAGAGGGTCAACGTCAAGAACGGCGACGTCTTCGTCAGCGTCAACCAGCAGGGCACCGTAGCGTGACCACACAGATCATTGCCGCCACCGGGGTCGACGCTTTCGTCGCCGCGCTCGACTCCTACGGGGCCACCCCCGCGGTGACCACGGGTTTGGTGACATACACCGTGACCCCGGTGACGGGGGCTCTCGCCGGTCAGCAGGTGCGCACCGGCGTGATCCTCGACGAGGTCGCGCCGTGGCCGGCGGCGCCTCCGCACTGGATCCATGTGCCCGGTGATGTGGCATTCGCGCAGACGAACAAGGGCGAGTCACCCATGCCGGGGTGGTCCTCCCATTCTCGAGACATCAAGGCGTGGGGCACCGCGGCAACACCGATTGCCGCGTGGCTCGCGCACGTTCGAGGTGTCCTCGGGGGCGCCGTATGACCCGGCTGTCCGCGGCTATGACGGCCGACCTCGACGTCCAGGCCCGTGACCACCTCCTGCGAGTAGACGGGCAGGAGGACGTGTGCCTCGCCCTGTACTCCCCATCAACAGGGCAGGCCCGCAGTGCCGCCGCGCTAACGAGACTTGTTCTGCCCCAATCGGGCGAACGTAGTGTTCACGGCAATGCCTCGTTCACCGGGCAGTACGTGGTGCGGGCTGCGAGTGAAGCCGCCAAGGTCGGACTCGGCATCGCGCTCATGCACTCACACCCGACCGGCACCGGCTGGCAGGGTATGAGTGGCACCGATCACGACACCGAGAAGTCGTACGCCCGCGTCGCGCAAACCATCACCGGACTGCCCCTTCTCGGCATGACGATCGCGGGGGATGCGGCTTGGTCCGCGCGGTTCTGGCAGGAAAATGGCGCAAACTGCGACGCAGAGAGCGTACGCGTCGCAGGACCCTCCCTACGCATGACCTGGAACAACACCATCCGTCCGGCTCCCGCACTGACTGCGGCGCAGGTCCGTACCGTCTCGGCCTGGGGCGACACCGTGCAGGCCAGCCTGGCCCGGCTCCGCGTCCTCGTCGTCGGTGTCGGAACCGTCGGCCTCAATCTAGCGATCCGCCTCGTTCAGGTCGGCATTCAACAGGTTTCGGTCATGGACTTCGACACCGTAGAGATCCTCAATCTCGACCGGCTCATCACCGCCAGTCGCCTCGACGCCGCACTGTTCAGGAGCAAGGTCTACATAGCGATGCGAGCGATGCGAGCTGCAGCGACCACCGCCACACCGAAACTCGACGGGTACGAACTCAGCGTCTGCGAACCGGCTGGGCTCCGCACGGCTTTGGACTATGACGTGATCTTCAGCTGCGTGGACCGGCCATGGGCCCGCGCCGTGCTTAACCAGATCGCCTACACCGATCTCATCCCCGTCATCGACGGGGGCCTGGCTATCGATCCCTTTCCCAAAGGCGGGATGCGCAACGCGACCTGGCGGGCACACGTCATCACCCCAGGACGGCCCTGCATGCAATGCACTGGCCAGATAGACGGCGCTCAAGTCGCACGCGACCGCGCGGGACTTCTCGACGACCAGACCTACATCAGAACGGCTGGCATCAAGGCCCCCTCACGCGAGAACGTGTCTCTGCTCGCACCGTCCGTCACTGCTTCCATGCTGGCCCAATTCATCAGCCTCACCGTCACGCCCGGCGGGTTTGGCGCCCCGAGTCCTTTACGATTCTCCCTGTCCACGCACACTCTGGAACACCTCCCACAGGAAACGCTTGACGCCTGCCCATACGAACAAGCGGTCAGTCAAGGCGATCGACGCTCCAAACTCACGGCAGACCACCGAGCAGCAGACGAGGCCCGTAGCCAACGGCAGCGGCTCGCACGTACGGCACGAGTGCGGATAGGACGGACCGCGCAGCATGCAGTCGAGCAGGCCGCTAGGGCCATGAACCGCGTATGGGCGCGTTGAGCCTCCCCGGCCCGACCCACAGCGATGGTCGGAACATCGAAGCCTGCGGTCGCGAGCGGTACGGACGACGCTTCGCCCGGCAGAACCACCCACTCAAGGCCGAGCCGCCCGAACCATAGTTGGACACGAACCGCCCTCGTCTCCACATAACCGCAGGTCGGAGGGCCTTCAAGCAAGACGAGCCGGATACCCAAAAAGGGCATCCGGTTCGATAACGACTACTCGTGGACCATACGTGGCAGAACCCGAACCGTATACCCGCAGCTCAGGGGCCAATCGTGACGCTACCGGCCGTCCGCCGACGCACGCCCTGACGCATTCATCGTCCGTCGTCCGCTATAGCGCCCGGCATCGGCGCTACGGCCGCGGTCGCCCGACCACCAACTCGTGAGTCAGTGCGGTCAAACGCAGCAACCCGCCTGCCGCCGGTCCGCGTCCGTCAAGGGCGCGATCCTCGGCGCCCCCACCACCACCACGCGCGAAGTACGACGCTTCGCTCCCGACAAACCAGAACAACGACCGCCCACCACATCGGGAGCGATGACACTCAAACATTGCACAGAGTCACTTTACGTAGCGGATAGTCCGAGACGCCGACATGGTCACGTGCACGGATTTGGCACCCCTCTGTGTCAACTGTTGATCTTGAGGGGTGTTCTAGGCTGTGGTTCAGCGGGTCCGGGAAGTGACTTGTCCGAAGTGCCGGCTATGGGGATTGGGTCGGCCGCGCTGGATTGCAGAGTCGCCCCCGCGTGTCCTCCCGGGCCCGTCTGGAGCCGTTTGGCGTCGGCGGTCATCTGTTTGTAGACGACGTCGGACAGGCGTCGTTTGAGCGCTCGCATGGCTTCCATCGGGGTCTTGCCGGCGGCGAGTTTGCGGCGGAAGTAGGCGCGGCCTTCGGTGTCGTGGCGTAGCTGGACGACGGCCATGATGTGCAGGACCCGGTTGATGCGCCGGTTCCCGGCCCGGGAGAGCCGGTGCCTGTTCTGGTCACCTGATGAGGCGTCGATCGGTGCGGTGCCGTTGAAGGAGGCGAAGTGGGCGCGACTGCCGAACCGGGTGATGTCACCGATGTCGCCGAGCAGGCGGGCAGCGCCAACGACAAGGACTTTCGTGATATGACGCACAGCCCTCTCAAGAAGGCGGTACGCTCATACGCCGCCAGTTATGGGGTGCCGTACGTTGCGGCTCAGAACATTCTGCATGAGCTAACGTCGTCAGGGCACTTCTCATTGCATTGGTTCAAACGACGGCTGGCTGACGACGGTGAATCCGTCTGGCCGCCTTCGTATTCACCCAGAACCTACCGTGCGATGATCGCAAAGTCCGAGCAAGGCAGTCTCGGCAGGACTGTGACTTCGGTGAGCGGGAAGCCGCCGTCCATCACGAGGGCGGGGCACGCATCGCCACGTCTTGGCGCCCGTGAAGCTGAATCTGAATCACTTCAGGATCTGGCAGGCTTGTCGTTGGATGATTTGCGGGAGGACCTCAAATTTGAAATCACGGCGTTTCGGGAGAATCTGCTGAGACAGATAGAGCGGCCGAGAATCAATCTATAGCAATCTCTTCGCAGGTCAGTAATCCCATTTAGGCCCTTCACGAGGCGGACAGGGTTTGGATAAAACCTCCAAGCGTGGACTTGGAGGAGTCGATCAAAGCAGTATCAGTAATAGCTTTCGGCAGTGCAAGATCAGGCGTGCTGTCATGCCGCGATGATGGCGCGCGCCGGCTGTCAACAAGTCACAATGCGTACTTCCGGTGAGCTCGGAGGTCGCCGGGCGACGACGGGCGGTTGCGGCAACAGCGCCCGCTGACCGGCCCGACGGCACGGTGCGATCGAGAGTGGGGCGTGCCTGCGCCGTGACGACGACGGCATGAGCGGGCCCGCGATGCCAGCTGGGTGCGTGGCACCCCACGAACTCGCCCGACCTTGAGGCTGATCGCGCCTAGGCCATGAAGAGGTTGAGGTTACTTAACAGTGAGAGTGTGACCGCGTTTCAAGTCATCGAGCTTCGGCGTTCGGCGAGCGATCCGGCGGTCGGGATCCTTCGGCTTGTGTCCGGGCTGGGACACGGGTATGAACACGCCGCGCAGAGCCTCTGGCACCGAAACGACAGCAAACTCTGGGACATCGATCTGACGCCCTGAACTCGGCGGGACCCGGAAATTGTTGCCCTGGTTACCCTCGCTTATTCGCCGCTCTGAGCACGACTGGCGGTCCGTCGCACGCGCGTTGGGCCGCCAGTCGTGTAGCGAATCGTCAGTAGCCGCCGATCGCAAAGCCGAGTCGGCCGTGTGCATCCTTCTTGACCAGGATTGTTCGGTTACCGCCAGCCTTAGCCGCTCCGGGAACCGCCTGCCCACCGGGCACGAATTCGTCGTTGGTGTTGAACCGAATCTTTGTCCCGTTCTGCCAGAGGTACGCCAGTGGCCGGCCACCGATCAGGATGACCGCGTGTTTCACAGCGTACTGGGAGGCGTCGTCGGCCCACGGAATCCACATGTCCGCCTCCTCGGTCCCGCCGGGCGGGATGCGGTAGTGGTCCTGTCGGCTCTCGCCGCCGTCCAACTTCCACACTTCGAGTTCTTCGTCGGTCTCGTTCCGCCACCGCTTCACATTCGTGACGCCGTGGAAGATCTCGGCCCACGTCAAGCCAACGCTGTCCTTGTTGGCCCAGATCCACATACCGACGGAGACGACGACGTCGATCGCGCTCATGCTGCCCCCTCGCCGCCGCGTTTGCCGGCGAGCAAACTCGCGGGCGACGTCGCTCGTTCGATCCGCAGCGCGATGCCGGTCTCCTTCGTGAACCCCTTGTAGGTGGCGATCGCGGACACGAGCACCATGAGGATCGCGGTAGCCAACTGCCGTAGCCCGGTGACGTGGGTGAGCTCAAGCTCGCCCAGATACCAGGTCGTAGCGAAGCCCACCACGACCGCGTACGCGAACGTCACCCATGCCCGCCGCTGCGCGGGCCAGCCCGGCTGCTGGAGCACCGGAATCACGAACGTGGCGGACAGGAATCCCACCACCAAACTCAAGTTCTCGACTTCGGACATCTGTATCTCCCTCCAGTATCGGCGCGCCGGGCGCAACTCGCCTTTGCGGGTGACGGCCGGCGATCGTGCCTTCATCAGGGAAACCGCTCGCTTGTTATGTGCTGCGCGCTGCGCGGATGCGGCGGTTCCGGGCTCGGCTCTGGGCGCAACCGCGGTCAGAGCCACATGACCGACCAGACTCCGGTCTGCCATAGGGCATTGATGCGGTCCGCGTCTCGCCGGGCGCGTACGGTCTGGTCGCCGCGGTCGTGGGCGGTCCGCTGACGCCGGACGATGCGGATCGTGCGTGAGATGGTCATTTCGAGCCTTCCGGTGTGCGGTTGTTGATGCCGGGAGGCTGGCCGCGCGGTTTTGGCCGATCGTTGACTGTTCCTTGAATCCGCAGGCCGGGGCGTGTACGCAGGGCTTATGGCGACCGAGATCCGGGTGCTCGGCGAGCTTGAGGTGCGCCTCGACGGCTGCCGCCTGGACACCGGTCACGCCCGGCAGCAGTGCGTGCTGGCCGCGCTGCTGGTCGACGCTAACCGCGCCGTTGCGGTCGATGCGTTGCTCGACCGGGTATGGGGCGAGCGTCCGCCGCAACGCGCCCCCGCGAGCCTGCACAGCTACCTGTCGCGGCTGCGCGGTGCGCTGGCCGGCACCGGCGTTGTCATTGTCCGGCGCACAGCCGGATACGTGCTCACCGCCGACCCGCATCTGATCGACCTGCACCGGTTCCGCCGGTTGGTCGCAGAGGCACGCGCCGCTGACGACGACCAACTGGCCCTGGACGCGCTGGAGCAGGCACTGGGACTGTGGCGGGGCGAGCCGTTCACCCGGCTCGAAGGCGACTGGCTGCAGGTGGTGCGCGCCGGGGCGGAGATCGAGCGGCATAGCGCCGAGCTGGATCGTGCCGACCTGCTACTCCGGCGCGGCCGGCACGCGGAGTTGGTCGCAGACCTATCCAAGGCGGCCGCTGCGTACCCCTTGGATGAGCGTCTCACCGCCCAGCTGATGCTCGCCCTGTACCGTGACGGCCGCCAGGCCGACGCGCTGCGCTGCTTCGAAGGCACCCGCCGGCGGCTCGCCAGCGAGTTGGGCGCCGATCCCGCAGCCGCGCTGCGCCGGTTGCACCACCGGATCCTCACCGCGGACCCGACGCTGCAGACGCCCGGCGGCGAGGTGGTCGTGAGCCCGCCGTGCGTCCCGATGCAGCTGCCCGCCGCCGTGCCCGCGTTCGTGGGCCGGGACCAGGAGCTGGCATGGCTCGACGGGCACGGGACCGGACCCGTGGTGATCTGCGGGATGGCCGGGGTAGGCAAGAGCAGTCTGGCCGTGCATTGGGCACACCGCGTCCGGGACAGGTTCCCCGACGGACAGCTTCACATCGACATGCGCGGGTACGCCGAGGGGCCGCCGCGGTCCGCGGCCGAGGCGCTCGCCGGATTCCTGTCCGCTCTGGGCGTGCCCGGGTCGGACGTGCCGTCCACCGTGGATGCCCGGGCCGCCCGGTTCCGCAGCGAGTTGGCCGGCCGGCGGGTCCTGATGGTCGTCGACAATGCGCGCGAGCCTGACCAGATCCGGCCGTTGCTGCCCGGCACCCCGGCCTGCCTGGCCCTGGTGACCAGCCGAGACGCAATGGCCGGGCTGGTGGCCCGGGACGGTGCGCGCCGCCTCGACCTCTACCTGCCGGCCCAACGCGAGGCGGTCACACTGCTGCGGAAACTCGTCGGAGCGAGGGTGGACGCCGAGCCGGGGGCCGCCTGCACGCTCGCCGACCGCTGCGGGCGGCTGCCGCTGGCCCTCCGTGTCGCCGCGGAGCTCGCTACGTCGCGACCCGGCGAGCCGCTATCGGCGCTGACCGACGAGCTCACCCTCGCCACACTGGACGCCGGAGGGGACGACGAGGCGAACGTCGCCGCAGTGTTCTCCTGGTCCTACCGCCACCTGCCGCCGGACGCAGCCCGCGTCTTCCGCCGCCTGGGCCTGCACCCCGGCGACGACCTGGACCAGGGTTCGGTCGCGGCACTCGACGGGACGACCGACGACGACGCCCGTCGGCGGCTGAACCTCCTGGCCCGCGCCAACCTGATTCAACCCGTCGCCCCCGGCCGGTACCGCATGCACGATCTGCTCCGGGCCTACGCGCAGGCACTCGTCGCTGAGGACCCGCCCGACGACCGGCGCGCGGCCCGGACCCGGATTCTTGACCACTACCTCGCCGTCGCATCCAAGGCCGCCCCCGCCGAGCGGGACAACCTGATCCGGGCCTGCGCCTTCGCCGCAGACCACGGCTGGGAGCAGCACGCCGTCGGCATCGCTGCGGCGCTCGAGGATCGGCTTCAGATCGACGGCGACTACGTCACAGCGTTGGCCGTGCACGGCCACGCGCGTCGGGCCGCCCGCCGGGTGGGCGACGTCCGCGCGCAAATCCGCGCCGCGACAGCCCTGGCCGAGGCACACCTCAACACCGGCCAGTGGGCCGACCTCGAGCGGCGGGCACGCGAGGCACACACACTCGCCCGCCGCATCGGCGACCGCGGCGAGCAGGCCGAGGCGCTGCTGGGGTTGAGCACCTCCGCCGCCCTCTCCGGACGGTTCCCCGCGGCGTTCCGGTTCCTCGATCGCGCACTCGGCCTACTCAGCCAGGACGAAGACCAGGCGAAGCTGACCGGCGCGCTCCTACAGTCCGGCTACCTCAACGGCCATCAAGGCCGGCCAGGCCGGGCCGTCGAACAGTTCGAGCGGGCCAGACGGACCGCGGCTCCCCACGATGCCGGCGACGCACTGCTCGGCCTCGGCTGGGCGCTGACCCAACAAGGCGACTTGGACACCGCCGCCACCCACCTCACGCAGGCCCTGAACCTATTCCGCAAGGCCGGCGGGCGGCGCGGCGAGGCCGACGCGCTGATCGGCCTGGGCGACCTCGACCGGCGCCAAGGCCGGCTCCAAGACGCCCACGCCCGGCTCGCGGAGGCGACCGAGCTGAGCCGCCGCATCGGCAACCACGGCAGCGAGTTCCGCGCCCGCACAGCGCTCGGCGCGACCTACCGCGCCCAGGGCCGCCTCACCGAAGCAGCCGATAGCGTTCGCGCAGCCCTGGACATGGCACAGCGCACCCGCGACGACCTCGGCGTCGCCCTGGCAAGCATCGAACTCGGCCGGATCCTGACCGACCAAGACCATCCCGAACCGGCCGCCGCCCTGCAACGACACGCCCTCGCCTACTTCCGCCGTCTCGGAAACTGTCCCGAGGAGGCCGACGCCGCGACCGGGCTCGGCGACGCGCTACACGCGCTCGGCGACCTCAACGGCGCACAGGCCGCCTGGACGGACTCCCTCGCAGCGGCAATCCAAACCGAGAACCGGCACGCCGAGGCCGCAGCCCGCGAACGGAAGCCACATTGAGGCGACGCCGGAACGACCACCCGGCCGCCCGCGAAGAACGAACCCGCCTCCAAAACCGGAAACAACAACACATCACCTTCGACCCCGTCGGCGCTACACCCCGTCGCCTGGAACCACGCGAATTGGCTCGACTCGAAAACGCTGCCCAGGCTCAGTCAAGCTCGCACCGACTTATCCACGATTGAGATCCTTCAGGTGGGCTTGAATAGAGTCGGCGGCTGCGGGTACAGCGCACGCCGGGTGGTCAACGGTAGGAGGAGTTCGCTTGTCAGGAAGCACCAGGATCGTTGACACCCCAGAGTGCGAGCACGGCGCTGCGCTTCTGAGGATCAGTGAGCCAAACTCCTGCCTCTCCTTCGGTGGTGGGCAGAGCGGAGTTCAATCGTTCAAGGGTGGTCCGAACCGTAGCGTTAGTAACGCGCGGATGCTGATGGTCGCGGCGGTACAAGGCCATCAGCCGACGCTGCCGACTGCCAGGAACGGCTCGAATGCTCCTGAAGTCGACGAGTCGCGCCTCGCGGCGGCCGAGCATGATGATTCGGTCGCCCGTGCGGAACCTCCCGTCTTCGGCGGGCTCCTCGATCATGCCGATCGGTGTGTACCGGGCGCGGGGTCGAAATGCTGCTGGAACTTCGGTGACCGCTTCTTCGTAGGCTTCTTCATCGCGATCGGTCCAGTCGGTCACTTCGTTCCACCAGCCGAGCCAGAGCCGGAACGGTCCGGCCTGTGATGGCTCCGTCTCGGTCCAGGCTGGAACGACCCCTGCTTTCGGGAAGTGCCTGATAGCCTCCTCGACCCAGTCTTGGTCGATGTCTTCGCCCCCGAGTCTGATCAAATTTTCCACAAATGATCGAGCGTTTGCTACGGCGTTCCGGTCGGTGGTCTTCAGCGCAGCTTCGGCAATCATCCCGCCAGCCGCTCGCTGCGAAACGTTCGCTGACCCGACGATCGCTGTCCTGCCCACGACGATTACTTTGGCGTGAAGCCGTTCGTGATTGACAACGCGGACACCTGCGGAAAGCCATGTCGCCACTGCGCCTGGATGAGTTGCACCCGCTTTGACGGCATTGTCACTTCCGTTGACCACGATCACGTCCCCAGGCTTGAGTCGCAGGATCTCGGGTGCCGAGCGGCCGATGTATGAGATGGCAAGCCGGGCTGGCTGGCGCGTGGAGGCAAGCAGTTTAGCTGCCGACTCAAGCACAGCAGCACCGTGAAGAAACTCCGGCGAAGTGGATTCCATCTGTCAAGCGTGCACGACACCACCGCGTATGTCTCGGCCTTCGGCGGCGGTCCTCGCCATAACAGATCGTCCGATTTTGAGAATCGAACCAACGACTCCGGCTTTCGTCCTGACGGAGGTGGTAGAAGCGGTTCTTCACGGCGGGCGAGCACCCGTCGCGACGTCCTCTTCTGCCGCAGTCATGGCATCCCGACTGGCTCAGGTCCTCACGGTGCGTGCTGTGAGGGCGCACTTCAAAGGTCCCACCTGGACGGGGCCGGCCGGCGGTTGCGGGTACAGCGCCGGCCGACCGGATCAACCGTACGGCGACAACCTGGCACTGTCGGGCTTGGCACCTGCTCGGCCGATGAGAAAGCATGCCCGGGAACGGTTGGACGATCGGCACGTGCCGCCTGATGTGCTCGATAGAGCGGGTCAACGCTCGTTGGTGCCGTCAGAAGGCGTGCCTGCGATTAGTCCGGTCAGCCAGCCCTCCAGCCCGTCGTAGAAATGGTAGTTGGGCCAGGGGACGCGCTGGATGGTCTGCTCCATCTCGGGTGTTGCGAGTTCGGCGAGCAGGTTGGTCAGGTCGGCCGGTACAGGAAGGTCGGTGAGGCACAGCCAAGCGATCGCTGCTGCGAACCGTACGTCGTCGGGCCGGGCGGGGTCGCGCCACCAAAGTTCGGCCTCGCTCGGGTCCGCGCCGAGCTGTTCGATAGCCAGTACGAGGCTGACCCGAACGGCAGCCTCGGGCTCCACGGCGAGACGGTCGCGCAGCACACCGTCTGCCTCCGGCGGCAGATTCAGTGCGGTAGCCACCGCGAAGGCGGCGGTGATACGCACGTCCGGGTCATCGTCGTCGACCAGGTCGATGAGGATCGCCGCGTCGGCGCCGAGCGCCGCGCGCGCTGCCTGCAGAGCCCAGTCGCTGCGTTCGCCACTCGCCCCGATCCTGATCTCGCCGAGCGGATATCCCACCTGGAACAACGTTGAGCGGGTTTCGACGACGAAATTGACACGGTGCCCGGCCCAGGCTGCCAGAGCCAGCGCTGAAGAGCGGTGGCACACGGCCGGGTCGGCGGCAATGCGCAGCAGGAACGGCACCGCGAGCGCGGCCGGCCCCGACGTCCCGCCCTGATGGACCACCGTCTCCCACAAGGTCCACCGTACGTTGCCGGCCTTCTCCGGATCCGGACCGGCCAGGGCGCGCAGCAATCCGGGCACGTCGTCGGCCGGGCCGTACCAGTGATGGAACCGGCCCCACTCGACGCGGTCCAGGTCGAACTCACCGGCCGCTCGCAACTCGGCCAGCACTGGACGAACGTCATACGACGCCCACAACGATTCCCATTCCTCGTCGGTCCGAGGCAGCCTGCGGGCGTAATCACTGGCATCCACGCTGCCGATCCTGCCCGAGGTACGACAACCTTCGACCAACAAGGCCCCGCCAACACAGCGAAACGTCAGGGCCGCTGAAGCGCGATCCGTCGGACATCTCTACTTCCGCCGACCACACGCCCAGCGAGTCGTCACCCTCGATACTCGGAACGCCTGCCAACCCACGTCCTAAAC
>NZ_BOMV01000127.1 GCF_016862375.1 Paractinoplanes rishiriensis | reverse complement strand
GGCCGCCGGGGTGATCGGCCTGGTCATCACGGTCGCGGCGCTGCGCTCCCGGGCCTACACCAACCTGTCCGCCCGCTACGCCGACGCCGGCCGGACCCCCACCCCGGAACGCGTCGCGGCGGCGGCCTGAGCCCACTACCCGCCGGTGAGCCGCTCGTGCAGGTATCCGGCGAGCGCCAGAACCGTCGGGTGGTCCCAGGCCACGGTCGCGTCGATCTCGATGTTCAGCCACTCCTCGATGTCGCCGCTGAGGGTCATCGCGTAGACCGAGTCGAACCCGAGATCGGACAGCTGCGCCGAGCGGTCCACGCCCTCCGCCGGGGTCTCCAGGTAGTAGGCGACCCGCTCGGTCAGCCAGTCGGCGATCTCAATCTCTGTGCGGGTGGTGGTGGTCACGGGTGGGCTCCTATCGAATGCGGCGCGGGGGTCAGCCCGCTAGGTCGAAACAGCGGTCCTGGTCGTAGCGGTGGGACAGTTCGTCGTAGACGGCGGACGGGACCGCGGCGGTGGCGGTCCAGATCGGACGGGCGGCGCGGTCCAGCCTGACCCGCAGCCGTTGCAGGGCGCTGACCAGCCAGGCCGGGTCGCCGAGGAAGTCGTCCGCGGCGTGCTCGCGCCAGATCCCGGCGCAGGCCGCGGCGGCCAGCACGACGCTGTACCGGTGGGCCAGCGTGAAGCTGTCCCGGCCGGCCGCCACGGTCTGGTCCCGCGGGCCGAGCAGCCCGGCCTTCTCGCCCAGCGCGGCGAGCTCCGTCACGAACGGTTCCAGGTGCCGGCGCACGTCGCCGTCGCCGGCCCAGTCCGGTGCGGTGCGCAGCAGCGCGGTCAGGCTGTCCTGACCGCGGTTGTGCACCGCCAGCCGGTCCGGTTCCAGCTCGCCGAGCAGGTCGCCGGGCCGGAACAGCGCGGCCGGCGGCGGCGCGGCGTCCGCAGCCGTCCAGCCGCGCCGGGCGAGCCGGGGCAGCTGCGGGATGATGGTGGACAGGCAGACCGCCGAGCTGGCGTGGGCCAGCACCGCGACCGGCAGGTCGCGGGCGTGCTTGCCGAACGCGGCATGCTCGCCCTCGCGCAGGTAGTAACTCGCGCCGAGCAGGGTGGACAACTCGTAACCGGCCTCCTGCAACAGCTTGGGCACCAGGTGCTTGACGGCGGCGGAGAGCACGCTGCCCTCGCCCGGCAGCAGGTGCAGGGTCCGCGCGCCGACGGTGGCCAGGCAGTCGGCGATCAGCAGGTCGACAAAGGCACCGGCCAGGACGGTGCGGGTGTGCGGCAGGTCGGCGACCGCCTGCCCGTAGAGCCGGCGGCCGCGGGCGTACCGCATGGCCAGCCGCAGCTGGCTGTCCAGGATGCCGATCACCATGCCCGGCAGCACGCACCGGGTGATCTGGAACGCCTGGAAGACCGTCTCCAGCGCCTCGCCCGGCCGCCCGATCACCGCGCCGGCCGGCACCGCGGCGTCGGTGAACTCGATGCCGCCGAGCAGGCAGCCGCGCATGCCGCTGGTCCGGTAGCGGGACAGCAGCCGGTAGTCGGCGGCGGGCCGGCCGCGCATGTCGACCAGCAGGTTGGAGTGGCTGCGGCTGCCCGGCCGCTCGTCGGTGCGGGCGAACAGGGTGACCAGGTCCGCCCGGGCGACGTTGTTGATCAGGTGTTTGGCACCGCTGACCCGCCACCCGTCGCCGGCCGGCCGGGCCGCGACGTCGGCCCGGGCGAAGTCGGCGCCGTGGTCGAGCTCGGTGAAGGCGGCCGCGCAGCGCCCGCCGGCGAGCAGCACCTCGGCCATGGCCCGCCGCTGCTCCGGCGAGCCGGCCGTCCACACCGGCACCGCCGCGATGAACGAGGTGGCGCCGTAGCCGACGCCGAGCCCGGCGTCCCGGCGGAACACCGCCCGCATGGTCCGGGCGAACTCGTCGGCGCCGCGGAACTCGCCGCCCAGCGACGCCGGGACGAAGTGGCGGTGCAGGCCGGCCGCCCGCAACCGCTCCTCCCCCGCGGCGAACGGCTCGCCCGCCTCGTCGGCGGCGAGCACGGCCGCGTAGTTGAGCGGGTTGCCGGCATCCCACGGATCGCCGAGATCCGGCACGACGCTGGACAGGGCCGACGGCGGGGTCATCGCGGTGTTCCTTCCGACGGCGGGGTCAGCAGCGAGAACGGGACGCCGCGGTCGAGCTGGCCGAATGTCGCGGTGAGCAGCGTGTCGTAGACCTGATCCAGGCCCGGTTCCTCCGGCTCGCCGAGCTGGGTGAGCAGGCGGCTGAGCGCGGCGGTCACCCATGCCGGGCCACCGAGCAGCACACCGGCTGGGGCGCTCGCCCGGTTCTCCAGCCAGAGCCGCAGGCACGCGGCGCCGGCGAACACGGTGGTGTAGCGCGCGGCCAGCGCCAGCACGTCGGTGGGCACGCGCCGGGTCGGCCGGTACGCGGCGAGCTGCTGGTGCAGGTCGTCGGCAATCGCCAGGAGTCGCGAGCCGAGCCGGCCCAACGGCTCCGGCACGGCTCCGGCGGCGACCAGCTCGGTCGTCCGGCGCACCGTCTCCGGCAGCGCGCTGACCAGGCTGCATCCGGACCGGGACAGCAGCGCCAGCCGCTGCGGTACGAATTCCGGCAGCGGGCCGGCCAGGTCGGTCGCGGCCCGCACCCCGGCCTCGTCCACCCGGCGCCGGTAGCCGCGGGCCAGCACCGGGAACTGGTTGACGATCGCGTTCAGGTTGACCACGGTGCTGCCGTCGAAGATGCCGACGATCCGGTGGTCGCGCTCGATCTTCTGGAACCGGCCGTCGGCGTACGCGTCGGTCAGCAGTGCCCGGGCGCCGAGCACCTCGGCCAGCTGCATGATGGTGTGGTCGGTCCGGGTCGGCACCAGGTATTTCACGGCGGCCGAGATGACGCTCTGCTCGGCGGTCAGCGAGTGGACCGACCGCGCGCCGACCAGACCCACGGCCTCGGCGAGCAGCAGGTCGGCGGCGGCTTCGCCCAGGCTGCGGGCGGCGTGCGGCAGAGTCGCCAGCGGCCGGCCGTACATCTGGTGCTCGCGCGCGAAGGTCGCGGTGATGCGCAGCGCGTGATCGGCCAGGCCGACCGACATCGCGGCGCAGAGCGTCCGGGTCACCTGCAGGGCGCGCAGCACCAGCTCCAGGCCGCCGCCCTCGGTGCCGACCAGCGCGCCGGCCGGCACCGGCGCGTCGTGGAACGTGACGCCGCTGATGTCGGCGCCGCGCACGCCGAGGGTGGCCTCCCGGCCGAGCCGGGTGCACGCCGGTTCCGGCAACCCGCGCAGGTCGACGAGCAGCAGGCTGAACCCGCGGCTGCCGGCCTCCGGCCGGGTGGCGGCCAGCACGCACATCAGGTCCGCCCGGCCGGCGTTGTTGATCAGCCACTTGGTGCCCCGCAGGCGGTAGCCGTCCGGCGCCGGCTCGGCCCGCACCTCGCCGGCCAGCAGGTCGCTGCCGTGCCCCGGTTCGGTCAGTCCGAGCGACACCACCGCGCCGTCGAGCACCCGCGCGGCGAGCCCGGCGGTCTGCTCCGCGCTGCCGCCCACCCACACGCAGGCCGATCCCAGGAAGGTCTTGCAGTGCGCCAGCGCCACCGTGAAGTCCCGGCGGGCCAGCGTCCGGATCACGCCGAACAGCGCCGGGAACTCGGCGAGCCGGCCGCCCAGCGCGGCCGGCACGTAGTACGCCGGCAGGCCGAGCCGGTCCAGCTCGCGCAGCTCGTCGAGGGGCAGTTCGGCGGCCCGGTCCAGTTCCGCGCTGCGCGGCCAGGCGAGCACCGCCGCCGGCCGGGCCGGATCGCCGAGCAGCGCCTCGATCTCCGCGGCGACGGTGTCCAGGTACGGGCTCACCGCACCGCTCCGGCCACCGGGCGGCGATAGCGGCTGGCGGTCGCCTCGGTGAGCGCCTCGTGTGCCGCGTCGAGCTCGCCCGCCATGAAGAGCTGGCGCATCGCGGCCCGCTGCGTCTTGCCGCTGGTGGTCTTGCGGATCTGGCCGGGCCGCGCGATGACCAGGTCGAGGCCGCCCAGGTTGAGCGAGGTGGTCAGCGCGGCGCGGACGTCACGGGCCAGGCCGGTGAGCGCCTCCGCGGTCATCCCGCGGGTGCGCACCTCGGCGATGACCACGAGGCGCTCGGTCGGCGCGGGCACCGAGAACGCGCAGGCAGCGCGGACCACGTCGGCACCGAGCACCGCCTGGGCCTCGCGCTCGACGTCCTGCGGGTAGACGTTGCGCCCGTTGATGATCATCATCTCCTTGAGCCGGCCGGTCACGTACAGCTCGCCGTGCCGCAGCACGCCGAGGTCGCCGGTGCGCAGGAAGCCCTCGTCGCCGTCCGCGGTGCTCGCCCGGAAGGTGGCCGCGGTCGGCCCGGGGCGACCCCAGTAGCCGAGCGCGACGCTCGGCCCGCGCAGCCAGATCTCGCCGATCGACCCGTCCGGCAGTACCGCACGGGTCGCCGGGTCGACGATCCGCACGGTCAGGTCGGCCGCGCGGCCGCAGCCGACCAGCGCCGTAGTGGCCGCGTCGCTCTCCTCGAGCCGGCCGTCCGCCTCCAGCGTGCGGGTGTCCGCGGCGGTCACCACCGGCGGCCGGCCCGGCACGCTGCCGGCGGCGAACAGCGTCGTCTCCGCCATCCCGTAACCGGCCACCAGCGCCGACCGGTCGAAGCCGCAGCTCGCGAAGCGGTCGGCGAACCGGTCCAGGGTGCGGGCGTCGATCGGCTCGGCGCCGTTGCAGGCCCGGATCCACCGGGACAGGTCCAGGCCGTCGAGCTGGCTCTCCGAGATCCGCTTGAGGCACAGCTCGTAGGCGAAGTTCGGGGCGGCGCTGACCGCGATGCCGTGCCGGTCGATCAGCTCCAGCCAGGTGACCGGCCGGCGCAGGAAGTTCATCGGCGCGGTGTGCACCGCGGTGCCGCCGTCCATCAGCGGCAGCAGGGTCATCGCGATCAGGCCCATGTCGTGGTGGGTCGGCAGCCAGCCGCCCACCACCGCATCGGCGCCCACCCGGAGCAGTTCCCGGCCGGCTAGCAGGTTGTGCACCAGGTTGGCCCGGGACACCATCACGCCCTTGGGGTCGCTGGTGGAGCCGGAGGTGTACTGCAGGAAGGCCGGGCCGTCCGGCGGCACCGGGGGCGGCGTCCACCGGTCGGCGTCGGTCGCCGGCCGCTCGTCGGTGGCGACCACCGGCACCGGCCGGCCGCCGGCCAGCTGCCGGGTCAGGTCGCCGGCGTTGGCCCGGTCGGTGAGCAGCAGGGTGGCGTCCGCGTCCGCGACGATGCCCTCGGTGCGCGCCAGATGGTGCCGGTAGCCGCCGGGCAGCGCGGTCGGCACCGGCAGCACGCCGGCATACAGGCAGCCCAGGAAGACCCGCACGAACTCGGGCCCGGACGGGTAGCAGAGCACCACCCGCTCGCCGGCCGGCACCCGGTCGGCGAGCCAGACGGCCACCTCCCGCGCGGAGCGGTCGAGGTCGTCGTACCGGATCGTCTGGTCACTGAGCCGGCCGGCCTCGACCGTGCTGTAGATGAGCGCCGGCCGGTCCGGCCGCGCCGCGGCCGCCGCCCGGAACCGGGCCACGAAATCGTTCTCCACCACGGTCAGCCGCATCCGCCGGCGTGCCCCACGTCCCCGCCGCGACCGGCACCGGCTACCGCCACCTCCGGCGCCGCCGGTGCGGGTGCCGCCGTGGCGCCGATCGCCTGCAGGAACCCGTCGAGCCGGTCGACGCCCCAGAACTTCTGCCGGCCGGCCGCGAAGAACGGCACCCCGAACACGCCCGTCTGGTAGGCGGTCAGCAGCAACCGCACGCCGGCCGCCCGGATCCGTGGGATCTCGTGCGCCCCGGCCAGCAGGTCGGGGTCGAGGCCGGCCTCCTCGGCGATCAGGCCCACCGTGGCCCGGTCGCAGATGTCCTGCCCCCGTTGCCAGCGAGCCTCGTGCA
This sequence comes from Paractinoplanes rishiriensis, assembly GCF_016862375.1. Taxonomy (GTDB): domain Bacteria; phylum Actinomycetota; class Actinomycetes; order Mycobacteriales; family Micromonosporaceae; genus Actinoplanes; species Actinoplanes rishiriensis. The sequence continues at coordinate 16,943 of NZ_BOMV01000127.1, read as the reverse complement.
CGGCACGGATGAAGTCGTGGCCGCGGCCCAGTTCCGCGGCCGCCAGGTAGGCGAGGTGCGGCACCTCCCACTCGGGCTCCTTGTCCACCGGCCAGGTGACCGCGAAACCACGGGCACCGGCCAGCCGTCGCACGTCCTGCAGGACGTACAACTGCTTTGATTTATGCATTTCGGTGTAAAGGAACTCGCCGCCCAGGTCGGCCAGCAGCTGCGCGGTGGCCGGGCTCGGTTCCCAGTAGGGCACCCACTCGATCGTGCCGACCAGGTGCGGGTGACGCTCGGTGAGGTCGTGGTAGGCGAGCCAGGAGTACGGGCTGCGCAGGCTGAAGAAGAACCGCGGGGTCTTCGCCGTCATCTCAGATCACCATCCCGCCGTCGACCCGGAACACCTGGCCGGTCACGTAGGACGCCCGCGACGACAGCAGGAAGGCGGTCAGGTCGGCCACCTCCTCCGGGCGGCCGAGGCGGCGCAGGGCGACCCGGGCGAACAACTCCTTGACCACCTTCGGCGGCAGGTCGCCGGTCATGTCCGTCTCGATGAAGCCGGGCGCCACCACGTTGGCCCGCACCCCGAAACGCCCGGCCTCCTTGGCCAGCGACTGGGTGAAGCCGATGATCCCGGCCTTCGAGGCGGCGTAGTTGGTCTGGCTGGCGTTGCCGCCCACGCCGGACACCGACGAGATGGTCACCACGGAACCGCGGCGCCGCTTCATCATCGGCATCAGGGCCGCCCGGACCGCGTGGAAGGTGCCGTCCAGGTTGGTGCGCAGGACGTCGTCCCACTCGTCGTCGGCCATCAGGGCCAGCGGCCGGTCGCGCACGATACCGGCGGAGGTGACCACCGCCTCGATCGGGCCCAGGCCGGACTCGGCCTCGGCGATGAAGGCGCGGACCGCCGCCGCGTCGGTCACGTCCACCTGCCGGCTCAGTACCCGGGCGCCGGCCGCCTCCGCCTTCGCGGTGACCGCCTCGGCCGCCCCGCCGTCGGACCGGTAGCAGAAGGCGACGTCGTAGTCCTCCTCGGCCAGTCGCTCGACGATCGCCCGGCCGATGCCGCGCGATCCGCCCGTCACCACCGCGACCGGACGGGTGCCGGCCGGGCCGGCGGATTCCAGCGATTCGGTCATCAGATCCTCCGTGCCGCGCTAGGCGGTCTGCAGTTCAGGGGTCAGGAAACTCACCACGTCCCGCATGGCGAGCACGAACTGGTCGACCTCGAGCACCGGCCGGCCGCCGACCGAGGCGACGCCGCTGATCACCGAGGTGTCGCCGAGGGACTTCTCCAGGGTGATCCGGTGCTCGACGAGGTCGCCCGGGTAGACCCGGGCCGGGAAGCGGACGCCACGGAACGAGGCGCCCAGCTCCAGCCGGCCCTGGCAGACGTCCGGGTTGGGCTCGGTCCAGGTCGCCAGGATCACCGCGGCCTGGGCCAGCGACTCCAGCAGCAGCGCCGGCGGGTAGCGGAAGTCGGCCAGCGCCGGGGCGCCGGCGGGCCGGCGGTAGCAGGGCTCGGTCGCGGTGATCGCCTTGACCGCGACCAGCGAACGGCCCGGCGTCACCGCAGTCACCCGGTCGATCAGCAGCATCGGGTAGCGGTGCGGGATGTGTGCGGCGATGCCGGCGGTGTCCATCATGCGCGGCCGTCCGCGTAGTCGAGGCGGAGGTCGGCCGCCGGTCCGTCCTCGGTGGCCAGCTTGGCCCGCACCGCCAGGCCGTCGCCGGCCTCGGTCAGGTCCAGGTCGATGGTGAGCACATCGCCGGGCCGGATCGGGCGGCGGAACCGGGCGTTGCCGATGCCGCGCAGCTCCCAGGCACCCTCCGGCCGGGCGGCCCGCAGCGCCGCGCCGGCGTACTCGACGGCCAGCACGCCGGGCAGCACCGGAAAGCCGGGATAGTGCCCGGTGAAGGCCGGATCCCCGTGGTCCAGCCGCACCCGGGCGGCGACCGAGGCGCCGTCCGAGTGCAGCAGGGTCACCGGGGTGGCGAGCGGGCTGGCGAAGGTCACGGCGTCTCCGCCATCTTGTCGCTGAGCAGCCGGTGGGTGGCGCGCAGATCGGTGAACTTGGAGACCTCGTGATCGGCGACCTTGACGCCGTACCGGCTCTCCAGCTGCACCGCGAGCTCCAGCGCGAGCAGCGAGTCGACCTCGAGGTCCTCGGCGAAGGTGGCCTCGTCGGTCACCTCGTCGACGTCCACGTCGATCACCTCGGCGATCATCGTGCGCAGTTCCTCGAGGTCCGGCGTGGTGGCGGCGGTGTTCCGGGAAATGGTCATCAGTTGTCCTCTCCAGTGTTCGCAGTGGCGGGAATCCGGGCGGGCGCCCGCAGCACGGCGCACCCGACCGTTCCGCTCGGGTCGATCGAGGTGATCAGGGCCAGGCCGCCGGGCGGCAACTCGCCGCGGCCGGTCGCGGCCAGCACGCCGGCCACCTGGAAGGCGGCCGACGCCGCCGAGGTGTCGCCGAGCACGCTGCCGGTGCGTACCTCGGTGCGGCCCGTCGCCGAGGTGCCGAGGATCTGGTCGAGCGCCGTCCGCTCGGCGGCGGCCGGGGCGCCCGGCAGGCAACCGGGCGCCAGCAGGGCGATGTCCGGGGTTTCGATCCGGTGCCGGTCGAGCGTGGACCGGATACAGCCGGCCAGCGCCGTCGCGGGGTCGCCACCGGCCGGCGTCGCACCGAACCCGAGACCGGCCAGCTCGAGCAGCGGGGTACGGCCATGACGGGCGGCCACGCTCGCCGGCTCGACGAGGAACATCGCGCAGCCCTCGGCGGGCGGGGCCACGGTCGCCGGATCCGGCCGGCCGCCGGCGTGCCAGTCGATCCAGCAGCGCTGGGCGGTCAGCTCCTCGACCGCGCCGCACAGCACCGTCGAGGCGCGCCCGCGCCGGCACAGCCGGACGGCGTAGTTCAACGCCAGCAGGCCGGTCAGGCGGCCACCCGCGACGGTGGCGTTCGGCCCCTTGATGCCGTACCAGATCGCGCTCTGCCCGGCCGCCCGGTTCATCACCGTGTTCGGAAAGCGCGCCGGGTCGACCAGGTAGGGCCGGTCGCCGGTCAGCGACGACGCGGTGAAGTCGACGATGGACTGGTAGCTGCCGGCGCTGGTGCCCAGCACCAGCGCCATCGCCGCGGTCTCCGCCGGGTCCGGCTCGCCGTCGGCGCGCAGCACCAGGCCGGCGGTGGCGACGGTGAGCGCGGTGACCCGGTCCATCGCGCGGGTGCCCTTGCGCCCCAGCACGGTGGCGGCGTCGAACGACGGCACGAGACCGGCCTGCGGGAACGGGCCACTGTCGACACCGTCCGGCACGGCGCGGACCGCCGAGGCGCCGGCGGCGAGCCCGGTGTCCAGCGGGGCCGCGCCGAGCCCGAACGGGCTCACCGCCGACCAGACGGACAGGACGATGTTCTCCTCAGTCATCTTTGTTCGCTCCCCACGCCGTGCCGGCCGAGATGAGTTCGGCGCCGTCGACGCCGATGGTGTTTCCGGTGATCCAGGACGACGAGGCCCGGGACAGCAGGACGACGGCCTCGGCCACGTCCGCCGGCTCGGTCAGCCGGCCGTGCGGATTGACCGACGCGGCCTGCGCCACGAAGGTCTGGTGCTCCGGGATCTGCCGCAGTGCCGGGGTGATGGTCGTGCCGGCCCGCAGCGCGTTCACCGCGACCCCCTGGTGCGCCAGCTCGCAGGCCAGCTGGCGGACGTGCGACTCGAGCGCCGCCTTGGCCGCCGAGACGGCGCCGTAACTGGGCAGGGTCTGCGCCACGCCGGCGCTGGTCATGGCCAAAACCTGGGCGCCGTACGGCAACAGGCCGGCACCGGCCAGGTCCTGCACCCAGTACACGAGGCTGTGCGCCATCACGTCGAGCGTCATCGTCATCTGCTTGGCGGACAGCGACTCGGCGAAGCCCTCCCGCGGCAGGTACGGCAGCAGCGAGCCGAAGGCCAGCGAGTGCAGCAGCACCCGGACGCCGGACCCGCCGGTGAGCTCCGCGACGCGGGCGACCACACCGGCCCGGCTCTGCGCCCGGGCCGCGTTGATGTTGAAGAAGTGCGCCTGGACGCCGTACCCGGTCAGCTCGGACCGCAGCGCCTCGACGGCCGGCTCGGCCTCGGCCCGGTCCAGGTGGACCCCGATGATGTGGACGCCCTCGGCGGCCAGCGCGCGAGCCGTGGCCGCGCCCATCCCGCTGGAGGCGCCCAGGATGAGCGCCCAGGCGCCGGGCAGTGGATTCGTCATGCTCCCGTTTCCTCTCCGGCGCCGCTCACCCGGGCGACGGCAACGTGCCCGGTCCGCGACGCGCTCACCACTACGGTGTCGGCCGCCCCCGCGACGGCCGCACAGACGGCGCGCAGCGGCGGCACGCAGCCGGACCCGCCGGCCGCCGCCGGACGCACCGGGCCCCACCCGGCGACCAGTCCGGTCACCGTGGCGGCGAACGCCGAGCCGTCCGAGTCGATCAGCACCGGGATGCGGGCCGGCAGATCAAGCCGCCGGGCCAGTTCCCGCAGCAGCGCCCCGGTCTCCCGCGGTACGTCCGCGGTGGCCGGCACCAGGCCGGTCTGCACCGAGCACCGGGCCTGGACGGCCGCGCCCCGGGCCGCCGCGCGCCCGGCGTCCTCCAGCACGACCGCGACGGCACCGTCGGCGGACCCGGCGCCGTGCTCGGTGGTGGCCACCACCAGGACGTCGCACCGGCCGGCCCGCAGCGCCCGGCCGCCGGTCTCCCACGCCTCCAGGCCGGCGATCCGGGGCGAGGTCGTGGTGACCGTGAAGCCCTGGATCCGCTGCTCGCTCGCGACCCGGCCGGCCAGCGCGTTGACCGCGAAGAACGGTGCGGTGACCGGGCTGAGCCGGTCGGCGTGCCCGGTGACCACGGTGTGGTCGGCGGCGGCGTAGTGGTCGCCGAGGACGCCGTGGCAGCCGACCGCGAGCCCGCGACGGTCCGGTTCGGCGGCCATTGCGGAGTGCGCACCGAGCGCCCGCCGCACCGCCGCGAGCAGATAGTGCGCGCCCGGCGGCAGGTATTTGTAGCCGCGCCGGCCGAGTTCCGCCGCCACGTCGAACCAGTCGTCCGGCGCGCCGGCCGGGCGCAGTACCGCCCCGGTCCCGGTGACCGCGAGGGACAGTCCCGCCGTCATGCCGCGCACCCCCACAGCGTCGAGCTGTTGTTGCCGCCGAAGGCGTAGGCGTTGACCAGCACTCGCGGCAGCCGCAGCGGGGTCGGCCCGTCCTGCGGCAGGTACACCTCGCACTCCGGGTCGGGGTTCTCGACGGGCGCGTTCGCCGGGACGGTGCCGGAGCGCAGGATGTCGACGGCCACGATCGCGGCGAGCGCGGCGGAGGCACCACCGGTGTGCCCGATCAGCGGCTTCAGGCTGTAGAGCGGGGTCCGGGCGGCGTCCGCGCCGAGTACCTCGCGCACCGCGACGGATTCCACCCGGTCGTTGTGCGGGGTGCCGGTGGCATGCGGGATCACCGCGCCGACCGCGCGGTTGTCGCCGAGCGCACCGGTGATGGCCCGGACGATCTGGGTGCCGTCCGGTTCCGGCGCGGTCAGGTGGCCGGCGTCGCAGCTCCAGCCGTCGCCGAGCAGCCGGGCCAGCACGGTCGCCCCGCGTCCGGCGGCGTGCGCCGCCGACTCCAGCACGAGCACGCCCGCGCCCTCGCCGAGCACGGTGCCCCGCCGGTCCCGGTCGAACGGGCGGCAGCGCACGTCGTCCAGCGCGCCGAGCCGGTCCATGCTGGCCCAGCCGACGCGGGAGTAGGCGTCCGCGCCACCGGTCAGCACGACGTCCGCCTCACCGGCCCGGATCAGGTCGGCGGCGATGCCGGCCGCGAATCCGCCGGCCGCGCAGGCGTTGCTGACACTCACGTTGCGGCCGGCCCGGCCGAGCAGTTCGCCCAGGGTGGCCGCGACCCGGTACACCACGTCGTCCGGTCCGGTGCCGGCCACCCCGTCGCCCAGGCAGGTGCCCAGCACCACGCCGACCCGGCCCAATCCGCCGCGGCCCAATCCGCCGCGGCCCGGTCCGCCGCCGGTCAGCCCGGCCTGCCGGAGGGCCTCGACCGCGGCCGTGGCGGCGAACGCACCGGCGCGCCGGCGCCCGTCTTCGCCGACCGGGCCGGGCACCGCGTGGATCAACGGCGCCCCCACGTACGCGGCGTCGTCGGCCAGCTTGTCCGGCGTCGCGGCCCGGCCCGCGGCGACCGCGGCAAGCAGTGCCCCGACGCCGGTGCCGTGGCAGGTGACGGCGCCCAGCCCGGTGACGACGACCTCGGTCACGGTTGCTCTCCGGACCCGCGCAGCGCGGCCAGCAGCCGGTCGTCGAACGAAACCAGGTCCCACTCGGAACGGCCGCTCAGCTTCGCGTAGCCGTGGGTGATCTGACCGGTGGCGGTCGGTTCCAGATACCCGCCGCGGCGCACGTAGGTGTCGAACCGGCTGGTGTAGGTGAGCCGCTTGAAGACCTCGGTCACGGTGTAGACCGTGTACAGCTCCTCCTCCATCTCAGCCTCACCGAGCAGGGTCAGCCGGGAGCGCGGCACCGCCGGGATCCAGCCGTGCTCGTCGAGCAGCGTCTTGATGGACACCCCGCGGGAGGCGACGAAGCGGTGCTTGGCCTCCTCCATCAGCCGGAGGTAACCGGACATCTGCATCCGCTCGCTGAAGTGGCAGAAGTAGTACGGAATGGTGCTGCGCCAGACGATGCCGTTGTGCCGCGGGCCGTCCGTGGCGTGCCAGGCGGCCAGCGCCTCCGCGGGGTCGGAGTATCCGATCGGGATCGGGATGACGCCGGCCGGGTTGCCGAGCCGCTCGGTCACGAAGGCGGACAGTGGCTCGGGCGCCGGCTCGACGGCCGCGCCGCGCGGGTCGAGGCGCAGCGTCACCCGGACCGTGGCGCTGACCATCCGCGGCCCGTCCGGCGCGGTGCGCAGCTCGGCCTTGAGCACCAGCACGCCCGGCTCGTCGGCCACCCGGCGGACGTCGGCGTGCACCGCGTCGTCGAGCCGCAGCGCCTGCACGATCCGGGTGTCGATGCCCACCACGTCGAAGCACAGACCGTGGTCGTGATAGAGGTTGGTGGCCGGCCAGCCCTGCTCCCGGAACCAGCCCAGCGCAGCCTCCTCGACCAGGTAGTTCACGTGCTTGAAGCCGAGCCAGGTGCCGACGTTGATGCCCTCGTACGCGGGCTGCAGGGTCATCCGGACCGACGCGGCACGGCTGGTGGGCAGAAAGTGAACAGTCACCGGGACTCCTGAGGGGTTTCAGCGAGAGCCGGGGCGGCGGCAGCGACGAATTCGCTGATCAGCTCCGCCACCGGGCCGGGCTTCTCGATCATGGGGTAGTGGCCGCAGCCGGGCAGGATCTCCAGCCGGCCCAGCGGCAGGGTCTTGGCGAGGGCCGTCGCGTCCTGCGTGGTGGCGGCCCGGTCGTCGGCGCCCACCACGACCAGGGTCGGCAGCGTCAGGTCGCGCAGGTCGAGCAGCGGGGTGCGCAGGTACGCGTCGAAGAACCGCATCCACCCGTACGGGCCGATCCGGTCCCGCACCCGGCGAGCCATGCCGCGCCGGATGCGCTCGTCGAGCGGTACCGGGGCGGAGACGCGCAGCCCCTCCTCGACGATGTCCAGGAGGCCGTGCAGGTACGACTCGATGGTGGTCCAGCCGAAGTCGGCCGGATCCGGGCGGTAGAACGGCGAGATGAGCACGAGCGCCCCGGGCATCGGCACCGTCGCCCGGCTGACCTGTTCCAGCAACAGGTTCGCGGCGAACGAGTGCGCCACCACCACGTCGGCCCCGCCCGGCACCGCGCGCAGCACCCCGGTGAGCGCCTCGCCCGGGTCGGCTCGGTAGCTCCAGGCCGGGTCGCCCGTCGCGGTCCACGGCAGTTCGGCCTCCCACAGCTCCAGCCGCCCGGCGGCGTGGCCGGCCAGCGGGGCCCAGGCGCTGCGCGAGCCGCCGAGGCCGTGCAGCAGCAGGATCCGCTTCGGGTCCGGCCCGGTTGCGGCGCGGCGGCGCCGGACGGCCAGTCCGGTGCTCATGACGGTCCCGCCGGCGCGGTGAGGATCAGGGCGGCAGCCGCGTCGGCCGGGTCGGCGCCGCCGCGGCCGCAGGTGGCGAGCGCGGTCGACCCGGGGTTCCGGCCGAACCAGGCGACGGCGGCCGCTACCTGCAGCACGCCGAGCGCGCCGGACCGCCGGCCGAGCCGCGCGCCCACCTCCAGCCGGTGCCGCACCGGCACCGGCGCTGCGGCGGCGCCGCCCTCCGGTTCGCACCAGAGGTCGACGGCGCCCCGACCGACAGCGTCGACGGCATCCGGCAACTCGGCACGCCGGGCGTATCCGCCGATCCCGGCCCGCACGGTGGCGCCGCGGGCCGCCGCGCTGCCGGTGCTCTCCACGACCACCGCCACCGCGCCGTCGAAGGCGGGGGCGCCGGCCAGGCCGGTCACCGCGTCGTTGCCGGGTTCCACCCCGATCACCAGCACGCTGTCCACCCGGCCGGCCCGGACCAGGTGGCCGGCCCAGTGCACGGCGTCGAGCCCGGACGTGGCGCCGTTGCACAGGGTCAGGTTGGCGCCGCGCAGCCGGTAGGTGATCGCGATCCAGGACGCCACCACGTTGCTCGCCGTCGACGGCAGCAGCATCGGGCTGGCCCCGGCGTACGTGTGCTCGTCGATGGTGTCCACCGTGCCGCACACCGTGTCGAGGTTCCCGTAGTTGGAGCTGGCCACGACGCCGGTCCGGTCGGACGCCTCGCCGCCGGCGGGCAGGCCGGCGTCGGTGAGCGCCCGGCCGCAGGCGACCAGGGCGAGCCGGGTCGCGCGGTCCTTGTGCCGCGCCGCCTTGCGGCTCAGCGCGCTCTGCGGGTCGTCGTCGCGGACCGCCGGTACCGGGCCGAGCAGGTCGGCGACCTCCGGGTAGCCGGCGAGGGCCAGGCCGGCGCCGGTGATGACTGCCTCGGGCATCAGCGTCCCCTCTCCAGTACCGCGACCGCGTTCAGGCCGCCGAAACCGAACGAGTGGACCTGCACCAGATCGATGTCCGCGCCCGTCATCGCATCCCGCACGAGCCGCAGGCCGGCGGCCTCGTCCATCGGGTCCCGCAAGGTGGTGATCGCCGGCACCGATCCGGTCCGGATGCAGTCCGTTCCGGCGATCAGGCTGTGCAGACCGCTCGCGCCCGCGGTGTGCCCGGTCATGCATTTCATCGCCGTGGCCGGCGGCATGGTGTCGCCGAAGACCTCGGCCATCGCCCGCGCCTCGGCCTGGTCGTTGAGCTCGGTGCCGGTGCCGTGCAGGAAGACCAGGTCGATCTCGGACGGCTTGGCGCCGGCCCGGAACTGGCCCTCCCGCATGGCCGCCGCGATGCCGGCCACGTCGGGGGCGGACGGGTGGTAGGCGTCGCAGTTGATGCTGACCGCGCGGAGCAGGCCGTGCCGGGCGTGGCCCGGGCCGCGCAACACGACCGCCGCGGCGCCCTCCCCCTGCAGCATGCCCTGGCGGTGCCGGTCGAACGGGCGCAGCGCCTCGGGCGGCGCCGGGTAGCACCGGTCGAGCAGCCCGAAGGTGCTCTCCGAGATGGTGTCCACGCCGGCCACCACGACCGTCCCGGCCTGACCGGACTCGATCAGGTCGAGGCCGAGGCCGAGCACGTACAGCGAGGCGGCGCACGCGTTGGTCACGGTAAACGTGTTGGTGGCGCCGAACCGCTCGCGCAGCGCGTGGCCGAAGTGCAGCCGGTCGGTGTCGAACCCGGTGCGCTGCCGCCAGGCCAGCTCGGCCGAGCGCAGTTCGCGCAGGGTCGTGCCGACCAGGACCGGCACGTCGCCGAGGTCCGGGGCGAGGCCGGCGTCGGCGAGCGCGTCCGCGATCGCGTCCAGCAGCCAGCCGGTGGCGCGCATCGGCACGTCGGCGCCACCCGGCGGCCGGTCGTCGATCTCGAACGCGTGCCGGGTGCGGTACCTGGTCAGGTCGAACGCGCGCGGCGTGTTGACCCCGCTGCGGCCCGCGCAGAGCGCCGCGAAGATCTCCTCCGGCGTCCGCCCGGTGCTGGCCAGCGCGCCCCGTCCGGCTATCCCGCCGGACATCAGCGGGTCCCCGGGTATTCGCCCAGCAGCAGGACGGCGTTGTTGCCGCCGAACGCCAGGGCGTTGTTCTGCACCACCCGCGGCTTCTGGGCGCGGGCCTGGTTGGGCACGCAGTCCAGCCCGACCTCCGGGTCGGTCTCGCGGTGGTGGATGGTCGGCGGGATGAATTCCCGGTCGATCGCCAGCGCGCAGGCGGCCGCCGCGACCGCGCTTGCCGCGCCCATGCTGTGCCCGACCATCGACTTGATCGAGATGGTGGGCGGCGGCCGGTCGCCGAACAGGCGCCGGATCGCCGCGGCCTCGGTGACGTCGTTGGCCCGGGTGCCGGTGCCGTGCGCCGAGATGAAGTCCACCTGGTCCGGTTTCACGCCGGCGTCCTCGTGCGCCAGCCGCATGCACCGCACCAGGCCGTCCGCCTCCGGGGCGACCGCGTGGTGGGCGTCGCAGGACAGCCCGAACCCGAGCACCTCGGCGTAGATGTGCGCGCCGCGGGCCAGGGCCGAGTCGGCGCTCTCCATGAGCAGCATCGCGGCGCCCTCGCCGGTGAGGATGCCCTTGCGGTCGACGTCGAACGGCTGGCACACCTCCGGCGCGATGGTGCCGAGGCGGTAGAAGCCCGCGAAGGTCTTCCGGTCCAGCGAGTCGGCGCCGCCGCAGATCGCCACGTCGGCGTCACCGGCCCGGAGCGCGTCGAAGCCGTATCCGATCGCGTAGTTGCCGGCCGCGCACGCGGTCGGGATGGAGATGGCCTCCACATCGGTGAGCCCGAACTCGGCGGCGACGCCGGTGGACAGCCGCCCGGCGTTCACCCGCGCGGCGACCTGCTCGTCCAGCTCGGCCGGGCCGCGGCTCAGCTGCTGGGCGGTCAGGTTGTCGAAATCGCTGCCCTCGCCGTTGGTGGTGCCGACCGACACCACCGAGCGCCGGCTCCGCAACTCGCCGACACTCATCGACGAGTCGCGGAGTGCCATCCGGGCCGCGGAGGTGGCGAACTGCCCGGTCCGGCCCAGCCGGGCCGGATCGGTGGCCTCGATCGCCGCGGCCGGGTCGAAGCCCCGTACCTCGCACGCGTTCGCGTACTCGAATCCCGTGGTGTCGAACGCGGTGATCGGCCCAGCTCCGCTCCGGCCGGAACGGAGTCCGGCCAGGAAGTCGTCGATGCCGATCCCGATGCTGCTCACCACGCCGATGCCCGTGACGACGACGCGCCGCGGCATACCCAGGTCGTTGCCCATCACCCTGCCGTCTCCCCCGTGTGCGGCCGGTCAGGCGGCCGGTGCCTCGGCGACTACCGCGTACACGGCCTCGAGATTGACCATGCGAGGCAGCTCGGCCTGGTCGATCGTCACCTTCAACGTGCGCTCGAGCGCCGCGAGGATCTCGATGGCCAGCAGCGAGTCGGCCTCGTGGTCCTCCTTGAACAGGCTGGTCTCGGTCATCTCCTCGGGTTCGATCTCGAGGATCTCGGAGACGATCTCGCGGATCGTCTGCTTCTGCGTGTCGTCGAGAGTGGTCGGGGTGTCTAAGTTGGACATTTGGTCCTCCGTGACGATGCGAAAGGGATCAGGAATTGAGCTGTTGCAGGTATTCGTGGCAGCTCGGCAGTTCCTTCACGAGCTGCTGGGCGTCCTCGCGCAGCCGGGCCAGCTCCTGGCGGGCGGGCGCCGGGTCGAGGTGTCCGAGCACGGGCCGCGGCGTCGTCGGGTGCCCGCCGAGGCCGAGCAGCATGACCCGCCACGAGTACGCCTCGAATCCGTGGAAGTGCGGGTAGATGGTGTTCTCGTCGGGCAGCAGGCTGCGCCACCCGTCGAGGCGCTCGGCCATGCCGGGCGGCAGCACCCGGGTCTTGGCGTCCTGCCAGTACCGGGTGTCGTTGCGGGCGGCGGCCCGGTAGTGCAGGACGAGGAACTCGCGCACCCCGTCGATCACCCGGCCGACCTGCTGGTTGTACGCCTCGGGCAGGGCCGGCGACCAGTTCTCGTCCGGGAAGTGCCGGACCAGCTGCTCGATGCCGTTCTGGATGAAGAAGATGCCGGTCGACTCGAGCGGCTCGACGAACCCGCTGGACAGGCCGATCGCGACACAGTTGTTGACCCAGGACCGCTCGTTGCGGCCGATCCGCATCCGGATGTGGTTGGCGACCAGGTCGGGCTGGTCCGGCGCGGCGAACGCGCGCAGGGTGGCCTCGGCCTCCTCCGGCGAGCAGTACTTGTCGGAGTAGACGTACCCGGTGCCGATCCGGCCGTACAGCGGGATGGTCCAGATCCAGCCGGCCTCCATGGCCGTCGCCGTGGTGTACGGGTTGATGCCGACGGTCGCCATGTCCCGCGGCACTCGCAGCGCCACCGCCCGGTTGTTGGGCAGCATGTCCTCGAACGAGGTGAACTTCTCGCCCAGCGTCTGGTTGATCAGCAGGCCGCGGAAGCCGGTGCAGTCGACGAACAGGTCGCCGTGGATCTCGCCGTGCTCGGCGGTCACCAGGTGGCTGATCCAGCCACGCTCGTCCTGGACCACCTCGGCGACGTCGGCCAGCACGTGCTGCACGCCGCGTTCGGTGCCGAAGGTGGTGAGGAACTGGGCCAGCTGGGTCGCGTCGAAGTGGTACGCGTACGGGAACTGGGCTCGCTGCTCCGCCTCCTGGAAGGAGCTGCCCTGCAGGCCGGCCGCGAAAAGCCGGCCGTCGGAGCGCCGCGGCGCCCGGCGCTCCTCGCACAGCTGCGGCACGAGCAGGCACTCGTCGTGCAGCGACTCCGGGTCGCCGCCCAGGCCCAGCCACCAGTCGGCGAGGTCGTAACCGTCGACCGTGCGGAACCGCTCGAACGGGTGGTAGAAGACCGAGCCCACGCCGCGCCAGTTCTCGAACCGGATGGCGGTCTTGTAGGCGGCCCCGCAGGACGGCATCCAGTCCGGTTCGTCCAGCCCGAGGTACTGGAAGAAGTGCCGGACGGTGCTGAACGTCGCCTCGCCGACCCCGATGGTGGGCACCCGCGGCGACTCCACCACGGTCACCGACACCCGGTCGCCGAACGTCTTGTTGAGATAGGTGGCGGTCATCCAGCCGGCGGTGCCGCCGCCGACCACCACGACATTACGAATCATGTCATTCCCCGTTTTTCATCTTGGCCAGACCGCGTACCGCCGCTGGCCGTGCAGCAGCGGAACGCGGGAGGATTCCCGGGTGACCCGGTCGACCTCCGCGTAGACCACCACGTGGTCGCCGAGGGTGTCGTGCCGCACCACGGTGCAGTCCGCGATCATCAGCGCGACGTCGGCCAGGTGCGGACCGCGGGCCCCCGGCGGCGTGTCCCAGCGCACCCGGGTGAAGCGGTCGCGGTCGCCCGACGCGAACAACTCGGCGACGTGCCGGGCCCGGTCGTGCAGCAGGTGCAGGCTGAGGCCGGACCCGCTGAGCACGGCCTCCAGGGTCGGGCTGCCGTCGCGCAGGCAGACCAGCAACGTGGGCGGCGCCAGTGCGACGCCGCACAGCGAGGTGCAGGTCATGCCCCACGGCTGTCCGTCCCCGCCGGTGGCAGTCACCACCGCGACGCCGGTCGGAAACTCCGCCATCAGCGGGCGCAGGTCGGCGGCCAGGGCGTCGCTCGGCGCTGCGCCGTCGAATTGTTGCGCTGTCATGACCTCCCCCGTCCCGGTCGCGCACGCCCTACGAGGCGGCCGCGGCCGTCCCGTCCATGGCCGCCACCAGGCTGGCGGGGCGCAGGTCGGTCCAGTTCTTCTCGATGTAGTCCAGGCACTCCTGCCGCGAGCTCTCCGGCAGCGTCACCGACCAGCCGGCCGGAACCTCCACGAAGGACGGCCAGAGCGAGTGCTGCCGCTCGTCGTTCACGAGCACGAGGTACTTGCCGTCCGGGTCCTCGAACGGATTGGTCATGCTGATTCCTCCTCGGTTGCGACCCGGCCGGGCGATCCGGCCGCGTCGAGATGTGTTCTCACCACCTGGCCGATGAGCGCGCGCGGCGCGGCATCGGTCAGCAGGTCCTTGTGTTCGGCCGGCACGTCGGTGACGGCGATCTCGCCGGAGACGTACGGCTGCCAGGCCCCGACGTCGAAGCGGTGTCCCCCGGCCGGGACCTGGCCGGCCCGCAGGAACAGCACGTCGCCGTCGAAACGCCCGGGCTCGGCGGTGCGCAGCACCCGGATGCCGTTGGCGTAGACGTTCACCGCGGCCTGCAGCTCCGCCTCGTCCAGCGCGGCGAACGGGTGGTTCTGCTCGCGCAGGAAGCCCTGAAAGCGGGCCAGCTCGCCGCCGGACAGCGCGGCCGGGTCGAAGCCGATCTCCGCGGTCATCCGGGCCAGCACCCGGTCCTCGTGGGTGTCGTCGTCGCGCACGCTCGTCGCGGGGTACGCGTCCACTATGCACAGCAGCTCGACCCGCTCGCCCTCGCTCTGCAGCCGGACCGCGACGGCGTGCGCGATCAGCCCGCCGGAGGACCAGCCGAGCAGCCGGTACGGCCCGGCACCCGGCACCGACCGGATGGCGGCGCAGTATTCGGTGACCATCTCGTCCAGGTCGGCGGGTGGCGCCACCGGCGGGGTGATGCCGCGCGCCTGCACGCCGTACACCGGCTGGTCCGGGCCGAGATGTTCGAGCAGACCGGCGTAGCACCAGCTGATGCCGAGCGCCGGGTGCAGGCAGAACAGCGGGGTGCGGTCGCCGCCGGAGCGCAGCGGCAGCAGGATCGGGAACGGCGTCCCGCGGTCCTCCGCCACCGCACCACGGCGGGCGAGCCCGGCCACGGTCGGCGCCTCGAAGACGTCCCGCACGCTCACCGGCCGGCCCAGCGTCTCGCGGATCCGGCCGACCAGCCGGGTGACCAGCAGCGAGTGCCCGCCGGCCGCGAAGAAGTCCTCCTCGGCGCCGATCGACGGCACCCCCAGCACCTCGGCGAACAGCGAGCAGAGCACCTCCTCGCGCGGGTTCTGCGGGCCGCGGCCGGCCGGGGCGGTGTCGTCCGGCACCGGCAGCGACCGCCGGTCGATCTTCTCGTTCACGGTCAGCGGCAACGCGTCCAGCACCACGATCGCCGAGGGCAGCATGTAACCGGGCAGCCGCTGCGCCGCGTGCCGGCGGAGTTCCGCCGGGTCGGCCACGGCGCCCTCGGCGGCGACCAGGTAGGCGACCAGCCGGCGGTCGCCGGGCCGGTCCTCGCGCACCAGCGCCACGCTCTGCGCGACGGCCGGATGGTCGTCCAGGGCCGCCTCGACCTCGCTCAGCTCGATCCGGAATCCGCGGAACTTGACCTGGTCGTCGACCCGGCCGACGAATTCCAGCACGCCGTCGGCAGTCCACCGGGCCAGGTCGCCGGTGCGGTACATCCGGCTGCCCGGTGCGCCGAACGGGTCGGCCACGAAGCGTTCCGCGCTCAGGTCGGGACGGTTGTGGTAGCCACGCGCCAGCCCGGTGCCGGCGAGATACACCTCACCGGTCACGCCCGGCGCCACCAGCTGCAGATTGTCGTCGAGCAGGTACGCCCACTTGTTGTGCAGCGGGCGGCCGATCGGCACGGCTGGGTACCGCACGCCGGGCTCGCACTCCCAGATGACGGCGCCCACGGTCACCTCGGTGGGCCCGTATCCGTTGAGGAACCGGTTGCGCCCGGACCAGCGCTCGGCCAGCGGCGGCGGGCACGCCTCCCCGCTGACCACGATCACGGTCTCCGGCGGCAGTCCGTCGTCCGGCAGGTCGGCGACGACCGTGGGCGGCATGGCCGCGTGGGTGATGCCCGTGCTCTCGATGAAGCGCGCCAGGTCGGCGCCGAACGGCCGGTCCCGGGGCGGCAGCACCAGGGTGGCGCCGTTGAGCAGCGCGCCGAACAGGTCCCACAGGGAGGCGTCGAAGCTGGACGAGACGAGCTGCAGGATCCGGGCGCCGGGGCCGACGCCGAGCAGCTCGGACTGCACCGAGGCGAGGCTGGCGATGCCCTCGTGCGGCACCACGACGCCCTTGGGCCGGCCGGTGGAGCCGGAGGTGTAGATGATGTACGCCATCTGGTCGAGCGCGCCACGGGCGGGCAGGTCGCCGGCCGGCCGGGACTCGATCTGCCGGCGGATCTCCGGGTCGTCCAGCAGCACCGGCGAACTGCCGTCGACCGGCAGCCGGCCCACGAACTCCGCGGTGGTCAGCACCGCGGCCGGCCGGGTGTCGCCGAGCATGAAGGCGATCCGGTCGGCCGGGTAGCCAGGGTCGATCGGCACGAACGCGGCGCCGGTCTTGGCCACGGCGAGCAGCGCCACCACCCATTCCGCCGAGCTGGGCAGCGCGATGCCGACCACCCGTTCCGGCCCGGCACCGCGGTCCACCAGGAACCGGGCGAGGCGGTTGGCCCGCTCGTTCAGCTCGCCGTAGGAGAGGCTCGCGTCGGTGGTCAGCAGCGCGGTCGCGGCCGGCGCGCGGTGCGCCTGCGCTTCGAACAGCTGGGCCAGCGGCAGCGGGGACACCTCGCGGGCGGAGTCGATCCACTCGCCGAGAAGCCGGTCGCGGTCGGCCGGGTCCAGCACGTCGTAGCCGCCGATGGCCGCGTCCGGCGCCGCCACCGCGGCGGTGAGCAGATGCACCAGGGCACGGCCGATCCGCTCCACCGTGGCCCGGCCGAACAGGTCGGTGCGGAACTGGAGCAGGCCGTGCAGGTCGGCCGGCCGGCCCGCGTCGTCCCGGCGGGCGGTCACCGAGAGGGCCAGGTCGGCCTTGGCGGTGCCGGTGCTGATCCGTTCCGGCGTGATCGTGACGTCCGGCAGCTCCGCACCGGTGGCCGGGTCGGTGTTCTGCAGGGCCAGCATCACCTGGAACAGCGGGTGCCTCGACAGCGACCGGGCCGGATTGAGCACCTCGACCAGAC
>NZ_BOMV01000126.1 GCF_016862375.1 Paractinoplanes rishiriensis | reverse complement strand
ACACCGGCGCCACGCCCGCGCACCGCGCCCGGTAGGCGGCAGTGAGGTCGCGGGCCAGCGGCCGCATCGACCAGGCGTCCGCGGCCACGTGGTGCACGACGATCAGCAGCACGGACTCGCCGGGTGCCAGGGTCCAGAGCCAGACCCGGATCGGCAGGTCGGTGGCCAGGTCGAACCGGTGCGCGGCCGCCTCGCGCACCAGCGCGGGCAGGTCGGCGGCGCCACACTCGGCCACGGTCAGCACCGAGGGGATCCCGGTGGCCGGCCGCACGATCTGCCGGGCGCCGGCCGGGTCCTCGGTGAACAGCGTGCGCAGGGCCTCGTGCCGGGTGAGTACGTCACCCAGGGCGCGGTCCAGCGCGGTGACGTTCAACTCGCCATGCAGGCGCATGGCCACCGGCACGTTGTAGGCGGCCGACGAGCCTTCCAGGCGGTTGAGAAACCACAGCCGCTGCTGGGCGAAGGACAGCGGCACCCGTTCCGGGCGCGGGGTGACGGCCCGCACGCCGTCGCGGCCGGCCCGGGCGGTGTCGAGCCGCCGGGCCAGGCGGGCCACCGTGGCGGTGTCGAAGAGGTCGCGCACGGCCAGCTCGACGTCGAGCGCCGAGCGGATCCGGCTGACCAGCCGGGTGGCCAGCAGCGAGTGGCCACCGAGGTCGAAGAACGAGTCGTCGATGCCCACCTCGGGTATGCCCAGCACCTCGGCGAACAGGCCGCAGAGGATCTCCTCGCGGGCGTCCCGCGGGCCGCGGTCGCCGCTGCCGGCGGCGATCTCGGGTGCGGGCAGTTTCGCCCGGTCCACCTTGCCGTTGACGGTCAGCGGGAATTCGTCGACCACCACGATCGCGGCCGGCACCATGTACTCCGGCAACGACCGCGCCAGTGCTGCCCGCAGCATCGCCGGGTCGAGCTCGACGCCGGACTGGACATAACCGATCAGCCGGTCGTCAGCGACCAGCACCAGCGCCCGGTCCACGCCGTCGAGGGCGTCCAAGGCGGTCTCGATCTCGCCCAGCTCGATCCGGAACCCCCGGATCTTCACCTGGTCGTCGGAGCGACCCACGTACTCCAGCACCCCGGCGGCGGTCCACCGCACCACGTCACCGGTCCGGTACATCCGGGTGCCGGCCACCCCGAACGGGTCGGCCACGAACCGGGTGCCGGTCAGACCGGACCGGCCGAGATAACCGCGGGCCAGGCCCGCACCGGCCACGTACAGCTCCCCCGCCACTCCCGGCGGGACGGGCAGCAGACCG
>NZ_BOMV01000125.1 GCF_016862375.1 Paractinoplanes rishiriensis | reverse complement strand
TTGGCGCGACTCTCTACTCTATTCGATACTCGAACACGAATGGCGCAACACCGATGAGTCGCAGAAAATTGTATAGAGGCCGAGAACATAAAAACCGCCCCGCTCCATCACGAGGATGAAGCGGGGCGGTTTGCGTTACCGGGGTGGCCGTTTAACTGATTAATCGGGTTCGCCGTTGAGGGTGGCGACGATGCAGCGGACGCCTTGTTTGACGCGGTAGTTGATGGCTTGGCGGGTGACGCCTTCCATTTGGGCGACGTGTTCTTCGGGTATGTCGAGTCCGTAGCGCATAAGGATCGCTTTGCGTTCGGTGTCTCTGAGGGGTGCTTTTGTCCAGCCGGTTTTGATGTCGGCGATGTGGGCGAACAGGGTGCCGGCGTGGGCGGGATCGACCTGGGCGCGGGGCATGCCGGGGGTGGGTCCGGTGTCGGTCATGCCGTAGGCGTAGTTGCTGTCCCAGACGGCGGGGAGCAGACGTTTGACCAGGGCGCGGTCGTAGGTGGTCATGCGGCGTTCTCCAGGATGGCGCGTTCGTAGGAGATGGTGAGGTTGGCTTGCCGGGCTTGGGGGCGGATGGTGTCGACGAGGCGGCACCAGAGCCAGTGGTGCAGGACGCGCATGTCGTCGTGGTGGGTGTGGATTTGGTCGGGGTTGTTGGCGAGCAGGATGAGTGCGTCGTGGTAGAGGTCGTCGGTGTCCGCGATTGCCGGGTATTGGTTGGCGACTCGGCGGGCGGCCCGGTACGCGGCCCGGGTGACGTCGTCGTGGTCGAGGAAGGTCCAGTCGGCAGGGGTGGTCACCGGATTACCTCTTTCGTGTTCGTGTGGCCGTCGTGGGTGACGGCGACGATGAGTCCGGGGTGACCTGGGGTGCCGTTTTTGTGGCGCCACCAGGTGGATTCGGCTTCGAGGGCGGGTGCCTGGATGAAGGTCCGTGGCCCGTCGGTGTCGATGTGTTCGTGGTGCAGGTGCCCGGCGACGAGCAGGTGCGCGTGGTGCATCGGGCTGGCCGGGTTGAAGGCTTGGCCGCGCCACCAGTCGAAGTGTTTGCCGGGCCGCCATTGGTGGCCGTGGGCGTGCGCGACGATCGTGCCGGCGACCTCGGTCATGACGGTGAGTTCGTCGGTGGCCGGGACGTAGAACTCGAGATGGCCGAACGCGTCCGGGTTGAGCCGTACCGCGTCCGCGACGGCGATCAGCGATTCGGTGTCGTGACTGTCGTCGTAGCGGGTCAGGCCGCGGCCGGCGATCCGGACGGCTTCGCCGTGGTTGCCGGGGACCGCGGCCATGGACACCCGCTTGGCGAGGGGGGCGAACAGCTCGGCGGCGTGCAGCATGACGCGGCGGGTGAGCCGGATCTGGTCAGTGAGCGTCAACCCGGTGCGCCAGACGTTCGCCCCGCCCTGCGAGACGAACCCTTCGATGTGGTCACCGAGCCAGGCGACGTGGGCGTGGCCGATGTCGCAGCGTTTGCGGTACTCGATCAGCAGGTCCGCGGCCCGGTTAAGGCCGTCGATGGTGCGGTGTAGCGCGCCGGCTGCGCCGTCACCGTCGATCTTGCCGAACTGCATGTCGCCGAGCAGGACCAGATAGCCGTGGTCGCCGTCCGGGCGGGCCGGGCTTGGCTGGTATGCCTGCACCCGGTCCAGCAGTTCGTCAACCGGCGGCCGGTCCTGTTCGCGGCCGGTGCGGGTGAAGGTGTAGCGGGTACTGACGCCGTCGCCGCCGTTGGGCATGGTCCACTGCGTTGACCGGAGCCCGGTGACCGCCCAGTCGTGCGGGTCCAGGCCCTGGTCACGCAGATAGGCGGTGGCGGCGTCCTCGGTCACCTGCTCTTTGTCGCCGCGCATCGTGACGGTGGCGGTGTCGCCGTGCTGCTCGACGCGACGGGTGAAGTCCTTTTCCCGCCCGGTGGGCGGCTCGATGCTGGGGCCGACGGGCTTGGCGAGCAGCTCGGCCAGCAGGTCATCGCTCATCGACGTCCACCCTCGTGCGGGCGCAGAGTGCGCCGGTAGGTGCGGATGGTGGACGCCGAGACAGGGGTGCCCGCGCGCTTGAGCCAGTCGGCCAGGTATTCGGCGCTGGTCGTGGCGATCAGGTGCGTGAGGAACGCGTGGCGGGTGGCGTCGGTCATGGCGTCGACCGCGGCTTGCAGCCGGGGGCCGGGGTTGCCGGGCAGGTTCGTCTTGGGGGTCATGCGGCGGTCGCCTCCTTACCGATGAGGGCGTGTAGTGCGTCGGCGCCGCCGTGCAGGTAGGTGTCGGTGACGTCGCCGTGGCGCAGCTGCACCGTCTTGGCCGTGCGCAGCGCCCGGGTGACCCGGTTCGCGAGGTCGGCGCCCGCGTCGTCGGGGTCGGCCCACACCCATACGCGGGAGAAGCCGGCGAGCATGCGCCGGTGGTAGGCGCGCCAGGAGTTGACGCCGGGGACGGCGACTGCGGGCAGGCCGATCCGGTTGAGGATGATGGCGTCCAGTTCGCCTTCGCAGAGGTGGACTTCGTCGTCGGCGATGTGGATGGCGGCGATGTGGAACATGCGGGCCGGCTCGTCGGTGACGCTCATGTATTTGCCGTGGCCGTGCTCGCGGTGCTCGTGGTCCTGTATGCACCGGAACCGCAGGCTGACCGGCCGGCCCTGCTGGTCGAGGTACGGGATGACGAGGAACCCGGTGAAGCGGGTGTGGCCGGGTAGAGGGTCAGCGACGACGCCAAGCCGGAACGTAGCCGCGGTCTCGCGGTCGATCCCGCGGGCGAGCAGGTACCTGGCGGCGTCGGCCGTAACGGCTGCCTGATAGGCCGCCGTCGCCTCTTCGAGGGTCTCGCGTTGCGAGGCCGAGTGCGGCCGCAAGGGCTCGGGCTCGGACAAAATCAACACCTTCTTTGTCCATCAGGAGCTGGTACGCGTCGCCGCCGCGACCGCACGAGTGACACCGCCACACCTGCTTGTCCAGGTGCAGCGACATCGACGGCGTGCGGTCGTCGTGCAGCGGGCAGTGCGTCATCTGCGCGACGCGGCCCGGCGTCCAACCCACGTCGTAGTGGTCGAGGACGGCGGCCAGGTCCGGGCGGGCATCGTCGGTCATGGCAGGTCGGCGCCGAAGAACTCCTCGACGGCGAAGATGTCGCCGAGCAGCCACGGCTGGTCGTCGCCGCGGGCGTCGCGGGCGAAGTCGAGCAGCGCGGCAACGTACTGGTCCAGCTCACTCATGCCGCCGCTCCGATCGGGTACAGGCCGAAGTAGTCGCCGACGGTGGTCAGCACGTACGCGTCACGCCAGTTCGCGCCGCGCCGTTTGGCCACGGCGATGCCCGTCACAGTCGACGCCGGCAGGCCGCGGTGGTAGGCGAAGTTGCCGGCCTCCAGTTGGGCTTCGCGCACGAACTGCGCCGGGTGAAGCACGCCGGCCTTGGCCTCGATGACCACGAACCGACGGCCCGGCAGCCCGGCCGGCAGGCGCACGACGTGATCGCCTTCGTCCTCGACGCCGGCCAGCGCGAGGCGTTCGATGTCGAGGCCGGCGTCGCGTAGGCCGTCCCGCAGGACGGTCTGCCAGCGCTGACCGGCCCGCCGGTTGCGCTTGTTCCGTGTTGCGGTGTCACTCACAGCTATCCCCCGATCATGTGGTGGGTGGTGCGGGCGTACGGCCGCGCATGGAAGCGGGTCCGTTCGGGTTCGCAGTACAGGACCGCGTACTGCCGGGCGGTCGGGTCGGACGGGCCCATCCGCTGCTTGATGACGGCGACCCGGTACTCCATGGAGGTCGGGTCGAGCGCCACCGACAACGTCAGTTCGGGCTTTTCGGAGAGGCCGCCTTTGACCTGATCCCGGCTGGGCGGTGACCACGGGTCGGACTTGGCCTCCCACGTCTTGTCCGAGGCGTGGTGCAGGATCATCACCGTGGCGCCGGTGGAGCGGGCCAGTTCCGTCACGCCCGACATGACGGCCATCTGCTCGGTGTAGTCGGTCTCGGCAGCGTCGAAGTCCATCAGGTTGTCGAACACGATGACCTGCGGATACTCGTCCCACAGCTCGACGTACGCCTCCAACTCCTCGTCCACGGCCCGCCACGTGATCGGCGCACCGAAGGAGAACGTGATCCGGCTGTCCGCGAGGGCGTCGAGGTAGCGGGACCGGGAGATCCGGTTGCGTTTCATCCCGGCCTCCACCTCTTCGGTGGTCTCCCCGGTGGCCATCGACGCGAGCCGCGAGGACGCGGTGAACGGGCTCATGTCGGCCGAGAAGTACAAGGTGGGCAGGTTCATCTGGGCGACCCAGAACAGGGCGAACCCCGACTTCTGCGTGCCGGAGCGGCCGGCGATCATCACGACTTCGCCGTGCCGGGGCCGGCATCCGCGGCGATACAACGCCTCGAACGCCGGCACCCGGGGAAGTTCGCGACCAGCCTCGGCGTGCAGGGCGAGCGACCTGCGTGGTGTCAACACCTGCTACGCCCCCTGCCTTCAGCCGAACGACGGCATGTTGGCGTCGAACGACGGCATGGCGCCGGACGCCAGGGCCGCGGCCACGGCGGTCTCCCGGCTGTCCAGGTATGCGGTCACCGCGGCCTCGATCGAGGGCTCCACGTCCCGGAACGCGTAGCCCTGACCCTTACGCGTCGGGATCTTGCGGACGATCCCGACCATCGCGGAGCCGATGATCTGCGCCAGCAGATCGGTCAGCATGCCGTGCACGACCCGGGCGTTCTCCAGCACCGCGGTCGGCCGGCCGGTCTCCACCGACTCGGAGGTGGCGAAGACGGTGATGTCGGCGTAGACCTCGTCCCGCAGGCGGGTCTCGCCGTTGTAGGTGTTGCTGACGCCGCGATCGACGCGCTTCGGCTCGATCAGCAGGGCAACGTCGTTGATGTGGTCGCTCGGGCGAAAGAAGGCACCGCCCACGTACGCAGACGGCTTGCGCAGCTCGGCACTCACGCTCAGGCATCTCCCAAATCTCGCATAGAACTAAACGTTGAGGTGTGTCAGTTAGTCGTCAGCGCGCGACCACGGGCCTTCCACGCCGCCATGACGGCGGGGTCGGTGAACGCGCTCGGGTCGTCGGCCCAGATCCGTTGCAGGCTCTGCACGTCCGTCGCCCGCGCGATGCGGTCCAGCAGCGGGTTGCCTGCCGGCTGCGCGGCGGCGGGTGCCTGCGCGGCGGATGCCTGACTCCAGGGGTCCGCCGCCGCAGCGGTGGCGGAGGTCGAGGCGGCGGCGGTCGGCCCGGCGGCGGCTGAGGCGGTGGCGGCTGGAGCGGTGGCGGTTGGGGCGGTGGCGGTTGGCGTGGGTTGGGATTCGATGACGGTCGCGCCGCCGAGTCCGCTCGCGATGGTCTCGACGCCGTGCGCCTGGGCGGTCGCGTTGACGACGATGTCGGACAGGGTCAGCCCGGCCGTGGTCGCGGCTGTCATGCCGAAGAACGCGGCGATGTCGTCGCGGATCTCGTGCGGCTGGCCGTGGAAGACCGCCCACGGCGCTTCATAGCCGCGGCCGTACTTGATGGTCACGGTGACGCCGCGGCCAGTCGGAGCGCTGGTGCCCACGGGCACCTCCCTTTCGTTGCGTACTCGCCCACCGTAGGGGCGTTATGGGGCGGCTGGTAGTTGGCTTCGGTGGTCTGCTGTGGTCCCTTGTGGTCTCCGGTGGTCCCGGCTGGCGTTGCTAGAACTACACGTTATTGGCGGGATCAAGCGTCGGGAACCTATCCGGACCTGTCCCTACCTATCCCTGCCTATCCCCGCGGCGTCGGTGGTGCCGTGGTGGGACGCGGTGAACGGTCGCAGCAGTTTCCGAGTGCGACGTAGCTCACGCACCCGTTTGGCGACCTGGACCGCGTCCCAGCCGGCGGTCAGGTCGATCCAGTACACGGTGCATTGGGCGGTGCCGGCGGGCAGGTGCACGATCAGGCCCCAGCGCTGGTTGACGTCCGGCAGCGGTGCCCGGGTGCGGGTGTGGTGGTCGTAGAACACGGCGCGGGAGTAGATGGCCAGCTGCATCGCCATCTTCAGCGCGCCGCGCTCGACGGAGCCGGTTTTCAGGTCCCCGATGAGGGCGCCGGCGAACGGTTCGCCGTCCGGTCCCGGGCCGCGGTAGTGGTAGATGCGGTCCGGGGTGCCGCCCACCTTGAGGCTGTCGACCACGACGAGCCGTTCAATGTGCACCACGTCCAGGTGCACGGTCGCGCCCAGGTAGGCGCCCAGGTCGGCGATGTCAGCGGGCGACGCGCCCGGCAGGGGCTGGCCGCGGTCGGCGTGCTCGCTGAGCGTGTGCAGATGGGTGCCCTGGTCGCGTTTGGTGTCGGCGCCGGCGACGCGTTCCGCTTGGACGGCGAGGTGGTTGAGGGCCTGCTTGTCGGTGGCCTCGTTGGGGTCGAGGGTGCGCGCTCGGGTGATGATCCGCGGGTCGCGGGCCGCTCCGGCAAGGACCATGCGTTTGCCCCAGGTGGCCAGGGCGGTCTTGTCCTCGATGCAGTCCACGAACGTGGTGCACCGGGTGTAGGCGACCAGCTTGTCGCGGCCGGGGACGTGGATCAGCGGCCGGTCGTGCCGGTCACGGAGAACACCGCGGTCGTCGGTGCGCATCAGCGGGGCAGGCGCCCGGCTGGGAGTGATCAGAGGTGATGCCAGTGTGCTCCCTTCGGGTTCGTGACGAGCCGCGGGAATCCCCCGTTCACAAGGGATTGAACGCTTTGATGGCCGGATCGGTCGGGCGCAGCATCACCCGCGTCGTCTCGCCGTCCAGCGTGGCCTCGATCTCCTCGGCGCCGCACTCGTCGAGATCGGTTTCGTCGAAATCGAACGCGACGAAACCTAGCCGCTCGCACTCGGCGCATACCCGCGCGTAGTCGGCCTCGCTGAAGCCGGGCTGGACCTCGATGTAAAACTCGAAGCGGTCGGGATCACTGACCAGCCGCACCAATGCGGGTGGGGCCGTTGGTTCGTCGGGTGGGGTGGCGCTGTCGGAGTCGATCTGGCGCATTCCCCTGGTTCACCTCCGATGAGGACAATGCCCCGGGGGACGATCATGTCGCCGGGGCTACGGCGAACGGTGAGCCACCCCGAGACACCACATCGCAGACGGATGCCTTGCGGGATGCCGCAAAATTCGATCCGCACCGCCATGGGATCGAGCCATCCAAAGTAGTGAAGATCCCCCGCGGTGTGCAGCTCGTATCGCCACCATCACAGCGATGCCACCGCAACGACGATCACTACGCGGCCGAAAGGATGAACCCCACCCCCAAAACGAGGGGCCGGGGAGGGCTCTACGCTGCGGAAACGTCAGACCTCTTCGCCCTTGCGGTGGCCGGCCCGCTTCTGCCGGGCCGCCTCACCACTCGGGGCGCGCACGATGTCAACATCGCCGGGTTCGCGCGGCACTTCAGCGAAACCACGCTCGGTGTCCGGGTCGTAGGCGATCACCACCTTGGCCTCGTCGAGACGTTTCAGCCAACTCGTCAACCGACCGAGATCCTCACGACGGATCTTCCCGCCGTGACGGCGCCGGGCCTCCAGACGCAGCATCACCGCCGGGTACTCCAGACGGTGCCGCATCTGGACCCGCCACGGGATGAGCGAGTCGTCCTGGACGTTACGCCGCTGAAGGCCGTGCCGGTTGCGGAACTCGCTCCACATACCTTCGGTGGTCTCGATACCCCGCTCGCGGTACTGCTCGACCATCCACTTGTACTTGCGGCCTTCGTCGAACCAACGCAGGACCTCTTGTTGGTCCACGATCTTCGACCTTGCGGCCATGCACGCACCCCTCGCGACCCGCCCGGCGACCCGCCTCACGCAGCGGTCAACGTGTAATTAGACCGGACGCTCCGCTACCAGGTCAACCAAATGCGGTACGCAAACTTCATTACCCGTCGACCCCCATCCAGCGGTCAGCGTCATCGATGAAACCCCTTGAGTCAGTACTCTGACCTGCGGCAACTCCCTCGCACACGGCGGCGGGCTCCACTCCCGAGATTTACTCGAACACTTGTTCGATTACAGGGTGGACGGTCAGCGGAGGTAACTGACCGTGATATTGATGGGATGGGTTGCGGAAAGCCCTTGCCTTGCGGGTTTGCGGGCCGGTGCCCGGTCGGCGCAGCGCTCAGGCACCGGCACGCAGGGCGGCTAGCGGTCGGCGTCCGGAACGTCGCCGTCCGCGGCGTGCGGCGGCGGCTCGGACGCCGACAGCCACGGCAGGTAGGTGTCGATGAACCCAATCACGGCGGGCAAGGCCATGATCCGGGTCACCAGGGTTGCGCCCGCGGTGATCGCGGCGGCGACGCCGGCCAGGGCGGCGTAGCGCTCGGCGGGCAGGTGCTCTTCGACGGTGGCCATCACGATAGGCAGGGCAACGAGCAGCACGCCGGCCGCGGACACGGCGGCCTGCACGGCGGTGCGGATGGTCCGGCGACGGGCGTCGCGGGTGGACGTCACGAGCAAGTCTTCTCCTTCAGTACAAAGTGGATGCGGGTCGTGGCGAGGAGGTCGGGTCACATCTTGTTGATCTCGCGCCAGACCTGCGGGCCGGCGATGCCGTCCACCCCGATGCGGCGCAGCTTCTGGTACCAGCGCACCCGCGCCTCGGTGGCCGGGCCGAAGTCACCGTCGACCTTCGCGCCGATCATGGCCTGGAGGAACCGGACATGTTCGCCGGTGGAGCCACGGCGCAGCACCGGGCGCAGCTTGCCCTTGCACATCGTCCCAGCCGGAGCGGGCGTGACCGGCGAACCAGCGGCCTTGATCTTCTTGGCGAGCTTGGCGACCGCGGCGGCGTTCTTGACGATCTCGAAGTGCATCTCGTCCTTGCGGCCCGAGTAGTCGCCGCCCCACCGCACCACGCCCTCGCAGTAGGCGAGGATCCGGCGGATCGCGGCGACCTTCGCCGTACTGAAGGTGCCACGGGCGCCCATCGGGTGCTTCGGCGCGTTCAGGTCGATGGCCGTACCGGAGGCGTGGTTGCTCAGCGAAGACGAGCCCTCGATCTTGCGGTAGGCGTAGCCCCAGCACCAGCCCGCGTGCAGCGGCTCGACCGTCTTGTGGAACTGGCCGGCGACGTAGTGCAGGACGGTGGCCACATCGCCCTTACGGACGCCTTGGGGCAGCTTGACCTTGGTGCCGGGAACGTAGCTGGTGTTCAGGCCGCCGATCTGGGCGACCGTGCCTGCGGACCAACCGTTCTGGCTGGTGGGCATCAGGTGGTGTCCTTTCCTGGTGCGGACATGACGAAGGCCCCGGCACCAGGTGTGCTGGTGGCGGGGCCGAAGGGATTTGCTTGAGGTGCCGTCTGGCTGAGAGCGCGGAACGCGGAGCGCGGTCCAGGGAACCAGGGCCAGTGTTCCGATCAGGAAATCCTGAGCGGAAATCATCACCTAACCCGAGTCGGTTTAATAGCCGACGCGGCGCAGTGAACTTTCCGAGCGTCGGTGTAGAAATGCGCTACCGGCCTCGGTTTAATACCCCCAAAGGTGTCGTGGACTTTCCGAGCGTCGGTGTAGAAATGCGCTACCAGCCTCGGTTTAATACCCCCCACGGTGTAGTGGACTTTCCCATCTCTGGGGTAGAAAGCCCTGGTCAGGCGTGTGCCTGAGGCTGATATTTGGCACATCGAGGCGCTGAGCTGGACATTCAAAAGGCCCGCTTCCCGCGAAGTCATGTCCAGTCACGACATGTCACAGTCGCCGCATTGTCCGCGGTTAGCGAAGGCGGCGAGAACGAGGCATGATGTCGCTCGTCGAAGCGTTGATGGCCGTTGGGGCCATCAGCTAGTTGATCGCCGAGAGGGCCGCATGACGCCATTGATCCCAACCGAGGGAAGAATGATCATCAAGTTGGATCTTGTAGGGGGAGCCTCTGCGGTAGCGCTTGTCCTCCTTGCTCACGTGCATTGGCAGCTCTCGGAAAAGCTGACAGATACGGCGATCATCGCTGAGCGTTTTTCAACCTCGGTGGATCGGGTTCTCGACGTGGTGCAGTACGAGGATGGCCTGCACGATCGCGGTCGTCCGAGAAGGGCTGCAACGCAGCTTGGCGAGCAGCTTCCACGTCTTCAGGGTCGCGACAGCGCGTTCACCGCGGGCGCGGATGCGGGCGTGGGCCTTGTTGACCGCCTTCTGCCGGGCTGACAGTTTCGGCCGGTAGCGGTGGCGTTTGAACGGCGTGCGGACGGTGCCGCCGGCACCTTGGTACGCCTTGTCCGCGAAGGTCATCACCTCGGCGCGGGTCAGCGCGGCGATGATGCCGTGGGTGCGGGCCGCGGTCAGGTCATGGGTGGAGCCGGGCAGGGCCGCCGAGGCCCAGACCAGTCGGCCTGCGGCGTCCGCGATGATCTGCACGTTCATGCCGTGGCGTCGGTGTTTCCCGGAGTAGTACGGCTTCTGGTGGTGGACGCGGTCGATAAGGATCAGGGTGCCGTCGAGGATGGCGTAGGCCAGCAGACGGATCCTGTTCATGGCTGTTTGCAGGTCATCGGAGGTAGCGGCGAGCAGGATGATCGCCTCTCGGACATAGCGCCAGGCGGTCGCCACGCCGATCTGGAAGCCGGCGGCCAGACGGGTGAACGTGTCGCCGTTGCGCAGGTGCGCCAGCGCGAGCAGGGCTTGGCGGCCGGGCTCGAGGCGACGCCAGTGGGACCGACG
Source organism: Paractinoplanes rishiriensis (assembly GCF_016862375.1). Taxonomy (GTDB): domain Bacteria; phylum Actinomycetota; class Actinomycetes; order Mycobacteriales; family Micromonosporaceae; genus Actinoplanes; species Actinoplanes rishiriensis. The sequence continues at coordinate 17,019 of NZ_BOMV01000125.1, read as the reverse complement.
CTGGTGGCGGTGGGTGCGGATCAGTTCGGCGAGGTGGTTCAGCGATCGGGTGGACAGCGGGATCGCGGCAGGGTAAGACAGCAACGAGGCTCCCGGGAGGGGCATCTTTCTTGGTCGATTGCTTGTCTTACCGGGAGCCTCACCCGGCCTCGCAACCCACCCCCTGAACGCGCCGCCAGCTGCGCAAACTCAGTTGGAAAACGCTCGCTGTGGCAGCCATGTGGATCGTCAAGTGCGTGGTCGACGGTTGGCGCTCGACGCGGTCGCAGGCCCGCGTCAGCGATGACGATCCCGTCGGACTTCCTCCACACGACGTTCGACGTCGAGGCGTTCTGCGCGTTCGTGGCGAAGATCGGCGCGCAGGCCGTTGATGTCGCGGGTATGTTCGCGCAGCAGTGAGTCTTGGGCCTGCTGGCCGGCAAGGAGTTGGTCGACGCCTGCGAGGAGTTGGTCGACGTCGTCGCGCAGGTTGCTGGTGTGGTTGTTCTCGACCTGGTCGGTGACCTTGCCGAGCCGCTTGTGGTTGCGGCGCAGCAGTTCCAGGACGATGCCGACCAGTGCGACCAGGACGGCGCCGATGGCCGTGACGACGGCCGCCTGCACGCTGGGTTCGAGGGCGGCAGTGAACAGGGTGATCATCTCCAGGTGGTTCCGGTGCCGGTCTTGATCTGCGCGAGGACCCAGCGGGTGCCGTCACCGACCCACACGATCGCGTCCCCCCATCCAGTGCCGTCGCCGACCTTGACCCCGGACAGCGTCGTGACGTCCGCGGCCGGTGACCAGGCACCCAGCCCGGCCGCGTTCACCGCGCGGACGCGCACGTAGTAGGTGGTGCCCGGCAGCAGCCCGGTCAGCGTGACCGGCGACCCGGCGTCGGTGACCGTGGTGCTGTCGGCGAAGTCCGCGGTCGTGGCCCGCTGGATCTGGTAGCCGGTGATGGCCGTGCCGCCGGGGTCGGCTGGTGTGCTCCAGGCGACGGTGGCCGAGGTCGGCCCGATCGCGCTGATCGCCGGTGTGCCCGGCGCGGAAGGGGCAGTGGTGAGGGTGGTAAACGTCCTGCTCCCCGACCAGCTCGACCAGCCGACACTGTTGCCCGCCCGCACCCGCACATACAGCACGGTGCCTTTCGGCAGGCCGGTCAGGGCGCGGCTGGTCGCCCACCCGCTACTCCAGCTTTGGATCACATCGGTGAACCCGGAGTTACGCGACACCTGCCCGCCCGCACCGTTGAGCGCCGCCCCGTTGGACGCGGGCGCCGACCACGCGGCGGTGGCCGTGGTGGCGGTGATCGAGCCGACCGACGGAGCGCCCGGTGTGCTCGGTGCGGACGCCGGGCGGCGGGGCAGGGTGATCGAGCGGGAGTGGGTGGGGTCGGCGCCGTTGTAGGCGCCCGACAGCGACGCTGTGTAGGTGTAGGTGGGGCCGCCGTCGTAGTCGATCCCGGCGGCGAAGCTTTTCGAGTAGAGCTGTCGGGAGTTGTTGTTGTCGAGGTTGTTGTGGAAGCTGCCCGACCCGCCGTTGGTGCCGGACAGTCGCCAGGTTTGTTCGTCGTCGAAGTTCCAGGTGTCGTCGACCTGGATGTAGAGCTTCACGGTGAGGGTGACGGTGGTGCTCGACGCGGACGGGGTGCTGGTGTACAGGTCGATGCCGAATCGCAGGTGACCGTTGTAGGAGCCCCAGGTGATCGCCATCAGCCGCCTCCTGTCAGCTGGTCGGCTGGATCCAGATCCGATCCGGGCTGGGTGTGCCGGACGGTGTGCTGGTCGAGACGGTCAGCGTGTAGCCGTTCCAGCGGGTGGTGTTGTCGGCGGTGCCGGGGATCAGGTCGGTCCAGGCGGTGCCGGTCCAGTACTCCCAGCGGCCGGTGGTGGTGTTGCAGCCGAGCCGGCCACGGCGTGGGTGGACCGGGCGCAGGTTGGTGGTCCAGATCCCGACGTGCGAGCCTGCGTAGCGGCGTTCGTCGAACACCTTGCCCGCGTCGATGGCGGTGACGTTCGCGTCCACGGTGATGATGGCCAGGGACATTTCGTAGATGCCGGTGTCGGTTTGGGTTTGGCCGATGTCCGGGCCTTGCAGCACGGCCAGGCCGATGCTGTTGGCAGCCGGGTCCAGTCGCAGGACGACCCGGTCCTGCCGGGAGCTGGTGCCGGCGTCCGGCAGGGTTACCGTCTCGACGGCGGTCGACGAGACCGCATGGCCGCGCAGGATCGCGAAGCCCGGCTGCACGGACAGCGTCATGCCGGCGCCGGTGGCGGACACCTGGAAGCTGGGTCCGCCGTAGGTGTCGGCGATGCCGGTGTCCTGGAGTTCACGGAACAGCAGGCTGTACTGGGTCTCGGTGGTGTCCTGACCGTCGAAGGGATAGGAGGTGATAGGCACTGCGGTTGCCTTTCGGGCAGGACGGAACACCCGCCGCCGAAAGGGCGGTGAGGGGTGTGGTTAGTCGATTTCGTCGTGCATGACGATTTGCCGCCATGGTGACCAGCCGGCGGGGGCGTTTGCAGAGCGGATCCAATACTCGGTGCGCTGGCCGGGGCCGGGTGAGATGGTCGCGAAGGTTTGGTACACGTCGTTGCCGCCGTCGCCGGTGGTGCGCACGTACCCCCACGTGTTGCGGAAGTGCCAGTTGCCGGCCTCGGCGACGGCCGGGCTCAAGTACATGAGGGTTTCACCGGGCGGGTAGTGCTCGGGGCCGGCGTCACCGGCCAGCGAGCCCGACGGGATGATGCGCAGGCCGGCCGGGTTGGACTCGGCGTTGCGTTCCAGCTGCGAAACCCGCGTTTCCACGCTGGTGACGCGTTTGGCGAGCGCGGTTTGCGGGTCGAAGCCGGTGGTGTCGCCGATCAGCGCGCCGAGCCGGAACCCGTCACGGTCGGCCTTGAGCGTGTACCCGGTCACCGTGGACGACAGTTCCTGGTCTTCGACGACGACGGTGACCTTGTCCCCCAACCCCCAAGAAGGCCCGAACGGCATGCTGCTGTCCTCGGCCGGCACGGCCTGCACCGCCAGGGCGGCGAATCCTTCGTCGGCGAGCACCTCATCACCGGCCTGTTCCAGTTCGGTGAGGTTGTCGGTGTTGCGTTGGTCGACGAACCGTTCGATCCGCCGCCCCCACGCCACCTCCGCCGCTGCGGCGGCCGGGTTGGTGCGCAGCACGAACTGGCGTTGCACCCCTTCGTCCTGCCCGGCCACCAAAACGTGGGTAACCCGAGGCGGCGAGGTCGCGACCTTGTGCCCGGCCAACGTGGAGTTACGGATGTCGAGGCGGACCAGCCGGCTACGGTCGACGACCGGGTAGGTTTCGAACACGATCCGGTCGCCGCGCTGCACCATCCGGAACCCTAGCTCGGCCACCGTCGCCAACTCGGCGAGCAGGTGCCCGAGGACCGGGAACCGGGCGCTCTTGGTCACTATCGGCCCCCGCCCCCCGTCGACACCCAAGACGACCGCGGCAGGTAAGGCCGCGGTGCGGCGCACCGGAGGCGCGGCCGGGCCGAGGTTGACCGCGACGTACTGGTGCATCAGGGTTTCGACCGGCCCGGTGCGGGTGTCGTACGCGACCGTCTGCCGGGTGGGGTCGGGGTTGGCGGGGTCGGGCCAGGCCAGGGTGTCGGCGAGCAGGATCATGTCGGACACGCCGGTGATGGTGAGGGTGCCGGCCGGGTCGGTGGCGGTGGCCGCGTTCTCCGGTGTGATCACCGGCCCACTCATCAGCACATCGGTCGGGCCGGTGACGATGATCCCCGCCCCCGGCGTGCGCAGCACCCCGGCAAGCGGATGCTCGGACGGCAGTTTGATGGTCCAGGTGCCGACGTTGTTGAACACATCGCTGACCGCAAGGTCGAGGTCTTCCGGCCGGATGAGCCCGGCCCGCTCGAGATTTTTGGTTCTGACTTCGACGGTGACATCCGACAGGCGCATTCAGATCACCACCCGCCGTCGAGGCTGCCAACTACACGTGATCGAGGACGCGGTGGTGGTGTTCTCCAGCGACACCTCCGCGGTGCTGACACCGGGTGGGATCGGCCAGAACCGCGGCGCCGCGGCCAGCTCGGCATACCTGTTCACGCCGCTGCTGTCGACGACCGTCCCGGTCCGGGCGTCCAACGTCAGGATCTCCCCGGCGCTCAGGGTGCCGGTCCAGCGCAGCCGCTGCCCGGCCGGGCTGACCGCGGTAAAGGTGGTACCGGGGCCGTGCACCGTCCACACCGGGTACGCAGGCGCGGTACTCGCCCCGTTGTCCAGCCGCATGGTGCCGATCGCCTGCGACGGCGACACCCGCAACCTGACAAGGCTGCCGGCGAGCAGGCCGCGTCCGCCGCCCGCGTTGGAGATCCGCTGAGTGAAGGTTCGCGAGTAGGTCCAGTACGGTGACCCGGCCCGCACCGTGACCACCGTGGTCAGATCGCGGGTGCCGGTGGTGTCGACGCCGTAGGTCCACCCGCCGCCGCCCTGCCACGCCACGCTCGTGGACCAGTAGGTGCCGTCGTCGTCGACGAACCGCAGCTCACATGGCTCGGCGAGCATCATCTCCAGCCGGCCGAGCAACGCTTGCAGCTCTTGCCGGTTGCGGGTGAGCAGGTGGATCGGCAGGTCGACGTCCCGGGACCGTAGCCGCAAGCCCCGGTATACGGCGCCGTCGCCGGCGCCTTCGATCCACTGCGCGCTGACCGGAGGAAGGCCGAGGCCGGTGGCGCCGGACAGGGCCTGCGTCCCGGTGCCGGTGTGCAGGATGTCGTCGAGGTTGATGGTGTCGGTCGGGTTGGTGAGGAGCAGGTGCGGCATTACCAGCCCATCCTGGCCCGGCTGCCCGCAGCGAACAGGTCTTCTTCGCTGTCGATCGAGCTGCCCGGGGCCGCGTAGTAGTTGAGAATCTTCTGCACACTCCCGCCGGTTGTCGCGAGAGCGTTCGTGACGTGCCCGGCCAGCGCCGAGGAGTCGAACCCGGCGACCGCCGGTGGACCGATGGTCGTCGCTGCGACGGTCGCGGTGAGCCCGGCCAGGCTCTTACGCACCGCCGCGTACCGCGATTCCATTCCGGCGATGAACCCGTCGATCACCAGCCGGCCTGCGCTGTTCAGCAGGGTGCGGTCGGTGGTGGCGGGGCCTTTCCAATCCGCCAGGTTCGCGGTCAGGTTCCCGAGAACACCTTTGACTTTGCCGACCATCGCGGTGATGCCGTCGATGAACCCCTGGATCAGCTGCCGACCCGCGTTCACCAGCAGGTCATCCAGGTTGCCCAGTGCCGCCTTGGCCTTGCCGGGCAACCCCCGCACCGTCGCCAACACGCTGCCGACGCCGGTCACGAACGCGGTCTTCACCGCGTTCCACGCGCCCGACGCGGCCGACGTGATCGCGTCCCACACGTCGGTGAACGTGGAACGGATGCTGTCCCACGTCGATGACCACAGCCCTTTGGAGAACGCGAGGCCGTTGGACAGGGTGGTCTTCACGACCCCCCAGGCGAACGACAGGACGGCGGTGATGGCGTCCCAGACGCCGCCGAACACGTCTTTGATGCCGCCCCACACCCGGGACCAGTCGCCGGTGAACAGGCCGGCGAAGATGTCCCACACCCCGCGGATGATCCGCACCGCAGCGGTGAACACCTCCACCACGGCCTTGATGGCGGCGACCAGGTTGGTCAGCAACGTCGTCGCGACGAACCGGATCGCCGGCACCAGAAACGGCATCAGCAACTCGACGACTTCCTGGATGATCTGCACGAGCGGCTGACACGCGGTCGCCGCCTGCGCGAACGCGTCACCCAGGCCGGGCAGCGCCCCGGCGACAGCCTCACCCAGCACCGTCAGCAGCGGTGTCAGGACGGAGGTCACGAGCTGGAGCAGCATCGTGATCAGCGGCGTCAGCGCTTGGACGATGACGCCAAGAACCGGCGCCACCGCGCCCAGCAGCTGCCCGATGATCGGCGCGAGTGAATTCATCATCTGGGCGATGACCGGCGCAATCGCAGCGATCAGACCGGCGATGACCGGCAACAGCGGTGCCAGTGAATTCAGCGCGGTTACCAGGACCGTGCTCAGCACACCGGCCACCGCGGACAGGACTGGCGTCAGCCCGGTGAACGCTGTTACCAGTGCTGGCACCAGTCCGCCGGAGATCAGTGAACTCAACGCCGTGGCGACCTGACCGATCACTGGCGCGAGGGCGGTCATGATCCCGTCGAGCGCGCCACCCAACACCTGGATGAGTGGTTGCAGCGCGGGCGCCAACGTGGTGACTGCATCCGCCAGAGCGGCGAAGACCGTGCCCAGGGTTGGGCCGAGGACGGCCACGAAGGTGCCGACGACCGAGCCGAGCGCACCCAATGCGGCACCGACTGGGCCGATCGCCGGGGCCAGCCCGGCGACCCAGCTGCGGATGCCGGTGAACAGATCGATCAGGCCCTGCTGGAAAGCCGGCTGCGCGAGCGCGGACGCGACGCTGTCCAGCAGCAGGCCGATGGCCTGCCCGGCCAGGGGCAGGACGGTTTGCAATGTGCTCGCGAGCTGGGTGAACAGGTTTTCGACGGCCGGCCCGGACTGGGTAGCGATCAGGGTCATGGCCTGATGCGCGGCGGCGAACACCCCGGTCAGGCTGGTTTGGAAGCTGGCGCTGTTGACCACAGTGGCGACGCGGGTGAGGCCGTCGGCGAGGCTGGCCAGGGTGGAGCCGCCCGCCGCGGTCGCCGCGGACGCGATGCCGGCGAAGATCCGGCCGAGCGACGCCAGGACGGTGCCCAGGTCATTGAGCGCCACGAGGGCGGTATCGATCCACCCGGTGAGGCGTCCGTCGGCGGCTGCCGCGGACAGCCACGCGTCGAAGCGGCCGGCGATGTCGGTAAACCACTGCGCGAGCCGGGGCAGGTAGCCGGCGCCGACCTCACCCAGGACCTTGATGATGTTGGCCAGCGCCGCGGTGCCGCCGGTGGCGATGCTGATCGAGGCGGACAGGTCGGCGAACATGCCCGCCAAGGCCCCGTCCAGCGCGCCGGACAAGGCCGTCGCGAGGCCGCCGAAGAACTGTCCGAGGTCGGCGCCGACCTTGGTCATGCCCGCCGAGAAGGCGGGTAACAGGGTGGTGACGAGGCGGCGGATGGGTTGCTCGGCGGCCGTCCAGAAAGTGGCCGACATCGACTCGGCCAGCGCGGACAGCTGGGTCTTGACTTCGGGCAGAACTGTGTTGAAATCGCGGAACGCGACGACGGTCGCGCCGATGCCGATGGTCAGGCCGCCGAGCAGACCGGGCAGGCCCAGCACGACCGGCGCGATCGAGGCGAGGGAGGCCGACAGGGCGGCCAGGTTCGACGCGGACGCGATCCCCGACGCCCCCAGCCCGGCCACCGCCAGGGTCAGAGCCGTGATGATCGGCGTCGCTTTGTCGAGGTCGCGGATAATCCGCCACAGGTCGCGCAGGTAGCCGGTGATCACCCGAGCCCCGGACAACGCCGACAGGGCAGCCGCCGCACTGGCCAGCGCGCCCGGGTTGACCGTGGGCAGGATCTGCACCGTGCGGGGCCGGGTCAACATGCGCAGCCGGGCCGACACCCCGGCCCCCGCGCCGGGTGCCATCTGCGGCTCGACCCGCACGGTGAGGGGGCTAATGTCGTCCGCCCAGCGGCGCAGGTCACGCTCCACCTTGCGCAGCGACTCCTGGTCGAGGTCGGTCACGATGACCGCGCCAACGAGTTCGGCGTCGATGCGGATCTTCCGGCCGTCCGCCTTTTCCTGGAGCTTGCGGACGGCTTTGGTGATCTCCGCGTCCATGGTGGAGGTGGCGATCGTGGAGTACAGGCGCAGCTTACGGCCGTCAGAGACCCGGTTCTCCTGATTAATGCGCCGCAACTCGACAAGCGCGTCGCGCAGCCCGAAGGTGAGATCGATCTTCGCCTGCACCCGCACCTGGAGCTGCTTCTCGATGCGGTCGAGATCTTTCTGCGCGCGGCGGCGGAAATCGTCGGTGTCCGGCAACACCTTCACCGCGATCCGGCCGATCACCTGCCCTTCAGGCATGCCGTCACCTCCGCTGGAAACGCTGGTAGAGATCGGCGACCGTGACCGGCCGACGCGGTGAGGGATCGGCCGCGGGGCCGGCCGGCTTCGGGCGCGGCCACGCCGGGATGGTGGGCGCTTTGCCCTTGGCCCAATGGCCGGTCGCGCGGGTGTTCTGGTTGACCGCGTCGAAGACATCAGCCATTAGGTGCCGGTCGACGCCCCACCCGAAGTGCTGCCGGCCGCCCGCCGCCAGCGCGACCGTCAAGGAGGTGTCGGGGAGCCTCTGCGCGAGCGCGAGAACCAGCGACGGGGCCGGACCGTGGCCGGCGATCACCTGCGTGAGGTCGACGCCGTAGTACGCCAACAGGTCCGGGTACAGGCCCTCGCCGTAGTCGTCGATCAGCCGGCAGAGGGCGAGGCTTCCCCCGCCTGGGTGCCCTCGCTGTAGCGAGCGAAGATCTCGACGAGGACGGCCAGGTCATCGCCGACCGCACTCATTAGTGCCTTGGCCGCCGGGCTGGACTCCGCCACCAGTGTCAGCGCTTCCGAGAGAAGGGCTTCCTGGTCGGCGCCCTCGGTGTTCAGCTTCTCCTGCACCGCGACCAGCGCCAACCGACGCGTCTTCGGCAGCCGCAACGGGTTGAGCAGCTTCACGATCCGCGAGCCGAGGTCGATGTCGGTCGAGCCGTACTTGGCCTCGGCGGCACACCGAATGTCATCCAAGCTAAATGACGGCATCAAGCCTCCTTACTTTGGCAAAGGAAGTGGGAATGTTTCGTCAATGGTGCCGAATTGGGACAAACGGGCTCCAGTCCCAGTTGGCCCCTTAACCACGTGGAGGCAGCATGCTAAAATCGCATTAGCTCACAGGAAACCCCCACATTGGCTGCCGACGGGCAAACCCGGGCTCATAACGCTGGCTCACCGAGCGTTCCGTGTGAATACCGAAGGCCTCCGCAGGTGGTGACTTGAAGCTACAGCTAGGCGCCGTCCGGCTTGCCCCGTTCCGGCAGATGAATCGCGAGAGACAATAACGAAATTTGGAGTCTCATGCGGTAACTCGAAGCCGAGCGAAGCGCCGTTCGACGTATTCGCGGGCCGGCCCGCAAGGTAGACGTTGCGCTTTCAATCACCCGTCACTCCTACCAAGGTGGCTGATATGCAGCCAAGTCGCAGCTTCTAGGACAACCCACGGTGGAGGCGCCCGCGACTTTCGTCGCGGCCCTTCTCTCGTTCCTTGCTTGCCTGACGTTCCTGAGCTGGTACACGGTGAGACAGCTTAAGGAGCGGACGGGCAGGTCCAAGATCGAGTTTGCCGCAGGCATAGTCCGATTCACGTTCGAGTACGAGGCCAATGATGATGGATTGCCTCGAACTGACGATCCCGAAGTCGTCGACCCCTGACGCGATTGATCAAGGGTTTCCCAACTACTTACGCAGCAAGGCTAGGACGGCCATCTAGCGGCCAATCCTGATGCAGGCGAGGTCGTGGCCTCAGCACGGTGTCCAGCGTTGGCAGTAGGTGAAGAGCCACGCTGGACAATCGTCTGCGTTCAATTCCGCGGCATCAAGACGAAACCGAGCCTTCCTCCTCCGCGTCTGCGGCGGGTGTTCCGCCGAGCGGGGTCACCGCATAGGTCCAGGCGTTGCTGCCGAGGATCATCGGCTTCACGCCCAGGGGCAGGCCGGCAAGCGATTCGGTGTCCGAAGCGGAAAGGTCGTCGGCCCGGTAGATTTCCGCTTTCGGCGCGTAGAAGCCGAAGTGGTTGTCGCCGTCCACGAAGATCACCAGGAAGGCGCACACCGTCGGCTGCGGCTCGGCCGGCACACCCACCAGACCGTTGGGCAGCAGCGGCGCGTTCGCGCCGTAGAAAAGCCGAAGACCGTCCACGTCGAACTGCTGAAGCGTCCAGGTCATCGTCTCCGTGCGCGCCGAGTACTTCGTGCGCAACGTCTTGTTCTGGAGCGTTCCGAGCGTGGTGGGCTCGCCGCCCTCGGACGTGATGCCGAAGATGTCTTCCAGGCTGGTGTGCCCGACGGTGCCCCACGGCGCGGCCGGGGCGAGTAGATCCGCCGGGAACTCGGTCCCGGTCGGTGCGGTGAAGTAGTTGCCACTGCCGATTACCAGCGTGGCCGCATCATTGATCACGTACGGGCTCCTCGAAAAGGGCATGCCAGACACCCCGCCCACAGCCGCGGACAGGGTGAGGCGGGGCGGAGATTAGGTCAGGGGAAGGGCCGCACGCGCGGCTTGCGGACCGCGATGCGGTACAAGGTCTCGTACCGCCACACGCCGGTAGGTAGGTCGGCGTACTGCACCGGGCCGGTCGCGGTCGCCCAGTCGGTGGCCCGGCGCGGCGCCGAGGTCATCGTCACCCGGGACAAATGGCCGCGCTGCGGCACCGAACGGTTGCGCAGCCACGCGTCGCGCAGGCACACGCGGACCGCTTCGGCCAGCAGCGCCGCGTCCTCGTCACCGTTCGGGTCCTCGGCAAAGGTGTGGATGACGATGTCGGCCGAGTCCAGGAACCGCGGATCCCCGAGCCATTCGCCGAAGGACGGCTGCCGGCGGACCAGCACGAGCGGGAAGCGTTGGGTGTCCCAGATCAGCGACTGCACACTCACCGGCGCTAGAACATCGCGCAGCAGCGCGAGCAGAAGGTCTTCCACCGGGCTCAGCTCGACCATCGCGCGGATGTGCGCCGGCAGCCCGCTCACCGCCGGCCCCGCTTGCGTCGGCGGGGCAGCGGTACGCGGATCTTCGCCCGGGACTTCGGGGACAGGTGCGCGGCGCGGTGCAGGATGAACAGGCCCTCCATGGCGCCCCACGACTCGCCGGTTTCCGGATCGGTGTAGCCGACCCGGCCGTACTCGATCGACAGGGCGGCCTTCTGGCCGCGCTCGTCGGAAAGGATCACGTACCAGTCGATGCGGCCGTGCTCGATGTCGATCTCGGCGTTGCCGTCCTGCCGATGCCGGATCAGCTCCACCTCGGCGCGGGCGGCGACCTCGAACGCGCGGCGCTCCAGCTCGGCCTGCACCTCCGCGTTCTTCGCGAGCCGCCGGTTGGTGCTGCGGTAGATCTCGGCCATCAGGGACGCTCCCTAATGTCGATCGACCAGTGCCGGGTATGGCGGGTGCCGTGGTGGTAGGCCGGCGGCGTCACCACATCCCACAGCCGCCCCTGCCACTCGACCCGCGACCACAACGACACGTCTGGCAGGTTCGCGGCGACGATCATCCGGGTGACGTTGATCTGCGCCTGACCGGGCACCTCGGCCCGCGCGGACCGTTGCGGGATGAACGCGGCCCGGACCTCGTGCGGGCCGTCCGCGTCGGGAACCGCGACCTCGTTGCCGCGGTTGTCGACGACGATGGTGGTCTTCCAGATCCTGGCGGGCTGCCCCCGACGACGCTGGAAGCCGCTCAATGGGCGCCTCCTTTGCGTTGGGGTCGTACAGTTAATTCATGTCCCGTCGTCGCATCGATCGTCGCCGCCTAGTGTTCGCGGCTGGATTTGGATCGGTGCACGCGCTTAACGAGGCGGCGAAGATCGCGGCGGGCTACTCGCAACCCCCAACAACCACGCAGCTTTGCCTGCTTGTGGCCGTGGCGCTGGTGTCGGGTGCCGTTGGATGGGCCAGTGCGCCGCTTTTCAAAAAAAAATCTCACTGGTTCATTCCAGTCTCCGATGAGAGCGGGACAGTTTCAAAAAACTAGCCAACCAAGTCGGGGTGACTTGATGTCGAACCCGCGTTACCAGGGCTCGACCTCATCGGCAAAGAACGGGAATGGCGAGTTGGGGCTGCCCGGCACCGGCACGTAGCCCGGACCCGGGCGATGCCGACGCTGCGACCAAGCGGTGATCGGGGCGGACACCAGCCCGGCGCGGATGCCGCCCAGCTCGCGCAGCAGGGCGAGCTCGTCGCGGGTGAAGGAGACCGCGCCTGCCGCGGGGTCGCCGCGGTCGGACCAGGTGACGGTTTCGTCGCCGGCCCGGGAGGTGGTGTAGCCGTCGGGGTTGCGCAGGTAGCGCACGCACGCCTTCAGCACGATCGTCTTGACCGGCCGCGGCACGTGCTCAGGCGTCCAGTCCCGGCCGTGCATCCGGGCCTCCTCCGAGGCGTCGGCAAGGGCGCTGGCAGCAAGCCGTTCCTCGTCCGGGTCGAGCACCCAGTCCAGGCGCTCCTTCAGCTCGGCCAGCGTCGCGAGGGGTTCCAAGCGCTCGCCTCCCTACGCCGCGTTGGACCGCCGGGTTCGGGTCTGCGCGGCGACGGCCGACGTGGTGCGCGGCCACGGCGCGGCGTCGGAGATCCCGGTGATGGTGGCCAGCTCGCTCGACGCGGGCGGGTAGACCGAGGCGCCGTCGAGGGTGAGCTTGATGCCGCGCACGAAGTGCTCGCCGGTGGACACGACCTCGGACTGCGCGGTCTCGTCCCAGCCGACCAGAACATCGGTCACGGAGCGGAAGCCGGCGTAGGTGTTCACCACGGAGCGGTCCTGCATGTAGAGCGGGTCGTAGTCGCGGACCCAGCGCAGCGCGATGCCCTCGAAGGACGTGGTTGCCCCGTACGGAACGGACTGCGGGACCGACGGGGCGCCGGAGAGGAAGATGAACGCGCTGGTGGCGAACGCGTACGCGGTGTCGGCGGGGATTTCCTGGCTGACGATGATCCGGAAGCCGCGCCGGTTGCCGATCGTGGCGGTGGTCAGGGCGGACTCGGCTTCGCCGTCGCCGACGAACTGCGCCAGGTTGAGCCGGTCGTCGTTGAGCAGCGCCGACTCGAAGTCCGAACCGACCAGCAGGTACCGCGAGCCATCCGGGACATTGAACTTGTTGAGCACCCGGCGGGCCTCGGTCAGCGCCCCGCGCAGGTTCGCCTCCGCGCCGCCGATCACGACGGAGTATGCCTGGCCGGTCAGAGTGTTGACCGCCCGCCGGGACAGACCCCGAGCGACGGCCTTGACCTGCGGGCGCAGCAGCTTGCCCCACTCAGACAGGTCGAAGTCGTTCTGCTCGTCGGTCAGCTTCACCGCCGAGTAGACGTTGCCGCCGAACGTGACCGCGATCTTGCGCTCGCGATACTCGTCGAACTGGATCGGCTGCGAACGGTCGTTACGCCAGCCGTAGTCGTGGAACGGCAGCACCCCTTCCACGGGGACGCTGATGGTGTCGTTGTCGGCGCCCTTAAACTGGTCGACGCCCTGCTTCTGGAACAGGTTCGGGACGACCAGTTCCTGCTCCAGCATGCCGACCGCAGTAGCGACCAGCTTCTCTGGCTTAACGATCTGATGTTCTGCCAACTATGCCTCCGGACACAAAAGACCCCTTGGCGCCGCCGAGACGACGTGTCCGGGGACGGTTTCGGATGGATCGATTTAGGACCAGACCGACTGGGTAGATGGCAATATCCGTGGTGGAAGGCGCTTCTACCAGGGGAAACAGATGGCCGACAGGCGGATTACGAACAGGGTCGATGAAGTTCACACGCTCGGCGGCTACCACGTCGGCTACGTCTATCAGCGAGCTAGCGGCCAGTGGTCGGGCCGAGGCCGGCGGACCACCGAGGAAAGTCATGCCGCTGAACTCTCCACGACGTACGCCACCAAGGAGGAGGCCGCCAGGGCTGTGATCGACATGCTCCAAGCGGCTGGAATGTTCAATCACCCGATCTGATGATCGTTTAGCGGCGCCGGCCGCCGTAGCGGCGGGCCAGTTCCCGCGGGTCGGTTTCGGTGTCGCCGTCGTCGGTCGGGTCGAGCCCGCCGGCCAGGGTTCCGGGCGCAGCCGGCGCCGGTGTCGCGTACTTCTGCAATGCCTTGGCGTCGGCTTCCAACTCCTCAGCGGTCTTGCCCTGAAGCCGGGCGGCGAGGTCGTCGGGCAGCTCGAAGCGGCGGGCGACGCGTTCGCGTAGCAGTTCGTGTTCGAGTCGGTTGTTGTCGGCCTTGACCTCGGCGACTGCCTGCTTGAAGTCGTCGGCGGTCTTCGCGCCGTCGAGTCGCTGTTCGGCGTCGCGTAGCCGGGTGCGGTAGTTCGCGGCCTGCGCGTTGGCCCGGGTGATCTGCTCCCGCGCCCAGTCGGGCAGTGCTGCGAGGTCACCGGCCGGCTCACCGCTGGTGGTCTGCGCCGGTGGCGTCGCGGCGGGCGGTGGGGCCGCCGCGGCACTGCCCGCCGCGGTGGGTGTGGTGGTGTTGGGTTCGGGGTTCACGTAGGCGCCTCCGAGGCTTGCTGTTGACGGATGAAGCGCCGCCACGCCCGCAGCGCAGCCTTGCCGGACAGCCCCGCGGTGACCTGCGGCCATTGCTGGCCGTAGGCGCGGTTGAGGGCGTAGCGGGCTGAGGTCAGCTGCTCGGGTGTGAAGATGGTTTCGGCGACGCAGTGGCAGTTGTCGTGGTACTTGTCGCCGTCGGAGAACTCGGCGCTCGCCGCGGTCTTGTAGACCGCGCCGCGGGAGATCAACATTGCGCACCAGCCGCACGGGGTGCCGGACTGCGAGACCCGGATGTAGCCCAGTGCCCGCCGATCGGACTGCGCGGTGGCCCACTCGGTGCTCCTGGCACCGTTGAGCGCGATGCGTTCCGCGGCGGCGGCCTGCCGGGCGCCAGCCTGCGCGTGCGTGTCCCGCCGGGCGGCGTCGACCTGCCCGGCCGGCGCACCTGGATCGAGGTCGCGGGTCTTGCGGTCGAGCAGGGCCGGGCCGAGCTGGTCGAGGATGATCTGTGCTTCGCGTTCGGCGTCGCGCTCCCGGCGCTCCGCCTCCTGTCGCAGGCTTTCAATCTCCTCCACCAGGACCCGGTCGGCGTCGTCGTCCGACGGTTCCGGGTCCTCGGTCAGCGTCCGGCTTGGCGCTGGCGTTGCCTGATCGGGTTGTGCGGCCGTGGTCGGGGCTGCTGTCGCGGGTGTGGCGAGGGCCGCGAACTCGCGGCGCAGCATGCCCAAGGTCACCTGCGCCGGATCGGGGTGGTACGGGTCGGCGATGGTGCGGCCGGTCCGCAACGCCCGCACCAGGCGGTAGTAGGCCATCGCCAAGTCGCGGGCATGGCCGCGGCGGGTCATCACGATCCGCACCGCAGCGCGCAGCCACGCTGCCGTCACGGCGGGAGCGCGCTGGGCTGGAAGGTGCTGCCACAGCGCGAGCGCGTCGGCGACCGTGGCGACACCGAGCCGGGCCAGGGCGACCTGATAAGCGGTCGACGCGGTCTCGGCTTCAGCATCGCGGGCCGCACTCATGCCGCGACCGGCAACGATGCCGGGTCGGGCGTGGCGCGGTTGAGCGCCTGCGCCAGCTGGAGTTCTGCGTCGTCCTCCTCGCGCAGCCGTTCCCACTCGTCCAGCTCGGTGCGGGTGACCCCGGGAACTCGAGACCAGAGGCCGCGTTTGGGGATGCCCAAGGATTCGGCGAGCTTGCCGAGCCCGTCAGCGGACTGGGCGAGGCTCTTGAGTTCCATGTCGCGCCAGATCACCTCGCCGGCCAGATCCTGCGCGGAGCTGGTGTTGCCGTCGAGTTCCGCGGCGAGCCGGAACACCCGTTCCCACGCCTCGCCGAACATCCGCCGGAATTCTTCGATCTTGCGGCTCAGCGCGGTCTCCGCCGCCAGCAGCGCCTCAGCGCTGAGGTTGGCGATCTGGCCGAGAAGATGGTGCGGCGGGGTTTGAGAGACGGCGGACAGGTGCCGGATGGACATGTCGATGGAGGCGATGAACCCTGCGAGGGGGGTTTCGTCGAGGGTGCCGAACTTGACCTCGGGGTCCTCGGCGAACAGGAACCGTTTCGCGTTGATGTTGATCGGCGCCGGGATCGGCCTGCCGTCCGGCCCGAGTTTGGGCCGCCAGTCCACCACCTCGCTGGTCGGGTCGTTCTCGGCGGCGTGGACCGGCTCCATCAGCAGCGGTGGGGCCATGCCGGTCGCCCACCGCACCTTGAACGAGCCGTACGTCTGCGCCACGAGCAGGTCGAACACGGACTGGTTGATCCGGTTCTGCAAGGGGATCATCGGCTCGACCACACCGACCGTGCGGCCCTCCAGATCGACAGCCGCCGCGAACCGGGTCACCGGGCACTCGGTCGCGCCGTGCCGGCCCACCTGAGCAACGGTCACCTTGTCCGCGTCGCGGTACGACACAAACGCGACCCGATACTCGGTGCTCCCATCCCACATCCGGGCCAGGCCAGGCAGGTCGTCAGCAGGTTTGCGGGTGACCGTCAACGCGACGTACGGGGTGTCGTCATTGGCCGGGTCCTCGTACAGCGCCGCGGTGCGCAGCGGCGACAGACCCTTGGTCCGGACACCCCGGGCCGTCTTCTCGGTCAGGGTGAACGCGTGACCGTAGGCCAGGGCACCGCGGTGGATGCTGGTCTGCCGGGCGTCCAGGCGCGAGTTCTGCCAGTGCCGCCACTCCGGCAACGGCTGGTCGGCCGGCTGCGTGGTCGCGGTCGAGCCGCGCCGGAAACTGTCGACATACAGTGCCTGGGCCGGGGTGCCGACCAGCAGCGGCATCCAATTGGAGATGGCCCGCTTGGCGAGCAGCCGGTACTCGTCGTCGGCCTGCGGCGGCATATACGGGCCGTCGTGGCGGCCCTGCACGTAGGCGTCGATGCGCTGAAGGCGAGGCAGATCTCGGTCGAGGATGTTCAGGAGCTGACGAGCTGAGGCTAATGTCGCTTGCAAGAGTGACCCTCCCCGCCGAGGCATGGTTCCGGCTCTAAGATGCAGTGAGCCTCTGAGTGAGGAAGTACCGGGGGTTGTACCGCGTTCATGGACAGCCAGCAGCAATAGAGAAGCCATAGGCTTCACGCCAGTCGAGCAGCGACGGTAAGTAAGCTGCGGCCGACGGCGACGCTGCGCGAAACGGCGCGGAGTCTTCGGACCGTAGGTCAATCCACCCGCAATACGGCGGGGGCAGAACAGATCTGTACTGCGCAAAGTGCGCGACGAAGCCGATCTGACTCAGCTTGAAGTGGCCGACGGAATGGAGTGGTCGCTCGGCAAGGTCATGCGGATCGAGAACGGTGACGTCAGCACA
>NZ_BOMV01000124.1 GCF_016862375.1 Paractinoplanes rishiriensis | reverse complement strand
CTTTAAGGGTCAAGGCGAGTCGGCAGTCAGCTGTTTGATCCATTCGATGCGGACTTCTTCCGGCACCCGACCTTTGATCAGCGGGGTCAACTCCAACACCTTTCTGGTCGCCCGCGAGCGCACGCGGTGGTCGACCATGGGCGTCCAGCATCGGGTCACTGCGTGGACGGCGTCCGCACCGGCCCGCAGCAATTTGTCGCGCCTCTCGTTGAGCAACACGGCGAAGTGGAAACGGCTCAGGGCCGCTGCGATCGAATAGGCCGTGTCCGCGTCGTGAGCCACGAAGGTGGTCATCGCGTCGCCGATCTGCTCGATCATCGGCTCCATCGAATGCAGTAGCAACTCGTTCACCCGGTCGCGCACCAGGTTGCTCTGCCGGGCCAGTCCGTCCCAGCGGGTCTGCTGCCAGGAACCCGCGGAACGCAGGTGATGGCCGGGAGGGGCCCGGTAGAGCCAATAGGGATCGACCGGCGGAGGGATGGAGCCGCGGTCGAGCACCACGGTCAGGTCGCGCCGTTCGTCGTGCCAAGCGACCCGGGTCTGCAGCGTGAATACCACCGCCCACCACGACGCCGTGGGCAGCGTCGCCTGCCACAACAGGGCGTGCCGTCGCCACAGCACCGCGAGGTCGGGCGAGTCCGGGAACAGCTCGCTCGCCCGCACCTCGCCCTTCAACGCGACCGCGAGCAGCAGCAGGTTCAGGCTGTAGGCCGCATAGCGGTCCGGCGCCGGAGCCTCCGTCGGCCGGTAGCCGGACACGTCACCGTCGGTGCTGCGGTCGTCGAGCCGCTGGTGCAGTGTGATCGGCAATTGCCGCACATCGTCCGAGCTGCCCCGGCCGGCCAGCTCGGTGAGGAACTCGAGAATCGGTTCCCGGTTGGTCATCGGTGCGAACGAGAGCAGCGCGTGCAGTCGGCCGTCGCGGCAGCGCGCCGGGCCGAACACCGACGCGGCCGCCTCCTCTTCGGCGAGTTCGGTCAGCAGTCGCATGACCAGCCGGGCTATCAGGTATTCACCGAAGGTGGCATGCAGGAACTCGTACGTGTGCAGCCGGGCACCGCCCCGGGTGGCCTGCCCGCGCTGCATGAAGAAGAACCGGCCGACCAGCTTCTCGGCCTGGTTGAGTGGGGGCCGGAAACCGCCAGCTGGCTCGGCGCGGCCGGCCGGCGTGAGCGCTCGCAGATCGGCGTCGAGTTCGTCGGCGGTGATCCACTGGCGGTTGCGGTTGAACATGCCGAACGCGGCGACCGACAGGCGCAGCAGCTCCATCTCGACGAGCGCGGCGCGTTGCGCGCTGGTGGCCGCGACGTGGGTCTTGGCCACCTCGCGCAGGGCGAACGCGGTCAGCAGACGCTCGTAGAGTGAGCTCTCGTCCAGGTCCGCGCTGGCCGCACGCAGGGCGTTCGTGTCGGCGTCGTAGAGGGCCAACATCATGAGCAGCAGCGGCTGACCGGCCAGCGCGGGCTGGCGCAGCACGACGTCGACGTCCAGTTCGGTCAGTCCCCGGCGGTGCAGGGACCCGGCGTTGGCGGTGTTCCACGTGGCCAACCAGCGCCGGACGTGCTCCTCGCGGAACGGCTCCAACCGGATCCCGACCGTGCCCGACGGCACCCCGGCCCGGTCGGCCACCGCCGTGCGACTGGTGACCAGCACGGCGACCGGGCGGCCGAGGTCGGCCTCGCGGCGCTGGAACGCGGCCACCCGGTTCAGGTAGTCGGACTGGGCGACGCCGGTGGCCTGCAGTAGCTCGTCGAACCCGTCGAGCAGCACCACCGGCAGGGCCGGGCCGGCCGCGCGGACCAGAGCCGGCCAGGTGAGCGTCTCGCCGGTGGCGGCCCGGACGGCGTACTCGATCTGGTCCTGGATCTCCGCCTCGGCAGGCACCTCGCGCAGCACCACCCGGACCGGCAGGAAGTCCCGCGCGTCCAAACGGGCCGCGACGATCCGGGTGAGCACCGACTTGCCGGCGCCCGGCTGCCCCAGCACCAGCAGCGGTGAGGCAGTGGCGGCCGGCGTGGTCAGGTAGCTGACCAGGAACTCGGCGAGGTCCGATCGCTCCCGGGTCTCGGCCCACCACGACTCGTCGGCCGGCGAGGCGACCGTGTCAATCGGACGGACCCGGAAGCCCGGATCGACGTAGCCCTCGCCCAGCGTGGGGATCACCAGGTCTTCGGGAACGTCACCCTCGGACAGGATCGGCCGGTCGAGCGTGGACGTCCAGGCCCGCACCAGCATGGCGGCGACATCCCCCGGGGTGTGATCGGAGGCGAGCGACCGCAGCACCGTCTCCATGCGGGCCAAGGCGGTGCCCATGTCGCGCTGGCGTTGCTCGGCGGTCCACAGCGCGAACTCGGGGACCTCCGCGACGAGGCGGCGGTGCAGGTCCTCGTACCGCAGGCCCGCGGCATCCGCGAGTGCGGCGGCGAGGGCACTCCACCGGCGTTCGTCCAGCGTCTCTCCGACGCTCAGGCCCTGCACGAAGCTGAGCAGCTTAACGGCATGCACCAGATATCCCGACCGCAGTTCAGCTCGGAAGTGCTCGTGGTCGAGGTGCGGGGCGGGCAACGGCGGCTCGGTGGCGAGCACCTCGCGGACGGTGGAGCCGGCACCGGTCAGACCGCGGCGCTCGTCGGCGGTGAGCGCGACCGCTCGCATGTCAAAGGGCAGGCCGACATCGTCCAGCGCCTCGAAGAAGGCCGACGTGGCGATGATCGTGTGGGCCGCTTGCAAACGCTGCGTACGGTCGTACCGGCCGTAGCCCTTGATCTTGTCGCGCAGACCGGTGACCGCCCACTCGCCCAGCCGCACCGCCTCGGCCTTGCCATCGAACAGGCTGATCGCCAACTCGCTGCCGCCGCCGGTGGCCGCCAGCAATACCCCGCCCAAGGCCCGATCGAGGGCCTTGACCAGGGGCGATCCGCCACCGAGGAGCTTGACGGCATCCACATAACCGACCACCTTGGACACATCGAGCAGCGTACCGCCCACGTCACGATAGGCCCCGGACCGCCAGTCCGGGCTCATTACGCGGGCCACGGAAGCGGATGCCCCACGACGCAACAAGGAGCACAGCTGACGAAACGGGCCGGGAGGACACTCGCTGGTCTAGCGCCACGTTCGGCGCGCCCGGCCCGCCGGGTCGCAGAGCCGGATCCGACCCAGATGGGGAACGAGGTGCCGCCGGACGCCCGCCGTCCCGACGCCCGGTCGCCGTTGGCGATGGCGTCCGCCGGGACGGCGGCACCGGCCTGCAGGCCGCATTAACGAATATAGGACGATTCACCACCATCCGAGCTCCATAATCTCAGGACGTCCCCCACGCCGAAATTCTCTATGCTCCACGCGAATTGCGAAGCGGGTTGTCCGTCAGTGGGCACGAGCTGCATTGTGGTTCCGAAGACCTCAACTCGACCTGACTGTTCGAAGGCTCTGAAATTCCCATCTCCCACCCAGGTATATCTGCCAGACTCGCGGATGGTCAGATCGAAGTCCGAAGAATCGCCCGGTCCACCATTCCAGGCCCCGACTAGCTCTGACGGTACGGAGGTTGACACGCCTCGTGGGCTTCGGCTCACATCGCGTTGTGGACGGTTCTCATCGAGGGCAGTCGGTGAGGCGGACGTCAGTCGCGGAGTTGGCTCACAACCAGATCCGGCCCCGAGGACGGCTGTAGAGGTGACGACGGCGACGAAATAACGCATTCGCATGGCAGCTCCTAAAAGGGCGTGCGTTGGACGATCGTCCCTCCTTGGCCGGGCACCCCAATGCTCTTCTGCCTGCACAAACCTTCCGGCTCGGGACGATCGGGGGCCCGGACCGTCTAAATACTCTCTTCAGTACACGCGGTGAAATGTTGTGTCCTGCCGATACAGGGGCTCGTCGATCGCCGGGTCGAGATAGACCCGGAAACCGCGGTGCCGAAGGAAATAACTGGGGAAGTTGACCGACTCGAAAGACGAAGCTTTCGGATCAGCCAGCCCGGGGACCTCGCGGAACGTCGTGTCCAGCATGAACAGCGCGTCCTCGGCACGCGGCTGCAATTTCAGCTCGAAGCCTTGGTGGCGCAGGTAGTGTCCGGGGAAGCTGACCGACTCGAAGGAGACTCCCGCCGGGTCGGACAGGCCGGGCACGGGTACGAACGCGTTGTCGCGGCGGTCGTTGTCTGTTATGGGTTCGACAAGTTCCGCTAGGAAGTTGCGATGCTGGATGAAGCGGTTCGGGTAGTTGACCGACTGCAGTCGGATCGGCCGGGTGTCGTTGTCCACTCGGTCGACCTGTAGGTAGAGCACGTAGTCGCCGTGCAGGTCGGGTGACTCCAGGTAGCGCACTGTCAAAACACCGCGCCCTCGCCCGGACGGCTCCTCGCGCGCGATCCGATCCGCAGTGTCGTAGTTGAGCACAAGCACGTACGGGTCGAAGACGTGGGTGTCCCGGTTCTTCGGATCGGGTCTCATGCCGATCGGCCGGCTCCCCGACGCGCCGGTGACCTTCTTGATGGTCATCGCCAGGTCGAGGCCGAGGGATAGGGCGTTCACCTGCCATTGGGCACCAGGGCCGACCAGGCTGGGCAGCCGGTCGCGGATCTTGGTACCGACGTCGAACGCCCAGCCGGCCCACCCCTCAAGGAAGTGTTGACCGGGGTCGTACTCCCAGACGGTGGGGACGATCAGGCAGACGTCCTCCCCCTGGGTCAGGGTGCCTTCCC
The DNA here is from genome assembly GCF_016862375.1 of Paractinoplanes rishiriensis. Lineage (GTDB taxonomy): Bacteria > Actinomycetota > Actinomycetes > Mycobacteriales > Micromonosporaceae > Actinoplanes > Actinoplanes rishiriensis. The sequence continues at coordinate 25,011 of NZ_BOMV01000124.1, read as the reverse complement.
ACACCTTGCATGGCGGCCAGTCTCGGCCGATGTTAAGCGACTCGCGGATCCACGGTGTGTTGGTGGGGAAGGAATCGCCGGACCGAAGACCGCCCTTGTTCGATGCGCTTCCGGCTCGCACACGCCCAGGCTGGTTGTTGGTGTCGCCGAGGACCGGACTGGTGGGCTGACTGCGATAGATCACGTCGCCGGTGCGGGCCGACGCGACCGTGACGCTGGTGCTCAGTTGCACCTCGTCGCGCTTGCCATCGCCTTCCCACATGTCGTCCCAGGTCTCTGCCATCACTTTGAAGCCATTGACTGTGACTCGGAAGTTTCCGCTTACCACGCTCACGTACCTCCATCCACGGCCGCGGCTGAACGCGCCGCTTGTTTGAAGATCACGTTTCTTCCCTTCTTGGTGGAGTGGTGCCGGCATCTCGTAGCGAGCTACCGGCGTCGGACACGTCCTGACAGGATGAGAAAGACGGCGATGCCACTTCGGATCGTTTGCCCGGACCTCTGCCAGGCGTGGTGTCTGATGGGTCCATAGCAGCTGTCTGGAGTGGTGTCCGGCGATGTTGCCGGACAACTCACGGACGGCGGGACAACGATGGACGTCGGGGAAACGGTTGATCCGGTACGCACCTTCGCCGAGCGGCTGCGCCGACTGCAGCAGGACGCCGGCGGCCCGTCGGTCCGTGACCTGGTGCGCCTGACCGCGCAGGTCGGCGCGCCCTACACACGGGGAACGCTGCACGACAAGCTCGCCGGACGGTCGGTTCCGACGTGGGAGTTCGTCGAGGCATTCGTCCGCGGGTGTGCCCTGCACGCCGGCGCGACCGGCGACCCGGATCTGCGGCCGTGGCGCGAGTGGCACGTTCAGATGACGCGGGAGTTGGCCGCGCTGCGAGCAGGGCGCCGACGAGCCGTGCGGACGGACCTATGTCCCTACCGCGGGCTGGAGGCCTTCACCGCCGAGCACAGCCCCTGGTTCCACGGCCGTGCCGGAGCGGTCCGGGACATCCTCGCCGGGCTCACCGCGCACCGCAAAGGGCTGCTCGTCCTCGGCCCGTCAGGAGCTGGAAAGACATCACTGGTCCAGGCCGGGGTGATGCCAGCGCTCGCCGCGGGGACGGTGCCGGGAAGCGACCGATGGGTGCCGGTGCTGGTGCGTCCCGGCAAGGATATCGGCGTCGAGCTGGATCGTGCCGGACTGCCCGGCGGCCTTCCGGAGGCGGTCGCGGCCCGATTGGCGGCTGAGCCTGCCGGGACGCGTCTGGTGCTCGTCGTCGACCAGTTCGAGGAGGCGCTGACCCGGCCGGCGTCCGAGACCGGGGAGCTGACGCCGCTGACGGCGGCCATCGGCTCGCCGGGCCTGAGTGTGGTCTTGGTGCTGCGTGACGACTTTTATCCTCGATTGGCTTCCGAGGCACCGGACCTGTTGCAGGCGCTGATCCCAGGCCTGATCAATGTGCCGGCGACGGTGGATGCCGAGGAACTACACGAAATCATCGTCGCACCTGCCGAAGCGGTAGGTTTGCGCTGTGAGGATGGGCTGACCGACCGCATCATCACCGACGTGCTAGGCGCAGAGCCGGACGCGACCCGGCTCCGTCGCGCTCCGGTCACCGTTCTGCCGCTGCTCGAACTCACCCTCAGCCAGCTGTGGCAGCGGCGCAGCGACGGTCAGCTCACCCACGACGCCTACCAGCGCGTCGGCGGTGTGGCCGGTGCCGTCGCCACATGGTGCGACTCCGCCGTCGAACGGCTACCGTCCGGGCAGTGGCCGACCGCCCGCCAAGTCCTGACCGCCCTGGTCCGACCGGCTGACGAGACACGGCACGTCCCCGCCACACGACAGCAGGTACCCCTCGCGGACCTGCGCGACCTCATCGAGGACGACGACAACGTCGACGAAGTGCTCGCGGTGCTCACCGATCACCGGATCCTGACGACCCGGACGACGGGCGGTGTCCCCGTCGCTGAACTGGTGCACGAGGCCCTGATCCGCGAGTGGGTGGCCCTGCGCGACTGGGTCGCGCAGGATCACCGGTTCCAGGACTGGCTACGGCGCGCCGGCGAGCGGCACGCGAACTGGTCGCAGCGGCACGACAGCGACGACCTGCTGCACGGCACGGATCTCGCGGAAGGGCTCGACTGGGCGCAGCAGCGGCGACTGCCCCGCCATCTCACCGGCTTTCTGACCGCTTCGGAGCAGGCTCAACGCGCTGCGATCCGCCGCGCCCGGCGTCTCACCACCGTGCTCGCGGCGCTGCTCACGGTGGCTGTTACCGCCGCGGCGCTGGCCCTCTGGCAGCGTCAGGCCGCCCTGGATGCGCAGCGCGTAGCGTTGTCACGCCAGTTGGCCGCCCAGTCCACGGCTCAGTTCAACATCGACCCCGACCAGGCATTCGTGCTGGCCGCTCGCGCCTATCGGACCAGCGCCACCGCCGAGGCCACTGGGGCGTTGTACGCGGCGGCCGAATCCCCGCTTCTCGCGCGGCTGACCGATACCGCGCTGGGCGGGTCGCCGCTCGCGTTCAGCCCCGACGGCCGCACCTTAGCCACGGTGAGCGACAAGAACGCCGTACTGCTGTGGGACGTGCCGACCCGCCGGGTCGTAGCGTCCTTGCCGGAGCAGGTGTCGCCCGGGTGGTCGTTGGCGTTCAGCCCGGATGGGCGGACCCTGGCGACCACCTACGAAGACGACACGGCGCACCTGTGGGACGTCCGGACCAGGCAGGTGCGAACGAAGTTGGCTGGCGGCAGCGTGGTGCAGTTCAGTCCGGACGGGCGCACGGTCGTCACAGCCGGGTTCGACGGCATCGTGCGGCTATGGAATGCCGCCGACGGACGCGCCGGCATAGTTCTGCGCGGTCACACCGACGCCGTCCACTGCATGTCGTTCGGGCCGGACGGGCGGACCCTCGTCACCGGCGGCCAGGACTGGGTCGTGCGACTATGGAACCCGCCCCGCAGCCGCGTTGTCGACGATGCCGCCAACTGCGGCGCAGTCGCGCCCGACGGCAGGGTCGTCGCCACCGCGGACGGGAACATCGCCCGCCTGCACGACCTGTCCACCGGACGGATACAGGCCACCATCCCGGAAGTCAGCAGCGTGGAGTACAGCCAAGACGGCCGCACGCTGGCGCTGGCGAACCTCGACGGCACCCTTCGACTCTGGGACACCGAGACCCGCCGAACGCGCCTCACACTGCCCGGCACCGGTGTGGAGAGCTACGCGTTCAGCCCCGACGGCCGGATGTTCGCCACCACCACCGCCGCCAGCGTCGGCTCGGCGCACGGGATCATCCGGCTATGGAACGCCACCGCGGGACTGCCTCAGGCGACGCTCACCGGGCACACCGCAGCGGTGAACGCGGTGGCCTACGGCCCTGACGGACACACACTGCTGACCGGCGACGATCGGACGGTGCGGCTGTGGGACCTGACTCGCGGGCAAGGCGAAGTACTACTCGACCACGAGGACAACAAAGTCGTCTCGTCGGTCGCGTTCAGCGCCGACGGACAGACGATCGCCGCGAGCGGTGACAACGGCCGGCTCGAGCTGTGGGATGCCATCACCCGAACACGGCGCGCATCGATCCCAACTGAGACGCTGAACGCCTTGGACATCAGTCCCGACGGCTCGGCCGTAGCGGGCACCGGAGAATTCACCGCACAACTGTGGGAAACCCGCACCGGCTCGTCCGGCGCCACATTCTTGTGGGACACCGGCACTGTCCACAACCGGTCGGTGACCGCGATCAAGTTCCACCCGGACGGGCGCACCGTCGCCACGGCAAGCTGGGACGGCACGGTGGCGCTCTGGAACACCACCGCCAGAATCGAGGCACTTTGGCGAACATTCTCTGCGCCACTGGTCATCAACGCGATTGCCTTCCGACCCGACGGACATCTGCTGGCCGCAGCTAGCAGCGACAACACCGTACGCCTCTGGGACACCAAGACTGGGCGTCTGCAGACCCTGTACGGCCACACCGGAGTGGTACGCGCGGTCGCGTTCCATCCCAGCGGCGACATCCTGGCGACGGCCGGGGATGACCACACCGCCCGACTCTGGGACATCGCCTCCGGTCAGCTACGGACAACCTTCACCGGTCACTCCGACGACGTGAAGGCAATCGCCTTCAGCCCAAAGGGCGACACGCTCGCTACAGGCGGCGCGGACCACGTCATACGTATATGGCCGGTGTCGGCCCCCACACCCGCGTCAGCGATGGACAAGCTGTGCCGTGCGGTGACTGACGCCTGCCCTGCATGAGTCCGCTGCCGGTATGCAGTCGGATCGGGCTGCCGGCCCCCGGCGCGGCTGGCACGGTCGGTACCGGATCAGGCGGTTACGCCGCTGATCGGCAGGCGGACCGTCAATGGCGCTGGGTTGCCGGCGCACAGAACGGCGAGGTTGTCTGATCCGCGCCAACACGCGGTGCATAACCGGGTGGACCGCTTAACGGGCGGGTCTGCAGGGTGGATCGAGCGTGACACGGTGCAACACCGGCTGACGTCCGCCTACCATCCGGGTCGGCCTGGCATCGCCAGTGCCGACCCGGTCCCGTCACCGTGATCGGTTACACGCGGTAGGCGGAGATGGTCTGATGCAGCTCAGCGGCCATCCGGGCGAGTTCCTGCGCGGTCTCCTGCGCCAGGTCCTTGACCTCGGACGCCACCACCGCGAAGCCCTTGCCCATCTCGCCGGCCCGGGCCGCCTCGATGGTGGCGTTGAGCGCGAGTAGGTTGGCCTGCTCGGCGATCGCCGTGATCGTCTTGATTACGTTGCCGATCTCGGTCGACGACTCGCCCAGACGTATCACGATCTCGTTGGTCCGCTCCGCGGTCTGCGCCGCCTGCCCAGAGACCGTGGCCGCCTCGGTGGCACTGTTCGCGATCTCCCGGATCGAAGTGCCCATCTCCTCGGCGCCGGCAGCCACCGTCTGCACGTTGCGCGACACCAGGTCGGCGGCGTCGGACACGGCACCGGCCTGCACCGAGGTTTCCTCCGCGGCCGAGGACATCTGGGTGGACACCGCGGACAGCTCCTCGGAGGCCGCGGCGACGTGGTGGGCGTTGTCGGCGACCTGGCGCACCGTGCCGGCCCACTCGGTGCCGGGGCTGCACAGCACCCCCGCGCTGGCACGGCAGGTCACCGCCGCGTTCGCGGACCGGCTCGGCGCGGCGGCCCCCACCGCCGAGGCCCTGCGCGACATCGACCCATGGCATCTGGCCGCCGAGCTCACCTCTTTCAACGCCGGCCTCCACGCGCACCGGCAGAGCCGGGGACGCCTCACCGATGCCGGCACCGGGCTGTGCCCCGTCGTCGACGGCGACGTCCTCCCGGAAACGCCCTGGCCCGCGCTGACCGGGGCGCGCGCGAGCGGGACCGAACTACTCGTCGGCCACACCCGCGACGAATTCCGGTACTTCAGCGTCATGAGCGGCCGGTACGGCACCTTCACCGAGCAGGACGCCCACGCAGCCCTGGAACTGCACGCCCCGCAGCCGGACGGCGCGCGGGCCTACCGTGCCGCGTTCCCGCAGGCAAGCCCGGAGGAGATGGTGGAGACGGTGTACTCCGACGCCCTCTTCCGCATGCCGTCACAGAAGCTGGCCGAGGCGAACGCCGCAGCCGGCGGCACCTCGTACCTGTTCGAACTGTGCTGGACTGCCCCAGCCCTCGGCGGCATCCTGGGCGCCTGCCACAGCCTCGACGTGCCCCTGGCGTTCGGCACGCTGGACAGCCCCGTCGGCACCCAGCTCATCGGCGAACAGCCCACTCCCGAGGCTGTCGCGCTCTCCCGCGAACTCCAGCAGGCATGGGTCCGCTTCATCACCACCGGCGACGCGGGCTGGTCCGCCCACCGGCCCGGCGAGCACCTCACCCGCGTCCTGGACGCCAAGTCGAAGACTCTGCCCTCCCCCGAACAGGCATCCCGCCAGATCTGGGAAGGCCACTCCCCCACCCCCTTCGATCTCTCGTAATTGTCAGGTCGGCCCCCACGACTGCGACGCCTCCACTCACCTGCCCATCCGGGGACAGCGCGAATCGGCGTACCGCCAGGCAACACCCGGCCCGCTTCGCATCAAATCTCACCCGAGGGTGACGGACCGTATCCCAGCTCGACCAGCGCAAACCGCAACCGTACGCACAGGCCGCTCGCTCACCAGGAACGCGCGGTCGACCTCGGCGGTGGTGAGCCCGCAGACCAGCCGGAGCCTCAACGCCCGCCCGACGATCATCAGCGCAGCGACAGCCGCGGGCGGGCTGAGCGTTGTGGCTACGGCGACAGCGGCGAGCGCAGTCAGCCCCAGCCGGCGTCCCATCCGCGACGCGAACGCTGCGGAGAGTTTCGTGCGGGCCTCCTCGACCTGCGGGGATCGTGGCCCGGGTGGGCGGCGCCGGATCAGTCTGGCCGAGGCAGTTCATCGGAGTTGCATCAACGCTTCACCGGGCGATGAAAACACCCGTGCAATTTCGATGAAGCCCGCCGTCACGATGGGTCCGGCGGATAGTCACCGCCATGATAGTGGAGGACTGACATGCATCGACACAATCCGGCGGGCACCCGGGTCGTGGCGCTTCGGCGCGTGATCGGCGGGCTGATCACGGCCTTGGCCGTCACTGCCGCCATCGTCCTCACCAGCGCGGCGACGGGACAGGCCGAGCTGGCGCCGGTGAACGACAGCTTCGAGACGTCTGCCCTCGTGTATGCCCTTTTAAGCATCAATGCTCTGGTGGAGACGCGTGCGTTCGTCTAAATAGTGGCGCGGCAGATTCGCCCGCTCGGCGAGTTCCCCCGCACACCGGCGGAAAGACGTAGCGCGTATCCGCGCTTTCCGCCGGAGCGGGACGGCCCTCGGCGGCCACACCACAGCCTCACCAACTCAAGTACGGGCGTGCCCAGTCGGAAGAGCGGGCGTGCCCAGTCGGAAATCCGTAGAAAGGATCACGCCATGCTTCGACGTCTGGTCCGGCGCCAACGGCGCGGATCGGCCCGCTGGGCCGCCGCGGCCGCGACGCTCGCCCTGACGGCGGCGATCGGCTTGACCGTCGCCTCACCGGCACACGCCGAGACGTTGCCCATCACGGACAGCTTCAGCAGTGGCCTGTGGACCACCCAGGGCGTATCGGGTAGGACCAGCGCGCACGTTGGCAGCTTCGGGGGGCCCCGCACCGGCCCGGATGTTGCTTACCTGGACGCCTATCCGCTGGCTCCGGCGGAGGCGAAGGTCTTCCGCTCGATCACCCTCAACAACGGCGCGCCCCTGCCGACGACATGCCAGGCGAGCGTCTGGGTCGATGCCGTATCGGTTCCTTCACCCCCAGGAGTCCCACTCCCCCCAGTCTGGCTGAACGTCCAGATGCACCTCAGGGTCCACAGCGGCGGCCCGACCGGGCGGATCATCTCGGTGAGAGGCAACAACATCGTCGACACGGGCTGGAAGCAGCGACACTTCAACCCGATCCCATGGCCGGCCGACAGCAGGACCATCACCATCGAGATCACCGCCTACCGCGGCATAGGCGTTGCCGACGACTTCAGCTTCAGTTGCTGACAGCCTCCACCGGGCGCCGGCGCACCAGACAAGGCCCTGCACCACTGTCCTGGTGCGTTGCCCAGCACCGCCGGGTCACCCGGGTGGCCGGCCAGCACCCTTTGCCAACGAAAGGATGAACCTCATGTTCCGACGTCAACGAACCGGGCGAAAGGAACACGCCATGCTTCGAGGTCTGGTCCGGCGCCAACGACGCGGATCGGCCCGCTGGGTCGCCGCGGCCGCGACGCTCGTCCTGACGGCGGCGGTCGGCTCGACCGTCGCCTCGCCGGCACACGCCGAGACGTTGCCCATCACGGACGACTTCGAGAATGGCGGCTGGACCACCGGCACCATACCGGGGAAGACCGACGCGTTCATAGGCAGCCTCGGACCGTCCCACTCCGGCACGGAGCACGCAAACCTGGACGCCCATCCGCACACTCCGGCGATGGCGAGGGTCTTCCGCTCGATCACCCTCAACAACGGCGCGCCCCTGCCGCCGAGGACCTGCCGGGCGGGCGTCTGGATCCGTACTTCCACAGGCCACGTCCAGGTGTTGCTCACGGTCCACAGCGGCGGCCCGACCGGGCGGATCATCTCGTCGACCGGCCGGGACGTCGATAATTCGGGCTGGGCGCAGATGACCTTCGAGCCGATCCCATGGCCGGCCGACAGCAGGACCATCACCGTCGAGATCGCCGCCTACCGCGGCATTGCCGCCGCCGACGACTTCACCTTCAGTTGCTGACGAACGGGTCGAACAGCCGGTCTGTGTCTGCGAAAGGACGAACACACATGTTCCGACGTCACCGAACCGGGCGGACCCGATGGGTCGTCGCCGCCGCAGCAGCGCTGACCCTGCTCGCCGCCGGCGTGGTCACCGCCATCCCGGCCCAGGCCGGGGTTGTGACCGTCCAAAACGGCTTCGAGGGCAATCCCTACGAGTTCTGGAACGCCCGCTACACCGAGGGCAGCAGCATCGTCAACCTCGTCCCTCACGCCGATGCCCGCCCCACCAACGGCGGCAGGAAAGCCGCGTGGTTCGACGCGCCGGGCAATGTGCCCGCGCGGATCTCTACCAATGCGTTGTTCCTGCCCGAGCCGTCCGGCGGCCAGGTGACATGCAGGGCCGAAATGTACCTGAAGAAGGCCGACGCCCCCACGCCGACGGATAACCCGCGTGTCCAGCTGACGGTGAGCGAGCGCCGCGGGATCGTGGACACCGTCATCGACGGCAGCACCTACACCCTCACCAACACGGACTACGGGCGCGCCGAATTCGCATTCTGGCCGTACCGCCGCGACGCCAACCTGATCGTGGAGATCTCCGTGACCGGCGGGATGGCCTACGTCGACGACTTGTTCGTCAGGTGCGCGTCGGCAATCAGTTAGTGCGGGCTCTTCAACGACAGCCGCAAGTGGACCAAAGGGGAGATGCCGGGTTGGACCAGCGCGGTCGTGGCCAGCACCTCGCCACTGACGGCCGCCGGCTCACCACGTGCATCCCGCGGCCGACCAAACACCGCCAGCCCCACGAAAGGACGAACACGCATGTTCCGACCTCACCGAACCAGGCGGACCCGATGGGTCGTCGTCGCCGCCGCGGCGCTGACCCTGCTCGGCGCCGGCGTGGTCACCGCCATCCCGGCCCAGGCCGGGGTTGTGACCACCCAAAACGGCTTCGAGGGCAACCCCTACGATTTCTGGAACGCCCACCACACCGAGGGCAGCAGCATCGTCAACCTCATCACTCACGTCGAAGCCCGCCCCACCAACGGCGGCGAGTTTGCCGCGTGGTTCGACGCGCCGGGCACCGTGCCCGCGCGGATCTCCACCAATGCGTTAGTCCTGCCCCGGCCGTCCGGCGGCCAGGTGACATGCAGGGCCGAAATGTACCTGAAGAAGGGCATCATGGGGGTGCCGACGTTTACCCCGCCGCCGACGGGAAACCCGCGTGTCCAGCTGACGGTGAACGAGCGCCGCGGGAGCGTGGACACCGTCATCGACGGCAGCACCTACACCCTCACCAACACGGACTACCAGCGCGCCGAGTTCGCTTCCTGGCCATACCGCGACGGCAACATAGTCGTGACGGTCTCCGTGACCGGCGGGGCAGCCTTCGCCGACGACTTGTTCGTCAGGTGCGCGTCGGCAATCCAATAGAGAATCCCGTCGCCGGGCAACACCAGGACCATCACCGTCGAGATCATCGCCTACCATGGCGTGGCGATGGCCGACGACCCCGCCGCCGGCTGCTGACGGCCGCGGCGCACCGCAGGTGATGTGATCCAGGTTCTCCTCACACTGTTCGAGCAGCGTGAGGGGCCATGGATCACAGTGCGGCCAGGCCGCGGCCAGCGTGTCCGCGTGGAGCAGCGCCCACGCCGAGCGGCGTGATGATGTGCAGCACAGCCTTGCCGACCCGGTCGCTGTGGATCAGGCCGGCCTCGCGCAGCACCGCCATGTGTTGGCTGATCGAGGATGCGCGGTGTGCGTGGTCGCAGCGGGCCTGTACGAGCGCGTTGATGTGGTGGTCGAGGGAGGTCAGGCCACTGGATCTTCCCCGGTGGTGCCACTGATGCCGGGGTCCACACTCTTGGGTGCGGTCATCGCGGAAAGGTCGTCCGCGTCGGCCAGTGCACTCATGGCTTGCAAAGTCGAAGCGGGTGCCGGCGGCACGCCTCGCCCAGGTCTGCGGCACGTTCTTCGGAGCAAAGGTTCGACGTCAGCTGCTCGAAGGAGTCGAGTAACAAGAGATCGATTGCCCTCGTCCCGCACGGGGCGATGGTTGGGTCGGGCGTGTTCGCGCCCAACGACCGGAAAGGATCGAGCATGAGGCGGTTCCACAGTTTCGCGCGGTCACGGGGACGCTCGCTGCTGGCCACCGGCGTGGCCGGAGCACTATGTGTGGGCCTTGTCGGGCTGGCGACCGGCTGGGCGGCGGCCGACCAAGCCAAGCCGACAGCCGAGGCAGACGGCGCCGTGTTCGGCGCCGCGCCGCCCGGCTTCGCCTCCTGGACGGAGGCGATCGCCGTACAGGGTCGGCTGGAGGCGGCGGCGGCCCGGGTGACCAAGGCAGGCGGCGCGGCGGCCGGGCTTGCCGGGGTGGAGCTGGACCTGGCGAAGCGGGATCTCGTCGTCTACTGGAAGGGCGCCATGCCGGCGCAGACCGCCCGCATCATCGACCAGGTGCGCGCCGACGTGCCGGTGCGGGTGCGGTCGGCCCGCTACTCGGCGACCGAGCTGGCGGCGGTGAGCCGGGCACTGGTGGCCCGTCCCGAGGTCACCAGCGCGGCCGGCAAGGTCGACGGCAGCGGTGTGGAGGCCGCCGGCAACATGACCGCGATGCGGACCGCGAGGTCCACGTGGGGCACCGACGTGCCCGTCACGATGACGCCGGACCGCGGGTTCCGACCGACCTCGTGCGGCGGGCGGCGCGACGACTGCTCCCCGTACAACGGCGGCAGCCGCTACAACCCGGCGCGCCGAGGATTCTGCTCGACCGGATTCGCGGTGCGTCATCAGAACAGGGACAAGATGCTCACCGCCGGCCACTGCGGGGCCAATGGCGACGCGGTGGTGGACGGCGCCGGTGAGGCGATGGGCACCGTGGACTCGGACAACAACGCGCGGGACACCATGATGATCACGCTGCCGAGCGGCACCGTCGTCAGCGGCCGGATCTTCGTCGGCGGGCCGACCTCGTCGTCCACCCGTAGCGTCGAGTCGGCCAAGTCGAGCTTCGTCGGTGCCTTCGTGTGTACCGGAGGCGCGGCCACCGGTGAGCACTGCAACGTCAAGGTCGACGCCGTGGACGTGTTCACCGAATTCGGGGACGGCGTCATCCACGGTCCGCTGGTGGCCGCCTCGCAGGTCGACGGCAAGGTCGCCTTCGGCACCGGCGACAGCGGCGGTTCGGTGTATGTCCCGACCAGCGTCCTAGGCAAAGTCAGCGTCCGGGGAACCATTTCGGCCGGTCTCAACACGATTCCGTGCCCCGGTCCGCCGGCCGATGCCCCCAGGTGCGGTTCCGCCCTGCTTTACGCGGACGCCGTCCAATCGCTCAATTTTTACGGGGCGGCGGTCATCGTAAGCTGATCATTGATGTTCCTTCGACAGGGTCCACGGGCGACGACCGGTGGACCCTGCCGCCGTCCGGCTACGGGTTCCTGGCCAGCGGTACCGCCTCGGCCAGCGGGGTGCCATCGAAGTCGACCATCGAGTAGCCGCCGAGCCTCACCAGCCGGTGGAACGAGCCGACGACCTGGATGGTGCCACTCCTGGTCCGCATCGCGCAGCAGGTCGCCAGAGGTGACGCCGGTGGGGACGAAGAAACATGTTGTCGCCGGACACCAGGTCGGCGGTGGTGAACACCCGGTCGAGGTCGTGCCCGACGGCCAGCGCCCGCTCCCGCTCCGCCTCGTCGCGCGACCACAGGGTGGCCTGCATCGCCCCGCCCATCCACCTGAGTGCGCAGGCCCGCCACGATGCTCTCCGGCATACCGCCGATACCAACCTGGAACAACAAGATCCGCGTTCTGGCAGAACCAGACGCAGATCAGTCGAGCGGGGTTCGCGGCTGAGTCGACCCGGGAGTGAAGCGCTCGCAGTCCATCAGTCGATCATGTTTGAGAAGCTCCGCCAAACCGGGGGAAGCTCAACCCGAGAGGTTCCCTGCAAGGCAGGCGCATCAGGCCGATGTTTCGTCTATTGCAGGCCGAGCCGCCAGGCGCTTATGGGCGCGGGCTGCGTGAGCCGCAGAAGCCAACGGCTGGTCATTGTCGGATACGCCCGGGTTGTGTAGGCAGTGGCCGTGCCGTCGAAGGTTTCGATCATGGATCCGTCAACGAGGATGCGCGGCTTTACCACTGGGGAGGGTGAGAGGTCGACCTCAGCGACCAACTGTTCGTCACCGCCGTCTAGCAGCCACAGTGTCGCTTGTCGTGCGTCGGGGTGCAGCTCAATGTCGTAGGCGGTGGCGGTGAAAGGCTGATCCGAGGCGACCGGCAGTGCCTCCCGGCGCAGCCCGGCGAGTTCGGGCACCGGCCTCGACACCAGCGTGTCACCGAGCAGGGACAACTCACGGCAGAAGGTGAGCGCGCCGGCCCAGCCGGCCCCGGCGATGTCTTCCGGCGTTCGGCCGTGCTCCCAGGACCATGCCCACAGCAGGATCCGACCGTCATGGCGCAGGACCTGCGGGGCGTAGAAACACGGGCCTCGGTCGAGTTCTCCGCCGCCGACGGGTGTGAAGCGTGGGCCATCCGATCCGATTCCAAGATCACCGATGACGTAGCTCACCCCGGCCAGGCGCTGGGTGCCGTCGACGTGACGCCAGAGTGAGAGGATCAAGATCCACCGGTCACCGAGAGGCAGCAGGTTGGGGCACTCCCAGATGTTCGCCGGCGCCGCCTCGGCTGCGATCGGGTTGTCGCCCGATAGAAGAGTTCCTAACTCCCTCCACGAGGACAAGTCGTCGCAGCCGTAGACGAGTATCCGCGGACTGCCGTGCGTGTGCCCGGCACCTTGAACGGCGTATCGGCGTTCGTTGGCCTCGAAGAGGAACGGGTCTCGTGCGTGACTGATGGCCGGATCGTCCGGCATGCCGGCGGCGGGCTCCCGGTCCTGGTGCCAGTGCAGCATGTCTCGGTCACTGCGGGCGAGCAGTACGACGGATCGGCCGCTTTTGTCGGCGACGGCGCTGTAGACCGCGGTGGGCACGCCGGCATCATCTGTCACCGAGCCGCTCCAGCACCCGTACTCGTCAAGCTCGCCGGGACGGTTGACCAAAGCGATCGGGTGCTGCCGCCAGTGGAGCAGATCCGCCGAGCTGACATGTCCCCACTTGATCCCGCCGTGCACGGGCGCGTCGGGGTTGTACTGGAAGAACAGGTGGTAGCGACCGTTGACGAACGAGCAGCCGTTCGGATCGTTCACCCATCCGTATGGGGGGCGACCATGCAGGCTCGGGAAGGCCGGATCCGGATGCGCGGAATTCACTGTGTCGTCCCGGTGCCGGTCCGGTGCGGTAAGTGGACTTCAACGGCTTCCGGACGGGGCGAACGAGCGCAGCTTCGGCGGGGGCGCACGCCTGCGCCGACGTCACGGCTCCCGGCGCAGTTCATGCCTCCACAGTAGGCCAAGGAGTGCCTCCCGAGCGGTTCGGACGGCCGCGAAGGCATCGACCGGACATCGCCCAGCCCCACCCGCGCCAAACCCTCGCTCGCACGGCGGGGCCCGCAAGGTTGACAGCCGCCCACTGGGGGCGAAGTGTGTGAGCTGAGTCACGGTGATCGACACGTCTCGTTCGACGGGAGCCGGTATGGACAGATGGAGGCGGGCGGTACGGGCCGCTGCCGTGGCGGCGGTCGTGGGCCTGAGCGGTTCGGCGTGCCTCGCCGAACCCGGAGCCGGTCGCAACCGCGGCGCCGAGGACGACGTCGTCGAGGTCATGTACGGCTTCAGCGGCGACCAGTCGCGGAGCTTCCAGGACATCGTGCAGCCGTGGGCGGACCAGAACGGCATCAAGGTCCGGCTGTCCTCGACGCCGGACTTCGACAAGCTGATCCGCAGCCGGGTGGCCGGCAACAACCTGCCGGACATCGCGATCTACCCGCAGCCGGGCATCACCCTGGACATCGCCCTGTCCGGCCGGCTCTTCGACCTCAACACGGTCGTCGACACCAGCCGGTACAACAAGAACAACATGTACCTGTTCGACGCGGCCAGCGACGCCGAGGGCAGGGTCTGGGCCATCCCGATGTCCACCAGCGTCAAGAGCCTGGTGTGGTATCCGAAGAAGGCGTTCGAAGCCAAGGGGTACACGGTGCCGAAGACGCACCAGGAGCTGCTGGCGCTCACCGACAAGATCAAGGCAGACGGCACGCCGCCGTGGTGCGTCGGGATCGAGAGCCAGGCCGCGACCGGCTGGCCGGCCACCGACTGGGTGGAGGACTACGTCCTGCGGTTCGGCGGCGGCGCCAAGTACAAGCAGTGGACCAGCCACCAGATCCCGTTCAACGACCCGCTGATCCAGCAGGCCGTCGACGAGATCGGCAAGATCTGGTTCCCCGAGGGCAACGTGCTGGGTGACCGCGGGTCGATCGCCAGCACCAACTTCGCCACCGCGGGCAACCCGATGTTCGAGAACCCGCCGAAGTGCTTCCTGCACCGCCAGGCCAGTTTCCTGGCCCAGCCCGGCAACTTCCCGGACCGGATCGTGCAGAACATCGACACCGAGGCGGGCGTGTTCCCGCTGCCGCCGGTGCAGGCCGGCGCGGGCCAGCCGGTGCTCGGCGCCGGTGACCTGGCCGGGCTGTTCAACGACAACCCGGACACCGTGCGGGTACTGGAGTTCATCACCAGCAAGGAGTTCGGCAACCAGCTGGCACCCGACGGCGGCTTCATCTCCCCGTGGAAGGACTTCGACCGGTCGAAGTACCCGAACGAGACGATGCGCGCCATCGCCGAGATCGCCTACTCCTCCACCGAGGCGGTGTTCGACGGCTCGGACACCATGCCCGGCGAGGTGGGTTCGGGCAGTTTCTGGCGCGGGATGGTGACCTGGGTGACCGGCCAGGAGGACACCGCCACAGTACTCAGGGACATTGACGAGAGTTGGCCGGACTACTAGGAGCTGATCGGTGATGACGGAGAAAGTGATAACCGCGCTGATCTCGATCATCGCCGGGGTCGGCGGGGCGCTGGTGCTTTACTACCTGCTCAACAAGCTCGCCGAGCGGTTGCCGGGCCGTTGGGAGGACCGGATCAAGCCGTACGTCTACATCCTGCCCGCGGTGGCGGCGATCGGGTTGTTCCTGATCTATCCGGCGTATCAAACCATCGTCTACAGCTTCGCCAACCGGACCTCCACCGAGTGGGTCGGCCTCGACAACTATCGGCAACTACTGACCTCGGAAGCATTCCTCCAGACGCTGTTCAACACCCTGCTCTGGATCGTCATCGTGCCGACCGCCACGGTGATCCTGGGCCTGGCCGTCGCGGTGCTGGCCGACCGGCTGCGGCCGCGCGGTGAGAAGCTGACCAAGACGATCATCTTTCTGCCGATGGCGATCAGCATGGTCGGTGCGGCCACCATCTGGCGCTTCGTGTACGAGGCACGCCCGGCCGGTCAGCCGCAGATCGGGTTGCAGAACGCGATCGTCACGGCGCTGGGTTTCGATCCGGTCGTCTGGCTGCAACAGGAACGCTTCCACCTGAACAGCTTCTGGCTCATGGTCATCCTGATCTGGGCACAGGTCGGCTTCTCCATGGTGCTGCTGTCCGCGGCGGTCAAGGGGGTGCCGACCGAGACGCTGGAAGCCGCCCGGATCGACGGCGCCACCGAGCGGCAGGCGTTCTTCCGGGTCGTCGTACCGCAGATCTGGCCCACCGTCACGGTCGTGTTCATCACCGTGCTGATCGGCGTGATGAAGGTCTTCGACGTGGTGTACGTGATGACCAACGGCAACTTCAACACCAACGTGATCGGGCTGGAGTTCTACAACCAGCTGTTTACCAACGGCAACGCCGGCTTCGCCGCGGCGATCGTCGTCATGCTGATGGTGGCGATCATCCCGGTCATGATCTATCAGGTTCGCCAGTTCCGGGCACAGGAGGCAGGACGATGACCACCGTCAGCCAAGGGCCGCAGCCCACCCCGGTGCCTGATCCGGTCACCGACCGCAAGACCATGGGCGGCCGTCGTCGGCACCTCGCCGGGGTGGGCGAGAACGCCGGCAAGGCCAACTGGGTCGTCAAGACTGTCCTGCTGATCATCTGCTTCCTGTGGATCGTGCCGGTGATCGGATTGTTGATCACCTCGCTCCGGCAACCGGACGCCGCCAACGCCACCGGCTGGTGGACGGTGCTGAAGTCGCCCCTCGACGCCACCCAGTGGACGCTGGCGAACTACACCGAGGTGGCCACCGAGAGCAACATGTTCCGGGCATTCATCAACAGCTTCGCGATCACGTTGCCGGCCACTCTTATCCCCATCTTGATCGCCGCGTTCGCCGCCTACGCGTTCACCTTTATGCAGTTCAAGGGCCGAGACCTGCTGTTCATCATCATCGTCAGTCTGCTCGTGGTGCCCAATCAGGTGGCCCTGGTACCGCTGCTGCAGCTGTACGGCCAGTTCGGCCTCAACGGCACGTTCCCGGCCGTCTGGCTGGCGCACATCGGGTTCGGCATGCCGCTGGCCATCTTCATCCTGCGCAGCTACATGGCCACCCTGCCCAAGGAGCTGATCGAGTCCGCGAAGGTGGACGGCGCCACGCACTTCACCACGTTCTGGCGGTTGGTCATCCCGGTGTCGGTGCCGGCGCTCGCCTCGTTCGCGATCTTCCAGTTCCTGTGGGTGTGGAACGACCTGCTGGTGGCCCTGATCTTCCTCGGCCCCGGTGAGAACGAGCCGATGACGGTCAACCTGGCCGGCCTGATCGGCCAGCAGGGTCAGGGCTGGCAGCTGATCACCGCGGGCGGCTTCTTCACGATGGTCATCCCGCTGATCGTCTTCCTGTCCCTGCAGCGCTTCTTCATCCGGGGCATGGTCGCCGGCTCGGTGAAGGGCTGAGCCCGCGGCTCACCACTTCGGGTGGCGAAATCCTGCACCCAGTACGGCTCGTCGTCGCCGTCGAAGGCGAGGCGAGGCCCATCTGGTGCAGCCAGCAGTCCAGGATGTTCGCCCCCAACCATCACCGACCTCAACCACAGGCGGGGCCGCGGATGACCCTGCCGACCGAGTCGCGGCCGGCCGGCGGGTCCTGGCCGCACGTGGCATCAACCCCGAGCGGACCAACGCCGAACTGCAGTGGTTGCGCACCCGCCGCGCCGGCGCGCTGGCGGCAATCAACCAGGAGTTCTTGCGGGCACTGACCGGAGATGCCAAACCCACCAGCCGCGGCCCGGCCAACGCTCGCGCCACCTGGACTTGCTTGGGTTTCACCGACCGGCTTTCCGACAGATACCCGATCTGCCCGCCCGGCAGCCGGGTGCAGCGGGTCCATGACTTCCCCGGCTGCTGGGACGGCCGCAACATCGACAGCGACAACCATCGCAGCCATGTCGCCTTCGCCGACGACACGACCGGCGCCTGCCCGCAGGGTTTCGTCGCTATCCCCCAGTTGCGGATCACCATCTCCTACTACATCCCCCGCAACGTCCAGCTGAAAGGTCAATACGCCCTGGATTCCTTCCCCGAGGAGGACCACAACCCGTTCTCGGACCACAACGACTTCGTGAACGTCAACTCGGCGCAGACGATGCAACGCATCGCCGCCTGCATCAACAAGGGAAAAGCCTGCCGGTGAGCCAGCCGTCGCCTGCTGGTCACACACGAACCGGTTGACCAGCAGGCGATCTAGGCCCGGCCCGGGCACCGGCGATGTTGTCCGGCCCAACACCAGACCAAGCACCAGCCCAGCGCGGTCGAGCGGCCACAGCGCACACAACGCCCGATCGGCGCTTGCCCCGACCTGGTGATTACGGACCTGTGCAGCTCATCTGGCAGACGGCGGAAGGGCCCGGGCCGTCCAGCTACATGGTCTCCATATCCGCGGTGGCCGGCGAACGGTTGACTGCGGCACCCTAAGGCGGGCGCAACCTGCCTCAACGCAGCGATCTCCCGCGACATTACGTAACGTTTCACCGACATATCCCGGTCAGGAGCCGTCATGCCACTCATCAACTCCGATGACTTGGGCGAGCGCATCGCGCGCCCCGGCAGGTTCATGCCGCGATTGTGGCAATCGCCGGAGGCCGCCGCGATCATCGGCGTCGTCTTCCTCGTCCTGGGTGCCGCACTACTCGGCGCCGCCCTAGTCTTCCCACGTTGATCGTCCGAGTTCGCCGCTGTTGGTTACGAAGCCCGACCTCGAGCAACGCCTCGACCAGGCTCAGCATGCGCTTGTCTTGATCCCTGCCCGCCAGGCTCATCAGGACCGCGTCCCGATCGCGGCGATGCGTGCCTCGATATCGCCGTCCGACACGAACCATTGGCTTCTGGGTGCCGAACGTCGATCTCGGGAATCGCTGCATGCGGCTGCGGTGGGAGCAACGTCGCCACACTCAGCGGGGCATCGCCTGGTCGCAGGAGGTGCAGGATCTCCGGTCCGCTGCTCGATGTCGCCCATCGTCGGGCTGCGTACGCCGGCGGTGCGGGCGTGCATGTTAGCTGCGCCTGCTCACACGTCAGGATCAGCGTGGAATTGGCGTCTTCGGTGAGCCCGGGTCCGTGCCGTCACTGCGGATGAAGCCGACGGCAATCCTGGTTTCACCAGGTGCTCAGCAGTAGGTGGTTGACCAGCAGGGCAACTGCGGCCTGCACGGCCAGCCAGATGCGGCGGTGCTCGGTCGGGATCAGCCCGGCGCCGGCGAGCAGCCACACCGTGAACGGTAGCCAGATCCGTTCGACCTCGGCTTTGCTGTATCCGGACAGGTCGGCGGCGGTGATCGCCACCAGCGCCGAGACGGTGAGCAGCCACCCCGCCTGACCGCTCAGGTCCGGCATCCGGGGAGGGCGGCCGGGACGGCGGGTGCTGCGCAGCGCGGCGACGAGTAGCCGGGCCCGCCGGGCCGCGCGCCGCAGAATCACCGCGGTGGCGGGTCCGGCGCTGACCGCCAGGATCGCGATGTTCGCCCCGACCCAGTACGCGTAGGGGCGACGCGCCGCGATGCCCTGGTAGTAGCGCTCGACCACCAGGTGGTATCCGGTGAGCCAGTCGAAACCCGCTGCGGTGAACGCTGCCACCACCGTGGCGCCGCCGATCACCGCCCAGGTGAGAAGAACCGGCCGGATCCGGGCGAGTGCCAGCACGACCACCGCGATCGGGGCCATCAGCACCAGCCCGTACGACAGGTAGCAGCCCAGCCCGAGCAGCGTCCCCCCGGCCGTCAGCCGGACCGGGCAGCCGCGTACTGCGCCGGACGCCAGTACGGCGATCCCCGTGGCGGTGATCCCGGCGAACAGGCCGTCCGCCGACACCCCGACCCAGACCGCGCCCGGGAACAGCACCAGAAAGGGCACGGTGGCGCGGGCTGCTGCGTCGGTGCCGAGCAGCCGCACCGTCCGCGGCACGGCGACCGCGACGAGCGAGCCGGCGAGGATGCACAGCAGGCCGGCCCAGCCGCCGCCGGACAGGCCGGCCCGGTCGAGCCCGACGAAGATCAGCAGCGCACCGGGCGGGTGCCCGGCGACGTGGGTGGTCCACGAGTCCGGCTGGAAGTCGAGGATCCGGTCGGTGAAGCCGCGCACGGTGGCCGGCAGGTCGGTGACGCCGGGGACCTCGTGGAGGTACTCCGGGCGGGTGGTGAGGCGACCGGCGACCCCGCGTTGCCAGCCGTCAACCAGGGCCAGCATGAGGGTCCACAGCACCGCGCTCAAATAGGCGACCGGTGACAGCCGCTGCCACGGCAGCCGTGCGGATAGTTGTGGCCCGTACCGGCACACCAGCACGGCGGTCAGCACCGCGCCGGGTGTGCCCGGTCCGAGATGCGGCCGCCAGTGCGCGAACAGCGGGGCGGCGCTGGCCTGCACCGGCCGGCCTGCCAGCCACATCAGCCCGCCCACCAGGCCAGCCAGGGCGAACAGGCCGAGCGCGGAGCCGGCGGCGAGTGCATCGGCGCGGTGCCTCATCCGCGCAGCGGTGCGTGGGCGAATTCGGCCAGCCCGGCGGAAAGCTCGACCGTTGCCCGGAAGCCCAGTTCGGCCTCGGCGCGGGCCGGTGAGGCGACGACGTGCCGGACGTCGCCCAGCCGGAACTCGCCGGTGGTCACCGGCGGCGGGCCGTCTGCGGCGCGGGACAGCTCGGCCGCCATCGCGCCGATTGTCGCCGGGCGGCCGGACGCCACGTTGTAGGCGCGCCAGCCCGGCCGGACCGCGGTCGAGGCGAGGGCGGCCAGGTTCGCCGCCGCGACGTCACGGACGTGGACGAAGTCACGGCGTTGCCCGCCGTCCTCGAAGACCCGCGGCGGCCGGCCCGCCGCCAGCGCCGACCGGAAGATCGCCGCGACCCCGCTGTACGGCGTGTCCCGCGGCATGCGGGGCCCGTACACGTTGTGGTAGCGCAGGGCTACCACGGCGCCGCCGGTCTGCCGGGCCCAGGCCGCGGACAGGTGCTCCTGGGCGACCTTGGTGGCCGCGTACACGTTGCGCGGGTCGAGCGGAGCGTCCTCGGTGACCAGTCCCGGCCGCAGCGGCGACCGGCATGCCGGGCAGACCGGCTCGAACCGGCCCGCGGCGAGATCGTCCTCGGCACGGCCGACCGGCCGGGTCGGACCGTGTTGCGGGCACTCGTAGGCGCCCTCGCCGTAGACCACCATGGAGCTGGCCAGCACCAGCCGGCTGATGTCCGCGCGCGCCATCACGGCCAGCAGCACCGCAGTGCCCAGGTCGTTGCTGCCGACGTAGTCGGGCAGGTCGTCGAGGTCGACGCCGAGGCCCACCATGGCCGCCTGGTGCACTACCGCGTCGACGCCCACCAGGGCTGCGGCCACGGCGTCCCGGTCGCGCAGGTCGACCCGGCGCACCGGGACCCCGGAGACGTCGGCGACAGGTGGCACCCGGTGCGCCGCCGTGCAACCGGAGTCGATGACGGTCACGTCGTGGCCGTCCGCGCGCAGCGCGGCCACCACATGCGATCCGATGAACCCGGCTCCGCCGGTCACGAGTACGTGGGTCATGCGCCGACCGTAGGCGGCCCGCCCGTCACGATGCCGGTGTGCCGCCAGCCGTCATCGTTCGGTAAGGGTTCGTCATCGCGCGGTAAGACCTTCGGGCCGCGCTGGTCACTACGTTGCGAATCATGAGCGATGTGGTGCTGCCCTGCCGGAACGAGGCCCCGGCGCTGCCCGGCCTGCTGGCCCGGATGCCGGCCGGCTACCGGCCGATCGTGGTCGACAACGGTTCGACCGACGCGACCCCGGCGGTCGCCCGTGAGCACGGCGTCACGGTCGTCACGGTGACCCAGCCTGGCTACGGCGCCGCGGTGCACGCCGGAGTTCTGCTGGCCGACCCGGACGACGGTGTGGTCTGCGTGATGGACGCCGACGGCTCCTTCGACCCGGCCCAGTTGCCCCGGGTGGCCGACCCGGTCCGCGACGGCCTCGCTCGGCTGGCCACCGGCCGTCGCCGGCCGGTGACCCGCGGCGCGTGGCCGGCGCACGCCCGGTTCGCCAACGCCCTGCTGACCCGCCGGCTACGCCGGACCGCCGGCCTGCAGGTGCACGACATCGGGCCAATGCGGGCCGCGCGCCGCGCCGACCTGCTGGCGCTGAACCTGCGCGACCGCCGGTTCGGGTATCCGCTGGAACTGCTGATCGCGGCAGGCCGGGCCGGCTGGCCGGTGCTGGAGGTGGACGTGGACTACCACCCGCGGGCGGCCGGCACGCGCTCGAAGGTGACCGGCACGCTGCTGGGCACTGCCCGCGCCGTCCGGGACATGAGCGCGGTGCTGTCCCGATGAGGGCGCCGACCGGCGGCCGGGTGCTGGTCCTGGCCAAAGCGCCGGTGCCTGGCCGGGTGAAGACCCGGCTGTGCCCACCGTGCACGCCCGAGCAGGCGGCCCGGGTCGCGGCCGCCGCGCTGGCCGACACCATCGACACCGTCAGTTCCTGCTCGGCCCACCACCGGGTACTCGTCGTGGACGGCTCCTACCCGGCCACGGCCGGCTGGAGCACGCACACGCAGCGCGGTCCCGGCTTGCCGGAACGCCTGGCAAACGCCTTCACCGACCACGGCCGACCCGGTGAGCCCACCCTGCTGATCGGAATGGACACCCCGCAGCTGACCACCGGACACCTCGACGCGGCGCTCGAGCTGCTGACAGTCCGGCCCGGCTGGGACGCGGTGCTCGGGCCGGCAAGCGACGGCGGCTGGTGGGCGCTCGGCCTGCGCGATCCGGGGCCGGCCGCTGCACTGCGCGCCATCGCGACGTCCACGCCGGACACCGGTGCCGCCACGCTCGCCGCGCTGCGTCACAGCGGGCTGCGGGTGACGCTGCTGCCGATGCTGCGCGACGTGGACGTCGCGGCCGACGCGTACGCGGTCGCGGCCCGCTGCGCGCCGGACAGCCGCTTCGCCCGCGCGGTCACCGGCTGCTTGCCGGACCCGGCGGTGCCGCGATGAGCGCCGTGTTCGACGCGGCGTTGCGGCGGGTCGAGGCAGGCCGGCCGGCCGCGTTCACCGTTCGCGGCCTGACCTTCGACCCCGCCCTTTGGTGCCGCGACGACCTGCCCGGCGATGCGGCGCTGCTCGACCCGTGCACCGGGCCCACGCTCGACGTCGGCTGCGGTCCGGGTCGCCTGTCCGCCGCGCTGGCCCGGGCCGGCCGTCCCGCGTTGGGCATCGACATCAGCGCGGCGGCCGTCCGACTGGCCCGACGGCGGGGCGCGACCGCGCTGCGCCGGGACGTGTTCACTGCGCTGCCGGGCACCGGCCGGTGGCGGCACCTGCTGCTCGCCGACGAGAACATCGGCATCGGCGGCGACCCGCTGCGGCTGCTGCACCGCTGCCGGGAACTGCTGGCCCCGGCCGGCCGGCTGCACGCCGAGTTCGCGCCGCCCGGCACGCCCAGCTGGTCCGGACCGGCGACAGCGCACACACCGACCGGCGTCACGGCACTCGCCTGGGCATCGGTCGCCTTCGACGACTTGGGCGAGCTGGCTGCCACCGCCGGTATGCGCGTGCTCAACACCCGCACCCAGGCCGGCCGATGGTTCGCAACGCTGAGCCCGCGGTGAACGGCGAGCGCCGGATCGGCACCTTCGTCAGCCGGCGCCGGTCCACCGCGCTGACCAGCCGGCTCGGCATGTGGCTCGGCGTGGCGTTCGCCGCCTGTTTCGTCACCGGGCTGCTGAGCCACCTGATCCAGCATCCGCCGGGCTGGTTCTGGTGGCCGTCCCGCCCGGTCCGGCTCTACCAGGTGACGCAGGGGCTGCACGTGGCGGCCGGACTGGCCTGCATACCGCTGCTCGGTGCGAAACTGTGGGCGGTCTACCCGCGCCTGTTCACCTGGCCACCGGCCCGCTCTGCCATGCACGCGGCCGAGCGTGCCGGGGTCGCGGTGCTGGTGGCGGCCGCCCTGTTCCAAGTGGCCAGCGGCCTGTTGAACATCGCACGCTGGTACGCGCCGATGCCGTTCTTCTTCACCGACGGACACTACTGGGTGGCCTGGCTGGGGGCCGGCGCGCTGCTGGTCCACCTCGGCGTGCAGCTGCCCGTGGTCCGCACCGCCCTGACCCGCCGGCCGCCACCGGCCCGGCCGGACGAGCCCAGCCGGACGCGACGGGAACTGCTGCTCGCCGTTGGGGCCGCGGTCGGGCTGATCACCGTGACCACCGTCGGCCAGACGGTCCGGCCGTTCACGCCGGTCACGCTGCTCGCGCCGCGCCAGCCCGGGACCGGCCCGCAGGGCGTACCGGTCAACCGCACCGCAGGCGCTGCCGGCGTCCTGACCGCCGCCCTAGACCCGGGATACCGGCTGATCGTCACCGGGCCGGCCGGGGAGCACCGGCTCGGCCTCACCGAACTCGCAGCGCTGCCGCAGTACACCGCTGTATTGCCGATCGCCTGTGTGGAGGGCTGGAGCTCCACCGCCAACTGGACCGGCGTACGGCTACGTGACCTCGCCGCGATGGTCGGCGCCGACCCGGACCGGGCCCGGGTCGACCTCGAGTCGCTGGAGGCGACCGGCCGCTACCGGGCCTCGACCGTGGCGCCCGCGCACACCCGCGACCCGCTCACCCTGCTCGCGCTGCGCCTCAACGGCGAAATACTGCACCCCGACCACGGTTACCCGACCCGGTTGATTGCGCCGAACCGGCCGGGGGTGCTCCAGACGAAGTGGGTCGGGCGGATCACCGTACGGAACGAACCGTGACCCGCCTGCGTGCACTGCTGATCCTGGCCGGCGTCGCCGGTCTCGGCTACGGCGTCGCCGGCCTGCTCACCGACCCGGACGTCCGGCTCGCCGGGATACTGCTGTTCCTCGCCGTAGTGCTGATCGTGCACGACTTCGTGTGGATGCCCCTGGTACTCGCCGTCGGCGCGCTCATCGACCGGCATCTGCCGTCCCCGGCCCGGCGGCCGGTCCGGACAGCCCTGCTCGTCGGAGCCGCCCTCACCGTTGCCGGCCTGCCTTTCGTGCTGTCACCGGGCCGGCCGACCGACAACCCGTCGGCGCTGCCGCTGTCGTACGGCCGGAATCTTCTGCTCATCCTCGCGGCCGTAGCCCTGGTAACGCTGCTGGCCGTCATCCGCAGCCGTAAGAAATCCGAAAGGACACACCAGGCCGGGTCCGCTACCGGACGTCGGTAGCGTTGCCGATGTGGGACATCGGGTGCTGGTGGTCGACGACGATCCGACGGTCAGTGACGTCGTACGCCGCTATCTGGAGCAGGCCGGCTGGGAGGTGCACCTGGCAGCCGACGGTGCGGACGGGCTGGCCGCGGTCGCCGCGCACCGGCCGGACCTGGTGG
>NZ_BOMV01000123.1 GCF_016862375.1 Paractinoplanes rishiriensis | reverse complement strand
GCGTGAAGGGAAGGGAGGTTGTGATGGAGACAAGGAAATTCTGGACAGTTGACGACGTGATGACCGAGCAGGTGGTGTCCGTTGCGGACACCGCCTCCTACCGGTCCGTGGTGGATCTGCTGATCCGCCGCCGGTTCAGCGCTGTGCCCGTGGTTGACCCGTTCCAGCGCGTCATCGGCGTGGTCAGCGAGGCCGACCTCCTACGCAAGATCGAGTACGCGGGCGAGGAGGCCCCCCGGCTGTTCGACGGCCGGCGACGTCGCGGCGAACGGGGAAAGGCGCTCGGCCAGATCGCGCGTGACCTGATGGGTGCGCCGGCGGTCACCGTGCTCGGCGGAACCTCCGTCGCTGCCGCGGCACGCCTGATGGACAAGGAATCGGTCAAGCGACTCCCGGTGGTCGACGATCTCGGGCGGTTGATCGGCATCGTGACCCGAGGCGATCTGCTCAAGGTGCATCTCCGCCCGGACGAGGACATTCGCGCCGACGTGGAGAACGGCGTCCTGCGGCACGCGCTGGCCGGCCGGACCGCCAGCGTCACGGCCGAGGTCGACGACGGGGTTGTCATCCTCAGCGGCCGGGTCGAGCAGGCCTCCACCGCCGACGAGGCGCTCCGGCTGACTCGCCAGGTGCCCGGTGTGGTGGACGTCCATGACCAGATCAGGTACGACTACGACGACCGCACCATGCTCGGGACCGGCATCGCCTACGGCATCTATTGATGCGCCGAACCGAGCAAGGGGGTCGCCCGACCATGCTGTCCGCCTTCGATTGTTGGCATTGCACCCCCTGACCGGCGATCTACCGGCCGGGTGGCTGCGCCGTCTGGCGCCGCACGCTCGGCCGGTATACCGCCGTGCCGGCCACCGATTGACCCGCCAGGACACCCCGGCGGAACAGTTCTGGTTGTTGCACTCCGGAACGGTGGTAATCGATCTGCATGTACCGGGCCGCGGCGACGTGGTTCTCGAGGAGCTGGGCGCGGGTACGACGGTGGGCTGGTCGTGGCTGGTCGCCCCGTACCGCTGGCAGTTCGGCGCCGTGGTCACCGACGACATCCGCGCACTGGAATTCAATGCCGCCGGCATTCGCGCGCTGATCGCGGAGAACGACGAACTGGGGCGGGAACTCAGCGCCCGCTTCCTCTCCGTGGTAGCCGACCGGCTGCGGACCGCCCGGCATCGGCTCGTCGGACTGTACGCCTATCCGGCCGACACCACCTGAGCGCAGGCCGGGACGGCCCGCCGTGCTCAGGCATTGTGGATGACCACGACGGTGCAGGCCGAGTGGCGCAGCAGGTGCTGGCTCACCGAGCCGAGCAGTGCGCTGCGCACGGCTCCGCGGCCACGAGAGCCGACCACCAGCAGCTGGGCGGTGGCGCTAGCTTTCGCCAGGGCGTCGGCCGGGTGGTCCACCACCGCATCCGCCACGATCTCCAGGCCCGGGTACTTGTCCCGGACGATGGCGACCAATTCGTCGAACGATTGCCGCTCGGTGCTCGTGACCTGCCGGGTGACCAGCGGCGTGGCCTCCCAGAGGCCGGTCACCGGTTTCCAGGCGCGCAGCAGTCGTAGCGGTGCCCGGCGGGCCAACGCCTGGTCGGCGGCGAAGAAGGCGGCGGACCGGGCGGATGCGGAGTCGTCCACACCGGCCACGACGGGGCCGCCGGCCGGTTGTCCGCGGACGACGACCACGGGGCAGTGCGCGTGCGCGCTGACCGCGGCGCTGACCGAGCCGAGCAGGCCGGCGACGGCACTGTGACCACGGCTGCCGAGGACCACCAGGCTCGCCTCGGCGGAGCGGTCGATCAGGGTGACCGCCGCGTCGGCGTAGACCAGGGATAGGGTGGTGCGTACCGCCGGGAAGTTCTGTTTCGCGTCCGCGACGGCGGTGTTGAGGGTGTCCTTGATGGCGCGGTCGGTTTCGCCGTCGGGCCAGATCGAGGTCGCCGGGACCATGGAGGCGGTGGGGGCCCAGACCGGCCACTCGTAGGCGTACAGGAACTCGACCGGGGCGCCGGTCCGGGAGGCTTCGTCGAGGGCCCACGCGGCGGCGGCCTTGGCGTCGTCGGAGCGGTCGTACCCGACGACGATTCTGCGGGTGGTCATGATGACTCCTTTCCAGCCGGCTCCGTCGCGCTCAGGCGGCGGAGCAGGGGATCCGGCTCGGCGCCGACCGGCGCGAGTCGCAGCTTGGCGTCGACCGCGGTGACCCGGTCCGGGCCGGCCAGGACCGGGTTGAGGTCGAGCTCGGCGATCTCCGGGAAGTCCTCGGCGAGACGGCCGAGGCGCAGCAGCAGGTCCTCGAGGGCTCCGGTGTCCACGGCGGGTGCGCCACGGTAGCCGGTGAGCAGGGGAGCGGCGCGCAGCCCCCGCCACATCCGGCCGGCGTCCAGGTCGGTCATCGGCACCAGGCGTAGCGCCCGGTCACCGAGCAGATCGGTGTGCACGCCGCCCAGACCGAGCAGCACTACCGAGCCGAACAGCGGGTCATGGGCGACGCCGGCCACCAGTTCGACCGGCTCGCTCAACTGCCTCTGCACCAGCACCCCGGATCCGGGGCGGCCCGCCGCGGCGACGGAACGGAACGCGTGCCGGACCGCGGTCGGGCCGAGCAGGCCGATCCGTACCCCACCACTGTCGGTCTTATGCACGAGCTCCGGGTCGGCCGACTTGAGCACTACCGGATAACCCACGGCTTCAGCGGCCGCGGCGGCCGCGGCGGCATCCGCGGCGGTCACGGCCGGTGCGATGCCGATGCCGTACGCGGCAAGGATCTCGGCGGTCCACTCGTACGGCTGCCAGCCGCCGCCCTCCGCGAGCGCCCGCTGCACCGCGGAGCGCGCCCCCGCCCGGTCGATGCCGGGCAGCTCGGGACGGCGGCCCAGCGGCTGCCGGCGCCATTCGCCGTAGCCGGCGGCGTGTGCCAGCGCGCGGACGGCCCGTTCGGGTACGTCGAAGACCGGGACGCCGCGTTTGCCGAACCGGGTCAGCGGCCCGCCACCGACCAGCACGGCGGCCATCGCCAGCTCCGGGTGCCGGTCGGCGACGGCACCGAGGGCGGTCATGATGTCGGCCGGCCGGTTGGCGCGGGTGCCGATGACAACCAGCAGCACCATGTCGGCCGTGCCGCCGAGTGCGGCGGCGGCCGCGGCGGCCGCAAATGCTGCCGGCGTCGCCCCCGCACCCAGGTCGAGGGGATTCTCCCCGCCGCCGGCCGGAACGATCAGCCCGGCGGCCTCGGCCGCGTCGGCGGCAAGCACGTTCAGACCGCCGGCGTTGCCCACGATCGCGATCCGGCGTCCGGTGGGCAGCGGCTGGCCGGTGAGCATGCGCGCCGCATCCATCAGGTCATCGAGACCGTCCGGGCGGATCACCCCGGCCTGTGCGAAAAGCGCATCCACCGTGGCAGCCGGGGCGGCGGCGGCCGCGGTGTGCGAGGCTCCGGCGCGTTGTCCAGCACCGGACCGGCCGCTCTTGAGCGCCATGACCGGCTTACGGCGGGCCAGCGCCCGGACGGTACGGGCGAACTTGCGCGGATTGCCGAACGATTCGAGATAGAGCGCCACCGCCCGGGTGGCCGGGTCGTCGTACCAGTACGCGATGAGATCGTTGCCGCTCACGTCGGCCTTGTTGCCCAGTGACACGAAGGTGGAGATGCCGTGCCCGGAGCGGGTGGCGTCGTCGAGCAGGGCGATGCCGACCGCACCGGACTGGGCGGCCACCGCCAGCCCTCCGGCCGGCGGGGTGCCGGGCGCGAAACTGGCATCCAGACGGACCCGGGGGTCGGTGTTGACGACGCCGAGGCAGTTCGGACCGACCAGCCGGATGCCGTGCGACCGCGCGAACCGGACCAGCTCGCACTGGCGGCGCCGGCCCTGCGGCCCGGTCTCGCCGAAACCGGCGCTGAGCACGATCGCCGCGCGGACACCCACGGTCGCGCCATCGGCCAGCACCGCCGCCACCTGGTCTGCCGGCACCGCGATGACCAGCAGATCGACCGGCGCCGGCAGGTCGCACACCGACCGGAACGCCGGGATGCCGTCGATCGGCGTGCCGCTGCGGTTCACCGCGTACAGGTCGCCGGTGAAGCCGTACTCGCGCAGGCCGCACAACGTCTCGTGGCCCACGCCGCCGGGCTTGCGGCCGGCACCGACCACAGCGACCGAGGCGGGTGACAGCAGGGCCCGCAGCGACGCCCGCTCGGCGGCCCGGTCGCGCACATCGACGGCGGGCTCGTCCGACTCGTCGTCCGCGGTGTCCAGGCCGACGTCGACGATGCCGTCGTCGAACCGCGACCACGCGCGGGCGCTGAGATCCCGGGCGACTCGCAGCATCGGGAAGTTGTTGGGCAGGACCTCACCGATCAGCTCGCTGATGCCGTGGTGGTGTGCGCGTGCGGCGAGGTGTTCCAGCAGGAGGGTGCCGATGCCGCGCCCCCGGTGCGACGCCGACACGAAGACCGAGAACTCGGCGCGCCTGCCGGTGTCATCGGTGCGCTCGCCGGACGCGACGCCCACCACCTGATCACCCTCCTGGGCCAGCACCGCGATGTGGCGTCCGCCCTCCGGCAGGCAGAGGCGATCGATTTCGGCGGCCAGCGTGCCGCTGCTCGGCACGGCAAAGAAGCGCATGCGCAGGGCGTCGGGTGTGGCCTCGCCGTACATCTGAGCGAGGGCACGGCGGTCTGCCGGACGGACCGGCCGGAGCGTGACTATGCCGCCGTCCGCGGCCAGCGCGTCGACACCGTCGTACCCGGACTCGGATGCAGTGGTGGCCGTCATCGCAAGGTCCTCCCATCCCGGTTCGTCAACCTCGATCGTCGGACGACGGACGGTCGGCGGGCAGGGCGCCAGGTCCCCACCGGCTGGGTCGTAGGTCCCGGCCTCAGCCGGGCAGGGCGTCGGTAACGGCCCGGCGGCGGGTGCGGTGACCCGGTGTGCCGTATCCGAAGCGGATGGCGATCTGCGGATAACCGCTGCGACCCCAGTGCGCGGCGTAGTTGGTCACGCGCGGCCGGCACCTCGATCGGCTGGCTGATCAGCGAGGTGTCGACCCCGGCAGCGGTGGCGGTGAGCAGAACCTTCTGCAGGGCCTGGCCCGCCACGGTCTGATCGGCGGGTAGATCGCCCGGCACGCCCAGAATGCCGATGAGCGGCTCCGGCTCGTAGTCCCGTCCGGGAACGCGGGGCCGCTCGGCGAACAACCGCTGGGGCAGCAGGTCCTGGTTCGGCAAGAGGCGCTCCGGCGCTGGCCGGAACGCCGTCGGCGTGCGTCCACGCGACGATTTCCGCCTGATAGAACGCGTTGCGGCGAAGTACCCGGTCCGCGCTGTGGGCGATCTCGCTGACGCCGGTGAGCGCCGTCATTTTGACGAGCAGGTCGAGCCAGGCCGCCTCGCTGCGGGCGGCCCCGATCAGCCGGACCCGGACGTCGGCGGGAACCGGGTCGGGCCAGAACGGCCGAACCTCGGCGGGGCGACCCGTCGAAGCTAGGGCCAGGCGGGCGTTGTACGTGGCGGCACCGCAGGCAAGGCGAGCGGCCCAGCCGGAGCGGCCGGCGACGGCGAGCCGCCGAGCCGGGTCGATGTGGACCTCGATGGCGCCGTCCCGCAGGTGGAACCGCCAGGGCTGGCTGTTGTGCATGGACGGCGCCCGGATGGCCGCCGCGGCAGCCAGATGCAGGTCCGCGTCGTCGTAGGGACGAACGTCGGCGGCTGTGCCGGTCGAGCGGTCCATATTCTGGCCCCGACTAGTCGACGATGGTGATGACGTCGCGCGGATCCCGGCGAGGTACCGGGGGCAGCGGGTCCGCAGCCGACAGGTGGCCCAGCCGGATGACCAGATAGGGCTCCCCGATCCCGGCGAGCAGGCCGCGCAGAAGCTGACGGGGCCAGGCGACCTCGATGGTGTCGCTCAGCGGTGCCGTCGCCAGTCCGTCGGCGGTGGCGAGCAGCAACAGCGCCGAGAGTGCCTCGCCGCCGCGTAGCAGATCGGCGTGCTGGTCACCCGCGCCGAACAGGACGACGTAGGATGCGCCCCGGTCATGGCGGACCCCGGCGTTGAGCCCGGCGGTGCCGTCGGGTGTGAAGTTGCGGATCGGTACCCGGCGTAATCCGGGCTGCACAGCGGTCGCCGGCGGCACACCGTCACCGGTGAAGTCCGGCCGGCTGGTCCAATGGTGAAGGTCGGCCCGGTAGGCCGGATCCTCGAGCTCGGTTCCGGCTGCCAGCTCGGTCGACACAGCCAGCATGGCGGTCTGCTCGGGGCGTACGACGTGGAGGTAGGCACCCTCGGACTCGACGAGCCGGCGCAACCTGGTGAGTTCCGCCTCGGCCACCGGCCGGTCGTCGAACGCACGCCGATCGGTGCGCCTGCGGGTGATCGCCGCGGCCAGCCGCTGCGCCTCGGGGTCGGGCGGCACGGTCGTCTCACCCAGCCTTACCCGGGCGAGCAGATCGGGTTCAGCCGGGTCGGGCAGCCGTTCCACCGAAATCGCCCGTCCGGCCGCAGCCAGCGCCACCCGGGTGTGGTGCAGGGCGGCGCCGCAGCTGAGCAGCAGAAGCCGGCCGTCGGGATCGATACTGTCGACCCGTCGATCCGGCTCGGCGAACAGCTCCAGCGTGTCGCCGGTGATCCGCCAGGCCCACGGTTGTGTATTGAATACCGACGGTGCGTGCTGGGAGACGCGGGCCGCGTCCTCAAGCGGTGTCATGGCAGAACCTCCGTACGGGGGTTCCGTCCACGGTGCCTGTTTCCCAGCGGTGTCCCTCAGGGCCGAAAGTCCCGGATCGTCCGGCGATCGGACGGTGCGGTCGGGCGGGCGACGCGCGACCGCGGAACTTCGGTCCCGCGGTCGCGTCGCCGCTGTCGGCGCCGGTGGAGAAGCTCGATGCCTACCGGGGCATTCTCATCACTGCCGGGGTGCCGGTTCGGCGTCGTCGTGGCTGGCCGGTGGTGTCAGGGGGATGACGACCACCGGGCAGGTCGCCTTGCGGATGCATTCCTCGCTGACCGATCCGAGTACGGTGCGCCGGATCCGGCTGTGGCCGTGGCTGCCCAGTACCAGCAGGTCGGCGGTCCGGCCGGCGTAGGCGAGTGCGGTGCCCGGGCTGCCCTCGATCACTTCGGCGGCGATCGGTACGTGCGAGCCGTGTCGCGCGAACAGGGCGTGGATTTCGTCGTCGAGCAGGTGCGTGGCGCGTTCCTTGGCCTCGGCGGGGTTGGTCGCGGTGACCGGTCCGAACTCCAGCCCGTCCCAGGACCACGCGGTGACTGCCTGAACGGCGCCACCTCGGGCGTCCGCCTCGCGGACCGCCCACTCGAGCGCTCGCCGCCCGCCGTCCGAGCCGTCCACGCCGACGACGATCAGATGCCGTGTAGTCATGGCTCCTCCCTTCACCGTCACGGTGCCTTCGCCGCGCGCGGCGCGGCAGGGCCAGAAGTCCCGTCAGACGAGTTCTTCAGCACCTTCCCGGCAGCGGTCAGCTCCGGGCGCGGCACGACGAACGCCTTTACCTCCTGACCGAGCCGTTGGGCAGTTGTAGCCCGATCGCCGTCCCCGGGCCGGCACCTCGCGCCATGTCGGCTCCCTCCGGAGGACTGAGAAATCACGCGGGCCGGGCGGCACGTTTGGTGGGCCGCCGTGCCGGACGCAAGCGCGACATCTCGGCCGCCACCGCGGCGGCGAAGTCCCGGGCCTCGGGTACGGCAGCAAAGTCCGTGGTCACCCCGATCGCGGCCTGCTTGGCGTACGTCATCACGGCGACGCCGATGCGCATGGGCTCGGGGATCGGGACGTAGGGCAGGAACGAAGCGTCCAGCGGGCTCCGGTACTCCATCGTGGCCTCCGTTCACCGTTTCGCCCCGCCACCGTCGCGTGCGTTCGTCCGGCCTCCCTCGACCTGCTGCACTCTCAGCGCCTCGACGAGGTGTATGCCCGGGCGACGGTCCTGACACCCGGGCCGGAAGACCTGGCAGCCATCGGTGTCAACCTGATGGACGGGCGGCGTCGCGCGGATGCACTGCAGACCGCGCAGGTCACCGTCCCCGCAATGCTGCGCCGCGACATCCGGGTGGTGGGACGGGTCTTTCGGCCCTGACGGCCGGTGTCCGCACGAGATGCGATGGATGCGGATGAAACGTGAAAGGAGGAGGAGATGATGACTGGGCTGTTGCCGCGGTTGTTCGGTGATATGACCGACTGGATCGAAGTCGACCTCCCGCGCCCGCTGTCCGCGATGCGTCTCGAGGACAAACTCGGCGACGAGGAATACGTCCTGCGCGCGGAGCTGCCGGGACTCGACCCGGACAAGGATGTGCAGATCAGCGTGCTGCACGGCGTCCTGACCATCAAGGCGGAGCGCCGCGAGGAGGAACAGGGCCTGAACCGCACCGAGTTCCGGTACGGGGCCCTGCAGCGTTCCGTCCGGCTTCCGGCCAACGCCGACGAGTCCGCGATCAAGGCGACGTACCGCAAGGGGATTCTGGAGGTCACGGTCCCGCTGACCGAACCGCAGACGACCGGCCGGCAGATTGCCGTCGGCGCTGCGAAGTGACCTCGCCCCGGCCGGCCCGGCGGCACCGGTGCCGCCGGGCCGGCATCTGTTCAGCGTCTCGGGCGGGCGTCGGCCGGGAACCGTTCCGGGCCCCGGGTCGCCATCTCCTCGTAGACCTGCCAGCGTTGGTCGACTGCCTCCTGGGCCAGCACGGCGAGCCGGGCAGCCTCGGCAGGGTCGATATCGTGCAGACGCCGGAAGCGCAGCTCCTGGTCGGTGTACTCGGACAGCGGCGCCTGCGGCCGCGGGGAGTCCAGCAGGAACGGGTTGTTCCCGGCCGTGCGCAGCACCGGGTCGTAGCGCATCAGCGGCCAGTAGCCGGTCCGCACCGCTCGGCGTTGCTGGCCGAGCCCGTCGCGCATGTCGATGCCATGCGCGATGCAGTGCGCGTAAGCGATGATCAACGACGGGCCGTCGTACGCCTCGCCTCGCGCATGGCGCGCAGCGTGTGCTCCGGGTCGGCGCCCATGGCCACCCGGGCCACGTACACGTTGCCGTAGGCGATCGCCTGCAGGGCCAGGTCCTTCTTGGGTGTGCTCTTGCCGGCCGCCGCGAACCGCGCGACTGCGGAGAGCGGGGTGGCCTTGGACGCCTGTCCGCCGGTGTTCGAGTAGACCTCGGTGTCCAGCACCAGCACGTTGACGTCGCGGCCGCTGGCCAGCACGTGATCCAGGCCGGCCGAGCCGATGTCGTACGCCCAGCCGTCCCCGCCGACGATCCACACACTGCGCCGGACCAGATGGTCCAGGACGCTGCGCAGGTCGGCGACCACCGGGTCCCCGGGCGGCAGCCGGTCCATGCGGCGGCTCAACTCGGTTAGCCGCTCACGTTGGGCGGCGAACTCGGATTCCCGGCGTTGCGGGGCGATCAGGACGGCGTCGACCAGTTCGGGACCGAGCCGGCCCCGAAGCTCGGCCAGTCGCTCGGCGGCCAGGCGGTGGTGCAGGTCGGCGGCGAGACGGAAGCCGAGGCCGAACTCCGCGTCGTCCTCGAACAGCGAGTTGGACCAGGCGGGTCCCCGACCGTCGGGATTGCCGGTCCACGGCGTCGTGGGCAGATTGCCGCCGTATATCGACGAGCAGCCGGTGGCGTTGGCGACCATCAGACGGTCACCGAACAGCTGGGAGAGCAGCTTCAGACACGGCGTCTCGCCGCAGCCGGCGCAGGCGAGGGAGAACTCGAACAGCGGCTGCAGGAACTGCGCGCCCCGTACGGTGCCGAAATCCACCCGGGACCGGTCCGCGATCGGCAACCTCTCGAAAAACGCGATGTTCGTGCGGCCCGCCTCGAGCCGAGGTTCCCGTGGTTCCAGGTTGATGGCCTTGCCCTCCGGTGTGCTGATCGGGCACGCCTCGACACACAACCCGCACCCGGTGCTGTCCTCGAGGTAGACCTGCAGGCTGAATCGGGCGTCGGGCAGGCCGCGGGCGTTCAGCGCCGCCGCGGGGAAGCCGTCGGGTGCACCGGCGAGCTCCTTGAGATCGAAGAACTTGGACCGGATGACGCTGTGCGGGCAGACGAGGCTGCAGCGTCCGCACTGGATGCAGGTCCCGGGATCCCAGACGGCGACGAGATCGGCGATGTTGCGTTTCTCGTAGGCGGTGGTTCCGCCGGGGTAGGTGCCGTCCACCGGCAGAGCGCTGACCGGCAACTGGTCGCCGCGCCCGGCGAGCATGGCGGGCGGCGGCGGGTGGCCGTGGCTCGCTCGGGGAGGGGGACCCTTCGCAACGCCGCGAGGGTAGCGTCGACGGCCGCGTGGTTGCGGGCGACGATGTCGCTGCCCCGCCGGGCGTACGTCGTGGTTATTGCGTTTTTGATCTTTGTCATTGCCTGGTCGTGGGGCAGTACGCCACTGATCGCGAAGAAACACGTCTGCAGAATGGTGTTGGTGCGTCCAGGCAAGCCCGCCTCGGCGGCGATCCGATCCGCGTCGATGGCGTGCACGGTCAGGCGCTTGGCGATGATCTGCTCCTGCACATCGCGGGACAGCTCATCCCACACGCTCGCCGGATGTGGGCAGTTCAGCAGCAGCGTGCCCCCCGGCGCCGCGCAATCCACCACGTCCACCCGATCGAGCAGCCCGAGGTGATGACAGCCGACGAAGTCCGCCCTGGTGATCAGGTAAGGCGCGGCGATCGGGGCCGGGCCGAAGCGCAGGTGCGAGACGGTCATCGACCCGGATTTCTTGGAGTCGTAGACGAAGTAGCCCTGGCAGTGCAGCTTCGGATCGGCGGCAAGGATCTTGATGGTGTTCTTGTTGGCCCCGACGGTGCCGTCCGAACCCAGCCCGTAGAACACCGCTCGGACGGTGCCGGGTGGTTCGATGTCGAGGTCCTCGTAGGGCAGGCTGATGCCGGAGACGTCGTCGACGATGCCGACGGTGAACCGTGGGCGCGGCCGGGCCCGGCCCAGCTCGGCAAGAACACCCGAGACCATGCCCGGGGTGAACTCCTTGGAGCCCAGGCCGTACCGTCCGCCGATGACTGTGGGCATGGTGTCGCGCCCGCTCTCGGCCAGGGCGGCGAGCACGTCGAGGAAGAGAGGCTCACCGAGCGATCCGGGCTCCTTGGTCCGGTCGAGCACCGCAATCCGGGTCGCGGTCGGCGGAATGGCGGCCGCCACCGCCGTGGCGGGGAACGGCCGGAAGAGCCGGATCTGGAGTACGCCGACGCGTTCGCCCGCCGAAACAAGGTGCGCGACGGTCTCCCGGGCGGTCTGGCTGCCGGATCCCATCAGCACCAGCACCCGGTCGGCGTCCGGCGCGCCCGTGTACTCCACGATGTCGTACCGGCGTCCGGTGCGGGCGCCCAGTTCGGCCATCGCGGCGCGGACCGCCTCCGGCACCCGGGCGTAGAACGGGTTCACCGTTTCACGGCCCTGGAAGTACACGTCGGGGTTCTGCGCCGTGCCGCGCGCCACCGGCCGCTCCGGTGAGAGCGATCGGCCGCGCTGCTCGCGTACCAGTTCGGCCGGGACGAGGGCGCGCAGGTCGTCGTCGGAGAGCAGTTCGATGCTGTCCAGCTGGTGTGAGGTGCGGAAGCCGTCGAAGAAGTGCACGAACGGCACGCGGGTGCGGTGCGAGGCGGCCTGCGCCACCGCGGCGAGGTCGTGGGCCTCCTGGACCGAGGCGGAGGCGAGCAGGGCGAAACCGGTGGCGCGTACGGCCATCACGTCGGAGTGGTCGCCGAAGATGGACAGGCCCTGCGCGGCCAGCGCCCGTGCCGCCACGTGCAGTACCGCCGGGAGTCAGCTCACCGGCGATCTTGTACATGTTAGGGATCATCAGCAGCAGGCCCTGGGAGGCCGTGAAGGTTGTGGTGAGCGCGCCGCTCTGCAGCGAACCGTGCAGGGCGCCGGCGGCACCGCCTTCGCTCTGCATCTCGACCACCGTCGGCACCGAGCCCCAGACGTTCGGGCGTCCGGCGGCCGACCATTCGTCGGCCAGCTCGGCCATCGCCGACGACGGTGTAATCGGATAGATGCAACACACTTCGTTCAACCGGTACGCCACCGAGGCGGCGGCCTCGTTGCCGTCGACCGTCGCGCGGCTCATGGTCTGACCTCCGGAATCATCGAGATGGCGTGTACCGGGCACTGGTCGAAGCAGGTGGCGCAGCCGGTGCACCGGTCGTAGCCGAACCGGTAGCGGCGGCCGGGCCCCAGCTTGATCACCGCGTCCTCGGGGCAGGCCCCGAAGCAACCGTCGCACTCGAAGCAGGTGCCGCAGGACAGGCACCGGGCCGCCTCGTAGGTCGCCGCTCCGGCATCGAGCCCGTCCACGACCTCGGCGAAGTCGGCGGTGCGCACGGCGGGTTCGCGTTCGCGCTGGATGCGCCGTCCGGCATCGCCGAAATACCACGGGTGCAGGTCGCCGTACCCGGCGACCGGGGGAGCGCCCGGCTCGGACGCGGATTGGCCTCGCAGGTAGGCGTCGATGTGCCGGGCGGCGGAGCGGCCATGCCCGACGCTCACGGTGACGGTCCGTTCGGCCGGCACCATGTCGCCGCCGGCGAAGACGCCCGGACAACCCGTCATCATCTCCGGTGAAACCACCACGGTCCCGTCGGCGGTGAACTCGATGCCGGGTATGTCCTGCAGGAACGCGGTGTCGGCGCGCTGACCGAGAGCCAGCACCACCGTGTCCGCGGCCAGCTTCTCGAACCGGCCGGTCGGGACCGGCCGGCCGGCCTGGTCCAGCGCCATGATCTCGACGGTCAGCTCGGGGCCGTCGAACGCCTGGATGCTACGCAGCCAATTGATCTTCACGCCCTCACGTTCCGCCTCGTCCGCCTCGTCGGCGTGCGCGGGCATCTGCGCCCGGGTCCGCCGGTACACGATCAGGGCCTCCTCGGCGCCCAGCCGGCGGGCGACGCGGGCCACGTCCATCGCGGTGTTGCCGCCGCCGTAGACGGCCACCCGGCGCCCGATCGCCGGCCGCTCGCCGGCGGCCACGCGGTGCAGCAGGCCGACCGCGTCAACGATCCGGCCCGCCTCGCGCGCCGGGATGTCGACCCGCTTGGACAGGTGCGCGCCGACCGCCACGAAAACGGCGTCGAACCGGCCTTCGCGGCGCTCGGTCCGCAGGTCACGCACCGGGTGACCGGTGACGATGTGCACGCCCAGCGCCGCGATCCGGGCTATCTCGGCGGCCAGTACGTCCCGCGGCAGCCGATAGGCCGGAATGCCGTACCGCATCATGCCGCCGGGCTCCGCCTCCGCGTCGTGGATGACCACCTGGTGCCCGAGACGAGCCAGGTGGTAGGCGGCCGACAGGCCGCTCGGGCCGGCGCCGACCACCAGGACCCGCCGACCACTCGGCGCGGGCGGCGGATCGAACTGCCAGCCGCGATCGAGCGCGAGATCGCCGAGGAAGCGTTCAACGCCGTGGATCGACACGGCGCCGTCCAGGTCGGCCCGGTTGCACGAGCTTTCGCAGGGGTGGTAACACACCCGGCCGTGCACGGCCGGCATCGGATTCGCGGCCACCAGGCTGCGCCAGGCCCGCTCGTGCTCGCCGGACCGGGCCAGGGCCAGCCATGCCTGGAGCTTCTCCGCACCGCGGCGAGTTCATGCAACGTCCGGGCCGGGCCCGGGGTGCAGGGTCCAATGCCCCCAGTCGCCGGGCCAATCGGCCGGTGTAGTCGCCGTCAGATGCCGCTCTGGAGCAGC
Source organism: Paractinoplanes rishiriensis (assembly GCF_016862375.1). Classification (GTDB taxonomy): domain Bacteria; phylum Actinomycetota; class Actinomycetes; order Mycobacteriales; family Micromonosporaceae; genus Actinoplanes; species Actinoplanes rishiriensis. The sequence goes on along the minus strand of NZ_BOMV01000123.1, from coordinate 21,413 downwards.
CAGAAATGGTCGGCGGGACTCATGCCTGCCTCACCATGATCGCGGTGGCCGGCAGCAGCCACAGCACGAAGAAGGGATAGAGAGCGAGACTTAGCCAGCCGTTGGCGGCCAGCGGCCCGCTCTCGACGACGGTGGCCATCCAGAGCAGCGTTTGAGCTCCGGCCGAGACGGCCGCAAGCCAGCCGAGCCAGGGCGGGAAGGCGCGATGTCGAAGGGAAACCACGGCGACGGCCAGGAGCATGACGACCAGCGGCAGGTTGGCGACGGTGAACACCGCGTTCATCGTGTTGATCGACATGACCGGTACCGCCTCGGCGGCATCGCGGGCCGTTCCTACCTGGAACGCCTGGGCGAGCATATTCAGTGCCACCCAGGCTGTGCCGGCACCGAAGGCCACCCCGGAGACGCGGCCGAAGCCACCTTCGGCTCGGGAGAGGTGCATCCGAAGCGAGCCGAGGAACCACAGGCCGGCGGCCCCGCCGGCCAGGAAGAGCATGCTCTGGGTGAGCAGAGCCGTGCGGTTGGCGGCGTAATCGGCCGGGGTTACCGGCGTCCGCTCGAATACCGACGCTGCGGCGGCCAGCGCCACCATGGCGAACCCGCTTGCCGCGCCGGCGCGTGCCCACGTCTTCTCGTCCATGATCGATTCTCTTGCCGCAGTAGGAACCGGACTTTCACACTTACGCCGGAACGGCGGTCATCGACAGGGCCGACCGGCCCCTGGGACCATCGGCGGTCCGGCCGGGCTATCCGGCCCTGGCTCGCGCCGGGGCGGGCATGGTGCCATGGGCGCAGGAGCGCCGGCTGGGCTGCCGGCGCCCGGTTCATTCCCGGTAGGCCTTGGCCGGCGGCCGGGCCCGGTTCGAGTTCCCGCCGACCGAGCAGGCCGGGTTGGGGAGGCGACGACATGGACGAGCGCGAGAGGGTCAGGATCGAGCGTGAAGCCCGCGACCGGGCAGCCGGCGATCGGCGGCGTCAGGACGGAGTGAACCGGTACCTCGACGTCCTTCTCTCCTTGGCTGTGCGAAACGGTCCGGGGCCTGTGGAATCGGTTCAACAGCGGCCCGCAGCCGATGTGGAGGAGCGATGAAATCGGGTGGCGGCAGGCCGCCACGTGATCCAGTTGATCCGGAACCCGCAGTTCACGAAATGGTTTGTGAAGCCGAAACACCGGACGAGATGCTTTTCGTGTGTACCGATTCGGCATGTGGCAGGAAGGTCGTGCTGGGAAAGTCCGTCCCCGGTCTGACAGCCGTCGTCCGGGGTGATTTCTCGGCCCGGCACATCGGCTCCCACGGCGGTCCGGCGTTCGGTGACGTAACAATCGCGTGATTTGAACGACGTCGGCCCGTCCGACAGTCGGGCAAGTCGGACGGGCCGACGTTGAACAATTAGTTCCTACTCGGGATCTTCAACCTTGATGATCGGGCCTTCGACGTAGCCCATCATGTCGTATCCGGGCTTGCCGAGATCCGCGTTCAGGAACGCCGTGACGATGATTTTGTAGACGCCGGACCGCTCGGGATCGCCCAGGTTCTCCTCGGGCAGTGTCCCGGCCGGAACGGTGATCGTCGCCGCGTATTCCTTGTCATGCGTGAACGGCGGAGCACCGACGGGCTCGTACGTCTTGCCGATGATGACCTTGGGGCCAGGCCCTTCCGATTCTGCGTAGGCCGTGACGACCCAGTTTTTCGTTCGGGAAGCGAGTGCGGTCAGCCACAGCGGCGTGAGGTTTCCGAAGATGTGCCACTGCACCTTGATCTGGAACGGCTCCTTGCCGTTCACGATCAAGTTGCCTTCGCCGATGCGGGGCTCCTCGACAATGGCGCCGATGCCTTTGAAGGCACCCTCAATGGACGGCGCTGTAGGTCCGGTGGATGGGATGTTCGGATCAAAGCGGCTGGTCATGGGAGATCCTCCCTTCCGAGGAGATCGGATTGCGTGGTGACGCACCTGCCCGACTGACTTCATCGTGTCCACGGAACTGAACGGCCACACAGGGACTTAGGTCCCTGCCGGGGCGCTGCCATATCCAAATAGCGTCAAGAGCACTTCCTGTTGCCAGCATGGTCAGCGGCTCGGCCGACCCTCTCGGGACCTTCGGTCCTGCCGGTGGACGCGTTTCGCGGTGCATTGTCAGCGAAGGATTGCGCCGTGCATCGGAGGATGGCCATGGACCAGACCAGAGCTGTACCGGCCCCCGTGCCCGTCACCTCGGACGCCGAGGTGATCGTGGTCGAACGAACCTATGTCGCAGGGCTGCGGGCCAGTGTGCCCGTCACCGAGGTGCGGGATTGGACGCGCCAGGCGCTGCCCGTCGTGGCGGCCACGCTCCGTGACGCGGGAGTGCGCCCGAGCGGACCACCGATGTCCGAGCTGCGGCCACGTAGTGATGGAGCGCTCCAGGTCACGGTCGGCTATCCGGTGTCCAGACCTCCTGTCGGCCTCGCTCTCACGCACGCCGTGCTGCCTGCCGGAATCGCCGTCCGGGCCGTGCACATCGGACCGCACGAGTCAATTCAGTCCACCTATGACCGGCTCGTGGAATGGCTCACCGGTCATCACCGGCCGGCCGGACCGGCCCTCTGGGAGCAATACATCATCGGTCCCGATGTCGCCCGTACGGCGGCCGCCTGCAAAACCGCGATCCTCTGTCCCCAGGACGGCCAGCCGGCCGAGGCTCGGTGACTTTGTGCATGTGCAGTAACGCGTCCGCTCGTTCCTCAGTCGAGCGAGGTGGCCGGGTGGCCGTCGTCGGTCAGGCCGTATCGGCGAATTCTGCTGTCTCCGGCCCGGCAGTGCAGCCAGGCTAGGGCTTGCAGGGCGCCGGCACCGTCGTGGTCGCCGGCCCGGTGGCGTAGCTGGGCGAGGTCCCGGAGCGCAGCGGTATCGCGGTGGTGGGCTGCCTTCCGAGCGGCCGCGAGTGCCTCGTGGTGGTTTCCGGCGTGCTCGCTGAACCGGGCCGGACGGTCAGGTGTTCCAATACTCGGGCCACAGAGTGGCGAGGATCAGCACCGGTCGCCGGTCCGGATGATGCAGCAGGGTACGCAGCCGGCCGCAATCCGTTCGCCGAGCCTCGCATCGGTCGGCGACAGGTAGAGCTGAGCCTCGTTGAGCCACACGACGGTGTCCGGTCCCACCTGCTCGATCTCGGCCGCAGCCGCCTCGGGACGGGTCGGATCGTGCGTGCCACACCCGCCACCGGCCCGATTGCCGGGCCTCGAGCCGCTGGACAAGCTCCCAACAGGCACGGGTCTTGCCCGTCGAGGAGCCGCCGACCAGGGTGACCATCCGGCTCGTCCCGGCCGCCACTCCCACGGCGAGTTCGTCGAGCCGGGCGTCGTGAGCCCGGGGCAGGTACGGCGGCAGCTCGGGCAGAACCGCATGCTGGCCGGGCAACGTGATGACGCGGTGGACCTCCAATTCGAGTGGATCGCATCCCTGGACCGGTCTGCCCGGGCGTGGCGGCGCTGCGGGCGCAGCGCCGTACGGGCAGCGACCCACAGGTCCCGAACCTTCTCGGCCAGGGCGAAAACGTCGGTCTGCCCGGCCACGCGTGGCGTCGATCGCCCCGGAGCCGATGTTGCTGGCGAAGCCGCCGGTGATCACCGGGAACCACACGGCCCTGAGGCCGGTCCAGGCCACCGTGGAGGTCCCGGCGAGCGGGTTGCCGGTCAGCCGTGACCGGGCGGTCCCCGGTGACCGCGTCGAGTACCTGGTCGACCTCGGCGGTCACCTGGTCGGGATCGATCACCGAGGTGCCGTCCGGCGCGACCGTGAAGGCGTGCGGCACCTTGTGCTGCAGGCCGTGGACCCGGCGCCCGGACGCGCCGTGCACGCCGCCGCGCGTGGCGGTGGATCCGATGTCCAGCGCGAGTACCAGCGGTCCAGCGCCGCGTCGAGAGCGACGTCGTCGTCGTTCCGGGTCATCGCGGTCCTCGTCGTCGGCGGGTCTCTCCCGACCCTAGTCCTCCACGTCATCGTCTGATTCCGGCGGTGATGTGTGCGAGCGTGCGGAGGTCGAGCACCCCGTCGCCGAGGCCGAGTTGCACCATCCGGTCGAACACCTTGGCGTCCCGGGCGGCCGCGCTCACCCCGGCCTCCACCACCGCCGGGCGGCGGGCCAGCCAGGCGGCGAGACCCGAGTGCCGCAGGTGCCGGCCGAGCCGCCGGTGCAGGGCGTCGCGGTAGCGTTCGGCGACCCGCTGTGGCCCACCGGCGGCCGCGGTGCCGGCGAGTGCACCGGAGAGCACGGCGTAGAAGATGCCCTCGCCGGTGAACGGGTTGATCAGCGAGAGCGCGTCGCCGGCGAGCAGCGTGCGCCCCCGGGCCGGCGGCGGGCGCCGGGTGGACAACGGCAGGTGGTGCCCGCGCACGCTGGTCGGCTCGCCCCCGGGCAGGAGGGCCCTGAGCCGGTCCAGGAGGTACGCCCGGGAGAGCCGCTCGCCGGTCAGCACCTCGCCGTAGCCGATGTTGGCGGTGCCGTCGCCGATCGGGAACTCCCAGGCGTACGCCGGCCAGCGCCGCTCGGTGGTGATGATGATCTGCTCGGTGCGGTTCGCGGACGGCGCGTAGCCGCGGATCGCCACGGCCAGGTGCCCGGGCGGGTTGCCGGGGTGGCCCAGGGTGCGCCGTACGACCGAGCCGGCGCCGTCCGCCCCGATCAGGACCGCCGCCTCGAACCGGCCGTCGATGGTCACCGGCCCGGCGCCGTCGTCGTGGACCGTTCGCACCGTGTGCCGGCGCAGGTCGGCTCCGGCCGCGACGGCCGCCCGCACGAGCCGTTCGTCGAAGATCCGCCGCGGCACGGTGTATGCCGGGCGGGGGAGTGGCCGGGCGACCACCGAGCCGCCCGGGCCGACCAGCCGGAGCCGGCCGACCGGCGGATAGCCGTCGGTGACGCCGGTGACGCCGAGCGATTCCAGCACCCCGATCGCCTCGGCCGCGATGCCGTCACCGCACGGCTTGTCCCGCGGGAAGTCCGCCCGGTCGAGCAACAGCACCCGGGCGCCGGCCCGGCATGCGGCGATCGCGGCCGCGGACCCGGCCGGGCCCGCGCCCACGACCGCGACGTCGAACCGGCCGGCCGGGCGCACGCGGGCGGGATCAGAGCAGCGCGTACTCGACCATCGAGGCCGCCGAGGCGGCGGCCTGCCAGGCCAGCAGCGTGGCCGCAGCGGCGGCGGTGACGATGACGAGTCGTTTGACGGTTCGCATTTTCGGTCCTCCCGTGAGTCAGCGGCGTCGGCACGCCGCGTGACCGTTCATCCTTGCCGACCCTCCGAGCCGGGGAAATGGCCCGTCCGGCCACATTGGACCGCCCCGCCGAAATGCGGAAACTTTCCACCAGACTTTCGTACCGGTCTCCACGTCGTTGATGCTGGTGGAGTGGGGTTGAGGCCGCTGAGGGCACGGTAACTTATTGACGAGAATCGATGCCAGCGGTCGCCTCCCGGCGAAACAGAACCATGCATCCTTGGAAACTTTCAAGCCGGATGGAGCCACCGTGACCTCCTTCAGCTTCCTCGGCCGGCCGTGGGTCCGGCGGCCGCTGACCATCACGGCGCTCGCCGCGATGGTCCTGGTCTCGTTCCTGATCGCTGCCCGTCCCGCGTCCGCGCACGGTTCGGCGATCGACCCGCCGTCGCGCCACTACGGCTGCTCCAATCGCTGGGACACCACCTGGGACAACCCGGTCATGGCCAAGCTGGATCCGATGTGCTGGCAGGCCTGGCACGCGAACCCGGCCGCCATGTGGACGTGGAACGGCCTGATCCAGGACAACGTCCGCGACGATCACCGAGCCCGCGTCCCGGACGGATCACTGTGCGGTGGCGGCGACAGCACCTACGCCGCGCTGGACGTCCCCGGTTACTGGCGGGCCCGGGACGTGAACAACACGTTCACCTGGACCATGCACGACCAGGCCCGGCATGGCGCCGCGTACATCCATCTCTATGTCACGCGGCAGGGCTTCGACCCGACCAAGCAGAAGCTGACCTGGAACGACCTGGAACTCGTCAAGGACACCGGTCCGTTCCCGGATTCGGGGTGGCCGACCCGGCCGGGCGACCCGATCCTCAACGGCGTCGACTACTCCTTCCAAATCAGCGCCCCGGGCCGCACCGGCCGGCACATCGTCTACGCCGTGTGGCGGGCCGGGCACGCCGATCAGAACTACTACATGTGCTCCGACGTCCGCTTCCCCGGCGGGAACCCGGACCCGCCGGCGGACCCGCCGCCGCCCCCGCTGCCGGCCGACTCCGGCTGCCACGCCACCTACCAGCGGGTCCAGCAGGAAACCGGACGGTTCCAGGGTGAGATCACGGTGACCGCCGGCGCCACCGCGATCACCGGCTGGACGGTCACCATGCAGTTCCCGAACGGCCAGGTGGTCGATTCGGCGTGGGACGCGACCGTGGCCGCGGCCGGCCCGAACTGGGCGGCCAGCAACGTCGGCTACAACGGCACGGTGGCCGCCGGCGCCAGCCGCGTGTTCCGGTTCCTGGGCAACTGGCTGATCACCAACGATCCGCCCAAGCTCAGCTGCAAAGCGGCCTGAGGAGACACCGTGCGACTTACCAGTTCCCTACTTGCGGCCGCGTTGACCGTTGCTGCGGGCACGGCGGCCGTCGCCGCATCCTCGTCGGCAGCATGTGATCTTCCCTCGACCTACCGGTGGACGTCGACCGGACCGCTGGTCAACCCGAAATCGGGGTGGGTCGGACTGAAGGACTTCACCAATGTCGTCCACAACGGCCGGCATCTGGTGTACGGGTCGACAACCGACACGTCTCAATCGTACGGCTCAATGAATTTTGGTCTTTTCACTGACTGGTCCCAGATGGCCTCGGCCAGCCAGAACGGCATGTCCTCGTGGGCGGTCGCGCCGACGCTGTTGTATTTCGCGCCGAAGAACATCTGGGTGCTGGCGGGACAGTGGGGTGCGACGCCTTTCTTCTACAAGACGTCGAATGATCCCACCAACGCGAATGGCTGGTCCGGAAACCAGCCGCTGTTCACCGGGAGCATTCCCGGCTCGTCCCCGCTCGACCAGACGCTCATCGCGGACAGCACGACCATGTACATGTTCTTCGCCGGGGACAACGGCAAGATCTACCGGTCGAGCATGCCGATCGGGAACTTCCCGGGCAGCTTCGGTGCGAACTACACGACAATCATGAGCGACACGACGGCCAATCTGTTCGAGGGCGTCGAGGTCTACAAGGTCAAGGACCAGAACCTGTACCTGATGATTGTCGAGGCGATGGGCGCGAACGGGCGGTTCTTCCGCTCGTTCACGGCCACCAGCCTCGGCGGGTCGTGGACGCCGCAGGCCGCCACCGAGAGCAATCCCTTCGCGGGCCGGGCCAACACCGGCGTCACCTGGACCAACGACGTCAGCCACGGCGACCTGGTGCGCCACAACCCGGATCAGACCAAGACCGTCGACCCGTGCAACCTGCAGATGCTCTACCAGGGCCGGGACCCGAGGTCCGACGGCACGCCCTACAACCTGCTGCCGTGGCGACCGGCGCTCCTGACCCTGCAACGCTGACGGAACAACCCGGTCACCCGGCCAGGGCGGGTGACCGGGCGGTTCGCCAGAGGGCGTACAGGGTCAGGGCGGCCGCCACCACCAGCGGTGCTCCGTCGCGGATCAGGCCGTCCGCGCCCAGCAGGATGCCGCATAGCGGGAGGTCGAAGGCCACGACCACCAGCGTGACGGAGGCGAGCGTGAGGCGGGCGGTCTGGCTGCCCCGGCCGACGAAGAACGCGCAGAGCAGGGCGACGTAGCTGACCGCGATGCCGGCCAGGATCCAGAAGAGCACGGCCAGCGTCCACTCCAGCTGATGCCGCAGGGTGCCGGCCGCGGTCAGGGCCGGGACCAGCATCAGCGGGCTGTAGCTGAACGACGCCAGCCGGGCGGTCAGCACCCACGGGTCGCCGGGCGGGGCCTCGCGGAGCTTCAGGCCGTCGCGCGTCAGGGTCAGGCGGCGCGGCTGGTGGATCAGGTGGGCGTCGACGGCCGGGTGACGGTGGAGCAGGACCACCACGGTCAGGCACAGCAGGGCCAGCACGCCGAATCCGATCAGGCCGGGCAGCGGCGGGCGGCCGGTGGCGGGGACGATCAGGCGCCCGACGGCGAAGAGCGTGGTCATGGTCAGGATCAGGCTCAGCGGCTTGGCGGTGGCCCGGGCCCGGCGGACCTGGAAGATCAAAACCAACCAGGCAAGCGTACGGGCAAAGGCCCATCCCGTGCGGACCGCGAGCCCGGTGCCGTGGTCCGGCGCGTACCAGAAATTGAGGACCTCGACCACGACGGTGGCCGCGGCCGTGGCGATCAGCAGGGCGGTGAGGACCCGGACCGGGCGGGGAGTCATGGTGACGCCATACCCGGGCCCGACCCCCGGCACGCCGGGTGCGGGATGACTCAGCCGCAGCCGGTGTCGCTGACGAAGACGTCGGTGGTGGCGTTGGTGTCGGCCGGGACCAGGTTGGCCGCGTCGGACGGGAAGGCGGTCTCGCTGCCGTCGGGGCGCAGTGCCACCGGGTTGGTGCCGCCGTTGCGGCCGTCGCCGTCGGAGTCGCCGTCCGGGTCGCCGCCGGTGGTGTGGTCGGCGGTCAGGCGGGCGGTGGTGCCGGAGTCGCGGTCGCGGACGAAGAGGTCGGACCGGCCGTTGGTGTCGGCGGGCACCAGCGTGGTCGCATCGGACACGAAGACCACGCACCGGCCACCGTCGCTGACCCGCGGGGCCCAGCTGTCGCCGTCGGCCTGCGTGCCGTCGCCAGCGAGGCTGACCAGCTCGACCTCGCCGGTGATGCGGTCCCGGACGAAGATGTCCCGGGCGTTGTTCGCGTCGCCGGGGACCACGTCGTTCCGGGCGGTATCGAACGTCACGTAGCGGCCGTCGCGGCTCAGAGTCGCGGTGTGCAGTCCGGCGATGCTGGCCGGATCGCCGGCGCTGCTCAGCGTCTCCCGGGTGGTGGTGCCGGTCTGCAGGTCGCGGACGTACAGGCCGATCACCTGAGCGCCGTCCGGCAGCAGGTCGGTGGCGGAGGAGGTGAACGCCACGTACCGGCCGTCGGCGCTGATGCCGCGGTCGTAGCTGGGCCAGTGCCCGTTCAGGCCGTCCTGCGCGACGCTGACCAGCGTGGTGGTGCCGGTCAGCCGATCACGCACGAACGCGTCCGCGCCCCGGGTGTGGTTCTTGTCGCGGCCCGGCAGCAGGTTGCCGGCCCGGGACGTGAACGTCACGAACCGGCCGTCCGCGCTGAGGTCCGAGCCCCAGCTGATGCCGCCCGTCGCCTCCGCGCCGCCGCTGGTCAGGTTGATCCGCTCGATCGCGCCGGTGGCCAGCTCCAGGAGGAACACGTCGGAGGTGTTGTTGGTGTCGCCGGGCACCAGGTCGGGCGCCCAGGACGTGAACGACAAGTACCGCCCGTCCGCGCTGATCGCCGCGCCGTAGAGGCCGTCCTGCGGGTGGCCGGTGGCGAGGCTGGTCACCGGCCGGACGGTGGTGCCGAGCAGCCGGTCGTGGACGAAGACGTCCGTGGTGCCGTTGACGTCGCCGGGCACCAGATTGGCTGCCTCCGACTCGAACGCCACGTAGCGGCCGTCCGCGCTGACCGACGGCCAGCCGCTGATCCCGTCACCCTCCGCGCCGGCTCCGGTCACGCTGATCCGCTCGGCCGCCGGCCCGGCCGGGGCCGCGCCTGCCGCCTGCGGCGAGGTGACCAGCAGCAGCCCGCACACGATCGCCAGTCCACCAGATCTCACGAGGGCCCCCATTGGTCAGCGTCGATCGACTCTGTACACAGTAGAGGGTTGCGCACCCTGCGTGAACTGTCGGCTACCTGACGTGAGGGTTCGGCTCGGGATGAGGCCGGGCCGGTGGCTCACATATCGTTACGCTTCTCAGGCGCAGACTGCCGGGTTGGCGGGTCGTCTGATGGCTTTTATCGAGCCGCCGGACGCCGAGTTGTACAGGAACCACTTGCCGGTGCCGCGGGTATTCGTCGCGCAGATCCGGTAGCTGCGGGCGTATGGGGCATATGACAACCGGGTGCCGACGGCAAGCTGGATTGCCGGTGTCGAGCCGCCGAGATCGAGCTGGGGCATGATGCCACGGCTGTTGTCGCCGTTGATCGCCCTGGTCGGGTAGTGGCCGATGACGGTGTAGTAATGCTCGACCGCTGCGATGGCTCCGCGCACGTCGGACTTCGTCGCCTTGTTGGCCGCGTGGGCCGGATCGGCGATGGTGTGGCGGCCGTCCTCGGTCGTCGCGGTGACCGGCCCGGCGGTCGCGGTGTTCACGGACGCCCAGGAGCCGCGGGGAGGCCACACCGCGCAGACCCCGACAACGGCAGTGACAAGAACCGAGCCGGCCAGTCCGATGAGCCCCGCCCGGCGCCACCGGTCGGAAATGGCCGCTTGCCGTCCCGGCCGCACCGGCGTGGTCGTGAAGTCGACGGGAGAATCACTCATGAGGAACCTTCAGGGCTGCTCGCAGGTTGTCATTCCCGCCATCGGGTCGGGAACAGCGCCTCGACAGTTAACCCCGAAGGTATCCGGGACGTCGGCCACTTCGGAAAAGACGCTGCGGGTATTCCGCATCACAAGCTGTGCCGATTCCGCGTCGAACCGCGGTCCCGTCGCCCTGCGGGCGGGTACAGCTGCTGAGCGGTGTCCTGGAGAGCGAACTTCTCCTCCATCTGCTTCTCGGTGTACGGCCAGTCTTGACCGGATCGCCGGTCGATCTGTGAGACATCGAGCATGAGAAGCTCCCTCTCCAGCAAGGATGGGCTCGGCGAACGGTCGGGCCACCACCTCACTTCACCGCGCTCTGATTTCGATCCTCATCTATGGTCGTTACGAGCGGATTACTGCTCAGCCGAATTGGCGCCGGCCATCGGTGAACTCTGTGGTGAGAATGTAGAGGTCATGGGTCGGTAGCGTGCAGTCCGTCGCCGTGGCGGGGCGACGGCCCTACTGTCACAGGCTGTGCGGGAAGTAGACGTTGTGGTGGTGGGTGCTGGCCTCGCTGGCCTGCAGACTGGACGTCTGCTCGCACAGCGGGGCCTGGGCGTGCTGGTGGTCGAGCGGCGCCGGTCGTTGTCGGCGGGTCTTCGCACGACCGGGATCTTCGTACGGCGCACGCTCGACGACTTCGACGTGCCGGAGCATCTGCTCGGGCCGGGCGTGCGGGATGTGCTGTTGTACCCGCCGTCGCGACGCGCGCCGATCCGGCTCACCAGCGACCGCGACGAGTATCGGGTGGCCGACATGGCGGGCGTCTATCGGCATGCCCGTTGCGCGGCGGAGCGGGCGGGCGCCGAGGTCCGCCTGGGCGTGCGGTACGCCGGCGTCGGCAACGGCGTGGTCCGTCTCGAGGGGACCGATCCGGTGGCGGCGCGGTTCATCGTCGGTGCCGATGGTGCGCGCTCCCGGGTGGCCCGTGACCTGGGCCTCGACCAGAATCGCCGGTTCCTGGTCGGAGCCGAGATCGTTCACCCGATTGCATCAGGCGCCTCGGAGCCGGCGTTTCACTGTGTGCTGGACCCGCGCGTCGCTCCGGGATACCTCGGCTGGGTCGTCGACGACGGCCACAGCGCGCACGTCGGGGTCGCCGGATACCCGCACGCGATGCGCACCGGAGTGCGACATCTGCTGGACAGGTTCGTCGCGGACGCACCCGGTCAGGCGGCGGCCACCGGCCCCATCGAAAGGCGCGGCGGCCCCATCCCGGTCGGCGGCGTGCTGCGCCGGCTGGCCAGCCCGACCAGCAGTCCGGCCGGACTGCTGGTCGGCGATGCGGCGGGCGCGGTTTCACCGCTGACCGCTGGTGGGCTCGACCCCTGCCTGCGCATGTCCGAATTCGCCGCGGCGATCATCGTCGAATATTTGTGCGACGGCGACCAGCACGCGTTGCGCCGCTACGACGGGAGGACACTGCGAGCCGGGTTCCGCGGCCGGCTGTTGCTGCGGCGTGTGTTGGCCGGCGTTCGTTCGGTGGCCGCGGCCGAGGCTGCCGTGGCCGCGCTGCGCAGTCCTACCGGTCGCCGGGCGGCGGCTCGAATCCTGTTCGGCGACGGTTCCTTCCCGGACGTGCGCTGATCAACAGGCGCACCGGCACCAAGGTCGCTCTGCCTCACGGGCTGGACCCGGTCGGGCTGCTTTCTGCGGCACATCGCATCGGCCGCCCGACACGAATACAGCACCCCTCGTGCCGCGGGTAGGCCGTAACGCCGTGTCACCGCTCACAACAGTCGGATGCCGATGTGAGTGCGCCGAGAAGCGTCGAACTCGATCCTGAAGGTGCGGTTTTCGAGAAATTCATCTGTGCCACCCGGCCCTCGAAACAGGTTTCCGGACCCCATGGCAGCGGCCGAGGGCTTGATCTGGTGTCGCCGGTTCGCGCGACGGCGGGACGCCGATCTGCAAACGTTCGGCGGCCGTCAGGTCGATTGATGGACCCCGATTGCGGTACACCGTTGCGTTGGAGGGGAGAGGCGCTCGGGTCAAGGCACATTTGATGTGTATGCCCGGCGTGTGCTCGACGCTGCGCCTGCAAACTCGGTGCATGTTTTGAAGGGCTTGTAGGACGGGAGCTGGGCCACCACCGGACAACTCCTGGCTCGCCTGGGCCATGCATCTGGCCCACACGATCGCTGAGAGACGCGGCTGGGAGCGCCTGCTGCCCGGTGACCTGCACCCGGTCAAGACCGGCTTCCGGATCTCGCCGAGCAACCCGTACAACGGCATCGTCGAGGACCACGCCGACGAGCTCTACACCACCCTCGCGCAGCGGCTCGCCCCGCTCGGCCTGGCTACCTGCACATCATGGAAGGCCCGAACCGCGAGCTCACCCACCGGCTGCGCGCCCTATGGCCGGCCACTCTGATCCTCAACCCGTTCACGTACCCGGAAGCCGCCGGCCCGGACGCCCTGAACCTGATCGAGGACGGCACCGCCGACCTGGTCGCCTACGGCCAGCCGCTGATCCCGTCACCCTCCGCGCCGGCACCGGTCACGCTGATCCGCTCGGCCGCCGGCCCGGCCGGGGCCGCGCCTGCCGCCTGCGGCGAGGTGACCAGCAGCAGCCCGCACACGATCGCCAGTCCACCAGATCTCACGAGGGCCCCATTGGTCAGCGTCGATCGACTCTGTACGCAGTAGAGGGTTGCGCACCCTCCGTGAAATGTCAGGCACCTGACGTGATGGCCGGGTTGAGGGGTGCTCGGGGAGGCGAGGGCCGGCTCGGGCGTCAGGCGGTTGCGCTGCTCGCGCCCGATCGGTCTCCGCGTTCGCGGACGAGCCACCAGGATGGTGGCATAACTTAGAGTGGAATGCCCTTATTGCCGGGATGGTCGGGCTGACGGGACGAGGTTCCCATGGCGTTGATTCTGGTCACGTCACTGTTCGCATTACTGCTTTCCTGGGTGTCATGGCGGTACCTGCGACACCCCGATGAACTGTTGCGTGCCGTCATGTGGATGTTCGCGTCGGTGGCAATGCTGTTCGTCGTCGGTCTGGTGCGCCTGTTCGTGGGCACGCCTCGCGTAGTGATGATTTTCGCGATCGCTCTGTTGCTGGCCAAACCACTGTTCACGCTGAGGATGGTGGGAAGGCTGCGGCCGCTGCGCCGTTGGTGGCTGCCGGCGGCGCTGGCCGGGTGGGCGGTGACCGCGGTGCCGGTGCTGGCGTCGGCCACCCGCTCCATGCCGCGACCGGCTGTGTGGCCGGCCGTGATCGTGTTCTTCGCTGTCGAAGGTCTCGCGGCCTGGCTGCTGGGCGTCGAGGCACGGCGCCGGGGTGGAGCGGCCCGGGCCCGGCTGTGGTGCGGCGCCGCCGGCACCGCCGTATTCGGCGCCGCGTTGCTGCTCTCCGCCGGCGGACGTGCGGTCGAAGCGCGAGTCTTGGCCCTCGTCTCCGGTCTGTTATATTTGGTGGCATTCGTACCACCGCGCTGGCTGCGCCGGACGTGGGCGCAGAGTGCCACCCACGCGGTGATCCGTCGGTTGCTGGCCGTGCCAGCGAACGAGTCGACCCGCACCTGGCTGACGTATTGCCAGGACGCCACGGCGGTGCTGGGCGCGGACGTCGTCGTTGTGCTGATGCCGACCGTTGATCATCAGGTGCAGGTCTTCACCTGCGGCGGCTCGCCTCTGGATCGGCTCGAATGCACGCCATCGGAGCTCACCGAACTGCTCGGCGCCCGCGACACCATCGACGCGCTCGCGGGATGGACCCATCCACCCGCGCTGGCGGTCACGCTCGCGCGGGTCACCGACACCCGGTACCTGACCGTGACACCGGTATCGAGCTCCGACAGCCCTGGTGTGCTCGTCCTGCTCAACCGCTACCGCAGCCTGTTCGCCGAAGACGACGTCGCTGCCTTCACCGAACTGGCCGGACACGCCGCGGCGTTGGCCAGCCGGGCACACACCCTCGCTGAACGGGAAAGTCTTGCGGTGATCGTCGATTCCTCCCACGACGCGATCATCAGCAAGACCCTCGACGGAACGATCACCAGCTGGAACACCGGCGCCGTCGAGCTCTACGGCTATCCCCCTGAGGAGGTGCTCGGCCGGCATGCCGGAATGCTGTTCCCGCCCGGGCAGGAGACCAGCGAAGCACAGTTCATGGACCGCATCGCCGGTGGTGAGCGTATCGATCAGCAGCGGGTGCTCCGGCGCCGCAAGGACGGCACCGTGATCACCGTGTCGCTGACCCTGTCACCGATCACCGACGCCGTCGGCCAGATCGCCGGCGTAGCGTCGGTCTCCCGCGACATCAGCGAACGCCAGCGTGCGGAAGCCATGTTCGAAGGACTGCTGCAAGCAGCACCCGACGCGATCATCGGGGTCAACCAGACCGGCGCCATCGTGCTGATCAACGCACAAGCCGAACGGTTGTTCGGCTACCAGCGTGAGGAACTGCTGGGCCAGCCCGTCGACCTCCTCGTGCCGGAGCGGCTGCGCGCCGGACATCCGCACCAGCGCGACGGCTACTTCGCTCATCCCCGTAACCGGCCGATGGGTGCCGGCGCGGCGCTGGCCGCTGTCCGTAAAGACGGCACCGAGTTCCCTGCCGAGATCAGCCTCTCCTCGGTCAACACCGACCAGGGCACGATCGTGACCACCGCCATCCGCGACGTCACCGACCGCCTCATCGCCCAGGCCGAACGCGAACGCCTGATCGGCCAGGCCGAACGCGATGCCAGCGAACGCCGCTTGCAACATACCCGCCGGCTGGAAAGCCTCGGCCAGCTCGCCGGCGGCGTCGCCCACGACTTCAACAACATCCTCGCGGTGATCAGCAACTACGCCGCGATGATCGCCGAAACGCTCGAGTCGGCGGACCCCGACCCCCGAGAACTGTCCGATGCCCGCACCGACATCGGTCAGATCAGCCGCGCCGCCGAACGCGCCGCCCGGCTGACCAAGCAGCTGCTCGCCTTCGGCCGCCGCGACATCACCCAGGCCGAGGTCCTCAACATCAACCACGTCATCGGCGACATCGAACAGATGCTGCGCAGCACCCTCGGCGAACACATCCATCTGGTTACCACCCCGCACCGCGATCTGTGGCCGGTCTACGCCGACGCCAGCCAGATCGAACAGATCCTGGTCAACCTCGCCGTCAACGCCCGCGACGCGATGCCCGGCGGCGGAACCCTGTCCATCGACACCACCAACGCCGAACTCGGCGACGACGACCTCACCAGCTCGCCCCTGTCCGTCGGCCGCTACGTGCGCCTCCGGGTCAGCGACACCGGCAGCGGCATGCCCCCGGAGGTCATCGAACGTGCCTTCGAACCGTTTTTCACCACCAAACCCAAAGGCTCCGGCACCGGCCTCGGCCTGGCCACCGTCTACGGCATCGCCACCGCCGCCGGCGGCGACGTGCGCCTGTATTCGGAGAACGGCATCGGTACCACCGTCACCATCATCATGCCCGCGATCGACGCCCCCACCACTCAGGGTGCAGCCGACGACGGTCCGGCCGCCGCCCCGATCGCCGAGAGCTCAGCGAACGAGACCATCCTGATGGTCGAAGACGAGGACGACCTGCGCCTGATCACCAACCGCATCCTCACCCGCGCCGGCTACCAGGTTCTGGCCGCCAGCGGCGGCGACGAAGCCATCCGGCTCGCCCAAACCCACCCCGGCCCGATCGACCTCCTGCTCACCGACGTGATTATGCCCAGAATGACCGGCAACGAGGTCGCCGTCCGTGTCCGCGCCATCCGTCCCGACCTGCCGGTGCTGTACATGTCCGGCTACGCCGAACCGGTCCTCACGGAGAACGGCACCCTGCCCGATGGCGTCACCATCGTCGAGAAACCCTTCACCAGCCAGGAACTCCTCGGCCGCATCCGCAGCTTCCTCCGGCAACCCACCCCAGATCCCCAGCACACCGGGCCGCCACCCAAATCGCGCACGCACCACCACATCAGCTGACATCCAGATGAGCGCGCAGCATGCATGTGCGCGGGCTCAAAAGGGGGACCTGACCGGACCCAGCCCGGTAGACCGGGGCAAACCCGGCTCCAAGATCCACGCGATCGGCGAACACGCCGGGCTCCCGATACAGGTGAACGTGTCCGCCGCCAACGACCGCCGGATGCTCGAGGACATGGTCGACGGTGTCCAGCCAGTCGCCAACCCGCCGGCCGCCCGCGGAAACGACCGGTCAAGTCGCAGGGGACAAGGGGCTACGACTACCCCGAACGCCGCGACCTGCTGCACGAACGCAACATCACTCCGCGCATCGCCGCAAGGGCATCGAGTCGTCGCAGCGGCTCGGCCGGCACCGCTACGTCATCGAACGCTGCCTGGAATGGACCACCCGGTTCCGGCGTCTGGCCCGCCGCTACGAGCGCAAGGCTTCCCACTTCCTCGGATACCTGCGCCTGGCATGCGCCGTGATCTGCTACCGCCGCGCCGACCGGCTCAACCTGTTGACCTACAACGACCCCAACTGACACACGGTCTAAGCTGGGCCGACCCACCGTCGATAGGACTCGTGTCAAATCACGGAGGTGGGGTAATGCGGCGCTTTCTGCTTTTTTGCGTCGTCAGTGCAATGGCGCTGCTCGCCGCCGGTATCTCGAGTGGGCTCGTCGGGCACACCGGCAAACTGGCGAACCTCGGCAATGAACTGTCGCACGACGCGACCCAGCAGTCGCTGAGGATTAGCTCGTACTTCCAGCGGGCAAGCTCGGGCATCCTCCTGACGGCACACAATCAGGCTTTCCGCGACTTCTACGCCCAGCCCGGCGACCGGCGGGCGCGGGTGAGGCAGGGTGGACCGACCCTGGACGCGGTGAATGACGCACTTATCTACCTTGAACAGATATACCCCAACCGCATCGGCAAGGCGGGCTTCATCGACTCCTCCGGCGCCGAGTACGCCCGTACCGTTCGCGGCGAACGCGCCCCGATCGACAGCCTGTCCCCGGACGAGTCCAAGAACCCGTTTTTCGCGCCGTCGTTCGCGCTGGGCGCCGGTGAGGTATATCAGTCCAAGCCGTACCGGTCCCAGGCCACCGGCGAATGGGTCATCGCCAATGCAGCCTTCGTACCGATGACGGACGGATTCACTGCGGCCATCGTGGCCTTCGAGGTGACCTTCGAGAGCTTCCGTCGCGAGGCGAGCGCCAACCCCGGCCGGACCGTGCTGGTCGTGGATGCCGACACCGGCGCCGTCGTGATCAACTCGACGCGTTCACAGCAGGGCGGGTCCGCGCTCGGCGACCCCGATGACAAACGCTTCCGAGACCTGGTCGGGGGCTGGAGGGCCAACGGCCGGCTGAACCTTGGTGGCCACCTTGCCGCATACGAACGGATCGCCGCCTCACCGGGCAATGCCAACCGCTGGTACGTCGTGTCGGTGACTAACCAGCCAGTCGGCCGGATGGTCGGTGTAGGGATAGTGCCGATTGTCGCGGTGCTTGCCGCGCTGATCTTGATCGGGTACGCCGTCATCATGCTGCACCGCGCTCAGAATGCGCTGACGCGCGTGGCCAACACCGACGCCATGACTGGGCTCAGCAACCGGCGGCAGCTGATGACAGACCTCGACTGCCAGCTCCCGCGGGCGACCATCGACAATTCGTTGCTGCTGATTCTGTGCGACCTCAACGGGTTCAAGGCGTATAATGATACGTTCGGCCACCCAGCCGGCGATGCCCTGCTGACCCGCCTCGGCGCCTCGCTCAACCGAAGCATCGTCGGGCACGGCCGGGCATACCGCATCGGCGGCGACGAGTTCTGCATCCTGGCCTCTCCCGGCCCGAACGGCGCTGACGAGATCATCAACATCGCCACGCAGGCGCTCAGTGAGCAGGGGGACGGCTTCTCCATCACCGCCTCGCATGGCGCGATCCTTCTCCCGTCGGACGCGGCCTCCTCCGACGACGCAATGCGCCTGGTCGACATCCGCATGTACGAGAATAAGAACCACGGGCGGGTTGCCGCCGACACGCAGACCATCAACGCATTGCTGCGGGCCATGCAGGAACAC
Source organism: Paractinoplanes rishiriensis (assembly GCF_016862375.1). Classification (GTDB taxonomy): domain Bacteria; phylum Actinomycetota; class Actinomycetes; order Mycobacteriales; family Micromonosporaceae; genus Actinoplanes; species Actinoplanes rishiriensis. Next base: position 2,881 of record NZ_BOMV01000123.1, on the reverse strand, counting down.
GACGCCGGGTCAGCCGAACGCAGCGAGCTGACCGCCGACCTGACTAGCAAGGTGTGCCAGCAGCTTGGCGTATCGCCGGCAAACGAGGCTCGGATCCGACAGGCGGCACAACTGCACGACGTGGGCAAGGTCGGGGTACCGAACGACCTCCTCAGCAAGCCAGGGCCTCTCACGCCGACGGAATGGGCGTTCGTCAAGCAGTGTCCGTCGATCGGCGAACGGATCGTTTCGTCGGCGCGGGCGCTGACCCCACTGGCTCCCTTGGTCCGTTCGGCGCGGGAGCGTTACGACGGAACCGGCTATCCCGACCGACTAGCCGGCGAAGACATCCCGCTCGGCGCCCGGATCATCGCTGCATGCGCCGCTCTGACCGCGATGACGGCGGATCGGCCGCATGCGCAACAGCGTGATCTTGCGGCCGCCCTGGCGGAACTCGGCCGCTGCGCGGGCACACAGTTCGACCCACGGGTGGTCTCAGCCCTCTGCGAAACTGCGATGGACGACGCAGCGTTTGGCAAGGCGGCTCAGCGGATGGCCGGCCGCGACCAGCTCGAGCCGACTAGTCTCCACTGAGCCCTTCCGCCCAAAGTCGCGGTAGCAGTGTAAGCGATCGACGGCTGAGTCATGCGGTGGTCGTGCTCGACCTGCGGCAGGACGGCTGCGGCGGCCAGCGGAGGCGCTCGAGGCAGCCTCGATGGCGTCATCTTCCACAGCGATCACGGACCCATACAGCACGGTCCGCCGCCATTCCCGGCTCGGACAGCGTGTATGTGAGAGGACACCTTCGCTCACTGATTGTCCGCTTGAGCCTACGACCAGATCAGCCAGTCACAGCTACCTTGCCATCGACGATGGTGCCGATGGATGTGGCGAAGATGCCAACTCCCGTGTCGTCGTAGGTGAAGTCGCCCAACAAGCCCTCGAACCTGGTGGCCCGAATCGCATCAGCGAGCGCCTTGCCCTTCGCCACCTTGCTGGTTTTCAATGCGGTGAACAGGATCTGTGCGGCGTCGTGGGCCTTGGCTCCGTGCAGTTCGGCAACCTCGTTGTAGGCCGCCTTGTATGCCGCGGCGAACTTGCGGGAGGCGTCAGTCGTGTCGTTGCTCAAGTAGGGCGAGCTGACGGTCGCCCCCTCGGCGGCCGGTCCCGCGGTCTCCAGGAACAGCGGTGTCGCCAGCGGAGCGGTACCCGCGAACGGCATCATGACGCCCATCTCGCGCGCTTGCCTGACGATGAGGGAGCACTGCACTTCCTCGGCGCCGACGAAAATCAGCGCCGGTTTCTTCTGCTGGATCGCGGTCAGCGCCGCACGGAAGTCCTTCTGTCCAGTGGTGACGACCTGGTCCGCGACCGGAGTGACGCCGCGGCGGGACAGCGCGGCGGTGAACGCGTCATGCTCCCCCTTGCCGAATGACCCGCTATTGGTGATCAAAGCGATGTTCTTGATCCCCTTCCGGTCCACCAGGTACGCGGCCAGGGTTTCGTCAAAGGTGATGCTCGTCGGACCATCCAAGAACAAAAATGGACTTTTGACGGCAACCTGGCCCGGTGACTGCCCCGAGCTGATATTGGGGATCTGCGCGTCCCGCAGCGTCGGCGCCATCGCGACGCTGACCGAGCTGTTCGCCGAGCCGATGACGGCGAGGTAACCCTCGCTTGCGACCCTGCGGGCGATCTCAGTGCCAGACGTCGGATCACCCTGATCGTCAAAGACATCCATCTGGATCTTGCGCCCGTGGATGCCACCCGCCGCGTTCCACTCCTCCACCACGAGCTTGGCGCCCTTGAGGGCCCATTCACCGAGAGAGCTGAACTGACCAGTCTGGGCGTTTACCATCGCGATCTTGATAGGACCGTTATCCCCTGCGGACGAGGAACCTTGATCGCCCGCAATCGAACACCCGGTCAAGGCCAGCACGGCGACAACGGCAATGGCTGCCGCGCCGGAACGCCGTGGCAAAAAACTGAACATCACGACTTCACCTCCGACGCACGCGATTGGGTCACTTGGCGGGCGGCCGCGGATCACGCCTCCGCGGCTTTTGTCCCCGTTACTCCCCGCCGATGACAATCTCTCCTGACCCGGGATAATTGTGCAACGACTCAGACTTCCGGGACTCACAAATCGTCAAACCGGCGGCCAACACCGCAATAGCGGGCCGAAGGGCGGACGCCAACTCCCGGGAGCTACTCGGCGTCCTATCGGTACTTGACGCATCCCACGACTCCGGCAGGAACAACCGCCACCCCGAAGGGCACGACGCGGTTCCGCCCCCATCTGTTGGCCGCCGACGATGCAGTCGATCGCCTGATTCGCCGCCGAGGTCACCGGGAAGAGCCAGACCTGGCCAGGCGCGACCCCGGCGCGGAAGGCCGGGTCGCGATCGGGGAGCCGGAGCGCGCCCCTTTGCCAACGCCGACGAAGGCGGCCGCGATCACCCTCTTCGCGGTGGGCGGGCTACTGCTGAGTCAATTCTCGGTGCCCGTCCGGAAACCGGTGAGCGTCGATGACCGGGTGGTACGGCGTGGTGGGCTGACTGGGTAAGGCCTTGAGATAAGAGCGCAGGTAATCACACCATCATGCTCGACTTCAAGGCCCTGCACCTGCTCGCCGGTTGCGGCGCATCCACCACCCCGACCGTGTCCGAGGATCATCTGCCCAGTCGACGGACCCTGCCCGCCGACTTCACACCCTGGAAACCATCTACGACTACCACGCCCGCTGGAATGCTGACGGCACCGTCAACCACGTGCACAACACCCTGCGAACAGGCCCGCGTCGCTGCCGGCCGCAACCTCGAGCCCATCGCGGCGATCATCTGGGGGTCACCGCGATCCGTGCCGCACCTTGCCGGTGAGGAGAGCGTCGATCTGCTCCGGG
>NZ_BOMV01000122.1 GCF_016862375.1 Paractinoplanes rishiriensis | reverse complement strand
AAGACCCGGATCATGTGCCCCGCCGTGCCCCGTCGGCGGCAGAACAGTGCGCCATCCGCGCTAGGTATTGGTCCGTGCGATAGCGGCGGCTGCCTTCCGGCATCCTGATGAAGTGGCATATCTGGAGTCATTCCTAAGGTTCGAACACGTGTACCGCGAAGGGCTGCACTGCTACGTGGTCCGTGCCGAGGTGGCGGACCTGCTTACCCCGATCTGGCGAGGGCTCTGGAAGCAGGATTATTCTGACGACGCGAACCTCAACCCTTGGTACCGCCACGCGATCAACAACAATGACGGTGAGGCCTTGGCGGTGTGGCGAGCGTTGACCTGGGCATTGACTACAGGTCGGAGCCGGTTCGCCATTCCGAACTACTATCGGGATGAGACCGCTCGGCTGCTAGGCATAGAGCGTGAGTCGGTGCAACTGGTCAGGTGGGAGTACGAGGTCAACGTCGAGGAGCCAGAGTGGCTCAACGCGGACATCGGCTTCGTTCCGGCCCGCACCGCCGTTTCGATGCGGCCGGCGCCGGATTCATGGCAACGAGACCACGCTGCATTTGCCGGCCTGTTCGAGCTGACCAGCTTCCGTCATCTGACCGAACTCGCTCTGGCTGTCGGCGGAGACGCTACCTCGGAGATTTCGGTGTTCGCACTCCGCGATCCGGGCCGCGCCCGCTTGTTGGCCTCGGCGCTGAATCGCGCGCAGCGTCCAGCGCTGGCCGAGACTCTGCAGCCCGGTGACATCTTCATCGACCTCGCCGTGGTTCACGACCTCGGTGCCGGCGTTGCAAGTTATCTCTCCGTCAAGACGCCTGAAGCCATCGATGAGGTCGACCATCTAGCCGAGCACTACAGTGAGGCGTTTCGCTGCTATGCGAACCGGGCCAGGGAGATCCATCCTTTCGACGAGTTCCATACCGCGATCGATGATCTGCTGACTCAACCGCCGGCATCAAGACCAGCTGACGACGACCCGCAACCAAACGCTGCCACGCCGCGCGGTCTGGACGGTCGGGCCGGTGCGCACGATCGGCGGCAAATGTGCGCGGCGCACACCGCGCAAGAAATCCGTCAGCCTGTCGGTGGTTTGCCATCCAGTATCCGAGTGCGCCGCGTCTCGAAATCTCGGGCGGAGAGGACGCCCAGACCGCGGTAGGACCCCTGGTCATCGCAACTGAATCCGACCGCGAAACTGGCGACCGCTTCCTCGAGTCCGACCCAGGTGACCAGGACATGCTGTGGCACCGGCTCGGAGATCGCGCCGGGGTGTCCGTGCCACAGACGATCGCACAGGGGTTCGGCATCTCCGGCGTGGACCATCGTGACGTCGGGGCCGCTCTCCGTGGGGCCGAGGTACTCCACGAAGAGCCCAGCGGACAGTCGGGAAATGTCCAGGACAGGCTCGGCCACCACCAGAGGCTACTTGACGTGGGTTTACGGGCAGACGCCCACCGCGCACGGACGGCGGCATGAGAGTGCGCGCCGGCGTTACAAAGCCGCCAGCCGTCACCGCTCTCGCGGAGCACCGCGTTCCCACCAGTCGCGTGGGGGCTGCTCCCGAATCATCGCCGCTGCGAGCTCTGCCTGAAGCGTATTGCAGAACTTCCAAAGCTCCTTCGCCGCCCGGGAGTACTGGAACAGAACCCGGTCAACCTCGAAGGGGTCAAGCTCGCCAGCGCGAAAGCAATCCACGGCCTCGGCAACGCGGGCAACAAGCTTGCCGAGCTCGGCTTGGTGATACTCCGCGACAACTGCGCGAGCTACTCGTCGCTCCGATTTGCCGGACATGGAACGAGGCTACTCAAGACGCGGAATCCCAGCGAAACTCCCGCGTGCCACCCGAGGGGGTCATGACCAACAATGCTCAGAGTGTCGTCACCGAAGCTGCGCCACGCAGTCCGCGCCATCATCCTCACCGAGGACGACCACGTCCTGCTCTGCCCACACACCATTCCCGATACACCAGGACAAGCGGTATGGGCAGCACCCGGCGGCCGCATCGAAAGCGGCGAGACTCCCCTTGCCGCCCTCCGCCGGGAACTGCAGGAGGAGGTAGGGCTCGTCCTCGACAACAACCCACCACATGTGTGGCACCGGGAGGTCGTCGCGCCCGACTACCTCCCCGGCTACGACGGGGCGATCAGCGACTACTTCCTCGTACGCACCCCAGCATTCCTTCCACGAGGCACCCTGTCCGACGGCGAACTCGCCGCAGAGAACATCAGCGAACTGCGGTGGTGGACGCTGCAAGAACTCACCGACTACCGCGGACCCGACCAGTTCGGCCCACGCGACCTGGCCACACAGCTCACGGCCCTGGTCACCCACGGCGTCCCGGCCACGCCGATACCACTCGGCCAGTGAGCCGTCATCCTCGGCAGTTCCCACGAACCCAGGGTGGCGAAACGTTCGCCGGCGGGGTCCGCCGACTTACCGGGCACATCGGCCCAGGGTTATCTGCTCGGGCGCAGGGTCCCGGCGACGGCCAGCACCGACACCAGCGCGCAGGCGGGCATCAGCCTGACGTACCAGGCCGCCCGGTATGCCTCGACGACGGGAACGAAGGAAAGCGGCGATCGCCGTGACGTAAGGATCGCCGACGTGCGTCCGCGCCGGGGCCGACCGGCCAGGGCCGCGGCGAGCAAGCCAGCCGGCGAGCAGCCCTAGGGTCGTTCCGGTGACGGTGAGGGGCCGTACGGCGGCGGTGTGTTCGGCTCAGATAGCCAACCCCTACCGGTCCGACCGTCGGCCTGCGTGTCGCTGGATCCAGCCAGCACAAGGCCGTCGTTGGCCGCACGGAATCCGACCGTCTGATTCGGAGTCGTGGTCCACGGGACAGTGGTCAAGTCGGTGACGACCTCGCTGTCGCTCTCGGCGAGTGAGGTGCTCGCGGCGGCCGGCGCCATCCTCGGCCATCTCCAGCACGACGGTGATGATCTCGGCGCCGTAACGGCGCCGGTACCCGGCAGGGTACGCCCACAGAAGACGCTGATAGCGCATCGGCCGCCCCGAATGCGGGACACAGGTGCCGCAGCCGGGACTCGGCTGCGTCAGCGTGCCGGCGCAGCCGTTCGGCCTGGGCGGACAGGGCGGCGATCCCCGAGTCGGTAAGCCGGCAGTACCGCCGGAGCCGGCCGTCCACGGCCTCCTCGCGCTCGACGACGATGAGCTCCCGGGCGGCGAGCCGGTCCAGCGCACCGTAGAGGGCGCCGGGCCGCAGCACGACATCGCCGACGGACAGCGTCTCGACCGCACGGACGATGCCGAAGCGTGGTTTTGGATCGCTGTAAAGGCGGCTGGGTGGTGGGCGTTCTGCGGTGGGTCGAAGGTCACCGTCACCGGCAACGAGCGGAGGGAGCCACGTACCCGGCACGAATTCCTCAAGTGGGCCGCCTTGCCTGCCGAAAGGCCATCCGCCATGAGGAAGTTTTGGATCTCCGTGAGTGCCGCCTTCGCACTGGCCATGGGCGGCTCGTCGGCCGGCATACCGCCCACGGCAGAAATCCTCGACGCCCAGCGCTTGGTTGCTCGCGGCGATCCTGCTGCGCCTCGCGGTGGCCTGGTCATGAGATTCTTTTCGGTGGTTCCCACCGATTCGAACGAACAGTGCACGCCGTTCCCTGCCCCGGCACAGATCCCGGCGACCGCTCGGCTTGGGGAACCCATTGCTTACCACGGTGCCCGGTACACGGTTCGTTCGATTGGTGTGGCAGACCAGGGTCGGGAACGGGTTTGGCTAGTCGCCCGCGTTGAGGTCGCACATCCACGATGCCCGGGCTCGGGAAGTGTCTGGGAATTCCTGTTCACCACCGCTGGTGGAACGATCTACCAGCCGACGCCGCAGGGGCGCCGTGGCGAATTCACGTTGTACGAAATCCCGGCTGGCGGCTGGGCGACGGGACTTGTCTTTTTCGACCTGCCCACCACGGACGTTACAGGCGGCGCGGTCGGGTTCAGGAAGCCGCCCTTCGCCACCTCCTTCACAAACCCAGCACCTACCCGGCCATACGGCCTCTGGCCCGTCCCGGCGTCTCCTCCCGCCGTTCGAGCCCCCCATGCCTATCCCTTTCCATGAGCTGACCGGCCCACTCAAACTCTCCAAGATCGACGCACTACCATCGGCATGAGCGCCCTCCTGGCGGCCCGGCAGTTACAGCAGGTGATCGCTCTCGGCGCGGGACGACCACGTGCTCCCGTGCACCCGGCCGGCGACCGCTCAGGTGCACTGAAGGATGGTCCAGGTACGGGTGAAGTCGGCGGCTGCGAGGTCCTGGCGGCGGATCCAGAAGTACAGGGTGCCTACGTCACCCCACATCCAGCCGACGTCGTCGTCTGTATCGATCTGGCACAGGAGGATCCAGTCAGTCGCCCCGCTGAGCAGCCTCTGGGCTTTCCTACTGCGATAGCCCTTGCTGTCGCCGACGTAGATGCCGTTCGCGGCGAGTTGGCAGTGCAGCTGCATCGGATTCTGTATCAAATCCGGCCAGCCGAAGACCCGGTGCTGTGGGCCGGCCTCGCTGGCTGCGTCCACCTCGAAGGCATCGTAGAGTTCGGCCGAGGCACTCCCATAGACGGTACGGTCGGCCCACAACCCCTCAACCCGAGTTTCGTCCGATTCCGGAACAGTGAGCACCCGTGCCGCTGTCATAGCGAAACTGGGAAACACCGTCACGTCTTCCGGCACCGGCGTCGCCACGGCGGCGGCCGCGTCAGTAGCGATGACCCGCGAGTACGGCGCGTGCTTCGGGTCGTACCCCCAGGCCTGCTCCTCCACCTCGTAGAAGAAGCTCAACAGCATGCCGGCGGGTAGGACCTGCGAACCATACGCCGCGTTGACCTCACCGCAGTGAAGCTGAGCGATCAGAGCCAGCGGCGTTCCGTCACCGGTTGTGGGCCATTTCGATCCGGGCAAGAGCAGCGGTAGCCCGCCGAGCCTCGTCGTGCGGGCGTCGGCATCGCAGCTACCGGCATGACGCAGCCTCAGCGAAGGCAGAGCCGCGCCTGTCACCGCCTCCCATTGCGCAGCATGCGCAGCCGCCGCTGGCGGCGGCTCTGCCGGAATCGGCCCACTCACCTCCACCGTCCACCCCTCCGATTCCCCCTGGAGCAACTCGCCAGACTCCGCCAACTAACCTGCACTGCCGGTACGACCACCGAGCTCACGCCGATGACCATGTCAGGACGCCGGACCAGCCGCCGCGCAAACACGCAGATCGCTACCCCTAACGACACGCAAGACGAACACTCCTGGCAACAGCCAACGCCCCTGGTCGATTCTGATCCTCAGCCCAGCCGCGCCGCCCCGGTCCCAGACTCGCCACGAAGCCTCACTGCCCCTCCGCCAGACGACGCGCACGGACCGCGGCAGAACAATGCACCCCGAAATGGCACCGCGGGCGACGAGTTCTGGAGCGGGTCGGCAAAGGCGCGACACGCTGTGCCGGACGACCATTGGCTCGACATGTACTGCCGACGGGCCTCGACGTCGTTGACAACCACCCGATGCGGATTGGCCGCTTCGCGGGAATCGGACCCGCGGCACAGTCAAAGGCGTGGACATCACCAACGCGCAGGCCCTGTGGAGCCCTGAACCCGGCTGGCTGAACACCGCGACGTACGGGCTGCCCCCGCGCCCGGCGTGGGACCAACTCCAGGAAGCGCTCGCCGGCTGGCGGGCCGGCACCGGGCAGCGGGAGGACTGGGAGGCGCGCAAGACCGACGCGCGGGAGATGTTCGCGCGTCTGGTGCGCGTGCCCGTGGCGGATGTGGCGACCGGGACCGCCGTGTCGCAGATCCTCGGCCCGGTCGCGACCGCGGTGCCGGACGACGCGCTCGTCGTCGTGCCGGACATCGAGTTCACCTCGAACCTGTTCCCCTGGCTGGTGCACGAGGATCGGCTCCGCGTCACCACGGTCCCGGCCGGCCAGCTCGTGGACCGCGTCTCGGCCGGGTGTGATCTCGTCGCGTTCTCGCTCGTGCAGTCCGCGACCGGCGAGGTGGCCGACTACGAGCGGCTCGTCGCCGCGGCCCGCGCTGTTGGTGCGCGGGTGGTGGTCGACGCGACCCAGGCCTGCGGCTGGCTGCCGTTCGACGCGAGCCTCGCCGACGCGGTCGTGGTCGGCGGGTACAAGTGGCTGATGGCGCCACGCGGCTCGGCGTTCGGGTACCTCTCGCCCGGCCTGCGCGAGACGATGCGCCCCGCGATGGCCGGCTGGGCAGCCGGCAAGGTCGTCGACGAGTCGTACTACGGCCCGCCGCTGCGTCTGGCGGACAACGCGCGCCGGTTCGACATCTCCGACGCCTGGTTCTCCTGGGTGGGTGCTGCGCCTGCCCTGGAGGTCATCGAGCGGATCGGACTCGACGCGATCCGCGACCACGACGTGGCCCTCGCCAACCGGTTCCTAGCCGGGCTCGGCCGGCCGCCGTCGAACAGCGCGATCGCCACCGTCGACGTGCCCGCAGCGAAGGAGAAACTGAACCGGGCCGGGGTACGGGCCTCCGTGCGCAACGGAAATGTCCGGGTGGCATTCCACATCTACACCACCGAAGCCGACGTCGACCTGGCACTGGAGGCACTCACCTCCTGAGCCGCCCGGAACCGAAGCCCTGACATCGACGCGATGTGGCTGGATCAGTTGCCGCCAGCAGTGGCCCGCGATGATCATTCCGGCCGGCAACACGACGCGTCGCGCTCACCTCAGCGTGGCCGTCAGCCACGCGTTATGCGGCAGTTGAGGGCGCCGTCCGGTAGCGCCGGGTCATCGGCTATTCAGCTAGTAACACTTGCGGGACACCATAGTTTCTAGCCCATGCTCAATGCATGGCGAGCGATGAGTTCTCTGACGTGGAACGCCGCATCCGGAACCACCAAGGCGAGGTGTTCCATACTCAAAGCGGTCTGCCGATGACCTACAAGGTTGACGGGCCCCGAATCAAGGTGAGCCGAGCCAAGCCTTGGCTACTCATCGAAGACGCGAGGCAGATCTGGGCGATGGGACCGGACGCCACTCTGACCGACGTTGACCAACGGATAACCGGGCGGGCCTACCTCTTCGCGATCCTCCGCGACCTTCGGATTCAGTCTTCGGCGTCGTGACGAGCGGCCGGTAACCCCTCCGTGTCATCCATCTCTCGCGCAGGTAAGTAAGCGGCGGCACGCAGGTCGGCCTTCGTTCTTTACGGCCGATCCATAGCCTCGTACGCCTCCCGCAGACGATCGGTCACATCGACCGCACCGGCAATGCCAGCGCGAATCTGGCCCACCGTAATTCGGTGGCCCGCTACCCAAGAACTCTCTCGTGCGGCTTTCTGGACCTGATCGACCGCGATCTCGACGGCCTGGTCGATGTCGTAGGTGACGCTGTTCAACATGATGAACACGCAGGCATGGAAGTCCCAGCTCCGGAAGGGCGAGAACACGTGCGTACGCCGGCTGCCGGGCTCAACGACGCGACACTTGACCTGGAGCAGGACTCCGTCAGCGGTGCGAACGTCCCAGCTCTTCTCGGAAGGCGAGGCGAGTTCCCCCCGATAGGCACCGGCGACGATGGCCTCCGCCAGATCGCCGGCCGGAGCGTTACGCGACCTGACCACGCCCCGCTCGATTAGCTCGGTGAGGACTCGCGAGTACAGCCTGAGCAGCTCTCGGACACTCAGCGAACCAAGGTCGGGATCCGTGGCACTTCGCATCGCGTGAAGCTACACCGGCGTTCCGCTCTATCGCGAGCACGGACGGCGGCATGAGCGGACGTTTCAAGGCGGCGATGATGGACTTGTCCTGCCCGTTCACCGATCATGAACCTCGTGGAGGACCAGCAGGCGCCGCGGTCGGCAGAGGGTGAGGCGAAGGTCATCACGCTCTGCGGCTCGACCAAGTTTGAGGCTGAGTTCGCGGAGGTCAACCAGCGGCTCACGATGGAAGGATGCGTCGTGATCAGCCTCGGAATGTTCAGCCTCCCCGATCTGCCGGACTACGACTGGACAGTCGACAGCTCGGACCTGAAGGGGCGGCTTGGCGGCGTGCACTTCCAGAAGATTCGCATGGCTGACGAGGTGTACATCGTGGATCCGGGCGGCTACTTAGGTGAGTCAACCCGACGGGAGATTGCCTACGCGGAGTCGCTCGGCAAGCCGGTTCGGTATCTGAGTCGCGAGCGCTTGGCGCAAACGGGAGACGGCCTCCAAGAGTGAGTCCGACCGGGTGGTCCGCTCATCGGCACGACAAGGAGCCGGGCCGTCACAGCCGACCATCGGTCACGACGGCGGTGGCCGACCCGACCGCGGGCAGCGGCATGATAGTGCATCGCTAGACGAAACACGAGAATTGACTCAGGTTCGTTCAGCTCGGTTGTCCCGAGCGGTTCGGCAACTCGACGAAGAGGTATGGGTTAGGGACGCCTGAGTGGTTGTTGTCAGTGTTGGAACAGCCGGATACCGGTGCGGATGAGTGCTATGTCGCGCTGTTGGCATTCCTGGAGTACCTCATCGGATCGGATGGAGTCGCCGGGCTCCGCGATATAGCGCACACCATGTCGGGCGGCCTGGTCGACGTTGTCAGCGAAAGGCAGCGCACCGTCGGAGACGAACGCCACTCCGTCCAACCGTTGCAGCCATGTCGTCCGTTCCGTGGGGCCTATTGCTCCACCGACCGGGGCGGTACGACGAATCTGCTCGTTGACGAGGTCTTGGATCCGGGTCTTGACGTCGGTAGTGAGCTGCCTGACGGCGGGGTGGCGCCGCAGCCACCAGGTGTCGGCTTTCGCGCCGGCGAGTTTCGTGCAGTCCACTCGCGATTGCTGACCGGCGCCAATTCCCACGGCCATCCCGTTGCGCAGATACGCGACTGAGTTCGACTGGGTGTACTTGACGACGATCAGGCCGAGCAGCAGATCGTCAACAGCAGAGTCGGGAAGTCCGGGCCGGGCGAGGACGTCGCGGCTGAGGACAACATCGTCGCGGGGCTGGGTGAGCCGCAGGCCGAAGACCTCGCGGGTATGGGTCGGCGGCGGCTCAAAGGCAGCGTCCGCTTCGAGAACGACGAACTGTCCACTCTTCTTCGCCGACAGGGTGGCAACGACTCCCGGCTCAAAGCCGGGAGCGACGATGCCGTCCGAGACCACCCGGCGCAGCAGGTCCGCCAGTTGCGCGTCGACGGGCTCGGAGACCGCGACGAAGTCGCCGTAGGAGCTCTTCGGGTCAGCGTCCCGGGCTCGGACATACGCGCTGGTCAACGCACCCGTACTCGTCGGCTCCAGCCGGTAAGTCGCTGCCATGGTGTCATCGATCTCGCCCGCAACTGCTGCTCCAGCGGGTGAGACGTGCTTGAACGACGCTGCAGCAGGCCGGCCCACCGCCGTCGCGGCCTCGCGCACCAACTGCCACGCGCCAGCAGCATCGAGGATGTTGATGTAAGACGCATCGCCATGCACAAGCCGAAACGGCTGGCGCCCCGGATCGATCGCTGTGACGCGGGCCGGCTGCTGGCGAGGATTCATGCCGTATCGCAAGTTCATGACGCCTCCGAACCGCAGGGATGTCTGCTTCCGGAAGCGCCCAGGCGGTCGGCGCAACACACTCTCTCGAGCCGGCCGGTTCCCCGGTGGTACTCCACCCTCGCCAGTAGCGGCCGATGAGAGCAGCCTAACGCTGCACCGTTACCGGCTGCTACCTATCCGCATGCCAAGATCACGAACCGCGACCTGCCGCTGACAGTTCCAGCAGTGTGCCAGGTCGACCACCAGGGCCATTGCGTGTTCGGTAGGTGGTGGCTTGATCTGGGATTATGCGGTGTGACTGGTCTATGTGGAGGCGGTCGGGGCGGGTGAGGCCGCCTACGTGATCATGGGAGTTCTCTACGCTTCCAGGACACCTGAGGAACCTCACCTGCGATGTCAGCATGCACGATCCCGGGACTGTCCGCTGTCACCACCCCCACCGGCATGACCTTCTGCCCGGTGACCGAGGGTGAACAGGCCGGTCTGCTGCACGCCTTGTCAGCGGTGCCGGATCCCCGTAACCCGCGCGGGCTGCGCTACCCGCTTGCCGGACTCCTCTGCGTCGCGGTGTGCGCGGTCATGGCCGGCGCTACCTCGGTGACCGCGATCGCGGACTGGCTGCACGACCTGGACGACATCTCCCGTGCCCGGCTCGGTTTCCGCCGTGGCGTGCCGGCCACCACCACGATGTGGCGGCTGCTGATCCGCTTGGACGCCGACCTGCTCGCCACCATCCTCGCGGGCTGGCTGCGCACCCGAACCCGCCCGGACACACCCCGCCGGCCGCGCTACCGGCATGTCATCGCCATCGACGGCAAGACTTTGCGCGGTGCCCGCCGCCCCGACGGCAGCCAAGTCCACCTGCTGTCCGCGCTCGACACCAGCACCGGCATCGTCCTCGCGCAGGTCACCGTCAGCGCGAAGTCCAACGAAATCCCCGCCTTCGCGCCGCTGCTGGACGCGGTCGAACTTCTCCTGGGCAGCCTCAAAGACCTGATCTTCGTCGCCGACGCCCTGCATACGCAGGTCAACCACGCGACCGAGATCGCCGCGCGAGGCGCGCACCTGCTGATCCCGGCAAAGCGAAACCAGCCGACCCTGCACACCCAGCTCAAGACCCTGCCCTGGGCGCACGTCCCGATCGGCCACCAGACCCGCGAAGCCGGCCACGGCCGCCGCGAAACCCCGCACCGTCAAGGCCATCACCCTGCACACACCCGGCGGGATCGCCTTCCCCCACGCTCAGCAGGCGATCCGGATCACCCGGACCCGCACCACTACCAAAAGCGGCAAAACCACCCGCGAAACCGCGTACCTGACCATCTCCCTGCCCGCCACCGACGCCCACCCCAGCGACATACAACAATGGATCCGCGCCGAATGGCTGATCGAAAATCTTGAGCACCACGTCCGGGACGTCACCTTCCGTGAAGACTCACATCAAGCCCGGACCGGCAACGGACCCGCCGTCATGGCCACCCTGCGTAACACCTCGATCGGCTTCCACCGGACCCGCGGCGACACCAACATCGCCCGCGCCACCCGACGCGCCAACCGCCGCCCACACGACCTGATCACCGCCGTGATCAGCGACAACCCGACAACGCAATGACCCTGGCCGCCGGCACCCAGCCCGAGCGCGGACTGCGGCAGAGGAGTGCGCGCGGCCGCAGCCGTCGGCGACCCGCCGATGCCGGCGAGTGGGAGGCTGTCACTCCTGGGATTCAGGATATGGACTTGATTTCTTGGGTGCAGATCACTGATTCGGTCCTCCTGCCGGGACGCTTCGGCAGACTTGACCAAGACCATTCACGGTCAGGCACCTTACTCGCTGGGTGCTATGGGTGTCGCGTCTGCTGAACGGAACCCCCTTGTGCGGATGAGCGCTTCAATACTCAGTGTCCTTGCCCTGCTGGGGTGGGCCCTGACGGGGTGCACATCGGGCGGCGGCTCCGGCGATCGGCAAGTAGTGACATGTGTCGAGACAGAGGCACAGCCAACCTGCGAGCACCGGCAACGGGATCTAGCCGAACGTGGCCCTGCACCCAACCCTGAGAACAACTCGGAGCTGGACATCGCGGCTGGGCAAATCCTGCGAGCGGTCAGCCAGCCCGCATGTATCACCGTCCCGGAATCAGCGGAGTGTATCGGCGTCAACATGCCGCATACCCCGACCGAACAGGATGTCCGGGAATCACGCGACGCCCTCACGAAACTCGGCTACACCGAGGCCGTCATCCGGCTGGCCCGCCCCGACGACCCCGCCGCAGAAGGCACCCTCATCGCCGGCGTCCGCATCGGCGAGGCCTGCGTGCTGAGCTCCAGCACCCGACAGTTCGGAGGCAGCACCCTCTGGCTGGCCGGCCTGCTACCGGGTGGACACTGCTTGAAACCGTAGCCAGAAACGGCATCACGATCCGGTCAAATACGCCGAGTTAACGATGGGCAGTCGCTCATCGGCTCGACCTCGCACCGGGCAGACCCGTCGACAGCGCGGATCGCGACAGATGAGGATGCTGCTGCAGCGATACGGAGTGCGCGGCGCGGGGCACCGCTAACTACCGCGCTTTGCCTCCACGTATGCGTCGAACAGCGCCTCGAGGAGCCCATCCGTGATGACCAACACCATCGCTCCCTGGCCGATCTCTGTACCGTCGGTCGCGCTCGTGACCCGCGCCATGCTTTTCGGTGATCTGCGCTCGAAAACCGAGCGCCACAATTGCACCGACGGCTTGCCGTCCGGCCAGCAGTAGATGGACGCTAGCCCTGACCGTTCCGGCAACAGGCGAGGAAGTAGCACCACCTCGCCTCGTTTACCGAAATAGGTGCCGACCTCGGCGAGTCTCTCCTCGGAGATCCGCTCCGCCCATCTGACCAACTTGTCCAGCGTCTGTCGGTGATCCGCCGGCGCCGTCAATGCCCTCTGCCGGAACGCGTCCAACCCGGCGACGACTTCCCCTACTGGTGACCGCGATTTGCCGGTCGTCTCGGAAATCGCGACGTCTACGCGAGGTAGTCGATCCGGCTCAACCCGTTGGGGAACGACCACACGCCGACCAGCGATGTCGTAAGAAGAGACCGCGACCAGATCGATGACGAGGTCTTGTGTGACCGCCTCCAGATAGCCGACTAGCTTGACCAACTCCTGCGGGACCTGATCGAGCACGAGGACGAGCCGGAAGCTGCCGGACTGAAGCGCCGCGTGCAGATTGGCGCGGAAGTCCTCCGCATTCGCGACTTCATCCTGCGCGGCCTCACGTACCAAGTCGAGGAGAGAGCGCCCACCAAGGTGCCGGGCGAGGATGTCGTGCTCGAACACCTCCACACTCGCACCGTGCAAACCGGCCGCGTACGCGAGTACTTGGGCGACGACGGCACGCCGCGACTCTGCATTGTTGCGCAGCTTCACCTCGATGACGACTGGACGACCGCTGGGCTCGATGGCCAAAACGTCAACGTAGCCGCTACCCAACAGGACTTCCCGTCCCAGGACCACCACACGTGGAGTACCGCTGAGAGGTAGGAGGTCAGGGGCCCTGGCAACAAGGTCCTGCAAAGTCCGTTCGTCGGGAAACCCGGTCGGTGCCAACAGCGTCCAGCCCTCGGGATTTTCGGCGTAGATCGCGGTCATGAGCCACCTCCGCACAGGATGCGAACAGCGTACGGGTCGGACCGGCTCCGACCCGACCGCGGCCTGTGCCCTGCCCGTCGCCACGGACCAACGGGTTGGCCGGCTGGCACCGCTTGCCATGGGCCCGTTCGCTGCCGACCGCGCGTTATCGGCGGCAGAAGAGTGAAATCGATCTTGAGGTGCATTTGCAGCGCGACTCTCCCTTCTTGGCCCTATCGATGTTCTTCGTCGCGAGCTTTCCGAGCATTTCTCGCTTACTCAGGTATTGCTGCAGGTGGGATTGCTATTTTGGTCGGGCCGATAACGGGCGGCGCGCCGTTGACAGGGCCTTTCTGCTGTCGGGTATTTGTCGATGCGCTTGTCGCTGGGCTGTGTACCGTCGGGTGCACTCGTCACGGATGACGGAGGGTGCCGGGCTGGTGGAGCGGTTCGTTGGCGTTGGGGTCGGTGCCTACGATCAGGCTCGGCACGTGGCTTTGCCGCACGCGGTGCCGGATGTCACGGCGTTCGCACAGCTGCTTGGTGCGGGTTTTGTGAGGACGGTGCTGGCAGATCCGGACGAGGGTGCCGTTCGTGCCGGGCTTCGCGGTCTCGCGGGCGGGCAGTCCGGCGGGGTGTTGGTGTTGCTGTGGGCCGGGCACGGGATCGGCTCGCCGTCCGGACTGCGGTTGCTGGCCTGTGACAGCGGTTCCGGTCCGGCTGAGGGTGTCGGCGCTGCGGATGTGGCGGGGTATTGCGCGGCGTCCGGTGCAAGCCAGCTGCTGCTGATTCTGGACACCTGCTTTTCCGGTGAGGGGTTGTCGGCGGCGACGGTGGCCGCGGAGGTGCTGCAGCAACTTCCGCTCGAGGCCAATCGGCTGTGGGTGGGTGTGCTGACGTCTTGCATGGCGGTCGAGACCGCGCAGGACGGTCTGCTGGGTGAACGTTTGCGGGCGTTGCTGGCATCGGGGCCGGCGGATCCGGTGTTGCGGCTGCGCTGGTCGGTGCACAACCGGTTGATCCGGGGCGACGACTTGTGCGACGCGTTGATCAAGGAGTGGCGCGACGATCGGCAGTCGCCGCAGTTCCTGGGCCGGGGCAGCGCATTGTGGATGATGCCGAACCCGCTGTTTGATGCGGGTGCGCCGGAGCAGGTAGTGGAGCATCTGCTGCGGGCGGCGCGTGGTGGCGCGCGGGAGGAGGAGCAGTCCTGGTTCACTGGCCGTACGGCGCAGGTGAATCAGGTTGTGGGGTGGGTTCGGGCTCGACGGCCTGGTGTGTACGTGGTGACCGGCTCGGCGGGCACGGGAAAGTCCGCGATCACGGGACGGGTTGTCAGCCTGTCGAACCCGCACGAGCGGGGCCGTCTGCTCACCGAGGGCGGATCGTGGGAGCACGAGGATCCGGGCGAGCGGTCGGTGCAGGCGCACGTTCACGCCCGGGGGCTGCGTGTGGACCAGGCTGCGGAGCTGATTGCCGGTCAGCTGGTCGCGTGTGGTGTGCTGGCGGCGCAGGAGTCGCGCCGTAACGCCGCAGAGCTGATCGGCCAGCTGCAACGGGTGGTCGAGGCCGGGGCTGATGCTCCGGTGGTGGTCGTCGACGGGCTGGACGAATCACGCGGTGAGGCGTTCGCACTGGCCGAGGAACTGGTGCTGCGTCTGTCCCGGTTCGCTGTGGTAGTGGTGTCCACCCGTGATCTTCCCCGGCTCGGTGGCGGTGCCGGTCTGGTGTCCACGCTGGACCCGGATGGAGCGGGTATCGATCTCGACGCGCCGGACGTGCTGGAGGGGACCCGTCGCGATGTCGTCGACTACGTCGCGGCCCGGCTGGCCGGAGTGGATCCGGCCATGGATCCGGCAATGGTGGCGGCGCAGGTCGGCGCCGGGATCGCCGCAGAGCATGGGGGGACGGGCCGGCCGTTCCTGCTGGCACGGTTGGTGGCTGACCAGTTGAGTGCGGTGCCGGTCGACACCCAGTCTCCGGGGTGGGGGGACCGGGTTGCCGGTTCTGTGGAGCAGGCGTTTGACAACGACCTGGCCGCGATCAGCGCGCCGTCGGGCATCCAACTGCCGGGGGGCGGTCATGTCGCGGTGGCGCGGGTTCTGCTGGCGGCGCTGACCCGTGGCTACGGCGCGGGGCTGCCGGAGGAGGAGTGGCTGGCCATCGCGAACACGGCGGACACGCCGATCGGCGACGTCGACCGCGACGGTCTCAGTTGGCTGCTGGACCAGCTGGGCCGGTACATCGTGCAGGACGGTGAAGGTGGCAGCGCGGTGTATCGGATGGCGCACCAGAGCCTGGCCGACCATATCCGTGCACCGTTCCGTACGAGTTACCGGCAGGTGTTCGATCCGGCTGCCCCGGCAATCACCGCGGCCCTCGCCTCCCTGTACCGAGCCAGGCTCGATACAGGCCAAGAAGCGGAACGTCCGGCGTACCTATGGCGGTATTTGTGGCGACATGCCGCCGACGCCGGCCCGGACGGCGTGGACATGCTGCGTCATCTCGCCGACGGTCACCGCCCACTCGTCCCCGATGTCGCGTCCGCCGGCCTGCTGACAGCTGAGCGTTTCCGGGAATGGGGTTACCGGCAGCAAGCCCTAGGCGCCACCGAGGAGGCCGTCGGCCTCTACCGGGAGCTGGCCGCCACCAAACCCGCCTTCCTGCCC
>NZ_BOMV01000121.1 GCF_016862375.1 Paractinoplanes rishiriensis | reverse complement strand
AACCTGGCCAGCACGTTGAACAACCTCGGCAACCGCTACAGCGAGGTCGGCAGGCACGCCGATATTGAAACGCTCTGGCGTACCGTCCTGGCCGAAGCGACGCCCTCGAACGCCGCGCTCCTCTTGCTGGCTCGGACGGCTGCGGCTGATCCGGGGACGCCGCAGGCGATCGGATGGGTGACCACCGCGCTCCGTCACGCCGATGGCGACCGGCCGATGCTCGCTAGCCTGCACGACCAGGCACGCAGGCACCGGAATGCCGACCCCGACCGTTTCGACCACGCCTGGACCGCCGCAGCCGGAACACCACCGGACTGGCTGACCCTCGATATGGCCCTGCTCAACGTGGCCCACGCATGGATCGACACACCAACCTATCGCGACGAACACGACTTCCTCAAAGCCCACCCCGAGCTGCTCACACCAGCCGCGAACAGCGCCATCACCGAAGCCGTCCTCACCGTCAGCGAGCAGACCGCCGAGCGGTATCTCACGCTGCGCGACAACGCCCGCGCCCATGGCACCGCCGCGGCCTACCAACCACTGCTGCTGGCCGGCCTCGCCGCCGAGTTCGCCGCCGCCGACCCGCCCACCCAAGCCGCCATGCTCGCCGAACACCGCGACGACCTGCTCACCGACACCGTCCGCGAAACGCTCGCCGAACAGGCCGACAACGCCGCCGACCGCGCCGACGCCATCCTCGCGCTGGCCCACATCGGCGCCGCAGAACCCGCCCTGGATGCCCTGATGCATCCAGAGAAGTTCGCCGATCTGATGGCCACGATCGCGGAAAGCCCGGACTGGACCACCCTCGACGCCGTCGCCTTCCTCGCCCGCACCAGCGCAGAAACAGACGAAGCGGCAGCCACCGCGGACTTCTACAGCGCCGTCGCCGCCGCTTGCGCCGACGATCTCGACGAAGCGGCGCAAACCCTCACCCAGGCACGCCAACTCGCCCCCGACCAAACCGCCACCTGGATCAACCAGCTCGCGCGCATCGGCCGCCGGCATCCCGCCGCTCTCAGCCTCATCGCCGTTCTCACCACACCGGACCAGCCGCCAGGAGCCCCGGCATGACCACGCCCACCGACCTCGTCGTCGTGCTGCCCGGCATTCTCGGCAGCACACTGCGCCACCGCGACGCCCTTGTCTGGGCACCGTCAGCCGGCTCCGCGCTACGCGCGATCCGCACCTTCGGCCGCAACATCCGCGACCTGCAACTGCCGGACGGGCTCGGCGACGAACACCCCGGCGACAACGTCAAACCCGTCGGCCTCATGCCCGACGTCCACGTGCTGCCCGGCATCTGGACCCCGATCAAGGGATACGACCGGCTCCTTGCCCGGCTGCGTTCCATCGGCTACCGCGAATCAAGCCACGACCCCGGCGCGCCACCCGGCAACCTCCTGCCGATCGCGTACGACTGGCGGCTGTCCAACCGCTACAACGGCCGACGCCTCGCCCGCATCGTCGAACCGGCCCTGCAACGCTGGCGGGAACAGGGCGGCGCCTACACCGACGCGAAGGTCTCCTTCGTCTGCCACTCGATGGGCGGCCTGGTCGCCCGCTGGTACATCGAGCAATGCGGCGGTGCGGAAACAACCAGAAAACTCATCACCATCGGCACCCCGTACCGCGGGTCCGCCAAAGCCCTCGAACAAATGATCAACGGCGCCCACAAGGGCATCGGCCGACTCGGCGTCGACCTGACCGACCTCGTCCGCAGCATGCCGTCGATGTACCAACTCCTACCCGAATACGCCTGCATCGAACAGCCCGGCGGCCTCGCCAATACGACCGAGATTTCTCTACCGGAGCTCCCCGCCGGCAAGATCGCCGACGGCGCACGTTTCCACACGTTACTCGCCGAGGCGGAAGCCGACCGCCGAGCCAGCCTGGCCGACACCCATGCCATCGTCGGGATTCACCAACCGACCGCGACCACCGCTCACCTGACCGGTTCCCGCGTCGAACTGCGCAACACGTACGGAGCAGAAGACCTCTACGGCGACGCCACCGTCCCGATCGTCGCCGCCACTAGACCCGACGTCCCGATGAACAGCCCACTGCTACGCCGCGTCCCCGACCAGCACGGCAACCTACAACGCAACAACGCCGTCCTCGACGAAATCCACGGCATCCTCACCGCCAGCCCCATCACCGTCCGCGCGCCCCACACGACCGCGCTCCGCGTCGACGCCCCGGACCTCATCCTCGCCGGCGAGGCCCTGCCCGTCAGCGTGGCGATCACCGGCGACGATCCCCAACCCGTCCGCATTACCGTCACCACCGAAAACCGCAAAATAACCGACTCACGAATAACCCGACCCCGCGACGGCACACCCACCACGACATCCATCGAAGGCCTACCTCCCGGCGCATACAGCATCGACGTCACCGGACTCACCCCAAACTCCACCATCGCACCAGTCAGCAGCGACATCCTCGTATGGGAGTAACGACGGCCGATCAGATCCCGCCAGATTACAATAAGTGGCATAGAAGCTGAATCGGACTGCAATTCGGTCGAGAAATTCTCGACCGGACTCCGCGCATTATCATCGGCATGTCCGTGAGCCGAGCCGCTGAGCCGGTCGTCACGCTGCGTATCTATCGGTTCGCGGGTTAAATCAGGATGCGTAGGGCGCCGCGGGGAAGGATCATCACCGCCGTGACCTTTCCTCTTGAGGAACTGCCGTCGGTGATCCAGGACCGGGCGTCTGCATGGGCGGCGCTCGGCTTGCGTCAGCGTCAGCGGCCGGTGCATCCGAACCACGGAAGGGCCGTCGCGGGCGTTGAGTTCGAGTCCGCTGCGTGGCTGGTGGAGATCACGATATGGATCAGCGGCGAGGCTGATCTCTGCACCGTGCGCCTGACCGACGACCGCGTCGTCAACAAGACTTATGAGTTGGCCGATCTGGAGGACTTGAACGGGCTACTCGACGAGCTGGTTCGGTTGCTCGCCCACGATGAACTCCCGGCGGCGGCCTTCGTCTACCAGTGGCCGGGGACGGCACACCGGTAGTCGACCAGTGGCCCCGCAGGGTAGGCGTAGGGACCGCCGGCCGGAGGCGGGTTACGGTGGATCATCGACAATCCGATGATGGGACTGCAGATTGATCAATGTCCAGGAGTTCGCGCGGCGGCTGAATACTCTCGCAGCTGATGCGTTCACCAGCGACGACGTCTGGGACCTGGCGACCGCGGCCGACGTTCGCCTCGGCGCCAACGTCGAGATCGACGCCACTATGGCGCAGCACCTGCTCGAGCAGATTTCGCCCGCCCTGCCGGTCACCGGGGCCCAGATCACGGCGTCGCACTGGCCGCCACCGACGTCGTCGCGTCCCGCAGCGCCTACGGTGTCGTTCTCCAGCCCCGGTGCGGTTGAGGGACCGGCTGATCAATCGACCCGACCCCGCGGTTCCCGGCCTGCGCGTAACGGTCGACGACCCGGCTCGCGACGTACCGGCCGGTGAACCAGCACTTCGGCAGTTCACATTGCTGGGAGGACGACACGACAGCGGTGACCAGCGGCCGACACCGGAGACGCGCCGAAGACCGAGCAGTACCAGCGGCAGTTTCGGACGTTCTTGTCGGAGGGGTCGTGCCAAAATCCCGCCCATGCCTGAGATCGTCACAGCAGCGCTGGTTCGCGAAGGTCAAGTCCTGCTCGTCCACCGAAGTCCGAACAAACATGCTTACCCGAACGTGTGGGATCTGGCCGGAGGACACATCGATGCCGGCGAGACGGAGTTGGCTGCGCTCGCCAGGGAGGTGCACGAGGAACTGGGCGTGCAGATAGCAACAGGCTCGGCGGTCCACCTGTGCCGCCTGGATATGGGCCACGCCGAGGAATCCGTGCGCTTGAGCGCCTGGATCGTCAGCGAGTGGAAGGGGACACCGACAAACGCCGCTCCCGAGGAACATGACGAGATCCGCTGGTTCCAGACGGAGGAGTTACCTACGCTCGCCCATGAACCCGTACGCACGGCGTTGATGGAAGCCACGCGGGGAATCCGCGCCTGACCCGTCAACGCGTCGTCTCATCGGCCATGTCCGGGAGCCGAGCTGCCGCGCCAGCCGTCACGCTCCGTGGCTGCCGATGGGTGGCGGATCAGTGAACCTGGGCGCCCGCCGCGTCTTCCTCGGCTTGGACAGTTCCGAGGAGGTCCCACCGGTTTCCGGCGATGTCGAGGAAGACAGCGATGCGACCGTAAGGTTCGGTTCGCGGAGGGCGCATGAAGGTGACGCCGGCCGTGGTCATTCTCCGATACGTGGCGTCGAAGTCATCGACGCGAAGAAAGAACCCGACTCGTCCGGCTGCCTGATGACCGACGGCCGCGCTCTGGTGTTCGCCGTCGGCGCGAGCAAGGAGAAGTCCGGTCTGTGCACCGGAAGGGCGGACGACCACCCAGCCTTTCGGCCGGCCGTCGTTGGTGAATGACGGCGAGTCCTCGACCAGGTCAAAGCCGAGTACGCCGGTGAAGAAGGCGATGGCCGGGTCGTACTCGTCAACGATCAGGGCAACCAGGTCGATCTGCACCTCGCGCAGGGTACGCATTCCGCGCCCGGTCCTCCGCGCCGCCGCCCGATGACAGCGGCAGAACAGTGCAGTCGATCTTGTCGTGCCACGAGCTATCGGCCGCTTCCGCCCTCGGCGCGAACTCACAGGGCGTGGTGGGCGAACGACTCGAAGGTGGAGGCGCTGGCGTGGCGCGCAGCCGGTTGGCGTGTCGAGTCGGTCGACCAATCCCATGGCATCGTCGTGTTCGTCCCTAGCACTGAGAGCGGACCGAAGCACAACGCGCGTGCCGCGCCCACCGTGCGTCCCTCCACATACATCGACGCGGTCACCGTCGGTAGGGGTGGCCGGGTGGTGTTGAGGCTGTTTGTGGAATGCGCAGCCGCGAGCGGGGTTGCACCCGGATCCCAGGAATTTTCCGGACGTGACGCCGACGCGACGGGTGGTGGCCAGGCTCGCGGTGTGGATGCCATGCTGGACCCTGTGCATCGTCCGTGGCTCGACGCCGACCCTTGGCGCTGGATGGATCAAGACACACCCGCAGATCCGACGGTGTACGTGCCATGCACGGTCCACCTCACGCTGTCCAATGAACCGGACCCGGTCAGCGGTCAGGTCATGAGCTGCACGCTGCGGGAGTGGAAGTTCAGGACGAACCCGGTGCTGCGATCGCCACGGCCGGAACAGATCGTCGCCGGCCGGATCGAGGTGCGGCCGGTCCCGGACGACTGGTTCGCGCTGCGGGCGCGGTACCCGTGGACGTACCGGCCGTGGCGTGCCTACGAGGCGCGGACCCATGTGCAGGTCCGAGGCGCGGACGAAATGGCGGTCGGACTCCGCGGTTGAGCTGCGCAAACGTGATCGAGTTGCAGGGTAATCTTGGTGGCCGGATACATCCCAAAACTGCACCCCTCTGGGCGGCTGTCGATCATGGATAGCCTGCTGATCGGCTGAATCATGGAAGCCGCCGATGATGATCGCCCGCCGGTCGCCGCAGCGGTCGACGCTGGTCGAGTCCTCCTGGTCCGCCGCCGTGGGGAAGTAGTCCGGCTTCATGGCAGTTCCCCGCTGGAAGGTTGAGCCCGGCGAGTCTCGCGGCGAAGCCCCGGTCCGGGAGGCCCTTGATCGGTCATAACAACACACGTTCATCTCGGTGAACGACTCGGCTCGTAGTTTCGTGTGCGTGGTCGCGACCGGGCAGTTGCGGTAGGTCAAGTTGCCGGAAGACGGATCACTTGCCGACGGTGTACTGGGCGTTCACTGTCAACTCGCCGCCGGAGGTCATAGTCGCCAGGCTGGTGATATTGGTCGAGAGGGCGCCGGTCAGGGAGATCTTCTGGGCCAGCTCGACGCCGCTCAGTCGCCAGGTGACCCCGCCGAGTATCAGTTCGGTCCGTACCCGCGACAGCGCGGCGTCCGTCAGCCGGACCACGTACTCGCTGAGCTTGACGAGAATTGTCTGCTGCACGTCGGCCGCGCGGTGTCCGGCGGACGCCACCAGCGATTCCGCTTCGGTGATGGCGGTTTTGACCAGGGGGTTGGCCTTCTCTCGCCCGTACTCGAACGCAGCGCGCAGGGCGGCCTCGATACCGTCCCAGACGGCGCGCACCCTGGCCGTCAAAGCAGAGTCCAATGACGTGGCGAGGCCTGGCACGTGTTCCTCACCACCGCCGACGGCTCGGGCGGCATCGACCGCCTGCTCGAAGTCTTGCCGGAGAATTAGGGCAACGGTGCTCATGCCGGCTCCTCATCGGATCGCTCGGTGATCGGGACGACGTCCCAACCTCCTGCGCCGCAGGCGAGCAGCGCCAGGAGCGGGTGGTCTTCGGCCAGGTCAAGGTCTGCGGCCGGTGCTGGCTCACGACCACTGGCGTGGAGCACCCGGTATGCGGCCGAGCGTAACCGCACTTCGTACGGGACAAGGGCGCGCAGCCCTTTGTCCAGAAGCTTCTCAGCGAGTTCCGAGTCACGGAGAACCAGTTCAACCAGTCGGCGGCTCGTGTCCCGCTCGCGGGCGGACCCGTCATGGTCGCGGACCCGGGCAGCCGCGGCACCTACCTCGTGCCCGTTGAGCCAGACCGCGGTCCGGCTCGCGGCTCCCTCGCCGGCGTCGATCAGGGCCGCCTCCATGCGGACAGCCGTCGGCGGCACGAGCCGGGTACGGACGGAGTACTCCAAACTCCGTGTAACCTCGGACGTCCCGAACTGCCATCCACGCAGCTGGACGTGAATCCAGTCGCCGAGCTTGAAGACGATGACATTCATCGCGGCTTGACGATCGGGGATCCCACTTGCGAGATCTACAAAACGGAAGACTGTCAGCCGATCGAAGGGATGATCGACCATCGCGATCTCTAAGCCTGCTATCTCGTCTTCCTCCAGAGGCACGCTGCCGACGTCGTAGCTCGGCTCGCCCGTGTCGTACCGGTGCTCCGTGACGCGTACCAGATAAACGAGATGCTGGGTTGTCCGGTTGACCCAGAACCTAGCGGTCGCGCGACCGATCGGCATCACCGTCATGACGCTGGACCATGCTTCGAGCAGTTCCTCGGCGAGAGTGAGCGTCGCCGGCCGGCCCACCGCCATAGCCGGCTGCAGCGCCTCATCCATCCGCTCCCGGTAGAGAACATCGACCGTCGTGGTGGCCTCGTCGAGACTGCCGGCGCCCTTCAACGGGCGCAGTCCGACCCAGCGGAATGAACCCGGGGACTCCTCCGCGAACCGCAGGTGGCCGGCGTCGATATTCGCAACTCCACGGACCCAGGACAGCATCGCCTCGACAGCGGCATCGGCGAACTCGTCCGGCGGCAAAGACAGGGCGGGTACGGCCGAGTCGCTGGTGGCGAACCGGGTGAGATGCAGTAGATGCCGCATCGCCGCGTGCCCTGACATCGGACCGGCCCTCGCCCGCCACGAGGCCACGACGGCGCGCACGGCGAGATAGCCGCCAACGTATTTAGGGCCCGCCGTCTCCCAGTAGTAGTACTGCAGCCGCTCCGGTCCCAGCCGCTCCTGGATCGAGACGAATTGCCGCTCGAACGCCAACCGCGTCGCGGCGAGGGCGGCGCGGCGTTCCTCCACGCTTGCGCTCTCGGGGGGCCGGTCGATCAGTTGGGTCATGAGGTCGCCGACAATCGTGTCGTCGTCGTCGGCGGTCGGATCGTCCGCAAGCTCGCTGAACACTGCGATGCCCTCGAACCAAGGATTCCAGACGTCCTGCAAAACCTGAATCTTAGCGAGCAGGTCAGTCTGCCACGAGGCGATGGCGATGGTGGGCGGGTTCGGCTCACCGAGCGCGGCCACACCACTGTCAGCGAATTCCTGTGCGGTGCTCCGCTGATAGAACGCCCACAGATCCAGCTCCAGCTCGACGACCGCGGCGCGCAGTGCCATCACTGCGAGCCCGAGACCGCCGACCATAGAGAGAACGTGGGTGGACTCGTGCCGTAGGACAAGCATGGAGATGTCGACATCGCGCTCCCGCTCCATCGACGCTCCGTGCGGGACGGCGCGGCGATAGTAGGGGTGGTCGAACGACCAAGTGGCCCAGCTCGCCAGGGCGAACGAGTCGTCGACGACGTCGGCGCCCAGACGTTCACGGGCAATCTCTGCTGGGATCGTGTCCAGCACCGTCGACGAAAGTTCCTCGATCATGGATTGGAGCGACAGCGTCCACATCGGTCTGACCAGCTCAATCGGGTACGAAGCCTCACTCTGCTGAACGACGGCGAAGACGGCTAGCATCATCGGCATAAGGGACTGGACCGCGGGAGCAGTCCGAAACGCGACGGCCAACTGCCCGTATGCGTCCTCGTCCGGCCGTTCGCATGCAGCCAGGTGACGGAGCGCAGAGTCCACAGCATCGAAGAGCAAAACCAGCGACGGTCCATCATTCCGGTCCACGGCGCGAAGCAGCCGCGTCGCGCGGATCGAAGCCGCGACGGCGAGGACCTCCGGTTCGCCGGCGCGCGACGCCGCCTCGGCCGCATGAAACGCGTAACCGGCGCCCAGGAGGTCGTCCGGCATGAGCTGCGCGGCGGGCAGCCACAGGGCGGCCGCGCCCATGCCGTGGCCGGCGACCTGACCGTCCGCCGCAAGCCGGTCCATCCGCTCGCACAAGGTGGGCAGGTCGGCGTCCTCAAGGAGCGGCGTGCCCAGTGCCGCCAGGTCTGCGGCGGCTTCAAAAGCCGTTCGGAGTTGCTCACTGGCCGCCTCCTCACCCACCAGCGGAGGGAGACGCCAGACGTTAAGCAGACTGGTACGGCCGCCGTCGTCCCACGTACGCAGAAACAGCACAAGAAAGGCCCGGACCACGTCGACGTTCAGGGGCTCGTTGGACGTGACGGCCTCGAAAAGCGCCTGCCCGGGATGGTTGGCGTCGAGACCCTCGACAAGATCCACCAACTCGTTCAGCGGCACGTGCTCCGGATCGAGCAGATCGGCAAGCGCTCCTGCGGCTGCCCGCCCCAGGGCGAGACTTGCTCCGCCCTCGTCGCTGAAGGACTGCAAGTAGGAACCCACAACACACCCCCGGCCGCCGGAGTGTTTGACAGGGCTAACTCTAGCTGTGAACGCTCGCCGATTCATGCCTCGGTCGCCTCCCGTGCCGTCTCCGGGGTGCGGTCGAGAAGCGCCTTGGGAAGGTCCTGCGTGGCGCCGGCCTCGTCGGTGGCCTCGACCGCGACCGCCAGCACCGTGACCTCGGACCGTTTCTCCGCAGCGCGGGTGATCAGATCCGCCGGCGACGGCATACCGCCGAGTTGGGCGGCCTTGGCGATCGCTGCGCCACATCGGCCAGAGCCGCCGTGCGGGCGTGCGCTGCCCCCGCGGCCCGTCCCGGCGGACTGGAGGTGATGGACGGTGCGGGCGAGCACTTGCGGACTTGCCCGCCCCGTGCTGACCCGTGATCACCGCCGGTAAGGCGCAGGAGCTCATTGCGCGAGAGTTGGAGACCCTGAAGAAGGGCCTATCAAAGACCGACCCTTATCTTCGGGTACTTCTGGCACTCCAAGAGGATCTCTCCGGCTGAGGCTGCGGCTATTTACCTCTCTGAATTCCCGGAGGAACATCGTTACCAAGATTTATGCTGTTTATTCTTGGCCGGTGTCCTCACATCGGCATGTTCGCGTGTCTGGATACCCCTTCTCCGGCTACCCACCGTCATGGTGATCGAGGGACGGTTCGTGCCGGCGGCTGATCGCCCGCAGAAGCCGTCGCGCTTCGGACGGCGGCGCACGAGGGCACCCCGCGGGCATCTCCCTGGTGGCCGACGCCGCAGGCGTCGGTCTTGGGTGCAGGTGGTCTTCTGGCGGGGCTGGCGGGCCGGGGTTCGCGCGGCCCGGGATACATTGGCGATCTTCATGTCAACCGTCGGCGCAGGTCCGGGCACCCCTCTTGAAGGTCGACCGGGCTGTCGGCGGATACGGCACCACGACCGTGAGGGACACCATGGACTCGTACACCATCACCATCACCCCCAACGACGACAGCGGGAACAGCACCACCCTGACTGTGGACACCACCACCGGCCAGGCACGGATCACCAGCGTGCACCTGCACGCCCCGGCCGGCCTGACCAGCGGGCAGATGCCCAGCGTGGACGTCGGCCTGCTCCTGCAGGCCGTCACCGGCTCCACCGCGCCGGCCGCGATCACCGCGACACCCACGCCGGCGCCCGAGACAGCACCGCATCCGTCACCCGCCGACGCCGACGAGCCATCGGCCACCGCTGCGGCCACGACACCCGAAGCGGCGACCGGCGACCCCGCCCCGAACACCTCGGCCGCGGCACCGGCCAAACGCGCGGGCCGCAGGCCCGCCGGCGCCCGGCCTGCCGAGAATGACAAGCCGCGGCCGAGCGGCACCCGCCGCGGCCGTAACCAACCGGCCCCGGCAAAGCCCGCCCCGAGCAAGACGGCCGGCAAGCGCGCCACTGCCGCAGCCGCCGCGCCGGCAGCCAAGAGCACCGAACGGGTGTACCGCAAGATGCCGGACGACTTCGCTGCCGTGTACCGGCAGGCCGGCGCCACCGCGGCGATCGCCGACCACTACGGCGTACCACGCCACACAGCACAGGGGTGGGTCAGCCGATACAAGAAGCAAGAGACCGCCGAGAACAAGTGACCGCAAGCCCAGCCAGACCCCGCCCGGCCCGGACCCTGCGGGCAACCCCGGACCGCAACACTGCGGTCATCGCACCAACCCGGACAGGACTCGTACCCTTCAACGGCCGGCGGGCGCCCACCCCCCGGATGTGCGTCAGGATGAGGTCATGTCCTGCGCAACGAGTTCGACCTCGAAGCCGCAGGTGTCTTCGAGGTAGGCCGCGTAGCTGTCCGGGCCGCCGGCGTAGGGGTGCCGATCGGGGAACATCAAGGTCCAGCCGTGCTGGACCGCCTCGGCGGCCACGGCGTCGACCTGGTCGCGAGTACCGGCCCACAGAGCGAGGTGATTCATGCCGCTGCGTAGCCGGTCCTGGTGGCCCCGGACGTGGTGGTCGCCGGATTCGAGCACGATGCAGGCGTCGCCGTTGGCCCAACTGCGGCCGGTCGCCCAGGTGCTGTCCAGGGTGTAGCCCAGTCGTTGCAGCAACCAGGGCCACGGTCCGTGGTCGCTGGTGGCGTCGTCCATCCACAGTTCCAGATGATGCAGGCGTCCGCGGCGGCTCACGCCGCCATCCTCGACGAACCGGATCCCGGCGGCCTCAGAACCAGACGTCGCCGCACGGCTGCATCTCATCTTCGTAGATGCCGTACGGGGTGAAACCCGCGACGAAGAACGGTCGCCCGTCCAGCATGATCCACGAGTTGTCGACCGGGCCAGCGTCGCGTTCGGCCGCCGGTCGCCGGATCGACGGTGGGCGCTGCGCCCACAGCCCGGCCGAGGCGGGCAGCGTGACACCGAGCGCCGTGAGGTCGTCGTACGCGGTATACCGGTCGACGCCGTACCGCTTCGCGTAGCTCTTCACAGTGATCGTCGCACCGGAACCGATCCACTCCCGGGCAGAATCACGGCGTTGCTGCTTACGCATCCGATGCCGTCGCGGCTGCATGCCTGGATGCTACCGACTCGGACTCCACCCGTCCCGCCAGTCTCTGCCAGCCAAGGTCCAAACACCTACCGATCAACGGTCGGCGAGCAGGCCGCGAAGCGCAAACTCACGACACATCCGAACTACCCACACGGCCGCCCGTCACCATCAGTAGCGAGCGGTTCGCGGCTACGAGAGTAAGTTGATCTTGGTCGTTGAACTCCGCCCTCACGTCGGCTGACGTGAGTACCTGAGGTACGGATCGCGGAAGAGGACGCCGGGCAGACGCCGGCGGGCGGGCTCGCTGCGCTGGTCGGGTAATCGCGCCCGGATCTGGGAGTGCGGGATCCAACGGCCACCATCCGACGCGGACCGGGAACGATGTCTGTGTCAAGGATCTTGGACAGGTCCTCGGGTTATTGCTATGCCGCGTGGCGGCGTTGGTCGTCGGTGAGCACCACATCCTCTCAGCCGAGCGGAGCTGCCCAAGATCCTTCGTACACCCCAAAGGTCGAGGCCAAACGTGGCGTTGATCTATGACGAGACTGATGGGCTGGGGTTTTACGCCGAGTTCGGGGTTGGCCGCCGAGGCGTTCGCCGATCCAGGGTTGGTGCGGCGGCGGGAGCAGATGCTGTCGTACCTGCACGACAGCGTGTGGCCGATGGTGGTGCGCCAGCTGACCATCGCCCGTCGGAGCGGCGGCGCCGTTCGCGGGTTGGGCGCAGCTTCACTCGACCAGTACGCCGAGTGCCCGGAACGCGTCGGCGGCCTCGGAGAACGCATGCGCGTAGTTGGAGGACGCCATGTCACCGGTGTTCTCGCCGCCAAAATGCAGGCCGAACGCGGTCGGGACGGCCTGCAGCCAGGCGATGATCGGGGATCCGGAGCTGCCGTGCATGGTGGTGAGGTCGTGCCCGAAGGCGCCCGCGCGGCCGCACGCGTGCGAGGCCGGGATCGGGGTGTGGACCCTCCCCGGTGAGAGGTGCTTGACGCCCATAGCGTCGCCGAAGGTTCCCGCGTAGACCGCCTTCCAGTTCACCTTCCGGCCTCTCCCGCTGGTCAGCTGGCTCCAGCCCGGGAACCCGACCGCGCACAGCGACCGGTGGAGGCCGCGCGGTCCGTCCAGGTCGGCCCGTAAGGGGATGGCGGTGGGCATCCGGCTGGTCGGTGTGGCCGGCTCGACGATGAGCACGGCCGCGTCCAGCCGTCGCGACGCGCTCCCGGCTGGGCCCGGCACCCGGATGTCGACCACCTGGAAGCGGTTGGTCGCAGTGCTCGCGGACTCGCAGACGAAGTCGACGAAGACATTGCCGACCACTCGGTGGCGGTGGTGGTCGACGACGACCCGGGGCGGCTTGCTCCTGCACATTCCGTCCACGACATGCCAGTTGGTGAGAACCAGTCCCCGGGCGCTATCAACCACCCAACCGGTGCCGAAGTACGTGTCCGCCGTGGCCCCCTCCGGCTCGATTCGGCCCACCGCGGCGATGTGGTGGTACAGGCGAGGCTGCACGGCGGCGAGAGTGGACGACCAGACGCCGGCGAACGGGTGCACCGGGTCGAAGCTGCCACCCCTAATCGGCAGGCACGGGCGGCTGCCGTCGATCCGGATGATCGCCTCGAGGGCGAGCAGGTCGTCATCGTCGAGCGGCGCGTCCGGGTCTTCGTCGAGCTTGGCGCAGACCTGCCTGGTCTCGTGCAGGACGATCTCGCGTGCCTGCCAGAACGCCGCGCGATCCCCGGCGGCCTCCGGCAGCCCGGTGTGCTCGGCCCGCTCGAGGGCCGCGGCCACCCGGTCGACCACGGCACCGGCATCGGGGCCGACGCCGTCGACCTCGGCCGGCCCGACGGACTCGAGCGGGACCCCGCTGCGCTGGGCCACCGACCGCGAGACCACCAGGCGACGAACCATCTCGGCCCCGTCGTTGTTCGGGTGAGACATGGCGGAACCTCCTCGGGGAAGGAAAGTCGGCAATGCTCACCTGCCATGGTGTCAGATCCAATCGCGGTCGCGGGCGCGCATCAATGCCTCGGTCCGGCCGCCCACGCCCAATCTGGTGTACAGCTCGCGCAGCAGCCGGAACATCATCCGTTCGGAGTACCCGGCGTGAGCGGCCAACTGGGCGACGGTCGCGCCGCCCGCCAGGTGCCGGAGCCACTCAATCTCGGTCGCCGCGGGGCGGTCGTCGAGGACGGTCGTCTCGCCGGAGCCACCCGGGGACGTCATCGCCCGCACCACCGCTATCGGGAGGGTCACCCGTCCGTCGAGCGCCGCCTCGAACGCCTCCCGGACCTCGGCCGGGGTGGCGTCCCGGGATACCGCCGCGGCCGCGCCAGCGGCGAGCGCTCGCACGTACGCCGGGACGGTTGGCTCGCTTAGCAGGGCCACGACGAGGACGTCGCCGGGTTCCCGGCAGAGGTCCGCCATCAGCTGCCAGTCCTCGGGCACCTGCACGCTGAGCAGCACGACGCGGCGTTCCGCGGTGCGCGCCCAGCGCAGAAGTTCCTCCCGGGTCGGGGACTCGAACCCGGCCTCCGGCAGGCACGCGAGGATCCCCCGGCGGAAGACGGGGAGCGGATCGGAGACGGCGACCCGGACAAACATCAGCGGCCAAGCCTTCCGGTGAGGAGGGGACGGAGGAGGTAAACGATCGTCCGCCGATCCTCACGCACCGCCCGCCGATCTGTCAGGGGTTGGGTCGCCAGCCGCGACCGCCGCGTTGTGGCGGTGTTCTGCCCGGTCTGGTGCGTCATGGACCTGCCCGGCACGGGTTTCCTAGCGTCGAAGGGGAAGCCCTTGAACGAGAGCCGGCACGGTGGCGTGATCGGAGACCGGGCATGCTGAACTGGCATTACGACTCGCAGTCCAAATGGGTGGGGCCGCCTAGACGCCGCGGTCCGAGCTGGCTGGCGATCCTGGCCGTGGTCTTGATCCTGGTGATTGTGACGATCGTCCTGGGGTGGTCACGATCCGGTGATGCCGCCGGCCGCGGCTCGTACCCGGTCGACGAGCGCCGGGTCGGCGTCGAAGGCCATCTGGTTGAGCAGCTGCATGGTGCGCAGGACCGCGCCGTGGCCGTCCGGGGCCAGCCTCCTGGCGCCGTAAAACGCTTCCTCGGCCGCGGCCAGGTGCCGGTCGCGCTGGTCGCGGTCGACCAGCGCCCAGCCGGTAAGCACTAGGCCGTGCCAGTCGAGGACCTGGAAGTCGCGGGCCTCGGTGACGCGGCGGGCACGGGCCTGCGCGTCGGCCACCTCGAACGCGGCCCGCGCGGTTCCGCTGTCGCCACGCCGGTACGCGACGATGCCCCGCAGGCCGAGGCCGAGCAGGTCGCCGTTGGACCGGCCGGGTACGTCGACGGCCTCCGCCGCCCCGTTCAGGTCGTCGACGCACAACCGGGCGAGCGTGAGGATCTCCTTGGCGGCCCGGCACAGCCGACCGTTGTCGGCCTGTACGCCGAGGTCCGCGGCGATCTCGGCGACCTCGACGGCGGCCGCGTACCCGCCCTCGTCGAGGAGTAGCTGCGCCTGGAGTACCAGGGCCCGTCCCCGGATCAGGTGATGGTGCAGGTCGCCGGACATGGCAAGGGCGGCCCACAGCTCCTCCCAGGCGGGGCCGTGCCGGCCGAGTTGGCTCTGGATCCAGCAGGCGTTGAGCCGGAGGCGGGATCCCACGGCCAGGGCGGTTTCGGCGTGCCCGCGCAGCAGACGTACCGCCCGGTCGCGGTGACGCAGTGCCGCGGCGAACCGGCCGGCACGGCCGAGGCAGGACATCAGGCCGCTGTGCACCGCTGCGGTCTGCTCGTCGTCGTTGAACCAGATGGAGCGCCACCAGGCCCGCCGGTAAGACGCCGTGGCCTCGGAGAGCCGGCCCAGGTCGGCCAGCGCCGCCCCGCGCTGGATGTCGAGTACCGCGCGGGGGTCCGCGTCCCGCCAGCGCAGCAGGGTCACGGCTCGGTCGATGCAGGCGATCGACTGCTCGGCCCGCTCCCGCTGGCGGTGCGCCTCGGCGAGCCGGGACAGCAACCGCACCGTGCGGTTGCGGTCCCCGGCCACGTCCGGCGCGAGATCGTCGAGCATCGGGATCGTTGCGTCGCTGTATCCCCACCGGTTGAGGTACCCGGTGTCGAGGTCCTCGATGAGCTCCTGCGCCAGGTCGTACTCGCCGCCCCGGATGCGAAGGTCGATCTCGTCGAACCGTGCGGCGAGGTCGCCGATGTCGGTCACCGCGTCCTCGGGCTTGCGTACGCCGGCGAAGTGCTCGGCGGCGAGATACCACAGCGCGGTTCTGGTCAGCCGGTAGGGGGGCTCGCGGTCCTCGGGGCCTCCCGGCGGCAGCTGCTGCAACACCCACCAGCCGTCGGGGTGGTAGGGCAGGTAGTAACGATTGCCGTCGCGCCGGATGAAGCGCCGCTCGTGGAGCGACTCGAGGAGCGTCCTGCTCGCGGTACCGCCGAGGTAGTACTGGAGGAGATCGTCCACGGCGCCCGCCTCGACCGGTCTCGCGTACGCGGCTAAGGCCTGCACTACGCGTTGCTGGTCGCGGGTGAGCTCGCGGAAGATCTCGTCGAACAGGAAGCGCACGACGTCGGACCCGGCTCGCTGGTCGATCTCGTCGAGCAGCCTGGCGAGGGTGGCTTCGGGCCGGGAACGCAGGACGGCGTAGGCCAACTCGAGCGCGCGGGGCGTGCCCCCGGTCAGCCGGTGCAGCCGGTCCTTCTCGTGGTCGGACGCCCCCTCGAAGGCGAAGACCTCTTCGGTGTCGAGCGCGCACAGCAACCGGTGGGCCTCGTCGCGCTGCAACCCGCGCAGCGGCTCGGCCCGGATGGCGTGCTCCGGCAGCGACCCGAGGAGGTGGGCGGGTGGCCGTTGGCTCACCAGCACCAGCCGGACTGCGGGAACGGGGTGGCGGACGAGGTGACTGACGAGGCCTTGCAGGCCGGGGTCCCGCAGGGCGCCGGCGTCGTCGAGCAGCGCCTCGACGTTGTCGATGACTACGACGACGGTCCGGTCACCGAGCTCAGCCAGCACCTCGTCGACCTTTTCCACGAGCGGGACCGGCAGCCGCAGCCGCTCGTCGAGGCGGTTCGCGGCGTCGCCGGGCAGTGCCCACAGCAGCGCCCGCAGCAGGGCCATGGGTGTGACCGGCAGGAAGCCGTGGACGGGGAGGTACGCCAGGCCGTCGACGGCGACCGGGGTGTCGGGGTTGAACAGGCTGTTCCACAGCCGGGACACGAGGCCGGTCTTGCCGACGCCGTCCCGGCCGGTGAGCGCGACGAGCCGAACGGCGGGATCCAGCAGCGACTGCTCGACCAGGATGCGCTCGTCGTCGCGGTCCTGGAACGCCGGCGGCTCTGGCGGGGGTGCGTTGACCGTGGGGATCCGGGTGGCCATCGCCCTGGGTTGGTCGGGTTCCCGCTCCTGCCGCCGAGTCTGCTCGATCACCTCCAGAGAGTCCCGGCGCGCTCCGACCGGGTCGCGGACGCGCCGCTGCTGCAGGTCGATGCGCGACTCGACGTCGCGGATCTCCGCCTCGTACCGCGGCTGCTCGCCGCCTGCGCCGGCCAGCAGCGCCGCGAGCCGGTCCCGCCGGGCGTGCAGGGCGCGCAGCAGCCCTTCGGGGGAGGCGAGGAGGTCTAGGTGGCGCTCGAGTTCGTCCCAGCCCTCGCTGGTGCCGCCGGTGATGCGGATGGTCGTGACGTGGGAGGGCAGCGTGTCGGCCATGTCGTCCCGGGCGAGCAGCGCGACGACGTCGGATGCGGTGGCGGCGGCCCGGTCCAGGACGTACCGGCAGAGCCAACCGTGGGCTGCGACCATAGCGACAATCACCACGTCGGACGCGTCGATCACGGCGCGGGCCTGATCGGGCGGTCCGTCGCCGCTCGGCCAGGGTTGCAGTGTCACGGGCAGGTCGGCGAGCCTGCGCCGGGCGTCGGCGGCGATTAGCTCGCCGCCTGGGGTGTCGGCCACGAGGACCACGAGGTGGTCCGGTCGCAGCTTGGTCAGGTGCTCGATGATCTGTCTGAAGGGGAACTGCGGCCCCTGTCGCTCGCGGGCCGCCTGCTCCAGCAGGTCGAATAGCCAACCGCGCCGGTGGGCCACCTCGACCACCCGATGGACCGCCTCCTCGAGGCCGAGGCCGGGGCCGACGTAGTCGCGGTAGCGCTGGCCGAGAAAGGCCACCAGCCGGGACAGTTCGGCGTCGTCGAAGTGCTCGCGGATCGCCCGCTCGATCCGGTCACGCTGCGGGCCCGGGATCCGGGGTCGGTGTGTGCTCGTCATTCCCGGTCCCGGTCATCCGCCGAGGGCCCAGTCCGCGCCCCGCGCCACGGCCAGGTCGCGGATCGCCGTCACGGGGATCCCCTGGTTGTAGGAGGCGGGGCCGCCCTGCCAGTACTTGGGGTCGCCGCTGTGGTGCAGCGCGACCCACTGCCAGTTCAGGCTGAAGCAGGGTGAGCCGGAGGAGCCTGGTGCGGTGGTCGTGGTGTACCGGATCCGGATACCGGTCGGGTCGCGGCCGATAACCGCATGGGTGTCGAGCGCGATCTGGATCGGGCGGCCCTCGGGATGCTGGACGATGTTCAGCGCGGGGTCGCGGTCGAAGTCGTGCTCCCTGGCCGGGATCTCGATCCAGCCCCGGCGCGTCCTCGGTGGCCTCGGGTCGTCGGTCTCGCCGCCGATCGGATCGTGGCCGGGGGTCCCGTCGACCCGCATGATCACGTAGTCGAGTTCGTCGGGTGCCGGCTGTGCTTGGGATCCGGAGGTCAGGTCTGCCGGGCTGTACGGGCTGGCGTCGACTAGCCAGTCGGCGGCCATCCTGTACACGGTGCCGTCGCGGACCGTGACGCCGTCGGAGTCTGTCCGATAGTCGAATCGCAGCACGACGTGCCGCGGATCGATGCGCCCCCGCAGGACGTGCTCCATGACGTGGTAGTTCGTGATCGCGGTGGTTGGTCCGACGAGGAAACCGGTGCCGTGCGCCTCGCCCCTCGGGTACTCGACCCGGCAGACCCGCCCCTCGACGGCACCCGCGCGTCGCAGGTACTGGCTGAAGTCCAGCGTGCTCCCGGCCTCGCGGATCTGGAGCTGGAGCTGCCGCGGGGATGGGGTGCCGGTCGTGTGGTCCCCGACGATGGTCACGGCGGGGGCGAGGCCGACCCGCTGGGCGAACATGATGAGGCCCGCGTCCTCCGGCAACTCATTGCGCGCCTCGACCACCAGGTCACGCCACCACAGCCGCCGTTTCGCGTGCTCCAGGACACGGAACAGACTGCTCTGGAGGTTGTCGGCCTTGGGAGAGATGTCCTCGAGTCTGATATTCAATCGGTACAGGAGGAATTGTTCTAATTGGTCGCGGTCGAAGATGGCCGCGAGCGCCTCCTGCAGCTCCCGCTGCTGGGGGCCGGACAACCGAGGTGGGGCCATAGCCGTTGCCTCCGGGGATGCTGATCCTCGAGCGCCCATCTAGGGTAATCGCAGGGCTACGGTTCGTCATCGGTCAAGGTTCGTGAACGCCGCCGCAGTTAGGGATAGGGCTCCAGCGTCAGGGTGACGGCGCGCCCCGCCGGCGAGCGCCAGTCGTGCGCAGCGATCGATCATGTCGACCGTCAGGGGTCGCTGAGCGGGGCCGTCCTCGTCCATGATGGTTCCGCCGGATGTTGTCCTGCGCGATCCACACGAACCGGCCCGGATGCCGGCGGTGCAGCGGAATGCCGATGCCGTTGTCGACCGAGCGGGCGGAGGCAGGCCGACATGTCCGAGAGCCAAGACGCCGATCGACGACCGAGTGTGACGGCGTGCCACAGCTGCCGTGCCCGATCGGCGGCAATTGAGTGAGTTGATGTTGTGGTAGCTGCCCCTTATTTCTGACGGCCGGAATCCACACAGTGG
>NZ_BOMV01000120.1 GCF_016862375.1 Paractinoplanes rishiriensis | reverse complement strand
GCTGCCACCGCCGCCCACCTGGACGAGTTGCCACTGCTGGTTGTTGCCACCCCAATCGGCATACTGCACGATGTTGGCGCCGTCAGCGGTGGAAGCGCTCTGCACCTCGACGGCTTTACCACTCTGCCGGCCGATCAGCCGGACGTACCCACCGTCCGAGTCGGCCAGCCGGAACTGCTGATTCTGTCCGTTGCCGTCGGCCCACTGCACGATCGCACCGCCGTCGGCGGTGGAGAAGTTGTGGACATCGAGGACCTTGCCGGAATGCCGCGACTTGATCCGGTAGTAGCCACCGCCCGAGTCCACGAACTGCCACTGCTGGTTGGCACCGTCGCCACGGGTCCACTGGGTGATCCGGCCGCCGTCGGCCGTGGAGAGGTTGTAGACGTCCAGGGCTTTGCCGCTGGTGCGGTTCACCAGCACATACCAGGCGTTGGTGTCGACGGTCGCGGCCGACGCCGTCGACGCGGTGACCACCGCCAGCACACCACCGGCCAACGCGGTGACCACAACCGTCAGCGCCGCCAGCCATCTCCGCCGGATTAACTCGTGCATCAATTGCTCCTAGGATTTGGTCCAGACCTGGTTGGCGGCGCCGGTGCAGGTCCACAGCAGGGTCAGGGTGCCGTTCGTGGTGAGGTTGCGGTCGACGTCCAGGCACAGGCCGGACTGGTTGTTGCGGAGCGTGCCGTTGGCCTGGAGGGTCCACTGCTGGCCGGCCCCGCCGGTGCAGTCCCAGATCTGCACCTTGGTGCCGGCCGTGGCGCCGGCCGGGGAGTCCAGGCATTTGCCCAGCGCCTGCAGGGTCTGCCCGGACGCGGTCCAGCGCTGGTTCGCCGCGGTGCCGCAGTCCCAGATCACCGGCTGGGTGCCGTTGGCGGTGTTGCTCATCGGCACGTCCAGGCACCGCCCGGAGGACGAGCTGACCAGCCGGCTGGAAGTCGGCGACGGCCCGGTGCCGCCGCCGCTCACCCGGTAGACGACGGTGCCGTGCGACGGGACGTTCGCGCTGATCGTCCCGGAGGTCGTGCTGGTGGCGCCGGTCCAGGCGTCGGTGAGGGTGAACGAGGAGCCGCTCTTGCCAATCGCCGCGGCGGTCGTGGACATCGTGGCCGCGCCGGATCCCGGGTTGTAGAGGGCCACCGCGACGTCGCCGTTGGACAGCCGCTTGGCCAGCACCCGGCGGCCGCTGTCGATCGAGACCTGCACGCCCTGGAGGCCGAGGCTGTCCTGGTTGACGGCGATCAGCCGGCTGTTCTTGAGAATGGTGGAGGTCGCCGCGTCCATCGACCGGACGTCGTTGCCGGCGATCAGCGGGGCCGCCATCACCGCCCACATCGCGAAGTGCGTCCGCATCTCGGTGTCGGTCATCCCGCCGCGGCCCACCACCATCATGTCCGGGTCGGTGAACCCGCCCGGCCCGGCGTGGCCGGCCAGCGGCACGTTGATGTCGATGATGTTCTTGATGCCCATCGGGTAGCCGTTGGTGTTGCCGGTGTCCCAGCGGTTGGTGATGTCCTCGGTGGTCCGCCACATGTTCGACACGTCGGTCCAGCTGCGCTGCGGACCCGTGCAGCAGTGGAAGCTGTTCGAGTTGATGCTGTAGACGATCGGCCGGCCGGTGGCCCGCAGCGCGTCGCGCATCTTGGCGAACGACGCGACCTGGTCGTTGATCGTCCCGCTGCCGCTGCACCAGTCGTACTTGAGGTAGTCGACGCCCCAGGCCGCGAACTGGTTGGCGTCCTGGACCTCGTGGCCCAGGCTGCCGGTCGAGCCGGGATAGGTGCCGACGCTCTGCGCGCAGGTGCGGGCGCCGGGCACCTGGTAGATCCCGAACTTGAGGCCACGGGCGTGCAGGTAGTCGCCGAGCGCCTTCATCCCGCTGGGGAACCGGGAGAGGTTGGGTTGCAGGTTGCCGGCACCGTCCCGGTTCGGGTCGAACCAGCAGTCGTCGACCACCACGTACTGGTAGCCGAGGTCGCGCATGCCGTTGCTGACCATGGCGTCCGCGGTCTGCCGGATCAGCGTCTCGTTGATGTTGCACGCGAACGTGTTCCAGGTGTTCCAGCCCATCGGCGGGGTGCGCGCCACGCCGTTCTCGAGGGCTTCCACCGGCGCGGGGCGCAGCACCGTGACGGCGGCGCCGACGACTAGCAGCCCGGCCGCCAACGCCGTGGCCCAGCGACGAACCAATGAATGTGACATGGGGGATCTCCTCAGGTGTTAACGTTAACAACCTGCTGAACTAACGGGGATGTCGCAGAACATTGCCAGAAGATTTCGCGAAATTCAATGCGAATCAGTGCCACTCACCGATCGACCATTTTCCGATTGCAGCCATTACACTTTTCATGGCACTGACCAGCGAACAACAAGATTGTTGGTGAAAAAGCGTAATGCACACGGGGCCACCGGAGTCGTCGCGCGAGCGGCGCTTGTCGGATCGGGAACCGCTTCGTAACATGCCGGTCATAGACACTGTGAGCGTTCACGCGGAGCGGACGCGGCCGGCCCGGGAGACGGACGCCGCGCTCGCCGTCGCGGCGCGCGCCGGCGACCTCCGCGCACAGGACGCGCTGTTCCGCGCGCACCTGCCGATGATCTACAACCTGGCCCGGCAGGCGCTCGGCGACAGCCCGGACGTCGACGACGTGGTGCAGGAGGTGGCGCTCCGCGCACTGCGACAGCTCCCCCGGCTGCGCGAGCCGGCCAGCTTCCGGCCGTGGCTCGCGGCGATCGCGGTGCACCAGATCGGCACCCACCTGGCCCGGTCCGGCACCAGCGCCGGGCACACCGCGCCGCTGGAGGCCGCGGCCTGGAAACCGGACGCCGACATCGAGGGCCCCGCGCTGCTGCGCGCCATGCTGGCCGGGCAGCGGCGGCAGGTGCGCAGCGCGACCCGCTGGCTCTCGGCCGACGACCGCTCGCTGCTGTCGCTGTGGTGGCTGGAGACGGCCGGCGAGCTGACCCGGGCCGAGGTGGCCCGCACCGTGCGGGCCAGCGTCCCGCACACCGGGGTGCTGCTGCACCGGATGCGCGAGCAACTCGACCTGAGCCGCTCCATCGTGGCGGCGCTGGAAGCGATGCCCGGCTGCGACGCGCTGGCCGCCGCGATCGCCGACTGGAACGGCGTGCCGAGCCCGTTCTGGCGCAAGCGGATCGGCCGGCACACCCGGTCCTGCCCGGTGTGCGCCCGCGCCGCCGAGGGCCAGATCCCGCTGGAGCGGCTGCTGGCCGGGATCGCGCTGCTGCCGCTGCCGGCCGCGCTCGCGGAAACCACCGCGCAGACCATCGCGGCCGGGATCGGCCCGGCGAGCGCCGGCGGCGTGCTGGGCCGGGCGCTTGCCGGGCTCCGTTCGCGTCCACGGGTGGTGGCCGCCGCGACCGGCGTGGCCGTCGTGGTGACCGTGGTGGTGGCGGTCAACGGCCGTTCCGCACCACCCGTCACGTCGGCCAACGCGCCGATCCTGGTGGCACCGGCGGCGACCGCACCGTCGCCACCCGCGCTGCCGGCCGGCGAGGTCTCGCTGGAGTCGGCCAACCTCGGCGGCCGGTTCGTCTCGACCACCGCCGACGGCCTCGGCGTGCTCGCCCCCCTGAACGGCGACAGCAGTGCCGCGGCGCGCCGCCGGGCCACCTTCGAGGTCGTTCCCGGGCTGGCCGGCACCGACTGCTACTCGTTCCGGACCACCGACGGCCGGTGGCTCCGGCACGCGTCGTTCCGGTTGCGGCCGTCCCGCGAGGAGGCGACCGTGCTGTTCCGCCGGGACGCCACGTTCTGCCTGCGGAACGGCGCCGCGGCCGGCACCCTGTCGCTCGAGTCGTACAACTATTCCGGGTATTTCATCCGGCACGTCGGCACCGAGATGTGGGTCGACCAGGACGACAGCACCGCGAAGTTCCGGTCCGACCGCTCCTTCCGGGTGCGCCCCCCGCTGGCCTGAATCAGCCTTTTCCGAGCCCACTGGTGAGGCCGCCGATCAGCTGCCGTTCGGCGAGGGCGTAACAGATCAGCGACGGCAGCATCGCGATGGTGACGTAGGCCAGAATGCGCGCGGTGTCGGCCGAGTACTGCGACTGGAACTGCTGGACGCCGAGCGGCAGCGTCCACCACCGCGAATCGTTGAAGACGATCAGCGGCAACAGGTAATTGTTCCAGCTGCCGACGACCGCGAGCACCGAGACCGTGCCGAGCGCCGGCCGGGACATCGGCATCAGGATCCGCCAGAAAAACCGGAACGGCCCGCATCCGTCGAGCACCGCGGACTCCTCCACCTCCGCCGGGATGCCGCGGAAGAAACTGCGCAGAATGATGATCGTGATGGGCAGGCCGAACGCGACCTGCGGCAGGATCACGCCGAGCGGATTGTCCAGCAGGTTCAGCTCGCGCAGCAGAATGAACAGCGGCAGGATCGCGACGGCGAACGGAAACATCAGCCCGACCGCGAAGAACATGAACAGCAGTTCCCGGCCCGGAAAGGCGTACCGGGCGAAGATGTACGCGGCCATGGCGCTGACCAGGACGACCAGCACCGTGCTGACCACCGCGATCGTGACGCTGTTGCCGGCCTGCTGCCAGAACGCTGCCGAACCCAGCACCTCGGTGTAGTTCCCCGGCACCCACGGCGAGGGCAGGCCGAACGGGTTGGTGAACAGCTGGCCGTTGTCCTTGAAGCCGCCCAGCACGCCGAAGAAGATCGGCACCACCACGACGGCACCGACCAGGATGCTGAGCAGGTGCAGGGCTCCGCTGCGTACCGCCCTCATCGTTGGTCTCCCATCGTGGTGACCGCGCCCTCGAGGTCGCGGCGCAGGACGAACCGCTGGTACAGCAACCCGAACGCCAGGCTGATCAGGAAGATCACCATGCTGATCGCGCTGGCGTAACCGACGTGGAACCGCTTGAAGCCCTCCTGGAACATGGTCACCGCGAGGGTCTCCGACGACCGGATCGGCCCGCCACCGGTGAGCACCCAGACCATGTCGAACAGCTGGATGGTGCCGAGCACCGACAGGAACACGCTGATCCGGATCGTCGGCCCGAGCAGCGGCAGGGTGATCCGGCGGAACGCCTGCCACGGACCGGCGCCGTCGATGGCGGCCGCGTCGTGCAGTTCCTGCGGAATCCCCTGCCGCCCG
The DNA here is from genome assembly GCF_016862375.1 of Paractinoplanes rishiriensis. GTDB lineage: Bacteria > Actinomycetota > Actinomycetes > Mycobacteriales > Micromonosporaceae > Actinoplanes > Actinoplanes rishiriensis. The sequence goes on along the minus strand of NZ_BOMV01000120.1, from coordinate 33,183 downwards.
GCGAGATAGAGGATCGTGTGGAAGCCGAAGTACTTCCACGAGATCACCACGAACAGCGCATACATCACCGTGTCCGGCTCGGCCAGCCAGGTGCCGCCCAGGCCGAGAAGTCCCTGACTGGGCGAAAAGATCATGGTGAACAGCACCGCCGTGACCACTTCGGACAAAACATAAGGCGCAAAAAAGATCATGCGGTACGCGCGGCGGCCGCGCAGCGGCTGATTGAGCAGCATCGCCAACGCCAGCGAAACGGGTAGCTGGATGCCGATCGACAGCACGATCAGCAGCAGGCTGCGCTGCAGGTCGCCGACGAAGACCTGGTCGGCCAGGAGTCGCCGGAAGTTGTCCAGGCCCACGAACGTGGTGGGCACGCCGAAGCCGTTCCAGGTGAAGAATCCGGCGTACGCGGCCACCGCGATCGGGGTCAGCACGAGCACGCCGAACAGCACGAGCGCCGGGCTCAGGAACAGTACGACTGTTCCCCACGGCCGCCGGCGGCGCGGGGCGGGGCCGGCCGGCGCCTGCGGACTCGCTGGCGCCGGCCGTTCGCTGGTGAGCACGCCCGCTCAGCCCTGTTTCGCGGCGGTGGTGATGGCCTGCACGACCTGCTCCGGCGACGCCTTGCCGGCCAGCAGTTCGGCCACGCTGTCGTTGAGCTGCTGGCCCACCGCCGGCGCGTACGCCTGATCGAGGTAGAGCTGGAAGCCGGTCGACGTGGCCAGAGTCTGCGCCACCAGCTTGAGGTTCGGGTCGGTGACGGCGTCCTCGGCGGCCTTGACCACCGGCAGCACCCCGGCCGTCCTGGCCTCGATCCGGGCGTTGTCCGGCTGGGCGATGAACTTGAGGAACTCGACGGCCTCGGCCGGCGCGTCCTTGCCCACCGCGAATCCGCCGCCACCGCCGAACGCGTCGGTGCCCTTGCCCTTGCCGCCGTCGACCGCCGGGAAGCCGAAGAAGCCCAGCTTGTCGCCGAGACCCTTCTTGCCGGCCGAGGAGTCCCGCTGCACCACGGGCGCCCACTGGCCCATCAGCTCCATCGCCGCCTTGCCGTTGCCGACGGTGGCGGCCTGCCCTTCCGCGGTGGAATACCCGGCGGCCAGGAACCCGGTCTGGAACGGTTGCAGCGCGACGAGTTCGGTCAGCCGGGCGCCGGCCGCGACGAAGTCCGGGGTCACGAAGTTCTTGTCCACCGCGGCCTGCCGCAGCGCGTCCAGGCCCGCGACCCGCATGGCGAGGTACGCCCAGTAGTAGTGACCGGGCCATTTCTCCTTGCCGGCCAGCGCGATCGGCGTGACGCCGGCCGCCTTGAGCTTGCGCACGGCGTCGAGAAACCCGGCCCAGGTCGCGGGCGGACCGGCGACCCCGGCCCGCTCGAAAAGCTCCTTGTTGTACCAGAAACCGACCATGCCGGTGTCGACCGCGGAGCCGTAGGTCTTGCCGTCGGCGGTATAGGCGTCGAGCGCGGTCGGGATCAGGGTGTCGCGCCACTGACCGACCTCGGCGGTGATCTCCTTGACCATGCCGGCCTCGGCCTGCTGGAACAGCACGCCGCCGCCCCAGGTGTGGAAGATGTCCGGCGGATCACCGGCCTGGATGTTGGTGGTGAGCTTCGTCTTGAACGCCTCATTCTCCAGTGCGGTGATCTCGAATTTGACGCCGGGATGAGCGGCCTCGAAACGGCGCGCCATATCCGCCCACTGCGACAACATCGGATCGGTATTCGCGATATGCCACCACCGGATGGTGCGGGCCGACGCGGACTCAGCACTGCTGCACCCACTCAGCAGCGCCCCGGCCGCGCCGGCACCGGCTATCCCCAGCAACGATCTGCGACTGATTCCCCTCGAGGCCGCCATCGTCTTCCCTTCGAACGCAGTCCCGGAATTTACGTAGAGATATCGAAGTATTTCGCTGGTGCCACCGCACGCTACGCCGCCTTTTCCGGAGCGGTCAAGAGCATCTTTCGCTGTAACTTCCGGGCTCAGAATCGGCACTGAAAAGTTGTAATGTGAAACTCTGCCGGAAAAATCGTAATGACTTCCGCCGACCTGGGTCGTACTTGATTCGCCGCCGATTTTCCGCTTAGCGTTGCGCCAATGCGCCAGAAATTGTGAACGTTAACAGCTCGGCGCCCTCCCCCCATCCCCGAAGGAGAACCAAGAAATGGAAGCGTCCGCCCGTCCCCGGCGGCCCCGCTGGATCCGCATGGCCGTCGCCTCTCTGGTCCTGGTGGCCGGTGCCGGCGCCATCGCGGTCACCGCCTCGCAGGCCTCCGCCGCCACGGTCGACACCAACGCCTCGTACGTGCTGGTCAACCGCAACAGCGGCAAGGCACTCGACGTCTACAACCTGTCCACCGCCGACGGCGGCCGGATCACCCAGTGGGCCCGCAACGACCAGGCGCAGCAGCAGTGGCAATTCGTCGACTCCGGCGGCGGCTACTACCGGCTCAAGTCCCGGCACTCCGGCAAGGTGCTCGACGTCTACAACTTCTCCACCGCCAACGGCGCCGCCATCGTGCAGTGGGCCGACAGCAACGGCACCAACCAGCAGTTCCGCCTCGCCGACTCGGACGGCGGCTACGTCCGGCTGATCAACCGCAACAGCGGCAAGGCCGTCGAGGTGCAGGGCGCCGGCACCGCGGACGGCGCCAACGTCGTCCAGTACGACGACTGGAACGGCAGCAACCAGCAGTGGCAGCTGGTCCGGGTCGGGTCGGGCACGCCCACCACCGGACCCACGACGCCGCCGCCCGGCGGCAACTGCAGCCTTCCGTCGTCCTACCGCTGGTCGTCGACCGGCGTGCTCGCCCAGCCGCGATCGGGCTGGGTGTCACTCAAAGACTTCACCACCGCCCCCTACAACGGCGGCCACCTCGTCTACGCCACCACCCACGACACCGGCACCAGCTGGGGCTCGATGAACTTCAACGTCGTCAGCAACTTCAACCAACTCGGCTCCGCCACCCAGAACGCCATGTCCGCCGGCACCGTCGCACCCTCACTGTTCTACTTCGCACCCAAGAACATCTGGGTCCTCGCCTACCAATGGGGACCCACCGCCTTCTCCTACAAAACCTCCACCAACCCCACCAACGCCAACGGCTGGTCCACCGCACAACCACTGTTCACCGGCAGCATCACCGGCTCCGGCACCGGCCCCATCGACCAGGCCCTCATCGGCGACGGCACCAACATGTACCTCTTCTTCGCCGGCGACAACGGCAAGATCTACCGAGCCAGCATGCCGATCGGCAACTTCCCCGGCAGCTTCGGCAGCAACTACACCACCATCATGAGCGACACCACCAACAACCTGTTCGAAGCACCCCAGGTCTATAAAGTCCAAGGCCAGAACCAATACCTCATGATCGTCGAAGCCATCGGCGCCAACGGCCGCTACTTCCGCTCCTTCACCGCCACCAGCCTCGGCGGCACCTGGACCCCGCAAGCCGCCACCGAAAGCAACCCGTTCGCCGGCAAAGCCAACAGCGGCGCCACCTGGACCAACGACATCAGCCACGGCGAACTCATCCGCACCAGCGCCGACCAGACCATGACCATCAACCCCTGCAACCTGCAACTGCTCTACCAGGGCCGCAACCCCAGCTCCGGCGGCGACTACGGCCTCCTGCCGTACCGGCCCGGCCTGCTCACGCTGCAGCGCTGATCCCCAGGCCCGCGGCGAGGTCGGCAACCGTGTGCGCCCGGATCCCCGGGGTGTCGACGCCGGCCACCGCGCGCACATGGTTCTCGGCGGCATCCGCCAGGCCGTCGTAGACGGTGACGAACAACCGCCGGGCTGGCTCACGCAGCCAGCCCGGCGGCAGCAGCTGCGCCGGCAACTGCGGGTCGAGGATGGGCAGCCGCCGGTAGGTGTCCATCACCTCGGTGCGGGCGCGCACCGCCGCAGGCCCGGCGATCCGCTCCGGCAACGACTTCCAGCGTTCGATGAAGGCCTCGTACTGGCGCGCGATCTCGGCGGTGTCCCAGGCATCCAGCGGGTTCCGCCGGACCGCCGCGCCGATCTCGACGTGCCGGGCCCGGAAGACGGTCAGCGTGCCGAGGCTGAGCTCGGCGAGACGGCTGCGGGCCTTCGCGGTGAGGTCGTGCGGCGAGATCCACAGCCCGTCGTACAGCGGCGCGTAGCCCATCCACCGCAGCTGGGTGGTCAACCCGCGCCGCAGGGTGCCTTCCTCCTGCGGCAACGAGAACGCGACCAGCGTCCACCGCTCGTCCCACGGTTCCGCGCCGGCCGCCGAGACGATCGCACTGCCACCGGCCGCCAGGTTGGCAGCGGCCGCCACGGTGAGCCGATAGGAACTGCGCCGGCCCTCGCGGAGGCTCTCGACCACGCCGCGACGGGCGAGCCGGCTGATCGCCGTCCGGGCACCCGCCGGGCTGACCCCGGCCTCACCGAGCAGCTCCACGATGGCCGCGGACGGCAACGCACCCCGGTCCCGCAGCGTGTAGTCGGCCAGCAGCGTCACCGCCAGACCCTGCGGCGAGTTGCCGGTCTGCCGCCGAGGCAACAGCGACCCAGCCCCGTCCCCCGGAAAAATCTCCTCGATGTCATAGGGACTGGTCACGGCAACGACTCTAGACGGCCCACCTGCCGTTCTCGCCGTCCCCAACAAATCGACTCCCGTCAATTGACAGTTTCCGTATCGAGCGAGACTCTATCTGTCAAACGACGAACGGAGTCAGAGATGAGAGTCAGCCGGAAGTTCCTCATTGCCGCGGCTGTTGCGGTGGCCGTCGTCGCGCCGGTGGCGCCGGGGGCGCGGCCCGCCTTCGCCGCCTCGCTGACCGAGGTGACCGCCTTCGGTGACAACCCCGGCGGCATGCGCATGCACGTCTACGTTCCGGACAACCGGCCGGCCAACCCGCCGATCGTGGTGGCCATGCACGGCTGCGGCGGCTCCGGTCCCGGTTTCTACTCGGGCAGCGAGTTCGCCTCGCTGGCCGACCGGTACGGCTACGTCGTCATCTATCCCAGCGCGACCCAGCAGGCCGGTTTCGGCAACTGCTTCGACACCTGGTCCGAGGCGGCCAAGCGGCGCGGCGGCGGCAGCGACCCGGTGTCCATCATCTCGATGATCAACTATGTGCAGCGGCAGTACGGCGGCGACCCGGCCCGGGTCTTTGCGACCGGCAGTTCGTCCGGCGGCATGATGACCAACCACATGCTGGCCCTGTACCCGGACGTGTTCTCGGCCGGCGCCGCGTTCATGGGCGTGCCGTTCAACTGCTTCGCCAACGCGGCCGACTATCCGCCGGGCGCCAGCCGGTGCACCGGCGGCAGCATGAACCGGACGCCGCAGGAGTGGGGCGACGCGGTCCGCAACGCCTACCCGGGCTACAGCGGCCGCCGCCCGCGCATCCAGTTGTGGCACGGCACCAACGACACCCTGGTGCCGTACTCGCTGCTGCAGGAGGCGATCGAGCAGTGGACCAACGTGTTCGGGCTGAGCCAGACGCCGACCTCCACCGACACCCCGCAGGCCAACTGGAACCGCCGCCGCTACGCCGACAGTTCCGGCGCGGTGCCGGTCGAGGCGTACAGCATCCAGGGTGCCGGGCACAGCCTGCCGTCCGCCGGCATGGCCGCGCAGGCCCTCGCCTTCTTCGGCATCACCGGCACGACGACCCCGACCACGCCGCCGACCACGCCGCCCACCACGCCCCCCACCGCACCGCCCTCGACCCCGCCGGCCGCCGCGTCCTGCCGCGTCACCGCGACCGTGAGCGCGTGGAACACCGGCCTGACCGAGAGCCTCACCATCACCAACACCGGCACCACCGCGGTCAACGGCTGGTCCCTGGTGTTCACCCTGCCGGCCGGGCAAACGATCACCTCCGGATGGAGTGCCGCCTTCGCACCGACGTCGGGCCAGGTAACCGCGCGAAATGCGGCCTACAACGCGGCGATCGCGCCGAACGCCTCGGTCACCGTCGGGTTCCAGGCCACGCACACCGGCAACACCGCCAAGCCCGCGGCGTTCGCCCTCAACGGCAGCGCCTGCAGCAGTTCCTGAGCTGCCACCGGTGCCGGCGCGGAGCCCCAACTCCGCGCCGGCGTCCTCCGGTGGGGGTCAGGTGGGGGTGAGGCCGGAGCCGGAGCCGGTGGCCTGGAAGCCGAACTCGGTCGACTGGCCGGCCGCGATCCGCCCGTTGTAGTCCACGTTGCTGGTGATGGTCCGGATGCCGCTGGCGAGCGTCGGCGCCTTGCCGCAGCCGCCGCTCGCGGCGAGGGTGCCGGCCTCGGCCGCCGAGGCGGAGCCGCCCAGGCCGCCGCTGACCAGCGCGCCGCCCGCCGCCAGGGCAAGTACCGCCGCCGCCGCGATGGCCCCGAGAACGGGCCTGCGTCGTGACATCGTGGTACTCCAATCGGTTTGTTCTCAGGTCGTGGTGCGGGCTCACGCCGATCGCGCCAGGCGGTAGGTGTGGCCGGCGCGGGTGGTGAGCTGGACGACGTCGGTCTCCGGACGGGTGGTGCCGGGCGTGCTGCCGTCGCCGGCGTCGGTCACCGTGAACCCGCCGGTGAACAGGCGGGCGCGCAGCCGCACCGAGCCGTCCCGGTCGGCCCGCACCAGGATCTCGTCGGCCTGGCCGGCGCTCCAGGCCAGGCTCACCGTGTAGCCGCCGCGGCCGCGCAGTCCGGTCACCCGGCCGGTGGGCCAGGCGCTCGGCAGGGCGGGCAGCAGGTGCAGTTCGCCGTGGTGGCTCTGCAGGAGCATCTCGGCGATGCCGGAGGTGGCGCCGAAGTTGCCGTCGATCTGGAACGGCGGGTGCAGGTCGAACATGTTCGGCGCGAGCCGGTCGGTGCGCACCAGGTCGCGGATGAGCTTGTGGGCGCGGGCGCCGTCCTCCATCCGGGCCCAGAAGTTGATTTTCCAGGCCAGCGACCAGCCGGTGCCGTCGTCGCCGCGCAGGTCGAGGGTCCGGCGGGCGGCCTCGTACAGGGCCGGGGTGCCGCGCCGGGTGATCTGGTTGCTCGGATGCAGGCCGTACAGGTGCGAGATGTGGCGGTGGGTGCGTTCCGGCTCGACCCAGTCGGCCAGCCACTCCTGGATGTTGCCGCGCGAGCCGACCCGCATCGGTGGCAGGCGGTCCCGGGCCGTGCGCACCTGGCTGCGGAAGGCGGCGTCGACGCCGAGCACCTCGCCGGCCCGGGCCACACCCTCGAACAGGTCGCGCAGGATCTGGTTGTCCATGGTGGGCCCCGCGCAGACGCTGACGTCCGCGTGGTGGGCCAGTTCCGGCGAGTTCGACGGGTTGGTCACCAGGTACCCGAGACTCGGATGGGCGACCAGGGTGTCCAGGAAGAACTGGGCGGCGCCCTTCATCGCGGGATAGTTCGCCCGCAGGAACTCCACGTCGCCGGTGAACTGGTAGTGGTCCCAGACCAGGGTGGACAGCCAGGCGCCGCCAGTCTGCCACATGCCCCACAGGGCGCCGTCGACGACCGAGGCGCCCCGCCACCCGTCGGTGTTGTGGTGGGCAATCCAGCCGCCGGCGCCGTACTGCGCCTGCGCGACCCGGGCGCCGGTCACCGCCAGGTCCCGGATCAGGTCGAACACCGGCAGGAAGCACTCGGCCAGGTTGGTGGTGCCGGCCGGCCAGTAGTTCATCGGCAGGTTGGCGTTGATGGTGTACTTCGAGTCCCAGGGCGGGGCCATCGCGTCGTTCCAGATGCCCTGGAGGTTGGCCGGCTGGGTGCCGGGGCGCGACGACGAGATCAGCAGGTACCGGCCGTACTGGAACAGCAGGGCGGCGAACTGCGGGTCGCTGACGCTCGCATGCTGGGCGATCCGCACATCGGTCGGCTGATCGGCGGCGGCCGTGCGGCCCAGGTCGATCGTGACCCGGTTGAACAGCGCCTGATAGTCGGCGAGGTGCCGGCTGCGGAGCTGGTCCCAGCCGGCGGCGCGGGCCGCGGTGAGCCGGTTCCACGCGCTGCCCTGGTAGTCGCCGTTGACCGTGCGGAAGTTGACGTAGCTGGAGCCGACGGAGATCAGCAGGGTCACCTCGGTGGCGCCGGACACCCGCAGCGTGCCGCCGGAGCTGCTGACCGTGCCACCGGTCGCGGTGGCGTGGGCCAGCGCCAGGAACCGGACCTGTCCGGCGACGCCCTCCATGCTCCCGGAGATGCCGTCCAGGGCGACGGTGGCGCCGTCGGGGCTGGACGTGGTCGTCCGTTGCGGGCTGTCGAAGGTGGCGCCGAACGAGATCGCGTTCGCCCGGTCGGCGGTCAGGCGCAGCACGATCACCTGGTCCGGTGCGCTGGCGAAAACCTCCCGCCGGTGCCGCACCCCGTTCAGCACGAACGTGGTGGTCACCGTGGCGGTGGTCAGGTCGAGCGTCCGGCTGTACTCCGACAGCCCGCTGGCGCTGCCGAAGGCGAGCTGCAGGTTGCCGACCGGCTGGTAGGCCAGCTGCCCGCCGGGCGTACCCATCATCGTCTGGTTGATGAGATCCTGGGCCGGCCCCCACTGGTCGGCGAACACCCGGCGCCGGATCTCCGCGAGGTTGGCGGCGCCGCGGGTGTTGGCCGAGTCGTACGGGCCACCGGCCCACACCGTGTCCTCGTTGAGCTGCAACCGCTCGGTGCCGGCGTTGCCGAACACCATGGCGCCGAGCCGGCCGTTGCCGATCGGCAGCGCGCGCAGCCAGTCCGAGCCGGCCTCCTTGTCGTACCAGAGAGCCAGATCGCCGGCCGCCGCGGCGGCCGTCCGGCCGGCCGGCAGCAGCGCGGCTCCGGCACCGGCCATCCCCGCCGCAAGCAACTGGCGGCGCGTCACGTCAGCCATCGTGCTCCCCCGCTCACGAACCGCTACAGGTGAACGACGCTGTCGGCGGCGTGCCGCTCGCGAGGAAACCGAACGTCGTCGAGGCGTTGGCGGCCAGGGCGCCGTTGTATGACGCGTTCGCCACGGTGGCGGTCGGACCGCTGGTGGTCAGGGAGCCGTTCCAGACCTGGTTGACGACCTGACCGCTGCCGAGGGTCCAGCGGACCGACCAGTTGGTGATCGCGGCGCCGGCGGTCACCGTCACCTCGCCCTGGAAGCCGCCCGACCAGGTGCTGGTGGTGCGATAGGCGGCGCCGCACGCACCGGCCGCCGGCGGGGTCGTAGGCCCGGTGGTCGGCTGGGTGGTCGGCTGGGTGGTCGGCTGGGTGGTCGGCTGGGTGGTCGGCTGGGTGGTCGGCTGGGCGCCGGTGCCGAACTGCCACCAGTTGAGGTTGAACAGGGTGCCGCTGCCGCCGGTGAATCGCAGGTACAGGTCGTGGGTGCCGGTCGCACCGCTCACCGGGCAGCTCACCGTGGACCAGGTCTGCCAGCCGCCGGTGCCGGTCACCGTGCAGGTGCCGACGACGGGGCCGCTGGTGCCGTCCAGGCGCAGTTCGATCCGGCCGCCGCTGGTCGCCGAGGCCGCCCGGGCGGTGAACGACGTGGCACCCGTACCGAATCCGACGCCTTTGACCTTGATGTAGTCGCCGTTCTCGATCCAGCCGACGTTCATGCCGCCCTCACCGGCCGGTTCGGTCTCGACGCCGGAACCCCAGGCGATCGTCTCCGCCTCCTGGCGGGTGTACGGGTTGAGGGTGCCGATCTGCGGCGCACCGGCGGCGGTCATGTTGATCGTGGGAAAGGTGCCGTCGGCGTTGTAAGTGAACTTCTCCACCGCCACCGACCTGGTGAAACCGCCGCCGCCGGGCAGGGCGCCGTTGTGGTAGAAGAAGTACGACCCGCCGTTGAAGTCGATGACGCCGGCGTGGTTGGTGAAGCTGCCGCCCTGCCGCGGCATGATCGTCCCCCGATAGGTCCACGGCCCGGTCGGTCCCGGCGCGGTGGAATACCCGATGAACTCCGAGCAGCACTCGGCCGCGAACACGTTGTAGTACAGGCCGTTGCGCTGGTAGACCCAGGGGCCTTCCTCGTACAGGGTGGGGCGGCTCGCGTTACCGGTGCGGGTGCCGAAGCCGGCGGTGGTCAGCGCGATCTTGGTGGGGCTGCCGGAATAGGAGATCATGTCGGCGTTCAGGCGCACGAACCAGAGGTTGGGGTTGCCCCAGTACAGATACGCCTGACCGGAACTGTCGATCCACACGTTCGGGTCGATCTCGCCGTTGCCGACCAGCGGCCGGCCGATGGCGTCCCGGAACGGTCCGGTCGGGCTGTCGGCGACACCGACGCCGATCACCATGCCGCCCCCGCGTTGCTTGACCGGCACGTACCAGTAGAACTTGCCGTTGCGGGCGATGACGTGACCGGCCCAGGCGTCGGCCTCCGCCCAGCTGAACGTGGCCAGGCTCATCGGGCTGCCGTGATCGGTCCAGTTGACCATGTCGGCCGACGAGAAGACCCGCCAGTCCTTCATCGTGAAGTAGGTCGACCCGTCCTCGTCGTGACCGGTGTAGAGATACACCCGTCCGTCGTGCACCAGCGGAGCGGGATCGGCCGTGTAGATGGTCTGGACGATCGGGTTGTCGGCCCGGGCCGCGCCCGGCGACAGGGCCAGGATGCCGACCAGGACCAGGCAGGCAGCGAGCAATCGACGAATCGGCATCGGGGCTACTCCGTCTTGAGGGGCGTGAGCCGCGGGGCCCCTTCAGTCCTCGAGGCCCCGCGGTGATCTCAGCGGCGGGCCTGAGGATGCGCTCCCATGGGCAGCTGCCGCGACCGGTTACGAAATACTTTCCGGATGGGCACGAACGTATTTCGTACAATGACGTGTGTCAATGCAACCGGAATGCCCCGATTGCATAACCGATTTTCAGTGCTTTCTTGAGTGAGCGACATGCATCGATAGAATCCGCCCGTGATCGAGGACGGCAGTTCGGCGCCGCAACGAAAGCCTCGGGGCGGCCGGGTCTCCCTCGCGGCGATCGCCGAACTGGCCGGGGTGTCGCCCCCGACCGTGTCCAAGGTGTTCAACGGCCGGGACGGGGTGGGCGCCGAGACCCGGGAACGCGTCGAGGACCTGCTGCGCGACCACGGGTACCGCCGCCCGCCGGCCGAGGTCGAGACGCGCAGCATCGAGGTGGTGTGCCACCGGATGCTCGGCTCGATCGCCATGGAGATCCTGCGCGGCGTCGCCGACGTCGCCGGGGCGAACGGCGGCACGGCCACCTTCACCGACGCCGGCCGGCCATGGATCGACGCGCTGCTCGAACGCCGGCCCGCCGGAGTCGTCTCGGTGGTCGCCGGGGTCACCGCCCGGCAGGCCGGTCTCCTGACCCGCGACGACATCCCGCTGGTGGTGCTCGACCCGGTCGTCGACCTGCCCGGCGTGCCGGTGATCGGCTCGACCAACTGGAGCGGCGCCCTGGCCGCGACCCGTCACCTGCTCGGCCTCGGCCACCGCCGGATCGGGGTGCTGACCGGCCCGGTCAAGGACCTGGCCGCCCGGGCCCGGCTGGACGGCTTCCGCGCCGCCCTCGACCATGCGGAGATCCGGTACGACGAAAGCCTCGAGCGCCGCGGCGTCTTCACCTTCGACGACGGCGTTCGCCTCGGCCTCGAACTGCTCGCCCTGCCGGACCCGCCGACGGCCGTGGTGTGCGGCGACGACCTGCAGGCCATGGGCGTCTACGAGGCCGCCCGGCGGTCCGGCCGGCGCATCCCCGACGACCTCAGCGTGGTCGGCTTCGACGACGTCGACCAGGCCGCCTGGCTGGCACCCGGGCTGACCACGGTCCGGCAGCCGTTCGCCGAGATGGGCGCGCTCGCCGCCAAGGTGGTCCTGGGACTCACCGCCGGCGAGGCGGCCGGTAGGGACCGGTTCGAGCTAGGCACCTCCCTCGTCGTCCGGGGCAGCACCGCCGCCGTCCGGTGACTCCTCCGGCGGGGCCGGGATGGTGAACCAGATCGAGGAGCCCTCGGTCACTTCCAGGTCCAGCCAGATCCGGCCGCCGTGGTATTCGACGATTTTCTTGACCACGGCCAGGCCGATTCCGGTGCCCTCGTACGCGTCGCTCGAGTGCAGCCGCTGGAAGATGACGAAGACCTTGTCGGCGTACTCGGTCTCGATGCCGATGCCGTTGTCGCGGACGTTGATCTGCCACTCGTCACCCTCGCGCCGGGCCGTGATCCGGACCAGCGGGGGCACCTCGGGGCGGCGGAACTTGATCGAGTTGCCGATCAGGTTGACGAACAGGGTGACCAGCAGCGGCTCCTCGCCCTCGACGGTGGGCAGGCCGCCGGACTCGATCTTGCCGTCGCTCGGGTCGAGCTGGGCCGCCGCCTCGGTCACCACCTGGTCGAGGTCGATGGTGCGGAAGCCGGACGTGATCCGGCCGATCCGGGAGAACGCCAGCAGGTCGTTGATCAGGCGTTGCATCCGCTGGGCGCCGTCGACCGCGAAGGCGATGTACTGGTCGGCGCGCTCGTCCAACTGACCGGCGTAGCGGCGCTGGAGCAGCTGGCAGAAGCTGGCCACCTTGCGCAGCGGCTCCTGCAGGTCGTGCGAGGCCACGTACGCGAACTGCTCCAGGTCACCGTTCGACCGGGTCAGCTCGTCGGCCTGGGCCTGGAGCCGGCCGTTGATGATTTCGATCTGCTCGCGGGCGCTGCGCACCTCGGCCAGTTCGTCGGCGATCCGCTGCCGCATCGCGTCCACGTCGGCCGCCAGCGCCCTCAGCTCCGGTGAGCCGCTGCTCTCGATGCGGCGGCCGTAGTCGCCGTCGGCCACCCGGCGGACCTGCTCGGCCAGGTCGGTGACCGGGCGGCTGACCAGGCGGTCCAGCAGGAACAGCAGCAGGGCGATGACCAGTACGGCCAGGACCGCGGTGACGATCTCCAGGAGCACCAGCGTCGAGCCGGTGCTCCGGGCCGCGGTGGCGGCGTCGTTGCGCAGCGCCGTGATGTTCTCCTGCAAGCCGTCGATGGCCACCCGCAGCGCGTCGAAGCGGTCCGTGCCGGCGTCGTCGATGACGGCCTGGGCGCCGGCCGTGCCGCTGGACCGGCCCGCCGCGATGACCGGCTCGGCCACCTGGCCCTGCCACGCCTGCGCCTCGGCCCGGATGCGCGCGATGCCGTCCCGGATTCCGGCCCGGCCGCCCGGACCGTTCAGCGTCTCGATCTGGGTCAGGAGCCGGTCCTCGGCCGCCCGTCCCTTCTCGTACGGCTCCAGGTTTTTCTCGGTGCCGCCGAGCGCGAAGCCGCGGACGCCGGTCTCCTGGTCGAGGTAGGCGGAGTAGAGCTCCTGACCGGCGACGCGCATCGGACCGGTCCGCTCCAGCAGTACGTCGAGCTGCTCGTTGCTCTCCGCCGCGACCGAGGCGGCATACCCCGCGAACCCGGTCATCAACACCCCCACCAGGGTGAACAGCAGGAGCACCCGCTGGCGCAGGGACCAGCCGGTCATCGCCCCTCCCCCTTCGTGATCAGCAGCATCGCCACGTCGTCGGCGAGCGGCCCGCCGTTGGCCTCGTCGGCCCGGCCGGCCAGCCACGCCGGCAGCGCCGCCGGCGGAACCTCGGCCGCGGCCGGCTCGTCGAGCAGACCACACAACCCGTCGACGTCGAGTCGTTCGATCAGCCCATCGGTGTACATCAGCAGCGACCAGTCGCCGTCCGGCAGCGCCAGCTCGGTGGCCGGCGCGGGTTTCGGGCGGACGCCCAGCACGATGCCCGGCCGGGCAGCTACCGGGACGGCCCGGCCGCCGGCCAGCAGCACCGGCGGCGGATGCCCGGCCAGCCGGACGGTGGCCCGGTTGCCGGGCAGGTCGAGCATCGCCGACGCGACCGTGGCGAACACCTCGCGGGCCCGCCGCTCGCTGATCAGCACCTGCTCGAGGGCCGGCAGCACCCGGTCCAGCGGCACCTTGGCCAGCACCAGCGCGCGCCACGCCACCCGCAGTTCCACCCCGAGGGCCGGCTCGTGCCCGCAGACGTCGCCGACGATCACGTGCAGCCGGTCGTCGCCGACCTGCACCGCGTCCAGGAAGTCGCCGCCCAGCAGGCCCATGGCCCGGCCGGACCGGTAGAACGTGTGCACCGCCACCGCGGTGGTTCGCATCAACGGCTGCGGCAGCAGACCCCGTTCCAGGCGGGCCGACTCGGCCTGGCGCAGTTCGATCTCGCGCAGCCGCTGGGTGTTCTCGTCGGCCCTTTTGCGTTCCACCGCGTAGCGCAGCGCCCGGGTCAGCAGGACGCCGTCGACCTGGCCCTTGACCAGGTAGTCCTGGGCGCCCTCGGCGACCGCCGCCATGCCCAGGTGCTCGTCGGACCGGCCGGTCAGCACACACACCGCGGCGCTGCCGGCGGCGGCGAGCAGCTTGCGCAGACCGTCGAGCCCCTCGGCGTCGGGCAGGCCCAGGTCGAGCAGGATGCACTCGACCCCGGTCACCAGGGTGAGCGCCTCGCGCATGCTGGTGGCCAGCACGAGGTCGATCGGGGCGCCCGCCTCGTGCAGCAGCTCACGTACCAGGAAGGCGTCACCCTCGTCGTCCTCGACAAGGAGAACCCGCAACATGGCGAAGATCGCAGGCTCCTGTCGGGGTCCGTCCGGCGCGGCTCCTACATCTTCACGGTTCTTTGTCCTGGTGCAACATCTGACGCGTAACAAAAGGAGCAGGAACGTGCCAGTTCAGGTCAGGACGACCCGGTTCCGGCCTGAGGTTTTCGCCTGGTAGAGGCACGCGTCGGCGCGGGCCAGCAGGGCGTCGATCCGCTCGGCCGGGTCGAGGTGGGCCACCCCGATGCTGATCGTGACCGGCACGTCGCCGGCGGCCGTGCCGACCGGGCCGGCCGCCACGTCGGCGCGCAGCCGCTCGGCGATCGCCGCGGCGTCGTCGCCGACGTCCGGCAGCAGCAGCACGAACTCCTCGCCGCCGTAGCGGGCCAGCAGGTCACCGGGCCGGCCGGTGGCCGCCAGCCGCCGCACGACCTCGCGGATCACCTCGTCGCCGGCCTGGTGCCCGTACGTGTCATTGATCTTTTTGAAGTGATCGATGTCGAGCATGACCGCCGCGAGCCGGTTCTGATACCGGTGCGCGTCCGCCAGCTCGCCGCCGGCCAGGTCGAAGAAGTGCCGGCGGTTGGCGATCCCGGTCAGCGCGTCGATCCGGGCGTGCTCGTTGACCTGCGCGAACAGCAGTGCGTTGTCGTAGGCGGCCATCGCCTGCCCGGCCAGGGCCGCGACAATCTCCAAATCCGTTTCGCCGTACGCCTCCGGCCGCGCCGACGCGACCAGGAGCACCCCGCGCCGGACGCCCCGGGCGATCAGCGGTACGACCAGCCAGCTCGCCGCCGGCTCGGGCAGGCCCAGCAGGTGCGCGGCCGCCTCGGCATCCGCGGCCGTGTGCAGGTCCGCCGGATCGACGTCGACGGGCTCCCGGCGTACCTCCTCGCCGTGAAGGTGTTTGACCACCACGGATTGCTCGCCCGACTCGCCCAGCACCACATAGGCGTGTCCCTCGACGCCGCCGCGCCGCAGGCTGGTGAACGCGCGGCCGAGCACCACATCCGGCTCCAGCGTGTCGGTGAACCAGGCCATCGCCTGCCGCAGCGTCTCGGCCAGGTCGCGCTGCCGGTTCGCCGCCGTGACCGCCAGTTCCAGCTGCGCCGTGCGGGCCGTCTCCAGCGAGACCGCGACGTGGTGGGTGATCGCGGTCAGCGTGTCCACGTCGGCCGCGGTGAACATGCCCTTGGCCACCCGGCTGTCCAGATAGACCACGCCGAGCAGCCGGTCGTCGAGCAGCAGCGGCGCCACCAGGATGCTGCGCAGCCCGTACGCCACCATGCTCCGCGAACCCGGCGCCTCGCCCTCCTGGGTGCCGGTCACCACCACGGCCCGCCGGTCGGCGCGGATCCGCTCGACCAGGCTGGCGCTGTAACCGGCCAGTTCGGTGAGCTCGTTGCCGCCCGCGTCGCGGCCCACGAACCGGCCGAGCCCGGCCACCGCCTCGTCCTCGAGCAGCAGGTAGGCCCGCTCGGCGCCGAGGATGCGGATGGTCTCGTCCAGCGCGATCCGGGCCAGCCGGGCCGGGTCGAGCACCCGGGACGCGGCGAGGCTGACCTGCTGCAGCGCTGCCCACCGCTGACCGTGCCAGCTGTCGCCGGCGGTGGTGGTGGCGCTCGCCGGAACAGCCGGATTCAGCCCGAACTCGGCGACCACCCGGCGGGCGCGCTGCGGCCAGCCCTGCTCCTCCGCGATCGCCAGGGCGGTGCGCGCCTCGCGCAGCGCCTGACCGGGTACCCGCAGTGCGCGCAGCGCCCGGGCGGCGACCACGGCGGCCTCGAACGCCACCAGCGGGGCGTCGACCGTCCGCAGCACCGGTGCCGCGGCGGCCAGCTTGGCGAGGGCCTGGGCCGGATCGCCGGACAGGTCGGCCAGCGCGGCCTCGACGACGTGCCGGTGCGCCGCCATGAGCGGCCGGCGGGTGACCTTGCCGACCACCGCCACGGCCGCCTTCGCGGCGGCCAGCCGGGCACCGCGGGCCTCTTCGGTCGCGGTCCGCAAACGTTCCAATTCGGCGTACGCGCGGATCACGTAGAAGCCGTGCTGAGCCGGCAGCACGTCGAGCGGGCTGAGGCCGAGCGCGTCGAACTCACCGACGGCCTGCTCGTACGCCTCCCCCAGGTCGCCGCGCTCCAGGGCGCCGCGCACCCGCGCGATCAGCACATCGACCTGGTAGTGCTGCAGCGACTGCAGCCCGTCCAGTTGCAGCAGGTGAGCCGCGGCCTCGACCTCGCGGCCCTGCAGCGCGAGCAGGCAGGCCTCGGTGGTCACCACGCTGCTGCGGTCGCTCTGCCCATGCGCGTCGGCCCGCTGCCGGGAGGCGGCGATCTCGGCGCGCAACTCGAACATGTCCCCGTGCAGGAGCCAGTCCCAGGCCAGCACGGAATGAGCGTCCAAGAGGAAACCGAAGTTGAGCCACCGGTCCTGCCGGTCCAGTACCTCACGCAGCGTCTCGCCGGAGTCGATGCCGTTGTTGTGCCGGGCGATGCCGCGCCGCCACGAGGCGCGGGCGGCCAGGGCGGGGTCGCCCAGCGCGGCGGCGCCACGGTCGGCGGCCGTCCACAACCGGTCGGCGAGCCGGTGCATGCGCAACGTCTCGCAGAGGAAGCTGATGGCGTTGAGGGTGCTGACCGATTCGGGGGTGAGCCCGATCCGGCTGGCCGGCAGCGGCGCCCGCAGCGCGTACACCACGGACTCGCGGGGCCGCAGGTCCCGCAGGTAGGCCGAGCCGAGATCCTCGAACAGCGAGCAGACCAGCACGTCACGTTCCCGGGCCCGGCCACGGGCCCGGCCGTAACCGACCCGGGTGAGCCAGACCAGCAGGCCGGCAAACAGGCACCCGATGCTGGACAGCACGCGCAGCACCGGGTTGCGCGGCAGCGACCGGCCCAACTCGGCGAGCGCCTCGTCGGCGGCGCGAATCTGACTGACGGTGTCGAATGCGCTCTCGTGCACCCGGCCGAGCAGATGCAGGCTGTGTGCACGCTGCAACGGGTCGGTGGCCGAGGCGACGGCCACCCGCAGGGTGGCTGCGGCCTCGTCGAGCCGGGCGGCCTGATGGTAGGCACGACCGAGCAGCTCGTGGAAGGCGTGGCCGGTCCGGATGCCACCACGCTGCGCCATGACCGCGGCATGTTCCAGGTAGTAGACCGCGGCCTCGGGGGCATACTCGGCGAGGGCCAGTTCGCCGGCCGCGTGGCAGGACCGCACCAGGTCGGCGGGCGCGTAGCCGGGCGAGCCGTCGATCCGGTGCTGGGCCAGCGCGTACACCGTGTCGGCGTCCCGGTCCGGGTAGCGGTCGAGCAGGTCGGCGACGTCGTCGTGCAGGTGCCGCCGGGTCGCCTCGTCGAACTGGTCGATCAGCGCCTGCCGGATCCGGTCGTGCGGGAACGCGTAGGTGCCGTCCTCGCGCACCTCGACCAGCCCCTCCCGGGTCCCGTCCCGCAGCACGCCGAGCACCGCGTGCCGGTCGTCGCCGCTCAGTTCGGCGACCAGGCCGGCGGCGAACCGGTGACCGGCCACCGCGGCCAGCCCGAGCACCCGGCGGCTCACCGGGTCGAGCGCGGCGACCCGGTTCAGCACCAGTTCGGCCACGCCGGTGGGCAGTTCCAGCGCGTCCAGGCCGGCGACGTCGACCGACCAGCCGCCCGGGTGCACCCGGACCAGGCCGGCGTCGACGACCGCGGTCACGTAGGCGAGCAGCGTGAACGGGTTTCCGTGGCTGCGCGCCGCGAGCCGGGCCGCCACCTCGTCCGAGATGGACAAGCCGCCGTTGGTGGCGGCCACCAGCGCGGCGGTGCCGGCGGCGTCCAGTGGCTCGACGTCGACCGTCGCGGTCACGCCGGGCACGTCGGTGTCGTCCCGCGCGATGGCGACCACCAGCAGCGGCGCACCGGGCGCGATCAGCTGCAGCACCCGCAGCGTCGCCTCGTCGCACCACTGCACGTCGTCGACGGTCAGCACGGCGCCGCCGCTGCGAGTGGCCAGCGCACCGAGGAACTCGGCGAGCACGCTCAGGTAGGCGCCCTGGCTCACGTCGCTGACCTGCTCGCCGGCGGCCAGCACCTCGGCCAGCCCGGTGGACAGGGTCTGCACCAGCGGCGCGGCCTCGCCGGCCGCCTCGCGGACCCGGGCGAGGGCGGCGGGCAGTGTTTTCACCGCCCGCAGGTGCGCGTCGATCGCGGCCCGGAGCACGGTGAGCGGCTGGGTCCGGTCCCGGGCGCACCGGGCGTTCAGCACCAGGTGACCGTCGCGGGCCACCGCTGCGGTGAACTCCTGGACCAGGCGGGTCCGGCCGCTGCCCGCGGCACCCCGGACCTGCACGAAACCACCACGCTGGCGCAACTCGGTGAGCGCGGCCAGTTCCCGGTCGCGACCCACGAACGGGACGTCGGCGGCGACGACCGGCTCGTCGGCGGTGCCGAGCGCGAAGTCGGGCTGCGTCCTGGCTGCCTCAAGATCGGCGAGCAGGCCGGTGCCGCTCTGGTAGCGGTCGTCCGGGTCCTTCGCCAGCAGCTTGCGGATGATCCCGGCCAGCGCCGGGGAGAGCGCGGGCGCGGCGTCGCGCGGGTCCGGCACCGGCGCCACGGCGTGCAGCCGCAGCAGCTCGCCGACGTCGCTGGAGGAGTACGGCGCGGAACCGGTGGCGCATTCGTACAGCAGGACGCCGAGCGAGTAGAGGTCGGCCCGGCCGTCGGCCTGCCGGTGCAGCATGCCGGTCCGTTCCGGCGCGGTGTAGGCCAGGGTGCCGGCAACCTGGTCACCGGTCTCGCCGGCCACCCGCTCGGCCAGGCCGAAGTCGATGAGCCGGGGCGAGCCGTCCGCCTCGAGCAGGACGTTGTCCGGCTTGACGTCGCGGTGCACCAGGCCGCAGCCGTGCACCGCGGTCAGCGCGCCGGCCAGGCCCAGGCCGACCCGGATCAGGTCCGCGTCCGGCAGCGGGCCGCCGGCCAGCACGTCGGTGAGGCGCCGGCCCTCGACCAGATCGAGGAGCACGTACGGGCGGCCGTCGTGCACGCCGACCTCGTGCACCCGGACCAGGCTGGGGTGGCGCGCCGCGGCCAGCAGCGCCACGGTCCGGTGCAGCCGGCGCAGCACCTCGTCGTGGGCGGCGGTGCTGGGCTGCAGGAGCTTCATGGCGTACTCGGTGCCGTCCCGGCGGACCCGGTGCACGACGGCCTCCGCGCCCCGCCCGATCTCACCCAGCACTTCGAACGCGTCGGGCGGCACAACCTCGACGACGGCACTGACCGGTACTGCGACCACGTCGTGCGGTATCGGCCGCGCCGGGTCCCCACTTGAGGATCCGGCGCGGCCGGTTACGTCACGCCTTGTTCTTGGCGCGGTCGTAGACGGTGCGCACGTCGCTGTCGAAGTACGGCCCGTAGTTGCGCTGCCCCCACACGTACGCGACCACCGAGTTGGTGAACCCGAACCGGATGGCGTTGTCGTAGTTCTGGAAGATCGGCCCGCCGCTGGCTCCCGGCGTCAGCCCGCAGAACACCTTGACCTGCGCGGCCGCGGCCCAGTGCAGGTTGGTCTTGCAGTAGATCTGCTTCTTGCCGTCGTAGGGCGCCGCGCTCGGGTAGGCGAGGACGGTGACCGGGATGGTCTTGCTCTGGTTGAAGCTGATGCCGTTGCCGCCGGTCTTCTCGACGAGCCGCTTGCCGTTGACCGGCCAGACGTTCACGAAGGCGAAGTCCCACCAGTGGTAGCTGTGCTCGGTCCAGCCCTTGGTGGCGTGGAACAGCTTGGCCGGCCACTTGCCGTGCGGGGTGGCGCCGTCGTTGTACAGCGGCGCGTACATCCAGTTCTCGTGGTTGACGCCGTTCTTGCCGCCGTGGATGCAGTGCGCCGCGGTGGAGACGACGTTGCGGGTGGGGTTGTTGATGGTGCTGCCGGAGCAGACGTAGTGGCCGCCGCCGGGCTTGGTGAAGAACACCTTGCCCACGCCGGGCGACGAGTTGACCGTGCGGGCGGTGGCACCGGGCGGCGGCGCGACCGGACGCGCGTCGGTGGCCGGGCTGCCCACGTTGCCGGGCCGGTCCCGGCGCTCGAGCTCCGGGTCGTCGATGACGCCCTCCGGGTTCCACGGGATCGCCGACCGCATCCGCTCCGGCGTCCAGTAGGCGTCGATCAGCCGCTGCGCCGTAGCCGCGTCCCGCACCACCTGCCCGTTGATCTTCGCCACCGCCTCGATGGGCGTCTTGGACGGGTCAGCAACCACCGCACCGGCCCGAGCCGGCGAGACAGCCAGCCCCAGACCCACCACCATCACAACCACAGGCACCAACAAAGGCTTGCGCCCCATACCAGAACTCCCTAAAAGAACCGCCGGGCCACCTTCCACGGACCCGCGCGATTCCCCACAATATTGCCCAAATCCCCACCTCATAGCCCAAGATCAAAATTTCCCCGTACGCGTGTCGAGTGAGCCGCCGGGGTTGGCCTCCGACCCGCCCGCTCCCCAGAACGGCCGCGAGCCGAACCGGGAGCGGCCCCACCCGCGAGCCGCCATCCGCCCGCCCCGGTTCGGCGGGCCGCACCACATGCGGATCTTGACCCCGACACAACCGCGCCTAACGCGCGGATCGACGGCTTGCTGATGCCAAGCTGCCGATCGGTGACGGTCTCCTACTGTCCGCGACCCGGACAGTTACCCGGAGCTTGGCGTGACATCCATGCCGCGATGCCCACCTGACGTTCACCCCGCGACGACGTGTCGTCGAGTTGCCGTTCGTGGACGACTGCAGACCGCCGAGATCGGAGGGGTTCGAGGCGCGGCGGCAGGTCCCGCCGCCGCGCCGTCCGGACCGCAAGGATCAGACCGGGACCGCGAACGCGGCCTCCTAGCCCACCGTGACCGTGAATGCCCTGGTCACCGGCGTGCTGAGCTTGTCGTAGTCGCGCAGTTCGACGGTGAAGTTGTGGGTGCCGGCGGTGGTCGGGGTGCCGGTCAGGGCGCCGGTGAAGCGGTTGAGGCTGACGCCGGGCGGCAGCGCGCCGGAGGTCACCCGCCAGTCGTAGAAGGGCACGCCTCCCCTGGCCGTCAGGGTCTGCTCGTACGCCTGGCCCCGGGTCGCCGCCGGCAGGCTCGCGGTGACGATCGACGGCTTCAGGAACGGGGTGAGTTCCTTGTTCAGGGTCCAGCCCGCGTTCTCGGCGATCAGCAGCGCCAGCTTGGTCAGCATCCAGCGGCGGGTCGGGAACAGGTGGGTCCAGCCGCCGCTCTGGCCGCTGATCCGGTCCCAGTTCGGCGCGTCGCCGGGCACGTGGTAGCTGCTGTCCAGCGCCACCGCCTTGCCCTGGTACTGAATCACTTCCTGGTCGTTGGCGCCGCTGGTGGACACGTAGTTACGCATCCCGGCCCAGTCGCTGTGGAAGGCGACCGCGTGCCCGTACTCGTGCATCACCAGGCCGTGCACGTCGAGCACCGAGCCGGCGATGGTGGTTTTGTACCAGTCCTCGTCGGCCAGCGAGGTGAACAGCTGCTTGCCGGCCTCGTCGTACTCGAAGATCATCGCGGTCGACCGGTGGATCGGTCCGGGGACCTGCTGGCCGTTTCGAGTGTGGTACCGGCCGTTGCGCGCCGGATAACCGGTCGAATACGGGGTCTGGATGCCGCGGAAAAACACATACATGCCGTCGTACGCAGACTGGTTGGTGACGTTGATCGTGTTCTGCCAGTCGTTGCCGGGCAGGTGGTTGGCCTCGGCACCGGCGGCCACCTGGTCGAACGGCGCGAGGGCGAAGAACCGGAACCAGTCCTTCACGCCCTCCTCGGCGGCGGTCCGGAAGTTCGGCTCGGTGAAGTACCCGGTGATGTTGTCGTAGCGGTAGTCGAAGGTGATCGGGATGGTCGGTTCGAGCGCGGTCTTCTCGTCCTGCTGCACCAGGATCGGCACGGTGTGCGCGGTGCTGGTGTTGTTCGACTCGCGGGTGGTGAGCCGCAGCGTGTACCGCTCGTCGGCACCGGGTCCGCGCTTGGAGTGGATCGCCAGCTTGAAGGTCTTGGTCTCACCGGAGTTGGCGAAGGTGAGCCGCTTGGTGGCGCCGCCGGCGGTCAGCTGGCTGGGCAGGTCCATCATCAGCCGCGAGGTGCCCTCGGCGGCGAGATCGAGGGTCACCGGGTAGGCGGCATCCTGCGGCGGGCGCACGGTGAGTTCCACGTACGGATTGGCCAGGTAGCCCTGCCAGTCCACCAGCTTGACGCCGTAGTCGTTGACGACCCGGCCGAACATGTCGACGAGCTGGGGCGCGGACGCGGCGCTGGCCGGCGAGGGCGCGATCACCAGAGTCGCCGCGGCGATCAGGGCCACACCGGCCGCCGATACGGTTACGCGTTTCATCTCTGACCTCGGTTCGTGGGGGTTTGCCCGCCAGCGTGAGCACCGAAAACCTTTTCGTCAATAGACCAGCATCGATTAGTTCATTAGGGATCCCTTAAGGCCCGATCCCGGCTTGACGTTGACGCCCATCAACGTTTACTTTGCCGAAAACCTTTTCGATATTTTCACATGCGTCAATACGATCTTGAAAGGAGCCACCTGTGAAACGACTGCGCACCGGCCGCGTCCTCGCCGGCGTCGCCGCCGTCGCCACGTTCGTCACCGGCGGCGTCATGGGCGTGCTGTCCGCCAGCGCCGAGGCGGCCGGCTGTCAGGTGTCGTACGCCGTCGCCAGCCAGTGGAACGGCGGGTTCACCGGCAACGTCACGGTCACCAACCTGGGCGACCCGCTCACCGGCTGGCGTCTCACCTGGACGTTCCCCGGCTCGCAGCAGATCAGCCAGACCTGGGGCGGCCAGCACAGCCAGTCCGGCGCGAACGTCACCGTCTCGAACGCGAGCTGGAACGGCGCCCTGGCCACCAACGGCTCGACCTCGCTGGGCTTCAACGCGACCTTCAGCGGATCGAACACGGCGCCCGGCAACTTCGCCCTCAACGGCGTCACCTGTACCGGCTCGGTCAACCCGACCACTGGGCCGACCACTGGGCCGACGACTCCCCCGACGCAGCCGACCACGCCGCCCACGACTCAGCCCACCACGCCGCCGACCACGGTGCCCACGAGCGTGCCGCCCACCAGCGAGTGGAACCCGCCGAGCAACCTGGTGACCCCGCTCAACGAGGTCTGGCAGCACCAGGAGGACACGTACAGCAACGGCAACCTGTACGGCTTCCGCAACTACGGCTGGGACCAGCTCCTGGCCAACGGCGGCTACATCAACTACTGCGTACGGTGGGACTCCTCCGCCTCGGTGACGGCCGCCCAGCGCGACCAGATCCACGCGACCCTCCAGCGCCAGTACCAGAAGATCATCGACCAGGTCGTCGGCTTCAGCGGCTTCCCGTACACCGCCGTTCCGGTGCGGGTCGTCGGCTGGGCGGTCCGCGACCGGGCGCAGCTGCAGTGGACCGACAACTCGGTCGACATCTACGTCAACGACATCCGCGAGAACGCCCCGCAGTGCGCGACGACGTGCGGCCGCTTCTTCAACCAGAACGGCCAGTACCCGAACTGCCCCGGCGGCGCCGCCCGCCACTACGACCACTCGCTCTGGCTGACCGCGGGCTTCGGCGGCGGCCACGGCGGTGACTGGGGCCAGCGCCTCGGCAGCGAGTACTACATGCAGAACATCAACGCCACGAACATGTACGTCCTACTACACGAAATAGGACATACCTACGGCCTGGACGACTTCTACGACTGGACGCCGACCGGTGTGTGCTGCTTCCTCATGAAGGCCAACACCACCAACCAGATCACCGAGTTCGACAAGTGGATGCTGCGCGACTGGTGGCGCCACCTGAAGAGCCGCTACGGCTACTGATTCACCCGGGTGGGGGCGCGATGCGCCCCCACCTTTCAGGCGATGCGGCGTACCCGGTTGATGGTCAGGCCGTTCTCGTCGAGCAGGTCGCCCATGATGCCGGCGAAGTGCACCAGATGCGTGGTCGCCAGGTGGGCGTCGAGGTGCTCGGGCGACTCCCAGTTCTCGTAGAAGATGAACGTGCCCGGGTCCTCGATGCCCTGGTGCAGGTCGTAGTTGACGTAGCCGGGTTCCTTGCTGGTCGGCTCGATCAACGCCTCCAGGGCGGCCTTGAGCTCGGCCTCCTTTCCCGGCGCAGCTTTCATGTACGCGATTACCGTGAGCAAATCGCGG
The DNA here is from genome assembly GCF_016862375.1 of Paractinoplanes rishiriensis. Taxonomy (GTDB): domain Bacteria; phylum Actinomycetota; class Actinomycetes; order Mycobacteriales; family Micromonosporaceae; genus Actinoplanes; species Actinoplanes rishiriensis. Next base: position 8,551 of record NZ_BOMV01000120.1, on the reverse strand, counting down.
CGGTCGTCGGTGGGTGTGGTCATCGTCGCCTCCGGAGCGATCACGCAGTGTGCGGCTCAGCACCTCATCCTGGCACTAGATTGGGCCCATGGTGGATGAGGTCGAGACGCCCCGCCGGCAGGTCGCCCGGACGATGGCCGAGGCCGCGCAGGCGTGGCTGGAGCTGCTGAGCCCGGACCAGCGCGCGATCGCGGTCGGGCACCTGCCGTCCGACGAGGCCGACGACGCCGAGCGGCGGCGCTGGTTCTACACCCCCACCGACCACGGCGGCCTGACCGTCCACCAGCAGCGGCCCGCACAGCACCGGGCGGCCATGCGGCTGGTCGCCACCGGGCTGTCCCGGGCCGGCTACGTCACGGTGGCCACCACGATGGGCCTGGAAAACATCCTCGACCACACCGAGGGCTTCGTGGCCCAGTTCGACCGCGAGCGCGGCCGCGACCCCGGCCTGTACTACCTGCGCGTCTTCGGCGACCCGGCCGGCGGCACCTGGGGCTGGCGGTTCGGCGGCCACCACGTGTCGCTGAACAACCTGATCGTGGACGGCGAGCTGGTCGCCACCACGCCGTGCTTCCTGGGCGCCGACCCGGCCGCCTCGGAACTGCTGGGCGGCGCGGTCAACCGTCCGCTGGCCCGGGTCGAGGACCTGGCCCGCGAACTGGTCCGTTCGCTGAGTCCCGACGCCGCCCGCCGCACGATCCTCTCCGGCAAGGCCCCGTCCGACCTGATCACCGCGAACCGCACGTCGATCGCCGAGGGCGACCGGGGCATTCCGCTGGCCGGCATCTGGCGCCAACGATTCGCGGATCAGGCGCAACAGGAAAGGCTGCAGGCATTGAGCGACGCGATCGACCAGGCGGCCGCCTACGGTGAGGCGGAGCACCGGGCACTCGAATACACCGTACGGCCAAAAGGAATCGCCGCCGCCGACCTCGAACCCGACCAGCGCAATCTGCTCCGGTCTTTACTGGACACCTACTTCGGGCGGGTGCCCGAGGCGGTCTCACCGATGAGCACGTACGACGACAGCGCGCTGGACGCCCTGCATTTCGCGTGGGCCGGTGCCACCGAGCCTGGTGCGCCGCACTATTACCGCGTACAGGGCCCGAATGTGCTCCTGGAATGGGACAACACGCAACGCAACGCCAACCACGCCCACTCGGTCTGGCGCAATCCGGAGAACGACTTCGGCCTGGACGTGCTGGGCGCCCACCGCGACCGCCACCACTAGTCTCGCGGTGTGACAGGACTGCTGCTGGTGGCAATCGTCGAGATGACTCCCGGGCACACCGAGGAGGGCCGGCGCTACGAGGACGCGGTGCTCGGCCTGCTGGGCCGGCACGGCGGCGAGGTGGAACGGCGCACGCGCAGCACCGACGGCAACACCGAGGTGCACCTGATCCGCTTTCAGCAGCGGGCGGGGCTGGACGCCTTCATGGCCGATCCGGAGCGTCTCGCATTACGGTCACAGGTCGGCGAGGCCGCACCCGTCGCACGCGTCATCGAGGTGACCGACGTCTAGATCCGTCCAGGGAGCTGCCAAGATCCGCGAGCGCGGAACGAGGGCGGTTTTCAACTAGATCTGCCGGGACTCGGGTCGCTGCCTGGATCTTGATCGACGCCGGCTAGCTTTCTGCCCAGGGTTTCGGCCTTCTGGGAGTCATCGGTGTAGGCGATGACCACCGCGGCGGTGCCGGTTGCGGGGGCGGTGATCACGTACGTCTGGCAGCCCGGCCACGAACCGGGGTGGGCGTACGCCGGGGTCTCGCCGCCGGGCAGGATGGACGCGCCCCAGGCGTACGGGATCATGGTGTTGTCCCTGAGTTTTCCGGGCTGGCGCAACGTCGCGGTGAGGCGGGGGCCGAGCGCGCCGGTCTGCATCGCCTCGGCCCAGCGGAGCATGTCGCGGGCGGTCGACCAGACGCCGTCGCCGGTTTGCGGTGCGGGCACGCCGGGGTGCCACGGCGGGTGGGCGGTGACCGTGGGCGGGTGCAACCCGGGGCCTTTCCAGAACTGCGTCGAGGCCATGCCCAGCGGGGTGAACAGGTGCTGCTGGGCGACCTCGGCGATCGGGCGGCCGCCGGCGCGCTCGACCAGCTCGGTCAGGCAGACGTAGCCGGTGGTGCAGTAGGAGAACTCCGTTCCGGGCTCGGCCTGCGGTTCCGGCATGGTCGACAGCAGGCCGAGCACGGTCTCGTTGGTCCACTCGCTCACCTCGCCGGCGAAGCCCCGGTCCATGACGGCCCTGTCGGGCAGCCCGCTGGTGTGGTGGATCAGGTGGTGGAGGCGGATCGGCGCGGCCCAGTCCGGCAGTTCGGGCAGCAGCGTCCGCACCGGCAGGCTGGGATCGAGATCACCCTGCCGCACCAGCACGGCGACGCAGGCCGCGACGATCCACTTCCCGGCCGACGCGATGCACACCACCGTGTCGGCATCCTCGGCCGCATCGTCAAGCCAGGTCACGCCCGCGGCGTTCGCGTAGCCGGCCACCACTCGGCCCCTTTTGTCATCAGCTGCCACGCCGCCAAGATAGCGGTGTTCAGCCGTTCGGGCGCGTGTCCATCGCCTGCAGGGACCAGCTGTTCCCGTCCGGGTCCCGGAAGTAGACGAAGGTGCCCCACGCCTGCACGTCGACGTCGCTGGCCTCCACGCCGGCCTCGACCAGCTGCCGGCGGGCCGCGTGGGCGTCGGCCACCACGACCTGAATCTCCTGGGTGCCCGGCGCCTTCTCGGTGATTCCGTCGCCCAGCACGATCGAACACGCCGACCCGGGCGGGGTGAGCTGCACGAACCGCAGCTTGTCATGCACCTGATGATCGTGGTCCGCGTTGAATCCGATCCGCTCGTAGAACTCCTTGGCCCGGTCGACGTCGGTCACCGGCACGGGGATGAGCTCAATCTTCCACGTCGCTGTCATGAGGCCATCTTGCCCGCTATTGCGGTCAGATCCTGACCGCAGCGGTCAAATCTGCTCCGTCCACCCGGACTTTGACCCCGCGCATCCAGGTGCCGTCAGATATCCGCCCGGCGGTCAATCCTGGTGCCAGCGGCGGATGGCCCCCGCAGGATGGCCTCGGCGCGATCCACGGAAGACATCGCCTCACTGTACGTCGGGCGGAAAAGCCGGTAACTTGCAGCTGACCTTGACACCGCCCGAGGAGGTGAGACCCATGCGCACTGTATCGACGTGGGTGCTCCCCCTTTCCGTCACGGTCGGGCGATTGACGTAGGTGTCGCCGGGAGCGCCGGACACTCCCGAAAGGCAACACCGATGTTTGACGTGATCATTGCCGGGTGCGGGCCGGCCGGTGCGATGCTGGCCGCCGAATTGCGGCTGCACGACGTGCGGGTCCTCGTGCTGGAAAAGGAAACCGAACCCGTATCCGCGGCCCGCATCGTCGGGCTGCATATTCGCAGCATCGAACTGATGGCGATGCGCGGGCTGCTGGAACGCATTCTCGAACGGGGACGGCAGCGTCCGGCCGGCGCCTACTTCGCCGCCATCGACAAACCCGCGCCCGAGAACCTGGATACCGCGTACGCGTATCTGCTGGGCATTCCGCAGCCGGTCATCGTCGACCTGCTCGAAGCACATGCGATCGAACGGGGTGCGCAGGTCCGGCACGGTGCCGCGGTGACCGGCTTCGAGCCGGACGACGACGGGGTGACCGTCGAACTGGCCGGCGGCGAACGGCTGCGGTCACGCTATTTCGTCGGCTGCGACGGCGCGCACAGTACGGTACGCAAACTGCTCGGCGTCGGATTCCCCGGCGAGCCCGCGCGCACCGAGACACTGATGGGCGAGATGGGATTGGCCGCGCCGCCGGCGGAAATCACCGACCGCCGCGTCCATCTCCGGCCCGCGGGCGCCGGCGTCTATCGGGTCGTGGTCCCCGCCGCGGGAGTCAGCGACCGCGCCGAACCGCCCACCCTCGACGATTTCCGGCAGCGGTTACGCGCCATTGCCGGCACCGATTTCGGCGTCCATTCGCCGCGCTGGTTGTCCCGCTTCGGCGATGCCACCCGGCTGGCCGACCGGTATCGGGTCGGGCGGGTGCTGCTGGCCGGCGACGCGGCACACATCCATCCACCCCTCGGCGGGCAGGGCCTGAACCTGGGCGTGCAGGACGCGGTCAACCTCGGCTGGAAACTGGCCGCAGAGGTCCGCGGCTGGGCACCCGGAACGCTGCTGGACACCTATCACACCGAACGGCATCCGGTCGCCGCCGACGTGCTGGACAACACCCGCGCCCAGACGGCGCTGGGGTCCCCCGAACCGGGCGCGCGGGCGGCGCGCGAACTGCTCGCCGAACTGATGGACTTCGACGAGGTGAACCGCTATCTGACCGAGAAGATCAGCGGGATCGGCATCCGCTACGACTTCGGCCCGGGCCCCGACCTGCTCGGCCGGCGCCTGCCCGACGTCGAGGTCGAACGCGGCCGCCTCTACGATCTGCTGCACCGCGGCCGCGGCCTGCTGCTGGACCGCACCGGACGCCTGACCGCGGGCGGCTGGTCGGACCGGGTCGACCACCTCGCGGATCGCACCGCGGTCCTGGACGTTCCGGGCCTCCTGCTGCGCCCCGACGGCCACGTCGCCTGGATCGGCGACGACCAGCAGGACCTGGAGGACCACCTGGCCCGCTGGTTCGGCAAGCCGTCGTAGCCCGGTCAGCCGGACGCCGCCCGGGCCGCCTGCTCCAACCGGGCGTGATACGCCGTCCACCACGCGGTGTCACGGTCCGGCAGGTTGGAGAACTCGGCCCGGGCGCCGGCCGCGCCGTCGACGAGTTCCCGGACGATGTCGGCCTGGCCGGTGTGCCGTTCGGTTTCGGCGATCATGTGGATCAGCACGCGGTGCAGGGTCGGGCGGTTGCGGTCGGCCGGCCACCACGGAACCTCGCCGGTGGCGTCGAGCGGCAGCGCGGCGATGGTGGCCTCGGCGTGGTCCCAGGCGCGGTGGTAGAGGGCGACGATGTGGTCGCGGGACTCGTCCTCGGTGGCCCACATGTCGGCGTTCGGCTCGGCGTCCTCGGCCATCCACGGCAGCGGCTCCGGGAACGGCCGGCCGAAGCACTCGCCGAAGTATCCGGCGACCACACCGGTGACGTGCTTGAGCAGCCCGAGCAGGTTGGTGCCGGTCGGCACCAGCGGCCGGCGCACGTCGTACTCGGAAAGGTTCTCGGTCTTCCAGATCAACGCCTCGCGCCCCCGCGTCAGGTAGAAGACGAGGGCGGCCTTGGGATCCTCCATCACGGCAGACTGTCACAACCGGCCGCTAAAATGTCGATTTCCACTGTGGAGGGCCATGAGTACGTTCACGACGCCGCCCGACCCGGCGTCGGCCGCGACCCTGGACGACCTGGTCGAGCGCCTGCGGCTGCTCAAGATCTGGGCGGGCGATCCGTCGTACGAGACCATCAAGGAACGGGTCAACGCCGCCTGGACCGCCGAGGGCCGGCCCGCCGCCGAGCTGGCGCGCCGGTCGACCGTCGCGGACTGCTTCCGCACCGGGCGCCGCCGGGTCAACGCCGACCTGGTGATCGCGGTGGTGCAGGCCATGCGCGCGGACACCGGATACGTGGCCCAGTGGCGTCAGGCGCTGCGCGTCGTGGGCGGCGAGATCGAGGCGTCGTCGCAGGTCCGCGTGCAGGACAGGCTGCCGCCCGACCTGGCCGGGTTCACCGGGAGGCGCGGCGAGCTCGACCAGTTGCGCAACGCTACCCGGGCCGGCGCCGCGGTGGTCATCTCGGCCATCGAGGGCATGGCGGGCGTCGGCAAGACCCAGCTCGCGGTGCACGCGGGTCACCTGCTGCACCGGGCGGAGCCGTTCGAGCGGGTGCTGTTCGTCAACCTGCGCGGCTTCCACCCCGACCCGGCCCAGCCGCCGGCCGACCCGGGCGCGGTGCTCGACGGCTTCCTGCGGCTGCTCGGGGTGACCGGCCAGCAGGTGCCGCACGACCTCGACGAACGGTCCGCGCTCTACCGCCGGCTGCTGGCCGGCACCCGCACGCTCGTCCTGCTCGACAACGCCGCCGGCGCCGAGCAGGTCGGCCCGCTGCTGCCGGCCACACCGGGCTGCCTGGCCCTGGTCACCAGCCGGCGCAGCCTCGACGGCCTGCACTCGACGACGCAGCTCACGGTGGACGTCTTCGCCCCCGGCGAGGCCGTCGCGTTCCTGCTCGGGGCGGTGCCCGACGTCCCGCCCGGCGGCGATCCGGAGGCCGCGGCCCGCATCGCCCGGCGCTGCGGCTACCTGCCGCTGGCGCTCAGCCTGGTCACCGGGCACATCCGCGGCACGCCGGGCTGGACCCTCACCGACCACGCCGACCGCCTCGACGAGCGGCACCGCGACCGGCGCCTGGAGTCCGGCGTCGAGCTTGCGCTCGATCTCTCCTATCAGCACCTGACCGCCGAGCAACGGCGGCTGCTGCGGTTGCTCGCGCTGCATCCGGGCCAGGATTTTGACGCGTACGCGGCGGCCGCGCTGGCCGACCTCGACGTGGACACCGCGCGCACGCTGCTCGGACACCTGCTCGGCGACCACCTGCTGCAGCCCGCCGCCCCCGGCCGGTACACCTTCCACGACCTGGTGCGCGCGTACGCGATCCTGCGGGCCGGCGACGAGGAACGACCATCGGAGCGCCGCAACGCGCTGACCCGCCTGTTCGACCACTACCTGGCGACCGCGTCGGCCGCCATGGACATCCTCTACCCGGCCGAGAGCTACCTGCGACCCAAGATCGCCGAGGGCGGCCAGCCGACCCCGGAGCTGCGCAACGCGGACGGCGCGCGGGAGTGGCTGGACGCCGAGCGGCCCACCCTGATCGCGGTCGTTGCGCACGCCACCACCAACGGCTGGCTGGCGCATGGCACCCAGTTGCCCCGGGTGCTGTTCCGCTACTTCGACGGCGGGCACTACAACGACGCGCTGACCGTGCACGGGTACGCCCACCAGGCCGCCCGCGCCAACGACGACCCGACCGCCGAGGCGCACGCCCTCACCGACCTCGGCGTGGCCTACCTGCACCTCGGCCAGCTCGTCCCCGCCATCGAGCACTTCGAGCGCGGCCTGCGGCTGTTCCGCGAGGCCGACGACCTGACCGGGCAGGCTCGCGCCAGCAACAACCTCGGCATGGCCGCCGAGCAGTCCGGCAACTTCCCGGGCGCCAGCGACCACTACCGGCGGGCCATCCTGCTGCACCGGCAGATGGGCAACCGGTCCGGCGAGGCCGGCGCGATGCGCAACCTCGGCAACGTCGAGGGCCGGCTGGGTCACTACGAGGCGGCCGCCGAGACGTTCACCGAGGTGCTGGCCCTGGCCCGCGAGATCGGCCACCGCACCGGCGAGGCCGGCACGCTCAACGGCCTCGGCGAGATCGAGATGCGCTCGGGCCGTTACGAGGCGGCCGCCGTGCACCTGCAACAGGGCCTGGATCTCTACCGGGAACTGGGCAGCAAACTCGGTGAGGCCGACTCGCTGGAGAGCCTCGGCATGCTGCACACCCGGATGGGCGACGCCGACCGGGCCCACGATCTCTACCTGGAGGCCCTGACGATCAGCCGGCAGTCGGGTTACCGGTTCGGCGAGGCGTACGCCCGCAATGGTCTCGGCGAAGCCGCCCACCTCGCCGGAAACCACGCCGCCTCCCTCGATCACCACACGGCCGCTCTCGCCATCGCTACCGAGGACGAGGCCCGCGACGAGCAGGCCCGCGCCCTCGCCGGGCTGGGTGCGGCACACCGCGCCCTCGGCAACGCCGAGCAGGCGCGGGAGCACGACGAACGGGCGCTGGCCCTCTACTCCGAGTTGGGCCTGCCCGAGGCCGATGCGCTCCGCGCCCGCCTTGGCGGACGGTGAGGGGCGCTTGGGCCGATCCCACCGGTCCCGTGGGTGGGATCCCCCCGTTTGCTCAAGCCGCCCCTCGTGCCGTCCTGACACCAACTTTGCGGCACCGCACCACCCTCACGGTGATTCCCGGACGATTTCGGACGGCACACCCGGCGGACGCCGCCCGGTCGATCGAGGTCGACACCATGCTGTTCGTCTGCACGCACCAGGATCTGGATTAGGATGCATTGCTTGTAGTCAATGTCGAATGTCGATGCTATGAACGAGGGGTCGCGCCCGGCGACCCTAGTGGCAACGTCGCCACCATTGCATATGCATCGACGTCATTGGGAGAAAAACGGGCACATGAGCAAATTTCAAGATGGTCGACGGCGTTCGCTGAAGCGCCTAATCGCGGTGGCGGGCACGGCAGCCGCAATCGCCGCGGCCGGGATCGGCGCAGTGATCGGCACGGCGTCCGCCGACGACGAGGTGCTGGCCGGTCCGGCCGGTGTCAAGGTCGCCGCGGGTTACGGGCACAGCTGTACCATCCCCGCCGACGGCACCCTGCGGTGCTGGGGCGGCAACTACAGCGGCCAGGTCGGCAACGGCAGCACCACCAACGTCGCCGCACCCACCCCGATCGGCACCGCCACCACCTGGGCCAGCGTCGACGCCGGCACCAGCTACACCTGCGCCGTGCGCACCGACGGCACCCTC
>NZ_BOMV01000119.1 GCF_016862375.1 Paractinoplanes rishiriensis | reverse complement strand
AGGGCACCGGCCAGCTCCGGCAGGGTCGATGGACCCAAATCGCCCGGGCCGATTGCCGACCGGCGGAGTCGGTGCAGCCGGCCTACTCGGCCACGAACCTGCCAAGGGCTCGGTCATCGGCCAGCCGCACCACGGCCAGACCGGTTATCGCCGCCATGATGGCTGCCATCAGCAGGCCGGAAACCAGCCCGATCGCTATCGTGACCGGCAGAGCCTGGCCGGGATGCCACAGCGGCATGGTGACGGCCAGGACAGCGCGGTGACCGGAATCCAGGGCCGGCGCGATGACGGCCGCCGCAGCGGTCACCGCCATCCATCGCCACACCGGGAAGCCGGACGGAATCCGCCGCAACACGACGGCCTGGCCCCGCCCAGCACCAGTCCTTCCACGGCACCGGCGGCCAGGAGGGCAGGCAGGGACACGGCCGGCGACTCGCCGGCGGTCAGAGCACCCACGGCGGCCGGCACGGCGGCCCGGCGGGTGGGGACCTTCAGCGGTCGTGCGTGCCGGTGGCGCGGCTCGTGATCCGGAAAACGGGGTATCCGGCCGCGATGCGCTCGAAATCGGCGAGCGGGCCGTTGGTCCTGCTTCGCCGGGCAGCGCCGGCGTCCGTACGGGCGGCCACACGTGACCTTCGGCACTGGGTGGCGGACCCGGACGGTGGCAGGCTGCCAGCAGGCCATCAACCGAGGGAGGCTGACCATGACTGTTCCGGAGCCGCCGCGCGACGACCGTCCGGACGACCTGCGGCAGACGGCGATCACCCGGCTCGGCCAGAGACGTGACCTGCAGACGCACGTGCTCGCCTACGTGCTGGTAAATCTCGCGCTCAACGGAATCTGGCTGCTGACCAACCCGGGCGGGTTCTACTGGCCGATGTTCCCGCTGCTGATCTGGGGCATCGGGCTCGCCTTCCACGTCTGGGACTTCTTTGTCGGCAAGACACCGTCCGAGGAGGCGATCCGAGCCGAGATGGACCGGCTGGGCCGCCGGTGAGCGCCAAGATCAGGATTCCCGTACGGCCATCGCCCGGCGAAGTGCCGGAGCGGTCTGCTCCGGCACTGTGGGGTTGATGCCGAGGCCGGTGGCCAGTTCCAGGCCGGCTCGACGGCTCACCCGCGGATAGAGACCCACGTACCAGCGGTACCACCGCGCCGCCGTCTCGTCACCGACCGGGCCGGCGTGCACCACCAGGTTGTACGCGGGATCGTCGCGGACCGCGGCCAGCCCGGCCGCCACCCGCGGCAACGCCTCCGCCATCGCTGACAGGGCGGCGTCGGAGGCGCCGGCCAGGCCCGCGGACGGATCGTCGGCGATCAGCACGGTCTGGTGGCTCACGCTGGCCGCACGTGGCTGATAGACCAGGATGTCGCCGGTGTCCTCGACCACCCGGACGCCGGCCGACCGCTCCGCGCAGGCGAGGTCTTCGGCGAGACAGCGGCCCGTCTCGTCGAAGAAGGAGCGGGCGTGCCGCCAGCGGCGCGCGAGACCGGGCGGAACCTTGTCGAGGCTGACGATCTGACTGTGCGGGTGCCGCAGCGACGTGCCGGCCGCCACCCCGTGGTTGCGGAACACCACGATGGCACCGGGCCGGCGAGCCTCCAGAACGCGGCAGCGTTCCCGCATCGCCCCCAACACCTCGGCCGTCTGCGTGCTGTCGGCGAAGCGCAGATCCCCGTCGTGGTTCGGTGACTCGATCACGACGTCGTGCGTTCCGGTGGCGGCGTCGCCCGGTCCGGGCGCCACCACCGCGTACCTGTTCGGCACGATCCGGACCTGCCACGGCAGGCGGCGATCCGCCGGCGTACGGAAAACCGCGGGCGGCGTGAGACCTTCGCGCCCCGGACAGAACGGGCACGCATCCGCGCTGCTTCCGGACAGATCGGTGGGCCGCGCCGCGCGAGCCGGGGCAACGATGTGCCAGTCGCCGGTCTCCGGATCGACGCGATACTCGGGCCCCATGCGGCCACGGTACCGATCCGCTGCCAGGAGCTCGCTTCTGACCAATCAGACGTGCCGGGATCGGGTCCGCCCGCCCCTGAACAAGGTGCCGGTCAGCGTGACCAGGTGCACCAGGAGACCGGCCGTCGTGCCGAGAACAGCCACGACAAGAAGGACTCGGGTGACGGTTCCCCAGGCCGGCGCGGACCCGAAGTCGAACGGGAAGACCTGCCAGATGCGGATGAGCACGGCCAGCCCGATCCCGGTCGTGACCACGGCACCAGCGGCCACCAGCCAGGGCGGGTCGTGGAAAAGTTGTACGACATTCACCACCAACCCGGCGACCAGTGAGAGGTTGAACAGGGTCAGCAAAGAGGCCGTGCCGGCGGTGAGGAAGGGCAGCGCCTCCCAGCCGGGCCGGACGTTGACCAGATACAGCAGCACGACGTGAATGGCTGCCGCGATCGCGTAGCCGACGCGCTGGTTGCCCGCCGGCTTCCGGCCGCCGGCATCAGCAGCGGACATCATGACCTCCCCTATCGTGGCTTCCGGCGACCCGTCAGGTGGCCCGGGCAGCGGCGGGACGCGCCGCGTGCCCGGGCCAGGCCGCGCACGACAAGCAGGGCGGTGATGGCGACGAGCTGGCCGCCCAGCACGATGCGGTTGACGTCTATCGCCGGCCGCCAGGTCACCCTGCCGTCCTTGAGAACGAAGACGCCGAGTCCGCGGCCGTACGTGCCGAACCCGCCGCCACCACCCTCCGGTCCGCCCGGCTCGGGCGCGGATCCCGAGCCGCCTCCGCCCCCGCCGGCGATCCGGGCGACCGGGAGCAGAACCATGCCGTCCACGGTGATCGGATCGCCGAACACCCGGTCGGCGGTGGTTGACTCGACCGCGGAGCGAATCTCCGCGAGAACGTCCGTGTGTTCCGTCGCCGCAACCATGATCGTCACTCTCCCGGGGCCGGCGGGCGGCCGGGCGGTCCGGCTCCGGTACGGACCCGCCGATGGCCCTCCGTCCATCGTGGTGGCCGGTACCGAACCGGCGAAAGAGCCGATGGTCCCGATCAGTTCCGGTCCGCTTCGGGACCGCCCGGCGGAAGCATGCTGAAGGCGGCCTCCTCCTCCTGGGCGTTGTGCAGCCGCAGGATCGCGTACAGGCCGTAGAGCAGGCGTTGCAGGTCCGCGGTGTCGTCGCCGGGATCGTCGAGGGTGCGGGCCAGGCGGTCGATGTAGTGCTCGATTTCGGCATGCGTCCGGCTGATCGCGCCGGTGGGGTCGGCGCCGCCGAGCGCCTTGGCCATGATCGGGACGAGTTCGGCCTCCTCGGCGCGCTCGTGCGGCAGTAGTTCGCCCTCCAGCCGGCCCAGGACGGCGCGAAGCGGTGCCAGATCCGTCCCGTCCTGAGCAAGCGCGTCCGCGACGTCGCGGACCTGTTCCACCACGGGTTCGACCGACCGGTGCTGCGCGTACAGCCGGCGCGCGGTGTCGAGGTCGGCCGCCGTCATGTGGCGGGTGTACGCCCGCACCGGAACGAGCGCGGTCAACGCGATGCCGATGGCCGCGACGTCGATGACCTCCTGCAGCAGCGCTCCGGCCGCCGGTGGCAGAAGCCCGGCCGCGGCGGCGAGCATCGCGGTCACCGACAGGCCCATCCCAGCGATCACCGCCAGCCAGGCGATCCGCCGCGCTCGCCGGGCGATCAGGATCGCGTCCGCGAGGGCGTCGATCCGATCCACCGTGAGCACGATGTCCGCCGCCTCGGCGGACGCCGTGGCGCCCCGGGCCGCGAGAGCCACCCCGGTTCCGGCGGCAGCCAGGGCAGGCGCGTCGTTGATCCCGTCCCCCACCATGATCGTCGGTGCGGTGGCCGACGCCTGCCGGACGATCGCCAGTTTGCCGGCCGGGTCCTGGTCGGCGTGCACGGTGTCGACGCCGACGATCCGGCCCACTGCCCTCGCGACGTCGTCCCGGTCTCCGGTCACCAGGACCACGCGTTCGATTCCGGCCGTGCGCAGGGCTCGCACCATGCGTGGCGCGTCCGCCCGGATCGGATCCTCGAAGAGCAGCGCACCGGCCGGCCGGGCATCCCGGGAAAGGAAAACGGTGAGCAGTCCCTCGAGTTCTGCGCGGCGCCGCGTCCGCTGCATCCAGCCAGGCGCCGGACCGGACGCCGTCCAGGACGCCTTGCCGAGCCGGATCTCGTGGCCGCCGACCAGACCTCGTACGCCGTAACCGTGCTCTTCCCGGACATCCACTGGTGGTTCCAGCCGCAACCCCCGCTCGCGGGCGGCGGAGACGATGGCGCCGGCCAGCACGTGCGCGGACGCCTGGTCCAGCGAGCCGGCGAGCCGCAGCACCTCGTCGGCGTCCACCGGTTCGCCGGCCGTGACCACCCCGGCCAGCCGGGGCCGGCCGTGGGTTAGGGTGCCGGTCTTGTCGAACAACAGCAGCCGGCCCGCGGCCAGGCGCTCGAGCGCCGCACCGCCCTTGATCACCACGCCGCTGCGGGCGGCCCGGGACAGACCAGACATGATCGCGATCGGCACGGCCAGCAGCAATGGACACGGCGTGGCGACGACCAGGACGGCCACCGCGCGCACGACATCGCCCGACACCAGCCACGCGGCACCGGCCAAAACCAGGGTGAGCGGTACGAAGACAACGGCGGCCCGATCCGCGGCGCGCACGAACGGGGCACCCGCGGCCTGTGCCTGCTCGGCGAGGCGCACGATCCCGGCGTACGTCGACTCGCCGGCCGACGCGGTCGCCACCAGGTCGAACGGCGTCCCCGCGTTGACCACACCGCTGCGCACGTCGTCGCCGGCCGGCCGATCGACCGGCAAGGGCTCGCCGGTGAGCGCGGACTCGTCGAGTACCGCCGGGCCGAGGAGCCGGCCGTCCACCGGGACGATCTCCCCCGAACCCACCAGGAGCCGATCGCCGGGTCCCACCTGGTCGGCGGGCAACTCCAGGAGGCCGTCGGGCCCGTAGCGACGCGCGGTCCGGGGCGCCCGCGCGGCCAGCAGACTCAACTCCCGGCGGGCGCGAGCGGCCGCTCGCGCCTCGAGCAGCACGCCGCCGGCGAGCATCAGCGCGATCAGGGCACCGGCCAGCGCCTCGCCGACCACCAGCGCGCCGACCAGCGCCAGCCAGGCGATGACGTCAACGCTGGGCCGGCGCTGCCGGACCGCGCCGGCCAGGCTCACCGACGACTGCGCCAGACCCACCAGCGTCGCCGCGAACCACAGCGCGTCGGCGACCGGCCGGGCGCCGGCGAACCACGCGCCGGCACCGGCGGCCAGCAGCATGGCAACGGCCGCGAACCATCCGGATTCCCGCAACCACCGAGTCAACGCAGCCACCCCACATCTCGAAACACGCGCTGTCACGCTGCGATCGCCGTCGCAGCGATGTCGCGCTGCAGGGGAATCGCCTCGCCGCCGACGGGATCGAAGAAGTACGCCTCCCGCAGGTCCACGGAGAGCCCGATCGGTTCGCCGATGCTCACGGCCGTCTGCTGACTGACTTTGGCCGTCCACAATTCGATGTCGTCGGCCTCGTCCACGGCGACCGGAATGTCCTCCCCGCCCGGCTCATCGCCGGCGGCGGCAATCGCCCGCGGGGGCCGGAACAGCACGTGCTTCTCGTCGCCGAGCGACTCGACGCCCAGCGGCACGACCCGCAACGCTGCCACCTCGGCCGAGGTGGCCGGCGCGAACGCCGCCGGCCGCAGGCCCATCACCACGGCCGAACCGAGGTAGCGCGCCAGTCCCGGGCGGCGGCGCAGCGCGGCCGGAACCTCGAACTCCCGGCCCGCGAGACGCACCGTGACCCGCCCGGCGTCGCCTCCGAGATCGACCGTCGCGAAGTTCATACTCGGGGAGCCCATGAACCCGGCGACAAACCTGTTGGCAGGTTCCCGGTAAAGCTCGTCCGGCGTTCCGACCTGTTGCAGCCGGCCCCTGTCCAGCACAGCAATCCGGTCACCGAGCGTCATCGCCTCGACTTGATCGTGCGTGACGTACACGGTCGTGATTCGATACCGCTGGTGCAGCCGGGACAACTCGGCGCGCATCGACACGCGCAGCTTGGCATCGAGATTGGACAGCGGCTCGTCGAGCAGGAACACCCGTGGCCGGCGAACCAGAGCCCGGCCCATCGCGACCCGCTGCCGCTGCCCGCCGGACAGCGCGGCCGGTTTACGGTCGAGCAGCGTGGACAGTCCGAGCAGGCCCGCCGTGTCGTTCACCTTCTCGCTGGCTTCGGCCTTGTCCATGTGCCGGAGCTTCAGCGCGAATCCCATGTTCTCCTGCACGGTCATGTGCGGGTAGAGCGCGTAGTTCTGGAAGACCATGGCGATGTCGCGCAGCTTCGGCGGCCAGTCGGTCACGTCCTCGTCGTCGATGGACACGGCTCCGCCGCTGACCGCTTCCAGGCCGGCGATCATGCGCAGAACCGTCGATTTGCCGCACCCGGACGGGCCGACCAGCACCAGGAACTCGCCGTCGTCGATCGTCAGGGTCAGATCGTCGACAGCGGTCGTCCCTCCAGGGAATGTTTTCGTCAGGTGTTCCAGCCGCACGACCGACATGACCCCTCACCTCGACCTGTCTCACGATGATCACGAGTCAAGTACACCGGCGGCGTCCCGGCGTGGACAGTGCTGACTGGCGGCCGGGTACGGGCCGAACGTCCCGGCAACCGCGGGTGACGGGACCAAAGGCCCTGCCTCCGCAGCGCATCCCGTGCCACGCTGCAGCTGAGAAGCCAGTCGCCGGACCGGGAGGCAGACATGATCGCGCAGGTCGGTGATCGGATCGTGGTGAGAGGTACGCACGTGGGCGACGCCGCCCGTGTCGGAGTTGTCACGGCGCTGCGCCACGCCGACGGCACACCGCCCTACGAGGTGCGCTGGCTCGACGACGGCCACGTCGGACTCATCTTTCCGGGCCCTGAGACGCACGTCGAACATGCGGCCGCGCCACAGCCCGGCACGGATGAAACCGCATGATTCGCACGAGCCGGGCGGATGCCCAGTGCCCGGTACGTCCCGGAGAGCCCTGCACCCTTTGCCAGATGGGCGCGGCCGGGCCGCAGGACTGCCCCCTGGTCTACCTGGTGATGACCGACGAGGAATTGCGTGCCGGTGTCCAGGCCGCGGCCGTGCGTGCTCGCGCGCGCCGTGCGCGACGGGGGGAACGCCTGAGCCGGCGGACTGCCAAGTGGTCCGCCGGCTCAGGCGCAGCGTGGTTCCGTCGTGTCAGGTCGTCCCGGCGCGCAACTGAGCGCTGTCGTCGTATCCGTATTCGATGGTCGAGATGACATCCACCACGCCGGAAACCGGACGGACGATCACCGTGCCGTCGACGACCGACACCTCGACCGTCTCGGCGTCGTCGAGGAGGTACGGAGAGAGGACGCCGGTCCTGATGTCGGACGCGATCTCGGTGTCCGGCCGGAGGTGCGCTCTGAGCAGATCAGCCCTGGTGACTATGCCGACCAACCGGCCGTTCCCGTCGACAACAGGCTGCCGCTTGACCTCCGCGCGGTCCATGTGCCGAGCGGCCGTTCCGATCCAGGTGCGATGTTGCGGTAGGAAGCGGTCCGGTCCACCGACACCACCGTCCGGGTCATCACGTCGTCAACAGTCCACGCCTTCATCGCGGTCGCCTCCCTCACAGCGCCCAGGTGACAAGTTCACGGCTGGTGCCGTTGTCGACGAAACCGACCAGCCGTCCGGCCTCGTCCATGCCGAGCAGCACGACCTGTGACCCGGCCGCCCCGCCGTAGTAGGTCACTTCGCCGTCCCGCCACCGGAACGGGCGGCCGTCCGTCAGCCCGATCACCTGACCGCGGTTGTTGATCGCCCGCACGGTGGTGTCCGGTCCGCCGACCAGCGTGAGCCGGCCGCGGTCCCACACCGCCCCTTGCCTGGTCGACCAGTCGGCGTCGACCAGCGTCCCGAGCACCTGGCCGCGTTCGTTGACGTCCACGGCGTAACTGAGCAGACCGTCCGGGTGGGCAGCCGGGTGAAGGAGCCGTTCTTCCAGGAGAACGCCTGCAGACCCGGCCCTGTCGGAACACTGAGGTCACCGACCACCTGGTCGTGGTCGCTGACCGCGGTCGCCCACACCACCCTGTCCGGCATCATCAGGTAGGTCAGCCGGTTGCCCTGCCAGAGGAAACCGCCCTGCACGGCGTGCTGGTCGTCGCCGATGACATGACCGCGCTGGTTCATGCCGTGGACGTAAGTGTCGCCCACCGTGCCGAGGCCGGCCCAGCGGTCGTACCGTTGCCACACACCGAAAACCACCGAGCCGTCGCTGTCCTGAATGCTGCCGGCGAGGTCGCCGCGGCCGTTCACCATCACGACGTCTTCCGGCGCCGGAGTCAGAGCCTGCTTGGCCTCCCGGCTTGGCGGCAAGGCCCTAAGTCCCGGCGGATTGCCTCAGTGAGCACATCGCGCAAGGCCACCCGGCTCTGTCCGCTCCGGGCGGCAGCAGATCGCGGGCAGAGCCGGAAGACCCCTCGTCGACGGTCCCACCGACCCTGGTCCACATGCTCGAACCAGCAGAACGTCGGAGCAGAGACCGTCCATGGGAGGTGACACCAATGGCTCTCGTCATCGTCGGGATTCTGCTGCTGCTCGGCGTGCTCATCCTGGCCGGGCCGATGCTGGTGGGTGGTAAAGCCTGATGCAGTTTCCTGTCCCGGCTCAGCGGGTGGCGGCAGGGGTTCGCGACCGGCCGCGCCGGGGACGTCAGCGCCGTCTCGAATGCCTGCGTGTTTGCTCCGGCAGCTGGCTGGCCGCGAGCCGCCGGAAGTCGGCGAACTCCAGGTACAGCCGGGCCAGCTCCCGCTGCTTCTCCTCGGCCCTCGCCAGCTGGCCGGCGGAGGTGGACAACCGCCAGCGCCATCGGCCGGTCATCCGCAGCTGAGCCTCAGTCATCTTCCGGTACCGGGGGATCGCCTTGCCGCGCCCGGGCAATGATCCTCGCGGTCTCCGGCACCGCGCCGTCCTGCCACTTACGACGGCACAGCACGCTGGCCTGCCGTCAGGACGGGCCGGTTGGCCTCGTAGGCCGGACCAGCACGCCCGCAACCCGCTGAGCGGGGAAGGCACCGCCCGGCGGCGCCCGGCGGACATCGAGGTGCCGGAGATCGGCGACGAGCTCGCCACCGCTCGGGCCTTGGCGGACCTGGCCTACAAACTGCTCGACGCCACCGCCGACGACATCGAGCAGTTCACCCGGCAACCGGTACGGCTCACATCATGACACCGGCACGGGACTTACGGCCCTGACGGCCGGCTGTCCTGCAACCGACACTGGTGCTGAGCCCGCCGGGTGCACGGACCGCGGTCGCCACGCGCGGTCCGGCACCCGGCGTGCCGGATGAAAGGACGCGTCATGACCACCATCACGGGAGCCCCGGTCGTTGTCGGCATCGACAGCTCGGCGGGCGCTCTGGCCGCGGTACGGGTGGCCGCCCGCGAAGCGCGCCTCCGGCATCGGGGCCTTCGCATCGTGCACGCCTTCACCTGGCCGCCCACCCGCTGGAACGCACCTCCCCGATGGGCTGCGGTGGCACCGGACGCGTGCCGTGCGCAGACCAGGTTCGTCCTGGCCCAGGCCGCCAGGACAGCGCGACGGGTCGCACCCGGCGTCGATCTGACCGGCGTCATAGCCGAGGGCCAGCCGGCCCCGGTCCTATTGGCGGAGAGTGAGCACGCCATGCTGGTCGTTGTCGGCAGTCGCGCCGGCGGCGGGCTCCCGGGGATGCTTATCGGCTCCGTGGCCGGACTGGACCTCGCCGACGCCAGGAGTCCCGTCCTGGTGGTCCGGGGACGGCCGAACCCGGACGGTCCGGTCATTGTCGGTGTGAACGGGTCGCGGACCTCGACGGCGGCGGTGGACTTCGCCGCGGAGGAGGCCACGCTGCGCAACACCGACCTGGTTGCGGTGCACGCCTGGAGTGACGATGACACCACCGAGCTCACCGGTCCGGTCCGGGACACCTCGGAGCTGGAAGAGCGCGTCCTGGCAGAGGCGAGTGCCGGTCTGACCGCACGGTTCCCGGACCTGCGGGTACGACCGCAGGTCCGGCGAGGTTCGGCCCGGCACCTGCTCCGCGACTGGTCACAGACGGCGCAGCTGATCGTGGTCGGCACCCGCCGGCCCGGCGGTTTCGCGGAGCGGCTGCCCGGCTCGGTCAGCCACTACCTGCTCCGGCGTGCGGCATGCCCGACCGTCGTAGTCGGGGCCGCCAAGCCCGAATGATCATCCCGCGTCCCGCTGGTGGAACGCGATCAGACCCCCGGCAGCGAACAGCAGCGCAAGGGTCATCACCGGCCTCCGTGGGCGACGGAGCGGCCAGTGGGCAGGAACAGTGCCGCGACCGCGCCGTCCGCACCGGGACTCGGCAGCGTGCCGATGATCTCGTTGCGATTGTTGAGCGCCTCCACGCTCGGCGGTATGCCGGCGGCAGACAGATCCTGGAGGGCGCCGCGCCGCCAGAGGAAGGCGTGATCGTCGAGGCTCTGTGGCCGCACGTTACCGACTCCGAGGATCACCCCGCGGTCGTTGACATCGCGCGCCATGGCGGCATTCCCGCCGGGTAGGTTACTGAGCAGGCTGATTCGGCCGTGCCGCCACCGGGCTGCCCGGTTCATGTCGGCGCCGGACACCCAGCCGACGATGGTGCCGGCGTCGTTGATCGCCCGGGCCTGGCCGCCGAACGGTGAGGCCGGCAGGACGGTCACCCGCCCGCGCTGCCACCGGTAGGGGAGGTTGGGCATGTCGGTCGGCATGGCGAAACCGACCACCTGATCGCGATCGTTGACGTCCTCGGCGAAGTTGTCCCCAGCGCCCGGAACACCCAGGTCGGTCATCCTGCCGTCACGCCAGATGAAGGCGTGCAGGGCGCCGTCCCGGGTGGTGCTGGCGCCGACGATCACGCC
Organism: Paractinoplanes rishiriensis; assembly: GCF_016862375.1. Lineage (GTDB taxonomy): Bacteria > Actinomycetota > Actinomycetes > Mycobacteriales > Micromonosporaceae > Actinoplanes > Actinoplanes rishiriensis. The sequence continues at coordinate 28,343 of NZ_BOMV01000119.1, read as the reverse complement.
GTGGTCGTTGATCGCCGTGGCGAAGCTGGACGGGCCGCCCAGCGTGCCAAGATCGCGAATCCGGCCATGCTGCCACCGGACGGCGCGGCTGACACCACCGCGGTCGCTCTGGCCCACTACCGTGCCGTGCCGGTTGATGTCGGCCGCAATCCCCCGGCCGCCGTCGAGGTCGTCGAGCGTTCCGAGGTCGGTCATCCGGCCACGCCACCACAGGAACGGGTGCAGCGCGCCGGTAGCCGTGCTCGCCCAGCCCACGACGGCACCGTGGTCGTTGACGGCGGCCGGCACGCTGGACGTCCCACCCAGTGTGCCGAGAATGACGGTGCGGTAGGACGGCACCGGCCGCAGTGGCGCCGCTGCGGTGGCGGGCGTACCGGCCAGGCACATCGCCGCTGTCGCCGAGGTCGCCGCGCACAGGCGTACGGTCGTTCTCATGACGGTCTCCTAAGTCCTGGACCAGATTCCACCGTCTGCGCTGGACGGGAGCGACGGGTAGGACCATCCGGCCCGCGCTGCCGGGCCGGATGGGGTCGGCAATGTCGTCTGCGTGCTTGGGGGCACTCGTGATCCGCCATCCGGCATACACCGTGGAGCCGTGGCAGGTGCGTGAGACGCACCTCGACAGCAACCTGCTGGCCCGGGCACCTACCTGAACTCGTTCTACGAATTGAGGCCTCTGCCGTAAGCCGAGGGCGGCTATGGCTATCCCGAGTCCGGACAGTCGGTCGTCAACGTCACCAACGGCAAACTCATCCGTCTGCTCCTGGACGACGAGCCGCTGGACATCCGGGACGGCCGGCTGCACCGTCACGAGCGGGTCCTCGACCTGCCCGCCGGTGTGCTGCGCCGGGAGATGCAGTGGTCGGCTGCCGGCCGCGCGGTTCGAGTACGCGCGACGCGCCTTGTGTCGTTCACTCAGCGGGCAATCGTCGCGACGCTGAGGTGGCAAGGCGCGGCGTTTCCGTGGCGCACCATCCGCGGGCAGGAGTGTTCCGGCTACTGGCCCGCCGGCACCGCGGCGGTGCACATCGCCGCGGACATCGCCGACGCGGTCATCCGCTACGTGAACGCGACCGGCGACCAGCGGTTCGACCGGGACTTCGGCGTGGAACTGCTGGTGGAGACCGCAAGACTGTGGGTCTCGTTCGGTCATTACGACCGGCACGGCACGTTCCACCTCGACGGCGTGACGGGCCGGACGAGTACACCGCTGTCGCCGACGACAACGTCTACACCAATCAGATGCCCCGGCGAAACCTGATAGCGGCGGCGGACGCCGCAGCACGTCACCCCGGTTCGTTCCGGGCGCTCGGTGTCCGCGACGAGGAGATCTCGTCCTGGCGTTCCGCGGCTGCGGCCATGAACATCCCGTACGACGAGGAACTTGGCGTGCACCCGCAGGCGCGCGGCTTCACGCTCATGAAGGAATGGGACTTCACCACCACCGCTGCCGAAGACTACCCGTTGATGCTGCGCGTTGCGTATCTGGAGCTGTATCGGACCCCGGTCGTGAAGCAGGCGGACCTGGAGCTGGCAATGCACTGGTGCGGTGACTCCTTCAGCACGGCGGACAAGGCTCGCAACTTCGCCTACTACGAGAGCCGTACCGTCCGGGACTCCTCGCTGTCGGCGTGCAGCCAGGCGATCATGGCGGCCGAGGTCGGTCATCTGGACCTGCTTCGGCGAGGGCTGCGGGTACAGGTGAGGATTCGCGCGACCGAAGCTACCTATTCACTGCGGGACGGCCGCGACGACGCCGAGCTCCAGTTGTGGCACCACGGAGAACCCCTGGTCGTCACCACGGCCGGACCGGTGTCCCGGCCCATCCCGGCTGCTGTCCCGAAGACCGCGGATCCGGTCCAGCCACCGGGACGTGCGCCCGCCCGCCGCCCGAACCTGCTCACGTGAGCCCTCGGACGCCGTAGTACGCATCCCTCATGAGTCGCTGCATGTCGTCGAGCATCGGCATGCGCGGGTTGGCCGGGGCACATTGATCCTCGTACGCGTTGAGCGCCTGCTGCGGCAGCACGGCCAGGAACTCCCGCTCGTCCACGGCGAGGGCCGCGAACGACGGCTCGATGCCGACCGCGTCGCGCAGCCGTTCCACCGCGGCGGCCAGCGACTCGACGCCGTCCGCGGCGGTGGCCGCCGGCAGGCCCAGCATCCGGGCGATCTCGGCGAACCGCTCCGGCGCCCGGTAGTCCTCGTACTTGGGCCAGCCGGACAGCTTCGCCGGGGTGGTGCCGTTGTAGCGGATCACGTGCGGCAGCAGCACGGCGTTGGTGCGCCCGTGGGCGATGTGGAAGGTGGCGCCGAGGGTGTGCGACATGGCGTGCACGATGCCGAGGAAGGCGCTGCCGAAGGCCATGCCGGCGATGGTTCCGGCGTTGTGCATGTGTTCGCGGGCCTCGGCGTCGCCGGCCACCACCGAACGTTGCAGGTTCGCGAAGATCAGCCGGATCGCGTGCAGGGCCAAGCCGTCGGTGAAGTCGCTGGCATAGACGGACACGTACGTCTCGATCGCGTGGGTGAGGGCGTCGAACCCGCTGTCGGCCGCGATGACCCGGGGCAGGCTGGCGGTCAGCTCCGGGTCGACGACCGCGACGGTCGGGGTGAGCGCGTAGTCGGCCAGCGGGTACTTCTTGCCGGTGCGATGGTCGGTGATGACCGCGAACGGTGTCACCTCCGCGCCGGTGCCAGAGGTCGTCGGGATGCACACCAACTGGGCCAGGTCACCGAGGGGCGGGAACGCGAACGCCCGCTTGCGGATGTCGAAGAACTTCTCCCGCATGTCCTCGAAGTCGATCTCGGGGTGTTCGTACTTCAGCCACATCACCTTGGCGGCGTCCATGGCGGAGCCGCCGCCGAGCGCGATGATCGTGTCGGGCCGGAACGAGCGCATCAGGGCCGCGCCGCGGTCCACCGTGGTGATCCGTGGCTCGGGCTCCACGTCGTCGATGATCTGCAGCGCGACCTTCTCGCCGCGGCTCTGCAGCACCCGGTTGACCCGGTCGACGAAGCCCAGCCGGGTCATCGTCTCGTCGGTCACCACGGTGACCCGCCGCACGTCCGGCATGTCGGCGAGATAGCGGATCGCGTGCGGCTCGAAGTAGATCTTCGAGGGCACCTTGAACCACTGCAGGTTGTTGGTACGGCGGCCGATCCGCTTCACGTTGATCAGGTGCGCGGCCGAGACGTTGTTCGAGACGGCGTTGCGGCCGTAGCTGCCGCACCCGAGAGTGAGCGACGGCATGAAGCTGTTGTAGATGTCACCGATGCCACCCTGCGAGGCCGGCGAGTTCCAGATGACTCGTACGGCCTTCATCCGCAGGCCGTATTCCTGAACCAGTGCGGCGTCCTCGGTGTGGATGACCGCGCTGTGACCCAGGCCGTTGAACTCGACCATCTGGGCGGCGAGCCGCAGCCCTTCGTCGCGAGATCCGGCGCGGAGCACGGCCAGGACCGGCGCCAGCTTCTCCCGGGTGAGCGGCTCCCCGGGGCCGACCGCGGCCACCTCGGCCAGAATCACCGACGTCTGCGGCGGCACGGTGAACCCGGCTTGCTCGGCGATCCACGCCGCCGGCTGCCCCACCACGTCCGGATTGAGCCGCGCCCCGTCGCAGCCGGCGCCGTCCGCGTGCGTGCCGAAGACGAATTCCTCCAGCCGGCGCTTCTCGTCGGCCGAGGCGACGTACGCGTGCAGTTCACGGAACTCGGCGATCGCCCGGTCATAGATCTCGTCGTCCAGGATCACCGCCTGCTCGGAGGCACAGATCATCCCGTTGTCGAAGGACTTCGACAACACGATGTCATGGACCGCCCGGCGCAGCTTCGCACTCTTTTCCACGTACGCGGGAACGTTGCCCGCGCCGACGCCGAGCGCAGGCTTCCCGGCCGAGTAGGCCGCGCGCACCATTCCGTTGCCGCCGGTCGCCAGGATCGTGGCCACCTCCGGGTGATGCATCAGCGCGGACGTGGCCTCGACCGACGGCTGCTCGATCCATTGGATGCAGTGCCGGGGAGCACCGGCCGCCACCGCGGCGTCACGCACCACACGCGCGGCGGCGGCACTGCACCGCTGCGCCGCCGGATGGAACGCGAAGACGATGGGGTTGCGGGTCTTGAGCGCCAGCAGGGCCTTGAAAATCGTGGTGGACGTAGGGTTCGTGACCGGCGTGACACCGGCGACCACTCCGACCGGATCGGCGATCTCGACAATCCCGCTGATCTCGTCCTCGCTGATCACCCCGACGGTGCGCAGCTTCGCCATGCTGTGCGTGACGTGCTCGCAGGCGAAGATGTTCTTCACCGCCTTGTCCTCGAAGACACCCCGGCCGGTCTCCTCGACCGCGAGCCGGGCCAGCGAGGCATGCTGGTCGAGCGCCGCCACCGACGCCTTCTTGACGATCCGGTCGATCCGCTCCTGGTCGTAGGAGTCGTAGTCGGCGAGCGCCTTCATCGCGTCCTCGACCAGAGCGTCCACCATGCCGGTCAGTTCCGGGGCAATCAGTTCCGGGGCAACCATCATTCACTCCTCGGCCGCACAACGTTTCCGCCTTCGACGCTAGGCAGAGACGGCCGGCGATCTCAGGCCCCTAAGTCCCCGGCGGACGGGCCGAAAGTCCCGGGTGGAGCGGGCGATTCTTCGCCCCTCACGTGAGCACACATGGTGTGACGTAGCAGGAGGCTGCGCGGGTCGTCGACAACACTCAGGTTCAAATTCCGCACCGTCACGGGGCGACCGTCGCGGTCGGCTTCGCTGACCGCCTCGCGCAGCGCGAACAGGCTCACCGCGGCCAGCCGATCGACGTGCGCGAGGTCGATCACGATCGGTCCCCGGCGGCGCAGCTCCCGGGCAGCGTGAAAGCCGTCCAGCAACAGCGGGCAGCGTGCGGCGTCGATGGTTCCGCGCACCGACATAACCGTGGTGTTGCGCTTGACCGTGAAATTGAGCGTCATATCAGCCATGGATCGAATCCCGTCAGCCGTGTACGTGATTCTGTCGCCCGGTCGAGCCGGCTACCAGGGACCTTCGTCCCGTCCCGAAGGTGGACCCGGTCGGGACGAACTCAGCGGAAACCGTCGCCGGGCCGGGCCGGCCGCAGCAGGGGCAGCCGCAGCGTGACGGTCACCCCCTCGCCCTGGGGAGAGTCGATCGCCACGACGCCGCCGTGAGCGGTCACCAGTTCCCGTACGACGGCCAGTCCGATGCCGGTGCCACCGATCCGCGCCGCGTCCCGGCCCCGCCACAGGCGGTCGAAGGCGTACGGCAGTTCGGCAGCCGGAATGCCGGGGCCGGTATCGACGACCTTCAGCACCGCCGCATCACGCTCGGCGTGGACGCCGACATGAACCCGGTCACCGGACCGGCAGTAGCGAGCAGAGTTCGCGAGCAGGTTGGACACGGCTTGGTGCAGCCGATCCGGGTCACCCAGCACCGGCACGGACGCATCGAGGGCAGTGGTGACCGCAAGCCCAGCCGCCTCCAGCCGGGGCCGCTGAGCCGCGACGGCGGCCATCGCGACCGCGGCCAGGTCGGTTTCGGCCGGATGCAGTGACAGGGCGACGGACTCCGCCGCGGACAGCTCGGCCAGGTCCTGCACGATCCGGCCCAGTCGTAACGCCTGATCGTGCAGCGCGGCCAGGCGGGCCGCATCGGGGGTTTGCAGGCCGTCGCGCAGCTCCTCCAGACCGGCCTGGAGGCCCGCGAGCGGGGTCCGCAACTCGTGCGCCACGTCCGCGGCCAGCCTGCGCCGGACGGTCTCGGCGCGGACCACCTCGTCAGCCATGGTGTCGAATGCCTGTGCGACGTCGCCGAGCTCGCCCGGGGCGTGCAGGCGGGCACGTGCGGTGTGCTCGCCGCCGGCAAACCGGCGGGCGGTTGCCGCCAGCTCCACCAGCGGCCGGGACACGCGGCGTGAGACGTACGCGCCGACACTGAGCGCGGCCACAGTGGCGGCGACGGCTGCTCCCGCGACCCAGGACCAGGCCACCGTACGCCCCTGCGGCGCTCCCGCGGAGAACGTCAGCCTGACGTCACCAACCTGCCGCCCCGCGACCACAACTGCCTTTTCGACGGTCGCGCCGGCAGTGACGGCGTCGTGCATGGAGCCCATGCTCGGTCCCCGGCCGCGGCCGGGCCACACCATGACGCCGTCGACGTTGTGCACCACGAGCCGCGCTCCGGCCGCCTCGGCCAGTGCGGAAGCGGGGGCGAGGTCGGCACCGGTCCAACCGTCTGCTTGCTGGTATGCGGTCTGTACCGCCGCGGCCACCTGCGCGGCGGCCCGCTGGTGGTCCTGCTGCGCGGCGGTGGCCAGTCCACGATCGGTAGCGATCAGAGCGGCCACCGTGAGCACCACCACCGACGAGAGCGCAACCAGCAGGAACGCGGCGAGCAGCCGCCGGGCCAGCGGACCGGTCAGCCGGGGACGGTCACCGGTCACGTGCCCACCCGAGCCGGTAACCGACGCCGAGCACCGTCTCGACGATCCGCCCCGCCTCGGGCCCGAGCTTGTGGCGCAGATTCTTCACGTGCGAGTCCACCGTGCGTTCGTAGCCGGGGAACTCGTACCCGCGCACCTGGTTGATCAGCTCGTACCGGGAGTACACCCGGCCCGGCGTGGCCGCCAGCGTGGTGAGCACCCCCCACTCGGTCGGTGTCAGCTCCACGGGTGCTCCGTCGAGTTGTGCTTCGTGGCGGACCTCGTCCAGCCGTAGCCGGCCGGCCCCGAACGTGACCGGGGCGTCCGCGGCACCGGGGACACCGCGGGTGCGGTGCAGCACCGCCTCGACACGCAGGACCAGTTCGGTCGGCGAAAAGGGCTTGGTCACGTAGTCGTCGGCGCCCCGCCGCAACCCATCGATACGATCGTCCACATGGCTGCGGGCGGTCAGCACCACCACCGGCACCGCGCGGCCGCCGGCCTGGGCGGCTGCCAGGACCTCCCGCCCGTCTATGTCCGGCAAGCCGAGATCCAGTACGACGAGCGCCACTCCCCCGCCGGCGAGCAAGCCGATGGCCTCGGCGCCGGACCCGGTCGTGTGCACCAGGTGGCCGGCCCGCTGAAGATATCGGCGAACCAGTTCGCGCAACTCACGGTCGTCCTCCACGACCAGGACCGAACCCGGCACGGCCCCACCCTTGCCGGTCACCGGTGTGGCCGAAAGGGCCGAAGGACCCGAAGCCGCCGGGACCACAGGTCCTCGGTCGCTCCCTCGACGACGAGATGCGCCGCTTCTCGACCGCCTCGATGACGGCCAGAGTTCCGTGGCGCAGGATGGCCACCATGTCTGCGACGGCCTCGACCTCGTAGAGGTTGTGTGACGACAGGAAGACCGTCTGTCCGTCCTGCCGGGCCTCACGCACCAAGGACAGGAAATCGCGCTGCACTAGCGGATCGAGGCCCGCCGTCGGTCCGTCGAGGATCAGCGCCTCGGGCCGTGCATGAAAGCCTGCACGATGCCGACCTTCTGCCGGGTGCCGTGCGACATCGCCCCGATGCGCAGGCCCAGGTCGAGGTCGAGCCGGTCGGCCAGCGCACGCACCTGGCTTTGCTCGACGCCACCGCGGAGATGCCCGAGGCATGCAAGATAGGTGGCCGCAGTGAGGTCGGGGTAACCGACGAAGTCGCCGGGCAGTATCCGATGAGCCGCTGCGCCCGCTCTCGTTGCCGCACGACGTCGTGCCCGCCGATCTCGGCGCGTCCGGCGGTCGGCCGCAACAGCCCGGCCAGCAACCTGATGGTGGTGCTCTTGCCGGCAGCGTTGGGACCGAGATATCCGAAGACCACGTAGGTCTGACGAGAACGGGAGGTGCGCCATGAACACCGCCATCCAGACCTGGTCGCTGACCAAACGCTATCGTGGGAACCGATGGCGGTTTCCCTCGGGCAGGGCCGACCGGTCCGTACTGACGGGTCCACCGGCCGGGCGGCGGCCGCGGTTCCCGCCGTCGTCCTGATCGCCCTGACGCCCGCCGCCGGGACCATCGGCCCTGGCCGGCCGGAGGGTCCGGGTTGAGACTGGCGCGGTGAGCTGCGGTCGCCCACCAGCGAAGGAGGCCACGTTGACGTCTTCCCTGACGGTGTTCGACCATCTCGTGCTGCACCCCTTCGCGGCGGACCTGCCCGGCGCCTGGCTGCGCGGGCTGGCCGCCTGCGCGCGACCCGCGACCTGGCCGGTGGACACCCGGTTGGCCCGGGAGGGCAGCCCCGCCGATCAGTTCTGGTTGCTGGAGAGCGGGACCGTCGAGCTGGATTTCCATGTTCCCGGCCACGGTGACGTGCCGTTCCAGCGCCTCGGCGCGGGCCGCCTGCTCGGCTGGTCCTGGCTGGTTCCGCCGTACCGGTGGGTCTGCGGCGCCCGGGTCCTGCAACAGTGCGGCGCGATCGAGCTGCGGGCCACCGCCGTACGCGAGCTCGCCGCGGCGGATCCGGAATTCGGGGTGGCGCTGACCACCCGCGTGCTGACCGGCGCCGTGCACCAGCTGCAGACCGCGCGGCAGCGCGTCGCCGAACGGCACGGAAGGTGAACGGGATGCGTCGTGTCTGCACTCTTCTGTCGATCGCCCTGCCGGTGACCATCGCCGCCTGCGGGGCCGGCGCGGGCACGGTGGACGGCCCGCGGGTGCTGGTGCTCATCCGGTAACCCGGGCAGCAGCACCTCGTCGAGCGGCCGCCGTCGCGTCGAGCCGGTGACCTTGCCGTAACCAGCCCGCAGCGCCAGCTGCACCGACAGTCCGGCGGCCGCATCGAGCAGCATCCGGCGCGCCCAGGGCACTTCCAGCGACTGGCTCATCGGAGTCGTCGCCAGGCCCGCCAGGTGGCGGTGAGCAGGACCCGCTGCAGCGCCTGACCGGCCCGGATCCAGTCCGGCCACTGGTCGCCGGCGGTGGCCAGCACCAGGACGTCGGCGAACCGCTCGAGCGTGGGTTCGTAGCGCGCCGCGCCGTCGGCCCAGCGCGCCAGCCCCTCCCGATGGCCCGGATGGTCCCGCAGCCAGCGGTTCGGCCGGCTCCGCCGGAAGTCCCGCTCCCGGCCGGTGATCGGGTTCCCGGCCGCGCGCGGCTCAGGCGGCGGCCGGGCCGTTCTCCGGTGGCACGGTCAGGGGATGACGTTCCTCGTCCCGTGCGGCGATCCGCTCGACGGCGCGCCGATACTGGACCGGGCTGATCGTGCCCGCGACGAGCTGGGCGACGAGCACGCCTTCCAGGCTCTCCGGTTTCCGGACCGGCTCGCCGTCTGGCCTCTTCGCCGCCTTGCCGGTCCCCGCTGTGGCGTGCGCGTCGTCGATCCCCGCACTCGGAAACGCCCAGGCGGCGAGCACCGAGACCAGGATTATGGCCGCTACGGCGGCGATCAGATAGAACATCGCCAACACCTCCCGCACCACAGATTCGTCTAGGTGTCCGGATGATCAGCAGGGTCCGGGGTCCCGTCCGGCCGGGCTGAAGTGCCCGCCGCGGCGTCGCCCGCCATCGGTCCGCAGCCCTTCGGCCCGTCCTGCCGGACATCCCGGACCGTTGACCTGGTCGCGACGGTGCCGAGGGGACAGTGGCGTGCCCGGACGGCCCTGCCGTCAGGGCCGGAGAGCCCTGACGGCGACGAGCCGGCCGGAACGACGCTCGACTCGTCCGGCCGACGTGGTGCGCGCTCGGCCCAGGGGCGAAGGGGGCTGAGGATGAACGAGAAGCAGCCGCGCCGTGGCGGAAACCCCGCCGGCGGCGGGAACGTGGTCTACGGGCTGGGACTCATCGGAGCGCTGGTCTATTACCTTGGGGCGGCCGACGGCTTCTGGGTTGGTTTGTTGGGTGTGCTCAAGGCCATCGTCTGGCCTGCCTTCCTGGTGTACGAGCTCCTGCGCTCCGTAGCCGGCTGACAGCACGCCATTCCGGCGGCGCCGGCCGGGACGCTCACCACGCCCGAAGACAACGCCTCATCGAGAATCGTGCTGACGTCGTGGTCGGTGGTCAGGCTGAAGTCGTCGTAGAACGCGCCGACCGCGCCGAAGGGCTCGGGACACAGCAGGCACACCACCTCGTCGGCGACCTCTGACATAACTCGCACTGCTTCCGGCGCACCGACGGGCACGGCGAGCACCACCCGCGCGGCACCCTGCGAGCGCGCAATCTGGCAGGCGACCCGCGCGGTCGATCCGGTAGCGATGCCATCGTCGACCACCAGCGCCGTCCGCCCGGACAAATCCACCGGCGGCCGGTCGCCGCGCAGAGCCTGCAGCCGCCGCCGTACCTCGACCCGGGCGTGGGCCTGCGCGGTTCTCAGGTCCTCCGGCTTGATCCCGGCGAGCCGTACGACTCCGGTGCTGACCACCCCGGCGCCGGCCTCGCCGACCGCGCCCATCGCGAGTTCCGGCTGCCAGGGCACGCCCACCTTGCGCACCACGATGACGTCCAGCGGTGCCCGCAGCGCCCGGGCGACTTCGGCAGCCACCGGGACGCCGCCCCGGGGCAGGCCCAGCACCACCACCTCGTCGCCGCGGAAATTGGTCAACGCCGCCGCGAGTCGACGACCGGCGTCAATCCGATCGTGGAACACCATCACAACCTCCCGGGGGCTCGCCGTCCGCTGTCGACGGAGTACGGCCCAGCTTCCATGGCACACCACCGACGGCAGGTTTCCCAGGGCCGATCGACCCTGCGAGGGTGTTCGCGACGCTGCCGTTGCTGTTCAGCCCGCTGCCCGATGAACCCTTCGCGGTGCGGGCCGGGCGTCCGGGACTCGCTGCTGCGCATCCTCGCGCCGGCCTGACCGCTGGGGCCTCAGGCCAGGGACAGGAACAGCTTTTCGAGCTGTGCCACGTCAACGGACGGCTCCTTGCCGTCCTGTTCGGCAGTCACGCATTGCCGCAGCCCGGTTGCGATGATTTTGAAACCGGCTCGGTCCAGCGCCTTGGACACCGCGGCCAGCTGGGTCACCACGTCAGCGCAGTCGCGCCCGGCCTCCAGCATGGCGATGATGCCGCGGATCTGCCCCTCGGCACGGCGCAGCCGCTTGATGACGTCGGTGAGAGCGTCACCCTCGATCTCCATGCCACCTCCCCGAAGAGCCCCAGCATACCCCGCGGGGTAAGGACGACGACCTCGTCGGCACCTGCGGCAGACATGAGGACCCGCTACGGGACCTTCGGCCCTGAATTCGCCATCTCGTCCAGTGATACGACAGGGTCAAATCGTGCAGACGGGAGGGGGCCGCCATGAAACGTGCCCCAGTATGGTTCCTCACCGCCGCGGCGATGTCCGTCGCAGGCGTGTCCGTTGCCACTGACAGCGCCGCCGCTGCCGGAACGGCCCAGCCCGTTGCCGGCCCCGGCCCGATCGCCGCCGTCCAGGTCGCCGAGACCGATCACATCCTCAGCGTGTTCGGTGCCGGCCCGTACCGGTTCGGTGCGAGCCTGACCCGGCTCACCGCCGCCGGATTGGTGTACCCGACCACCGTCGATCCGGGTGGCCGGGCCGTGGCGACTACGGCCGGCGACTGGGACGGCGAACTTCTGCTGACGTTCGAACATCACCGCCTGATCGTGATCGACACTGCCGCTGGATCGGTGCGCACGCTCGCCGGCGCGCGGGTGGGCATGACATTCGACGAGGTCGACCGGCTCTACTGCCGCCTCGGCACGTTCGTGACCGACGAGTCCGGACGACAGGCGTACGTCGTGCGCGTCGGGCCGATGGCTCTGCGCTTCGGCGATCACCCGATTCGGGACGGGGTGGGCTCCATCACCGTGGGCCCGGCGGCCTTGGTCTGATAGGTCAATCCAGATCGCCGGGGACTCCGGTCAGGTGACCGGAGTCCCCCGCGGTTGCTTCGGGGTCAGATGAACAGCAGCTGGGCGCCGTCGGTCTTCTCGATGAAGTCGGCGGCGTTGATGATGCCCTCCACGCCCTCGTATAGGTCGCCCTCGGTCAGGTGCATCATCTCCGCGGACATCCGGCACGCCCACAGGTGCCCGCCGGACGCGACGATCTGGTCCAGGAACTCGGGAACCTCGGGCACACCGACCTCGGCGATCTGCTTCTTCATCTGGTGGGTGGCCATCGAGGTCATCCCGGGCAGGCCGCCCAGACCCTGCGGCAGGTGCGTGGCGGTGTTGCCGAGCATGGTGAACTGCAGCCGGTCCATCCGCGACTTCGTGATCATGTCGAAGCCCCAGAACGTGAAGAACAGGTGGGTCTCGACGCCCTCACCGAGGGCGGCGTTGGCGAGCACCAGGCCGGGGTACGCCATATCGAGGTTGCCCTTGGAGCAGATGATGGCGAGCTTGCGGCCGGTGGCCTCGTCGTCACCGAAATCCGGTACCAGCGACGGCACGACTTCCGTGGTCATGGCGATGTCCCTTCAGACGCAGCCGTGCGGCTTGGGCAGTCCGGCGATGTAGGCCATCTTCTTGGCGGGCTTCTTGGGAAAGAGCTTGAACAGATCCTTGGTGGGTATCCCGCCGACCGCCGAGACCCGGCGCAGGGTGGCTGTCTCCCCTTGTGCGGCGTAGTCCTCGCGCAGGAAGCTCAGGGCCTTCCAGTGCGCGTCGGTCAGGTCGATGCCGATCTGCGCCGCGAGCCGCTCAGCGAGTTCCGGGTCCCATTCGTCGTACGCGGTCAGGAAACCCTCGTCGTCGACGTGCAGAGCGCGGCCGGCAATCTTCGTGACAGGCATGGCTGCGTCAGTCCTTCCCTGCGGGTAGGTGTTTGCCGGCCATCGACATGTGTGCCGGCAACGGGATCGGGCGCCCGGGCAGCAACAGGTTCCAGTACATCCACCGGAACGCGAGCTTGCCCCAGTGATTGACAGGTGCCTCCGTGAGCAGGCGGAACGGCCCCACGGCCGGCAACGGATAGGTGCCGGGCAGAGGCTCGGTGTCGTAGTTGAAATCGATGAGCAGCGCCTTGCCACCGCCGGACTCGACGAAGCAGTTGGCGTGCCCGTCGAAACTGCCGGTCATCGGCCGGCCGTCGATGTGCTCCAGGAAGTTGCCGGTGAACACCTCGGCAGCGAAATGCGCCACCGATCCCGCCTTCGAGGTCGGGAGATCAGCGGCATCGCCGAGGGCGAAGATGTTGCCGTACGCCTTGGACCGGAACGTGTGCCGGTCGACCGGCACGAGATTCAACTCGTTGCCCAGCCCCGACCTGGCGACAAAGTCGGCGCCCATGTTCAGCGGCACCGTCACCAGCAGGTCGAACGGGATCTCGCGCTCGTCGTACGAGATCAGGCTTTTGCCCTTGATCTGCTCGACCAGGAAGTCCGGCTCCACCGCGATCTTCCGCTCGTCGAGCATGGTGCCAAGCCGGGCCGAAGCGACCGGCTTGGTGAACGCTCCCGGCAGCGGCGTGGCGTAGACGAGTTCCACCCGGTCACGCCGGCCGCGCTGCCGGAAGTAGTCGTCCACGAGGAACGCGAACTCCAGCGGCGCGACCGGGCACTTGATCGGCATGTCGGTGATGTGCACGACGAGCCGGCCGCCGTCGAAGCGGTCCAGGGCATCGGCCAGCGCGACAGCACCGTCGTACGTGTAGAAGTCGAAGATGGTCTTGCGCCATTGCCCGCCGTCGAGCATGCCGGGTGTCTGATCCGGCCGCGGGGTGACCCCGGTGGCGATCACCAGGTAGTCGTACGGCAACGTCCGGCCGTCGCACAGCCGGACCTCGCCGTCTGCCGGGACCACCCGGTCGACCTCACCCCGGATCAGCTCGACACCGCCCGCAATGAGTGACCTGGTGGGCTTGACGACCTGCCGCGGTGCGTATGCACCGAACGGCAGGAACAGGTATCCCGGCTGATAGAAGTGCTGGTCGCCGGGCTCTACGACGGTGATCCGCCAGTTGGCACTGGGCAACCGGCGGCGCAGCTTGTTGACCACCATGGTGCCGGCCGTGCCGGCGCCCAGGACGAGCAGACGCCGCATCAGGTCCACCTCCTCCGTCGATCCGCTATACCCCCTAGGGTATTCTCGCTCGTCCGGGCGTCGTAGGGCCGAAGGCCCTGTCAGACAGCCGAAACTGCGGCCGGAGCGGCGGTTCGCTCGGCACGTTCCTTGATGCCCAGGAGCATCCGGCGCTCCATGATCAGGCTGCCCGGCTCCATCACGAGCCGGTTCACCAGCCGGCTGGTCCAGGTGTCCGGCGCCGTGATCCGATTCCGGCTCACCAGGCGGGTGCCGTCTCCGTCCGGTAGCAGCTGGAAGAGCCAGACCCAGTTCCCGTCCTCGGACTGGAACGCCAGTGCGCGCTCCCGATCGCACATCGCGACCCGCAGCGCGGCTCCGGTCCGGCCCAGCGGCAGCAGGTCCCCGACGGCCAGGTGCTGGAACTCGGGCAGGATCTCGTCCGCGCTGTGCATGTCGAGACCGAAGAGGTTCTCGATCCAGTCGTAGGTGTAGGCGCCGCCCCGGCCGCTGCCCATCTGCACCAGCCACGGCCAGATCGCCGCGGGCGGCGCGGCGATCGAGACGGCGCGGGTGGACACCAGGCCGGGACGGTTGAGCAGCTCGTCGCCGGGCATCCGGGCGGTCACCTCGTCGGAGGTGCTGCCCCAGGTCAGATACCACCGGCGGGCGGGGCCGGACAGGGCCGCGGCCACCGCCAGGCCGGCTCCGAACGGCAACCAGAGCCTCATCGCGACACCACGACCTTCAGCGCGCCGGTCCCGGCCGGGTCGGCGAAGACGTCGTACGCCTGCTCGAAGTCGGCCATCCCGAACCGGTGCGTGACCATGTGGCCGAGGTCGAGCTGGCCGGCGACGAGCATGTCGAGCAACTTCGGGGTGGTGTACGTGTCCACCAGCCCGGTGGTGATGGTGACGTTGCGGATCCACAGGCTTTCCAGGTGCAGCGTGGCGGGCTTGCCGTGCACGCCGATGTTGGCGACCCGGCCGCCGGGCCGCACCAGTTCGGTGCAGAGCTCGAAGGTCTGCGGGGTGCCGACGGCTTCGATCACCACGTCCGCGCCGAGGCCGCCGGTCAGGGCCTCGACCACGGTGCGCGGGTCGTCGGTGCCGGTCTGCACCAGGATGTCCGCGCCGAACATCTTCGCCGAGTCCAGGCGGCTCTGGGCCTTGTCGATCACGACGATGTGCGCCGGCGAGAACAGCCGGGCGGTCACCACCGCGGCCAGCCCGATCGGACCGGCGCCGACCACCACCACGGTGTCGCCGGGGCGGACCCGGCCGTTGAGGACGCCGACCTCGTACGAGGTGGGCAGGATATCGGCGAGCAGTACCGCCGACTCGTCGCTCACCTGGTCCGGCAGCCGGTAGGTGGACTGATCAGCGAACGGGATCCGGGCGTATTCGGACTGCACCCCGTCGACCAGGTGGCCGAGGATCCAGCCGCCACCGCCGCGACATTGCCCGTACGAGCTCTCCCGGCAGAAGCGGCAGATGCCGCACGCCGAGATGCACGACGCCAGCACACGGTCGCCGATCGCGAGACCGTTCACTCCCCCGCCGACCTCGACGACTGTGCCGACCGCCTCGTGCCCGAGCACCCGGCCGGCCTCGACCTCGGGAACATCGCCGCCGAGGATGTGCAGATCGGTGCCGCAGATGGTCACCGTGTCCACCCGGATGATCGCGTCGCGCGGGTCCTGGATCGCGGCATCCGGGATCTCCCGCCATGCCCGCACGCCTGCCCCGCCGTACACCAGCCCTTTCATGGCTTTTCCTCTCTCGCGTTTCGATACCCCCACGCTGGTCCGGTGGTGGCCCGGCCAGTAGGGACCTCCGGCCCTACTGGGCAGGCCCGTTGCCGGATTACCAACGAGGGAGGAAACCGACGCGAGCGAGGGTGAGGACCGATGTCCGGCTATGTGTACGACTTCATCGAGGGCAACAAGGACCTCAAGGACCTGCTCGGCGGCAAGGGCGCCAACCTCGCCGAGATGACCCGGATGGGCCTGCCGGTGCCACCGGATTCACCATCACCACCGAGGCCTGCCGCGCGTACCTGCGCAGTGGCTCGATGCCCAAGGGTCTGTTCGCCGAGATCGAGCATCACCTGCGGCTGGTGCAGACCCGGATCGGCAAGACGCTCGGCGACGCCGACGATCCGCTGCTGCTGTCGGTGCGCTCGGGCGGCAAGTTCTCGATGCCCGGCATGATGGAGACCTACGCGGCCTGAGCCCGGCCGAGGCGGGTCAGGGCCGGTTGCCCGTGCGGTCAGCCCACCGGCGGCTGCTCCTCACAACCTGTGCCGAACCGCGTCCGGGTCGTCATCCGAGGCTGTCGCCCCGGTACCGGTGGGCTTCACCTCCATCGAAGCTCCCCGGCTACGGCCGATCCAGGGCCGTTGGCCCCGCATTCGCCGCCATCTGCCCAGGCCCGGGCGGTCCCGGCCGCAATACGGCGGCGCCGTGCACGGGCCACCGCACGACCCGGTCCGCTCAGGACCATCGGCCCTGTGCCGGCTCGGGCCCGTAACGTGTGCTGGAGGCGAGGAGGTCACCATGCTCCGATTCGCGTACACCGTCACCCGCGCCGGCCGGCCGGCGCACGATGGATTCTCCGGCACCGATGTCCTCCGGCGACCGCCGGGATATCTCGACCACGAGCAGCGTACGCAACTGACCGCCGTCGCCGACCGGCTCCGGTTGGCGCACCACCTGTCCCTGGCGCTGGCCGGCATGCACCCCGTCCTGCCCGCCGAGGCCAAGGCGGTACAGGCCCACGAGGTGGCGGCGGTCGGTCGGCTGGTCGCCCGCTACGGGCTGACCGACCCGAACGCCGGGCAGCGACGCGGGCGGTTCACCCGCCGTGAGACCCAGGCCGAATACGACCGCCTGCTCGCCCACGGCGAAAGCAGTCCGGACGGCGCGGTCGCGGCCGCCGAGGAAGCCCTGCGGCAACTACGTGCCACCGTGGACGTGGCGGTCGCCCGCGTGCACGCGCCGGACGTCCGCCATGCCTACCGCCAGCTGAACGGAACGATCGGGCAACGACTTCGCTCGTTGCGCGAGCGGGGCCAGCGAACTGCGAGCGGATAGGCTACCGATCCACGCCGGAAACTTACCGCGGTGGCGTGGTGCCGAGAAGTGCGCGCAGGCCGGGTACGCGGCCGGAAAGGTGTGCGACGCCGAACGAGAGCGCGACCCCCAGCACCGCGACGATTCCGAACTTGAGGAACGGGGAGAGATCCGGCCAGGTCGTCGCGCCCTGGATCGGCACGAGCAGGTAGACGTGCAGGATGTACGCCACGTAACTGGTCACCGCCATCGCCGACACCAGGCGCAGCGGCCGGTGCACCAGGTCCCGGATGAGCAGCGGCAGGCCGACCGCGAGACCGACGCCGATCAGCCCTTCCAGGGTGCTGCGCACCAACGACTGCCAGCCGGCTCCACCGTCCGCGGTCGCGTTGAACCGCCAGGCGTCCGGCGCCAGCATCTGGATCGCGGTCATGGCCACCGAGGCGGCTACTCCCACGGCCAGCCACCACCTGCCGAGTGCGGGCGACATGGTGGACAACCAATGACCGCGGTTGGCCATCGCCCCCAAGACGAACAGGCTCACGTAGTGCGGCAGGTGCGCCGGCTCGGCCGGTATGAGCCCCAGCAAGGGTACCCAGTCATCGACGGGGAACCGGAAACGGAGGATCCAGGTGACCCCGATGAGCGCGACGGCGTACGCGGCGATGGCCCGGTGCCCGGGTGCCGCCCACGCTCGGCGGGGGTTGCCTGCCAGCCGTCGCCAGACGACGTAGGCCGCCGTATAGAGCAGCAGGTGCGCCACGAACCACAGGTGCAGATAGAGCGGCCGCCACGCGTCGGCATACAGCCCGCCGACGAAATCGCCGATCGAGCCGGGTCCCTGATCCGCCCAGGCGAATGGCAGATTCACCGCGACGGCGAATACCAGCAGGGGTACGCCGAGGCGGTACCACCGGCCAACCAGGAACCGGCGGGGTCCCTTACGGTCGCAGGCCGGCACGACTAGATATCCGGCCAGCAGGAACAGCAGGCCCAGCCCGATCGCCGAGTTCACCGTGTAGAACGGGCGGAACCAGTCACTCTGGGCGGTGTCGGTCACCGGCCACCCGCCGCCGGTCGGCCCGTACGGCTGCGCCGCGTGGTGCACGATCACCATGACGACAACGGCGACCCTGATCACGTCGAGGGTGATCAGCCGGCCCACCGGGGGGCCGGCGGCGGCGTGTTCCGGAAACGTCTGCGGGTTGGCCATGGCCGCTCATCCGCGGTCTGGTGACCGGAGTTCTCCTCCCTCATGGGCGTAACTCCGGCTGCGGACGCTCAGCAGAGGCGAAGGTCCCGAGGCCCTTCCGGGTGCAGTTGGGTGGCACTAGCCTGACGCCATGGCTGAGCGGTCCGACGCACGACCCGAGCTCCCGTCGCTCGGGCTCACTTCGCTCTCCCGGGTGCGTCTCGACGAACTCCTGCAGGAGATGCTCGACCGGGTCGGCGACGTGATGAACAGCCGGGAACGCCTGCGTGCCCTGCTCGACTCGGTGGTCGGCATCGGCACCGACCTCGACCTGCGCAGCACCCTGCAACGCATCGTCGAGTCGGCCTGCGCGCTGGTCGGCGCCCGCTACGGCGCGCTCGGCGTGATCGGAGCCGACCGCACCGAGCTGTCGGATTTCATCACCCACGGCCTCGACCCCGCCACCCACGCCCGGATCGGCGACCTGCCACACGGCCGCGGCGTCCTCGGCCTGCTGATCACCGACCCGCGCCCGGTACGCCTGCCGGACATCAACAAACACCCCAACTCGTACGGCTTCCCGCCGCACCACCCGCCCATGCACAGCTTCCTCGGCGTCCCGGTGCGCACCCGCGACCAGATCTTCGGCAACCTCTACCTGGCCGAGAAACAGGGCGCCGCCGAGTTCAGCGAGGACGACGAGGAAATCGTGGTGGCGCTCGCCGCGGCGGCCGGCGTCGCCATCGACAACGCCCGGCTCTACGCGCTGGCCCGCCGCCGGGAACGCTGGCTGGCCGCGGCCGCCGAGATCACCGGCGTGCTGCTCGGCACGGTCCGCCGCACCGAGGCGCTCCGGCTGATCGCCCGCCGGGCCCGCGAGCTCTCCGACGCCGAACTGGTCATGGTGCTGCTCTACGACACCGACAACGCCCGGCACACGATCGAGGTGGCCGACGGCACCGACCCGGCCTATGAGCTGCTGACGGGCGGGCTCATCCCGGTGGACAGCGCCGCCGCCGCCGAGTTCGGGCAGGAGAAATACCGGATGGTCGACAATCTGCGCGCCACCGCCGACTGGCCCGGTCCGGTGCCCGATGCCCCGGCGCTCGCCGCACCGCTGGCCGGCTCCGACACCCTGCACGGGGTTCTGATCGTCGTCCCACCCGCCGGGCAGATAACCGACGACGAGGACGCCGCGCTGTTGTCCAGCTTCGCCGGGCAGGCCGCGCTGGCCCTGGAACGCGCCCGGGCCCAGGACGAACGCCAGCAGCTCGCCGTCCTCGAGGACCGCGAACGCATCGCCCGCGACCTGCACGACGTCGTCATCCAACGACTGTTCGCCACCGGCATGCAACTGCAGGGCGCGGTACACCACGCCGGCCGGCCCGAGGCGGCCAAACGGATCAACGCGGCCGTCGACGACCTCGACGCCACCATCCGCGACATCCGCCGCTCCATCTTCGAACTGCGCGCCCCGGTCGGCCCGTCGCTGCGCACCGAACTGCGCGAGGCGGTCGACTCGGCGACCGAGTCGCTCGGCTTCCGGCCCACCCTCGACACCGCCGGGCCGGTGGACAGCGCCATCCCCGACGACCTGGTGCCCGAGTTGCTGGCGGTGCTGCGCGAGGCATTGTCGAACGTCGCCCGGCATGCCAAGGCGCAGCAGGTACGAGTGTCCATCCGGGTGGTCGACAACGAGGTGGTCCTCCAAATTGAGGACGACGGCATTGGCATGGATCCGGCGATGGCCCGCGGCGGCGTGGTCAATCTTGGCGAACGCGCACACGACCTGGGTGGCGCCTTCGAGGCCGGCCCGGGTCCCGGCGGCACCGGCACCGTCGTGACCTGGCGGGTGCCACTGTCCCGCTGACCCGCCACATCACCGGGCCGAACGCCCCCTCTTACCCGCCCCATGTGTACCTGCGACGGTCAGGGCGTATGACCCTGACGCCGGCGGCGCTGCCCGGCGATGCTTGTCCTGAGCCCACCGGATGCCGGATGCGGCACCCGGGCCGGAACGACTAGGACGGCCGGCGAGCCGCCAGACCCACCGTCGCCAAGACGGGCACCGGCCCGGGCACCGTGCAGCAGCCGGTGGGCTCACTCGTCCCTACCCGGAGGTACGTCATGCTCGCTCAGGTAGGCGACCGGATCGTCCTCGAGCCGAACCAGTTCGGCGACGCCCGCCGAAGCGGCATCGTCACCGCGGTGACCCACGCCGACGGCGGCCCGCCCTACGAGGTGCGCTGGCCCGACGAGGATCGCACCACGCTTATCTTTCCGGGCCTCGGAAGCCCGCATTACCCGGGCAGCCTGTGACGCCGCGCCATGATCGCCGCCTTCGTACCGGCCGCGATTGATGACGACGACCGTGCCGGCCATGTCCTGGCCGTCGCGAAGGCGGAGGCTGAGCGTCTGGGTCTACCGCACCGGCGAGCCGGTACCTCGTGGCGGACCGGCCAGCCTGGCCGGCCGATCAGCGATGAATGACCAACTCCCGCACCCGTTCGCTCACCGGGACCAGCGCCGCCTGTACCGGCGCACTCAGTCCGACACCGAATCCGAACTCCGCGCCGCAGACGACCAGGACGACGAGGCGGCGCGGTAGCCGGTCCAGCACCTCGCCCAGCCGTACCGCCGTGCCGAGTCCGGCGCCGTGCGTGCCTGCCGCCGCCGGCTCGGGAAGCACCGCCGTGCCGAGGTCGACCTCGAACCAGGTTCCGGCCGGACGCCCGGGGGCCCGCAGCGTGTCGACGACGACAGCCAGCTCGGCACCGCTCCACAGGTCGAGCATCCGGCTCGGTTCGCCGTCGCTGGTGAAGAGCTCCACGTCGGCCAGATCGGGGAGCGCGGTCAGGGCGGCGACCAGTCGCGGACCGACACCGTCGTCCCGCCGGTAGTCGTTGCCGACCCCGATCACGACCCGGCGACCGCCGGTCACCCCGGACTCCTCTCGACGGAAAGGTCGAGGAAGTGGGTGGCGCACGAGATGCACGGATCGTAGTTGCGGATGGCCTGCTCGCACTCCCCGGTGAGCTGGTCGTCGTCGAGGTCGAGCCGGGTACCGACGAACCGCATCAGATCGTCTTCGATCGCGGCCTGGTTCTGCGAGGTGGGCGGGACGATCCGCGCCGCGGTGACCAGGCCACCACTGTCGAGGTCGTAGCGGTGGAACAGCACGCCGCGAGGGGCCTCCGTGGCGCCGCGGCCGGTGCCGGCACGGACGGGCACGTCGAGGTACGGGCGTTTCGGTGGCTCGTACTCGTCGATCAGCCGGATCGCCTCCTCGACCGCGTACACCGTTTCGACGGCGCGCACCACGATGCTGCGGAACGGATTGCGGCAGACAGGGCCGAGGCCGGCCGCATCGGCTGCCTGGCGTGCGACCGATGACAGCAGGTTCCCGCTCAAGGCATAGCGTGCAAGCGGCCCGGTCAGGTAGCGGCCCCGACCGGCGAGCCGCGCGTGCAGGGCGGTGGAGTGCGCCACTTGCTCCTCGAGAATGTGCTGCTCGAATGCCCCGACCGGGAACCGGGCACCGGCCGTGGTGGCCACGACACCCGACTCGATCGCGTACCGGCCGGGCGTGACGAGAGCGAGAAGTTCGGGTGCGTGGGTGAAGTCGGGAAACTCGAACCCAGCGACCCACTCCACCGTCGCGGTCGCCTGGTCCATCGCCTCTCGCAGCCGCCGGCGCAACGGCGCGAGCTCGCGCGGTGTCGGCGCTCGGTAGAAACCACCCACCCGTACATTGATCGGATGGATGGCCCGGCCGCCCAGAAGCTCCACCAGGTCGTTACCCACCTTCTTGAGAGCCAACCCTCGCTCCACCAGGTGCCGGTGGTCCTTGGCCATCTCCAGGGCGCCGGGATAGCCGAGGAAGTCGGGCGCGTGCAGGAGATAGATGTGCAGGGTATGGCTTTCGATCCACTCGCCGCAGTACAGCAACCGGCGCAGCTCGCCGATGGGCCTGTCCACCGCTGTCCCGCAGGCGTCCTCAATCGCGGCGCAAGCGCTCATCTGGTATGCGACCGGGCATATCCCACAGATCCGGGCGGTGATGTCGGGTGGCTCGGTGTAGTGACGCCCGCGCAGGAATGCCTCGAAGAAGCGGGGCGGCTCGTAAATCTCCAGTCGGACGTCCTCGACCCGGTTGCCGCGCACCCGCACGTGCATCGCCCCTTCGCCCTCCACCCTGGCGAGCGAGCCGACGTCGAGGGTCCGGTCCGGTCGATGACTCATCGGCTCTCCCCAGGGTCGTCGTTTGCGGAGACCTGCGCCAGCTCGACGAACGCCGTGGCGTTGAACGTCCGGTAGGCCCGCTGCACGTCGTCGTCGGACATGCCGGTGCGCCGCAACAGGCCGGCCTCGGCGGCAGCGTTCGGCGCGACGACCGGCCCGAAACAGCCATAACATCCGCGCTGGAACGCCGGGCAGAGTGCACCGCAGCCGGCTCTTGTCACCGGCCCGAGGCACGGGGTGCCGTGCGCAACCACGACGCAGACATGGTGCCGCTGCTTACATTCGAAGCACACGCTGTGTGCCGGAACGTCGGGCTTGCGGCCCACCAGCAGAGCGCCGATCACCTCGAGCAGCTGCCGCCGGTCGACCGGGCAGCCGGCCAGCTCGTAGTCGACCGGTACGTGCGCCGCGATCGGGGTGGAGGTGGCCAGCGTGGCCACGTAGTCCGGCCGGGCGTAGACGACCGACGCGTACTCGGCGACGTCGGCGTAGTTGCGCAGGGCCTGCACACCGCCGGCGGTGGCGCACGCGCCGATCGTCACCAGCACGCGGGACAGCTGCCGCACCCGGTGGATGCGCTCGACATCGCCCGGGGTGGTGATGGAGCCCTCCACCAGCGACACGTCGAAGGGCCCGTCCTCCACCCGGCGGGTGGCCTCCAGGAAATGCGCGATGCGCACCCGCCCGGCCACCGCCAGCAGCTCGTCCTCGCAGTCGAGCAGGCTGAGCTGGCAACCGTCGCACGAGGCGAACTTCCACACCGCCAGTGTCGGCGCCTCGGTAGCAATCGTCATCACAACTCCCGCACCGTCAGCAGTGACTCCACATCGGCGTACCGGACGACCGGACCGTCCCGGCAGAGCAGCAGCGGACCGAGTTGGCAATGGCCGCACCAGCCCGCTCCGCACCGCATGGTGCGTTCCAGCGAGACCCGGACCGCGGTCGCCGGCACGCCCCGGGCAATGAGGGCACGGGCGACGGGTGGCATCATCGCCTCCGGCCCGCAGACGAACGCCACCGTCGCGGCCGGATCGACGCCGACCTCCGGAATCAGCGTCGTGACCAGACCGGTACGGCCTTTCCAGCCACCGTCCGGTCGGTCCACCACGACCTCGACCGGTACCGCAGCGGCCCAGCGGCGCAGGTCGTCGCGGTAGAGCAGGTCGGCCGGTGTGCGCGCGCCGGCCAGCACGGCCACCCTGCCGAACTCGGAGCGCCGGGCCAGGAGGACTTCGACCACCGGGCGCAGCGGCGCGAGACCGATGCCGCCGGCCACCACCACCACGTCGCCGCCGCGCGCCGATCCGACGTCCCAGTCGGTGCCGAACGGACCGCGCACGCCGACCACGTCGCCCCGGCGGCAGTCGTGCAGGGCCGCGGTCACGGCGCCCACCGAGCGGACCGTGTGGACCAGCCGGCCGCGGCCTTCGCCGCTCACCGAGATCGGCACTTCCCCGATCCCGTAAGCCGTGAGCATCGCGAACTGGCCGGGCTGGAACGGACGCAGCGGCGGCCCGGCGGGCATCAGGTCGAGAGTCACCGTGTCGGCGGTCTCCGCCCGGCGCCGAGTCACCCGGTATGGCACCGGAGTGGCAACACCTGCGGCGGCTGACGCGGGCAGCGAGTTCAGCACGGCTGCTCATCTCCCGGCCGGGAGCCGGCCAGTGCCGCCGCCTCGACGGTGATGTCGATGCCCGCCGGGCACCAGGCGATGCATCGGCCGCAGCCCACGCATCCCGATGAGTCGAACTGTTCGTGCCAGGTGCCGAGCTTGTGGGTGATCCATTGGCGGTACCGGGACGCCCCGCTGCGCCGGACGCTACCCCCGTGCATGTAGGAGTAGTCGAGGTCGAAACAGGAATCCCAGCGCCGCCAGCGCTCGGCGTGGTCGCCGGTGAGGTCGGTGACGTCCGCGGTGGTAGTGCAGAAGCAGGTGGGGCAGACCATCGTGCAGTTCGCACAGGTCAGGCAGCGGGCGGCTACGTCCGCCCAGTGCGGTGACTCGACGCTCGCGGCGAGCAGATCGGGCAGTGACCCGGACGGCATCGCACGGGTGATGGCGCGTTCCGCGCCGGCGACTGCCTCCTCGGCCTCGGCCAGAGTCGCCTCGGCGGCCGGCACGGCAGGAAGCGCCGCCAGCACGTCCGCGCCGGCCGGCGTGCCCGCGCGGATGACGAAACGGTGCCCGCCTTTGCCGAGCAGCTCGGTCATCGCCAGGTCGAATCCCTCGTGGGCACCGGGCCCACCTCCCATCGAGGTGCAGAAGCAGGTGGCAGCCGGTTCGGTGCAGTCGACGGCGACGACGAAGACGCCGGCACGTCGGCTCGTGTAGATCGGCTCGGGGTGTTCCCCACGGTTCAGCACGCGATCGAGCACCCCGATCGCGGCCAGGTCGCACGGGCGCACGCCGATCAGCGCGTATCGCGGTGGCTCGTCAGGCCCTCGGACGCCGGTGCCGTCCCGGTTGCTCGACCAGAGCCGGGCCCGCGGCGGGTGCAGGAAGTCCTTGACGGACTGTGGTCCGGCCGCGTGGGCGAAGGCCGCGGTGTCGGTGCGCTTGCGCAACCGGTACCGGCCGGCGTCGGCCTCCACGCCCCAGCCGTACGGCAGGTCGGTGGCCGATTCCAGCTCGGCCAGCATGATGGCGCCGTCGCGAACGGTTGGCCCCACGACGGTGTAGCCGCGCTCACGCAATTCGTCGAAGAGGCGCGGCAGGGCCGCGACGCCGAGCACGACTGGTGGGCCGAAGCGCACAGATTGAGTGAGCATCGCACCTCCTCGGGGCGTACCTCTGCATCCAGCCTAAAAGGACGCCGGTCGCGTCCGGTACGGCCGGCGCTCCCCTGTCCCGACCCCGCTCGGCCCTACCGCCGGGGTCTGCCGGCGGACTACAGTGCCGGGCCGCCTGCCGAACGGACGGCCGACCTTCCCGGTCGGTGAGGGCTTCCGGCCCTGCCCGAGGCGGCCACGCGCCGGTGTGCTGGGGAAAACCCTCTTGGGAGGTGTCATGAACCGCTATCCGCTGCGGGTCGAGGCACACCGCGACGAGAAGCTGAGCCGCTGGCTCTGGCTCGTCAAGTGGTTGCTGCTCGTCCCGCACTATCTCGCGCTGCTCGTGCTCTGGACCGGTGTGGTCGTGGTCACCGTGGTGGCCTACCTGGCAGTGCTGTTCACCGGCCGGTATCCGGCGTCGATCCGGGCGTACAACCTGGGTGTTCTGCGCTGGACCTGGCGGGTCGGCTACTACGGCTATCAGGCGCTCGGCACCGACCGGTACCCACCGTTCACGCTGGCCGACGTCCCGGACTACCCGGCCCGCCTGCACCTCGGCGCCGACGCACCACCGCCACGCTGGCTGCCACTGGTCGCCTGGCTGTTCGCGATCCCGCACCTGATCATCCTGGGCGCGCTCACGGCGGCGTACGACGGCGGGGACGGCCGTCTCGTCGTCCCGATCAGCGTGATGGGTGCCGCCCTGCTCGTGGCCGGCTTCGCCCTGCTGTTCACCGGGCGCTATCCGGGCGGGTTGCACGACCTGCTGGCCGGTATCGCCCGGTGGAACCTGCGGGTGGCCGCCTACCTGATGCTGCTCACCCCGCGGTACCCGCCGTTCCGCCTGGACCAGGGCGGCGCCGACCCCGATCCGGGGCCGGGCGACCCGCCCGCGACGGTCGCGCCCACGGCGGCCCGTGCCTCCGCGGCCGGCCCAGTCACCGCGCTGGTGGCGGGCGTCCTGCTACTCGCTCCGGCGGCCGGACTCGGCACCGGTGGTGCGGTCCTGCTCGCGCTGGAAGCCGGCCGCGACAGTACCGGCTACGTCACCAGCCCGGCGGTCCAGCTGACCACCTCCACCGCCGCGGTCACCGCGGAGCACCTCGCCGTCGTCGACGCGGACCTGTGGGCCCGCAACCTCGCCGACGTCGGCGGAGTCCGGATCGTCGCCAGCACGCGCGGCGACCGCGCCGTCTTCGTCGGCATCGCCGAGCAGCGCGCCGTCGACGAGTGGCTGGCCGGTACCGCGCACGACGAACTCGTCGGCCTCACCGCGGGCACCTCCGACTACCAGCGGGCCGCCGGTGGCCTGCGGGCCGTCGGTGACCCCGCCGACCAGCCGTTCTGGCTGGCCTCGGCAACCGGGACGAGCGAGGCCACGCTCCAATGGGACGCCCTCGACGGCGAGTACGCCGTGGTGGTCGCGAACGCCGACGGCTCGCCCGGGGTCTCGGCAACCGTCCGGGGCGCCATCCAGGTGCCCGACCTGTCCGCGCTCGGCGGCGGCCTGCTCGCCGCCAGCATCGTGTTCGCCCTGGTCGCGCTGGGCTTCATCCTGCTCGGCGGCGTGGGGCTGGGGCGCCGGCACAGCGGTCCGCCGCCCGGAGCCGGACCGACCGGATCGGCTCCCACTCCGCTGCCGCCCGTGGCGGTGGGTTCGTGAGCACGTACGACGACGGCCCGGCGCGATTTGTGCCGGGCCGTCATTTCGCCGCCGCCAGCCGGGCGAACGACCGGTGCAACGCGCCGGCCATGGCGTCCCGCTCGGGAACGAGGTCCGGATCGGTGATCATGCTGACCACGAGGTTTCCGGCGTAGGACAGTGCCGCAAAGGTGACGCCGACGTTGCCCGGGGTGGCCACCATCGGCACCAGTGCACCGATCCGGTGCCCGCCGATGTGCAGCGCCGAGGCCGGGCCCCGCACATTGGTCTCGAACGTGTGCACCAGGCGCTGATGCCGGATGAACATTGCGAAGAGTCCGGTGCGGTGCAGGGCTCGGAACGCCCAGCCCAGCGGTGCGGCCGAGGAGGCACGCACGGTCCGGCGCGTCGCCGCGGTGGCGGCGACGATCCCGGCGAGGCGGCCGGCGTCGTCGGTGACGGCCGGAACCACGATCGGGCGTACGCCGGTGTTGTTGCCGAGACTGCCCGCGTCGGCCGGGTCGCGGCCGGACACCGGTACCGACACCACCAGGTGCCCGGGCCACTCGCCGCGCGCGTGCAGACCGTCCAGCATGGCTCCGGTGACGGCCGCCAGCACGACGTCGTTGACCGTGCCGCCGTGCCGGTGCGCGACGGCGACGACATCGTCCAAGCCGGCGGTCACCCGAGCCAGTTCCCGGCGTCGTGAGGTCGGCCGCACCAGCGAGATACGTTCCGCCCGCCGCGGCACGCCCCGACCGATCCCCAGCTCGTGCAGGCCCGCCCAGCCGCGTCGCAGATCGCCGGGCAGCGCCCGGAGCGCGCGCCATTTCTCCCCGGTCGCATCGCCGGCCAGCTGCCAGACGGTCGGTGGCCGGCGCGGGAACGCCCGGACCGCGCCTGCGCCGGACCGCTCGTCGGCCAGGGCGGCCAGGATGGCCAGTCCACCGAGGCCGTCAGCCAGCACATGATGCAGGACGACGACCAGCGCGGCTCGCTCGCCGGAGGTCACCACGGTGGCCGACCACAGCGGCCAGTCCGCCGGCAGAGGACGACACAGCAGGCCGGTCGCGACGTCGAACAGGGAGCGGTCGCTATCCGGCGCCGGCCAATCCAGCCGGGTGAGGTGACGATCGATCGAGAAATCTGGGTCGTCCACCCAGATCGGGCGGCCGCACCCGATCGGCGTCCGGCGCAGCGTCTGGCGAAGCCGCGGGATGCCCGGTACGCGCTCGTGCAGCAACGCACGGACCTCGTCCGCGCCCGGCGGCGGTCCCTCGAAGATCACGACTGCACCGGTATGCATCGGCACCGAGTCGCGGTCGGTGACCAGCACCGTGAGGTCCATCGGGCCGGTCCGTTCGATCATGGCGGCGCTACTCGTCGACCTGGACGGCATCGCGGGCCTCCCGCCGGGGTGAGACCGGCAGCACCTCGTCGGAGTCGGCGTAGCCCAGGCGTACCACCAAAAACGGCTCACCCGGGTCCGGCAGCAGGCGGCGCAGCAGTTGCCGCGGCAA
>NZ_BOMV01000118.1 GCF_016862375.1 Paractinoplanes rishiriensis | reverse complement strand
CTGAAAGGGCCACATGTCCCCGGGCTCCACCTTCTCCGTCCGCGATATCCCGTTCAGCTGCCGCGGATCCTGGTTCGACATCTCGCCGGTCATCGCGGAACGAACCCTGGCCGACGACCTGCACCTGGTGTCGCACCAGACCGGCATGCACGCGGTGCTGCGTTTCGAGACCCGGCGGAACGGCGTCCGGGTGGAACCGGTGATCAGCGCGGAACCGGCCCGCCTGCGATGGCGCCACGACGGCGGGCTGATCGAGCTGGCCTACCAGGACGCCGGCACGATCCGTCTGCGCGGCCGCGGTCTGGGCCTGCGGATCGCGGCGGCCGGTGCGGAGCTCACCCCGTTCCGCGGCACGTATCTCTATCGCGACCCGGTCGGTGAGACCTACGTGTTCACCTCGTACGAAACCGGCCGTCGCTACCGGGTCACCGTGCTGACGCCCGGTGTCGCGGGCACGGCCGGCATCGAACGGCTCGGCGCCGGGGAGCGGCATCTCGACCTGCCCGGCGACGCGGACTGGGAGATCGCCATCGAGGAGTACGCGACCGCCCGTCAGCCCTACCGCAGCACGGCGACGTTCGACCAGGTCGCCGAAAACACCCGGGCCGGGTTCACCGCGTTCGCCGACGCGGTGGCCCCCTGGCGCAGCGCCCGCACCCCGGCCGCCGAACTGGCCGCGTACGTGCTCTGGTCGGCCACCGTCGATCCCGGCGGCTTTCTCGCCCGGCCCGCCGTGCTGATGTCGAAGCACTGGATGGACAAGGTGTGGAGCTGGGACCACTGCTTCAACGCGCTGGCCCTCGCGGCGGGCGACCCCGGCCTGGCCTGGCACCAGTTCCAGCTGCCGTTCGACCACCAGGACCCGGCCGGTGCGCTGCCCGACTCGATAGCCCACTCCGAGATCCTGCACAACTTCGTCAAGCCGCCGATCCACGGCTGGGCGTTCGGCCGGCTCCGCCGCCTGCTGTCCCGGCCGCCGACCCGCGCCGACCTCGAGCAGACCTACGACCGGCTGGCCCGGTGGACCACGTTCTGGCTGGACCATCGCCGGGCGCCCGGCCACCACCTCCCGCACTACCAGCACGGCAACGACAGCGGCTGGGACAACGCCACCACCTTCGACGACATCCGCCTGCTGGAAACCTCCGACCTGGCCGCGTTCCTCACCCTGCAGCTGGACGAACTGGCCGACCTCGCCACCGAACTGGGCCACGCCGCCTCCTGGCACGAGACGGCCACCCAGATCCGGACCGCGCTGCTCAACGAACTCTGGGACGGCACCCGCTTCGTGGCCCGCAGCGCCACCACCGGCCGGCCGAGCCACAGCACCAGCCTGCTGGCCCTGATGCCGATCGTGCTGGGCCCGGCCCTGCCGGCCGAGGTCCGAGCCCGCCTGGTCGAGGACCTGACCGCCCACCTGACCTCGCACGGCCTGGCCACCGAGCCGGTGTCGTCCCCGCACTACGCCGCGGACGGCTATTGGCGGGGCCCGATCTGGGCCCCCGCCACCGTCCTGATCGAGGACGGCCTGCGCCGGGCCGGCCACGAGACCTTGGCCGACGAGATCAGCCAACGCTTCCGCCAGCTCTGCGAAAAATCCGGCTTCGCCGAGAACTTCGACGCGGAAACGGGAGCCGGCCTGCGGGACCGCGCGTACACCTGGACAGCGGCCAGCTACCTGATCCTGGCCTCCTCCTACGCCGAAACGACCAATTAGTTAGGTAGCGAATGCAGTAGTTCTACGGATGGCTTTCGACGTCGCCCGACCTACGTTCGGATCCAGCTGAGGCCTTGCTGATGGCGAGGTGTTCCGATGAGGGGAGAAACGTATGTTGATACGAGCGGCACGACGGGCAGCGGCGTTGACCGCAGTGGCTGCTGCCATTCTGGTTTCGGTCGGTGCGGCCACGCCGGCACTTGCCGGTCCGGTGAAATCGGTCGCGGCGACCGCCACGGACGGCGTGCAGATCAAAACCCTTGCCGATGGCACGGTCGTCCAGACGTTTACCGCCCGCCGCACCGTCATGACCAACATCCCCAATCGACCCGAGGTCATCATATGCCGCATCGAGACAAGGCTTCCGACGATAGAAGTCACCGCCGTAGGGCCACTCACTTTCGAGCGAATCGCCTTTGACGGAGTGGGCTACTGCGACTCGCAGGTCCGCGAAATCGCAGTCACCGGAGCTCTCTTCATCGGAAACAGAATTCTTCCCGACAGCATCGACTCGAAGGTGCGGCCCAACACGACCGCGATCCCGGTGCGCGCCTCCACCGATTGCCGGCTCAACACCTACATCGGCCACCTCGATGCGGTCATGACCATGCCTGGTGGATACACCCCACCCGTGCTGTCTTTCAACTTCGACACCATTCCCGTCTTCCTGGCCTGCCTGTCCAACCTGTAAGCACGAACTCGGACTACCAGTCTCCCTGGACGTACGGCCCCGGGAGGCTGGTAGTCCGCGTTCTGGCGGCGTTACGGAAAGCCGATGCAGCTGAAGCTGACGTCGTCGATCAGGACGACGCCGTAGTAGGTGGCCATCTCGATGGTGAAGGCGCTCGACGGGTACGACATCGTGCCGACGTCCCACCGCTCCCAGACCGTGGCGGAGACGACCTTCGTCCGCGCCAGCGTGATCCGCCCGGTGGGCCCGCCCGAGCGGATCTTCACGTAGACCTCGACGCTCACCGGATCCGGCAACGGCGGCAGGATCCGGATCCGGCGGGTGTGCAGCGAGATGCTGCAGCTGACCGGCAGGGGAGTGGTGATGTCGGGGGTCACCGTGCGATAGATCCGCGCGGACGTGGACGTGGGGATGCCCCCGGCGTCCAGAGTGGCGGCCTTCGAGGGGCTGCGGGCGAGGTTGTGGTTGCCCAGTCGCACCGACGTCTTGCCGGCGACAGCGTCCGCAACCCACCGGCTCGCGGGGTCGCCCTCGAAGTCGTCGGTCAGCGGAAAAGGCACGGCGTGTGCCGGGGTGGCAACCACCAGACCGGCGCCCGTCAGGGTCAGCACGACGGTCGCGGCGGCGGCCCAGCGAGCTCGGAACATGGGAGTACGTCCTTTCGGCCGGCTACGGGATTCTGCGGAAGCACTGGACGGTCACGTCGTCGACGAAGACGTCCCCCGAGCGCACGGAGATGTCGACGGTGAACGGGCCGGCCTGGTACGGGAACCGCGCGAACACGGCCCACCCGTAGTCGCTCATGTTGGGTTCGAGGTCGTAGGAGGACCCGCTGATGTTCGGCCCGCTGGGACCACCCGCACGGATCTGCAGCGTCACCTTCGGCTTCTCCGGCCGTGACTCCGTTATCGTCCCGTCCGGCGAGATCAGCGCGAGCCGGGGCCGATACACGTACGCCTCACCGGAGCAATCCGCGCCACAGCAGCCGCCCGGATTGTCCACGGTCACCGAGCGGTACATCCGGGCGGCGTGCTCGGACGACGGATACGCACCCAGCCGGGCGAGGTTGATTCCGGTCCGGGCGCGCGAATGGTTCTGTAGCTCGACAAAGCTGAAGCCGCGGACCCCCGCCACGGTCCACCGGTCGTACGCGTTGCCCTCGAAACTGTCCGTGACGGCCGTCGCGGCCTGGGCCGGCAAAGCGACGACCAGGCCGCCGCCCAGCAGCGCGAGCAGCGCCACGGCGCCGACGACCCACCGGGCCCGTGCGGTTGATTGAGGTCGGAACATGCGGGACCGTCCTTTCCCTTTCGGGTCGCAGGAATCGCGTCCACGCAGCGTTGCAGCGTCCGTTCATCAGTCCTGCACCGGAAATGCATCGCCGGTGACGAAGCCGGGAGACCGGAAGTGCGGCGACTTACCGGCCGAGGCGAGCCCAGAACCGTCGGCGCTGCGCCGGCACCACGGGTTGTTCGGCGGTCACGGCCCGGTCGCCGGGGTGTGGTGTCTGCGCCAGCCGCCACTCGTAGCGCCGGCCCGCGGGGGTGGCATCGCGCCACTCGATCAGCCAGCCGGCACCGCCGTCCAGCCGGCGGGGCTTCGCGAACTGCCCGAAGCTGCGGAGTTCGGTGACGTGCGGGGGATTGCCGTCGGTGTCCGGGAACACGAACTTGACCACGAGGTCGCTCAGCACCGAGCTGCCGCCGCTGTCGGCCGGGAGCCGGTCGGTCCACACCAGACGGTCGAAGCCCTCGTGGCGCAGCGGTGCCCACAGCCCGGCCGGCCGATAGGTGATGACCCAGTGGAAGGGCTCGGTGCGGCCCGGGTCGAAGACGAGCCAGACCCGGGGGCGGTGGTTGCGGGTGAGCGGCAGCGACGTGATGGTGCCGGCGATCCCGGTGAGCGTCGCCTTGAAGTCGATCTCCTCGAGGCTGACCAGCCGGTCGCCGCTGTCCGACACGATCGGGAAGATCGCGCGTTGCGTCACCCGCGGGTTCGGCGTGGTGTGCCGGCTCTCCTCGATCCGGTCGCCGGCGTCGTCGGTGCCGATCGTGACGGTGAGGACGAGGCGCTCGGCGTAGATCATGCCTTCCTGGTCGATGATCCGGGCGATCGCGTCGACGTACCGCTGGTGGCCCACCTCGAGGGTGATGGCCCGCCGGTCGGCCTGGTCCGCGTCCAGCCGGAGCTGGGCGGCCCGCCGTACGTAGTACAGCAGGGTGAAGCGGACGACCAGGAAGAGAAGGCAGGCGATGCCGACGACGGTCAGCAGGATCTGCCCCACGCCGTCCGAGAAGTCGGCGAGCTGTGCGACGCCGGCGGTGATCCCGACCGTCAGCGCGGTGAAGTTGACGAGTGCCGGCAGCACTCGACCAGGTTTCTTGACCATGTTGAGAACCGCCCCCCGGGCCACGATCGCGTTCTCGGCTCTCGTGAGGCATCTATTATGCCAAAAGGGTCATCAAGGACATGTCACCCGAGCGGATGATGGCCGCGCGACGGGGATCACGGTGAATATGCCAGTGGGTAGTTACCGGGGGGTACCCATTGTGATCTCGCCCTTCGGCGACCCATCCTGACGGTGCTCCATTGCCGGCTTGTCAACTGTGGAGATCCAAATGCGAGAGTCGCCGGAAAGCCGTGGCCCTGGTGGTGAGGGCGGGAGCGTGTTCCGCAATTTCCTGGCGGCACCGACCGCACTCACCGAGGCCCTGCCGCCCAGTGGTCTGCTGACGATTTCGCTGTTGCTGTCCGCCCTGCTCGTCGGCCTGGCCGCCAGCGCGCTGGCCTCCTGAGCAGCCGGCCCGGGGCTTGCGGGCCCCGGGCCCGGCGTGCGCTACCGGAAGTTGCCGCCCTCGCCGCCGGTGCGGGAAAAGATCGGCGCGGTCCTGAGCTCGCTGGTCAATGGAATCGCATCCTTTTGCTGATGGTTCTGGCGGTGCCCGTAGCGTGGCACTGGTTTGATTAACTGTTTCCACCCCGAACGGGTGACTATTCCCGCGGGGTCGCAGAATCAGCCCGAATTTTACCGGCCGGACGGGCCCCGAATCAGCCGAACAGGCGATGTCCACGGCGGGCACCACCAGCCGGGCCGACAATGTCACACCCGTGAATCCTCGCCGCACTGCTAATGCTGTGACAGGTTGCCGGCGTCGACCGGGCCGCGCCGTACTAGCTACATGCCTAGATGTCGTTCAGCTGGTGCCGGTCGGGCGGTGCATCGCACCGCCCGGATCGGCCTACGACTGACCCGCGGCCAACAAAAGCGGTGTTTCGGCCTGCTGCGCGCGGCCGGTGATGTCTGGGCCTGCGTGTGGGAGGTCAACGCGTGGCGGCGCCGGCGCGGTGACGCTCCCGCGGCGGGGTTCCAGGAGTTGTGCCGGCCGACACCAAACACCGCCGCCGGGCCCCACCGCCGACCACCGGCAGCGCACGGGTCCCTCGGCCGGCGCAGGCCCGCCCCACACCCCTGGTGGGAAGTCGCTCGCCCACCCCAGTGGACGAGGATCCACAAATTGCCGGGGTCAACCCCGTGAACATTCGTGGAGACCGCACTAGACATATCTGATGGACAGGACCGAGGCACGGGCCCGCTTCGCCGCTGTTCGGGCGGCGGGCGGCAAGGTGACGATCGACGAACTGGACGAGTGGTGGGCGGCCCTCGAGCCGGTGCGCACCGACGAGTTGGTGGGCACGTGGGCCGGCAGCGAGTTCGTGAGCGGACACCGGTTCGAGGGGCGGCTCGCCGCGATGCGGTGGTACGGCAAGACCTTCACGTCGCAGGCCGAGGTAGTACCGCTGCTCTGCCGGGACGCGCAGGGTGAGCTGTACGCCAACACCGAGGCGGCCAAGGGCGGGGCCTCGCTCTGGATGGTCGAGTTCCGCGGCGAGTCGACGGCCACGATGGTCTACGACGGGCAGCCGGTGCTCGACCACTTCAAGTGGGTCGACGCGGACACCCTGCTCGGTGTCATGAACGGCAAGGGCGTGCTGGACGACGGCCGGCACTACTACTTCGTCCTGCGGCGGGCCTGACCTCGTGCGCATCCAGGCGGCTCTGGTCGAACAACCCGGCGGGCCCTTCACGATCCACGACGTCGAGATTCAAGATCCAAGGCAAGACGAGATCCTGGTACGCGTGACAGCCGCCGGAATCTGCCACACCGACCTGACCATGCGCCGCGGCTGGCGTCCCGAGCGGTGCCCGATGGTGTTCGGCCACGAGGGCGCGGGCGTGGTGGCAGCGGTCGGCGACGCGATCACCGGCTTCGCACCGGGCGACGCGGTGTGCCTGAGCTACCGCAGTTGCGGCACCTGCGACCTGTGCGTGACGGGCCGGCCCGCCTACTGCCTGAACAGTGACCTGAACACCCGCGGGACCCGGGCCGACGGCAGCAGCCCGCTCACCCGCGGCAGCACCACGGTCTTCGGCAACTTCTTCGGCCAGTCCAGCTTCGCCACTCACGCGCTCGCGTACCAGACCAACACCGTGCGCATCCCCGCCGGCCTGCCCCCGGCGCTGGCCGCCCCGCTGGGGTGCAGCGTCCAGACCGGCGCCGGCACGATCCTCAACGTGCTGCGCCCCGAACCCGGCAGCACGGTGGCCGTCCTGGGCGCCGGCAGCGTGGGCTTGAGCGCCGTGATGGCCGCGGTGAGCGAGGGCTGCACGGTGATCGCCGTGGACCCCGTCGAGTCCCGCCGCGTCCTGGCCGAAGAACTAGGTGCCACCGCGACCACCGAACTCACCGCCCGCGGCATCCACTACGCGATCGACACCACCGGCCGCGCCGACGTCATCGGCCAGGCGCTGTCCGCGCTGCGCCGCCGGGGCACGCTGGCCCTGCTGGGCATCGGCGGCCGAGCCGACTTCAACGTGATGGCCACCATGGTCAACGGCATCACCATCCGCGGCGTCATCGAGGGCGACGCCACCCCGTCCGACTTCATCCCGCGCCTGATCGACCTCCACCGGTCCGGCCGCCTGCCGCTGGAAAAGCTGATCGCCGAATACCCGTTCGCCGACATCGAGACCGCCGCCCAGGACGCCCTGGCCGGCAAGGTAGTAAAGCCCATCCTCACGTTCGGTTAGCACCCGTTCCCGGGCAACAGCAGATCTGGTCCGGGCGAACGCGCTGACGCCCGGTTAAGGTCACATATCGGATATGTCCGCGGCTCTCGGCCTGCCGCCTGCCGTCGTGGGTCGTGGGTGGGTGGGGTGCGGGCGGGTGAAGCGTGACGGCCGGCGGGACAAGAATCCCGGGGGAGTGGGACTTCCGGGGGCGCGGGCCGGGACGGTGCGGCGGTGCAGTGAGCGGCATGACCACCACGATCGCAACCACGAACACTGCGAACCCCGCGCGGACCTGGCGCCGGCTCGCCGGGGCCGCGCTCATTGCCTGGCCGCTCATGCACTTCGGCGGCTTCGTCACCTCGCCGCCCGGTGAGACGCACGAACCCGCCGTCTTCCGGGAGCACGCCACCCTCGTCCAGATCAGCGCCGTCCTGCTGCACTACAGCGCCGTCCTGATCGTCGCCGTGGTGCTCGGCATGGCGTACCTGCTTTACGACCGCATGCCCCGGCTGGCCGTCGGTGCGGCCATCGTGGGGGTGCTGGCGGCGGTCAACGGGTCGGGGCTGCTGATGATGGACTTCTACGACCTCGCGCTGGCCGAGACCATCCCGGACGCGCAGGCCGTGGCGGTCACCGGGCAGGCCGCGGCGTACGGCGGCTTTGTCTACGGGTTCCTGCTGCCCGCCTTCCTGCTGCACCCGGTCCTCATCGGGCTGACCGTCGCGCTGGTCCGGGCCGGCCTGGCCCGCTGGTGGCAGCCGGTCCTGCTGGTCGGCGGGCTGGCGTTGCCGTTCCTCGTCGCCGATCAGCCGGCGGCGGTGCAGGCGCTCGGGGCGGTGCTCATCCTGGGGGCGCTGGCGCCCACCGCGGTGCGGGTCCTGCGTTAGAGGCCGGCCTCCCGGGCCCGCATGATGGCCTGGGCCCGGTCGGCCACGCGCAGCTTCGTGAAGATGCTGGACACGTGGTTGCGCACGGTTTTCTGGCTCAGCGCCAGGCGTTCCGCGATCTGCGGGTTCGTCAGGTGCTGGGCCACCAGCGTGAGCACCTGGCGTTCGCGGTCGCTGAGTTCGGGGAAGGCTTCCTGCCTTCGGTCCAGGCCGGCGAAAAAACCCATCAGCCGTACGGCGAGCGGGGCCCCGAAGATGGCCTCGCCCGCGGCCACCGCGCGGATCGCTCGCAGCAACTCGGCCTTGCGGGCGCCCTTGAGCACGTAGCCGCGCGCGCCGGCCCGCATCGCCGCGAAGATGGAATCGTCGTCGTCGGCCATGCTCAGGATCAGGACCCGGATGTGCGGCATGGCGGCCAGCAGGCGTTCCGTGGTGGCTATCCCGCCCATTCCGGGCATGGTCAGGTCGAGCAGGACCACGTCGGGGTGCGCCGCGGCGGCCAGGGCCACGGCCTGCTCGCCGGTGGCGGCCTCGTCGACCACCTCGATGTCGGGGGCGGCGGCCAGCAGCGCGCGCAGGCCGTCGCGGAAGGCGGCGTGGTCGTCGACGATCAGCGTCCGGATCGGTTCCATCAGGCCTCCGCCGGCAGTTCCGCGCGGACCCGGGTGCCGGCCGGGCCGCTGTCCACGGTCACCGTGCCGCCCAACTCGCCGGCCCGCTCCCGCATCGACGTCAGGCCCACCCCGGCGGAGACGCCCCGGGCACCGCAGCCGTCGTCGGACACGTCCACGGTCAGCCGGCCGGCACCGACCTCCAGGCGTACGGTCGCCTCGGTCGCGGCGGCATGCCGGCGCACGTTGGTCACCGCCTCGACCGCGATCCGGTACGCCGCCACCTCGGTGGCCGCCGGCAGGGCAGGCAGTTCCGGCGGCGCCAGCACCCGGATCAGGGGACCGCCGCCGGGCAGGCCCGCGAGATGTGCCTGCAGCGCGCCGACCAGGCCGAGACTGTCCAGCGCCGCCGGCCGCAGCCCGTCCACCAGCCGCCGCACGTCGCGCACCGCGGCCTCGGCGTCGTCCACCACCCGGCCGAGCAGCTCCTTCACCTGGCTGCCGTCCGCCAGTTCCTGCGCCGCCTCGGCCCGCATGGTCAGCGCGGCGAGCGTCGGCCCGAGCCCGTCGTGCAGGTCGCGGCGCAGCCGGCGGCGTTCCTCCTCGCGGGCCATCACCAGCCGCTCCCGGGACCGCTGCAGGTCATACGACAGCCGCGCGGCGTGCACCGCCACCCCGACCTGCGGCCCGATGTCGTCGAGCAGCCGGGCGTCGAACCGGCCCTGCACCCGCAGCGTCCCCACGTTCTCGCCGCGGTACGTGAGCGGCACCGCCACCGTGGCGGCGGCCGTCCCGGTGCCGACCGCGACCGGGTCGCCGCCGGGCACCTCGATCGCGACGTGGTCGGCGCGCAGCGCCTCGGCGACCGTCTCGGCGATCGCGGGCAGCGGTGCCACGGCCTGCTCCAGCCGGCGCCCCAGCCGGGCGAGCACCGCGTAAGGCTCCTCGCGCCGCCCGTACCAGAAAATGGTTATTGCTTTTTGCACTCGCTCCCGCAGCGGCGCGAAAGCCACCGCCACCACGGCCGCCGCCAGCACCGAGACGCCCATGCTGGACTCCCGCCCGGCCAGCGCACCCAGGTAGGCGACCAGCAGCACGTAACCGCCGACCAGAGCGGCCGACATGATGCCCCAGAGCAGCGTGCGGGCGATCAGCAGGTCGACGTCGTAGAGCCGGTGCCGGAGCACCGCCACGGTTACGGCCGCGGGCAGCAGACTGAGGGCCAGCGCTCCGGCGTACTCCCAAAGGAGTGACTGGCGCGGCCAGGGTGACCCGGGATCGGCGTCGGTGAGACCGGCGATGAGCCGGGCCAGCACGACAGCCGCGGCGATGGCACCGGCCCAGGCGACCCACTTGGTGCGGGGGCGCTCCTCGGGGCGCACCAGCACGGCGACGGCACCGGCGACGAAGGTGAGCCCGGCCGCGACGGTGAACACGGCGGCCACCGCGTCGGCCGGACCGGCGAGTCCGTCGATGCCGAGCGGATTGGGCGGGCCGCCGGCGCGCACCTGCCCCGGTGGTCCCGGCCGCAGCGCACCGAGCACCGCGGCGGCCGTGGCGGCGACGCCGAGCGGACCGACCAGCCACCACCAGCGGCGTCCGGGCAGCCGCCCGTCCGGAAAGAGCAGCGGGACCAGCGCCACACCGAGGTTGGCCGGCACCCAGAGCCAGGTCTCCGGCCAGGCGGCGGCCGGCACCGCGGCGAGGACGGCGTACTCGCCACAGACCTCGAGAAGCGCAAAGGAGAACGCGCTGCCGAGAAGCGCCCAGCCGAGGGCGTTGCCGGGCCGGGCGCCGGCCACCAGGCCACCCGCGACGGCGCAGCTGGTGACGAAGATGAGGTAGGACTTGGTGCCCGGGTCGGCGCCGTTGGCCGCACCGAGGGCGACTGACGCGGCGGTGGCCACCAGGGTGAGACCTGCCGTCACCCATGCCGCCCATCGACCCACGGTGCCACCATAACCGCGGGGTGTCCCGCCCGAGCCGGGACAAAGTCCCTCCCGACCAGGCAGTTCCCGGCGGGACAACCGACCTCGACGAAGATCTTCGACCCCGGTTGATCGACAAGGTCGCCTGGATCCGTATTGACGGCGGTCGCATCCTCAGTACCCGATCGCGGGGGCGTTGCCTGTATTACCTGCCCGGCGGTAAACGCGAGAAGGGCGAGGATGATCTGCAGACGCTGGCCCGGGAGATCCGCGAGGAGCTGAGCGTCGATCTGCAGGTCGGTTCGGCGAGATTGACAAGATCGTTTTTGACCGCTTGCGGGACCTTGGGAAGCTTTGATCCGATTATTGCCCGGGGCGATGGCCGGCCGGCGTGAGGAGAGTGCCGTGACGGAGAGCGGTGGGCTGTGGGCGGCGGCGGATCTGGTGACGCCGATGGCCATCCGGGTGGCGGCCACGCTGCGGCTGGCCGATCACATCGCGGCCGGGCTGCGTACGGCCGAAGGGCTCGCTCCGGTGGTGGGCGCCGAGCCGGACGCGCTCGGGCGGCTGATGGAGCACCTGGCGACGGCGCGCGTGCTCGACCGGGACGGTGCTGACGGCTACCGGCTGACCGGGCTCGGGGCGCAACTGCGCGACGACGACCCGGGTGGGCTGCGGGCCTGGCTCGACCTCGACGGGGCCATCGGGCACGCCGACCTCTGTTTCGTCGAGCTTCTGCACACCGTGCGGACCGGGGAGCCGGCCTTCCCGCGCCGGTACGGCGTCGCCTACTGGGACGACCTGGCGGCCGACGCCGGGCGGGCCGCCTCGTTCGACGCGCTGATGGGTGGGCGGCTGCTGGCGGACGCGCCCGCGGTCGCCGCCGCCTATCCGTGGGGCGGGCTCGGCCACGTCGTGGACGTGGGTGGCGGGGACGGCAGCCTGCTGATCGCCATCCTGCGGGCGCACCGCGGGCTGCGCGGGACGGTGCTCGATCTGGCCGGTCCGGTGGCCCGCGCGGAGCAGGCCATCGCGACCGCGGGACTCACCGGCCGGGCGAGCGCGCGGGCCGGTTCCTTCTTCGACGAGCTGCCGGCCGGTGCGGGCGGTTATCTGCTCTCCGGCATCCTGCACGACTGGGACGACGAGCACGCCGGGCGCATCCTGCGGCGGTGTGCCGAGGCGGGCGGCCGGGTTCTCGTCTGCGACCACGTCGGGGCCGCCGACACCGAGGGCGACCTGCGGATGCTCTGCTACGTGCGGGGCCGCGAGCGCAACCTCGGACAGCTCAGCGAGCTGGCCGCAACGGCGGGGCTGCGGCCGGCCGGGGTGGTGCCGGCCGGGTCGCGGTCGCTGGTGGAGTTCCGGCCCTCGCACGGGTGAAAGCGGGGCCGAAAGGATTCGGACATACCGGGCGTTGGGTAACACTCGTGAGGTCCACGAGTGAGGAGTTGGTTTGCCACCCGACGCCAACAGCGCGGCGCGGACGCAGTTTCTCGGCGCCGTTCTCGCCGCGGTCATCGCCTCGTCGAGTGCGGTGATCGTCGCGGTCATCACCGACGACGAGGCACCGACCACCCCGGCAGCCCCCGCCTCGTCCGCGCCCTCGGCGGCGCAGCCCGCGCGGGAGCCGGCGAATCAGCCGGCCCGGTGGCCGGAGCGTCCCCGGGACCGGCCGATGGGACCGTCGGCGACCTCGGCGCCCGGACCCACCACGCCGCCCACGCCGGCGGCACACTCGCCGGCCGCGGAGCCCAGCGCGCCGACCGCGCCGCCGGACGACGCCTGCGCCGACGGGTTCGTCTGGCGCGAGATCACCCCGGACGACCGCGTGTGCGTCACCCCGGAGACCCGCGCCGCCGTGCTGCGGGACAACGCCCAGGCCGAGGCCCGCCGCGAACCCGGCTCGGATGCGTGCCGCACCGGCTTCGTGTGGCGGGCGGCCGTACCGGGCGACCTCGTCTGCGTGGAACCGGCCACCCGCGACCAGACCTGGATGGACAACGCCCGGGCCGCGGACCGGCGCCGGGGCTGACGCTCAGCCGGCCAGTTCCAGCGCGTACTCCGGCCACCACTCGCCCGCCGCCGGCGCGTCGTCGCCGCAGGCACCGTCCGATTCGCCCGGGCGCTTCACCCACAGGAACGCGTCCACCAGCGGGTGCCCCGTCTCGGTGGTCGGTGCCTCGCCGAGGCGGCGCCCGCGCGGATTGCACCAGTGCGTGTCGCCCGCGCCGATCTTCGCCGGTCCGTTGCCGTTGCGGCTGGTGTCGATCACGAAGTGGGCGCCGCCGAGGTGGCGGGACACCGCGGTGCCGTACCTGATGTTGGCGGCGGTGGTCTCGAAGTTCGCCACGTTCAGCGCGAAGCCGTTGGCCTTGCCGATCCCGGCCCGGCGCAGCGCGGTGGCCATCCGGGCAGCGCTGCGGATCCACGACGGGTTGCCGCCGTCCAGATAGACCAGCACGCCCGGATTCGCGCGCAGCACCTCGACCGCGTAGGTGAGCAGCGCGAACCGTTCGACCGTCGCCGCCTTGCTGAGGCACCCCTTGACCGCCTGGGCGACCGCGTCCGGCTCGAGCACCACCACGGCCCGATAACCCTGCAGAGCCAAAGCAAGATCAGAAACCCATTGGCGGTACGCGCTGCCGTCCGCGGCGCCGCCGGCCGAGTGACCCGAGCAGTCCCGGTCCGGGATGTGATAGAGCGTCAGCACCGGCACCTGACCGGCCCGGTCCGCGGCGTCGGCCAGTTGCCGGGCCCGGTCGGCGTACCCGGGCAGTTCGTCGGTGAACCAGGTCGCGGCCGGCTCGCCCGCGATCCGCCGGATCAGGGCGGCGTCGTTCATCCGGCCCTCGGCCTCCCAGGTCTGCACCTGGGCGGCGGCCGCGCCGGCCGGGTCGACGTACAGGGCCTTGCCCGGCAGCCGACCGTCGTGCTCCGCAACCGGCGGCTCCTCGCGGGCCGGCACCGGCAGCGGATCCTGGTCGGTCGCGGCGGACAGCCCGACGCCGGCCGCGATGCCCAGCACGGCCACCCCGGCGACGATGCCGA
Organism: Paractinoplanes rishiriensis; assembly: GCF_016862375.1. Lineage (GTDB taxonomy): Bacteria > Actinomycetota > Actinomycetes > Mycobacteriales > Micromonosporaceae > Actinoplanes > Actinoplanes rishiriensis. The sequence continues at coordinate 3,873 of NZ_BOMV01000118.1, read as the reverse complement.
GCAGGACGACCCGGCGACGCTTGCGGGCCACTCAGACCACCTGCACCCAGCGTGCCTTCGACGGGACGCCGCGCCCGTCGGACAGGAACAGCATGTACCAGCCGGCCGGCACCAGGCCGCGGCGCTGCGGCACGGTCACCGTGGCGCCGTGCGGGCCGTTCGTCACGTCCAGCGCGATCGAGCGCTGGTCGACGTCGAGCACGTGGGTCACCGCGCTGGGCCGGATCAGCCGCGCGGTGGCGATGGCCCGGCTGTGCTGGACCGCGAACGTCGCGGTGCCGCCCCGGCTCATGATCCGCGGGCCGTCCACGATGGTGGGCCGCTTGCCGCGGAACAGGTACGGCGGGCTGAAGACCTCGATCCGCTGCTCGAACGTGCCCGGGTTGCGGCCGGTCTCGTCGTAGAGCGGGTCGCTGCCCAGGGTGACCACCCGGCCGTCGGGCAGCAGGATCGCCTCGGAGTGGTAGTTGCGGCCCACCGTGGAGTCGGCGGCCTTCTCGAACTTGGCGGTGCCGGGCCGGAAGAACTGCGAGTTGAACAGGTCGCTGCGGGTCTCGCCCCGGTACGGGCCGCCGCGGTAGCCGGACGAGCCGCCGGTGGTGAACACCGAGTCGTCCGGCAGCACCACCGTGCTCAGGTAGCGGGCCGGCGCCGGCAGGTCGGGACCGCGCTGGTAGGCCGGCCGCGGGTGGTTGAGGTCGACGATCGCGGTGCGCGCGGTGGACACCGGGGACTCGCCCACCTTTCCACCACCGAAGATCATCACCTGCTGCTCCTGGGCCGGCGGCAGCAGGACCGACGAACTGGTCTCAGTCATCTGCGGGTCGGGCAGGCCGGACACCTCGGTGAAGGTGTTGTCGGTCAGGTCCCAGATGCCCGGCGTACGGCCGATCCTGTCGGAGCCGTACCCGGAGTTGGACCCGGAGTAGAAGACCCGGCCGTCGTCCATGGTGTGGAACGCCGGGTAGGTCGGGAACTGCCGCTTGAGCCGGGGCTCGGCCGTCCACTCCTGCTTGTCGACGTCGTAGCGCTCGTTGTCGCCGGGGATCAGCCGGCCGAACTCGTCGAGGCCGGACACCGCGAGCACGTCGCCGCCGGGCATCTCGGTAAGGGTCGGGTACCAGCGGTGCTTCACCAGGTCGCCGACGCGCACGTAGCGTTCGGTGGCCGGGTCGAACTCGTAGGTGGTGCGGTCCCCGCCGTACTCCTGCTTCTCTCTGGTGATCTTGTCGGAGAGGCCGTAGATGTTGCGCTTGTCGTTGCCGGTCAGCCCCGCCACCCGGTACTGTGCCGGCTCCTTGACGACCGGGCCGTTGCCGGGCTTCTCGGCGTCCACCCACACCTCGACCTCGGACGCGTGGATGCGCATCTCGGTGCCGTGCTGCATGGCGGTGGCGGCGGGCAGCTTCACCTCGGCCCGGGTGAGATAGGCCGTGCCCTTCTCGGAGAGCAGCCGGGTGCCCTTCGGGAAGGTGCGGGTGCCGCCGTCCGGCGACTCGTTCTTGAGCTTCATCACGCCGGCCGCGTTGGTGACATTCTTTTCCAGGACCTCGTACGCCTTCGTCCCGCCGGCGACCAGCAGGTTGCCGTTGGGCAGGAATGTGTGCCCGGCGCAGAACACGTCGGTGGGCGTGGGCACGGTGGCGAACGTGTTGGCGACCGGGTCGAACAGCAGGGTTCGGAACGTGCCGGCCTCGAACGCGTCCCGGTTGTTGCCGCTGCCCGCGATGATCAGCACCTTGCCGGTGTTCAGCAGCGCGGCGTGGATCGCGTTCACCCGGAACTTCGGCGGCACCGGCACCCGCGACCAGTGACCGTACTTCTGCTTGTAGGCGACCCGGTTGATGGTGAACTCGTGGTAGGCCTCGTTGGCGGCGGCGACCATCGGGCGGTTCGCCACCGCCACGACGGCCAGCACCACCCCGGAGGCCAGCAGCGTCACCAGCCGGCGGGCGAGGGTCGGGCGGGGGCGAGTATTCATGCGTACGTCCTTCTCGTGCCTATCCAGTTGGTGCCGGCCCAGATCAGCGTGGGCGTCAGGCAGATGGCCAGGTTCAGGGCGGGCCAGAGCCACATGGTTCCGTCGACGTGGCCGCCGACCAGGGCGGCGGCCAGCAGCACGGCGTAGACGGCCGCCCAGCTCAGCCCGTGCCGGAACGTGTGCAGGCGGTCCGGGCTGGTGGCGTCGCCCTTGGGGGTCACCACGAAACCGGCCCGGCGGCGCAGCACCGCGGCCACGTAGGAGGCCACGTAGATGGGCGCGCACAGCGTCGAGGCGAGCATGCCGGCCAGACCCGACGAGCCGGCCACCTCGTGCGGGCTGACGTTGTGCCGGCGGTTGAACATGTAGAGGCCGACCTGGAACAGCGCGGCGTCCACGTACAGCATCAGCCAGACCTCGTGCGGAACCTGCACGCCCACCGCGCCCAGCGCGAGGTAGCAGGTCGCGTTGAGCGCGCCGAGCAGCCAGGCCAGCGCGGTCATCGGGTAGTAGGACATCAGCAGCCCGTAATGCAGCGCGCGGCGGAAGCCGAGCCGCCAGGCCATCCGGGCGAACTGGGTGACCACCACCTCGTCGGTGCCGCGCGACCAGCGGTGCTGCTGGCTGAAGTAGTCGGTCCAGGACGACGGCCCCTCGCCGACGGCCAGCACGTCCGGGGTGTAGACCGAGCGCCACCGGTTGCTGGTCGCCGGGTTCCGCGCCGCGTGCATCGCCAGGCTGGTCGCCATGTCCTCGGTGATCGAGTCCTGCAACCCGCCGATCGATTTCAAAGCCTTGATGCGTACGGCGTTGTTGGTGCCGACGAGCATCGCGATCCCGTGCTTGTTGCCGGCCCGCTGGAGCAACGAGTGGAACAGGTACTGCTGCGACTCGGCCCAGCGGGTGACGACGTTGTCGTAGTTGCCGTAGACCTGCGGCCCGACCACGAACGCGACATCCTCGTCGTGGAAGTAGCCGAGCAGCCGCTCACAGAAGTTGGGCAGCGGCACGTGGTCGGGGTCGACCGAGACGAAGACGTCGTATGCGTCGCCGTGCCGGTCCACCCACGAGTTGTAGTTGCCGTGCTTGGTGCGCGCCTTGAACGCGCCGGCCGCGGTGTTGTACCCGGCGACGCCCTTGCGCGAGAAGTGGCGTACGCCGATCCGCTTGCACATGGCCTTGACCGCGTCGTCGTCGCCCTCGTCCAGGAGCCAGACGTCGTACGTGCCCGGGTGGCGCACCCGGCGGGCCGCGCGCAGGGTGTTCTCGACCATCTCGAGCGGTTCCTTGCTCGGCACGATGGTGGTCAGGAAGGCCACCCGCAGCCCGGTGTCCGGCAGCATCGGCTGCGGATCCCGGGCCCAGAGCGTGGCAAGGCACAACGTCACGACGTTGACCAGCCGGAACGCCTCGATCAGCACGGTCGCGCCGATCATCACCAGCGTGGCGCCGTGAATCACCGGCGACAGCCCGCGCCCCGGCACCGCCACCGAGTGGACCAGCCACGCCAGAAACGTGGTCTCGAACGCGAAGGCCAGCATCGTGATCAGCAGAGTGATCAGTGGCCGCCGGCGGGACAGCCGCCGCATACCCACCCGGCTACCGGCCGGCCCAGGCCCCACGGCCACTCCGGCCAGCACGCTGTAGGCCGGATAGTCATAACCTTGCGGCGCCGCCGTCTGCTCGACAGGCGCCGGAGCGTCGAGGAGTGCCAAGATCTAGGCCATCACTGTGCGTAGGTCGCCCATGACTTGCCGCCTCCCGGAGTCCGCTTGCACTTCCGCCTCGCCCTTCCGCCCTCGCACCTCACGGCCCTGCCCGTCCGCAGTCGCACGCCGGCCCCGTCCCACGTCGCCCGTCCCTCCGCCCGTCGCCGTCCCGCGTCGCCGTCC
>NZ_BOMV01000117.1 GCF_016862375.1 Paractinoplanes rishiriensis | reverse complement strand
GCGTCGCCCTTCCTTCGGTCGGCGGCTTGCGCAGCTCCTCCCGGCTCGCCGCTTCCCTTCCGCGTTCTTCCGCCCAAGCCAACGACGCAAAGTGCGTAATGGATCGCAATCCGGCAGTAATTGGACGAAGCTTTGATATTGCTCACGTGGTCCGGTGCCGCGTCCGACAGGCGGCTGATGCGAACACTGAGTAACTGTGCAGATAGATCGAAAAATAGTTGAAGTTCGCAGGCAACTTTTTGGTCATTTAGCTGATCAAGGGCCATGTTTTTTCAAACCCGCAGGGGAAAGCGCATTCCTGGACGCGGGCCGGTAGTTGAGTCCATCGATCTCTCGTTTACTGTTCAAGCGTCGGACGCTCGCAGGGGGCGAGTTCCTCCACCGATACCGCCCCCACCGCGGACACGCGTAGTGACTTGTGCTCCCGTGCCCCGGTCAGCCCACCGGTCGCCCGACGCCCGCCCCCACAAGCCGGCCCCGACCGGCTCGTGCGACGAAAGCGAGATCGACTTGCTCGACAACCCGCCCAAGAACCGACGACGCCGGCTCGGCGTCGTCGCGCTCACGGCGCTCACCACCGCGGCGCTCGGCGCCGTCGGCGTGACCGTGGCCAACCAGGCCTCCGCCGCCAGCATCGACACCAACGCCTACTACGTGCTGCAGAACGCGAACAGCGGCAAGGTGCTCGAGGTCTACAACTTCTCCACCGCCGACGGCGCCAAGCTCAACCAGTGGGCCCGCAACGACGGCGACTGGCAGCAGTTCAAGTTCCTGGACATGGGTAGTGGCTTCTACCGCCTCCAGGTCAAGCACAGCGGCAAGGTCGTGAACATCTCCGGCTCGTCGACCGCCGACGGAGCCCAGGCCGTGGTCTCCAACGGCGACCGCAACGCGTACAGCCAGTACTGGAGCATCCAGGACATCAGCGGCAACATCCAGCTGATCAACCGGAACAGCGGTAAGGCCCTCGAGATCTTCGAGTGGTCCACCGCCGACGGCGGCAACGCCGTGCAGTACGCCGACATCAACGGTGCCAACCAGCAGTGGAAGCTGATCAAGATCGGCAGCAGCTCGGGTGGCGGCAGCGGCGGCGGCACCACCGGCCCGAACGCCCCGTGGCCGAGCGAGACCGGCAGCGTCAAGGTCAGCTCGACGACCAGCGTCTCCGGCACGTTCGACGGTGGCCTCAAGCGTTACTACGGCATCGGCGACGGCGGCCAGAGCGAGAGCCAGGACCCGATGTTCAAGCTGGCGAACGGCGCCACGCTGCAGAACGTCATCATCGGCGCGCCCGCCGGTGACGGCGTGCACTGCGACGGCTCCTGCACCCTGCGCAACGTCTGGTGGCTCGACGTGGGCGAGGACGCCGCGACCTTCCGCGGCAGCGGCTCGCCGACCTTCCTGGTCGACGGCGGCGGCGCCCGTTCCGCCACGGACAAGGTGTTCCAGCACAACGGTGCCGGCACGCTGACGATCCAGAACTTCCAGGTGTCGAACTTCGGCAAGCTGTACCGCTCCTGCGGCAACTGCTCGACCCAGTACAAGCGCACGGTGATCATCAAGAACACCAAGCTCACCGCGCCGGGTTCGTCGGTCGCCGGCATCAACACCAACTACGGTGACACCGCGACGTTCAGCGGCATCATCATCGTCGGTGACAGCTCCAAGAAGATCTCGATCTGTGACCGCTTCACCGGCAACAACAGCGGCAACGAGCCCACCAAGACCGGCTCCGGTGCCGACGGGACGTACTGCAAGTACTCGTCCTCGGACATCACGTACCAGTAAGTGGTTTTGATCTGATCGGGGTGTGCCCGGCTTCGGCCGAGCACACCCCGTGTTCTTTCTCAGGTTGAGACCCGGCCCGCCCGATGACGACGAGCATGGTCGGTCTTGCGCAGCGGGTGACCCCTCACCGAACTGCTCGCGCGCAGCCGCGAACAGCTGCGCGCGTCGGACCCCGAGGCGGCCCGGCACATCGCGTCCGCCGTGCTCGAGACCGGTGACGACCGGGCCCGCGCCGAGGCGAACGGTGAGCGTAGGGGTGGCGGCGGCCGGCGAGACGCCGCTGCTGGCGTTGGCCGACCAGCGCTTGTACGAGGCCAAGCACACCGGCCGCAACCGCGTCATCGGCGCGCTTTGACCTCCGTCGCTGCCTGGTCGCTGCGTCCGGACGGTAGCAGGGCGCTGCGTACCGCCTCGGCGAACCGGCGATTGCGCACCATCTCACCGGGTGGCACCCCCGCAGACTCCTCCGCAGCCATGATTTGCGTGAAGACCGGCAGGAGCTTCACCACCGCCCGCTCGGTCGCGCCGGGATCCCAGACGAGGTCGACCAGCCGGCGACACTGCTCGGCGGCCCGCCGCGGGTTCACGGCCAGCCGGTCCGGTCCCAGCAGCTGCCAGCGCAGTGCCGCCATGAGGTGATAGCGGGCGGGCCGGAATGCCGTCCCGATCCGTCGTGTTCGTAGCAGCCATTCGATGCGGTAATGCATGGCGGCAGCCGCGTAGTACGGGTCCGGCACGTGGTCCGGCTGGAACAACTCATCGCGGCGCTGCGTCGTCAGCTCCCGGTAATGGCCAACCTCCGACGGCGCTCCGAGGAACATGGCCGCGTACGCGCGGGTGAGTTGCGCACGGTTGATCACCCTGGTCTTCTCGACGTCCTGCCGGGTCGCGTACTGCTTGGACCGTCGTTCGTACCAGAGCCGCCGGGCGGGCTCCTGCGCGGCAAACCAGTCCTCCAGCCGTTTGTGGAAGTCCTCCCGGGAGGACAGATCGTCCTCGCTCACGGCGGTCTGTCGGTTGGTCGCCGCGATGATGCCGGCGATGACCTGCTCGTCCTCGCTGTGTACGACCCGCACGCTGATCTGCACCTCGTCGGACAGCCGGGACCGCTCGTCGAACAGCACATGGCAGGTCTGGCAGCCGTTGACCACCTGGAAGTCCCGGATGTGCACCTCGTCGCCGACGACGCGAAGATTGCGGGTGACAATGGTGACACCGTTGTTCAGCACCGCGAACCGGCGGTGCCCGTGTTCGTCGCGGACCGTATCGCGGATCTGGGCATTGACGCCGTTGTAGCCCTGGAAGTCCCGCACGTTCTCGTGGAACAGCGCCTTGCGGATATGCCCGGTCGGGTCGGTCAGCACCTTGGTCACAAGTTCCCGCGCGGACAGCAGGCCGAGCAGGGATTCCTCGACCCCCGGCATGCGGGGCAGCGAGATCTTCTTGGGCATCTCGAACGTCGCCGGGACGGCCTGGGTCGCCCGCTTGTACAGCTCGCACAGCTCGTCGCGGGTCACGCACCGGACCTCGACGGCGTCGAATCGTCCCGGGCGCATCAGGTTGCGTTCGGCCGATGCCGCCTTGCGGTGCAGCATCTCGGCCACCTGATTGCCGGTGGTGACATATCGGACGTGCAGACGAGGCCGGCCGCCGGAGAACTTGGCAATGTTGTGGTAGACCGCGTCGAGGCAGGCGCGCAGATTGCCGACGTCGGGCGACGCGGGATAGGGCAGTTCGCCGGTGCCGACCACATGGGTGAGGTTGTCCGCCAGGTCGGCGATCACCTTCGTCTCGAACTTCGGGCTGGTCTTGGCCTGCACCACGATGATGTGCACGTCCAGCTGCCGGGCCTGTTCCGTGGCTGCTCGCACGTCGGCCGCGTCGCGCAGCAGGACACCGTTGATCAGGATGCCGTACACATCGATGCCGTAGTCGTTGCCGCCGCCCATCCGGAAAACGTCCGGCGTGAAGTCGCTCTCGTAGAACGAGCTGAGCACGCAGAAGCCCGCGAACGCCTCGAACGCCTCGTCGGTCGCGAGCGCGTCGAGGTCGTGATCGGCCCGGAACTGTTTCACGAGGCCTTCGACGACGATGTCCATCCCTGCTCCTCGATACGTCGGCGGCGGCTCACGCCCGGGCGCGCGCCAGTACCTCTTCGGCGCTCAGTGCGCTTGCTGGGTGATACGACAGGCACATCGGAACGGCAACCTTGCGGAAGGGCGTTCCCTCGCCGACGGCGTAGAACTGGCCGGCTTCCAGACGCGAGATCTCGAGGACCGCGCTGCCCTTGGCCGCCGCGACCTCGCGCGCCGCGGCGATCTGGACCGGACTGTTCAGGAAGCCGTAGAACTGGGTCGCGGCGTTGCCGGTGATGCGGTTGTGGATGCCCTTCGGTGCCTGGGTTGCGAAAATCAGACCCAACCCGTATTTCCGGGCCTGGCTCGCCAGGGCGACGGTGCTCTCGGTGCAGGCCGTCATCGGCCCGGACGGTACGAATGTCTGCGCCTCGTCCATCACGAACAGCCCACCGAGCGGCCGGTCACCCGCCGGGTGTCGCTTAATCCAGGCGAACAGCGCCATTTGAAGCTGATTGACGAAGCTTTGCCGGTGCTCGTCGTTCGGCAGCCCGATGAGGCTCACGACGGAGATCCGGGCGCGTTTGCCCGGCGCGGGTGTCAATAGGACTGCTGGATCGAGCGTCTCGCCGTCGCCTCCGAACATCGGGTCGTTGACCATGGCTGCCCGGAGCGTCTCGGCCATGTCGGCGGCCAGTTCGCGCGCCCGGCCCAACGAGGCGGCGCCCTCCGGCAGACCGCCGAGCAGGTCGACGAAGCGGGACAGGCTCCCGTTCCGGGTTCGTGCGAAGTAATCCAGGGCTTGCCGAAGGACCGCGCGTCCACGGTCGGCCTTCGCGGTGTTCCCGGCCATCCGCGCTCGGGGGGCGAGCGCCGCGACGGCGGTGTCCAGGGCCAGGCCGAACTCGTCCGGATCGTCGACGACCGCAGAGAAGTCCGGCAGCGGCTGGAAACTGACCGGTCGTCCGGAGGTGCGCCGCGGCGTCCACACAACCACATCAGTCCCCGCCAGGTACCTCGTGGCCAGCGCGGCATCGCCCGGTCGCCATCTCTTCGGCGGTTCCGGCCAGGCGTCACCGAGCCGCGCCAGGTCGTTGTTCGGGTCCAGCACGATGGCCGAGACGCCGTGCAGCGCACACTCCTCGATCAGCCGCCGGATCAGCACGGTCTTGCCCGACCCGGAACCGGCGAAGATCACTGCATGCTTGCGAAGAGATTCGAGTGGCACACGTACAGGCAAGCCGGTCTCCGCCGTGGTCCCGAGGTCCAGGCTCGGGGCAGCGTCCGTGGCGGGCTCGGCGACCCGCTCTCCGATCGGCTCCGCCGCCACCGGTGAGCCGGCCGGCCCACCGGACGCGTCGGGCCCGGGCTGGCGGGCCTCGGCGTCGTCCGGTGGCGGCCCGAACACCTCGCTGAACAATGCGGTGTTCCCGGCCGGGCGCTGGGCCAGCAACCAGTCCGGCAGGGCCGGGTCGTGTTCCGCGAGCAGCGTCGCGAGCGCGGTGAAGGTCCGCAGATCGTCCGTCGACACCGTGGTCAGCACGCCGCCGCGATCGAGGAACTCCTGCTTCATACGCTTGCTGACCTCGCCGCTCGGCCACACCGGGTTGCGCAGCAGCACAGCCCGCCGCTTGGGGATCGCGGGATCGAGGTTGACGAAGTCGAGCAGCCGCCGGAGCCGGGCCTGCACCGCAATCGCGTTCCGGTGTGACAGCCCGCGGAACGACCAGTGCGCCTCGTCCTCGGTGTCCTCGTCCAGGGTCTCGAGCAGCCATGCGTGCATCGACGGGCGGCCGTCGCCACCGTCCTGGACGCTGTACCGGCCCCGGCGGTCACCCTGCTCGATGGTCCAGGCCTGCAGTCCGGCGACCAGCAGCCGGGACATCTCCCGGTCCTCAGTCGCCGGCGCCAGCGCGGCGTCGACCACCGCCTCCGTACGGAGCTGGGTGAACCGGTCGTCGAGAACCGTCAGATCGGTCGGCGGTGGCAAGGTCGACTCGGGAAGGTCGGGCTCGGTCAGGTCGGTAAGCAGCGTGACCTCGCCTGCTTTCAAGCACGCCTGCACGTGCCGGTCCACCCGCTGCAGCAGCCCGCGCGGAGTGAAGCCGGGAGCGTCGCGGAACGCCTCGGGGACCACCGGCCATGTCGGGAACGGCGGCTCGAAATCGGCGAGCTCGAAGAACGGTTCGAAGCGAGCGCTGACCAGCTTGACGGCGATCTCGGCCGACGGGATCCGGGAGAGGCGGGTCTCGGTCCGGAACCGGCCGCCGACCGAGGCGGTGGCGTTCCGCTCGATGAGCGTCCATGAGGTCGGCAGGCACGCCACCACCGTCACGGTTCGCCTCATTTCGTCGCGCATGTTCATCAGCCCGTCGCCGAGGTCGGCGGCCAGCGCGACCGGCTCGGACACCGCCGACCCGGAACCGTCATCGACCACAGATGTGCGTGCTTGGGCGAAGACTGGGTCGATCTGATCGACCGCGAACATCGCCGCACCGGTGCACGCGACCAGCCGGGAGATCTCCCCGGCCACCTGTTGCGGCGGCTTGACGGTGGTGGGCACGCCCCAGCGTTCCAGCCCGATCGAGGTCTCCTCCTGCGCTGAGGTGAGCCAGTTCTCCGCCAGGTCGTTGGCCTCCTCCTCGGCCGAGGCCAGCATGACCAGCGCCCGGAGCGTATGCCGGCACTCGCGGCCCACCTCCGGCGCAGCCCGGCGGAATGCCGAGACGAAGTGATCGAGCGCCTCGGGTGTCAGCCGATTTGCACCGCGCACCCGCAGGCGCAGGTCATTGGATATCCCGGCGATCTCCGCGAGCCGTTCTAGAAGCACTGCAAGTTGCGGGTGCCGATAAGATCCATTCCGATACAGGCCGCGCAGGAGAGCCGAGACCACGTTCGGCCAGAAAGTCTTGCCGTCGGCTATTCCCATCAGGAAGAAATAGCCGCCGCGGAGCTGGACCTCTTCCCGGGCCCACCGGATAAGGTGCGTCTTTCCCGCCCCGTGCCGGCCCTGCACGACCAAGCCGACCGGACAGCCCCCGTTGCTCGCATCGGCTGTTTCATAGGCGCGGACGACCGCGGCGCCGACGTCGCGGTTCAGCCCGTCGATGTGGAAGTCGAGCCGGGACCAGACGTCGTCCTGGGTTGGTGCCCAGTCAAGCCGGCGTAGTTCTTCGAGTGCCCGTCGCTCGCGCGGGTCGATCATGAGGGGCCGATCGTGATCAGATGCATGTCCTCTCCGCCGAGCGCTATCGCGGCCGCCTTCGCCCGGTCGCTCAGCGCCTTCCGGTTCGGATCTGGTTCGAGCTGGATCGCCCGCTGCCGGTCCAGGTCCAGGAGAGCCATGTCGACCTCCTTCCGGGGGATGTCCGTCAGAGCGTCGCGGAGCCGGGCGAGGCTGACCAGTGCACCGGGTTGGCCGGCCAGTTCCTGGTACGCCTGCCGGATCCGGTCGTCCACGGAGAGCGGCCCGGGATCCCGGACGGCGAAGACGTCCGAGAGCTGGTATCCGTTTTTGATCATCGCGGCGTCGAGGTGGCGGAACGTTCCGTAGAGCAGGTGCCAGGCGGGGCCCACCACGCCCTTCGGCGGCGTTGACGTCAACTCTTCGCGGGCACGAATCCAGCCCTGCTCAGTCAGCTCGTGGAAGATCGCCCTGCGGAGCCCTCTTTTCCAGGTAATCAGTTTCTCGGCAGTCAATTGATCACGCGTGGCTTTCTTGATCGTGACGCGATACAGCTTTTGAAGATCGGGATTGGAGGCTTCGGTCACGTGCAACATGAGGGCGACCAAGGCCTGCCGGGCAGGCGTATCGAGGACAACAGACATGATGATGATCTTCCGATTCGGGGGTGCGGTCCGGGCGCTGTCGCAATGAGCATCATTGCGGCAGCGAGGAATTACCGCGAGCCCCCGAAAGTCCCAGGCATTCCTGGCCTGGTGTCCGGTAGCCGATATTCGTGGCATGTGGAGCAAAGGTTGACATCACGCGCTAGCAGGTCAGCACCGCTCAGCCACGCTCCACCGGACGGCCGGCGCCGCCTGCGACCAGGGTGGCGCTATATCGCGGAGCCAGTGGGCTGCTCGGTCCGCTCGATGCTGATGCGGCGGGTGGTCTGGCCCCCGTCCGGGCGGACCTCGTAGGCGGTCGGTGGGCCGGACCGGGGCCACACCACGCCCACCACCGTGGCCGCGCCGATGCGGGCGCCCGGTGCATGACCCTCGTACGGCGCCACCAGCAGCGCGTCCAGGATGTGCCGGACGCCCGGCATCGAGCCTCGCAGGCTCACCTCGCGCAATTCGCGGCCCAGCACCAGCGCCGTCTGCCGGGCCCGCTGGTCGGTGCCCGCCTCGCCGGCCGCGATCATTGCCTCGATCCTGGTCCACAGGAGCCAGCGGTCGTCGTCGAGCAGCAGGCGGGCGGCACGATCGACGGCGGCGCAGGTGATGTCGACGGCTGTCTCCTCGCCCAGGTCGGCTACCCAGGCCAGCTCGTCGGCGGCGGGCAGCAGGTCAGGGGACTCGTGGGCCAGTACGGCGTAGAGCATGCCCAGGATGGTCTGCCGGTCGCGGCCGTCGTAGAGCGGGCCGGCCGGGGTGTGCATGCGGGGGAAGCGGGCGGCCAGGTGGGCGGCGCGGCCCAGGGGGAGGTCGGCGGCCTCGCGGGTGTCGCGGACGCGGGCGTGGAACGGGCGTTGTTCGCGATGGGCGAACAGCCACGCGCGGTGCTCGTCGGCGAGCAGGCGCGCGGCCACCGAGTACGCCACGCCGAGCTGTCTGGCCAGGGCGCGGATGGCGCGGCGGCGGGCGCGGTCGGGTACGGAGCGGCGGCGTTCGGCGGTGGTCATCGCGGTCCTCCCTCCCGGTCATGGTAGGGCCGGCGGTCCGGGTTCGTTGTACCCTGGACGGGCAGCGCGCCTGCACGAGCGTAGCGAGGTCACCCACGCGGGCCCCGCCCCGACGCCAAGAGTCACCGACTCAGCGCACGTCATCCTCCTCCGTGTTTCCGTACGCACGCGTGCGTCTGTCGGGCGGGGTGCGTGGGGCCGCGCCGCGAGGACGTGAGTGTCGTGTTCGAACGGTTCACCGACCGTGCCCGCCGCGTTGTCGTCCTGGCCCAGGAAGAGGCCCGGATGCTCAACCACAGCTACATCGGCACCGAGCACCTGCTGCTCGGGCTGATCCACGAGGGCGAGGGTGTCGCCGCCAAGGCTCTGGAGAGACTCGGCATCTCGCTGGACGGGTGCCGCCATCAGGTCGAGCAGATCATCGGCCAGGGTCAGGAGGCGATCGGCGGGCACATCCCGTTCACGCCCCGGGCCAAGAAGGTGCTGGAGCTGTCGCTGCGCGAGGCCCTGCAGCTCGGCCACAACTACATCGGCACCGAACACATCCTGCTCGGGCTCATCCGGGAGGGCGAGGGGGTGGCTGCTCAGGTGCTGGTCAAGCTGGGTGCGGAGCGCAATCGCGTACGGCAACAGGTCCTTGAACTTCTGTCCGGTCAGCCCGGGGCGACGGAGCCCGCGCCGGCGACGACGCCGACGTCGACGCTGCTCGACCAGTACGGCGAAAACCTGACCCAGCGCGCCCGGGACGGCCGGCTCGACCCGGTCGTGGTGCGCGAGCGTGAGATCGAACGGGTCACCGTGGTGCTGTCCTGCCGGACCAAGAACAACCCGGTCCTGATCGGCGAGCCGGGCGTCGGCAAGACCACCGTGGTCGAGGGCCTGTGCCAGCTGATCGTCCAGGACGAGGTGCCGCCGTCGCTGCGGGCCAAGCAGGTCTACAGCCTCGACCTGGCCTCGCTGGTGGCCGGTTCGCGCTACCGCGGCGACTTCGAGGAGCGGCTCAAGAAGGTCGTGAAGGAGTGCCGCACCCGGGGCGACATCATCCTGTTCATCGACGAGATCCACACGCTGGTGGGGGCCGGCGCCGCCGAGGGCGCGATCGACGCGGCCTCGATCCTCAAGCCGCTGCTGGCGCGGGGCGACCTGCAGACCATCGGCGCCACCACGACCGCCGAGTACCGCAAGTACTTCGAGAAGGACACCGCGCTGGCCCGTCGCTTCCAGGCCGTGCCGATCGACGAGCCCACCCAGGCCCAGGCCGTCCGAATTCTGCAGGGCTTGAAACAGCGGTACGAGGCACACCACCGCGTCACCTACAGCGATGCGGCGCTGGCAGCCGCGGTGACCCTGGCCGGCCGGTACGTGGCCGACCGTTTCCTGCCGGACAAGGCCATCGACCTGATCGACGAGGCCGGTGCCCGGATGCGGATCGGCAGCCTCCCCGACCAGCGGGCGGTGCGGCTGCGCCGGGACAAGGAGGCGGCGATCGACGCGCAGGACTTCGAACGCGCCGCCGAGCTGCGCGACCAGGAGAAACAACTGGCCGACGGGCCGGACCCGGTGGTCGGCGACGAGCAGATCGCCGCGGTGCTGGGCGCCTGGACCGGCATCCCGGTGCAGCGGCTGACCGAGGAGGAGACGTCCCGGCTGCTGCTCATGGAGGAGGAACTGCACAAACGGGTGGTCGGGCAGCAGGATGCGGTCGCCGCGGTGGCGCGGGCCATCCGGCGTACCCGGGCCGGTTTGAAAGATCCTCGGCGGCCCTCCGGCTCCTTCATCTTCGCCGGACCGTCCGGCGTCGGTAAGACCTCGCTGGCGAAGGCGCTGGCGGAGTTCCTGTTCGGCTCCGAGGAGGCGCTGATCCAGCTGGACATGTCCGAGTTCCACGACCGCTACACGGTGTCCCGGCTGGTCGGCGCCCCGCCCGGGTACGTGGGCCACGAGGAGGGCGGCCAGCTGACCGAGAAGGTGCGGCGCAAGCCGTTCTCGGTGGTGCTGTTCGACGAGATCGAGAAGGCCCACCCCGACGTCTTCAACACGCTGCTCCAGATCCTGGAGGACGGCCGGCTCACCGACGGTCAGGGCCGGGTGGTCGACTTCAAGAACACGGTGATCGTGCTGACCACCAACCTGGGCACGACGTTCACCGCGGCGGTGGGCTTCGGTTCCGGGACCGGCCCCGACCGGGTCGGCGAGGCGCTGAAGCAGCACTTCCGCCCCGAGTTCCTCAACCGGATCGACGACACGATCGTGTTCCCGCAGCTCACGGCGGCCGAGATGCGCCAGATCGTGGACCTGATGGTGGCCGCGATCGCGGCCCGGCTGAGCGACCGCGACATCCACCTGGAACTGACGTCCCAGGCCCGCGACTATCTGGCCCGCAAGGGCTTCGATCCGGCGTACGGTGCGAGGCCGCTGCGCCGCGTCATCCAGCGCGAGGTGGAGGATGCCCTGGCCGAGCGGATCCTGCTGGCGGAATTGGGTCCGGGTCAGCACGTGCTGATCGACTGTGAGGGGGAGGAGTTGGTCTTCCGCGAGCCCGCCGCGGTTTAGCCCCCCGGTGCCGCGGCCGGCCGGCCGCGGCACCCGCCACCGTCTGGAGCAGGGCCAGCACGACCAGCATGGCCAGGCTGGCCCGCCACGCGCCGGTCCGCTCGGCCAGGACGCCGGCCGCCACCGGGCCGGTCGCCGCGAACAGGTAGCCCAGCGACTGCGCCATCCCGGACAGGCGGGTGGTCTCGCCGGCGGTGCGCCCGCCCAGGCTGATGAAGGTCAGGGCGGTGACCAGCGCGGCACCCTGGCCCAGGCCGGCCACCCCGGCCCACAGCACCGCCAGGCCGGGCGCCGCCAGCAGGCCGAGCACCGCGACCAGCACCGGCAGGCTCGCCACGACCGCGCCCAGGGTGCGGCGGTCGTCGTGGCGCAGCAGCAGCGGGATGGCCAGGCCGCCGAGGATGCCCATGCCCTGGAACAGGAACAGGTGCAGGCCGGCGGTGCGCTCCGGCACGCCGTTCGCGATCTCGATGGTGGGCAGCCAGGTGACCAGGACGTAGAAGCTGGTCGACTGGAGGCCCATGAACGCGGTGATCAGCGAGGCCCGGGGCTGGCGCCAGATGCTGCCGGTGGCTTCCGGGGCGCCGGTGGTGAGCACTGTCGGCGCGCGGCTGCGGGGGAGCCAGGCGGCGGCCACCAGCAGGGCCAGCAGCGACCAGACTGCCAGCGACAGGCGCCAGCTGGCGAGGCCCGAGATCGGCACGGCGACGGCCGAGGCGGTGGCCGCCGCCAGGGTCATGAACGCGGTGTAGACGCCGGTGGCGCGCGAGACGTTCGCGGCGAAGTCGCGCTTCACGATCGCCGGGACCAGGACGTTGCCGACCGCGATGGCGCAACCGATCACCAGGGTGCCCAACCACAAACCCCAATGTCCGGTGTACGAGCGCAGCACGCCGCCCGCGGCCAGGACGAGCAGCGCGGCCAGCACCGCCCGTTCCGAGCCGAGCCGTCCAGCGAACCGGTGCACCTGGGGCGAGATCAGCGCGAACGCCAGCAGCGGCAGCGCCCCGAGCAGACCCTGGGCCGCCTCGCCGAGCCCCTCGTCGGCGCTGATCTGGGGCAGCACCGGGCCCACCGCGGTGATCGCCGGACGCAGACAGAGCGCGACGAGAAAGATCGCGGCGGCGGGCATGAGCCTCCCCATCGGCAAGTTGACCTGCGTCGAGGCTAGCCCGGTGCCGAACGGCCGGCGCCCCGGAGGAACGCCGGCCGTGAGTTGACTACTTGGGGATGGCGGTGCCGTGCCGGCAGCCGGAGCAACCCACCTGGGTCAGGCTCGTCCAGGTGTTGAGGTCGGAGCTGGTTGCGGTCCACACGCCCTGGCCGGTGCTGTAGCGGTCGACGTAGATGCGCCAGCGGCCGTCGTCCAGGCGGACCAGGGACGGGCCCTCGTAGCCGGAGCTGAACAGCCGGCCCCGGTTGACCCAGCCCTCGAGCAGGTTGGCCGTGGTGGTCCAGTGCTCGATGTACTTGCCGGTCTCGTCCTTGGTGAAGGCGTGCCAGGTGCTGCCGGACTTCACCACGAACGTGTCGATGTGGTTGGTGCCCAGGCCCCACATCTGCTGCGGGCCGCTCCACGACGTCAGCGCGGTGTTCTGCGCGGTGTATACGTACGGTCGGAAGCAGTTCGAGCAGGTGGTGGCCGCGACGCTGGTGATGATGCGGACCGTGCTGCCCTCGACGTAGAACTCCGGAGCCCAGGTGAACCGGGTGTTCGCGATGCCCGACGGGATGCTCGCGATGTTGGTCCAGCTGGTCAGGTTGGTGCTGGTCGCGACGTTGAAGTAGGTGGAGTTCGTGGTCCACGACTGCACCGTGTACGCGATGTAGTAGCGCCCGTTGTACTTCAGGATGCTCGGGTCGCGCAGCACCCCGGTGGTGCCCCGGTAGTTGGTGTCGGACAGCACGCTGTAGCTGGTGCCGCCGTTGGTCGACTGGTAGACCCACAGTTCCTGGTCGGCGGCGCCGTCGCCCTTGAACGTGGTGTAGACGAGCGTGGTCGCGGCCGAGGCCGGTCGGGGGATGGCCAGGGCGCCGATGACCATGAGCAGGACAACGGCGAGCCGGCGGAGTTTTGTGATCATGCGGTCACTCCGTCGATCTGGAGGGTCTGCACGGAGGCAGCGGGGAACGCCAGGCTGACCGACTTGCCGTTCAGGGAAACGTCAGTCCGGCGGGTGTAGCGGTCCGCCGCGGCCGGCACGGTGGTCCAGCGGGTCACGCCGCCGGTCACCGTCGCGAACGCGGACAGGTCGAACGTGTACGTCTGGGCGGCGCCGGTGTTGACCGCCACGATGATCAGGCGCCGGTTCGCCGCGTCGTAGGCGGCCACCGCGCTGCCGTTCTCGGTGTTGAGGATCCGCATGCCGGGCCGGATGTGCCGGGTGAACTGGGCCAGCACGTAGTACTTCGGCTCGACCACGCCCGCCGTGCCGGTGCTGCCGTTGTAGCGGATCACGCCCCAGCCGGCGGTCGGATCCATCACCTGCCAGTAGACCCAGGCCGTGGGGTGCAGCCAGGTCCAGTCCAGGCAGAGGTTCTTGGCCAGGGTGATGCCGGTGCCGTCGCCGTCGCCGGTCTCCGAGTTCCAGAGGACCTTGCCGGCCGCGCGGACGTCGTTGTAGAGCAGGTCGCGCCGCCCGCCACTGCCCTGGTAGCCGTGCACGTTCACCTGGCGTACCAGGCCCTTGGTTGTTGCATCAAAGCTGTTCCAAGTCGTCCTGGCGAGGTCGTAGCTGGTCTCGTCGGAGGCCGAGAGCGCCACCCCGGACAGGCCCTGGTTGTTCAGCTCGGTGCGCAGGTGGGCCAGGATCGTGCGCTGGATGCCCGCGTCGATGTGGCAGCCCTCCTGGGTGCCGGTCGCGGTCCACCAGTTCGACGACGGCTCGTTGAACGGGTCGACGGTCCGGAAGTTCACGCCCCAGCTGTCCCGGGCCCGGCGCGCGGTCACCGCGAGGTGGTACGCGTGCTGCTGGTAATTCCAGGACTGCAGGTTGTTGCCGCCGCCGGACGCCCCCGACGGGTTGTGGTTGGCGCACATCCACCACATCGGCGAGTTCGCGAACAGCTCGCTCATCGCGCCCCGCTGGGTGGCCTTGACCAGGGCGGCCCGCTGGTTGGCGTCGACGTTCCAGTTCCACGCCGACGAGTTCGGGTCGGTGTTGTTCCAGTCCTGCCAGAAGCCGGCGATCTGCTTGAACGACGGGATGTTCGGCGACGCCACCATGCTCTCGCCGTTCACCGCGTTCCAGCTGCACGCGCCCAGGTTGTAGCGGGCGATGTTCATGCCGAGGCCGGGCAACGTGGCACCGTTGTAACCGACCGCGTTGAGCGTGAAGAAGATGTCGGCGAAGTCGTCCCGGTTGCCGAACACGTTCGCCCACCAGGCCAGCGATGTACCCCAGCCCTCCCAGGCGCCGAAGTCGGCGCTGGGCCGGACCGCGATGGTGGCGTCCGCCCGGGCGGGGCCGCCGGGCAGTAGACCACCGGCGACGGCGGCTCCCGCGGCGGCGCCGAGTACGGCTCTCCGTGTGACCATTCCCGTTCTCCTCGGTAAGAAGCTCGAAACAAGTTCGTAGCATTGAGAACGTTCACATAGAAGGTGCCTGATGTCCAGGGGTTCTTCCAAGGGTTACGGAAAGACCCTCCTGAGTGGCTGCGGCGGCGTTGCCCGTTTGCCCCACTCGTGCGGGTAACCGAGGGAAACCTCCTCGAAGCGCACCCCGTCGTACTCGGTCGTCCGCGGGATGTGCAGGTGGCCGTAGACCGCGACCGCTGCCCGGAACCGGAGGTGCCAGTCCGCGGTCAGGTCGGTGCCGCACCACTGGGCGAACTCCGGGTACCACAGCACGTCGGTCGGCTGCCGCACCAGCGGCCAGTGACTGACCAGCACGGCCGGCAGATCCGGATCAAGGGCCGCCAGGCGTTGCTCGGTCTGGGCGATCCGGTCGCGGCACCAGAGTTCTTTGTGGGGGTACGGGTCGGAGTGCAGCACCATCTCGTCGGTGCAGACAATGCCGGTCCGGTACGCGTACTTGAGCGATTCCTCCTTGCTGTCCTGCCCCGGCATCCGCCACGAGTAGTCGTACAGCTGAAAGATCGGCACCACCACGGCCGGCCCGCCCGCGCCGCGCCACACCGCGAAGTCGTCCTCGGGCGTGAGCACGTCGATTCGCCGGCACATCTCGACCAGCGCCTGATAACGCTCCACTCCGCGCACCTGCAGCGGGTCAGCCGGCAACGTCCACAGTTCGTGGTTGCCCGGCGCCCAGATCACCCGCGCGAACCGCTCCCGCAGCAGCCGCAGGCACCACTCGATGTCGGTCGACAGGTCGGCGACGTCCCCCGCCACGATCAACCAGTCGTCCCCCGACTCCGGCACCAGTTCTTCGACGATGCGCCGGTTCTCCGGCCGCGAGACATGCAGGTCACTGGTGGCAAACAGAGAGGCGCTCACGATCACCAGTAAACCGGTCCGCGACCGCACCACCCGGCATGCGGGTGGCGGACCACCATCCCAGCCCCGGCCCGTCCAGCCCCGGCCCGTCCAGCCCCGGCCCGTCCAGCCCCGGCCCGTCCAGCCCCGGCCCATCCCACCCCGGCCCGTCTCAGCCCCGGCCCTCCCTCCCAGCTGCGGCCCCGCCGTCCCAGCACGCGGCCATACCGTCCCGCGATGCGGCAACCCACCCGGAACAAATCCGACAACCACCGCTTTAACCGGGCGCGGAGGTGGGGTCGGGGCGGGGTTCGCCGGTGAGCAGCGCAGCGATCCCGGCCCGGACGATCGAGCCGACACTCGCCGCCGTCTGGCGGTGGTCGCGCCCCGGCCCGAGGAGCGCCGTCCGGCAGATCTGCCGATCAACGGGCGGAATGCGCGATATGCGGTTCTGGCGGCTCGGGCCGGCGCCTCTCGGGAACGCCGTTGTGGTGCGGCGCGACGATGCGTAGCCCGTCTCCGCTCAGAACGCGCGCAGCACGTCCAGGACCGCGGCGTACGGGTGGCACCGGGCGTCACCCCGGCGTGCCTGGTCGGCGATGGTCAGCACGAAGCCGCGCACGTCGGGCAGCGCCGCGGCGATCTCGCCGACGTTAGCCGGGGTGAAGTCGAGGCCGACCAGCAGCGGGTACTTGCGGGCCAGGTCGTTGAGGTCGTCGATCTGGAATTCGTCGTCGAACTCCGGGGCCCGGTCGCGCAGGAACGCCCACGAGTCGCGGTATTCGGTGAGCACGTCGGCCTGGAACAGTGCGGCGTCCAGGCCGGGCGTGTCGGTGTAGCGGCTGAGCACCCAGCCCGGGTCGTCGTCGTGGGCGATCTCGACACCGCCGTACACGATTCCGGCCCCGGCGTCGCGCACCGCGGCCCGGACCTCCGCGGGCGGCACCACCCCGATGATCGGCTGGACCAGCGTGGCGCCGGTCTCGGCGATGACGTCGCGGACCCGCTCGGCGTCGCGCAGCTCCATGACCAGGACCAGCCCGGCCCGGCGCAGCTCCCGCCCGATCGCGGCGGCCTCCAGGACGGTCACCGCCCGGTCGTCGGCGAACCGCGGATCGGTCGCCAGCTGCACACCGACCAGCCCGGCGCCGAGCGCCTCGACCTCCCGGGCCTCACCCGCCGAGCGCACCCGGTCGACCTTGATCAGCTTATTCGTCATAGCGCACCACATTCCCGCCCAGATCGTCGGCGCCCCGGAAGTCGCCCGGGATGACCCAGGTCTTGCCGGCCGTACTCGTGGAGATCTTCCAGTATGCGGAGCCCTCCGGTGTGTGCCGGCCACCGCCCGGGTGCACCTGGATGTTGGTGATCTCGGGATGACCGGCGACCCGCACCTGCACGGCGTTGCCCGAGGTGCCCTTCTTGGTGCTCTGCTCGACGGTCGCGTCGTAGCCGGCGGCCCGGAACTGGTCGGCGATGTCCTGTGCGGACCGGCCCGCCACCGAGGTGGGGTCGCCGGCGATGCCGTCCACGAACGCCCGCGCCGCCGGATCGGGCGTCGTGGTGCCGGCGGTCTGCGGCCCGTCCTCGCCGCCGGCCGCCGGTTGCCCGCCGGTGCCGCCGTCGGCGGTGGAGCGTCCCCGCGCCGCGACGTCCGACACGATGTTTTCCTGTCCCTCGACGTCGGCGGCCCGGCCGCCGCCCGGTTGCCGGTTGCGCGCGGCATCGGGGGAGTCGCTGTCCCCGTCGCCGCCGCCCGGCCGTGATCGCGCCATCTGGGTCCCCGTTGTGATCGACGTCGGTGCGGATCGTAGCGATCGCGCGCACCATGGTCGGATGTCGACGGTGGAGATCCGATCGCTGCGGGCGGACGACCCGGAACCGATGGCGGCGGCGTTCGCGGCCGTCGGGTGGTTGGGCAAGAACGTGGCGCAGTACCGGCGGTACCTCGTGGAGCAGGAGACCGGCAGCCGGGCGGTGTTCGTGGCCGGCGTGCGCGGCGGGTTCGCCGGATACCTGACCGTGGTCTGGCACAGCGCCTACGCGCCGTTCGGGGTGGCCGAGATCCCGGAGATCGTGGATCTGAACGTCCTGCCCTCGTTCCGGCGGCGGGGGATCGGCTGGGCGCTGATGGATGCGGCCGAGAGGCTGATCGGCGCCCGGTCGGACACCGCCGGGATCGGCGTGGGGCTGACCGCCGACTACACCGCCGCGCACCTGATGTACCTGCGCCGGGGCTACCTGCCGGACGGGCGCGGGCTGGCCTACCGGGGCGTGCCCTGCCGGCACGGCGCCTCGGTGCGGGTCGGCGACGATCTCGCGCTCATGATGACCCGGCCGCTCCGGTAGTTCGGCGGAAGCGCTGACGGGCGGGCCAACTTGCGACATTCTGCGCAAGTGGCGCAAAGTTCTGGGTTGCGGAGGGACGAGGCCGAGCGCGGCGTGGAGGACCGGCTGGCCACGACCGTAAGCGCGTACCCGGGACTGCGGGTGGTGACGGTGCCGGCCCAATTCCTGCGCCTGCCCGACTTCGCGACCGCAGCCGGCGGGCAGCGGGTGCTCCGCGGCGGCCGGCTGCCCGAGGTGGGTGACGCCGCCGACGACGTGTTCGGGTCGGTGGCCGAACTGTGGCGCGACGCCGGCTGCCGGGTCGAGGACGCCGCGGGGCTGGACGGGCGGCTGCTGGTGGTGCACGACCCGGCCGGCTACCTGCTGACCCTCACCCGGCACGGCGCCGACGACCCGATCCTGGCCGTGGCCTCGCCGCCGCTGCCGGTCCCGTACCTGGACCGGAGCCTGCTCGGCGGGCTGGCCACCGGCCTCGCGGTCGGCTGCCTGGGCCCGTGCGTGTCGTCGGCCGGCCCGTCCTGGGTGCTGCCGGCGCTGGCCGGCTCGCCGGTCATGTACTGGGCCTGGGTGCCGCTGTTCGCCCTGGTCGCGGGCGTGTGCCTGTACCGGCCGGAGACCCGGCGGTTCGGCGCCGGGCTGCTGGCCGGCGGCGGCATCCTGGGCCTCGCGGTGGCCGCACTCTTCGGCGGCTAGCTTAGGCGGCGGCCTCGGCCTCGATCTCCTGGCGGGTGGCCCGGCGGCGGCCGCCGCCGAGCATCTTGGTGTCCCGCTTGGCCTCGTACATGGCCGCGTCGGCGCCGCGCATCAGCTCGTCGTAGTCCGCCGCGTCGTCCGGGAACAGGGCGATGCCGACGCTGCCGCCGACCCGCACCTCCTCGCCGTCGACGGTGAACGGCTCGCGCAGCCGGTTCACGATCCGGTCGGCCACGTTGGTGGCGACCTCCTCGTCCGGGTCGCGGGTGAGCAGGATGGCGAACTCGTCGCCGCCGAGGCGGGAGACCACGTCGCAGTCGCGGACCGCGCCGAGCAGCCGCTTGGCCACCTGCTGCAGCAGCATGTCGCCGGCCTGGTGCCCGGCGGTGTCGTTGACCTGCTTGAAGCCGTTGAGGTCGAGCAGCATGAGCGCCGCCCGGGTGCCGGTGCCGGCCGCCTGCTCGACGGCCATCTCGGCGCGCTGGAGCAGGAACGAGCGGTTCGGCAGGCCGGTCAGCGAGTCGTGGAACGCCTGGTGGCTGAGTTGTGCGACGTGCGCCTGAGCCGCCTGGCGCATGCCGGCGCTGTCCACGATCAGGGCGCCCTCGACCGACAGTTGCTCGGCCAGGATGCGGTCCCGGCTGGTCCAGTCCCGGGTGCCGCAGGCGTCGCCGCACAGGATCATGCCGACCGCGCCTTCGCCGCCGGAGAGCATGGGCATGGCGATGTACGACTTGAGGCCCATCTGCTTGATCAGCCCGCCCGGCCGGGTCTGTGCTGTGGCGGCGTCGCCGACCAGGGCCGGCTTGCCACCCGCGACGGCCCGCCACACCGGCGACTCGGCGGCTGGCTGGCCGACCAGGCTACGGAGCTTCGCGTCGCCCTCCGGGAAACCGACGCTGTGCACGTACCGGATGATGCCCAGCTGGTCCACCAGATAGAGCGCGCCGAACTCGGTGCGGAAGGCCTCCGCGGCGGAAGCCGCGAGAATCTGGCCGGCCGCCTCGACCGTGGTCGCCTCCATGCCCTGCTCGAACAGCCGCCGGATGGTGCCGGAGACGTGCGAGAGGAACTGCCGCTGCTTCTCGGCGGCCAGGCCCTGCAGGGTGGTGGCGAAGTGCAGGGCGAGGGTGGCCAGCGTGGGCGGGCGCAACTCGGCCAGTCCGGTGCCGGTGAGCAGCAGCACGCCGACGGTCTGCCCGCCGATACGCAGCCGGATCGCCATCTTCTCGCCGTCGACCAGCGGCGCCGCACCGGCCGCCTGGCGGAACACCTTGCCGGCGGTGAGCATGTCGCGGTTGCCCGCCGGTCCGAACCGGGCCGTGGGGTTGAGCAGGCCGGTCTCCGAGTCGAGCTCGAAGACCGTGGCGGCGGTCAGCCCGCCGGCCCGGCTCAGGTGCGGCTCGGTCAGGTCGAGCACGTGCTGCACCGACGGGGTGTCCTTGGTCATGAACGCGACGAGTTCGGCCATCAGGACGTCTTGCGCATCCTCGATGTCTTCGTGCGCTACGGACATGCCGAGGACCGCACCGGTCGGCCGCACCCCACTGCTCACGCTCATGGCCATATGAGTCGGCAGCCGGGTCCCCGGGTTGAGGCTCGAGCGCCGGGAAACTAGACCGGGCTCTGACTCTGTTGCTCGCGGGCCTCGGCCACCGACGCCATCAGGTCGTCCCACTCCTCGTCGGGGCGGAAATCCGGCAGCGCGATCCGCCGGGCGGCGCTGGCATACGAATATTCCCACCAGGCGGCCACCCGGACCGGCCACAGGCCGACCCGGGTGGCGCCGCGCAGGAAGCAGCGGTGCGCCAGCAGGGTGGCGGCCAGTGTCTCCGGGTCGAGGGCCGGGTCGTCGATCGCCTTGCCGAGGGCGCGCACGTCGCGGTGCATCTCGGAGTAGGCGATCAGGCCGGGCATCGCCGGCACCCGGAACGCGGCGCCGGGGGCGAGCACGCTGTCGGCGTACGTGGGCGTGAAAACCAGGTCACCGACGGTGACAATCAGCGGGACCACCTCGCGGCCACGCTTGATGTCCAGCTGAACGGCCGGTTTCTTGGTCGGGACAAAGACGTCGTTTGCCTCTATAACGTCGTCCGGATCCAAACTCGCGGTGTCTCCCAGCTCCGGGACGTGGATGTGCAGCAAACCCCGGCGTATCGTCGCCTCTACGCCCGGGACCTCGGCCAACGCCTCCGTGAGCTGGTAACTCAGCATGGGTCCGTTATAGGCCACCGGGGCCAGTCCCTACGGGGGCCGGGTAAACAAATGTTTCTGTGTGGTGTCTGAGTGATTGCGGTGGGAGCGCTCCCATGTAATGCTCTACGGACAGCCGGGGAGCGATGCCCCTCGATGCGGTTCCCGGCTGATCCCCCTGGCGCCAGGGAGCGCCGTCGCATGTCTCGAGGAGCCACCACATGAGACCTCGCTTCACCCGCGGGATGACCGCGGCCGCTGCTTTCGCACTCGTGGCTGGGGCCGGCATTGCCGTCGCTACCAGCGCGAGCGCGGCCGCCGGCTGTTCGGTCAACTACACGGTCAATCAATGGAGCAGTGGATTCACCGCCAACGTGACCGTCACCAACCTGGGTGACCCGATCTCCGGCGGCTGGAACCTGACCTGGGCCTACGCTGGCAACCAGCAGGTCACCCAGGGCTGGAACGCCACCATCACCCAGACCGGCCAGAACGTCCGGGCGGTCAACCCCGGCTGGTCGTCTTCGATCGCCACCAACGGCACCGTCAACTTCGGCTTCAACGCCAACTACTCGGGCTCGAACGCGGCGCCGACCTCGTTCTCGCTCAACGGCACCGCCTGCAACGGCAGCGTCCCCACCACGGGGCCGACCACCGGTCCGACCACGCCGCCCACCACCGGTCCGACCACGCCGCCGACCACCGGCCCGACCGGTAACCCGTCGGCCCGGGTGGACAACGCGTACGCCGGTGTCCGTGGTTACGTGAACCCGGAGTGGAAGGCCAAGGCCGAGTCGGTCTCCGGCGGTAACCGAGTTTCGAACAACCCGACCGCGGTGTGGATCGACCGGATCGCCGCGATCGAGGGCACCGATAACAGCAGCTCGAACGGTTCGATGGGCGTGCGGGACCACCTGGACGCCGCGCTGGCGCAGGGTGCCGGCTACATCCAGTTCGTGATCTACAACCTGCCCGGCCGGGACTGTGCCGCGCTCGCCTCCAACGGCGAGCTCGGCCCGAACGAC
>NZ_BOMV01000116.1 GCF_016862375.1 Paractinoplanes rishiriensis | reverse complement strand
TCACTGAGATCGCGGTAGCCGCGAAAGGAACGGGTCCTGGCCGGGAGAACGACGTGATCGGTGGTCCTCCCGGCCAGGCAGGTCACGGTGCGCTGGGGAGCCCGCCGGGGGTGTGCCCGTTGGCCTGGATGAGGCGTTGGAGCCGGGTGATCGGCGGGATCGGTGAGTGGAGCAGCCCGGCGGTGCCGGCGGCGCGAATCCATTGGGCTTGCCGGGCGGAGATGTCGTGGCGGCCGGCGATGGTGTGGTGGCTGTCGTCGGGCTGCTGTTGCCAGGTCTGCCAGATGCCGCGCCAGTGGTCGTAGTCGGCTTGCTGGACGGGTACCCGCCGCAGCACGTCTTTGGGCAGTTCCACCATGTCCGGTCCGGCGTCGAGAGCGAGCAGGTCGGGTGCGGTGGCGCCGGCCGCTGGTTCGGGGGTGGGTGGTACAAGGTCGACGCCGATGGCGCGGGCCCAGCCGTCGATGTCGGCCTGCGCGCTCAGGGCTGCGGCGACGGCGTCGATGTCGATGGTGGTGGCCGCAATCGCGGCCAGGGTCGGGTCGTCGTGGCGGGCGCGGATGAGTGTTTCGACGTGGATGCTGAGTGCGGCGGTGCGCCGTTCGTCGCGCAGCTGCGCACGGGCCAGCGTCAGTGACTGCTGCACGGAGTAGCCGTGCTGCACAGCTAAAGCGCAGGCCCGGCGGGTGACGGCGGGCTCGCGCCACCACTGGATGAGGCCGTAGACCGGTGCGGTGTCGGTGAGTTTGCCGATGGCGCGCAGCGCGTCACGGCGGCGGGCGGCGCTGTGCAGCGGCCACACGGTGTACGCGAACACGCCGAGTCCGCCGAACACCGCGGCCAGGTACGGGGTGTGGTGGTGGCCGATCACGTTGATGGCCACGGCGAGCACGGCAGAGCCGGCGGACAGCAGCCTCCATCCGGTGGCGTTTTCACCGAGCCGGCGACGGGTGTCGGCGAACGCGGCGGTGACCACCCCGCCGAGATCGATCACGACGGCGAACGGCAGTACCAGCAGCGCCCGCCACCACCAGGCGATCGTGTCCGGCCAGGGCGGGGTAGTGACGGCTACCCAAATCTGGCCGACGCTCGATCCGGCGGCGGCGATGAGATAGAACGCCCAGGCGGCGCGTTCGGTGAGACGGCTTGTGGTAGAGGCGCCGGCGGTCGGAATGGAAGGTCGTTCAGGGTGCATGTCGCGGTTCCTCCTGCACGTGGGCAGGCGAGCGCCCCGGTCGCGGGACGCTCGCCTGGAACAACAAGGCGTGTGCGTCCCGCGCGTATGCGCAGGAACAGGACTTGGTGGTGTGGGCCGGGTGCGGCGCAGGATGCGTCGCGGACGGTCGGCGGTGGCCGGCGGTGTGGAGGCCGCGTGCCGGTCACGTCAGGCGGTGGTGTCAGCCAGCGGACGGTAGCTCGGCGACGATGTCGGCGGTGTGGCGTACCAGGCGTGCCTGCGGGTGTTCGCGCAGGTACGCGTGGGTACCTGAGGACATCGCAGACGTGACCGGGCCGGGGACCACCATCGCCCGCCGTCCCCGGCTGATCGTTTCGTCGAGGACGGTCAGGGCTTGGCTGCCTGCGGCGGCTTCGACGACCACAGCGCCGTGGCCCAAGCCGGCCAGCAGGCGGCGGGCGGCGACGAAGCGACGGCTGGTGGTGGCACTGTCGGGCGGGTCCGCGCTGATCAGCAGTCCCCGGTCGGCGACCCGGGCAAGTACGTCCGTGTTGGCGGCGGGGTACGGCCGGTCGATGCCTGCGGGAAGGACCGCGATGGCAGGGCCACCGGCGGCGAGCGCGCCGCGCAGGGCGGCGCTGTCGATGCCGACGCTGCTGCCGGCCGCGACACTCCAGCCCTGCCCTGCCAGGCCGTAGCTCACATCGCCGGCCACGGTTTGTCCGTACGCGGTAGCCGCCCTCGCTCCGGTCACGGCCACGACGCGCCGCAACGCGGTCGACGGGTCGCCGTTACCGCGGATCCACAGGCACAGCGCGGAACTGGGTGCGCCGGTGAACGCGACGCGGCTGAGATCGTCGAGCCTGGCCGGCCATGCGTCGTCCTCCGGGATCAGCACCCGGGCTCCCGCTTCCTCGGTCCTTGCGGCGACGGTGGCGTGATGCGCAAGGAGCCGATCGATGCTGACGCCGCGCAGGATTTCCGCTTGCTCGGCGGGTGTGCGGGTCGGCGCGTTCAGCCAGGCGAGCGCCTCGACCGGGCCGAAGAAGGCCAGCAGCTGGTGCAGGGCCTCGTTGCGGGTGGGATCCAGCAAGGCCAGGGTGGCCCGCGCCACCCTGATCAGTTCGCGGTCGATGCTCATATGGTGACTCCTTCGAAGAGAGTGCGGCCGGGCACGTCGGCTGGGTCGTCCGCCGGGTCGGGGTCGGCGGTGTCACCGGCCTCGGGGGCGAGCTGAGTGAGGATGGTCTTGGCGACGCGCAGCACGGTGTCGGCGCACTGCTTGACCAGGTCTAGGTCGCCGTTGGCCCAGCCCAGCACGTAGGCGTCGCTGTAGGCGGCGGTGTCGAGGCCGAGGACGGCGCAGACGATGTGCGCGACGCTTTCGGCTTCGGTTTCGCGTCGGCCGCGGTGCAGGTCCTGCCCCGGCGCGGTGTCGTCGAGGTGGCCGCAGAGGATGTGGGCCAGCTCGTGGGCGGTGGTCTTGACCTGTTGGGCGGCGCTGACGTCGTCGCGCACCCGGACGAGCCGTGCGGTGCCGCCGACCGTGACGCCGTTGGCGGTGCCGAGGTAGCGGCTGCCCGGCGGGGCGAGTTCGAAGCTGTACCCGGCGTCGGTGATCAGTTTCACCACGTCGTCGAAGGCGCCGGTCGGGTCGTCACCGTCGAGCAGCTGCGGCATACCGGCAGCGGAAACCTTGACCCGTCGTATCTGCCGCACGGTGGGGATCTCGAACGGTTTCCCGTCGGTCTGCGACAACTCGAACGTCGGCGAGAGCCGGAACCCGACGACCTGGGCGGCCAGGCGCCCGGACGGCTCGCGGCGCACCGTGCGGCCTTCGGCCTGCCACTGCGCGGCTTGTTCCTCGTTGGGACGGCGTCGGATCGGCGCCCAGATCTTGAACGCCTTTTCGCCGGTGCGGACCTGGCGGCCGTGCCGCTTCCAGCCGCTGGTGCCGGCCTTGTTGCCGAACGGCAGAAAATACTGCGCGGTGATGTCGCGTTCGGCGGCTTGCATCATCAGCAGCAGCTGATTGCCCAGGCTGTAGCGGGCGCCGAACACGGCCGCTTGCTCGATGAACTCGACCCACTGCCCCGGGTCGGCGGCCAACCTTGCCAGCCGCTGCTCGAAGTCGGTTCGGATCTTCTCCAGAAATGCATGTTGTTGGTCGGTCTGCTGGGTGCGGTGTGTGGTGGCCATCGGGTGGCCCTCCTGTTCTCCGCCGATGTGGCGGCGGGACAGGCTGGGACCACGCGGCCCCAGCTTGCCCGTAGGCACACGGTGGAGGCCGCGGGAGACCGCGTTGATCAGGTGGACAGCGCCGCGGGCTGGGCGGCACGCCCGTCAGCTCTGCCAGCTGACAGCTGAGGAATCAGGCAACCGGCTCGCCGTGCCGCCGTGCCGGTCAAGTACCGGGGGTCAGTAGCCCCAGTTGAAGGTGTAGCCGGTCAGCCACGGCAGCGAGCTGGCGATGATGGTGACGTCGTACCAGGAGTCGCCGTCGGTGTGACCGACTCCGGTGAACGGATAGATGTGCTCGTAAGCCCAGTCGTCCAGCGCTCGGATCTCGACGTCGGTGATAGGAGGGCGCCACAGCGGCGGCCGGCCGATCCGGGCATCGGTCACCGTGACCGCAACGGTCGGATAGAACTGGTAGGTGTTGATGATGTTCAGACTGACGGTGATGGTGCTGTGGCCGGTGAACCAACGCACCAGCGCTCGTAGCACGACCTTCCCGGCCGCGTCGACGAGCTGGTAGCGGCTGGGGCCGGGTCCACCGGCAACCCGCCCGGTGAGCACGGTCAGGATCGGATCGGTGTCGAAGAATCGCGGGAGGGCCAAAATGATCATTTCGGGGCTTTCCGCACGACGGGCGGGTGGTGGTGCGTTGCCGCACCACCACCGCCGTCAAGTGCTTGCTTGCGGTGAAGGAACGTCAACGCGCCGGGCAAATGTCCGGTGCGGGCGAATCGCCGAGCGGCTGATCCGATCGGCGGCTTTGTCGGCGTAGCCCCGACATCCGCGCTGGGCGGCGCGGGTGTTCGGCGGCGGTCTACGACTGGCCGGGCGCTGCCGTCGTGGTGGTGCCGTCCGCGGGTGTCGGCGGCAGCGTGCACGCCCCCGGTGAGCTGCGCCTAGGTGAGCACGGTCAGGTTGTCGTCGCCGACGCTGCGGGCGTAGTCGAGCATCGGCGCGACCGCGCGGCGGGTGGTGCCGTCGACGACGCAGTGGATCACATGCCGGCAGGCGGCCTGCGCGAGGCGATGGGTGTCGCTGTCGAACCGGCTGACGTCGACCGGCTCACCGTGCGACTGCGGGGCCACGGTGGTCGCGATCAGTCGATCAGCCCTTCGCGTCGCAGGCCGGCCATCAGCGCGGCAAATGCGCGACCAGCGGTGCTGCCGGCCTCGACTTCGGCCCGTATCGCCCGGCGTGCCCGGTCGAGCAGGTCGAGCAGATTGGTCTGGTCATTGGTCTGGCTGTCGATGATCTCGACCTCCGTTGGGGGCAGCCAGCTCGCGGCATTGTGTGCTGCTTTCAACAGCTCGGCGGTGGCCGGGTTGGCGGCACCGGACAGCAGTGACGGGTCGGCGAGCAGTTCTTCGACGGCCAGGCCCGTCACGTCGGCTACGGCACTGACAGGCAACGATCGCCGGTAAGTGTCGGTGTGCGACCAGGTAATAGTGAGTTTGGCGTCGTCGGTTTCGGACACTATTGTTCTCCCTCGTTGGTGGTCGGCGTGGCGCCGGTGATCGTTGGAGTTGCCACTGCGAGGCAGGCCGCCGGAACGTTCTGGCGGGCGGCTCCGATGGCACGGCACCGTGGCGAGTGAGGTGATGCCGGCTGCGGCCATGCCCTGCGTTGTTGCGGGAGCAGTCACGGCGTGGTGTCAGCCGCATTGAATCGGCAGGAGACAGGACGGCCGTGGTGGCAGCCGTCGCAGGCAATGTGGCCGAGCTGCCGGTCGGGGTCGGCGATCTTGCGCCGGAGTTCGGCTTCCAGCTCGTCGATCTGTGCCCCGTACAGGTGCTCGTAGTGGCGCTCGTTGCCGGGCTGGTCGGCTCTGACCGGGTGATCTCCGAAGGCGGCCAGCCACATCCGGAAATAGAGGCCGGCACCCGCGCCGTGCATCGGGGTCACCGCGCTGACCTGTGCCAACGTGAGGCAGATTTCGGTGGCGGTCGCGAGTCGCAGATCCTCGCCTACGGCAACCCGCTGCAGAAGCTCACGGACGTGGCCACGGTAGACGAACTCGGTGCCCATGCCGGCACCGATCTGGCGAGGCAGCAGCAGGCTGAACGCGTGGAACAGCAGGTCGGCCTGGGCGGGGTGACGGCGGCTGGCCTCGGTGATCTCGTCGTCGGCCCAGTCCATCACGGCCAACAGCGGGCCGGTCTGCGCGTCGATCGCGGCGACCAGGACGGCCGGGCCATCCGCTGCCGCGCTCTGGTGGCCGCGAGTGTGTGTGGTGCTCATGCGATAGGTCTCCATCCGTTAGGGATGGACATCGCCGACTTGGCGCCCGGTCAAGGGCGACCGAAGTCGGCGTTGCCCTTGAGGGTTCCGGGTGTTAGCGGTTGCGGCGAGTGCCGCTGGCGATTACTGCACGGTGCTGTCGATGTCGTTGGGGGTTACTGCTCAACACCGGCGGCGAAGAGGTGCTCGTCGAATTCGGGCGGGTCACCCGGCCGCTGCCGCATACGTCGTGGTGGCCGTAGCTATCGAGCGGCCCCATCTGTCGTCGGCCAGCGGCCCGGCGGTGGCGGACTACCTTTACGCGGCAAGGGTTGATCTCCGTATGTCGTCGCTGGTGGGTCGGCTCATCGGATACGGCCGCGGGAGTCGGCGATGAAGATGTCCATCGCTGTGGCACCGACGTCGATGACGAACAGGTCGCCGCCATCCGCGGCGGCCTCGGTGAGCTGGGCATGCAGGGTGGTCCCGCCGGGCGTGGGGACGAGCAGTGGCAGCGCTTCGACGAAGTCATCGCCGCCGATCTTGTCGGCAATGGCATGTTTGGACATCGAGGTGTGGTAGCCGTCGGCGTAGACGACGTACAGCCGGTCGCCGCCGGCGGGGTGAGGTTGGCCCGGCCGGCCGTTGGACATCAGGTAGAGGCCTTCGTCGCCGACGAACCAGAGCGCCGGTCCCGGCGTCGTGCCGTCCACGGTGTTGATGTAGGTCGGTCTGTGGTCGGGGGCGGCGATGGCGTGTTCGGCCAGAATCAGCACGTCACGCAGCGGGAATCGCAGGCGGATCATGAGGGCTCCTCCACGATGGGGGATATCGGACACGGTCACCTGGCAGCGTTCGCTACAGGCCAGACAGAAACAGGGTGTGGGCGGGCCGGCCGCGGCCGATGGTCTCGTGGCGAGCCACAGCCCGTACCGGTACGAAACGCTGGACGGCGGGGGCCCGGGCGGGAATTCGCCAGGCGGTTCAGGCGGCGAGGAGCGCGGCAACGGTGTCCGGGCCGATGCCGGCGGCGACGGCGCAGGCGAGTAACTGCGCGAGCCGGTCGTCGGGGTCGGCGTCCAATGCCCGCCTGACGGCGATGTCAGCTAGCGCTCCATCTCCGCAGCGCAGTGCGCAGAGAGCGAGCAGCGCAGCCGGCCCGGCAGTGAATGCCGGTTCGGCGCGGCGGATCAGGTCGGTCCACATCTGTTGCTGCCACGGTTCGGTGTTAGTGAGCCGGGCTGCGTAGTCGCGCAGTGAAGGCAGAACGAGCAGGACGGTCAGGACGGCGGCCGTGTCGTCGTCGACCGGCCGACCGGTGCGGTAGCTGTCCTGCGCCCGGGTGAGGTAGATGCGCGCCCCTCGCTGCAGCGCGAGTCCGAGCGGTGTGTCCAGGACGGAGTCAGGATCCTCGTCGAGGTCGCCGGAGCTGCCGGTTTTGGAATGGTCAGTGTCGGAGTTACCAGTGTCGGGACGGGCGGCGTCCAGCAATTCCAGGAGGAACGCGCAGGCATCGGCGGTGGCGGTGGACATCCGCTCGCGGGCGGCGCCGGCGATCGGCGCGAGTGCGGCGGCCACCGCGTCGCGGCTGGGCACAGCGACCAGTCCGGCGTACACCGCTGCGGCAGCGACGGGACTGGCGGTGGGGTCAAACGCGACGCCGTCGACCATGTTGGGGCGGTCGAGGTGCCAGTAGTGGCCGTCGGCCACGCGCAGCACTTCACTGATCGGGATGCCCGCTCGGCGCAGCACTACGGTGCCGGTGTCGACTGCCGCCTGAACCCGGTCGGCTGTGCCGTAGCCGATGAGCACGACGCTGCCGTCGCGCAGGGCTGCGACCTTCTCGGCGATCGTGGCCCAAACGGCATGAAGAGCCGGGGACACCGGGCCAGGGCCGGCCAGGGCGATCCGGGCAGTGAACGCAATGCCGTCCCTACCCAGAACGATCACCACAAGACTGTCCTCTGGCTGGAATCGCAGCAGGAAGGGAATCAGAGCAAGCAGGTCCCGAACGGTGGTGACCCGGATAGTGGGCCGATCGGTGTGGCTCATTTCTTTCTCCTTTAGCGGTGATGGCGGAACGGTCCTCGGCGCGACCCGTTGACGCGTTCAGGTGACGCTGTCGCGCCGCAACGAGGACCTGTTCATAGCTGTGGGCGTTTGCGTTCTCGGCTGCTGCCGTCGGCGGGGACGGGCACCGAGCCGCGGACGGTTGCGGCCGCGGCTCGGTGCGGTGCTTGAAACGCAAAGGTTGTTCCGGCGATCGGTTTGTGGCGGCGATCCGCCTGTCTACCGGGGCTTGCCAGGCCGGCAGCGCTGCAAGTGATCAGTGCAGGAGCAGCGGCAGGGGTGTCTTCTCGAGGCCGGCGATGACGAGCAGTGCGGCGCTGTGCAGCGCGACGAGGGCGGCCACGTGGACGATCGGGTGCATGGCGCGTTGTGTGAGGCGGTGGCGCAGGGGACGCTTCGGCTCGGGAGCTTCGTGCTTGCCCATGACGGTCTGCCTTTCTTCAGGTATGTCGTTGAGGTCGGTATTGCGGGCGCGGCGATCGCCGCGATCGCGATGTGCCTTGATGCGGGGTTGGTGAGCTCAGCGCGGCGGTGCCGACGGCTCGGTGAGGTCCTCGGCGTGGGCGGCGATCTCAGGCGGCGGTGTGCGGTAGTTGGCCCACTGCTGGTCGAGCCGGTGGGTCAGCAGCTGGCCCGGCTGGCGGTCCGCTCCTGGTCTGATCTGTCGGCTCGTCGAGCGTGATGGTGGTGGTCAATTCCGCGTCGCCGGGTCGAGGGTGGCGGCCAAGGCCGCCGTCTTGGTCGCGGTACGGAACATCGCGACGGCGTTGGCGGCGATGTCGGCGATGCCGTCGGCTTGCTCCCTCTGGGTGAACGGCAGCCGGGCGTGCGGACCGATCTGGAATGCGGGCAGGTCGGCGTGCCGGCGGGCCACGACGGTGCCGTCCGGTGCCGCGTATTCCTCGAAGTCGCCGGCGTAGAGTCCGCTGATGGTCGCCGTGGTGTTGCCGGTGCAGGCGACTGCCAGGTCGTAGCTGCGGCCGTTGATCAGTGCCGATCCGAGCAGGGCGATCGGCTGCGCTCGCCGGTTGCGCACGGCCAGCCGCTGCGCGCCGTGCCGGTCCGGGCGTAGATAGCGGCCGATGGCCTGGTATCGGCCGCGAATGTCCTGTTGCCAATCGTCGCAGGTGGTCGGCAGGTCGCCTGCGTACCAGTCGACGCGTTCAACGGTGTCGAGGGCGGCGGCGGCCAGCAACGGTGCCGGGCCGATGCCGAGCAGGGCTTCGACGGCGCATTTGCCGGAGTCGCCGCCTCCGATGACCGCGACGCGTCGCAGGCCACGCAGCGGCCACCGGCCGGTCAGGCGCTGCATGAATTGTGGGAAGGTGCAGATCGTGGCGCCGTTGGCGAGGTCCTGATCGGTGGGGTCGCCGAGTCCTCGCGCGTCAATGATCCGCGCGGCGAACAGCGGACCGCGGTCGGCGATGTCGATCTCGACGCCGGTGCCGTCTCGGGTGACGGACCCGACGGTCGCGCCGGTGACGACGTCGGCGTACTGCGCCAGCGTGAGACGAATGACCAGCGCCATGTCGACGTTGGTCTGGTACTCGGCCATGGATACGTTCGCGGCTTGGATCGGCGCGCCGGGCAGGTAGTTCAGAGCGGAGCCCTGGTCGCCGGCGAGTCCCGCGTTGCCAGCGCGGTTGCGGGAGTTGAGGTAGAACGTCGGCCGTGCGGTCATCGCGAAGGTGCCGCCCGGCCTGTCGTGACGTTCGAGCACCAGCGGCTTCGGCAAGCCGCTCAGGACGCGTACCGCGGCGTACACGGCGGCGTGGAATCCGCTGCCGATGATGAGCTCACGGTCGGTGTCGACCGCGTCGAGCAGGTTCTGCCGGCGCGCTTGGTCGACCCAATAGTCGTCCAGGAACGCGTCGGCGAATGCCCGACCGTGGGGGTCCAGGGCGATGCCGGTCAGCTGGGCCGCAAACGGGCTGTCAAACTCGGACTGCCGTTGCATCATCGCCCGCATGCCGCCGGAGACTGACTTCTCCGCGGCGACGGCGGCCAGCAGGGATTCGATCTGTGCGGAAGGCTCGAACATCGGCTCCGCATCCTTTCTTCAGGATCCGGGCGCCGGCGCCGGGCCACGCGCCACCCACCGGGATGCCTCCCGGTTTGCGGCACGCGGCTGGCGCGGTCCCGGAAGGATCACTTCGGATGGTTAGCTCGGGGTCGGCGAGGCCAGACCCTCAGCAGTGCAGCGATCGGCCGGCCTGGGCCGGCGTGGTGGTTCAGCTGCCGGCGAGCGGTCGCCGCGCAGCTTTCGATGCGGTTTCTGCGGGCCTGCAGTCCGGCTGCACCCCACCACCTGCACGCAACGCGCCGCGCGATGCCTACCGTGGCTCGGCTGCGTACAAAGGGCCGACATGCAGTCCCGATCAATCGGTCCACACCGGGCCTGGCGTTCCTCCGTCAAACAACACGTCAGAGTGCGCCGGTGGTGCGCCGGTCGCCCGGTGGGAAAGCCAGCATCAGCTGCTATAGATGGCGTGGTCGTCGACCGTGAGGTGGATGGCCGGTGTGCCGTCCGGGCGGCGGATCCAGGTGTCGGCGTCGCCGGGATACACCGCGATGTACAGGGTGCCGTCGACGGCGGCGTGGGCCACGACGTGCACCCCGGCGATCACCATCGACGGGTTCGGCTCGGCGAACGTCCCGGCGGTGACGATGGTGCCCAGGTTGGCGGCCAGAGCTGTCACCGCGCGGGAGGAATGCAAGCGCCGGAACTGCTTGGCGCGCCGGCGCCAGGCGTCGCTGTCGGCCAATGCGGCGTCGCCGGGTCGTTGATCGGCGAGGTCGGCCAGCAGGTCACACAAGCGGGCCGCTTCGCCGAACAGGGTGGCCCGGGTCAACTCGTCGAACAGGTAGGGCCGGGGCTGGCCGTCGGGATCGCGTACTTGGAACGCCCGCAGCCGCAGTGCCCGGGAGTCATCGTGCAGGTCCAGCTCATAGCGGTAGTCCAAGTCACCGACCAAGGCGGGGTCCGCGGCGCTGTCGGTGACGTCTTCGCGGGGCAGGGTGCCGGGGTAGGCGTCGGCGTAGGCCAGCCAGGTGTCGGCGGTGAGCCGATACCGCTGCTGGTCGGCCCAGGCCACGAACTCGGCGACGGCGGGGATGAGGTAGTCGGGGTGGGCCCAGGGCGCCCAGTACGACCGGGTCTGGGCCTGGCGGTCGATGATGGTGACGACAGCTTGTGCGCCCATCACACGAGTTCTTTTCTCGAGATCAAGCGCTGGCGCAGCCGGACGCGCGGTTCTCCTCGCCCGCCGTACCTGACCAGGTGGGGGTGTGAGGTCAGGCGGCAGGCCGAAGTGGGATCGGTGGCCGGGTACCGGGTCGAGCCGGAACGACGGCGACGGCCGCAGGCAGGTGACGGTGTTGCCAGTCGCGAGCGGTGTCCGGGTCGGCGCCGAGCTTTGCGGTGCTGGGCTGGGCCGGCGGCCTGGCCGATGCCGTTGTGGGCGCCGCGGGCAGCGTGCGGGTGCGCCGGGGCGAACGGGTGGGACTGCGGTGACGGGTTCATGACGGGTGTCCCTTCGCATGAGGGAACCCGGGCGCAGCCGTGACGGCCGTGCCCGGGTTCGCGTGGTCTCGCGGGTGGCCGGGCAACGGCCGACGAGCACCCGCGCGGGAAAGGCGCAGGTGCCGGGTGGTGCACAGGATCGGCAGGTCACGACGGCAACCCGTCGGGACGTGTGCCGGTGACCTGGACTGGCTGACCGCGGCCGCGGTCAGTCGGTAGTGGTCACCATGCGGTTGCCGCTGGGGCGCACGGTGACGTCGAGCAGGAACATCCACCGGCGGTGTCGGCGCTGGATGATCAGGTAAAGCTCGTCGCGGTGCAGCGGGTAGCCCGACAGCGGGTCGTGGCTGCTGTCGGCGCGGAACCGCAGCCGCAACACGTCGCCGGTCCGCAGGAACGCGGCGATGGATTGCCAGATGTCGTTGAGGGCGGCGGTGTCGATGACGGTGGCCGCGGCGGCGCCGGGCAGCTGGTCGTGCCAGCGGCGACCGCTGTCGAAGCCGGCGATGTCGGCGTCGACAGTGATCCGGCGGTGCCGTACGAAGCCGGCCGCCTCGGGGAAGGCCCGTTGCTGCTGGGCGGTGTAGATCCGCAGCCCGTCGGGGGCGGTGAGGGTGGCCTGGATACTGCCGAGCCCGTCCTGGGCGCGCACGGTGATGGTGTCGGCGTGGCGCAGGGCCTTGACATCGCTGTAGTAGAGCAGGCCGTGCGGGTCGGGGCCGTCGTCGGTGTGCCCGATTCCGGGTGGGGGGTCACGCTCGGGTTCGTCGAGCATGCTGATCACATCCCTGGGAACAGATCGGTGCTCAGCCGGGCTCGCGTGCCGCCCTGCGCGGCTCCGGCTGAGGGACAGCTGGTGCTGCGGGCGGGCTTCGATGGTGCCGGCGTGCGGCCTGGCACGAGGGTGACCTTCTACTTCGCGTGGCTCGCCGGGAGCAGGTGGCCGGTCGGGCCAGTTGTTGCCGGAGCCTTTGCGGCCGCGGTGCGTTCAGTCGGCCGGTGGGAGGGGTAGTTCCTCCACGGTCTCGATCTGCCGGTCCGGTACGCCGTCGGAGTTCTGCGGTATTTCGTGGGCTGCGAGCAGCTGATGGAGGGCGGGCCCGACCGGTGCTGTGGCCAAAGCGTCCAGGTCGAGGCGTCCGCCTTGGGCGTGACTGCGGTGTCAGTCCTGGCAGTTCGGCGCGCTCGATGGTGGCGTTGTACGAGACGCGCACCGACCAGGAGATGGCGATGCGCGGGACCCGTCCGGGTGTGCCGGTGTGCGCACGGCCGCTGCCGGCGCGCTGGTGATGGCCCACGTGGCGACGCTCGCGCCGGGCGGGTTCCCGGCCGGTTGCCGGTCGCGGGGGCGGCTGGTTGGGCGGGTGCCGTCGGCTTCCGGGACGCCGTCACGCTCGGGTTCGTAGGTCAGGATGTGGTTGCCGCCGGTCTCCTTCGCGGTGTACATGGCCGCGTCAGCGCAGGCCAGCACATTCCAGGCGTCACCGGTGCCGGTGTGGATGCCGACGCTGGCCCGCGGTTGCAGGTGCTGACCGCCGATGGTGGCCGGTCCCGCGAAAGCCGACCCGATCATCGTGGCCAGTTGGGCTGGGGTGGTGGTGCCGGGCACGAGCAGGGTGAATTCGTCGCCGCCCTGCCGCACGAGGGTGCCGCCGGTGGGCACCGCGCGGGACAGTCGCCGGGCGACTTCGGTGAGGTATTGGTCGCCGCCGGCGTGGCCGAAGGTGGCATTGACCCAGTGCAGGCCGTCGGCGTCGGCGACCGCGACCGTCACCGGCAGCCGTTCGCAGGTCGCGGCGGTGAGCAGGTCGTCCATCACTGGCCGAGTGGGCAGGCCGGTGAGTGTGTCGGTGTAGGCGGCGCGGACAGCTGCGGTGACCTGGCGCCGGTGCCAGGTGTCCACGTGATAGGCGCCGACGACCATCAGCGTCATGTAGACCTTGATGACGGCGACCAGCAGCAGCGCAATGCCGGCATGCAGTCCGTACGCGATGCCTACGGCGGCCACGGCGGTGACGGCTGTGGTGATGATCGTCAGGGTGTGCGGGACGTGGTCAGGTGCCCATGTCGGGGCCTGACGGGTCGTGGTCGGCATGGGACGGCGCTCCTCTCTATGGCAGTGCCCGGGGACAGAACGTCGTTCGTGGGACGAGCCCTCGGCGGATGGGTGGGTCCTCGGGCAAGACGCAGACGACCGCCGTGCATACGGCGGTCGCAGAAGGTCGGGCGGGCAGGGCTGTGCGCGGGGGTCAGGTGGTGGGCCGGACTGTGTTCACTGATCCCAGGCTGGCAGGGCCTGGTCGATGTCGGCGTCGGGGCCGATGAGCACGTAGTCGCAGCCGAGACTGCGGGCGTAGCGCAGGATCGCGGCCATGGTGGCCGGACAGTTGCGCAGCGTGTACGGCAGCTGTTGGCGGGCCGGGACGTGCAGCAGGACACCCACCGCGGTCCAGGAGACGGTCAGGCCGGTGATGGCCGCCAGGGTTTCGGCCAGACCGGGCGGCAGGTGCCGGTCGGACAGCTCCAGCAGCAGCGGAATCGGGTCGATGACGAGCTCCATTTCTCTGTGCGAATAAGAAAAGGTCGGCGGGTTGCTGGCCGTGATCGGAAGCGGAATTCCTGAGGCAGCGACCACGCGTGCCGGGTTGTTGCCCGCCGCGCCACGAGGACGCCCCGCGTGCTGGTGCTCAGGTAAAGAGACGGATTCTCGGATCGATCGGCCGGCCGCCGCGTGTTCCTGCCCGCGTGACGGATTGCGGCCCGGCGGAGCAGGCGGCGCACCCGGCTGAACACGTGCCGGGTGGGGCGGCCCGCGGGTGGTGAGGTGCGAGAGCCAGCCCGCCGCGATCTGGTGCAGGGGGCTTAGGTCGTTCAGCCGGCAGCGGCGGCAAGGCTGCGGGTTGTGACTTCGCAGTGGCGGGTGCCCAACCCGAGGCGGTGCCCGATGGTCGGGCCCAGCCGGACGGCGGTGACCGCAGCGGGCAAGTGCCGACGCTGCCAGCCAGTGAGCGCAGCGGGCAGGTCGGCGCGGTAGGCGCGGTGCTGACGCAGAACAGCTGCCAGGCCGGCGGCCTGTTCGATGCCGTTGTTCGCGCCGCGGGCGGTGTGCGGGCGTACCGGGGCGAGGGCGTCGCCGAGCAGGACGGCGTGGCCGGCGCCGATGGGCCACACCATCTGGGTGGGCGGGTCGATATCCAGCATCGGCACCGCCATGCGCAGGTGGCTGGCGTGCACGACGTCCGCCTGGTCGGCAGGCAGGTGCAGGGCAGCGTAGGTGTCGACCTCGTGACGCGCGGCGGGGCCAACGTGGTGCGGCAGGGCGAAGACCCGCCGGTGAGGCGAGGCCCCGAACAGATCGGTGTAGCGCTCGGCGCTGGCATTGAGGTAGAACGTCCAGTCGCAGCCACCCGGAATCGGGGCGATGTTGAACTGCACGCCGGGGCACGGCTCCAGGCGCAGGAACTGCGACAGCTCGGTCGGCAGGTGCGAGGTTTGGCCTCGGTGGCCGACGTAGCCGGCGTAGTGCAGCTGCCGGTGCGGGTCCAGCAGTCGCCGCCCGACGGAGGCCCGGCCGTCGGCGAACGCGACCAGGTCGGCCGGGGCGCTGGCACCGTCGGCGAAGTGCAGGACCGGCATCCCGCGCGTCTCGGCCAAACCGGTCACTTTCTGACCGTGCTGCACGACGCCGGCCGGGAGCCTGCGGGTCAGGGCGTCGTGCAGCAGTGGCCAGGTGGTGAAGCGGCCCGGGTAGACCCGCCGGGTCACCCCGCTACCGGCCGCGTCGTTGCCGGTGATCTGGGTGATCGTCTCGAAGCGGAACTTGACGAACTCGTCCTGGTCGATGCCGAGGCGGTCGAGCACATCCAGCGACGAGTGCTCCAGGGAGATCAGGCCACCGCCGAGTGTCGCCGCAGCGGGG
Organism: Paractinoplanes rishiriensis; assembly: GCF_016862375.1. Classification (GTDB taxonomy): domain Bacteria; phylum Actinomycetota; class Actinomycetes; order Mycobacteriales; family Micromonosporaceae; genus Actinoplanes; species Actinoplanes rishiriensis. Next base: position 30,546 of record NZ_BOMV01000116.1, on the reverse strand, counting down.
GCGGCTTCATAAACGGTGACAGCATCGAACCCCGCTTGGATGAGCAGCAGCGCCAGCGTCGGGCCGGTCAGTGAACCGCCGATGATGGCGATCCGCGGCTGGCGGGCCGGTGCGTGTAGGGCCACCGGTCGGCGGCGGTCGTAGCCGGTGTCCGCGGCGATGTGCGGGAAAAGGTGGCTCACGTCAGGGCTCCTTTGCTCGAAGGCGTGGTGGGAGCCCGGGCGCGGCCATGCGGCCGTGCCCGGGTTCGCAAGGGGTGCGAGTGGTGGCCGGGCAACGGCCGACGGCGCCGAGGGCGGCGCCGGGTGTCTTGCAATGCCTTTGGTGCGACGTGCGGGACGCGAGGGCCCGCAGGTCGGTGAGTACCGACTGGTCCTCACCCCGCTGGTGGGCACATTGCGGACGTGCACGTACGGCGCCAGGCGGTCGCCGCGGTTGTCGTCCTGGACGAATCGTCAGGAGTGCAGTGACCAGGTACCGGGGCGCGGGCCGTCGAGCGGGTAGGACGCGATGTGCTGGTGCTCGGGCACCGGATGGTCTGCGTGGGACGCCGGGATGGTGCCGTCGTCTCGCAGATGTGCGCCGCAGCCGGCAACGGTGCAGCGGCGTACGTCGGCGTGGAACGTGGCGGCGTAGATCAGTCCGCTGCCAGTACGCACGAGCAAGCTCATCGGCCCGTCCTTGCTGACCGTGGCCGTCGCGCCGAGGTTCATGGTGATGATCGCCGTCAGGGCCCGCTGCCAGCTGTCGGCGGCGTCGAGGAACTGCAGCGAGGCGGGGCCATAGACGGCCCGAAGTTGGTCGAGGTGGGCGGACACGGCGGTGACCACGTCGATGGCGTCGCTTGCCCACTCGATCGTGCGCACGGCCGGCCGGTAGTCCGGCAGCGGCATGTGCGGCTCCGGCACCGTCGGGTCGTCGTATCGGCGGGGCATCAGGTTCATTGCCAGGTCCAGAACGACTACGGCCTGGGTGCCCCACTGTTCAGCCCGGCCGATGGCCGCGCTGATGATGGCCTGCCACTGGGTGGCGGGCAGCGCGTAATTGTCGGGCCGGATTGCAGAGCTCGCAGCAGCGGGGTTGCCAGCGAGGATCGCTCGGTAGAGCGCGCGGATCGTGTCTTCCAGAAGCTGGCTGGTGCTCGTGGCTTCGCGGATCACCGTCAGGATGTCGGTGATGCTCTCGTCACTGAGTACGTGCCGGATCGGGCGGTTCAGGTTGGTGTCGGCGGAATCGGTCGGGTGCGCGGTGGACATCAGATACTCCTGGGATTTCAGGGACCGCCCGGCCGCGGATGCCGCACCCCTTTTAGTGGCTGCGGCAACGATCGTGACCGGGCCAGAAAGGGACATCGGGTTTGTTCAGCGCAACGGCGTCGCCGGAATTGGAGCTAAGGAGAGCTAGCGGTGGCAGGTGACCGCGACGACGACGGTCGTCGGGTTCAGCGCCGTCAGATGACCGCGGGCCTGCTGATGGAAGCTGGCTCGTTCGTTCAGTGACTGTTCGACCAGCAGGTCGGTCCAGGACGGCACCAGCAGGTCACCGTCGAGGCTGAGCAGGCCGCCGCCGTAGGTGAGTACGCCGGTGAGGTAGTCGGCGTAGGTGACGGCACCGACGTGCAGCGCGGACAGGCCGGGGCCGTAGCAGTCGCCGTCGAACCGGTGCGCCGCCACGGTGCCGGCGTCGTGTCGCAGCATCGCGGCGACCTGCGGTTGGGCGGCGAAGTCGGACAGTGCCGCCTCGAGCGGGTACTGCTCGGGTTCGCTGTGGTGGCGGTCGAGGAACGGCCACCACGGGGCCGCTGCCGGGGTGTCCTGCACGATCTGCGCCCACCGCGCGTGGCCGGCCACCGCGACCGTCAGAAGCCGCTCGGCGGTGGTGTTCAGGTCCAGCAGCCCGATCGGTGCGCCCGCGCAGGTGGAGATGGTGTCCCGGCCGGCGGTGATGCGCGGACTGATCAGCAGGTGCTGTTCGGCGTGGCCGGGGTGGCGCCAGAGCGGGAAGTGGGCGTTGTCGAGGGCGGCGTGGCCGGTGACGGCGTGACCGGCGAGCCGGGCGCGGGCCTCGCCGAGGGCCTCGATGCTCGTGCGGCCGGCTCGGGCCGGCAGGCAAACCAGCATGGTGGTGCGGCACGGCTGGTCCCACCGGTGCCGGCGGGCACGCTCGGCGAGCGGGCCGCGGTAAAGGGTGTCCAACACGGACATGACGGCTCCTTCGCTGATTGGGACGTTAGGCGGCAGGGGTGGTGACGGCGTACGCGGTGATCGGCTGGTTGGCCGGCAGCGCCGCGAGGTGGTGGTTGGCGTGGTGCAGGTAGGTCAGCTGGTCGTCCAGCCGGGTGCTGGCGGGGATGAGGATGCAGCCGTCGGCGGTGGCGAGACCGTCGGCGGCGACGGCAGCCAGCTGGCCGAGGGTGGCGTAGGTGTTCAGGCCCTGTTGCAGGGCTTCCAGCTCACCGGTCGGCAGAGCGTTGTGGTGCAGCGCGTTGAAGGCGCGCATCGCCAGGATCCGGGGCTGGGTGAGGTAGTCCTGCTGGGCCTGGGCGATCGGGTAGCGGGCCGGGTCGGCGATGTACCGGTCGGCGAAGACCCACCAGGGCCGCGCGATGGGGGTGCCGGCGACGATGTAGTTCCAGTGCTGCCAGGTCTGTGCGGCGGCTGCGGCGGCGGCGCGGCGCATGCCGTCGAGGTCGAGCAGACCGATCGGGCCTGCGCAGGTGAAGCCGTGGTGGACGTCGAGGTGCTTGCGGGCGCGGCGGCCCGGGGCCGGGAAGCGCAGGACCGTGCCGAGCACCGTGTAGCCGGCGGTGGCGAGCCGGGCGTGGCCCAGCGCGGGCAGGAACTGCGGATCGGTGTTGATGGGCAGGCAGACGATGACGGTTCGCGCGGGTGCGGTGGTGCCCGACGAGCTGCCGTCGGGAGTGGCGGTCGCGATGGTGTTGGACATGATGGTCCTCCTTCGGTGATCGCATGCGGGCACGCAGAAGGCGCCCCTCGGAAATGCGCAGGGCTGTGTGGCGGGTGAAGGTGGTGGTGTAGATGGCTGGCAGATCCGACAGGAAACCGATCCGTGTGGATCGCTGACGGCGGCCGTCGTGACGGTGCGTCGGTGAGCCGATCGGGCGGGCGGTGTGGCCCCGGAGCGGGAGGGCAACCTCGCGGGTGACAGCCTTCTGCTGTCGTGGGCGCAGAAGAAGCCGGTAAGGTGCTTGCCGGTCAGGCCCGCGATGGTGTCGCCCGGGGTGGTGCCTGTGAGGCGCGAAGCCGCGGTGGTCCTAGGTGGTGCGGGTTGGGCGGTGGGCGCCGGGAGGAAGATCGCAGCCGACCGGTCGTATGGCCGGTGGGCACGTGCGGTTTCCGGACCGCGGCGGGCAGAGCCCGAAGTGGTGCGAGCGGTGCGATGTGGGGGTTCAGGTGAAATGAGCTCTCACCGTAGCCCGCTAACCCAACTGGTTCCGGTGGCGCTGCCCGGCCCCGCACTTGTGGGCTGACCAGCGAAGTTGCCGTGTTCCAGGAACCAATTGGGTCAGGTTGCGTGCGGGTCTGGTTGGTCAGTTGGGTTCGGATCCCTCAGTTGGGCCTGGCGCCGGGCGGCTAGGCCACTGGTGTTACGGGAGGGCGACTCAGGTGGTGGCGAGCCAGTGGGCCGAACGGGTGCAGTGCGCTTCGTCGGCCTCGATCAGGATCGCCCGGCAGCCGGCGGCGCGGGCCGCGATCGCGGTCGATCCCGACCCGGAGAACGGGTCGAGGACGACACCGCCCGGCGGGCAGCCGTAGCGGATCAGCAGATCGAGCAGCTCGACCGGTTTCTGGGTCGGGTGGATCGCCGTTCCGTGCGCGGAGCGCACCCGGACCACGGAGCGGGCCAGCCGGGTGGGTCCGTAGGTGTAGCCGGCCGATCGGATGCGGCCGGTGTGGGTCGGCTGGCTGCGGTGCGCGATGGTCGCCGACGGCCGGATCTGACCGGGGACGGTGGGAACCTGATGGTGAACGGCCGACCAGCGGCCGCGGTACCAGTGGGTCACCGTTTCGTGGACGCGGCGGAGCCGGTCGGTGCTGAAGCCGGACCCGTTGTGTTTCTCCCAGGTCCAGTGGTCCTCGGCGGTGTCGGCGGCCGGTTCGAGGTCCTGGGAGAGCCGCCATCCGGCGGCGGCGAATTCCTGGCCCCGGTAGGGCGGCATCGCGAACTGGCGCAGCGGCAGGAAGCACCACATCGCGTTCGCGACGCTGGCGGCGGCAGTCAGCCAGCCGGCGGGCCACCGGTCCCAGCTCAGCGAGGTCTGCTCGTACGGCGGATCGGCGATGATCAGATCCGCATACAACTCGGGTAGCAGGTTGCGGCAGTCGCCGAGGTACAGCGTGACGGTCTCGTCGGCGTAGTACGGCTCAACCCTGGCCAGGTCCCGGCTCCTCGGAATGCACCGTCGCGGCCCTCACCGCGCCGGAGGAACGCCCGCCGGACACCCGCGCCGGGGCATGCGCGATGGTGCCGCTTACGTGCGCGCGGCCGGTGCCGCAGGTGCGGCGGCGACGGGCGGCACGGGCTGCGTCGGCGTCGGCTTGCAGGTCGCTGAAGCGCCGGCCCTGCATGGCCTTGAGAAAGGCGCGGATCCGGTTGGCGGGAATCCCGACCAGGTGAGGGCCGAGGACCGCGAGCAGGTCGCTGGCCTCTTGTGAGGACCAACCGGCGTCGGCGATGGCTTGCTCGTCTGCGAACACGTCGGCGACCCGGTCGACGCCGGGATTCAGGTCCCGGTCCTGGGTGCCGCCGTAGGAGTACACCCACAAGAAGTTGGGCGGCGGGTCAGCCTCGACGATGCGCCGGAACCGGTCGACCTCCTTCGTATAGCAGTACAGGTGCAGGTCGGGACGGGCCCGGCATATCCGCAGCCACGCCCGCAAGTAATCATCGGAGAAGAAGTCGCCGCTGTCATGGATGCGGATCCACGCGCCGTTGAACCGCTTCGCGGAGAGCTCGGCCAGCATCGCGGCTTCCCAGCCCGGCAAGTCGTCGAGGACGAATGCCAGGTTGGCCTGGTGTTTGTTGCGAACCACCGGCCACAGATAGGTGCCCTGCCGCGCGTAGCACAGGCGAGCGCAGATCCCGGCCGACGGGCACGTGTTGTAGGTCCGGCCGTCCGGCAGCCGGCCTGCCCAGGCGGGCAGGGTCCAGTTCCAGACGCCGATGGCGCGTAGTTCGCGGTTCTGGGTCAGCAGCCGCTTCGGCCGGGTCACCGGCGAGTCGGTTGTCGGTGTGGGGTTAGTCAATGGACTCCTCAAGGGTTGGGGTCAAAAAGGAGCTGCGCCCGCCCTGCGAGCGCCGGTGATGAACCGGCACCAGCTGGGCGGGCGCAGACGCGCAGAGGGCGGCGCCCGTGCGCGGATGACGCCGCCGAGATCAGTCGGCGGCGGATTTAGCCGAGCAGGTAGAGCGGGTCCTGCTCGGGAATGGGCGGTCCCGGGTGGAAGCCGCCCGCCACGCCGATCTCGGCGGGCAGGTCGGTCAGCCGGTGGCGGCGGCGGCCGTTGCCGACCAGCCGCCAGATCGGGCCGGTCGGGTCGCGGTGCGCTGGCGCGTGGGTGGCGGTGGCCACCGTGACGCCGATGCGCCCAGCCCTCGACAGGTGCTGGTGCAGGTGGGTTTCCCGGTCGGGGCCGGGCAGCAGGATCAGCACCGGCCAGCCGGGGCCGCCGGCCTCACGCAGCCGCCGGTACGGCGGCAGTTTCGCCGCGACTACCGGCAGGGATTCAGTGCCGGTGTCGAACTCCAGGAACCAGGCGACCGTCGCGTCACGGTCCTGCCAGACGCCGTGGCCGTCCGGGTGCACCCGCCGTCCGGTGGCACCGGCGATCACCAGGCCTGCCCACCACCGCGTCAACCGCCCTCTACCGCGGCGGGAGGCGGCGATCAGGTCGACGAAGAACTGGTTGGTGCCCACGGTGTGGACCAGGTGGGAGGTCGCGGCGACAATGCGGTCCTGCGTTTCGCGTAGAGCTTTCGCCGTGGGTGCCCGGCCACCGGTGGCCAGCGCGACGTAACGCGCTGACAGTGGCCCGGCGATCCAGTGCACGGGCAGACGAGTGCCGGGCCTAATCGGCTGGAACCAGTCAATCCAGCCCAGGCGGCGCAGCACGTTGAGCCGGTTGCGGCAAGTCCGCGGCGAGGTGAACAGCATCGCCGTGACCTGCTCGGTGGTCAGCGTCCGATGCTCGTGCAGTAGATGAGCGAGGACGTAGTCACGGGGTTCCAGACGCGGGGAGATCGCCGCGAGCGAGGGAGCCGGTGACGGGGTGCGGCGGGACGTCGGACCGGAGGGACCGACCCCCGGTCGGGAGGTATCCCCCTCAGGGATATTTCGGGGCCGGTTGGCCGGCCCCGATACGGGCCTTGAGCTGGGCGGTTGGGTGCCGGCCGGGGTGCTGTCGCGGTCTGCCGGCGTGCCCGGGGGTAGACCCGGCCCGGAACCCGGGCCGGTCGAAACCGGTTTCGGCCCGCCGGCCCTGGTGCCGGCCGCTTCAGCACCGGGCTGAGTCCCGGTGCGTCGGCTGCCGGTCACCGTGGGGTCCGATCGGGTGGGGCGTCGAACTCGGCTGCGGCGGTGGGATGCGGGCACGTCCACGGCCCGCAACCCTGTTCCTCGTCCTCGTCGCCGCGTTGAGGCCGTAGTTGCACCTGCTCGAGCGGGATGCGCTGCCGGTGCAGAAAGAATCGTCCGCGCAGGGGTTGGCCGGCCGCGTTGGCCCGTGCAGAGCCGCGGCGGATCGCGGCGTCGAACGCGACGGCGTCCGACCATCCTGCCGGGTCGTTGTCGCGGACCTTCACCCATTCCAGGTCCGACCGGTACGGGCAACCGAGGCACGCCGACCGTGGGGTGTCCGCCAGTCCGTGCTCGGCTAAGAACGCCGAGCAGTCACCGCGCCGCCACCCTAGATCGAGCAGGGGGAAGGTGTTGCGCATGTAGGCCACGTCCGCGTCGCGTGCCCGCTGGACCTCATCGACCGAGATACCGATGGCCATCTGCACGAACACGCCGGCGGGGACCCGCGCCGGGTACGGGTAGCCGAGCCGTCGCCGGACTTCTGTCTTAATAGGACGAATTTTGTATTCCGAGGTGCACTGGCGCCTAGCCATACCTCTCTCGCCGTCTGGGCCGAGGGTGAACAGCGGCATGGACGCGAACCGGTGCTGCGGGTTCAGGGCGTCGTCGCGGATGTTGCCGGCCGACACCCGCACGATCGGGGTCCCGGCCGTTGCGGCGAGTTCCTCCAGGCGCCGCAGATGCGAGTAGACCGCGGCCGGCTCCCAGCCGGTGTCTGCGAAGACGGCTGCGTCGAAGGATGGGATCCGCCCTTGGATGGCCAGGAGCAGCAGCGTCGAGCTTTGGACACCGGCACCGAGACTCAAGTAACGCGCGACGGGACCAGTCATGCGACCGCCCCGGACCCATTCGTGGAATCGTCGGCCTCTGGCGCAGCGTCGCCCGCCGTTGTTCGGCCGGCCGGTCTGGCTTTACGGCGTGCATTGCGTCGGGCGAGTTGCTCGATCGCGGCCGGTTGGGTGTCCTCGGGCCGGGCGACGGCTTCGCGGATCATGCTGGCCTGCCCGACCACGTCCAGCGGCGGCCGGGTGCGCAGGGTGAACGCGGCGGTCTCCCGGGAGTTGACGACAAGCCGGGCGGCGCCGATGTAGGCGTCCAGGTGCGACAGGTCGTGCTCGTCGAGCTGCGGAATGGTGTGCCGGGCGAGCTGGTGGGCGTCTTCCGGGGAGCAGTTGAAGAACAGCTTGTTGCGGGCGTTGGCCGATAGCGCCAGTTGGGTTTCGCGCGGCAGTTGGGTGAGGTTCTGGTGGGCCAGGACCAGCGAGAGGTGGTAGCCGCGGGCCTCGGCGAGCATGTCGGTGACCGACCCGGCGAGATTGAGGATGTTGTGGGACTCGTCGATGTAGCAGGTGGCGTCGCGGCGCTGGTCCTCGGGCAGCCGGGCCCGGGCGGTCGCGGCCTGCCAGACGCTGGCGAACACGAACGAGCCCATCAGTTTGGCGGTTTCCTCACCCAACTGGCCTTTGGGGAGCCGGGCGATGAGGATGCCGCCGTTGAGGACCTTGCCCATGTCGAAGCTGGACTTCGGGACGCCGAGCGTGTTGCGTACGAAGTCACGCAGCAGGAAGCTCCGCAGCCGCGCCAATACTGGGCCGATCACCTGGGCCCGCAGCGAGGCGGGGGTGGACTCGTACCACTCCCAGAACCCCTTGAGCCCTTCCGGGTCGTCGAGTCCGACGGTGAACGGCGCCCGGAACTGCTTGTCGTTGAGCAGCGGCGGCACCAGCGTCAGGTTGGCGTTGGCGTGCCGCATCAGCGTCAAGCACGCCACCCGCAGCACGTCGTCGATGCGGGGTCCCCAGTGCCTTTGGAAGATCTTCGAGAAGATCGAGACGATGTTGTCGACGACCAGGTCGTCGTCGAAGCCGGACAGCGGGTTGAGGGTGGCGCCGCGGGGCTGGTCGGGGTCGATGATGACGATCCGGTCGGCTATCGAGGCGGGAAGCCGGTCGAGGATGTCCAGGGCCAGGTCGCCTTTGGGGTCGATGACGACCACGCCGCGGCCGGCTTTGACGTCGTCGATGGCCATGTGGCACATCTCGGTGCTCTTGCCGGAGCCGGTGGCGCCCAGCACGTGGAAGTGTTGGCGGGCATCGATCAGGTTCACGGCGACGGAGTGGCCGCCGACCTCGGCTTTGCCGAGGATCTTGGTGCCGCGTCCGCCGGACGGGATCGCTACCGGTGCCGGCACGGCTTTGGCGCGGGCCCGGTCGAGCCCGGCGACGGCGACGTCGGTGGGCAGGGCGGCGATGGTCGCCAGTTCCTCGGCGGACAGCAGGAACCCGCGCCGGTACCGGCGCGCGGCCAGCGATGGAGCCGGGACCGCGAGTTTGAGGCGGCGCAGCCGGTTGCGGCCGCTGTAGATCCCGTACGACGAAGCGATGCCGTGCGCGGTCGTGGTCAGCCGGCGCTTCAGCGCGTCGGGCACCTTCTCGTCGCGGCGGTGCCCGGTGTTCGCGGCGGCGTAGCGGATGGCGACTTCCCACTGTGCGGTGATGCTCTTGTCGATCGCCGGCCGGGCGTCACGATCCCGGATCGGGTCCGCGGTGGCGGCCCGCCCGCTGCCGTAGCCGGGGCGGGCGGGCCTCGGCGGGCGGCCGGGGGTGAGCATCTCCGTGGTGACGTTCAGCAGGCCGCGTAGGTAGGTGGTCGGGTCGAGCAGCCCGCCGCCGGGCGGGGTGCCGGTGCGCAGGCCGGCTGCGCCGCGGCGCAGCGCGGCGGCCCGGCGGGGGCTGGCGGGGCGGGCGAGGATCTGCACGCAGGCGGCTTCGGTGCGGTGCAGGTCGGTGCCGGCGGCGACCAGGGCGCGCATCGGGTCGGCGTCGTGGTCGGTTTCCAGGGGGTACCAGGCCGGCATCGCCGGGGCGAGGGCGCCGCCGACGGCGAAGGCGTCGGCGGGGATCGGTGGCTGGGCGTCGGTGACGGTGGCCGCGGCGCCGGGCCAGGCGGCGCGGGCGGCCGCGGCGACGGGCCCGGCCGCGATGGTGCCGGGCAGCCACACCACGACGGTCAGCTCCCGCCCGGCCCACCGGTATTCCAGGGCGACGTGCGGGGTGCCGTAGAGGAGGCGCCGCCACGGTGTGGGGGCGAGTAGTTCGAACAGGTTGGCCCACCAGGCGGCGACGCCGGCCGGGTCGACTTCCGGCGGTGGGGTGATGTGGATCTGGTGGGCGTGTGAGGTCAGCCGCCGGTGCCGGGCGTTGTCGATCCCGACCCTGATGACGGTGAGGATCAGGACCAGCCCGATAAGCAGAAGGGCCGGCCACCAGGGATGGTGGCCGGCCCAGGAGAGCGCGGATTCGAGTTGTGGCAGCCCCGGGAAGTGCAATTCCGGGGGCCCGTATCGCGGGGGTGGCGGCGCCGGATCAGGGCTCGCCGCAACAACAGTGGTGAACAAGATGGATGCTCCCTCAGGGGTTAGAAGTCGGTGTCGTCGAGCAGGTCGGCCAGGCCGGCGCAGAGCTGGTGCTCGCGGGCTGACGCGACGGTTTGGAACGCCACCCGATGAGCTCCGGCCAGTAGCAGGGCTTCGCCCCGGCCGGCGGCCAGCAGCATGCGGGCCTCACCAGCGGTCAGCGCAAAGGTGTCGGCGATCAGGTCGATGGCCTGGGGTGCCTGGCGCATCAGGATTTGGGTGGCGGCGTTGGCGATGACGGCCTGGCCGAGTTCGGAGCCGAGCAGGTCGGCGGCGTCCTGGGTGATGACCGCGACGCCGGCGCGCCGCTTGCGGGCCGCTTTCGCCAGGCGATACAAAAACTTGGCGCCTTCGCCCTCACGAAGCAGGGTCCAGGCTTCGTCGACGACGACCAGTCGGCGGGAGCCGATGCCGTCGGCGCGGCCGGTGGGGACGTCGACGTCGCGCCAGATCGCGTCGAGGGCGAGCAGCATGCCGGGGCCGCGAAGCTCGTCGGCGAGCTGCCGGGTGGACCAGACCACCAGATGCCCGCGCGGGCGGAAGGTGGTGGGCCCGTCGAACAAGTCTTTGAACGAGCCTTCGGTCCACGGCGACAGCCGGGCGGCCAGGTTCTGCGCCGCCGCTAGGTCGGAGGACTCCAGGGTGGCGGACAGGTCCCGCAGCAGCGGGGCGGGCCTGTTCCAGGTGGCGGGGTCGTTGGTGATCCCGGCCGTCGCGTAGGTAGCGTTGATCGCCCGGTCCAGCGCCGAGCGTTCGGCCGGCGGCGGCTGCTCACCGAGCAGCACCGCGACCAGGGTGTGTAGGAACATGGCGCGGCGTTGCAGCCCGTCGGGGCGCTGTTCGCCGGGCGGGATGTCGAACGGGTTGACCCGGATGCCGGGCATCCCGAGCTGGATCGCGGTGCCACCGACGGCGTCGCACAACCGCAGGTACTCGTCCTCGGGGTCGATGATCGACACCTGGACGCCGTCGTACAGCGACCGCAGCGTCTCCAGCTTGACCAGGTACGACTTGCCGGCGCCGCTACGGGCGAGCACGACGGAGTTGTGGTTGTCCTGGTTCCAGCGGTCCCACCACACCACCCCGTTGGAGGCGATGTTCACCCCGTACAGCACACCGCCGGCCGGTACGCCCTCACCCGGCAGCGGGGCCGGCAGGTCGGCTGAGGCCAGTGGGAACGACGCGGCGAGGGCGTCGGTGTCGAAGACGCGCCGCATCCGCAGCAGATCGGTGGCCACCGGCAGCGTCGACAGCCAACCCTGCAACTGCCGCCAGGTCGCCGGCTGGGTGTCCAGCAGCACCGACGCGGCGGCGGCCCGCACATCGGCGACGGCCTCGACGAGCTCTTCTTCGGTCGGGGCGTGGACACACAGGTAGTGCCCGACCCGAAACATCCGGGACGCGCCGCGGGCGACCCGGTCGGCCAGATCCGCGGCGTCCTCGGCGGCGGCCTCGGTGACTGGATCAGCGAGCCGGCCCTTCTCCGCGTCGGCGCGCCGGTTGGACTCCAGCCGCGCCCGCTGGGTGCGCAGCCGCCGGGCGGCGGTCGCGGACGGGATCGGTTCGATGTGTTGCACCACGTCCAGGCGCCCGGGCCAGGACAGCAGCGGGTCCAGCCAGGCCATGCCGACCTCGGACGGATACCCGGTGATGATCAGCGTGGCGGTGAAGCCGTCACCCACGTGCAGCTGCCGGGGCCCGGTCTCGATCGCCGCCGGCCCGAGCACGGCGCCGAGGACGGCCTGGTCCTGGGCGGCCGCGTCGTCGAGCTGACCACGGTGTCCCCACCAGCGGCGCTTGCCGCGCTGCCCGGTTTTCGGTTCACGTCTGCTCATGACGCGTCACCTGCGGTCCGGGTCGGCGGCGGTGACCGGGTGCTGGGGCAGCGCCCGGGGCCAGCTGGCGTCGGTCGGCTGGTACGGATCGGTCGCAGCAGTGAGCACCGCCGCGGCGGTCTCGCCGTCCAGGACCCGGGCCTGCGAGCCGAGGCTGGCCAGCGCGGCAGCGGTGTGTTCGGCGTGACGCATCGCCTCCGCTGCGCTCGCCCGTTCGCCGGTCGCCGTGCAGGCCAGGGTGACGGTGCGCCATAACGGGTCGCGCTGCTCACCGATGTCAAGCAGATGCTCGGCGTAATCCAGGGCGGCATCTGCGAGGGCGGGATGCGGCAGGGTTTCGGCGGCGTCGGCGATACGCTGGGCGTGGCTGGTCAGATCGACACGCTGCGCCGACACGACGATCTGCACCGGCCCGGTCAAGCTGTTGAGCCATCGGGCGTAGCCGCCGACCGCGGCGGCCTGCTCCGCGCCGGTACGCAACCCGACGTTGACGGTGGTGGCCGCGACCAGCGCGGCCGAGCCGCCGTCGCCCAGATCGATGACCCCGTTACCGGCGATCGCCACGGCCGGCAGCCGCAGCACCGACGGCGCCGGCTCCGGCGTCGTGGAGCTCGCCGGGGCCCAGCCCGGTAGCGGTGCAGCCACTTCGGGCGCCGGAGCCGTCCGGCGCGGGGCGCGGAGGTGCATAACGGCCGCCCACAGCCAAACGTCCATCGGCAGGCCGTCACGACGTGCCAGCGCGACCGCGGTCGCCACGCCCAGGATCGGCATCACGGCCGCCACCACCAGCGGCATCGGCAGCAGCCGGTGCGTCGCAGAGAACAACAGGTAGCTGACCGCGGAGGCGACGGCCAGAATCGCGACCTGCCGGGCGGTCAACTGGTAGAAAACGCGGTCCGGCGCCTCGATATCAGCGGGAATGCGGGCACGAACCTCAAGATCAGCGTCCATCAGACAGTCCTCTCAGCGGGAAAGTGCAGGAAGGGGATGACGGCACGGACGGTGCCGCCTGATCCCGACCACCGCGGCGGCACGAGAGCAGACGGCACCGCGGGCGCGTCGGTCAGGTCCGGCGTCGTGGACCTGGCCGGCCACCTGACGGCGGTTGCCGCGACGGGTTCTGCCACATCGGGCGCATTCGCGGCATCGCGGTGCCCGGCGTGGTACCCGGCGGCACGACCGGCCGGGCTGGGACCTGCCGGGTCGCGCTCGGAGGTGGCGATGTCGTGGGGGTGCCGCCCCGCCACGCAGGTCGGGTCCGGGGCATCGCCGTGGCCGGTGTGGTGCCCGGTGGCACGACCGGCCGGGCGGTGCCCGGTCTAACCAAGCTCGTACCGGGCGCTGTTCCCGGGGTGCCGCCCCGCCACGCGGGTCGGGTCCGGGGCATCGCGGTGGCCGGGTTGACGCCCGGCGGAACGATGGGCCGGGTCGTCGGGCTGCCACTGCCCGGCGCCGCGGCGGTGGCGCCAATCCGGCGAGGCGTGGCTGTTTGCGGCATACGCGGCCGCCAATACGGGATCGCGGTGGTGGCCGCATTGGGGCCACCGCCCGTGGCGGCGCGTGCGGCCGCGCGGCGCCCGGTCAGCGCGGCACCGACACCCTTGAGCGGCAGCCGGATCATGCCGGTGAGTTGCTGGATCACCAGCATCCGCAGGAACATCCCGGCCGCGTTGCGGCCGCCGGCGCTCTGCGTGACGTACTTGCGCATCAGCCCCGGAATCTTGATGGTGATCCAGAGCAGGCACGCGATGATCAGCAAATTGAAGACGCCGGTCGGATCGAGCGGAAAACCCAGGGCCGCCACGTTCGCGTCCGGACTCAGGAAAATGTTGACGGTGGTGTGCAGCGCGAACGCCTGCAAGGTCACCGTTCCCAGCACCCCGCCGATGGAGCGCCACCACAGTCGGGCGACCGGATCGGTGAACGGGGTCGCGTGGCAGGACAGCGCGATCGGCGAAGCGCCGACCAGGAGCACCAGCCAGCCGATCCGGACGATGAAGCTGACCAGCAGCATGCCGGCCAGCACGGCGATCATCAGCCCGATACAGACAAGGAGCAACCGCTCGCCGTCGTTGGTCAGCGCACCGACCACAATCCGCAACAGCTGGGCGAACGCGTCGCTGGTGTCCAATGATCCGGCGACGGCCCGGGTCAGGCTGTTGCAGATCACGATCAGCTGGCTGCAGATCGGCATCGCGAAGTTCGCGGCGACGAACCCGATCACCAGACGAGGTACCAGTTCGTCAGCACCGTAGCGGACCTGCACCGTGTGCTGGGTCATGATCAATACCCCAGTGGCGACGATCGCCAGCACGAAGCAGGTGTTGACGACCGCCAGAGAGTTGCCAGCCACCGCCTGCACCTGCGGCAGGGTGGTGACGTCCGGGAGGACGAATACCATCCGCACGAGCAGTTTCCACAGCACGTCGATGGTGTCGGAGACGTGCGTCAGCAGCCAGATGAGGATGCCGTCGGCGAGCCAATCGGCCATGTCAGACCTGCACGATGCTGGACAGGATGGTCATCAGCACCGGCGAGAGCAGGGCGAGCGCGTAGCCGATCCCGGCCGACTTGAAGCTGCCCTTGGCCCGTTCCATCTCCGACGGATCGCCTTGAGCCATCATGTAGCGGACTCCGCCGATGGTGAGGAACAGGGTGGCGACGGTGCCGATGATCCCGCACACCCACCACCGCAGGTGGTTGATGACCGTGGCCAGATCGTAGGTGGCGGGCGGCGGTACCGGGGGTGCCGCATGCGCGGCCCCGGCGGCGAGCAGGAGTGTGGCGGTGGCCGCGACCGTGATCACGACACCTTTGATGATCTTGTGATGCATGGGTGGGTACACCTCCCGCCCCGCGCTCGGGCGGGGCTTTGCGAAAAGGGATGGGAGGCGTCACCGCAGGACGTCGGCGAACAGCAGGCGGGACCGTGGGAGCCCTTGCTCCTTCACAGATCCGAGAGATGAGGGGGAACACGACCAGCTCGGCCGGTCCCCGCCCGCCGACGTGAGGCCGTTGGTGGCGCGGGGAACCCCGCGCCCCCGGCGCCCGAAACGGCGGCGGTGACGGCGATTCCTTGACCACAAAGGGCTCTGGTTGGGTGGCCAACTCAGCCGGTGATCGGGCCCGGCGAGCCAACGGGAATCCAACTGACCCAACCGGAACTTCAGCCGGACCTCGGTCCCGCCGGACGCCGCACGAGCACCGGGTCTGTTGTGCGACCAGGCCGGCCCGGGCCCCTGATCGGTGCCGGAAACACAAAAGCGGGGGCGATGACCCTGTCCGGGTCATCGCCCCCGCTGCCGTGAGGAGCTGTACTGCTGTGGCGGTCTATGCCGTGGCCGGTGCCACCGTGGATCCGGAGGTGGGCTGCCGCATCGCTGTCGCGGCGAGCCGCCGGCGATGGACGGCGCGGCGCCGCATCCGGGCCATGACCTCGGTCAAGGAGATCCGGTCCAGTTCGCCGTCGGTGATGGCCTCGGCCACCTTGCGTTCGGCGGCGCGCCGCCAGGCCGCCGCGATCGCTGTGCTGATCGCGAGTTGCTCGGCCACGCTGTGCAGCGACTGCTCCTCGAGGCGGGTTTGGCTGATCAGCTCCCATTCCTCGGGGGCGATCACCCCCGCGGCGACCGCCCGCGCCAGGACCCAGTCCGGGTGATCGAAGGTCGGCCGTGGCGGCACCGACCAAGTCGCCGCCGTGTGCACGATCTCCGCGGTGGACTCCCGTTCGAGGACGGCCTTGACCGCCCGGGCGCCGGCATCGATCAGCTTGCCGGCGATCCGGCTGTGGTTCAGGTCGATGTCGGCCAACCGGTCCAGGAAACCGGTGATCATTTCGGAATCGCGGTCGGACGAGTCGCCGTGCCAGTTGCGGGCCAGCAGCCCGGCCATGCGGCGCAGACCGGGTGTGGCCATACCTACCGCGGCGACTCGCCAGGCCGGCGCCCCGCTGCGGGCGTTGACCACCAGTCGGCGCCACACCGCGTCGCGGGTCTCTCGACTGGTGTCGTTGTGCAGCAGCAGGCGGCGCAGCTTACCCAGCGGTACCTCCGCCTCGGGCAGGCCGGGAATCCCTCGGCAGTCCAAGCTCAGCGGACGCGGCTCGCAGGTGATCAGCTGGAACGCCCGCTCCGCTGCGGCCAACGCTGTCGACGGCCACGGAGCACGCCGCACCCTTGGACGCTCGTCGTCCCCAGAAGTAGGCATCAGGATCTCTCCGAACATCGGTGAGCGCCGGGCGGTGAACCCGCTGGTCCGCCCGCTCGGCGCGGGACCTGCCCAGCAAGCCATGACCGCCCAACGAGTTGGCCACTGCGGGGATGGCCCCGAGACGATGAACAAGTGACCACCGGTTGGGCTGTTGGCCCCAGCTCAAGCGCTTCGAGCCGGGCCCGGTTCAGCCCGCCGTCGGTGCCCGCCGGCTGTACGCCGACCTCCACGGCATCTGCGTCTGTTTACGCAGCTCAACCCGCATCCGTTGGGCCAGTTGGAAGCCGGTTACCCAACTGGCCGACGCAGCGAGGGTGAGGAGTGTTCGAAGGGCCTGCTGAGTCCAAGACGAGGTGATGGCGGACTCTGCTGTGGTCCGCGTGAGAGAGGGTGAGCTCGCACCAGGCGAATGCCCCTATCGCCTGGACGCCGAGTCGCTCAACCCGGTCCCCGGTCGCATCATGCAGATCCCGGCCGCGCGTTAGCCGAGGCATCCCAGCGGGCACCCGGTACCGGTACCTGGTGGCGCCGGTACCGGTACCTGGTGGCGAAAGTTCGCCGGCTGGTCCCGCGCCGGGCCCGTTACCGCTACGCCTACCACTCTCAATGTGAGCAATTACCGGAATGGCCCCCGGTAGTTACGCGAGTTAGCGGTAACCTCGGCGCCGCGTCACCGGTTAGTGCCACCGCCGCTTGGTCCTGCGGGGCGCAACAAGTGACGCCGGGTAGCCCGGGACACGCGGGGCGAAGTACGACGGACCTTCAATAATCTCCAGGCGACGGAAAGACGATGTCACCACGATTAGTAACTGTCTTCGGCCCTAGCTGCCGCAGCGCCAGGGCGGTCGAGCTCGAGCAGCCCCGTAGGAAACCCATCTGATGTGCGGCGAAGTCGCACTTCGTCGATGATCAGTCATGCGATAAAGGAAAGACAGGGCGGGCCGTCCCGGTGATTCGGTAGCTGAAAGTGATTGTTCCGGCGGTTGCCGCAGAGGGGTCTCCATGTCGAGCGGGCGATTCCCGTCCACCATGCCGGCATCGGCGATCGAGCGCTCATGGCGCATCAACAGCCAACGGCAGAAGCTCGTGGGAACCGATCCGCGGGGCGCGGCGTTCCCGGGCGAAAGGGATCACCGCCCGCGGCTGGGCGACGAGATTTGTCGGCGGCCGGGCTTACCGCAGCGCGGTTTTGCCCGTCCCAGTACCGCTGCTCCGGCTGCACCGGTACGGCTCCGGTACCGGTAACTTCGCAGCCGCGTGAGTCGTCCCGCCCGGCGACCGGTACATCCCGTCGTACCGGGCCGGGTGCGGTACCGGTGCGGTAACCGGTACGCACCCGGTGGGACCCCAACGGGCGATCGGGCAAACAGTTCGCAGCGTCGGATGAGGCGACACCCGGCAACCGGTCTCCCGGATAGGTCTGGCCGCAATCGTGTTTCGGGCTCCGGCGATGCCGTGCCGTCGCGGTGGCGGGCCGCTAGGGCCGCCAATACCTGCCTAGTTGGGTACCCAACTCGCCGCCGCGATGGCCGGTTGGGTACCCGTCTGCCCAGGTATCGCGGAGTCAGTTGGGTCAGTTGGGTGCAGCAGTCCCAACGACGCCAGCCGGACCGTAGCTGGTTGGGCCATGTGTAGGTGTGAATACGAATCAGCCGGCAGGGCAGCCGCACCTACCCATGGCTCACTTCTCCGAACGGCCTCAGCGGCAGGCCGACTCCACCGGCTGGCGCACTGTTCGGTTCATCGACCACACGGCGGTCGCCGAGCTCGTTGCCCCCGATGACTTCGGTGGCGAGGCTCCTGTGCCGATCACCGTGTGCCACGTCGACGACGTGAATGCGGGAACCGACAGGTCCAGCGCCGACATTTTGACCGCCGCGGTGACCGCGATGATCGTGGCGCGATACGGCAGTCCTGGCGACACGATCGTGTCGCTCGGCGCCGACCCGGTCCTTGCCGGAACAGCCGGCGCAGCCGGCTGCGACTACCGCTCCGTCAGCACCGCGGCGGACCTGGCGGACCTCGACCATGTCGCCGGGCGTGTGGCACTCATCGTATTGAGCTGGCCGTCCGGCGGCCACGACTACCGGGCTGGTCATGCGGCGCTGGCGGACCTGTTCGCGGCCTGCCGCATGCTGCTCAACCGCGACGGCGCAACGATCGTCGCCTTGGCCTCAGACCGTGTCGCCGACGGCTATCAGCAGTACAAACGGGAGTTGATCCCCGCGGCGAGGACCAGCGGATTCGATCTCGTCGAGCACATCATCGCGGTGACAGGCCCGATCACTGACCCGGGCGCCGACAGCGGACAACTGCCACCAGCCCCGGTCGGACCGGAACCGGCGTACCTCGACGACACTCACCTCGCGATTCACCGGCACATCCTGATGTTCGCCATCGGCGGTGACCACCGTGACTGAACATCTGCCCGGAAAGCTCGGCGACGTCCAACGCGTTGCCGCGGCCACAGCACCTGACGCGGTCCCGGCTGCGCGACACACCGTGTGTCATCACCCGGCCTGCGTGACCCACGCACCCAGAGACGAGGCGCCAGGCGCGGCCACGCCCGTCACGTCGCCGGTCGCTGATGACAGCGTCGTGACAGACGGTCGCCGCGCCGTCCTTCCCGTACGTGGGCGCCGCGACGTACCGGTATCTGTCCTCGACGTCGGACAGCGCAGCCTGATCAAACAGCGGCGAGGCCGCTATGTCGCCGGATCACGCGCCCATCCCGACCGGATGGCCCCCGACCTCGCCCGCGACCTCATCCTCGACTACACCGCACCCGGCGGCCTGGTGTTCGACCCGTTCGCCGGCACCGGCACCAGCCTGGTCGAAGCCGCTTATCTCGGACGCCGCTCGACCGGAATAGAGATCGAGCGGGACTGGGTCAGCATCGCCCGCGACAACCTACGCCGCGCGCGCCTTCTCGGAGCGGCCGGTGCGCCGCGGATCGTGCACGGCGATGCGACCAGACCGTCCGCCGCCCTGGCCGCGCGGCTGGCAGGCAGCGTGGATCTGGTGCTGGCCGCGCCCCCGCGCACACGCAGCATCCCGCTGGACACATCACGCCGTGCCTCGGCGCCCGGGCAAAGCCGTCTGGTCGAATATCGTCTCCTGGTCGACTGGAACATCGGCATGTTCGCCGTCCTGAACCAGTGCCGGCTGCTGCTGCGGCCCGACGGCCTCATCGTGCTGGTCACCCGCCCATGGTGGCGGGACGGCCGACTGCACGATCTGACCGGCCCGATACTGCACACCGCCACCCGAGCCGGGCTGCACCTGGCCGACCACCGCATCGCGACCGACGCCCTGCCACGCTCCAAGCGTCCCACCACGCCCGCGGCAACGGCACGCAGCCCACGAACATGCGATCTCGCTAATCACCGTTTCAGTGCCGTTCGACACAGCGATGTCCTCGTTCTCTCGACCCAGACGCCGGGAGGTGGTCTCGACCATGCCGCGAGGTGACCAGGCGCCTGCCGTGTCGCACCTCCGGCGGCGGAGCCGGCGATGAGCGCCGACGAACGGCGGCCGAGCGACACGCCGACAGGCGACCGAAGCCTGCCGCTGCCCCAGATAGCGCCATCTCGGTATGGCCGCCCGATGTGGTTCGGCATGTCGAAGCTCGACGGGCACGGCCGCATCGCGAGCCGACTCTTTCGTGATGTGCTCGGCTGGATACCGGGACAACGGGTGGATCTGTCATTGACCACCGACCACATTCTGATCGCCGCAGCCGCATCGGCGGCACCCAGGCCCAGCGACGTGGCGGCGGTGATCAACGGCCTGGGCTGGCTTGTCATCCCCGCCGCCATCCGCCGCCGGGCCGGGATCGGATCAGGCGATCATCTGCTGCTCGCGGCCGACGACGACCCGAACGCCCTTCACATCTATTCACCCGTAGTGCTGACGTTCGCGCTGCGTCAGTACAGCACTTACGAGGGTCCACGATGAATCCCGAATTGCCGGCGAACGCGCGTATCGCCGCAGTCACCGCTCTGCTGCGCGAACTCGGCCTCACACCCGAGCAACTGCTTCAAACAGAGCATGCCTCCGCAACGTCCATCCCGACGTTCAACGAGTACATCCCGCGGGTGACCGCAGCTGTCGGACCGGGCACCCGACGCGCCTACGACACCTACTGGCGGCGCGTGATCGAGCGATGGGGCGATCGGCGGATCGACGAGCCCACACCGCTGGAGATCAAACAACTCGCCGAAGACATTCGCCGCACCGTGGTGAAACGACGAAACGCCCGCGGCGGCCGGACTGCCGTCCAGCATCTGATTTCCGCCTTGCGCTGTCTCTATCGGCACGCGGTCGCGGACAGACTGATCACCGAGGCCGACAACCCAGCGGCCCGCGTCGCCAAGCCACGGCGGCAGCCCAGCACTCGCCGCGCGATTCCCGCGCCGCGGCTCGCCGAGATCATCGAGGTAGCCGGGAGCACCGGCGACGACTCCGACCTGGATCTGCTCATCCTGCGATTGCACGTGGAAACGGCATGCCGCCGCGGCGGCGCCCTCGCCGCGCGCCGTGCGGACCTCGACCGTGAACAGTGCCTTCTCCGCCTGCACGAGAAAGGCGAAACCATTCGATGGCAGCCAATCTCGCCGACCCTAGCCACGGCCTTGGCCAACCACTACGAGCAGCGTGGCGGCAACCAGGTACAGGGCCCGTTGCTGCGCTACCGCAACGGCCGCCCGATCACCCGCCGCCGCTACGACTACCTGTGGCAGCGCCTCGGCCGGTATCTGCCCTGGGTGGCGACCCAACAGGTCAGCACACACTGGCTACGGCACACCACGCTGACCTGGGTGGAACGGCACTTCGGGTACGCCGTCGCCCGCGCCTACGCCGGCCATGCCAGCACAAGCGACGCCGCAGCAACTACCACCTACATCAAAGCCGACATCGAGGAAGTCGCGTCGGCGTTGTCCGCCCTCACCGGCGAACCACACCCACTCGCCGCTTCGCCGCCAGCCTCATGAACGTAGACGTGATCGTCGGCGCCACCAGTCCTGTGATCGGGCCTGATCGACGCCCTGCCGGTGGAGTGCGTTAAGGACGTCTCCGAGGTCACTACCCCGGGCTGAGCACTGACGAACTAGCAGCCGCCGGCCATTGGAAGAAATTCGTATACTCCTATCTCGGGATGCGCGACTCCCGCCTGCCCATCCCGATCCCGGATCTTTTCGAGCGTCAGCGGGTCGCCGCATACCCCACCAACTTCGCCGCGATGTTGTCGCCCGCCGACATGGCACGGTCACCGGAAGCCGTCAGAATCACTGACTCAAGCGCCGGAGAAATCGTCGGAGTAAGCGCACCGCGGTTGAAACGACCGGGGACCTTACCGGTCTCCAGACTGGTGCAGACGTCGCTGAGGTCGATGTCCGAGGCGTTCACCTCGTCGAGCCGTCGCTCACCCCACCGCGTGACCACACGGTTCCAGTAACTGCCGTAGACCCTGCGGGTGCCGTTGCCGACCGCCGCTGACACGATCGGCACGTACTCCGCGAAGGTCGGCGCCAACGTGCGCGGCGCCGCGTTGAGCAGGTCGTCCGGGCTGATACCCATCCTCGCCAGCAGCAACCGGGCCGCTTCGAGCTCCGCGGTACTTGCCCCAGTCACGACGCACCGTCCAGGAGCCGGGTGTGCAGTTCGTCGAGGGCCGCACCCAGTACGGCCGGCGGATGCACGACCAAACGTCCCTGATGTGAGCGTGCCGCCAACAGCACTCGATCGCCGCTGCGCAGCCCACACCAGCCGCGTACCGCGGCGGGCAGGTGCAGGAACAAACGGGCAGTCAACCGGAAGGCGCCGTCGCGGTCCGCGTCCACCACGATCAACCCCTGCCGCTGGCGGATCGTCAGCGCGGTCGCCTCGGTCCAGCCGAGCGCCGCCATGACCTTACGATCGGCGACCCGGCCGTGGCAGTCCAGCGTAGCCAGCGCGTATGTGATGCTGTCATCGCGGGTCACGGGTGTCGGCGGCAACGGCATCGGACGCTGCTGCGCCAGTGAGCCGCCGCGGAGTGGAGACGCTGTTCTTCGACCCGACATCGGCGCGGCCGGGATGATCGGCGCCAGCGAAGGAATGGTCATGGCTCGTACCTCCGCGAGTCCGCGAAGGTAACAGGGAGTGAGAGATGACTCGGGACCGCGTGCTCAAACGGTGTTGAACACGCAATCCCCGAACGTCGCACGAGTGCTACGCGAAAGTGTCCGGAGATCGACACGGACCGATGGCCAACCGTCGGCCAGCCTATCTACGACTATTGCACTGCCATAGCGAACAGGGAAGCCGCTCAGGGGAACTTCACCCGGGCGGCTTTCTTCTTATGGATCAGGTGCCCGGGCGCTGGGAACATATCGCGGAGCCACATCATGCGGAGGAACCGTTCGCGGTGCCGGATCCGAGCCGACGTGGTCTCTTCGCTCCTGATCTGGCATCGCGGCGATCGATGGACGGCCGGCTCCCGAGCACGCACTCCAGGATCGCGGACAGGGTCCGAGGTCTCCGGCCCAGGCTGTCGCCTGCAGGCGGAGGATCGATCGATCTGCGGTAGAGCTCGAGCCGAACGACGGATTCGTTGTGTACCACTGCCGAGATCAGCCTTGCCAGCCGCGCGCGATGCGACGATCTCGGCAGGCGTGCTTGCGGACCACGCGGACAGCGACCGTGCGCGGCCGCGCCTATCAGCGGCTATGAGAGTATGCCGCAACGGCTTCTCGCCTCAACAGCTATCAATCAGCCGAACGGTCGTTCTGTAGAGTGATTTGATCTTGCGTTCGCTATCGCTGGCCGCATAGCGATATGCCTCCGAGGCCAAATCTGCAGCGCGGTTGGGGTCGGTCTGACGGAAACGCGCACACGCTGACTGTTCTGGGTCTATTTTCGAACTGATCAGCTTTGCGTCCCGATTCCGGTTGGCGATGATGGCTTCCCCTCACCCGGTCCCTGCCTCTCCCAGGTTGCTGCTGATCGACGTACCTCTCATCGCCATGGCGGTCTACCTCGACCACCCGGAATTTTTCCGCGGCCACCTCGAATCCGGGCGGGATTGGGAATCGTTGTACGCGGTCATCGTTGCATCACTGGTGCTTCTGGTGCGATGGCGGTGGCCGATGACGGCCTTCCTCATCAACCTCGCCCACCTGACCGCGGCAAGCGTATTAGGTGCTTGGCATTTCGGCCTGCTGTTACTCATCGCGCTGCATGCCGCGGCCCGGCAAAGTGATCGACGCGTCTCGATCGCTGCGGCGCTCGCGTGCGCCATCCCGTTCGGGATAGCTACCTATGAGTGGTCCGCCGACGGGTTTCCGGCACACATCTTGGGCGGCACGGTCGCCGGTCTTACGGTCAGTGCGTGGATTCTGGGCTACTGGATGCAGCGGGCGGTCCAGGAGCAGATGACAGCGAAAGCCGTCGCGCACGCGCGGCGTGCCGAACGCGTGCAGCTCGCCCGGGAGTTGCACGAGATCATCACACGCTCGGTCGACGTGATGCGCGACGAAGCGGCCATAGCCCGGAAGGCTCTGGCCGGCGACCCGGGCCGAGCGGCACGCGCGCTGGAAGCCGTCCAGGAGGACGGCACCCGCGCCATGGCCGAACTGCGCCGCATGCTGAGTGTGATGCGGTTGTCCGCACAGGACGAGCCGGACGGGCACCGCACGCGCCGCGTTGGCGTACGACTGCTGCTGGACAGCGCGCTCGTCGCAACCACGTGCTACATCGACTGGTATGTGTGGCTCGGTCAAGTGCGACCGATGGGCAACGAGAAGGTCTACTTCTTCTACGCCGCCGTCATGCTGGCACTGCTGCTGAGGTGGCGCTGGCCGCTGGCGGTCATGGCACTGCACCTCGCGTTCGCTGTCGCGATACTTGAAGTCCGGCCGGACTCCGACTACATCGTCGGTCCGCTGATCGCCCTGCACGCCGTGTCTCGCCTCTTAGACCGTCGGGTCTCGATTCAGACGGCGTTCGTGTGCACCGCCCCGTACGCGCTTCTGTTCCACCGGCAGGGCGGCAATTTCAGTGACCCCGTCGACGTAGCCGTCACAGCGGCGATGTGCACGGTGATCGTTACCATGCCCTGGCTGCTGGGTTACTCGATGCGGCGCGCGGCCGAGGGCAAAGCCGCCGCCCGCGCCGCCGCCCGCGAGCGACGCGCCGAACGCCTGCAACTGGCCCACGAGCTGCACGACATCGTCTCGCACACCGTGACCATGATGCTCCTGCAAGCCGCCGGTGCCCGCGCCGTCCTGAGCAGCGACCCCACCCGCGCCGAAGCCGCCGTTGACGCCATCCGCGAAGCCGGCGACCGCTCGATGACCGAACTGGCCCACCTATTGACTCTCATCACCCCGGACGGGGCGGCCCCACCAGCTCAGCACCCGGGCTTGGAGGCCCTGAACGAGCTGCTCTCCCACATGCGCACCACCGGCCTGTCCGTGACCATCGAGACCACCGGCACCCCGGCCGACCTCGACCCGAGCGTCAACCTGACGGCCTACCGAATCATCCAGGAGGCGCTGACCAACTCCACGAAGTACGCCGGACCGGACGCCACCGCCCACGTCCGCCTGACCTGGACCGACTCAGAACTCGGCATCGACGTGACCGACCACCACACCGGCAAGCGCGGCACCGTGCCCTCCACCGGCCACGGCCTAATCGGCCTGCAGGAACGCCTGAACGCGATCGGCGGTGACTTCACCGCCGGCCCACACCACGACGGTTTCGCGGTGACGGCCACCCTCCCGCTGGCTCCCGCCCCGGCCTGGCCATCGCCGTCCGACCGCACCACCATCAGCGACCGAACCGGCACAGAATCTCGACCTGCCCGCCGGCGACACTGATCACGGTCCGCCACGCAGCAGCTTCCGCCGACCGCGGCTGACCGGCGCCCTTCCCGGACCCGCCCTAACGGCGGCAAATCCCGACGGAATCCACTGGCGCCATCGCGACCCCGCAGGTCAAGGTAGGTAGTGATCACTATCCAGCGGATACGCGTGCGATGGAGCCCGGCGGCCCGCGGCGCACCACACGCGAACTCCCGCCGTGGACTGTGCCGTCCGGCGACGCTTCCACTGCCACCAGATGGCGCGGACGTGCTCATCCACGACGTACTCGCCGACGAAGCCACCGGATACACGGCCCACGACGAGGTAACGACCGGCGGGCTCGAGCGAGCACGCGACCTTGACCTATGGTTGTCCACAGATACCTCGACGGTCCTCGTCGACCGGCTACCCGGCCATGCCGCCTACCCCCGCCAGAGCGGACCAGCCCGCCTTTTCACACTCCTGCCAGGGCAGATCGGCCGCTACCGGGCAAATTTCCGGTTCACCATCACGACCTGCGCCTGCAACCCGAGCTGGTTCTACGAGGACTGGCTCATACTCCTCGCCAACGGCGAAGTCAGACCCGACGGATTCACCGCTCGCACACCCGACCACGACATCGACCACCGCGTCCATCTCTACGGCGGAAAGGGCCGACCACACCGGCGGTAACCCATCCTACCGCTAAGGCATGCTTGAAGCAGGCAGCCGGCAGCGTAATCAGCCAGCACCACCCCATGTCGTCTTCGAGGTGCTGACCGACCCCGACCGGGATCCGGCTCGACCGTGGTTGTTGCTCCTGGACGATGAGCAGCCGCCGCAGCTGATCGATGCCCGGGAGCCGGATTTCGTTGTCTGGTCCTCTGTGGGATAGGCGGCCCGACGCCCGAGTTCGATTCGACCTGGCGTCCGACGGTGTGGCAGGCACTGACCTGCGGTGGACCCTGCTCGTGGAGGAGCCGCTGCCGGATCCGTCGCTGCTCGGACACCTGCGCAAACGGCTCAACGAGCTGATCAACGCGAACCTGCGGTACACATTCGGGCAGTAGCCGGGCCGCCCCCCGGACGGCCAACTTGTTCGCGGCAGATCCGGATGCCGGATGGCCGCCACGTGTCCTACTCAGGAATCCGATCGGCAGGAACGGGCATTGCGTCTAGGCTTTGCCCGTCCTCGCCCAAGGTGCGCTGGCTCCGGATGACCGCATCCGCAACCGGAGAGGGTGGCAGCCCGTTCGAGCCGGGCCGAGTCCGGGGCCGTTCGGTTATCGGGCGGCCCCGAGCCCTCATCACGGCACGAGTGCGCAGCTGATCAAGCGTTGGTTCGGAGACGCTTGCTGGTGAGGTCGCCACCGAAACTGAAGCGTTGGACCTGCTCGCCGCCGCCTGTGCAAGGGGGACTGCTCGCCCACGCAAGACCGGCGCGGGTTCAGAGACCCTTCCGAAACCGGAGGGCTAATTGCGAGCGAAGGCCGGATAGTAGGTCGAAGGGAGGATCATCCAGTGGCCAGATCGCTGTTTGCGCTGAACGTTGTGCTCGAATGAACGAGCAATATTTGCCCGTATCTCATCATAGTCAGATGCAATGTCCTGCAGTGCGATCCTCAAGGCGAGAGTTGCCACGGCGCCACCAATCGTGGGTAGGGCGACCTCTCCGTGGACCGACGAGTTGCGCCAGGTGTGCAGCACCGAGAGACCATCGGGCTCGGCCTCGCACTCGGCCATGAATCCGATGATCTTGATGATGTCGTCTTTCAGATCCTGGTCGGCAACCTCGTTGACTAGCAGATATATCATATCGACGACGTTGCTGCATATCTTGCCGGACTTGTATGAGCGGCTCTTTCCATCGAAGTCCTTTATCACGCCGCCCGCCAGCGTAAGGTGTTGCTTGCAAGCTAGCTTCACAATGGCCTCCAACAGCGGAAATGCCAAATAGCCCAGCAGGTGTCCCGTCTCGGAAATAAGGAACCGCGGATTTGGGGCAAGGTTTGATAGCATTTCCGCCTCTCGGCGCGCACCTTCTGGTGTCTCCGCCGGTGCTGGAACCAGTGCCGTTCTCACCGCGAGGCGCATAAGCTGACCGACCTCCGGGTCGAGCGCCCCGGCGTACGGAGACAACGAACTCAGCAGCACCTCGCCGCACCAGGCCCAGAACATGTAGTGGTCGACACTCTCGACGACATTCCTGCGCGGCAACAGATGTACGCCGCACAGCCCTACAGATGCCGTTCTAAGTGCATCAAAATCGAGCAGGTGGAATTGGATACCGTTGGCCAGTAAACGCAAGCGCTCGTGCTCCGCTCCGACGACGATTCTGTTTGACGTCATCGCCGCGGTACGCCATGTGTCACACAGCCTGGCTATTTTTTGCGCATCGGTCTCTGTCACCCGCAATCTGTAGCATCTCACTCACGACCGTGTCGGCTGGTTAACTCTTTGGTGGACTTCCCCGAGTGACTTGGCTGCGCACGGGCGATGCTTCGCCAGCAACGCCTCATTCGAAGCCGCCGCTTCGCCAAACAAGATCACGTGCACACTCATCGGCATGTCCGCGAGTCGAGCTACTCAGCCGGCCGTCACGCTCCGTGGCGAGCGGTTCGCGGCAGAACAGTGCGTCCAGCGCGACTTCCGGTTTGCCGTCGCGTCGGGCCGAATAGGCGTGCGTTCACACCACCAAGCTACGACGACCAGCTTCCCGCACAATCAGCTCGGCTGACTGCTCCGGCGTGAGAGTCGAGGTATCGAACCACCAGCCAACGTCGCCAAGGTCACGACTCAATTCGTCGGCCAGCGAGGAAGCCGAGGGCGGACTGGTGGAGGCGAAATAGTCGTCGTTTATCCGCTGGTCAGGGTCCCTGGTCGCGTTACGTTCCCGGCAAACGTCCAACCGAGGTGCGAGAACGATGAATAAGACTGGGCGTGGCGCGAGAAGCCCGATGAACAGATTCAACTTCTCCCGGGACGGCACCACCCAGTCGATCACCGGTGTGAAGCCGGCGTCGGCAAAGTTGCCGGCGAGCGCGCACAAGTTGCGTATACATAGCTCGACCTGCCGGGCCGCCTCATCGGCTGGCTCGCCCAACGCCCAAACCCGGCCGGATAGGATCATCTCGTTGAGGTCGTCCCCGTCCACACGAGCCGCCCTGGGCAGAGCACCAGCCACGAGCCGGGTCACGGTCGACTTCCCCGCCCCCGGCAGTCCGGTCACGATCAGGCACCCGGGCAGTCGCTGAACAGCCATGGAGGCGATCATGCAGACCGGGCCATCCTTCGGCAACGGATTTTCCTACGTGCAACCATGAATGCGTTCATGCAAACGACGTTGGGCATGGCCTGGGTTCACAGGGGTCTCACGCCGGTATCGGCACGTCCGCCTCGAGACGCTTGCCAGCGCGCATGATCAACGCAGACCGCCGGTCACCCAAATCGCGGCATAGTGCACGCGCAGTTCCTCAGTTTACTGTGCAAATAGACTGATAGTACGGTGTTCAGACGCCTTGACAACTGTCCGGGCTTCTATTCTTCCACCCGATCCCTTCGACGTTCGTTCATCTCCGAAGGTTGGCTTCGGGTCCGATTCACTTGCTCAGTCGGAGGTTCGTAGATGAGTCCCCAGTGGTTCGGGTAGATCGTCGGTTCGTCGCGTGCTAGCCGCCATCCTTGGGGCCACGCGTCTTCACGACTGTCTCGGGGAGTAACCATTGCGTGGTCCAGCGCGATTCTGTATGTCGAGGCCGATTGGAAGATCGCATTGCCGGTGAAGGTGGCCACCATAAATACAGCGACTCCAGTGAGCGTGCCACGGAACACTGCATGGCCGCCGAAGACAGCCCCGGAGAATCCGGCAGTGCCAGCGAAGCTGGCTCCTTCGAAGATGGCGTCGTGGAAAAATCGGGCTCCAGCGAACTCCACGCTGCTGGCAAAGAGTGCCCCCGAGAAGTCCGCGGTGTGGGTGAAACGCACACTCAGCGAGCTCACCCTTCCGGTGAAGGTCGCATTTCTGAAGGCGCCCTTCCGGAGGCGGCAGAAGTCGAGGTTCCAGTCGATGAGCCGGGCGCCCGTGAGGTCAAGATCGATATCGGACCAGAAACCTTCTGGTTGCGGCTGACTCCGCTCGTCGTCCGCCCGCCATCGTAGGTGCGTTGCGAGCAGGCGTTGCGCGGTTAATCGGACTTGCAGTTCTTGAAGCGCGCCCCGGGAATCATCCGCCGCGGGTGCCGGGCGAGCCATTGGCAGTTCTGTGAGAGGAAGCTCGGACGCCGCCGAGGTGCGGGATCTGTCGGGCTCCGCATACGGCATCCGCAGGTAGGCGCAGATGACGTCGACGATGGTTTGCCGCTGTGGCGGATTCTCCTGTGCTACGCGTTCCAGCGCGTACAGTCCGCCGAGGCGCACGGCGGCGTCAGCAGAGCCGAGTTGTTCGACGGCCTTGGTGTACAGATCAGTAACGTGCCGCGCAGCGGCATCCTTCTCGGTGTGCTCTTGCCTGCGCAACTCCAGACGGTGGCTGTACTCGGATAGCTGCTGGCGGCGCACGCTGACCAGCAGGGCAACGGCCGCGCCAGCCGCGGCGACAATCCCGAGCCCGTATTTAATTGCATCGATCTGCGCCTTTCCCCGATCGCTGTCCGGTAGATGCTCGGCGATCTGCCACATGACTGCGAAGGCGACGAGGCCGACGACCAGCAAGCCGCTGGAGACGATCCACACGCCGACATCAGAAAGGATCCACGGCCAACGCGGCCCGGCTGGTTCCTCATGGAGGGCAGAGGCTCCGCGGACTTGCGGGCGCCGCGCTAGCACGACCAGCAAAACGGTCGTTAGCAACAAGATTATGCCTGGCCAGAACTTATGGACCACGTCGCTGGCCAATGCCGTGAGCCGGGCAGCCGGCCCCTGCCACACCGACACCGCTATCCCTGCCATCCCTGTTGTGGCTGCCGCGAAGAGCAAAATTCGCCTTCGGTCCCAGGCTCCGCAGAAGTTGCGCCACGCGGTGCGCCATCGCTCTGTCACACACACAGGTTCCCTCATCCCGCAAGTCGCTCACCGCTCAGCCGCCACGCCAAGCCCTTGCAGAAGCTGCACCCCGCCGCGTCCTCGTGCAACGCCGCCAGTCAGCCGTCCGCTCCCCGGCCCGACACCGACAGCCGCCGGGAGACGGTCGAGGGCTGGTAGCGGCGGACCTCTTGCAGCCAGCGAAGATAGCGTTCAATCTCGGCCCGGCCCAGGTTCAGCGGATCAAGGTCCCGACCTACGCACCAGGTCAGGAACACCTTCAGATCGGAGCTTGTGTGCACCCGGGACTCACCCCGGTACCGGCCCAGGTATGCGGCCACCGCTGAGCGCAGCACGCGCTCGTCGACGACAGCAAGCTGATCGGAACAGAAGAGGCAGTCATAGCTCACGGTGCGTCACCGCCAGCGTGATCGCCACGCCTCGGCGCGGCAGATGAGGACGCCAAGAGCAAGAGCTGTTACTTCTTTCGTCCTGCGCTGACGAGAGCCATCACTCCAACGATCATCAACACAACGATGAGACATAAGAACAGATGCCACGGCTTGATCGCGCCCATAGCGATGGACCATAGCGAGTGTCGTCAAGCTAAGACCCGGATCATGTGCCCCGCCGTGCCCCGTC
>NZ_BOMV01000115.1 GCF_016862375.1 Paractinoplanes rishiriensis | reverse complement strand
CGCTGGTCGGCTCGTCCAGCACCAGCAGCGGCGCGCGGGTGGCGAACGCGGCGATCAGCGCGACCTTCTGCCGGTTCCCGGTCGAATAGGTCCGGGCGGGTTTCGAGGGGTCGAGGGCGAACCGGTCGACGAGCTCGTCACGGTAGGCCGGGTCGACGCCCGGGCCGGTGGACGCCTGCAGATGCAGGATCTCCGCGCCGGTCAGCTGCGGCCACAACGCGACATCCGCCGGCACATAGGCCAACAGCCGGTGTGCCAGAGTCACATTTGCCGCGTCGACATCGAACACCCAAGCCCGGCCGGCAGTGGGGCGGGCCAGGCCGAGCAGCAGGCGGATGGTGGTGGACTTACCGGCACCGTTCGGGCCGAGAAACCCGAACACCTCACCCGCGGCAACATCGACGGTGAGGTCGTCGAGGGCGACCAGGCGCCCGTACCGTTTGGTCAGGCCGACGGCGCGCAGCGCGAGAACGCTCATCACAGGAGTCCTTCGTGGTCGTACGGATATGACCGCCGACCAGACTTCCCGGCACACCTGCCCTCACCGTACGCCTACCGCCCCACCGCGGATAGCACCCGAGTAAAGGATCAGCGTTGCTCCATGTCCCGCTCGTAGACGTCGGGCACCCCGTCGGCGTCGGCGTCGAGTTCCTCGGCCGCGCAGATCCGCCTTAACCGGCACACTAGGTCCGGTCAGAACGGAAATTCCCGGCCTGGCCCGGCGGTGTAGGTGAACCTTGTCCGGGTAAACGCACGTTATGTTGTCCGAGGTATGCGCACGGCGTGGAAAGGATCGCTGCACCCTCGCGGCGACCGCGACCCTCGCCGCGACCATCAGATGAGCACCGAGCCGGGTCTCGCGCATACCGCCCTGATCGCCAGCTCGGACACCGAACTGCTCAGCATCCTCGTGCCCGAGCTGCGCCGGTCCACCGAACGCTACGACGAGACCCTGCTAGTGGTCCGCGAACACACCCGTACAGTCCTCGGCGAGCAGGTCGGCGCCCTGGAAAGCGCTGCGCTGGGTGAGCCCGCGGAGTTTTACCAGCGGCTGGGATTTGCCTACGAAGGGTTCCGCCGGTATCTGGCCGCACAGCAGGATGCCGGCCGGCGGGTACACCTGCTCGCCGAGCCCGACCTCACCGGGGCAACGGACGCCGGGCTACAGGCCGACCGGGCTGCCGCATACCTGGCCTACGAAGCAGTCTGTAACCAGACCTATGCCCCCTACGGGAGCGCGATCACCTGCCTCTGGAATCCGCAGCACCACCCCCGCCCGGTCCTCGACGGAGTACGAGCCACCCACCCGTACCTGCTCACCCCGACCGGACCGGTCCGATCCCCGACATACCTGGCCCCGCAGCGTTACCTCAGCGAACGGCAGGACATGCCGTGGCGGCCCGCGCCCGCCCACATCGACCACGAGCTGGTCCTATCCGAGGTAGCCGGCCTCAGCCGCCTGCGCACGGTGCTGCACACCTGGGCCATCGAGCACCAGTTCGCCAGCGAACCGGCCGAGGACCTGGTGGTCGCGACCGTCGAAGTGGCCGCCAACGGCCTGCGCCACGGCGCCCCACCCGTCCGGGTCCGCGCCTGGCACCACCACGACACCCTCATCGTCGAATGCGACGACAGCGCCGGCCGGCCCATCCCGGCCACCGCCGGATACCAGCGGCCGCAACCCGCCGACCCGACGCCCGGCGGTCGCGGATTGTGGGTAGCCCGGCAACTCGCCGACGTCGTCCAGATCCACTCGACGTCAAACCGCACCTGCGTACGGCTGCTTTTCCCGCAACACACGTCATGCACGCCCACGGTGTAGGCCGCCCGCCAGCCGATGGCGAGCCGCTCTCGAGTTTCGGGTGGCCGGTCCGGCACGGACCGGCGCACCTTCGGATCCTGCCGGCGTCTGCTGTGCGGGCTCCGTCAGTAATGATCACCAGTTCGCGCTGGTTCTCTCTTCCGGTGTCCCGCCTACCTTCGACTGCGGCCCGGTTAGCAGCTCCGGGCGAACACGTCGAGGATGCGGTTGCGGTCGTTCGGGACCAGGTTCGTTGCGTACGACACGAACGCCGCTCGGGTGCCGTCGGCGCTCAGGGCTGCTGAATCGCTGACGCTGTCACCTTCACCATTGGTGCCGGAAACACTGACTCGCCTGGTCACACCCGTCCACCGGTCCTGCACAAAGATGTCCTCAACGCCGTTGGTGTCGCCCGGCACCAAGTTCGTGGCGAACGATCCGAAAGCGACGAATCGGCCGTTGCCGCTGATCGCCGGCGCGAAGCTGTTGTCGTCGCCCTGCAGGCCGGTGCTCGACAGGCCGGCACGGCTGGTCGTATCGGCGCGGAGATCCCGTACGAAGATGTCCTGAACGGTGTTGGTGTCGCCCGGCACGACGTCGGGCGCGTCAGTGTAGAAAGCCACGTGCCGGCCCTGAGCACTGATCGCCGCATTCAACCCGAGGTTACCTCCGGCCGGGACGCCGCTACTGGTCACGCTCGCCAGTTCGGTGTGGTTCTGCCGTAGGTCCCGGACGAATACGCCGCTGGCGCCGCTCGGTACGAGATTGGTGGCGAATGAGCCGAAGGCGACGTAGCGGCCGTCCGCGGTGATGGTCGGGCCGAGGCTTCGCTCGTTGGCCTCGACACCGGCCGTGGATACGCTGATCCTTCGGGTAGTTCCGGCCTGCCGATCGTGGACGAAGACGTCTTCGGTGGCGTTGGTGTCCCCGGGCACGAGGTTAGCGGCGTGCGACACGAAGGCGACGTACCTGCCGTCGGCGCTGATGGCCGGACTGTGGCTGGTGTTGTCGGCCTCTGCCCCCGCGCTGGTGACGCTCACCCGGGTGGTGCGGGCTTCCCGGCGGTCCCGGACGAAGATGTCACCGCGGTCGTTGGTGTCGCCGCTCGCCAGGTTGGTGGCATGGGACGAGAAAGCGACATACCGCCCGTCGCCGCTGATCGACGGTTCGGACGCCTCCTGATCGGCCTGCACGCCGCCGGTGGCCACGCTGATACGGCTGGTGGTCCGAGTCCGCAGATCCCGGACGAACACATCGGCGACGGCATTGGTGTCGCCGGCCACCAGGGTCGTGCCCGTGGACCAGAAGGCCACATATCGGCCGTTACCACTGACTGCGGGAGCGAAGCTCTCGCCGTCCGACTCCGTGCCCGCGCTGGACACGCTGACCCGGTTCGTGAGATCGCCACCGGTCGAAACGGCGGCAGCCGAGGAGGCCGACTCCAGGACCAGCAGACCACCGACCACGATCACCGTCGCCGTTCGGCTCCGAAAACGTCTCATCATTACCCCCATCACAGCAGCGGCGACCGGGGTCCGGGGTCAGAATTAACCTCAGCCTCCACCGGTTGACGGACAGCAGCAAGCGAAAGGAATGCCAACCAGGCGTGGAGACATTCGAGATCAACAGACTGCCAGTCCGTCACCCCGAAGCATCACCCCCACGGTGAAGAGCAATCTTCGACTGGCTGAGCTATTCTTATGCGCTTGGAGACAGCGCGTTGTCTCCGATCAGCTGCCTCAGACCCCGGTAGCGCACCGATTCCGACAAGATGACCGGGGGCAGTTGTGGCCGTTGAACAGCGTGCGTCAAGGAAATCCTCAACAGGGCGTCCGCATGACCACGTTGCGGCACGGATGATCCACGGTGACTGATGCGGACTGGCATACGCTGCCGATATTGCCGCCCTTTCTGCTTACTCCTGCGACGGATCGTCTCGGCCCAGCGGTGACCGTGATCGGCGACGCCGGCATGGCGATCGCGGAGGTGGCGGCGCACGGGCAATGGTCGCTCGCCCTCGGCGAACAGGTATCGGCGGCCGTGCGCAAATGCCTGGCCGGA
This sequence comes from Paractinoplanes rishiriensis, assembly GCF_016862375.1. Lineage (GTDB taxonomy): Bacteria > Actinomycetota > Actinomycetes > Mycobacteriales > Micromonosporaceae > Actinoplanes > Actinoplanes rishiriensis. The sequence continues at coordinate 42,343 of NZ_BOMV01000115.1, read as the reverse complement.
CCCTCTGCCTCGATCATCGTCGATCTGCGCGATCTCGTTGATCCTGACGGCGTCAGCGTGTCGTTCTGGTTGAGGTTGTGGCAATGGGCCTGGCTCGGCACGACGCCGATGAGTGTGTCGTTCTGCGTGCCTGCTACGGCCGCGTTGAGCCGGCGCCTGCGATATTTCCCAGGGCCGGCGCCACGCGTGTTCACTGCCGTGGCCGAGGCGCGTAAAGCGATCGCTGGACGGATGTTGCGCGCGGACTGTCTGCAAACCTGTCTGCTGCCCCGGCCGGGATCGGTCAAGGCCGCTCGCGCCCTCGTCACGCAGGCCTGTCACGCGTGGCACCTGCCAGAGCTGCTGCAGGAGGGCTGGTCGATCGTATCCGAGCTGGCCGGCAACGCCGTGGAGCACGCCCGCACCGATTTCATCGTCACTGTGTTGCGCAGCGGACCACGACTGCACGTAGCGGTTCATGACTGCGTCAGCTGGTTCCCGTGCCCGACCGGATTGCAGCTCATCGACCCGCAGGCCCCGCTCGACGAACGGGGGCGGGGCCTGCGGCTGGTGCACCGCGTCGCCGCTGCTTGGGGCGCCATGCCGACTCATGACGGCAAGGTGGTATGGGCGACGGTGATGTGACGGCAACGGCGCCGGGTGCGGGGTGCGGGTGCCATCACGGGCTTTGGCCCTCCTGAAACCCACCGACCGCATCTTGGGCTGTCGAGGGCCACAACGGCATCGGCCGGCACGTCGCCCAGCACCTGGTCGCCGAGGGCGAGACCGTAGTGGACGTTCCGACGAAGCCGTAGGCCCGAGTGTTCACCACCGGCCAAGGCCACAACATCGACACGGTCGACGCGCACAGCGTCGCTGTCGTCCCTACGGACGGCCGGGTTGCGGCACGTCGTCATCGACGACACCACCGGGGGTCGCGGCTGCTCGTCGACCGCCGGGACCAACTCGGCCACACCCGCACCGAGATCATGTCCCAGCTGCATCACCTGCGGCCCGAGACTGGCGGGGCGAAGAGGTCAAATCAGTCGCGAACGTGGTCGCTCGTCGGCCAAACCCACGACCGAGCCGGGCACCGGGAGTCACCGCACCTATCCGGCACAGCCGATTGTCGGCGACCGTGAACCGGTGCCGCCCATCCGAATGGATCGGTCTGACCTATTCGGCTCGATTGCCCTATTTGACCAGTGGGCGCACTCTGTCGGCATGACACACGTGCGATTACGGAGCCGCGCAGCATCCCGACGACTGGCCTTCATCAACGCCTACCAGTTCCCCGCCAGCGTCCGTCTACGATTCGCCGGCCACCACGAGGCTTTGTCTGCCGAGAAGGTGAGCACGGTGGAAGCTGCCACCCGGCAGTGGTTCCGGCTCGCCGCTCGTCAGCCCAAGGCGAGGCTGGCCATGCCCTCGATGATCGTTGACGACATGTGGCATGAGCTCGTCCTGCACACCCGCGACTACGAGCAGTTCTGCCAGACGGCGTTCGTGAGCTTCCTGCACCACACGCCTGAGTCCGCCGTGAGTGCGGAAAGTGCCGCGGCCAACCGGGTCGCTGGGCTTGCGATGACCTACCGGCTGGCCCAGCAGGATGAAGGTGGCGCACCAGGCGGGCTACCGCTGCTGTTCCGAGTGGATCAGGAACTGAATATCGGCGGCGGACGTCGCTACCTAGCCGACTGCGGCGGCCGCGGGCAGTGCCACGACATGCCGGGCGGACATTGCCTGCAGCACCTCCGCGGTCCGGGACGTTGGCACCGCACCCATCGGAGGCAACCCATTGAGCCGAACTATGCAGGCGTATATCCGGCCGGTCCCGCTGGCGGAGGCAACGGTTGCGTCGGCGGAGGAGGCTGAGCGCGCCTGATCAGGTCAGGTGTGATCCGGCAGTCGCCTTCCCGCCAGGCGCTGGCTCCTACTCAGTCGCAGGCGTCGCCGTCGCCGTCTCGATTCGATGCTGCGCGATGACATAACGGGTACCCATGAGCTGAGTCGACGGCTCGGCGTCAGCGGCCGCCAGGAATAAACCTAGCGCTGCAACAACCCCAAATAAATGCAGTCTTTAGGAAGGTGTTATCCAGCCGCGCAGTAACCGGTCAACGGTGGCACCCGGGCGGGCTTCTTCTTCGTCATCCGGGCGTGGTCTCCTCGCCGATCGCGGCGCCGCGATCGTAGTCGACGCGTTCCGGCCGGCAAGCCGTCTGCATCTGCTGGGACTAGCCTGATGCGCCCACACCGGCGCAGGTTGGCATGCGCTGCTCCTATGTTGCGGTGGAATCTGGGTAACCGGTGACACACACGTGGCCCCGGACCCCGGTCATCCCGAAACGACCGAGGAGGACTCGTGCAAGGAACACGGCGATGGGCAGCCGCCCTTGTGCTGACGGCGTTCGCTTTCTCGCTGGGACTATCCAGCCCGGTAGCCGCCGCACCGACGATGTCGAGCGCGACGCAGAACTGCTGTCCGGTGACGGCGGTCCTGGTGAACGAGGCCGACGAAGGGCAGATCAGAATCGACCTCACGAACACCGGTGACGTGAACGCCACCGTGGTCAGCTTCATCCGGCGCCCCTGGGAAGGTGGCCCCTACTCTGACTTCATGGATCCCGGTGCGACGGCCTCGCGGGTCTACGTCGTCGGAACCGAGAGGTACGACATCCGCGTCACCGTGGACGGATGTGACACGGTCCGGTTCAAGGGCCGCTGGACCGCGCCGACGGCCGTGTGACCGACGCGCGGCCGTGCCGCAGGGCGGCCCCAGCCGCCCTGCGCGCCCGGCCGCAGTGAGCGCAGACGTCGTGGTGGGCCTTGAGTCAGGTGGCGCAGTGTTCGACGATCTGGCCGACCTAGCCGAACGGCAGATTCGGGCGGGCGACACCGCGTCCGCGGTCGCGTCCTGGATCGCGGCCAGGTTGGCGGAGAAGTTCAAAGGAGTTCGTGATGTCGCTGCCTCTGGTGTCCTGTCTCATGCCGACGTATCAGCGCCGGGGCTTCGTGCCCCTGGCGATCGAGGGTTTCCTGCGCCAGGACTACCCGGACCGGGAACTGGTCATCCAGGTCCATGCCCTGCGCAGCGAAGCGGCGGGCGTCTGCGGCGTACGCTCGCTGCTCTTCTACGACCCGGTGGCGCAAGCCGCCTGGCGCTACTGCAACCCCGGCGGCGCTCTCGCCTGGGTGGCCTGGCTCGTCGATGTGTTTCACCCGCCAGTTCCGCGAGCGCCACCCGTTCGACGCGGTAGCCTGCGGCGAGGACACCCGGCTGCTGTGGCGCAGCCGATCGTGCCGGATCATGACCCTCGACTACCCGGCCATTATGGTGGCAACGCTGCACCGCCACAACAGCGGCCGTACCGTCCCGAAGGGCGCCCGCTGGCAGCCGGTGCCGGTGGCCGAGGCGACGGCCATGCTCGGGGCGCAGGTCGCGGCCTACCGTGCGGCGGCTCGTTGCTGGCGCGGACGCACCGCGACCTCACCGTGGTGGTAGTCAACGACGGTGACCCGGCCGCCGTGGCCGCTGCTGGCCCATCTGGACGATCCCCGACTGGTCCGGTTCGACCTGGACCGCAACCAGGGCCGGTACTCTGCGACGCGGTGGTGCTCGCCGCCACCGGCAGTCCGTGGTTCGCGCCGCACGACGCCGACGAGTGGAGTGATCCGGACCGGCTCGCCACGTTGCTGCCACCGGAGCAGGTTGCCCGGGCCAACGCGCGACTTCGCCGGCGCCGGAGCGGCCAGCATGAGCGATCGCCGTTACGCGGTGTGATGATCTTGCGCTTAGACCGGAAGTACTGGTCAAGCCGACGCCGTGACCTCCGGTTCGCGCTTTCGATCTTCAATGACTCGCCCAGGCCCGCCGACTGGCGACCTGATTTGCCGCCGATAATGCTCGTTCCGGAGGTTGCACATCTCGCTGCGGCTGCTCTGGCGTGGAGGACCGGCGGGCGGTTGCGGGTACAACGCCCGCCGGTGCGATCAAGAGTACGAGGCCGGGAGTCCGGTGCGGACGAGAAGCATCCTGACTGGTCTGGACGCGTCAATCGGCAGGTGCCCGGTATTGGACGTGAGTCGCCGCTGCCGTGTCGTCATCCCAGCGGTGCGAACTGCCGAAGCGCTGGTTCACCGGCCGGTTCGTCGAGAGCCGGATCGCCGACCGTAACGTGCAGGCCTGGAACTGCGGGGTCGGGCCGGTTTATCAGCTGGTCCGTCGACGGAACCGGGGCTGGAGAACGACACCGTAGGCGCTGCAGGACGAGAAGACGTCGGTGGCGGCCAGTGCGACGCCGTGATCTGGGCCCCGGTGACCGGCAGGGTGGGCGAGACCTGGTCGAGCAAACGCTGCGTCATAGTGGCGTCAATCTCGTGGTCGGCGCTGATGCGAACATCGGCCTCGGTCGCCAGGTCCACGACGTCGTCGCTACCGGGCGGGGATCGAACCGCGGTGGACCATACATGGCAGGATGAGAACCGCGTTTTCCCTGTTCCCGGGCCGTTTGTTGCCGTCTCGGCGGTTCGGTACGCGCCGCACGCGCGCGATCGTAAGAACCCTTTGCATCTCAGTGACCCTGCGTAATATGTACGGGCGCAACGGCTCCGTCCGCTGCCACCGTCGGCGACAAAGCCGGTCAGCGTCGGCTGACCCGCGCTTTGTCTGCGGCGGATGAGGACGCCCGTAAGGCCCCCGGAGCACCGGACGACGGCCACGACCGGAATGAAACACCACCCCAACGGCCGGTATCCCAGCGGGATGGCTCGCCTGCCCCGAGCGAACTGCGCCACAGTGACATCGGGGTTGATCACCTCGACCCGAACAACCGGTACTCGATGGTGTCGACCACAAGTCCGGCACACTTCCTGGCCAGCATGACGCGGAGGAGCGTGATGGCCCACGTAGGTATCGAGTGTCCGCTGACGCCTTCGACGACGAGCAGGTCACACTACCGGAGTCGCTGCGCCACCGTCGCGTAGAACTGCGGGCTCCCTACATGAAGCTTCGGGAAGAGCACGAACTGCAACTGGCTGCCGGGGACACCGAAGCCGGCGGCTGAGGCTTCGATCTGCCGTTGCGGGTGGGCGCTGGCGCCTCTCTGGTGAAACCTATGCCCGGCCGGGTGATAGCCGGACTGCTGGTGTCTGTGGGTCACCGGTTGCATGGCGGACGGAAGGGACGCGAATCGCCGGAGGTGTTTGCGGGTTCTGTGCTCGTTGAGGCTTTGGATGCTATTGCCTGATAACAGGCGGATAGGGATGTGCGGCAGCGAGGCAGCAGTCGGGTCAACTGAACGTGTCGGCGAGGAGGTCGAGGATCATGTCACAGGGGCAGGGGCGTCGCCGCCCGTGGGGTGATCTACCAGTGCGGGTCAAGGTGCTGTGTGCGGTGAGCGTCGCCGCGGTCGCGGCGGTGGTGGCCGGCCTGGTCGGGATTGTCAAGCTCGGCGCGGTGGACGAGACCGGTGGTGGCATCTATGAGAACAACTTGCTACCGATCTCGGCACTGGCACAGATCGACGGCGACGTCAACGAGGTCCGGGCGACCATTCTGCGGCATGTCATCAGCACCGATCCCGCGAGTATGCGTGAACGGGAGCAGGAGATCGCCGATTTCCGGAACGGTCTGACCGAGTTGTGGAGGCAGTACTCGTCGGCTCCGGGCACCGACGAGGAGAAGGCCGTCCGCGAACAGTTCGAAACGGCGCTGGCAACCATGTACGAGGTCACCGACGAGCAGATCCTGCCGGCGAGCCGCGCCCTGCGGACGGCAGAGGTCGCCGCGGCCGAGAGGGAGCAGTTCGACCCGGCCTTCGACGCCGTCAGTGAGGCGCTGAGCGGGCTCAGCAAGCTCGAGATGGCACAGGCCAGCGCGGGTGCCGCGCAGGCGGAGGCGACCTACCGCAGTGCCCGTACCCTGCTGATCGTCGTCCTCGTGCTGGGGCTGGGTGGGGCGCTCACCGTCGGGTTGTACGCGGCGCGGTCCATCAGCATCCCGCTCGGGCACGTCGTGGCGGCTTTGCGCCGGGTGGAGCACGGCGACCTAACCACCGTCGCGGACGTGCGCACCCGCGACGAATTGGGTCAGCTGGGCGACGCGCTCAACGCGACGACGCTTCGGCTGCGCGAGATTATCGGCGGGCGCCTGGCGCAGACCGCATCCGGTCTGGCCGCCGCCGCCGAGGAACTGTCCGCCGTCAGCATGCAACTGCAGTCGGGCGCCGGTGACGTCACGTCGAAAGCCACCACGGCGACCCACGCCACCGAGGAGGTCAACACCGGCGTCCAGTCGATCGCCGCAGGGGCGGAGCAGATGAGCGCCTCGATCACCGAGATCGCGTCGAACGCGGGACAGGCCGCACAGGTCGCCCAGCAGGGCATGGCGGTCGCAGAACGCACCACTGCCCAGGTCGCACAGCTTGCACCGCGAGCGCGGAGATCGGGGAGGTTGTCCGCCTGATCACCACCATCGCGGAACAGACCAATCTGCTCGCTCTCAACGCCACCATTGAAGCAGCGCGGGCCGGCGAGCTGGGTAAAGGCTTCGCCGTGGTCGCCGGCGAAGTCAAGGACCTCGCGCAGCAGACCGGCAAGGCCACCGAGGAGATCACCGCCAGGATCGGAGCGATCCAGAACTCCAGCTCCTTCGCCGCATCGGCGATCGGCGAGATCACCGAAGTGATCGCACGGATCGGGGACTACACCACCACGATCGCGTCCGCCGTCGAACAACAGACCGCCACCACCGCGGAAATGAGCAGGTCGGTCACCGAGGCAGCCGGCAACAGCGGTGCCGTGGCGCAGACCGTCGCCGGCGTTGCCGACGTCGCCGCCACCACCGCTCAGGGCGCCGAGGCCACCCAGCAAGCCGCCACCGACCTGACCCGGCTCGCCGACGAAATCACCACCATCGTCGCCGGCTTCCGCCACTAATTCCCGGCGCTGCTTCCGAAGCGTCGTTGAACGGTGCCTTACGCTCATTTCGCCCACCTGGGGGCTGGGCAGGACAGGGGGCCGCCACCGAGGGTCGGTGGGTTAGGTCCGGGTTGCGTCACACCAGTGACAGACACCGGCAGCACCCCTGGCAAAAGGCCATCATTTTGGGCAGACCCTGCCGAACGCTAGGACACCACTGTCGGCCCCGCGAGTGCCTCCCCTCGCAAACTGACTTCGCCGGCGTATCAGTACTCGTAGCGTAAAGGCGTGGACGACCTGCCAGAACCTCGCATTCCCGCGACGCTGATCCACGAACTCGGCTGCCAACAGCTCCTCGCGCTTCGGCAACTTCAGCGGGCGATGAATCGCTACCGCCGCCCTCTGGCCGAGCAGACGTGGCTCCAAGCCGCCATCGATCAGCTGGAAACCGCGCTTCGACAGCTGCAGGCCAACCACGCCTTGCCCCTGCTGCAGCAAAAGCAGCCATCACTCGACCGGCGGCGTGCGACGAACCCAACACGGGCACTCACCCCCCGCAGAAAGTCACCGTGAACCACAGCGTCATCGGCCGGCCACAGCACATCGTTCTGCCGGGTAGCGACGGCGCATTGCTGCGCCGCCGCCCCCTCAGAACCGGGCGTGCACGTTTGCCTTGCCCCGGTTACGCCTGATGACGGAAGAGTCGTGCCGCCCGGGAAACATCGTCGTGATGAAATGGGTATTTTGATCTTCACGACGCGGGCCGCCTGGTGTGCCGAAACCCGAAGGGGAATCCCGTTCCGGTGGGTGCGGATCGGTCGTCCGCCGCTGTTGCCGGTGAGAGGAGCAGCGGGTGGTGCTGGGGTGGCGGCTTGTGGGTCGGGTCAGTTCGGGACACCCGCGAAAGCTCACCGTCGGCGGTGATCTCCGCTGAACCGACGGAGTAGTGACGCCGTCCGGCAACCAGGCCGGACGGCGTCTCACCCTTTGCCTCAGGTTCGAACCACGCACATGGCCCGCTGTATTTGCCTCAGGTCCAGGCCCGGCCAGTCCAGGCCCGGCCCAGCCAGGTCCCGGCGGTCCAGGCCCGTCCGGTCCAGGCCCGCCCGGTCCAGGCGCGGCCCGTCCAGTCTGTGCCGGTCCAGCGCCGGCCGGCCCAGTTCAGCGACGTCCAGGTGGCGGTGTTCCAGGTCACCGATGCCCACGACGTGCCGTTGTAGGCCGAACCGCTCCAGACGTTCCCGTTCCAGGTACCCCCGGTCCAGGCCCGGCCGTCCCGGGCCAGCGCCGTCCAGACCAGCGGCCGCCACGGCGCGCCGAAGATGTCACGCTCCCCGGTCAGCGCCCTGCCGGTGACCGAGTCCACGACGTACGAGCTGCCGCGGGAGCCCTCGAGCGTGCCCAGACCGGTGGCCGGCAGGAAGGTCTGCCGGGCGTTCAGCGGCGCGGTGAGCGTGGCCGCCTCGGCGATGTCGAGCTGTCCCGCACCGGCCGCGATCGGGTCGGCACCGGCCAGCGGGTCGGCCGAGGCCACCAGCAGCTTCTTGACCTGGTCCGGGGTGAGTCCGGGCCGCTGTTGCAGGAGCAGCGCGACGGAACCGGAGACCACGGCGGTGGCCTGTGAGGTGCCGCTGCCACGGAACGTCGTCTCGCTCACCCGGGCGGCCGGGTACTCGGTGTCGATGTACGAGCCGGGCACCCGCAGCGAGACGATGGACCGGCCGGTGGCCACCAGGTCGGCGTGCCGGGCGACGCTGCCACGGGTCGAGAACGAGGCCACCGTGTCGTCGGTCCGGATCTCGGTGCCGTTGGCGTCGGCGGCACCGACCGCGATCACGTACGGGTTCGCGGCCGGCATGGTGACCCGAGTGGAGGTGGGTCCGTCGTTGCCGACCGCCACGACCACCACGATGCCCTTGCGCCAGGCCGCCTCGACCGCGTACGAGAGCGGGTCGAGAACGGCGCTCTGGGTCGAGTCGGCGCCGAACGAGAGGTTCAGCACCCGGATGTTGAGGCCCGGATCGTTGCGGTGGGTGACCACCCAGTCGATCGCCGCGATCACCTGCGAGACGTCGGCGGCACCATCGGCCGCCGCCACCTTGAGACTGATCAGCTTCGCACCGGGTGCCAGACCCTCGAAACCGGAGGCCGGGTCGTTGCCGGCGATGATGCCGGCCATGTGCGTGCCGTGCCCGTAGCTGTCGACGTTGACCAGGCCCGGCGTCTGCGACTCGAATGAGAGATCGGGCCCGTTGACCACCTTGCCGGCCTGCATCAGACCCGGCACCGGAGCCACCCCCGAGTCGATCAGGGCCACACCGATGCCCGCGCCGGTCAGCGCCGCGGTGTTGGCCTTCTTACCGCCCGCCGCCTTCTTGACGCTGCCGACCGACGCGTTCACACCGCCGTCGTCGATCCACTTCTTGCCCTTCATCCGGACCGTGCCGTCCGCGGTGACCTCGGCCACCCCCGGCGTACGCTCCAGCTCCGGCACCGCGCCGGAGGGTACCCGCGCGGCGAATCCGGAGATCACCGATAGTTCCCGCTCGACGGTGCCACCGGACCGGCGCACGAACGCCTCGGCCCGGGCCAGCGCGTCCGGCGACGCGGTACGGACGATCACGTCGACCGCCGGCCCGCTCGCCACCGCCGGGGTGCCGACCGCGGCCAGACCCAGCACCGTACAGAGACCGGTAACAGTCGCTGCCCATCTGCCGCCCACGCTGCTCCCTCCACCCGACTGGTCGCATGATCACCGCGACGTGCGGCGCCCATCGTCCGCAGGGCGCAATACCTGAGGACTTCTGATCTCGCCGTCTTCGGCGCGACGTCCTTCGGACGGGGTGGTCTTGTAGACGGATGATCCGGCGCTAACTCCAGTTGCTCGGGTACTACGCCGAGGTCGGCGTCCGTTAATGAGCGAATCTCGGATCTGGCAGCCAGCCGTCGATGAGGTGAGCAATGATGCAGGGCGTGGTGCCGTAGGCACCGTAGGTACCGAGATGATCGGGGTGTCGCGCAGGTGAAGAACTGGAGCATCGGCAGGCGGCTGGGTGCCGGGTTCCTGGTGGTGGTGCTCACCATGGTGGCACTTGTCGCGGTCGGCATCGTGCAGGTGCGCACCATCGACAGCGGGCTGACGACCATCAATGACCAGAACGCGGTCAAGCAGCGCTTCGCGATCAACTTCCGGGGCAGTGTGCACGACCGGGCTATCGCGTTGCGCGACGTGCTGTTCGCGGAGAACCTGGAGCAGGTCAACGAAGAGGTCGATCTGATCGAAGAACTCGCCGGGAAGTACACGGTCTCGGAAGAGAAGATGAAGGCGATCTTCGCCGATCCGGCCAACACCAGCGACGCCGAGAAGGCCGCGTTCGCAGAGATCAACAGGGTGCAGGAAGAGACGCTGCCGCTGATCGACGAGGTGATCGAGCTACGCCGCGCTGGTGACAATGACCAGGCTCTGCGGGTGCTCATCGAGCAGGCCAAGCCCGCGTTCATCGAGTGGCTCCGGGTGATCAACGTGTTCATCGACCTGGAGGAGGCGATGAACCAGAAGGAGACCGCCGCGGCCCGGTCGATCGCCGGTACCTTCATTGCGCTGATGACCGGCCTGCTGCTGGTGGCCATCGCCATCGCCGTCTTCGTCGCGTGGCGCACCACTCGCAGCATCACCCGGCCGCTGGCCGAGGCCGGCGAGGTCATGTCGGCGGTCGCCGGCGGCGACCTCACTCGCCGGCTCGACGTGCAGACGCAGGACGAGGTGGGCCGGATGAGCGCCTCGATGAACTCCGCGCTCGACTCCGTCGGCGCCGTCCTGCAGCGGCTGGCCGCCAGCTCGGCGACGCTCGGCGCGGCCAGCGACCGGATCGGCGCCCTCTCGACCGAGCTGGCCGGCGGCGCGCAGCGGTCCTCGGCGCAGGCCGAGACGGTGGCCGCGGCCGCCGGTGAGGTGTCCCGCAGCGTCCAGACGGTCGCCGCCGGCGCCGAGGAGATGGGCGTGTCGATCCGCGAGATCGCGCAGAACGCCAGTCAAGCGGCCAACGTGGCCGGCCAAGCCGTCACGGTCACCCGCACCACCACCGAGACCGTGTCCCGGCTCGGCACCTCGAGCCAGGAGATCGGCGACGTCATCAAAGTCATCACCAGCATCGCCGAGCAGACCAACCTGCTGGCGCTGAACGCCACCATCGAGTCTGCCCGGGCCGGCGAAGCCGGCAAGGGCTTCGCGGTGGTCGCCGGCGAGGTCAAGGACCTGGCCCAGGAGACGGCCCGGGCCACCGAGGACATCTCCCGCCGGGTGCAGGCGATCCAGGCCGACACGGCCGGCGCGGTCTCCGCGATCCAGGAGGTCTCCCGGATCATCGCCCAGATCAACAACTACCAGACCACGATCGCCTCGGCGGTCGAGGAGCAGACGGCCACCACCAGTGAGATGAACCGCAGCGTCGCCGAGGCCGCCGACGGCTCGGGTCAGATCGCCGCCAACATCGACGACGTGGCTGCCCTGGCCCGCACCAGCAGCGAGCTGGTCAGCCAGTCCGAACAGGCCGCACACGAGCTGTCCGACATCTCCAGAGAACTACGAGAACTGGTCGCCAGCTTCCGGCTATAGCCGTACGCCCACGTCACCTGGCCCCGGCGTGCGCCCGGGTGGTGCGTATATCGGCCAGATCCAGTCCTGTGGTGCGGGTGAAGGTGCGGACCGCCGCTTCCATCTGGTCCGCCAAAGCCCCAAGGGCAATGTGCTGCCAGCTGGCCGGCCCTCGGATCTCAGTCGAGTCGCAAGGTGGCGCACAAGTATGGCCCCCGGCGTGCTGGCAACAGGGTGGCTGCCCAACGGCCCGACCGCGCCCAACGGCCCAGGTGAAGTGCCGCTCCCTGGGGCCGTTCACCACGGGAGCGATCTCGCAGATTGGCCGATGCGGCTACCTCCGCGGATTACGGTTGCTGTCAGAACCGCGCCGGCGCCCAGCGCGCACCTCAACCCCATGGCAGGCCACCATGAGCCAGCAAGAGGACCGGGTCAGTTGTGACGGTCAGTCGGTCGGTGCGCTGGAGGAAGTCCTGTCCGCAGCTCTTGAGGCGTACATCGGCGTCGACGCCGAGGGCCGGGTGGTGGGATGGAATCGCGCGGCTTTTGAGACATTCGGCTACACCCAGGACCAGGCGTGCGGGCAACCGGTCATGGAGTTGATAGTGCCGGCGCGGCTTCGGGCGGCGCACCGCGCTCGTATCACCCGCGTGTCCGGGGACGCCGGTCAGGTCGAACGCCAACGCCTGCAGCTTGTCGTCGCCCACCGTGACGGTCACGAATTCCCGATCGAGGCGACGTTGACCTCGACCGACGGGCCGGACGGACGCCGCTTCCACGTCTTCGCTCATGACGTGACGGTCACGGTACGGGCGCAGCGCTTCGCCGCGATCGAGGCGGCGGTCTCCCGGGGTTTGGCCGACGCGAGCAGTAGCAAGCAGGCCGCTGAGCGGGTGGTGCAGTCGCTGGCCGCCGGCATGGGCTGGCCGATCGTGGAGATGTGGCTGGTCGATGACGCCCGGCAGGTACTGGTCTGCGCGGCGCGGTCGACCACCCGGGATGTCCGGGACTTCTGCCAGCCGGAGCTGGAGTATGGCGTCGGGCTCCCCGGCGCGGTGCAGGCCTCCGGACGACCTCGCTGGATCCCGGACCTCGCCGCGGACGCCACCTCGCTGCGCAGCCGCCTGGCCACCCGCTACGGGCTCCGGGTCGCCGTCGGCGTGCCGATCAACTCCGGCAGTGTCACTCTGGGTGCCCTGGCGGTGTACGGCGAGCACGTCGAAGATCCCGAGGACAGCCTGACCGCGCTGCTCGCCGGCGTCGCGGCGCACACCGGGCAGTACCTGGAACGGCGTCGGGCCGAAGAACTGGCTATCGAGTTGGCTCGCACGAAGGACGAGTTCCTCGCCATGGTCACCCACGAGCTACGCAATCCGCTGTCCATCATCACGAGCACCGCGGCGCTGTTCGACGACGAACTCGACGATCTGTCGAACGAGCAACAACGGCAGTACCTGCACATCATCACCCGCAGCGCGGAACGCCTCACCGTGATGACCGGTGACCTGCTCGACCTCGCCCGCCTCGAGACCGGACACCTGGGCATCGATCCTTCCGCCATCGACTTGGCCGAGGTCATCGGCCAGGCCGTGCACGCAGCCGGCACCGCCGCGGCGAGCAAACACCTGAAGCTCACCGCGGACCTCGACTCCACCATGTGTCTGTACGCCGACGCCGACCGGTTACGCCAAGTGGCGGACAACCTGCTCAGCAACGCCATCAAGTACACCCCGGCCGGTGGCACCGTCACCGTGACCGCGCATCTCGACGGCGACGACAGAATCCGCTGGACCGTTGCGGATACCGGCATCGGTATCCCCGCCGCCGACCGGCCACGACTGTTCCGCCGCTTCTACCGGGCGTCCACCGCCCTGCAGCATCGCATCCCGGGCACCGGACTCGGCTTGGTCGTCACGCGCGCCATCATCGAACGCCACCACGGCAGCATCTCCGTTGCCGACCACGACGGCCCGGGCACCACCTTCGTCATCACCCTCCCGGTCAAACCTCCTGCCTGAGCGGGCCACCGAACCGGCACCGCTGATGTGAAGGAAGGGCTCGCTGCGGCGGGCTCATCGCGACCGCGGGGCGGGAACCTGGCTGCCTGAGCAGCAGGGAGGTTCCGTACGCGGTATGACCTCACCCATGGTGGGCAATATCCAGTGATGACCAGATGGAATAGGTAGCGTCCTCCCCACGCCGACGAGGAGATCGCCCGGTGGGCCCTCGACCGGCCACCCGAGCTGCAAGCTCTCCGCGGTACGTTACGCCGGCTCGTCACGCAAGGGGCCATACCGACCATGGCCGATGCCGAGGATTTCGCCGAGCGACTGGTCCTAGTCGCCACCGAACTGGCCAGTAACGCCCTGCGGCACGGCCGTCCGCCGACCGTGCTGGTCGTCTTCCGAGCGGACGGTCACATCGTCGTGGACGTGATCGACAGCGACGCGCAAGCCGCCCCTGCCGTGGAGCCCCACCGCACGCCGGACACCGGCGGTACGGGCTTACCGGTGGTGCAACGCCTCGCCGAGCAAGTCGGCTGGTACACCACCACGCCCGGCAAACACGTATGGGCCTCATTGACGATCACTGATGACCAGCCATGAGGCGCAACGTGTTCGAGCAGGTAGTTCTCGTGCCACGTCGCGTTCGAGATCGGCGACCTCCAGGCCGACGCATTAGGCTGCCGTCGTGGAATCAGCAGGTACGCCGGGCGAGATCGAGCTACTGCGTCAGTTCAAGACGCTGACCGACGCATCCCTGTCTCGCCTCGACGTCTCCGACCTGTTGGACACGCTGCTGGAGCGAGTACGAAGCGTGTTACGGGTCGACACCGCAGTGGTCCTGCTGCTCGACCTGCACGCGGGCCAGTTGGTGGCGACCGCTTCCAAGGGTCTGGAGGAAGAGGTTCGTCAGGGTTTCCGGATTGCGGTAGGCGCCGGTTTCGCCGGGCGGATCGCCCAGACGGGTCAGCCCTTGGTCCTCGACGAGGTGACGTCCGCCAACGTCGTCAACCCCTTGCTGCTCAGGACGGGTATCCGCTCGCTGCTCGGCGTGCCGATCCTCGCCACCGGCAACCTCGTCGGCGTACTGCACGTCGGCACCGTCACCCCCCGAACGTTCACTGCCGACGACGTCATGCTCCTGCAGGTGGCAGCTGACCGGGCCGGCGTGGCCGGACAGTCGCGATTGCAGCAACGCGAACACACTGCGGCCCTCGCCCTGCAACGGAGCCTGGTACCACCACAGTCACCCACCGTGGCGGGCCTGCAGGTCGCGGTCAGGTACGTGCCCGGGCACGAGTTCGGTGTCGGCGGCGACTGGTACGACATGTTCAGCCTGCCCTCCGGCTGGCTCGGCCTGGTCATCGGCGACGTCTCCGGTCACGGTCTGGCATCGGCTGTGGTGATGGGCCGCATCCGCAGCGCGCTGCGCGCCTACGCCCTGCTCAGCGACAATCCCGCTCAAGCTCTGATGTCGCTCGATCGCAAGGTGCAACATTTCGAGGCCGGTGCGCTCACCACCGCCCTGTACGCCATGATCTCCCCAGACCGGTCCACGGTACAACTGTCGACAGCCGGCCACCTACGTCCCGTACTCGCCGTCCCCGGCCAGCAACCCGCACTCGTGGACATGCCCGTCGACGCCCCCCTGGGCGTCAGCCGGTGGGCGCACAACCGGCACACCACCTCGATCAACCTACCGGTCGGCGCACTGATGCTGTGCTACACCGACGGACTGGTCGAACGCCGCCACCGAATCATCGACGTCGGCATCAAGACGCTACTCAACACCGTTCGCCCCGACGACCCAGAGACCGTGTGCGCCACCGTCATGTCCGAGATCGCCCAAGACCGGCCGACCGACGACATCGCCATCCTCGCGATCCGACACTGACCGCGCCGCCCAACCGGCCCCCTTCTGCACCGTCTGGACCGCCGTCGCCGACATCCCCGTTCTCCTCGCCGAAATCGACCTGTACCGCTGGGACTGTGCCCCGAACGGTGTTTCTGGCCCGATTCGCCGGATTTCGGTCCGGCGGGATGGGCACTGTGAGTAATGACCGCAGAGATCGTGCGTCCACGGAAGAACGTCGGCGCCAAGGGCCGACAGCTGTCGCCTGAGCAGGCCGCAGCGGCAGCGATGGTGGCCGAGGCCCGGCAGCGAGGGTTGGCGCTGACCGGCCCTGACGGGCTGCTGAAATTGTTCACCAAGAATGTCCTCGAAACAGCGCTGAACGAGGAGATGACCGAACACCTCGGTCACGAGAAGAACCAGGCCGACAACGGTCGCGTTTCGACGAATGTGCGTAACGGCAGAAGATCGAAGACGGTGGTCTCGGACGCGGCCGGTGAAGTCTCTATTGATGTTCCCCGCGATCGTGAGGGCACATTCGAGCCGAAGATCGTGAGGAGACGGCAGCGCCGCCTCGGTGAGGTCGACGAAATGGTGCTGTCGTTGTACGCGAAAGGGCTGACAACCGGCGAGATCTCAGCGCATTTCGCAGAAATCTACGGCGCGTCGATTTCCAAGGAGACGGTCTCCCGGATCACCGACAAAGTGGTGGCCGAGATGACGGAATGGTCGTCGCGGCCCCTCGACGTCGTCTACGTCGCCGTGTTCATCGACGCCATCGTCGTCAAGGTGCGCGACGGCCAGGTCGCGAACCGGCCTGTCTACGCGGCTATCGGGGTCACCGTAGACGGCCGCAAGGACGTCCTGGGCCTGTGGGCCGGCACCGGCGGTGAAGGCGCGAAATTCTGGATGAGCGTCCTGGTCGATCTGAAAAACCGCGGCGTGTCCGATGTGTTCTTCCTGGTCTGCGACGGACTGAAAGGGCTACCCGGCGTCGTGGAAGCAGTGTGGCCGCAGACCATTGTTCAAACCTGCATCATTCATCTCATCAGGAACACCTTCCGGCTGACCTCACGCAGGGACAGCGACGCCATTAAGAAAGATATCAAGCCGATTTACACGGCGCCGAACGCCGACGCCGCACTCGCTGCCCTCGACGATCTGGAAGAGAATTGGGGAACTCAATATCGGGCGATGATCCGGCTGTGGCGTAACGCGTGGAACGAATTCATTCCTTTCTCGACTACGACGTCGAGATCCGCACGATGATCTGCTCGACCAACGCCATCGAATCGTTGAACGCCCGCTACCGCCGCGCGGTCCGAGCCCGCGGCCACTTCCCGACCGAGCAGGCCGCAATGAAGTGCCTGTACCTTGTGACCCGCAGTCTCGACCCGACCGGCACGGGCCGTACACGATGGACAATGCGCTGGAAGCCTGTGATCAACGCCTTCGCCATCACGTTCGGTGACCGCTGGCCGACCGCCGAGACCTACTAACCGAATGCCAGAAACACCGTTCGCGTTACGGACCCGCGGTTGATGATCGGCGTCCGTCATGGGGTCATTGTGACCACATCACTGCTGCTGGGGTAGTGGTCGAACGTTGCTTGTTCTATGGCAAGTAACACCGATCGGGTGACCAGCGAACGCGCTGCCCGATCCCGGCGGTGGCCGGGCGTTGAACGGAGCTGACTCTTTGCTCTGCGTGAGCGTCCGCGTTGGTGTTGCGTTCGCGGATCATGCGGCGCAGGCCGGCTCGGGCGGCCAGCAGGTCGTCTTGAGCCTGCTCGAGCTTGGTCGTGAGGGCGCCGTTGTCGTGTCGAAGCTGGTCGATGGTGGCATTGGCGGCGTCGGTCTCGAGGGTGAGTTCGTTGATCCGCGCGATCAAGTCGGGGGTGTGGAGCTGGTCGAGCTGGCTGCCGAGCTGGCGCCGCAGCCGGTCGCGCAGGTCGTCGTTCTCTTTTCGGGTCCGCGCGTTGGCGTCCCCGCATGATTGCCAGTTCGGCTTGCAGTCCAGCGGGTCGCGCCCAGGCGCCGACGTCGTTTACCTGGTGGCGGGGATGTTGGGATTGTTGCCGGAGCGGCAGGAAGGTGAGCGGCAGAACTCGCTGGGCGGAGGCGGCCCGCATGCGCCGTAGAACCCGGCTGGCCTTTTCGACCTCCGACCTTTCGACCGGGTCCAGCGCGTGCAGTCTTTGGTGCATGCGTTCGGCGACGTCGCCGAACGCGGTGACCTGCTCGTCGAGGTTGCGCACGACGAAGTCCGCGGCGTCCATGGCCAGTGCGGTCTCCCGGTCGGCCCGTAGTTCTCGCACGTGGGTCCTCCACTGCCGGAAGATAGGACGGGTCCGGCCGGTAGAAGCCGCAGCCGGAAGTTCACTGAACGTCGCCGCACCACCGTGACGGCGCCGGCCGGTGAGACTGACCGACGACGGCACCCCGACCGCGACCAGGCCTCAGGTACGTTTGTCGGCCGGGTCGATACCACGGAACCGTTCAAAAGCCACTGTCACCGCCCCAACTGATCTCCCGGATGACGGCGACGCCATTGGAGTTCGCCCTCGACCTCGCCGCCCCGCTCGTCGCGTTGCTGAAGCCCGTACAGCGGCCCGTTTGTCCGCGTCGCTGGCGTGCAGATTCGGCTCCATCGACGACACCGACACCTGCCCGAGCAGGCTCTGGACAACATCGCGGGCCACCCCGGCCCGGATCCACCCCGTACCACCGCGCCGACCACCAGCGCACCGGCCGGACCCGGCCGGCGTCGGCCTGGTGATCAAGACCGACGGCACCACTACTGGACACAGAACTTCGGTCGCGTCTGACAAATCCGCGCGGCGGCCGGTCGACTTTCGACCGGCCGCATCCGCGGTATCCCACTTCGCTGATCACGAAAACGTGCGGGCGTAGGTACATGCGCAGTTTGCGGGCGAGCCGAACCCGATCCGCCTTCAGCGCCGGCGATGGAGGGTCGCCGATCATGGCCTGGTGGCGGGCGGGGTCGAGCATGTCGCGCTGGAAGATTCGCGCGTCCGCGGTCGAGGATCCAGATCAACGTGTCCAACGCCGGATCGGCCAGGCCGGCAAGGTCTCGGAACGGGTGAGGTGCCGGGCGAGGTGGATCTTCTCGATGCGAGTGCGTTCAGCGTCGCGTACCACGGGTGCCGACGCTGGCGAGTCCGGCGTCTGCGTGGCCATGGTCTTCCCTCAGATCGAGGACTCACATCCGGCGCGGGTGGCGGCCCCTTCCGCGTCCAGCGTCCGGCGAGTATAACTAACTAACCAGTACATACATTGAGGCGGCAGGAGCTCTCAGGCAGTTCCGGCCGTAGTCACCTTCCGTTGCTCCGCAGCCGGCCAGGCCACCGAGGAAGGCAGGGCGTCGTGCTCATCGCTGATCATCATGCTGCGCAGTACACGACAACCGGACCGGCGAGCGCTGCGCAACTGACGATCGCCAACGCATGCTTGTTCGCGTCGCTGTTCTCAGCTGCCGTCATGAAAGGTCGGCAGGATGGACGGTGGCATCGGGCCCTTGTTGCGGCGGCCCTGACCGGTTTCCTCCCAGGCGTGGGCAAGGATGCCGACGCTGCGGCTCAGCACGAACAGGCCCCGTGCCAGTGGTGGCGGGAAGCCCAGCTCGGCGTACACGACGGCGGTGCAGCCGTCGATGTTGATCGGCACGGGCCGGCTGCTGCCTTCGGCGAGGACTCGTTCGATCGCGTGTGCGGCCCGCAGGTAGGTTCCGTCCACGACACCGTCGGTAACAGCGTGTTCCACTTGGCCGAGCAGGGGATCTCGGCGCGGGTCGACGGTGTGGAAGCGGTGTCCGAAGCCGGGCAGATATTTGGACTGGGCCTGCCAGGTTTGGACGGTCGCCGCGGCGGCGGTGGCGAGGTCGGTGCCGTCCTGATGCAGCTGCCGGACGTCGGCCAGCAGGGCCATGCATTGTTCGCCGGCGCCGCCGTGCACGTCACCGAGCAGGTTCACCCCGGTCGCTACCGCGTTGTTCAGGCCGATGCCGCAGGTCGCTGCCATGCGCGCCACCGCGATGGACGGCGCGTGCGGTCCGTGATCCACCGAGGCGACGAGTGCCGCCTCGAGCAGGCGCTCCTGGCCGGCGGTAGCGATCTCGCCGCGCACCATGAGCCAGATGATTCCGGGGAAGCTGATCGAGCCGATCAGGTCCTGCACCGGTTGCCCGCGCAGTTCGATGCGGTTGGGCTCGATTCGTGAGACGCTCGTCGCCCACCAGTCGGACACGTCCTGGACGGTCGGTTCGGGCCGTTCGTCGGTCACGGTGCGGTCACCTCGCCGGTGGGGCATTTGTATTCGCCGTTGTGTTCGCCAAGCAGCGGTGGCGGTGCCGTCGGCCGCAGGGGTTCGCCGTTGACCAAGACCCCGTTGCCGGTGACTCGCAGCGTGCGGTTCGGATCGCCGGGGAACTCCAGCTCGGTGAGGAAGCCGCGCACCTTCAGTTGGTCGAGCTCCATCGCCTGCGGAACAGTGAGGATGCGGGCTGCCGGGACTCCGGCTGTCGACAGGCGTTCTTCCCACTCGATGGCTGGCCGGCCGCGCAACGCGGTGTTGATCTCGTCGTTGAGCGCCGCCCGATGCTGTTTGCGGGCCTCACGTTCGGCGAACCTTGTGTCGGTGAGCAGGTCGGTACGCTCGATGATCCGGCAGAGGGTGTCGAACTGCTCCTGCCGGTTCGCGGCGATGTTGAGAGCTCCGTCCGCCGCTTGAAAGGTACCGGACGGCGCGGCGGTGGCATTCTGGTCGCCCATCGGTTCCGGAGGGACGCCGCTGACGAGGTAATTCGACGCCGCCCATCCCATCGCGGACAGCGACGTCTCCAGCATCGAGACGTCCAGGCAGACGCCTTTGCCGGTCCGTGTCCGGCCGGCGAGTGCCGCGGCGATTGTCATGGCGGCGACCAGCCCACCGATGGTGTCGGAGACCGGGAACCCGACTCGCAGCGGCGCGGTCTGCGGGGTCCCCGTGACGCTCATCATGCCGGACAAGCCCTGGATAATCTGGTCGTATGCCGGCGCCTGGCGCATCGGCCCGGTCTGGCCGAACCCGGAGATCGCGCAGTACACCAGGCGCGGGTTGATCCGCTGCAGGGCAGCCCAGTCGTAGCCGATCCGGCTGAGCACGCCGGCTCGGAAGTTTTCCAGCAGCACGTCCGCTCCGCGCAGCAGGCCCTCGAAGGTCGTGCGGTCGGCGGGGTTCTTGAGGTCGAGTTCGACGGACTTCTTGCCCGCGTTCTGCGCGAGGAAGGAGGCGCCGATCCCGGCGTGATTCAGGTCCGGCTCCGGACCGAGCTTGCGGGCGAGGTCGCCGTCGCCGGGTCGTTCGATCTTGACGACTTCCGCACCGAGAAGCATCAGTTGGTAGCTGCAGTACGGGCCGGCCAGGACGTTGGTCAGGTCCAGGACCTGGACGCCGTGCAGTGGTCGATCGTCATCCATGAGACGTGCCCCTCGGTCGTCATCGGGCGGGCAGCCCGGCGTGGCGGAACTGCTCCCAAATCTTCCGCGGAGCCAAGGCATTGCGAGGCGACCTCGCGGCCCGTACGTTACACCTAGTCCACAGAGCGGTCCATATGGTCTGCCAAGTGGTTCACCGAGGAGTGCTGATGACTGACGACCCGCAGGACGTGCCGATGGCTGTCGGTTGTTTGGTCGCCGGGGAGTGGCTGGTTGACGGGCAGCACGCGGACCGGGTCAGTCCCTGGACCCGGGCCGTCGTCAGCACTGCTCGGCAGGCTGGCGATGCTGATGTCGAGGCGGCCCGGCGTTATGCGCGTCGAGGTGCCAAGGCGGTTGCCCGGATGTCGCCCGCGGCGCGCGCCGGCGTACTCGAACGCGCCGCGGACACGGCCCTCGCCCGGCGCGATGAGCTGGCCCGGTTGCTCGCCCTGGAACTCGGCAAGCCGGTCAAGGACGGCCGTGGCGAGATCGACCGGGTGGCTGACACCTTCGCGGTTTGCGCCGCCGAGGCTCGACGCATCGGCGGCGAGGTCCTGCCGGTGGCGGGTTGGGCCCGCGGTGTGGGCAACACTGCGCTGACCCACAGGGCCCCGGTCGGTGTCACCCTCGCCATCACCCCGTTCAACGCGCCGGCGAATCTGCTCGCCCACAAGCTGGGCGCCTCTTTTGCGGCCGGCAACACGACGATGGTGAAACCACCGCCCCAGGCCCCGGCCTCTTCCGTGGCGGTGGTGCGCCTGCTGCTCGACAGCGGGATGCCGCCCGAGGCGGTGCAGGTGCTGCATGGCGGCGGCCCGGTCGGTGCGGCGCTGAGTTCCGCGCCCGAGGTCGGGGTCATCAGCTTCACCGGAAGCCCGGAGACGGGTGCGGCGGTGGCCCGCTCGGCGGGCGCCAAACGTCTGGTCATGGAACTCGGTGGCAACGCCGCGACGATCATCTGCGAGGACGCGGACATCGCCGCAGCCGCCCGGATCTGCGCCGCCACCGGCTACAGCAACTCCGGGCAGAGCTGCATCTCGGTGCAGCGTGTCTACGTCCACCGCAGCCGTTATGCGGAGTTCCTCGAGGCGTTCACCTTCGCGGTCGAGAAGCTCACGGTCGGGGATCCGCTCGATCCGGCCACGGATGTCGGCTCGATGGTCGACGACGACGCGGCTGAACGAGTCGTCGCGTGGGCGCAGGACGCCGCCGCCGGCGGTGCGAGCATCACCACCGGCGGCCGTCGCGACGGCGCGACGGTGATCCCCACTGTCGTCGCGTCCGCACCGGCTGATGCTCGTCTGATTCGTGAGGAGGTGTTCGGCGCCGCCGTCGCGGTGCAGTCGTTCGACGACTTCGACGAGGTGCTGGGCACCTGCAACGAAAGCCGCTACGGGTTGCAGGCCGGCCTGTTCACCCACGACGTACGCCGGATCCTGACCGCCTGGCGCGAGCTTGAGGTCGGCGGACTGATCGTCAACGGTTCCTCGAACTTCCGCCTGGACCACGTGCCGTTCGGCGGCGTCAAAGACTCCGGCTTCGGCCGGGAGGCACCGCGCTGGATGATCGACGACTACACGGTCGTCAAGACGCTCCTGCTGCGCGGCATGTCCCTTCACGGAGACCAGGAGGAGATCTGATGGGCTCGGTCACCGCCGCCGAGGCGATGGTTAACCAGCTGGAGCAGTACGGGGTCGAGTACATCTTCGGCACCTGCGGGCACACCAACATCGCGCTGCTGGACGCGATCGGGCGAAGCAGCATCACGTTCGTCATCGCCCGGCACGAGCAGGCCGCAGCGCACGCGGCCGACGGCTACGCCCGGGCCAGCGGCCGCACCGGCGTGGTGCTCATGCATGTCGGTCCCGGTCTGACCAACGGGGTCACCGGCGTGCTCACCGCCGCCCTCGACTCGGTTCCGCTGGTGGCGATCGCCGGTGACATCCCGTCTTACTACCACGGCAGGCACCCGCACCAAGAGGTGAACCTGCACGCCGACGCCGACCAGACCGCGATCTACCGGCCCTTCGTGAAACGGGCCTGGCAGGTCCACCGGGCGGCCGACCTGCCTCGCTTCACCGAGCGCGCCTTCTGGACCGCGGCCTCCGGGCGGCCAGGCGCGGTGCTGCTCAGCGTGCCGATGGACCACTTCTCCCGGCCAGCACCGGTCGACACCGGCAGCACCTACCCCTTGGCAGCCCCGCATCGCCCGGCGCTGGCCGCAGAGGTCGCCGATCGCGTCGCCGACATGCTCCTCGCCGCGGACAAACCCCTTATCTACGTCGGAGGCGGTCTGCGTCGCAGGCCCGGGCTCGACGCGCTGCGGTCGCTGATCGAACACCTGGACATCCCGGTCGTGCACTCGCTGATGGCCAAGGGGACACTGCCCGACAGCCATCCGCTGCTGCTCGGCATGCCCGGCTTCTGGGGCCTGGAGGTGACCAACCAGTACACCCGGGAGGCCGACATCGTCCTGGCCCTGGCTACCCGTTTCGCCGAGACCGACGCCAGCTCCTGGGACACCCGCTACACCTGGCAGTTCCCGCCCGGCCGGCTCATCCAGATCGACATCGACCCGGCCGAGATCGGCCGCAACTACCCGGTCGAGATCGGCGCCGTCGCCGACGTCGCGCATGCGGTGCAGGCGATCGACACCGCCGTCCGCGCCCGCTCGCCGCAGCCCCGCCGCCGCGAAGGGCTACGCGAGACCATCACCATGACAAGGCGGACCCTGTTCACCGACAGCCGCGAACGCGGCACCAGCGACAAGTTTCCGTTACGCCCGGAACGCATCCTCACCGACCTGCGGGTGAACCTGCCCGCCGACGCGGTGCTGGTGACCGATGTGGGCTGGAACAAGAACGGGGTCGCCCAGTGCTACGAACTGCCCGAGCAGGGGCGTTTCATCACACCGGGCGGCGCCTCGACCATGGGTTTCGGCCCGGCGGCGGCGGTCGGTGTGCAGATCGCCCAACCCGAGCGGACCGTGGTCGCCCTGATCGGCGACGGGGGCATGAGCGCACAACTCCCGGCGCTGCCGATGGCCGTGGAGCAGGGCGCACCGGTGATCTTCGTGGTCATGAACAACCGATCCCACGGCACCATCAGCGACTTGCAGGCCGCCAACTTCGGGCAGAGCTTCGGCTGCGACTTCACCGGCCCGGATGGCACGCCGTACAGCCCGGACTTCGCCGATCTCGGCCGCGCCTGCGGCGCTGACGGCTATGCCGTGAAAAGCGCTGACGACCTCGGGGACGCGCTGCGCGCGGCCCTTGCCGCCCGGCGGCCGACGGTTATCGACGTGCCGATGATCAACGAACCGGTGCCTACTCCCGGGCATTGGAACATCAAGGACATCTACCAGGGCATCTTCGGCTGATTCCCGGAAGGTCAGGTCGTCTTGCCGGAACGGTTGTTCATCCTCAACGGCCCGAATCTCAACATGCTCGGCCGGCGTGAGCCGCACCTGTACGGCCGGACCACGCTGGCCGACATCGAGAGCCGATGCAGGGCAGTCGCCGAGGAGCTCGATTTCGACCTGTTCTTCACCCAGTCCAACGCCGAGGGCCAGCTCATCGACTGGGTTCACCAGGCTTATGAGGAAGCGGCCGCAGTCATCGTCAACCCGGCCGGGCTCTCCACCCGTTCCGTCGCCCTCTACGACGCTCTGCGCATGCTCGACCGGCCGATCGTCGAGGTGCACCTCACCAACGTGTTCGGCCGCGAACCGCTCTATCGCAACTTGCTGACTGCGGCCGCCGCCTGGGGGTTTCTCGCGGGCTTCGGTGCGGAGGTCTACGAAATGGGAATGCGCGGACTGGCCGGCCACCTGTCGCGAGGCGGCCAGCCGTGCGGATAGGGATCATCGGCTGCGGCCGAATCGCACGCAACCACGTCAGCGCGCTCCGCGGTATCGACGGCGTCCGGGTAGCCGCGGTAGCTGACGTCGATGCCCGGCGCGCTCGTGCGTTCGCCCAGGAGCACGGTGTCGACAAATCCTTCGGCGACGTGGAACAGCTGCTGGACGCCGGTCTCGGAGCTGTGACCATCTGTACCCCGCACGCCGAGCACGAGGCCGGGGTACTCGCGGCGGCGCGCCGCGGTGTGCACGTGCTCTGCGAGAAGCCGATTGCCCTCCGGGTCGAACAGGCCGAGCGGATGATCACCGCGACCGACGCCGCCGGCGTGCGGTTCGGGGTGCTCTTCCAACGCCGTTTCTGGCCGGCGGCGGCGCGCATTCGCGCGGCGATCGACGACGGACGGATGGGGCTGCCGATCTGCGGCGGAGTCGTGGCCCGGCTCAACCGGGGAGCCGACTACTACCGGGCCGAGCCATGGCGCGGCCGCTGGGAAACGGAGGGCGGCGGCGTCCTGATGACCCAGGTGATTCACCACATCGACCTGCTGCAGTGGTTCATGGGTCCGGCCCGAAAGGTCACCGGCCGCTGCGCCACCCTCGTCCACCAGCAGATCGTCGAGGTGGAGGACACTGCAGCCGCCCTCATCGAGTTCGCCTCCGGCGCGCTCGCCACGGTTCAGGCCGGTACCACCTTCCAGCCCGGGCTCGGAGTGCAGGTGTGGGTGAGCGACGCGCACGGCCGGACGGCGAGCCTTATGGAATCACCGGAGGGCATCGCCTACACCGACGTCCGGACCCTGCCCGGTGAGGAGACGTTCGCCGGCGCAGGGGGGCCATCCGACCTCTCGTTGGCCGAGATTCATGACCATCTGGCGCCCTACCATGCCCTGCACATCGCCGACTTCGTGGCGGCGCTGCGCGACGGCCGGGATCCGGCCGTGACCGGCAGGGAGGCGCTGCGATCGCTGGCGATCGTCGAGGCCGTTTACGAGTCGTCGCGTTCCGGCTCGGCCGTGGAGTTGTCGTCGTGACAGCGGGGAAACGGTCAGCTGCTGAACGGGCGATCGAAGCCCCGTTCGGCCATCTGCCGGGCCATCTGCTGCAGGTCAGCAGCAAACTCCGTGACCCGATCAGGCGTGAAGCGGAGCGTAGGCCCGCTCAGCGCCAGGGCGGCGACGACACCGCCGGTGTGGCCGAGCACGGGTACGGCCACCGCGGAGAGCCCGTCCTCGCGTTCGCCGTGGCTCTCGCCGTACCCCCGCTCGGCGGCCTCGGCGATCCACCCGCGCATCGTCTCGGCATGCTGTCGCCCGTAGGGCGAGGTCTTGGCGATCCGCTCCACCAGGGCCGGGGTGGCGTCGCGCAGCAGAACCTTGGAGGAGGCGCCGGCCCACATCGGCAGTTCGTCGCCGACCTGCACGACGTGCCGCAACGGTTGCGGGCTCTCCTGCTGAGCGACGCATACCCGGTAGATGTCGCGAACCACGTACACGTTGACCGTCTCGCGCCGGCGGGCGGCCAGCTCACGCATGCCGCGCTGGGTTTCGGGTGGCAGCTCCCAGCTGCGGCGGGCGAGGTGGGCCCAGCGCCACAGTCCAGGCCCGGCCATGTATCCGCTGCCGGTGGCCCACAGCAGGCCGCTCTGTTCGAGAGTCGACACCAGACGCAGCACCGTCGTCTTGGCCAGCCCGGTCTCCTCCACGATCTGCCGGATCGTCAGCCTGGGCCGGTCGTCGGTCAGCAGGCCGAGAATGCCCAGCGCCCGCTGAACGCTACGTACTCCCTGCTGATCGGCCGCCTCCGCCGCGGCGTTGCGGGTAGTAGGCACGTCCACGGTTGCGCACTCTCCTCGTATCCCGGAAACGATTCGTCGACCATCCTGCCTGCACCGCCCCGATTCTCGGGTGCGGGCCTCCGCATTCACATATCCGTAACGGACCGGACTCAAGCCCTTGTCACGGCCGCGGGACGCCCGTACCTTACGCGTAATCCGCAGAGCGGTTCAACTGGTCCGCTTAATGGTCCGCCGTCAGGCTGGCCGCCAGGTGTGATTTGCCGACACATATCTGAGAGCGAGGCACATTTGCTGAGGAACCCGTCCCGTACCGCTGGCCCGCGGGGCCGGCGAACGGGTCACGCACCGGGAGCGACAGCCGATGGCCGCTGAACCGGAAGCCGTACCGGATGGCCCCGCCTCGTCAGCCGAGCCGGAGGCCCGGCGAGAGTGGCTCGAGCCGAGAATCCTGCGCCTCTGGGGCTCGATCGAGCTCTGGATCGGCTGCCTCGCTCTGGTGACGATCTTCGTCAGTGTGCTGTGGCAGGTGGTCAGTCGGTTCGTGCCTGCGCTCAACTGGCCCGGCGTGAGCGAGCTCGCCAACTACTCGCTGATCGTGCTGACCTTCATCATGGTCGGCTACCTGATCGGCAACAACGGCCACATCGCCATCCAGATCATCGACTACCTGGTGAAAGGACGCGCGTTCGTGCTGGTCAAGGCGGTGTCTGCGGCCTGCACGGGCGTGATCTGCGCACTACTCGTCTGGGAGGCATGGGAGCTGATCCAGGCCTACCCCACCCGGACGACGGCCGCCCTGGGCATCCCGATCTGGATCCTGTACGCGGTCCCGATGCTCGGGTTCGCCTCCGGAGCGGTCCGCGCCTTCGTCCGGGTGTTCGCCGCCAACCGCGACGAGGCCCCCTTCAACGCGGCGGAGGCGAAATGATCCTCGAACTGTGGATGGTCGGCGCGGTCATCGCACTGCTGCTGCTCATCCGGGTGCCGGTCGGCCTCGCCTTCATCGGGCCCAGCCTCTGGTACGCGCTGGCCGACGGCCGCTCCGCCGGATTCGCCGTGAAGACCACCTTCGACGGGCTCAACAGCTTTCCGTTGCTGGCCGTCCCCCTGTTCATCCTGGTCGGAGTCTTGGCCAACCGGCTCGGCATCGCCGACCGGCTCTACGAGTTCTGCCTCGCCGCGCTGGGCCGGCTACGGGGCAACCTGGCGTACGTGAACGTCGGCTCCGCTGTTGGCTTCTCCTGGATGAGCGGGTCCGCGCTGGCCGACGTGGCCGGCCTCGGCAAGATGCAGATCCCGCAGATGATCAAGGCCGGCTACCCCGCCGGCTTCGCCTCCGGCCTAACCGCATCGTCGTCACTGATCAGCCCGGTGATGCCGCCGAGCATCCCCGCCGTCATCTACGCCGCGACAGCAACGATCTCCACCGGCGCCTTGTTCGCCGCATCCGTCCTACCCGCCTTCGCCATGGCCGCCGGGCTCTGTGTCTACATCCTGATCTGGACCATGCGGCGGCCACAGTTCGGATCGATACCGTTCGACCGTGACCGTTTCGTCCGTGCCGCGCTGGGGGCCGTCGGTCCGCTCCTTACCCCGGTGATCCTGTTGGGCGGCATCCTGTCCGGCACCTTCACCCCGACCGAGGCCGCGTCCGTAGCGGTCCTCTACATGCTGGTCCTCGGGCTGGTTTACCGCTCCGCCACGGCCCGCGTGCTGCTCAAGTCGCTGCGCGAAACTGCGGTCATCACCGGCGGCATCACCCTCATCCTGGGCGCTGCCGCACTGCTCGGCCTGCTCCTGACCCGTGCACACGTCTCCCGCAACATCGCCGAGTACCTCACCTCGGTGTCGGAGAACCCCTGGGTCTTCATGATCCTCGTCAATCTCATCCTGCTGGTTCTCGGTGCGCTCATCGACGCCACCGCGGTCATCCTGGTGACGGTGCCGGTGTTGCTGCCTATCGCCGTGGACCTCGGCGTCGATCCCGTTTATTTCGGCGTCGTCATGATCATGAATCTGATGATCGGTCTGCTGACCCCGCCGGTGGGAAGCGTCCTCTACATCACCAGTTCCGTTACCGGCAAACCAGTCGACGTCGTGTTCCGCGGCGTTGCGCCGTTCCTGATTCCCCTGATCGCCGTGCTGATCCTGGTCACCGCACTGCCGGGCTTCGTGCTCTGGCTGCCCGGCCTCCTCGGATTCTGACCGACCAACCCGCCGTCCCGTACCGGGAGGAGAACACCATGCACCGACGTCCAGTAGGGTGGCACCGCCTCACCGCAGCGCTCACCCTCCCGATAGCACTCGTACTCGCCGCAGGCTGCTCCACCTCGAGCAACACCCCCGCCGCCGAGGGCGAGAACCCCACCCTGAGCATCAAGATCGGTAGCTCGCAACCGGAGAGCCAGCCGAACTTCTACTGCGGCATGAAACTGCTCAAGGAACGGGTCGAGGCGCAGAACCTCGGCCTCACCATCGAAATGTTCCCCAACAGCCAGCTCGGACCGGATGCCGAGCGCTTCGCCGGCGTACAGAGCGGCGACATCGACATCGACCTGCAGGGCGGCTCGGCGATGTCGACCGCCTTCCCCCAGATCGGTGTGCTCGACGCAGCCTACGCCTTCAACGACATCGACCACTTCTTCAAATGGGTCGACGCGAACGGCAAGGACTTCTTCGCCGATTTCAACACGGCCACCAACACCACCATCGTCGACGCCTGGTACTTCGGCATGCGCACCTTCACCGCGACCAAGCCGATCCGCAAACCGGAGGATCTCGCCGGTCTTAAGATCCGGTTCCCGAACACCCCACAGTTCCTGGCCAACGCCAAGGCGCTCGGCGCCAACGCGGTCGCCATCGCCGTCGAGGAGCTCTACCTGGCGCTGCAGCAGGGCGTCGCCCAAGGCCAGGAAAACCCGGTGGTCGCCACCCACGCGCAGAAATTCGACGAAATCCTCAAGGTGGCCAGCCTCACCAACCACCAGGTCGGCGCCCACTACGTGGTGATCTCCGACAAGACCCTCGACAAGATGAGCCAGCCGCAGAAGGACGCCCTGTTCAAGGCAATCCACGACATCCGCGCCGAAAACCGCAAGTGCGTCGACGACGAGACCGAGAAGGTCCTCGACGGCTGGCGGGGCGATTCCACCCGTACCGTCGTGGAAATCGACCAGGTCGACCGCGACGCCTTCATCAAGAAGGCCGAAGCATTCTTCAACAGCCACTACACCGGCGAGAACCTGGAGCTCTACAAGAGCGTCCGGACCTCCGCCGGATGACCCACGTGCTGATCGGACTGGTCGGTGCCGGCATCGGCCAGTCCCACTCTCCGCTGCTGCATCAGCGGGAGGCCGACCGGCACGGCATCCGGCTGATCTACACCACGATCGACTCGCATGTCATCGGCTTGCGCGCCGCTGATCTGCCCGACGTGCTGCGCTGGGCACGCACGCTCGGCTATCGCGGGCTCAACGTCACCCACCCGTTCAAGCAGGAGATCATCAAACACCTGGACCACCTCTCGGCCGAGGCGCGCACGCTCGGCGCCGTCAACACCGTCGTCTTCGACGACGACACCACCACAGGACACAACACCGACGCGTACGGCTTCCAATGCGCGTTCGCCGAAGAGTTCCCCGACGCGCCCCGGCGTCACGTCGTTCAGCTCGGGGCCGGTGGTGCCGGATCAGCCGTCGCCCACGCCATGCTCGGCCTCGGCGCGGAACACCTCACCGTCGTCGACATCGACCGGGCCCGGGCGCTTACTCTCGCCGACCGGCTCGGCCCCCGCGTCAGCGTCGCCTCCCCGGCCGGGGTGAGCGAACTGCTGGCCACCGCTGACGGCGTCATCAACGCCACTCCGATCGGCATGGACCATCACCCCGGCTCGCCGGTCGCCGCCACCGACCTGCGCGCCGGCATGTGGGTGGCCGACCTCGTCTACCGGCCCGCCGACACCGCGCTGCTGCAGGCCGCCCGCAGCATCGGCGCGCCCACCCTGCCCGGCGTACCAATGAGCGTCTACCAGGCGGTCGCCGCGTTCGAGCTGTTCACCGGCCGGTCGGCGGACCCCGGGGCGATGTTCGCCGATTCGGCCGAACTGCTGCGAGCCGGTCGCTGAACTCGGCTCCCGCTATGCAGCGTCGTACCGTTCATCGCCCTGCTGATCGCGGTGGCGCTGCTCAAAGTGCTCGCGGCTGACTGGTGGGCCCGGCTGCGCAACAGGGCGCTGGTCGGAGGCCGCACTTCTTCGCCCGGATCGCAGCAGAATCCGCACCTCGGGGCTCGCGATCAGGCGCGGCACGGCGAGTATTTTCTCACGGCGGGCCGGCTTCCGGGGCGATCTCCTGCTGGGCGCCGATCAGGAGGACGCGCGCTCCGGTTCCCGCGAGGGCGTCGCCGACCGCGAGTCCCGCCCGGTCGGCGACCCAGACGGTCACCGTTGCGCTGTCGTGTCCGGAGCCGTTCTGAGAGAGCCAGGCGCGTACGCCCGCCACACGAGGCAGGTCGATGCCGGGCACGGCCGGCAGCGCGTCGATGCCGCCGGCGGCCACGATCACCGTCTCCGGCGCGATCGCGGCGACCGCGGCCGGATCGGCGGGTGTCGACAGCCGCACGTCCACCCCGGCGCGCGCCAGCTGGCTGCGATACCAGTCCGTCAGCCGGCCGAACTCCGGACGGGTGGGAAGACTTGCCGCCAGGCGGAACTGACCGCCGACGATGGGGGCCGCCTCGAGCAGCGTTACCTGATGCCCTCGTGCCGCCGCACTCAGGTTGACGCCCACCAGCAGAACGGTCGCAGCCAATCCAGCGAGCATTTTTGGCATCTGACTCGATCGGTTTTCCGGCATGGTTGCCGCCCATCGTCGAACCGCCCACGTTGCGCGGGGGCGAGGTTGCGGGCCCGGCGAGACGTGAGTCACCGCCTCGCCGGGCCGGCGGCGTGTCCTACTTGCGGATTCGTACCGTCGCTGTCGATGTGAGCTGCTGTTGCTTCCCTTCGTGCCGGAAGTTGGCCGTCAGGGTCAGCGGCACGGCGTCGTCTTCTGGCACGTTGTTGTCGAGGTCGGCCTTGTCGAAGACCACGAACAGCGTGCGGCCGATCGCCTTCGCGTGTGTGGCCGTGACGGGCGTCTGCGACAGTGGTGTCCACAGTTCGACCCCGCCGTCGAGCCGATAACCGGCCGGTAGGGACAGTGTCGCCGTCACGACGCCCCGGACTCCGGTGAAGATCCCGGTCCGGGAACCGAGGTCGACTGTCTCGGGGGTGAACCGCAGCGCACCCGGGAGGTCCCGGGGCGTCGGGTACACCTCGATCTTGCCGGCCGGCCGCGGGTCGGTGCAGTCGTTGAAGAAGTACTCACCGGCGCGGTCGAACGTGAACTCGAAGCGTTCCCCCGGAGCCAACCGAGGATTGAACAAACCTTCGAAGTACTGGGTCGCACAGTGCGGCAGCTGGTTGGGGAAGTTCGGGAACGTCTCCGCTTCGGGATTGAGGAACGTCACGGTGGTGCCCACCGGCACCCGCAGATGGGTCGGCGCCATACCCCGCTGCGAGGTGCTGTCCCGCGCCGCGGCGGTGTCCGTCGTACGGTCCTGGCGGCCCAGCAAAACCGTGTTGCCGACGGTCGCTCCTTCCACCGGGCCGCCCTGCACCGGACGGCGGATCGTCAGCGGAGCCGTGTCCGGCCCCTCCTGGCTGCCCGACTCGGTCGTGTAGGTGCCGCCGAGCTTGAAGGCCCACAGCGAGTCGCCCTGAGTCACCGAGCCGCCGTAGGGGTTCGTGGACCCGGCGGCGAGAACCGCAACGTACTGTTCACCGCCGGCGAGGTAGGTGATCGGGGCGCCCGAGATACCCGACCCGGTCTGGAACTCCCACAGGACATCACCGTCGCGGGCGTCCATCGCCAGTAGGCGACCATCGATCTGGCCGGCGAACAGCAGATCGGTCGCGGTCGTCATCGGGCCTTGGCCGTGCGACATGTCCGTGCCGAGGTGGTTGCGCCACCTCACCTTGCCGGTCGAAGCGTCGTAGGCGAGGATGCCTCCGGTCTGGTATTGGCCGATCGCCCGCTGCCCGTTGGCGGTGGCGCCGTTCCAGTGCGCCACCGGGTTGGTGCCGTACGGGAAGTAGACCATGTTCGTGCTGTGGCTGTAGGAGTTGTTCGACCAGTCACCACCGCCGTTCTGGCTGGTGGTGGACAGGATCGGCAGGTCCCACTGCGGGTCGTACATACAGCCGCGGCGATGGTCCGAGGGATAGCCCTCCGGATAGGTCAGGAATGGCTCATCCACCTTGACGTAGCTGTCCGGATTGAAGACCAGGTTGCCGTCCGCGGCCGGCTGGTAGCCGTTGTAGTTCGGCACGGCACGCCAAGGGTCGCCCGGGACAGTGCGCGGGTCGAGCTTCTGCCAGACGACGCATTCGGGCAACAGCCGTTCGGTCGGGAAGGGCTGGGTCTCGGCGTTGTGCTGCCGGGAGTCCCGGATCATCGGCCTGTCGACGACCGGCAGCACGGGTTTGCCGTTGGCCCGGTCGAGCACGAACTGGTGTCCCGACTTGCTGCCGTAGAACACCACCTTGCGCTTCTGGCCCTTGACCCGGATGTCGGCCAGCGTCGGCGGATGGACGTTGTCCATGTCCCACACGTCGTGGCGGATGGACTGGTAGTGCCACTTGTAGGCGCCGGTCTTCAGGTCGACGGCGACCATGGTGGTGGAGAACAGGTTGTCGCCGGGGCGCAGCGAGCCGTCCTGCGAGCTGCGGCAGCTGCGCGGGTTGCCGAAGGTCATGTAATAGAAGCCGAGCTCGGGGTCGACCGCGCCGTGCATCCACGGCGTCGCTCCGCCCTCGAGGTTGCACTGCGTGCCGTCGGGCAGCACCGGCCCCCAGGTATTGCCGGCGTCGACGGAGTTGCCGTTGACATCGGTGTAGACGGTTCCGCGGTCCGGCCCGCCGAAGAAGTGCCACAGGTAGCCGCCGTCGCTGGCGCGGACCGCGACGACTGCGGCCCGGTCGCCGTTGGCCGCGTGGGCGAAGACGATGCCGTCGTGGTACACGGTCGCAACCCGGTCGAGGTTGCCGAGATCAACGCCGGCCTGGACGGCCGGTTGCACGGCCCAGACCTGGCCCCCGGTGTCCTTGTCGAGGGCGACGACGCGATCGCCGTCGGCGAGTGTGTAGACCTTGCCCTGGCCGATGGAGACGCCGCGTCGCGTGTCCGATGTCGCGAAGCCCTCCGGTGCCCACTTCCACTTGGGGACACCGGTGGCGCCGTCGACGGCGATGACCTCGCCACCGGGTGTGTCGAGGTAGATGACCCCGTCGGCGACGATCGGTGTCGTCTGCTGGCCAACGGCGTCGCTGGCCGGTGCGACCGCCGAGACGTGCGTACGCCATGCGGGGCCGAGCTTGTCGAGGTTACGACGCGAGATCTGCTTAAGCGCCGAGTAGTGCTGATTCGCGAGGTTGCCGCCGACCGTGGGCATGTCCGCCCCGGTCGGCTCCAGGCCCGGTGGTTCGGTCCGTTGATGCAACTCTCGAGGGCTCTGAGCGACGGCAGCCGACGGTACGACGGCGATCGCGACGGCGATCAGGATCGGTGCGAAGATTCGTGGTTTCATCGGTCGCCTTCCGCTACGGTTTGCCGCGCCGGGCCGGGGTACAGAACGGTTCGTTGCCCATGGCCGACTTGATGCCGTGCTCAACGTGTGCCTGGAACTCGGCGGCGCCGGGGAAGGTCGAGTTCTCCTGGAAAGCGGCGCCCTCATGGCCGAGCGTGGTGACCCACGAGCGGCCACCGTCGTAGTACTGACACCAGGTGACCGGATGGAAGGCACCGTGCCCGGGGTGTGATCCCTCGGCACCCGCGCCGTCCGCCAGCGTCCGCTCGTCAACGGTGGCGAGGAAGGTCACGTCGGTCGGGTACGGGACGAGGTTGTACCACTCGTCGGAGAATCCCCAGCGCCGCTGAAGGTCCTTGGTCGACACGTCCCGGTCGTTGACGATGACGACGTCGCCGGGCTGGCTACGACCGTGGTTGTAGTAGTTGGCGTTGCCGAGTAGCCCTTCGTACCACTGCCAGCCGTACTCGGTGCCGAAGGCGTTGTGGATCCCGACGAAACCACCGCCGCCCTGGATGTACTTGCGCAGCGACTCCCGGGCCCAGTCGAGGCGGGTTCCTCCTTGCGCACCTCGCGCGTGGTTCCACAGGGTGTCGCGGGTGGGGCTCATGAAGATCACGGCTTTGTAGCTGGAGTTCAGCCGCTCCATCGCCTGGACGTCCTCGGTGACGTGCACCTCGATACCGTCGGCTTCGAGAATTCTGACCAGTGCGGCCTGTGCCACGTTGGAGCTGTCCAGCGGCCGTGGCCACGCCGCCGGGTCACTGTGGTCGTGCGTGATCACGTACGGGCGGGGCAGTCCGAGGCCCTGAACACTCGCGTTGTCGGGATCCAGAACCCGACCGAGGTTCGCGTGCCGCGGTCCGGCGGTGCGCGAGTACACCAGCACCTTGTTGTCGCGTGCGGTGCCCCAGTCGCTGAAACAAGTCGGGTCCACTCCGCGACACACGCCGTACACTGGATCGATGCCGCTAGGGCTTCCGCGGTCCTTCGGTGACTTCGTGATCGCGAGTGCCGACGCCGGCGCGAGGATGGCAAGCGCGGCAACCGGCACCACTGTCTTGAGCCAAGAGTTGTTCATGTTGGACGCCTTCGCCTGGAAATGGGTTCCAGTTGCATATGACTTCGCTCCTCTGCGATGCCATGGATGGATCGATCGACGTGGCAGGGCGCCGTCATGCGGGGCCGGTGCCCGTGGACTGGCCTGCGCTGGGGTACACGGCGACCGGGTTCGAGCTCAGCGCGCCGGACGTCAATAACAATGCCGGTCCGGCCGTCGCGGACCGGCGACGCGCATCGAGCTGCTCACAAGCGCCTGCGGTCACCGCGGCGCCGGAAGGCCGAGGGGCTGTAGAAGCGAGTGACCGTGCCGTCTGCGGCCGCCTCGTGGCTGTAGTGCTTGAGAAAGTCCCACAGCAGCGGCGACTCCTCGGCCGTGGTGTTGTGGGAACGGTAAAGGTTCCTTGTCAGCTTGAGGACTGGAACGCCGGTGTGGTGGTCTTTCCACGTCCAGCTCTGGAAGCGATCGTGGAAGCCGCTGCGCCGGCCGGCGACGGTGTCGACGTCGGCCAGAGCGAGGCGGTTGACCGACAGGTGGTACTGCGCCCAACTGTCGAGGGAGTTTTGCACGTCGTCCCACAGGGTGCCGTCGAGGAACGTTAGGTCGCCGTAGCCGTAGATCTGGTAGTTGGGGATCATCCGGCCACTGGCCGGATACGCCACGCCGTCGATGGTGACGGTTCCCGAGGTGTTCGGGGCAGCGGTGAAGGAGGTCGACGCGACCGCGGCGAAGTACTCCGGGAAGGCGATGGCGAGGTTTTGCGTGACCGCGCTGCCGGCCGATTGCCCGGTGGAGTAGAGCCTGGTGGTGTCGACGTCGTAGCGTGCGGTGATCGTGTCCCGCAGCTGTCGATAAAAAGTGTTCGAGTCGCGGTGGCTGACCGACACCGATGTGTTGCTGTACTGTTCGCAGATTACGACGAGGATGAAGCCTTCCCGTTCGGCGACCTTCCACCATTGTGTGGCGTCGAGGAACACCTTGTCGGTTTGGCTGTTTCCCGGCCACACGAACAGGACGGGCGCTTTGTTCCGCCACAGCTGGCGGGCGGAACGAGGTACGTAGGTGAGGTACTCCCTGACGAAGCCCTCGACCATCATGGTGTGGACCTCGATGCCGAGCCGTTCGTAGTCGGCACGTTCGTATAGCTGGTTGCCGTACGCGAAAAAGTTCTCGTAGCGGGTGTACGCGGTGAGGAAATCGACGATCCGGCGGGAGCCGACCGGTCGGCGCTGGACCGCGACCAGCGAGATCGGCCCGGCATGGGATGTCATCCAGCGGTCGGATCCGCGGCGTTGCCGATATACCGTGCCGAGTGTGTCGTGCCTGGCTCCGGACGCCACGGTGTCGTTGGCGCGTTTCCAATAGGAGAGGCTGGCTGTGACCGTCCGCAGGTCCGGGTTGATGTACCACGTCGGCACTGGCGTTTCGTCGTACCGGGCGAGATCGAAACCTTTTGGAAACTCGACCGGTAGGTAGCCGTCGGTCTGTCCACCGAACTCGCGTGCCGCGTATGAGGCCAGGTAGGCGGCACTCAGCCCCGGTGAATCAATGTAGACCTGGCTGACGACTCGCAGCGGATGTGCCACCGCCCAGGCCTCCAGGGCTGGCCCGCCGCGGGCATATCCGACGAGATAGTGCAGCCCGAAGATCGAGAAATAGCGATTGTTCTGATAGAAGGAGATCGCGGCGTCCACGTAGCCGGTCTCGTCTTCGGCGCTGTCCCAGCCGTCCGGACCGGGTTCCAGTATGAACAGGCCCTCTTCGCGTTCGTCGGCTATCTCCCGCCAACGGGAGGAGTGCAGGAACTCGGCGGTGTCCACGCCGTCCGGTACCGCGATGACCGTGTAGTAGGACCTAATCGGTGTCTCCGGCGAGATGTACACCTTCGCGGTGCGCGTGCGGCCGGCGATGTCGAACGACTTGGTCCAGTAGCCGGTCATCTCCCGCGGCAGTTTGTTGGCCCGGGTGTAGTCGTAAGCCGGGAAGGGGCGCCCGTCGAGGGGCTGAGGTTCGCCGACCGTGGCAGCGGAGGCCGTCGCGGGGGTGGACGTCGATGTTGTCAGCACCGCGGTCACGGCGATCCCGGCGGTGCCCTGAAGAAGTCGGCGGCGGTCGATGGTGGTCATGGGCGTCACCTTTCGCGGTCAACCTGTGTTCCGCTGGACGGACCATAAGTGCCGCTGAATGGTTCGGTCAATGCCGCGTGACGCTTCCCGGCCAGCGACCTCCGGCTCGGACACGGCAGGGGTGCGCTCGATGCAACGGGTCCTAGTGCGTTGACCATGAACGTTTCGCCGGGTCGGTGACACGCCGGACGGCGTCCAGCAACTCGTGCGGCGAGGGAAACACGATTCCGTCCGGGTGCGCCGGGCGTTGATCATCATGGCGTCGGCGTCCGGAACACCGG
The DNA here is from genome assembly GCF_016862375.1 of Paractinoplanes rishiriensis. Classification (GTDB taxonomy): domain Bacteria; phylum Actinomycetota; class Actinomycetes; order Mycobacteriales; family Micromonosporaceae; genus Actinoplanes; species Actinoplanes rishiriensis. The sequence continues at coordinate 4,774 of NZ_BOMV01000115.1, read as the reverse complement.
TGTCCTCGATCGCTCGTCTGGTCGCCGCGCAGAGGACACCGTGCGTGACGTGATCCACGCGTTCAACGAGAGCGGTTTACGCGCGCTGGACCCTAAGGGCCCGACGATGAATTAGCTGGTCGGCGGTTTTCATGATCGGCTCGTTGGGTTCGGTGTGATGAGTGAGGATGCCCTAGCGGTGAAGCTGGCTGTGCTGCGGCCGCATCTGGATGAGCGGCAGTGGCGGTTGCTGCTGGGTGCTGAGGCCGTGGCGATCGGCCGGGGCGGGATCGCGTTGGTGGCCCAGTTGTCGGGGGCCTCGCGGACCACGGTGCAGGCCGGGGTGAGTGAGGTCCGGGCGGGTGTTGAGCCGGACGGGCGGGTGCGGGCGCCGGGCGCGGGCCGCCCTTCGGTGGAACAGGCTCAGCCGGGCATCGTCGAGGCGTTGGACGCGTTGGTCTCGCCGGAAACTCGCGGGGATCCGACGTCGCCGTTGCGGTGGACCACAAAATCTTTGGCTCAGTTGATGAAAGGCTTGTATGCCGAGGGTTTCACCGTCAGTAAGAAGACCGTGGCCCGGCTGCTGAAACAGGCGGGGTATCGGCTGCAAGCGGTGTTCAAGACGAAGGAAGGCGCTGGGCATCCCGACCGTGATGCCCAGTTCGCCCACATCAACGCTCTCGCCGCCACGTTCCTGGACGCCGGTGACCCGGTGATCAGCGTGGACACGAAGAAGAAAGAACTGGTCGGTGAGTACGCGAAAACCGGCCGGGAATGGCAGCCGACCGGTCAGCCCGTGCAGGTCAACGGTCATGACTTCCCCAGCGGCGTGCCGCGCGCGATTCCGTACGGGGTCTATGACATCGGCGCCGATACCGGGTTCGTCACCGTCGGGGTGGATCACGACACGGCTGCTTTCGCGGTCAACGCGATCCGCACCTGGTGGGACACTGTCGGCCGGGACCGATATCCGAACAGCAGCCGGCTACTGCTCACCGCGGACTGCGGCGGCTCCAACGGTAACCGGCCGCGGGCGTTCAAGGTTGAGATCGCCGCGCTCGCGGCGCAGACCGGCCTGCAGATCACGGTCTGTCATTTCCCGCCCGGCACCTCGAAGTGGAACAAGGTCGAACACCGCCTGTTCTCGTTCATCTCGATGAACTGGCGCGGCCGGCCACTGACCGACTACCAGGTCATCGTGGAGACGATCGCCGCGACCACGACCGAGACCGGGTTGACCGTCGCCGCAGTCATGGACACCAACCAGTACCCCACCGGAATCCGAGTCAGCGACGCGCAGATCAAAGCCGTTCCGGTCCAGCGATACGCCTTCCACGGCGAGTGGAACTACGTCATCCACCCTGGACCGATCCCAGAAGCGTTACGAAACCAGACAATCGAGCTGGAACCGACCACCTAATTCATCGCCGGGCCCTTAGGATACGGGAGCCACGGCCTGTGCCGGCGTCCCCGGAGTCCCCGACCCGGCCATGTCTCCCGCCTTCGACCTGCCGGATGCCCTATGACGGTTCGGTCGGCTCCCTCCTACGAAGGAATGTGCCGGCCTGATCAGCGTCCACAGCGCCGTTCCCACCCGCCGACGGCACCCTGTGACCTAAAGTCGGGCGGTCGGCGCGACGGGAGAGGTGCTCATGGCGGCAGGGACCAAGGACGATCCGTGGCTGCTGCGGACGCCGCCGGGGTCGTCGGAGTACACGATGTACCGCGACGAGGCCGCCGATCCGGCCGCGCTGGTCTGCCAGGTCGGCTCGACCAGATTGACGTATCAGTTGCGCGCGGTCGAGGACCTGCACGCGTGGCTTCGGGAGCTGGGTGACTGGGTGCCGCTCGGCGCCGCCGACGAGAACAAGCCCGTCGCGGACGGCACGGTCGAGGCGTGGGGCCGCTCACCGGACAACCCGGTAGGCGGGTGGTACGGGCTGCGCAAGGGTTACCGCGGCCGGTTCGGTATGTACCTGCCGCCGCTGCTGGAGGAGCTCGGCCTGGCGGAGCTGACCCACGACGCCCGTAACAATCGCATGCGCGCCCTGTGATCCTGCGAACTACTTCTCCAGGATCTGCTTGAGCCGGGCGAGGTCTTTCCGATTCGCGCGGCGCATCGCCGCCGCCAGCATCGGAGCGGTGACATTCCCGAACCCGGCCGGCTCGCCCTGATTACGCAATGTCATCCGGGTCCGGCCCGGATCAACCGGCTGCCATGTGTAGGTGGTTTCCATGGGGAATGGGCCTTGCGCAGTCCGCATGACCAGCCGTTCGCCCGGCACGAGCTCGATGACCTCGTACGTGTAGGCCAGCCGACGGCCGAGGAACCGGGCGACGAAGTCCACGGCCGAGCCGACCTGCACTGGCGGCTTGGTATGCCAATTCACCGAGTGGATGTTGGCATACCAGTGGGTAGCGTTCGACGGGTCACCGGCGTACGCGGCGACCGCCGCGCGCGGGCGGTCGATCACAATCTCGGTAACCACGTCGACGGCCACGCCTGCATGCTACGGGCTGGTGTCCGGGTACCGGTCGGGGACAAAATTTCTGGTGCGCGGATGTCGGGATCCGGGCGGCCCGTTCCGACCGTTCGGCGGACGGAAGGAGACACCCATGAAATACATGATCATGATGTTCGGTGGCCTGGGGGCCTCGCTCGCCGATCGCAGCCCGCACTGGATCACCGAGATGCAGACGGCGATGATGGGCATGGACGGGGAGCTGCGTGAGTCCGGTGAGGTGGTGGAAAGCCGGCATCTGACCGATCCGAGCGGGGCTACCACCGTACGGTTCGCCGACGGAGCACCCGCATCGACGGACGGCCCGTTCGCCGAGATCAAAGAGTCTCTAGCCGGGTACTGGATCATCGAAGGCGATTACGAGCGGGCGGTGCAGATCGCGTCGCAGGTGGTTGCGGTGACCCAATACCCCGTGGAGGTTCGCCGGATCATGGACGAATCGCCCGAGCAGATGTAGCCGGCGCTGGTGTCCGAACCGTTCGAGGACCTGCTGCGCCAACTGGCGCCGCAGGTCCTCGGCGCGCTCGTGCGCCGGTACCGCCAGTTCGACGCGTGCGAGGATGCGGTCCAGGAGGCATTACTGGCGGCCACGCGGCAGTGGCCCGCCGATGGTGTACCGGAACGGCCCCGCGCGTGGCTGACCACTGTGGCCGTCCGCGTGCTGGTCGATCACTGGCGCAGCGACAGCGCCCGGCGCCGACGAGAGGTAACCGTCGCGCTCGACCCGACCCATCAGCCGAGCGCGGGGGAGCCGGACGACACGCTCGTGCTGTTGTTTCTGTGCTGCCACCCGGCGCTGTCGCCGCCTTCGCAGCTCGCGCTCACCCTGCGCGCGGTGGGTGGACTCAGCACCGCGCAGATCGCCGCGGCATTTCTCGTGCCGGAGGCCACCATGACCCAGCGGATCAGGCGGGCCAAGCAGCGCATCCGCGAGGCCGGCGCCCGGTTCGAAACTCCCACGCCGGCAGAGCGGGCCGGCCGCCTCGCCGTGGTGTTGCACGTGCTGTATCTGCTGTTCAACGAGGGCTATACAAATTTCACCCGGGTGGATCTCGCCACCGAGGCGATCCGGCTCACCCGGCTGCTGCACCGGCTGGTGCCGTTCGAAACCGAGGTCGCAGGGCTGCTTGCGCTCATGTTGCTCACCAACGCTCGCCGTGCCGCCCGCACCGACGTAGACGGCTCGCTGGTGCCCTTGGCCGACCAGTGCCGCGACCGGTGGGACCGGGCGGCGGTCGCCGAAGGGCAACGCCTGCTGACCCGTATCCTCGGCACCGGCCCGGTCGGCCAGTACCAGATCCAGGCCGCCATCGCCGCCCTGCACGACGAGGCCCCTACCGCCGCCGACACCGACTGGCTGCAGATCCTCGCCCTCTACGACGTGCTCGTTCAGGTCGCACCCGGCCCCATGGTCACCCTCAGCCGTGCCGTCGCCGTCGCGATGGTTCACGGTCCCGCCGCCGGTCTGGGCGTACTAGGTACCCTCGCCGCCGACGACCGGCTCTCCCACAGTCACCGCCTGGAAGCCGTCCGAGCCCACCTGCTCGAACTGGCCGGCGAACCCGGCGCGGCCCGCGAGTCCTACCTGAACGCCGCCCGGATGACCGCCAGCCTGCCCGAACAGCGTTACCTCACGCACCGCGCCGCGTTGCTCCGTTGAGCGCCCGCGGTCACGAGTAAGCGGGACCTCACGACTGGGCGGAGGGCAGGTGCACCTCGAAGCGGCATCCGCCGACGATGTTGCGGACGTCGACCCGGCCGCCGTGGGCTTCGACCAGGCCGCGGACGATCCAGCCCTTCGAAGTCGCCGATCAGGATTGGTAACTCCTGTCGGCGACCGCGACGGCCAGAAGAGGCCGGACGATTGCATTCGAGGTGCGGGTGGGTCGCCTGCCGGTTGTCGGCTGGCTAGCCCGTACAGCTCAGGCGTGGGCCGGCAGGCCGAGGTGGCGAAGCGCCGAACGTCACTGGGCGCAGCGATGGCGGTGGGCGTCTACTGGCACAACCCCACGGTGCTGTTCCCAGCTTCGAACTGGGCGGTAAGCTGCAGGAGTGGGACAACCGTGAAAAGGGCTTGTGCGTGGAGAACGCGCGCCAGAACACGCGGTGGCGGGCGGTCGACGTGTTCTCGGAGCTGGTGCGCGACGTCCTGGAGTACGCCGAGGCGATGAGCCGGGCACCACAGGCTGTGACCGACGAACCGGTGGACCGGCTACGCGCCCAGCTCGGATCCGCTGCCGTGGTCGATCTCACCTCGGTGGTCGTGGTGCCGG
>NZ_BOMV01000114.1 GCF_016862375.1 Paractinoplanes rishiriensis | reverse complement strand
GATCGCGCCGTCGCGCAGCGCGGGCCGGGACGGATGGTCAAGGGGGGTCGCGGCCATGGCGGCCAGCAGATCGGTGGCACTGTCGGTCACCGAGGAGCGGTCCGGCCGGTTCGTCGTAAGCGTCATGAGGTCCTCCATCAGCGGGCAGAGAGCCGTGCCCGCGCGCGGCGACCGTTCAGGTATCCGTGTAGCCAATGAGCCTACTCCAACCTGACCGAAAGTATGAGTCCGACACGTCGAACGGGGGATGAACGCGTGGCGGGCGGCCGCACAAGAGGGATTTAATGTCGGTCCACCGTGGTAAACAGCGGGATACAACGAGAACCAGAGACGGGACACAGGGATGGCCACTCTCGGCATCGACATCGGCGGCTCCGGCGTCAAGGGGGCACCGGTCGACACGATCGCGGGCGAGTTGCTCGCCGAGCGGATCCGCGTGCCGACTCCCCAGCCCAGCGACGTGACCAGCGTGGTCGAGGCGGTGGCCGAGGTCGCCGCCGGGTTCGACGGCTTCGACCGGGTGGGCGTGACTTTCCCCGGCGTGGTGGTCGACGGCGTTACGCGTACGGCCGCAAATGTCGACAAATCATGGCTTGATGCGCCCGCGGCCAGCCTGTTCACCGAGCGGCTGGGCCGTCAGGTCACGGTGCTCAACGACGCCGACGCGGCGGGCGTGGCCGAGGTCGCGTTCGGGGCCGGCCGGCAGCTCCCGGGGCTGGTCATGATGCTGACCTTCGGCACCGGCATCGGCAGCGCGCTGTTCCTCGACGGCGTGCTGATCCCCAACACCGAGCTGGGCCACCTCGAGCTCGACGGGTTCGACGCCGAGTTGCGCGCCTCCGACCGGGCCCGCGAGGTCGAGGACCTGAGCTGGGAGGATTGGGCCGCCCGCGTCGAGACATACCTGCGCCATGTCGAGATGCTGCTCTCGCCGCGGCTGTTCATCATCGGCGGCGGCGTCAGCAAGAAATCCGACCGCTACTTCCCGCTGATCGACATCCGCACCCCGATCGTGCCGGCCACCCTGCTCAACAACGCCGGCATCATCGGCGCCGCGGTGACCGCCGAGCAGGCCGCCGGCGACCCGGGCGCGATCCAGGTCCACGCGGCCGCGCAGGGCTGAGGGCCGACTCATGCCGCGCACCGTCGCCACCAACACGACCGTCGACCGGGAGGGGCTGCTCGAGTTCGTGCGGCCCCGCCACCACGCGATCCTGATGACCACGCGCAAGGACGGCCGCCCGCAGGCGTCCCCCAACACGTGCGGCGTCGACGCCGAGGGCCGGATCGTCATCTCGACCTACCCCGACCGCGCCAAGGCCACCAACATCCGCCGCAACCCCCAGGTGTCGGTGTGCGTGCTGTCCGACGAGTTCGGCGGCGCGTGGGTCCAGGCGGACGGCACCGCCGAGGTGCTCGACCTGCCCGAGGCGCTCGAGCCCCTGGTCGACTACTTCCGCTGCATCTCGGGTGAGCACCCCAACTGGGACGAATACCGCGATGCCATGCGAAAGCAGGGCAAGTCGCTGATCCGCATCACGATCGACCGCTGGGGACCGATCGCGACGGGCGGCTTCCCCGCCCGCCTGGCGGAAGACTAGACAAAGGCGGAGGATCTAGACAAAGCCGGAGGAGTAGCAAAGACGGCCGGCGTCCCCGCGTGGGGCGCCGGCCGTCGACAGACCGTCAGGCCGCGAGGGGCTGCTCGACGCCGAGCAGGTAGAGCAGCGTGTCCCGGTGCAGTTGGGCGATGGGCTCCAGCAGGTCGGGGTGGCGCAGCAGGACGGCGGCGTCGCGGTCGCGCTGGTCCGGGGTCAGCAGGCGGCGGAACTCGTTGGGCAGGCCCACGCTGCCGGGGCGGCGCGGGTACGGACGCGGGCGGTCGTCGCCGGGGACGACCGCGGCGACCGCGTTGACGCCCCGGCGGGCCAGCAGCGGGTCGGCCAGCAGGCACGCGGCCCAGCTCACCACGACCTCGTCGACCCAGGTGCGCCAGCCCTCGTCCTCGGCCTCCTCGTCCTCGGGCTCGCTGCCGGCCTTCCAGTCCAGCACCGCGGAACCGCCGGGGCCGGCGATCGCCACCAGGGCGGCGTCCATCTCGGTGGGGTAGCGCAGCCACGCGGCGACCGTGACGGCCTGGCGGGCCTGGAGCTCAGCAAGGGTGTGCGCGATCGTGTCCGGCGAACCCGCCGGGTAGGCGCGCGCCAGCCAGTGCGTGCTCGCCGCGATGACGGGCGAGAGCTCGACAGACGGTCCGGCCACAGGTGCTCCTCGGGTCTCCTGCGCGAAGCTCCGATCGGCCCGCGTCAGGGGTACACCTCGGCGGCGGCCCGTGCCTACTTGAGCAGGGTCACCGGGATGGCACCCCACGGCAACCGACGCGCTCCCGGCGCGCGGTGCCGAGGTCAGGAAACGCCGCCAAGCGGCGGCCCGATGGCCGGCCGGCGATGGCGAGCACCCAAATTGAGCGCGCCACCACCCGTACCGTTTTTCCCCGATCTCCCGTTGTTCGGCGAGGTACCGGTGTTGCGGGTGCGACGCACGGGAAACGTGATTTTGCTGGCCGGTAACATTCCGATGATCAAACCGGGAAAGCATGATTCCGTGCTGCGCGGAAGCGATTTGGGGATTTTCACCGGGGGCGCACGACCGCTCCTGGACGAGCCCCGCTGAGCGCTCTCCGGTAGGTTTGAGTGCATCGGCACGCCGCCGTTTGCAGTGCCTCCACTGCGGAGAAGTATGCCCTGACGGCGGTCTGGTTTCGCCGCGCTTGCCCCGGCCCAGCTGACTACGGTGGAGATCATGACCGGTCGCTTTCCTATCGAAGACGTGACCCCGTCTGTGTCCTGCGGGCGTTATCCGGCCAAGGCGGTGGTCGGTGAGATCGTGCCGGTTTCCGCGGTGTCCTATCGCGAAGGACACCACGCCCTGGGCGTGAATGTGGTATTGCGCAATCCCGACGGTGAGTCGCAGCCGTTCAACCGGCTCCAGCCCGGGGCTCCGGGGCTCGACCGGTGGCACGGCGCGATCCGTGCCGACCGCCAGGGCCGGTGGACGTTCACCGTCGAGGCTTTCGACGACCCGTACCGCACCTGGCGCGACGCCGTGGTCAAGAAGATCGGCGCCGGGCAGGGGCTGGAGGATCTGGCCAACGACCTGGCCGAGGGCGCCGAGGTGATCGACCTGGCCAGCAAGATCGTTCCGCACGATCTGGAGGAACGGGTACGCTCCGCGGCCGCCTCGCTGCGCGACGAGGGCCAGTCGCTGTTCGCCCGGGTCTCCCCCGCGCTCGACCTCGAGGAGGTGCTCTGGCACAACCCGGTCCGCCACCAGGTGACCACCACCCGCTCGTACGCGATCTGGGTGGACCGCAAGAAGGCGCTGTTCTCCGCCTGGTACGAGTTCTTCCCGCGCTCGGAGGGCGCCGAGGTCGGCCCGGACGCCACCCCGGTCAAGCACGGCACCTTCGCGACCGCGGCGGAGCGCATCCCGGCCGTCGCGGCCATGGGCTTCGACGTGCTGTACCTGCCGCCGATCCACCCGATCGGCAAGATCAACCGTAAGGGCCGCAACAACACCCTGGTGGCCCGCCCGGTCGACGTCGGCTCGCCGTGGGCGATCGGCTCGGACGAGGGCGGCCACGACGCCATCAACCCCGAGCTCGGCACCCTGGAGGACTTCCGCCAGTTCATCCGCACCGCCGAGGAGAACGGCCTCGAGGTCGCCCTGGACCTCGCGCTCCAGGCCGCTCCGGACCACCCGTGGGTGACCGAACATCCCCAGTTCTTCACCACCCGGGCCGACGGCTCCATCGCGTACGCCGAGAACCCACCCAAGAAGTACCAGGACATCTACCCGCTGAACTGGGACAACGACTACCGCGGCCTGCGCGACGAGGTGCTCCGCGTGGTGCGCCACTGGGTCGACCAGGGCGTCAAGATCTTCCGGGTCGACAACCCGCACACCAAGGCACTCAACTTCTGGCAGTGGCTGATCGCCAAGATCAAGGAAACCGACCCGGACGTGCTGTTTCTGGCCGAGGCGTTCACCCGGCCGGCCATGATGAACGGGCTCGGCAAGATCGGCTTCACCCAGTCGTACACGTATTTCACCTGGCGGACCACGGCCCACGAGATGCGCGAGTACTGCGAGCAGCTGATCGCCTCGGTCGACTGGATGCGGCCGAACTTCTGGCCCAACACCCCCGACATCCTGCACGAGTCGCTGCAGCACGGCGGCCCCCCGATGTTCAAGATTCGCGCCGTCCTGGCAAGCATGCTCTCGCCGTCCTGGGGCATGTACGCAGGGTATGAGCTCTTCGAGCACGTGGCCCGGCCCGGCGCCGAGGAGTACATCGACAACGAGAAGTTCGAGCTCCGGCCGCGGGACTGGGCGGGCGCGGAACGGGCCGGCCGGTCGCTGGCGCCGTACCTCACCCGGCTGAACCGGATCCGGGCCCAGAACCCGGCCCTGCACTGGCTGCGCAACCTGCGTTTCCACGAGATCGACAACGGGGAGCTGCTGTGCTTCTCGAAGCGGGACGAGGAGACCGGCAACACCATTTTGGTGATCGTCTCGTTCGACTCCAACAACGTGCAGTGGGGCAACACCATGCTCGACATGCCGGCACTGGGGATGGACTGGCACGAGCGGTTCACGGTGGTCGACCAGATCAGCGGGGCCACGTACGACTGGGGGCAGCACAACGCGGTCCGGATCGACCCGCACGTCGAGCCGGCGCACATCTTCGTGCTGCATCGCAACTGATTCAAATACCTGCGGGTGGGTAGGTGGGGAACCTGATGGACCTGAAGAACGATCTCGAACCGGCGGCCGAACAGTACGATCCGGCCGACGGCAGCCACGTCGAGGACGGTGTGGTCGAGCATCCCACCGCGGACGACTTCGGCCACGCCCGTGCGCTGCCCGCCGACCGGACCTGGTTCCAGCGGGCGGTGTTCTACGAGGTTCTGGTCCGGGCGTTCTACGACTCCGGCACGGACGGCTCCGGCGACCTGCGCGGCCTGATCGAGCGCCTCGACTATCTCCAGTGGCTCGGGGTGGACTGCCTCTGGCTGCCGCCCTTCTACGACTCGCCGCTGCGCGACGGCGGCTACGACATCCGCGACTTCTACCGGGTGCTGCCCGAGTTCGGCACGGTCGAGGACTTCGTCGCCCTGCTCGACGCGGCGCACAAGCGCGGCATCCGGGTGATCACCGATCTGGTCATGAACCACACCTCCGACCAGCACGCCTGGTTCCAGGAGTCGCGGCGCGACCCGGACGGCCCGTACGGCGACTTCTATGTCTGGAGCGACACGAGCGACCGGTATCGGGACGCCCGGGTGATCTTCGTGGACACCGAGGAGTCGAACTGGACGTTCGACCCGGTGCGCCGGCAGTTCTTCTGGCACCGCTTCTTCTCGCACCAGCCCGACCTGAACTACGAGAACCCCGCGGTGCAGGAGGCGATGCTCGACGTCCTGCGCTTCTGGCTCGACCTCGGCATCGACGGTTTCCGGCTGGACGCGGTGCCGTACCTGTTCGAGGCCGAGGGCACCAACTGCGAAAACCTGCCCGCCACCCACGCGTTCCTCAAGCACTGCCGCAAGGTGATCGACGACGAGTTCCCTGGCCGGGTGCTGCTGGCCGAGGCCAACCAGTGGCCGGCCGACGTGGTCGAGTACTTCGGCGACGCCCGCTCCGGCGGCGACGAGTGCCACATGGCGTTCCACTTCCCGCTGATGCCCCGGATCTTCATGGCGGTCCGGCGCGAGTCCCGCTTCCCGATCTCGGAGATCCTGGCGCAGACGCCGCCCATCCCGGACAACTGCCAGTGGGGCATCTTCCTGCGTAACCACGACGAGCTGACCCTCGAGATGGTCACCGACGAGGAACGCGACTACATGTACTCGGAGTACGCCAAGGATCCGCGGATGAAAGCCAACGTGGGCATCCGCCGCCGGCTGGCTCCGCTGCTGGAGAACGACCGCAACCAGATCGAGCTGTTCACCGCGTTGCTGCTGTCGCTGCCGGGCTCGCCGGTGCTGTACTACGGCGACGAGATCGGCATGGGCGACAACATCTGGCTGGGTGACCGCGACGGCGTCCGGACACCGATGCAGTGGACTCCGGACCGCAACGCCGGGTTCTCCACCGCCAACCCGGGCCGCCTCTATCTACCGGCCAATCAGGATCCGGTGTACGGCTACCAGGCGGTCAACGTCGAGGCGCAGCGGGACAGTTCGACCTCGCTGCTCAACTGGACGCGTACCATGCTGGCCGTGCGTCGCCGCCACGAAGCGTTCGCCGTCGGCAGCTTCCGCGAACTCGGCGGATCCAACCCGTCGGTGCTGGCCTACCTGCGCGAGGACGGCGACGACGTGGTGCTCTGCGTGAACAATCTGTCCCGCTTCCCGCAACCGATCGAGCTCAACCTGCAGCACTGGAACGGGCACACGCCGGTGGAGCTGACCGGACACGTGAACTTCCCGCGCATCGGCCAGCTGCCGTACCTGCTGACGCTTCCCGGGCACGGCTTCTACTGGTTCCAGCTGTGCAGGTCCGAGGAGAAGCAATGACGCTGCCCTTCGCCGAATGGCTGCCCCAGCAACGCTGGTATGCGGGCAAGTCCCGCACGCTGTCGTCGGTCAAGGAGGCGTCGTCGACGAAACTCGGCGACGACCTCGACCTGATCCTGGTCGACGTCGGGTACACCGACGGCAGCTCCGAGCGGTACCAGGTGATCGTGGCCTGGGACAACGGCCCGATCGCCGAGTTCAGCACGGTCGCCACGATCGGCACCGACGACAACCGCACCGGCTACGACGCACTCTACGACCCGGCCTCGGCGCACAAGCTGCTCGCCCTGGTGGCGTCCGGCGGGTCGACCGGCGACGTGGTGTTCCAGACCGAGCCGGACGTCGCGTTCCCGTCCGAGGACGCGTACCCGCGGGTCTTCGACGCCGAGCAGAGCAACACCAGCGTGATCTACGGCCAGGAGGCCATCCTCAAGATCTTCCGCCGGGTCACCAGCGGGATCAACCCGGACGTCGAGCTCAACCAGGTGCTGGGCCGGCGCGGCAACACGCACGTGGCGCGGCTGCTCGGCTCGTTCGAGACGCACGAGGGCGGCGAGTCGTGCCCGCTGGGCATGGTGACCGAGTACGCCGGGAACTCGGCCGAGGGCTGGGCGATGGCCACCGCCTCGGCGCGCGACCTGTTCGCCGACGCCGAGATGCGCGCCGACCAGGTGGGCGGCGACTTCCAGGGCGAGTCGTACCGGCTCGGCGAGGCGGTCGCGTCGGTGCACGCCGACCTGGCCGCTGAACTGGGTGCCGGTCCCGCACCGTTCCCGCTGGACGCGGTGCTGGCCCGGCTGCGGCAGGCGGCCAACGCGGTCTCCGAGATCCAGCAGTACGTGCCGGCTATCGAGGAGCGGTTCCGCGAGCTCACCGGCGAGCCGGTCACGGTGCAGCGGATACACGGCGACCTGCACCTCGGCCAGGTGCTGCGGGTGCCCGCGGGCTGGCTGCTGATCGACTTCGAGGGCGAGCCGGGCATGCCGGTCGCCGAACGCCGGCTGCCGGATTCGCCGCTGCGCGACGTAGCCGGAGTGCTGCGCTCCTACGAATACGCGGCCTACCAGTTGCTGGTCGACACGGACGACGAGGAGCACCTGGCCGGCCGGGCCCGGGAATGGGTGGAACGCAACCGGGAAGCCTTCTGCGACGGCTACACGCACGCGTCCGGCACCGACCCGCGGACGCACGGTGCGCTGCTCGCAGCGTACGAACTCGACAAGGCGGTCTACGAGGCCGCGTACGAATCCCGGCACCGGCCCGGCTGGCTGCGCATTCCGCTGCGCTCCATCGCCCGCCTCGTCGGCTGACCCGGCCTCATGCCACATCCAGGAACGGAGCCTCTCGTGATCGGCCACCCCGCCTCCTCGCTCGCCGCCGACCAGCGCGCCATGAACAGCGTGGTGTCGGGGGACACGCACGACCCGCACGCCATCCTCGGCGCCCACCCGGCCGCCGACCGCACGATCGTCCGGACCCTGCGCAAGGGCGCCGAAAAGGTGGTGGTGATCGCCGGCAGCGAGCGGGCCGAGATGGTCAAGGTCCACCCGGACGGCATCTTCGCCGCCCAACTGCCCGGCACTGTGCTCGACTACCGGCTCGACGTGGACGGCACCGAGTGCGACGACCCGTACCGCCACCTGCCCACCCTCGGCGAACTCGACCTGCACCTGATCGGTGAGGGCCGGCACGAGAAGCTGTGGAAGGTGCTGGGCGCGCAGCCGCGCGGCACCGGCGTGGGCTTCGCGGTGTGGGCGCCGAGCGCCCGCGGCGTGCAGGTGATCGGTGACTTCGCCGGCTGGGGCCCGTACGACGGCTGGCCGATGCGCTCGCTGGGCAGCAGCGGCATCTGGGAGCTGTTCGTGCCGAACGCGCACGTCGGCACCAAGTACAAGTTCAAGATCCTCGGCCGGGACGGGGTGTGGCGCGAGCACGCCGACCCGCTGGCCCAGCACACCGAGGTCCCGCCGGCCACCGCGTCGGTCGTCTTCGCATCCACCTACGAGTGGCAGGACGCCGAGTGGATGCGCGAGCGGGCCTCGCGGCACTGGCACCAGGAAGCCATGAGCGTGTACGAGGTGCACCTCGGTTCGTGGCGGCCCGGGCTCTCCTACCTCGAACTCGCCGAGCAGCTCACCGCGTACGTGGTCGATCTTGGTTTTACCCACGTCGAGCTGATGCCGGTGATGGAGCACCCGTTCGGCGGCTCATGGGGCTACCAGGTCAGCGGCTACTTCGCGCCGACCTCCCGGTTCGGCAGTCCGGACGAGTTCCGGCACCTGGTCGACAAGCTGCACCAGGCCGGCATCGGCGTGATCCTGGACTGGGTGCCGGCGCACTTCCCCAAGGACGAGTGGGCGCTGGCCCGGTTCGACGGCACGCCCCTCTACGAGCACGGCGACTGGCGGCGCGGCGAGCACCCGGACTGGGGCACGTTCGTGTTCGACTACGGCCGCAAGGAGGTGCGCAACTTCCTGGTGGCCAACGCGCTGTACTGGTGCGAGGAGTTCCACGCCGACGGCCTGCGGGTGGACGCGGTCGCCTCGATGCTCTACCTGGACTACTCCCGCAAGGACGGCGAGTGGACGCCGAACCAGTACGGCGGCCGGGAAAACCTGGACGCGATCAGCTTCCTCCAGGAGATGAACGCGACCGTCTACAAGACCAACCCCGGCGTGATCACGGCGGCCGAGGAGTCGACCGCGTGGCCCGGCGTCACCCGGCCGACGCACCTGGGCGGCCTGGGTTTCGGTTTCAAATGGAACATGGGCTGGATGAACGACACCTTGACCTACATGGAGAAGGAGCCGATCTACCGGCAGTGGCACCACCACCAGATGACCTTCGCCACCGTGTACGCGTGGAGCGAGAACTACATCCTGCCGATCAGCCACGACGAGGTCGTGCACGGCAAGGGCTCGCTGGCCGGCAAGATGCCCGGCGACGAGTGGCAGAAACTCGCCAACACCCGCGCGCTGCTCGGCTTCATGTGGGCGTTCACCGGTAAGCAGTTGCTGTTCATGGGCAGCGAACTGGGCGACATGCAGGAGTGGAGCGAGGAGCGCGGGCTCGACTGGGCGCTGCTCGACAACCCCGCGTTCGGTGGGCTGCACGGCCTGGTCAAGGACCTGAACCGGGTGTACAAGGAGACCCCGGCGCTGTGGACGCAGGACACGTCGCCGAACGGGTTCCGCTGGATCACCAGCGAGGACAGCCAGCACAACACCTTCTCGTTCATCCGGTACGCCGAGGACGGCGAGCCGCTGGTCTGCGTCGTCAACTTCGCCGCCGTCCCGTTCGAGGGCTACCGCATCGGCGTGCCGCGCACCGGCACCTGGCACGAGGTGATCAACACGGACAGCGCCCTGTACGGCGGCTCCGGGGTGGGCAACCTCGGCCAGGTCGAGGCCGAGGCGCGCCCCTGGCACGGCTTCAACGCTTCGGTGTCGCTGCGGGTCCCGCCGCTGGGCGCGGTGTGGCTGCGCGCCGACCCGACGACGGCAGAACCCGCCTGATTCCCCAGGCCACAGCGCCGCACACGATGCCGACCGCGATGCCGGTGAAGATGCTGCTCACCGACATCGCGGCGCGCAGGAACAGGCCGTCCACCGGGGCGAACAGGTTGTGGCCGACAACCAGACAAATGCCGTAGACACCCCCGGCCGCCAGCATCGACACGAACGGGTTGGTGGAGCGCCAGACCGCCACCGCGATCCAGATCAGCAGCGGAACGAACACGAACAGCGCGTTCACGAACGTGCCCTCGTGGATCAGGTCGAGGTCGTGCAGGACGACGCGGGGGGCGGCCAGCAGCCCGAGCCCCACGACGGTGATGGCGGGAAGTCCCAGCTTTTCGGTCATGCCGGAAACGGTAGGGCGGAACGGCGGCCGCGAAATTCCCCGGGAAGCGACCACCCGAATCGCTTTTCGACGTACGCGCCGCCCCTCCTACCCTCCTAACATCGAGGGATGACCAGGCAGGACGCGACGATGGCGGTGGGCGTCGCGGCGGTGCTGGCGCTGGTGGTCAGCGCCGGGCAGGCCGGCACCCCGGACGCCGGGGCCTACGTCTGGGCGGTCGCGCTCGGCGCCCTGATGCTCTGGCGGCGCCGGTACCCGCGGGGCGTGCTGGCGCTCACCGTGCTGGGCATGTTCGCGTACTACGCGGCCGGTTACCCGGCGATCGGGGTGGCCGTGCCGGTGGCGGCCGCGCTGTTCTCCGCCGCCGAGGCCGGTCACCGCCGCGCCGCGATCGCCGCGGGCGGCGTGGTGCTGACCGTGTCGGCCACCTTCCGCCTGCTCGACGGCCAGGACTTCCGCTACGTGGTGCTGTACGAGGCAATCGGGCACCTGGCCCTGATGGCCGCGGCCGTGGCACTCGGCGAGCTGGTGCGGGCCCGGCGCCGGATCGACGCGCTGATGAGCCGCCAGGTCGCGATGGCCGCCGAGCGCCGGATCGGCGAACACCGGCAGGCGCTGTCCCGCGAACTGCACGACTCGATCGGGCACACCCTCACGGTGGCCGCGATCCACACCAACGTGGCCCGGCAGGAGGCCGCCCGCGACCCGGCCGCCACCCGCGCCGCGCTCGACCAGGTCGCCGCCGCGGTGTCGCAGGCCCTCACCGACCTGCGCGGCGCGGTCCGCGATCTGCGCACCGAGCCGGCGCCGTCGGTGGAGCACCTGGAACAGTTCGCCGAGTCGGCCCGGCTGGCCGGTTTCACGGTGCGCTCGCACATCGAACCGGTGGCCGAGCCGGCCGTGTCCGCCACCGCGTTCCGGCTGGTGCGCGAGGCGGTCACGAACGCCATGCGGTACTCGACCGGCCGGACCATCGACGTCGAGGTGCGGCACTCCCCCGACGCGCTGCTGGTGCGGGTCGCCGACGACGGCACCCCCGACCGCGACACCGATCCGGCGGGCACCGGGCTGGCCGGGCTTCGCGACGAGGTCACGGCGCTCGGCGGCCGGCTGGACGCCGGCCCGGCCCGGGAGGGCTGGCTGGTGGCGGCCTCACTTCCGCTGCGGGGACACCATGACTGATCCGGTACGCGTGCTGCTCGTCGACGACCAGTCGATCGTCCGGGCCGGGATAGCCGCGCTGCTCACGGGCGAACCCCGCCCCGACCCCGCTGGCCCCGACCCCGCTGGCCCGCCGATCGAGGTGGTGGGCGAGGCGTCCGACGGCGCCACCGCGTTGTCCCTGGTGCGCAGCCTGCGCCCGGCCGTGGTGCTGATGGACGTCCGGATGCCCGGCACCGGCGGCGTCGAGGCCACCCGGGAGATCCGCGCCGACCCGCAGTGCCGGGACGTGGCGGTGCTGATGCTCACCACGTTCGACACCGACGCCGAGGTGCTCGGCGCGCTACGGGCCGGCGCCGACGGCTACCTGCTCAAGGACGCCGACCCGGACGAACTGCGGTCCGCGGTCCGGGCCGCCGCCCGCGGCGAGCCGGCCCTGTCCCCCGCGGTGGCCCGCCAGGTGATGGCCCGGGCCGCCGCCACCCCGGCGCCGCTGGCCGACCCGCGGATCGACCGGCTCACCGACCGGGAACGCGAGGTGCTGGCCGCCGTGGCCCGCGGCGACGACAACGCCACGGTGGCCCGGGAACTGCGGCTCAGCCCCGAGACGGTCCGCACGTACGTGAGCCGGATCTTGACCAAACTGGGCGCGAACAGCCGCGCCCAGTTGGTCGCGATCGCCCACCGCAGCGGGCTGAATCCCTAACGGGGCCGCCACTCCGTCGCGAGCAGGCCGTAGAGCAGGTCGTCGGTCCACTCGTCCTTGATGAAGGTCTGCTGCCGCAGCAGTCCCTCGCGGGTGAAGCCGAGCCGTTCCAGCAGCGCCGCCGACGCCGTGTTGCGGGCGTCGCACTCGCCGGTGACCTTGTGCAGGCCCTGCTCGTGGAACAGCCGGTCCAGCACGGCGCCGACGGCCTCGGTGGCATAACCCCGTTTCTGGTACGGGGCGGCCAGCGTGAACCCGATCTCGGCCTGCATCAGGTTGTCGTGCAGGTGCACCGCCACGTCGCCGATCAGGGTCCGGTCGGCGGTGCGCTCCACGGCGTACTGGAACCAGCCCGGCTTGTCCGGGTCGGAGGCGATGAAATTGGCCACCGCGGTCTCCGCCCGCAGCATCGGGAACGGCGCGTCCCACGACTGGTAGCGCGCCACGTCCGGGTCGGACCGGTACTCGGCCAGCACCGGCGCGTCGGCCGTCCGGAAACGCCGCAGGACGAGCCGTTCCGTTGCGATGAGCATCAGCCGAGCATAGGACTCATCCCGATGTAGAGGCGGCCGGCCAGCCCGCGACGCCGCCGCCGCTCTGCAGGCGACCGAGCCGGTCGACGTCGGCCCCGGACGGAGTCCGGTCGCCGCCGAACGCGCGGTTCTGCGCGTCCACCATCGCGGTGCGGTCCCGGTCGGTGCCGGGTGACCGCCGGCCGCGGCCCGCGCCGCCGGTAACCTGCCCGGATGGATCTATCGGGCTGGCACCTCGCGTGGTCGGACGAGTTCGACGGCCCGGCCGGCGCCCCACCCGACCCGGCCACCTGGCGGCCCGAACTGGGCGGCGGCGGCTGGGGCAACAACGAACTCCAGAACTACACGGAAGTCAACGCAGCCCTGGACGGGTCGGGCCACCTGGCGATCACGGTCCACCGGTCGACCGGTCCCCACCCGTACACCTCTGCGCGTTTGATCTCCAAAGACCGGATGACGTTCACCTACGGCCTGGTGCGCGCCCGCATCCGCCTGCCCCGAGGCGTCTGGCCGTGCTTCTGGATGCTGGGCCAGAACATCGACGAAACCGGCTGGCCGGCCTGCGGCGAGATCGACGTGATGGAGAACTTCGGCACCGACCCGCACGCGGTGCACGGCACGATCCACGGCCCCGGCTATGCGGGCGAGCACGGCCGCACCCACGCCCACCGGTCCGGCGCCGACCTGACCGAGGATTTCCACGTATACGCGGTGTTATGGGAGCCCGGCCGGATCACCTGGTACCTGGACGACGCCGAGTACGCCACGGTCACCCCCGACGACCGCCCTTGGCCCTTCGACCACGACTTCTATCTGCTGCTCAACGTCGCGGTGGGCGGCAGTTTCTCAACCACCCCGGACGACACGGTCCCGTTCCCGCAGACCATGCTGGTCGACTACATCCGCATCTACCGCCGGTAGCCGCCGCCACCTTCCACGATCCGCTCTCCCCAGCAGTCCTTGACCGGACATTCTCCCCAAACCGGGCGAGTGCCCGCCAAGGTCAACGCAAGCCGCCCCGACCACAGATCTGTTGCGAGGCAGCGGCAGGAACGCGGGGCGCACAAACGGGCGGCGCGAGGTCGGGCACGGCGGGACAGGCGGATCTGTCGTTGCTGAACCACTACTAGCCGAATATTCGCCTGGCCCAGCGCACCTCCCCCTCCTCGTCGACGAACACCATGGCGACCAGGGTGTCCTTCGCCGGGTCGGTGATCGGGATCGTGTCGTCGGGCGGCTGCGGCTCGCCGTGGCGGGGGTGCTGTCCGCGCCGGATCTGGCGGTACCAGGCGGTCATCGTGCCGGACTCGGTGGCCGGTGCGGACGCGGCAGCGGTCGGCTGGTGGTTCCAGCCGTCTGCGTCCACATACAACTCCTCCGCTACCCCGCCCAGCCAGTCGTATCTCTCGGCCAGGATCTCGTACGTTCCCGCCCAGTTTCCGCCGCTGGCGCCCTCGCTGCTCCAGCTGCTGTCCACGGTCAGCAGCCGGCCCGGATTGACGCGCTTGTCCAGCACCATCACCTGGAACCAGCCGCCGGCCGGCTGCACGCCGCTCCAGCGCACCCGGACCACCAGAGACTGCGCCGCCCCGACGTAGCGGACCGCCTCGCCCGGCGGCACACCGAAGCGGACCACCGTGTCGTCGAAGGTCTGCGCGGTGGCGACCACGGCGTCCACCGAGACGTCGATCCCGGCGCCGCCGTGTGCCCACTCCCGTTCGCGGCGCACATGGAGGATGCCGGCCACGGCCACGACCAGCACCAACACCGCAAAGACCAAGCGTTTCACGTACGCGTCCGGCCCTCGTCGCGGTCGATGCGGAGTTCGCGTTCCAGTTCGGTGATCACCGTGCGCAGGTCGTCCAGGCGCTGGCTGATCATGATGCGGTCGATCTCGTCGGGGATGCCGTCGCGGTCCTCGTCGGTGGCGAGGTGTTCGGTCAGTTCCAGCCGGCGGGCCTCCTCCATCGA
The DNA here is from genome assembly GCF_016862375.1 of Paractinoplanes rishiriensis. Lineage (GTDB taxonomy): Bacteria > Actinomycetota > Actinomycetes > Mycobacteriales > Micromonosporaceae > Actinoplanes > Actinoplanes rishiriensis. The sequence goes on along the minus strand of NZ_BOMV01000114.1, from coordinate 31,607 downwards.
GTTGACGATGACCGCGATCAGAATGTTGATCAGGAGATTCACGGTGATCAGCACGTAGCTGACGTAGTAGAGGAGGGTCCACGGCGACAGCTCGAGACCCTTGGCGATCAGGTCGGGCAGCGTCTCCAGGGACAGCAGCACGAACAGCGTCAGCACCGCGCGGCCCAGCGTCCCGTACTGCTCCGGGTCGGACGGGCCGAAGATCAGCCAGCCGGTCATCCCGTACACGTAAAGCGTGACGAGGGTGAGCGCGAGAAAGCCACCGACCCCCGGCAGGCTGCGCAGCAGCGCCGCCAGAATGGTGCGCAGACCGGGCGAGAAACGCACCAGCCGCACCACCCGGGCCATCCGGATGACCCGCAGCGCCGCCGTGTCACCGTGCAGGCCCGGGATGAACACCGCGGCGATCACCACGAAGTCGAAGACGTTCCAGCCGTGCTTGAAGAAGTCCTGGGGCCGCCGGCCGTACGCCAGGATCCGGATCACGATCTCGGCCACGAACACCAGCCGGAAGAACCACTCCAGCCCGTGCAGCAGCGGCTGCGCCGATTCCGGGTACGGGTAGGTCTCCACCGCCAGCAGGATGGCGTTCGCCCCGATCATGACGACGATGGTCACGTCGAACGCGCGCGACTCCACCACCCGGTGACACCAGCGGGCCACCCGCGACAACCGGTCAGTCACGAGTGGCCCGGGATCGACGAGGAAGCATGCGGTCAGAGTACGGACCGCCCACACTCGGGACAGCGGGCGGCCTTGAGGCGGCGGCGGCCGGTGACAGCCACTGCCAGCAACGCCGGTGCGATCACCGCGACGATGACGGCCGTGGTCGCCAGGCCCGCCCAGGTGTGCGCGGTCGGCTGCAGGCCGACCGACAGCGGCTCCAGCGCCAGCATTCCGGCCGGGCCGAGCAACACCAGCAGCGTCCACCCGCCGCGGTGGTCGCCCCGGACTGCCAGCCCGGCGCCGGCCAGCATCGCCACCAGCAGCAGCGCCACCGCGACGGCCGGCAGCACCCGGCCCACGGCGTTGCCGTAGTAGCCGACCGGGAAGTCGGCACGCCACAACACCCCCACGGTCGCGGCCGCGGCCGCGACCGGCAGCAGCCGCCAGGGCAGCGGCACCCGGTCGGCCAGCCCCAGCGCCACCACACCCAGCGCGGCCTGGGCCAGTAGCACGGACAGCGCCGGCCGGTTCTGCCCGCTCAGCCCGCTCACCGGCACCACCGCGACGGTGAGCAGCAGCGCGACGGCCACCGCGACCCGGGTCGCCCGGCCCGGCGCCACCGCGAACACGGCCACCGCGAGCAGCCAGGTCACCCAGACGCCGAAGCCGAGCGTGGCGAACGGACCGACCGGCGGCACTCCCCAGTCGACCGGGTACGGGTGCAGCTCCAGCATCGTGCCGCCGGTGGCCAGCACGGCCACCGCGATCAGCGCCAGCAGCGCGGCGAGACGCACGCCCGGCACCAGGCCGGTGTGCCCGGTGGCGCGCACCCGCTGCCGCAGGCCGCCGCGGACCAGGTCGGCGACGTCGGCGACGGACGGCCAGCGTCGGTCCGGCCCGGCCAGGTCGAGGTAGGTGCCGGCGATCTCGGCCCCACGGTCCAGCCGGTAGCCGGCCGGGTAGCAGAGCCGGATCAGGCGCAGGTAGCGGCGTTCCAGGTCGGTCATGCTGTGTCCTCCTTGGGCATGCCCTTCTGGCCCTCGCCTGCGGCGCCGTCCGCCGGTGCGGCTGGGTGCCGCTCGGTGCAGGCGGTCATGCCAGCCCCTCGATCAGGCGCAGCCGGACCGTGGCGGCCTCGACGTTGCGGCGCATCCGTTCGGTTTCCGCGGCCAGGATTTCGCCGCCCGCGCCGGACAGCCGGTAGTAGCGGCGCAACCGGCCGTCGACCACTTCCTCGCGGTCGGTCTCGACCAGGCCGGCGTCGACCAGCCGGTCGAGCGCGCCGTACAGGGTGCCGGGCCGCAGCGCGATGCGCCCGTCGGACAGCCGGCCCACCTCGGCGATCAGGCCGTAGCCGTGCAGCGGTTCGCCGGCCAGGGCGGTGAGTATCAGAAATGTCGGTTCGCGCAGCGGTGTCTCCACGCGGCGCAATATATCGGACGCGAAGGTATATCGGCTAGGAAGACTTCCGCCCGTCCAGCAGTGCCGAGTGTTTGCGCAGGTGGGCGACCTGCCAGCTGAGGTCGGCCACCGGCCCGGCGACGCCGAGGAACAGCCAGGCCACGTACACCGGCCGGATCAGCGCCCACTCCACCTCGGCGAGCGGCCGCACCTCGTCGTAGCCGCGCAGCACGTCGTCCCGGTAACCACGCCAGGACAGGGCAAAATCGGCGACCTGGTACGTGTGATGGGTGCCCTCGAAGTCGACCAGCCCGGACAGCCGCCCGTTCTGATAGAGCAGGTTCCACGGCGTGAAGTCCCCGTGGATCACGCTGCGCGGCGCGTCGATGCCGGCGTGCCCGGCGAACCAGGCAACGGTGTCGTCCCGGGCGGCCAGCAGTTCGCGCGCCTCGTCCGGGTGGGTCCGCCCGTAGCCGCGCAGCGACCGCTCCAGCGCCGGGTCGGCCACCACCTCAGCCGGCCCGCGGAAGCCGGCCCGCTGCTCGGTGATGCCGGTGGCCCGCGCGTCCGCGTGGAGTTCGGCGAGCAGGCGCCCGCGATCCCGGTCGGCCGGCTCCTCGTGCCGCCCCGGCAGCCGGTGGAACAGCACCCAGGCCCCGTCGTCGCGGATCAGCGGCTCCTCGGCCGGTTCCGGCGTCGGCCAGCCCAGTTCCCGCAGCGCCTTCGCGACCCGCAGTTGATAGCGCCAATCCCCGATCAAGAGCTTGAGCACGTACGCCGTGCCGGCGCGCCGGACCGACCAGGTGCCCTTGCCGATCACCGCGCCGAGATCCAGCCGCCAGATGGCACGTACACCGTCCACTTCGGGCACCTCGTACCCCCTTGGTTTTGTTATCGTCTTTGACACGTCGCTGTAACGGGGGTTTCACGATGTCCACATTGTTCAAGCGCATCGCGGTCGGCACCGTCCTGGCAGCCGCCGCAGCCCTGCTCCCGGCCGCGTCCGCCGCGGCCGCCGCCACCGTGCCCTGCGACAAGGGGTACGTCTGCATCGCCCTGGCCAAGGGCACCATCATCTGGGTTCCCGAGGGCCAGTCGCACGATTTCCCCGGTGGCGCCGACATGGCCGCCATCACCAACCAGACCGAGACGCCATACTGCGTCGGCGGTTCCCCCAACTTCGGCCTGGCACCCGGCGTCGAGATCGTCCGTGATCAGCCGGTGTTCGGCTTCAACCCGGGCCGGGTCTGCCTGACCTGACCGGTCACCCGGCCGCCGCCTTCATCACCCAGGACGTCAGGCGGGGGCGGTCGGGCAGAGCGATGCGCCCGGTGCACCACAGCAGCGCCGCACCGGGCGCAGCCTCCGGTGCGTTCGGAAACAGACGCGCGAGCACCGCCGCGGCCAAGCCGGCCGGCGGTTCCCAGTCGATCGCCAGGCCCCGCGTGACATCCCAGGTGTGCACGAGCGTCTCGCTGACGCCCATCGCCGCGAACCCGGCCGCGTCGGTCGGACCCCAGTGCCACGCCCGGGCCCCGGCCGGCGCGGCCGACACGACGTCGCTGAGCATCCGGCCGCATCCCTCGATCACCCGCAGCACCTGTGCGGGCGGGGTGCCGGCGCGGACCTCCAGGTCGTACGGCAGATAGGCGTCGCCGGCCCGGGCGGCAAACTGGCCGGCGTAGGCGGCGAGGTCGTGCGCCACGTGCGCCGCCGTCTGCCAGCAACTCCAGTCGAGCCCACCGGCCGGGACATCCCAGTCCCGCTCGACGTGCGGCGCGAGCACCCGGACCATCTCGGCCCCGGCCCGCTCGACGTCCCGGCCGGTCACACCACGCATGCGCTCATTCTGCGCGGCGGCTCAATCTGCGCGGCGCCTGGGTCAGAAGCCCAGGCGGGCCCGTTGCTGCCGGCGGCGGTAGCTCATCGTCCGCCAGGTGGCGAAGATGCCGCCGACCAGCCCGATGCCCAGCGCCGCGACCAGCAGCGGCATGATCGCGGGCAGCGACGGGTTCGTGCTGCTGGACGCCAGCACCTGCCCGCCGGCCGGCGCCGGCGCGGCGGCGTTCGGGTCGGGCGCCTTGGGCAGGGACTGGTAGTCGACGATGCCGCTGCTCTCCAGCAGCGTCAGGTGGGTCATCACGAACTGGTTCGCCTGCTGCGCCAGCAGCCGCACGGCGTCGTTGCGGGTGCTGGTGCGCACCGTCGCGATCGCCGGGAAGATCTTGCCGTGCGCGGCCCGCAGCCGGTCGATGAAGACCTGGTCGAACTCCTTGCCCTTGGCCGCCTCCTCCATCTCGGTCAGCCACTTCTTCTGGTCGGCGTTGGGCTCGTCGGGCAGCTCGATCTTCAGCTTTTTGGCCGCGTCCCGGGCCAGCTTGTCCAGTTCGGCGTGCTGCTCGGCGATGTCCGCGCCGATCTGCCGCACCCGGCGGTCGTTGGACTTCTCCTGGGCCATCTCGCCGGCCGGGATCTCCCACAAGCCGGCCAGCCGGACCTTGACCACCAGGTCCTCGTCCGCAGCCGCCAGTTCACCCTTGGCCGCGTCGGAGAGCAGGTTGTTGGGCGGGACCGGGACGGCCGGCTCGGCGCGGGCCATCTGCGGGTCGATCAGAAGCACTGCTATCGCTGCGACCGCGGCAACCCACAGGCGGCGCCACGGAAATCTCCCGCTGGTAGCGAGCATGCGTACCCTCCTTGCGTCGGCGTGCCTGTGCCGGTCCGTAACCGGACCCCGTCGACACGTGCTGGCGGCAAGCAGTACGTACGGCTGACCTTCGCGGATGAGTCCGGCCACCAATCGACATATTGCTATTTCCTGGATCCGAGGTCAGCGGACCGGTGCCAGGCCGCCCGAGCCCCCGGCCGCGGCGACCGGCGGGGCGTGTGCGGCGCTCTGCCCGGGCCCGGTCCGGCCGAAGTCGATACCATGGTCGAAGCCCTGGACTTGAAGGAGTCCGAGTGATTCCACCCCGTCGTGTTTATGTGTCCTCCACATATCAGGACCTCGTCGAATATCGGCAGGAGGTCCGGACTGTTCTTCAGCGGATGGGCCTGATCGACGTCGCGATGGAGACATACACCGCGGGCGAGAACCGCCCTCTGGACAAATGTCTGGCCGACGTTCGCTCCTGCGACCTGTACATCGGCGTGCTGGCCTGGCGTTACGGTTTCGTGCCGGCCGGGCATTCGGCGTCGATCACCGAGTTGGAGTACCGCGCGGCGGGCGAGGCGGGCATCCCCCGATTGATGTTCGTGCTGAACGACAAGGCTCCTTGGTCGCCGGCTCTGATGGACCTCGCCGAGGGCAACTCCCGGATTTCCGCATTCCGAGCCGCCGCGGGTGACGCTCACATCTGCGACAGCTTCGCGTCGCGGGAGGAGTTGCGGGCCAAGGTCGCCGAGGCGGTCGCCCGGCAGCTGAGCTCGAACGGCGCCGGCACGTCGATGGCGCACGCCGCGGGCTGGCACGATTACTGCCGCCGGCTCGTCCAGGAGTATCGGCGCCTGGATCTGGACGCACTTACCCCGGTCGATCGTGACGAGCACCTCCAGGTCGCCCTGCAGGACGTGTTCGTCGAACCCGATCTTCGAGAGAACGCGCCGGTCGTGGAGCTGCCGAAAGAGCTCCGGCGCCGGCTGGAAAAGGCCGCCGAGCAGGACCGTCCCGAATTGTCGAGACGACTGGACCGGCACCTGATCGAACTGGCGCGGGAGTCGCATCAGTCCAAGCCCGCCCAACCGGCGTTCGAGGCGCTCGCCGCACCCATCAACCGGGTGTGCGTCGTACTCGGCGACCCGGGCGCCGGCAAGTCGACCCTGGCTCGTTACCTGGTCCTCGCCCTGGCCGAAGGGCGGACGACGGGCGCGCTCGCACCGCTGCACGGCTGGCGACCCGTCCTCATCGAGCTGCGCGACTACGCCCTCAAGGCCGCGAGCCTGGAAACCTTCTCCGAATATCTGGAGCATCGCGGCAGGGTCGACGGCCTCGGCCTCGATCATGCGGCCGCCGACTCGTACCTGAGCGGCGACGGCCGCGCACTGGTGGTCTTCGACGGCCTCGACGAGATCTTCGACCCGCGGCTACGGGAATCCATTGCGCGACGCATTGCCGGCTTCGCCAATCGTTACCCCAAGATCAAAGTCATCGTCACGTCGCGAGTGATCGGATACCGGGCGCGAGTGCTCCGGGATGCGGGATTCATTCACTTCACCGTCCAGGAATTGACCTCGGCAAAGATAGACAGCTTCCTGACCAGCTGGTATGAACTCGCCCTGCCGGGTCGTGCCGACGCCGCCGGTTTGCGGCGGAAACGGCTGGCCAAAGCCATCACGGATTCCTCCGCGATTCGCGAACTCGCCGGTAATCCACTTCTCCTCACCATCCTCGCCATCATCGGAAAGCATCAGGAACTGCCCCGGGAGAGATGGAAGGTCTACGACCACGCGGCCGGCGTTCTGGTGCAGCACTGGGACATCAACAAACACCTGAACGACGAGCGGATGGACGCCGACACCATCCGGGAGGACGACAAGAAGGAGCTCCTGCGCCGCCTGGCGATCCGGATGCAGGAGGGCGCGCACGGCGCCGCCGGCAATCACCTGACGGAAACCGACCTGCGCACCGACATCCAAAGTTATCTGCAGGAACGCTTCGAATATGACGCGGCCACGGCGAGCCGGATCACGACGGTCCTGGTGGCCCGGCTCCGCGAACGCAACTTTATCCTGGCCCGCTACGGCCCCGGAGTGTACGGCTTCGTCCATCGCGCCATGCTCGACTATTTCGCCGCCGCGGAGGTCGTGAACCGCTTCGAGAAAAGCCGGGTGCTCAGCGAGGCGGGTCTGCAGGCCGACGTCTTCGGGGCACGGCAGGAGGATCCGTCCTGGGTCGAGGTGCTGCGCCTGATCATCGGCATGCTGGACGCGTCGGTCGCCAGCGAGATCCTGGAGGGTCTGCTGGCCGCCACGCGCGGCACCCGGTCAGCGGCTCTGGACGAGCGACCGCCCGCGGTGGTGGGCCTGGTCGCGCAGTGCATCGCCGAAATTCGCAACGTCAACGCCGCCCGTGGAGCCGCCGAACAGACCATCGATGCGATCATCTCGATGTTGCGCCTGCCCACCCGGTCGTTCGGTAAGGATTCCCGGGCAGATGTCCTCGCAAAAGCGGTCCTCCCTGCCGTCCAGTCGGTCACGGCCTGGCCCGGACGCGACCGCTACCTGCACTGGTTCACCGCTGTCGGTAGGACGACGGTCTGGCAACCCGCGGCAAAGCTCGGGGCGCAACTGCTGGCCGCCCTCTTCCCCCGGGACGACAGCATCAGACTGATCCTGCACGAGCTGACCCGTTCGGTGATCAACGATCAGCGCGAGGGCGCCCTGCGTGGCCTCTGCCTCTCCTGGAAGGACCACCCCGAGACCAAGGCGGTGGTGGCCGCCTCGATCCGGGACCCGGACGACGGCGTCCGAGCGACCGCACTCGGCCTGCTGACCGACAACTGGCCGGCGGATGAGACCACGACTGCCGCCGTCGAGTGGGCGATGACCGACCACGACGCTCCGGTGCGGGCCGCCGCGGTGACCGCGCTGGCCCAGCACGCGGCCAAGGACAGCGGAACGCACCGTCGCGTGCTGCACGCCGCCGGCCTGGATCCCGCCGACGCCGTCCGCCTCGCCGCGGTGACGGCGCTGGCAACGCATTGGCCGGCCGAACCCGACACCTTCGAGTTCCTCCTGCAGGCCGGTGACGATCCGTGGTGGGAGGTGCGGAGGGCGGCGCTGCGAGCCGTCGGCCAGCGCTTCGCAGCGGAGGCCCGAGTGCACGACCTGGCCACGCGCGGCGCGCGCGACGGCGACGAGGACGTCCGCAAGGCGGCCGTCGATCTCCTCGCCAGCCGCTGGCCGGACGATCCGCAGTCGGTCCCGCTCGTGGTGAACGCCGCCCGGGACACCGATCCCGGCGTCCGCACCGCCGCCCTGTCCGCGATGGTAACCCGCTGGACCGAAGATCCGCGGGTGGCCGAAGCGCTCGACCGGCTGACCGGCGACCACGACGGTCAGGTCCGGGTCGCAGCGCTGACCATGCGATACGACTCCTACGAGGATCTCGATCGCTACGCCAGGGTGCTGTCGCGCATGGCCACCACCGACATCAGCACCCACGTGCGGCAGGCGGCTCTCGAAGCGTTGTTCAAGGAGGCGGGCGCGGCCGCTGCCGACGTCGTCGAGACCGCGCTCCGGGACCCCGAGCCCGCGGTACGCGGGGCGGCTCTGCGCGGACTGTCCAGCGACCTCTCGTTCCTCAGCCGGTTGCAGCCGATCGTCTTCAGCCTCTGCACCGACCTCGACAGCAGTGTCCGGCAGCAGGCGGTCGAGACCGCGGCCAGGTTCTGGGGAGCGGTCGGCCGGATGCCCGCGATCCTTCGCCGCCACGCCAGGTCTGGTCGGTGGCAGGACCGCAGGTCGGCGCTGGAGGCGCTGGCCACGCTGCTGCCGGACGACGCCGAGACGCTGAACCTCGTCACCAGCGGCCTTCGGGACACCGAAGGCACTGTCCGGCGGACCGCCATGGAGATCGCTGCGGCTCTCGGCATGCTGAGCGACGACGACCTGAAGGTGCGCCTCGGGGACCCGGACGCCTTCTGCCGGGAGACCGCGGCCGAGCACTACCATGCCAGCCACGCGGCACAGCCCGATCGACCTTCCGACGGCGCCGCCAACCGGGCCATCCAGCTTCGTCAGCTCCACCTGTCGGCTCCCGAAAGCCCCGAGACCCTCGACGCGCTCAGGTCGGCCACCCGGGACCGCAACGCCGACGTGCGGCTGGTCGCGGTCGAGGCGCTCCTCGCCGGGCGACCGCGAGCCGAGACGCGGGGCCTGGCGATCGCCGCCGCCCACGACGACGACGGTTCGATCCGCCAGCTGGGCCTTCGTCGCCTGCTCGTCAACCACCCCACCGATCGAGCGACGGGCGTCGCCCGGCGACATGCCCTCCGCGACAGTGTGGATCGGCTCCGGCAGCTGGCGCTGACCTCTCTCCTTCTCGTGGCCCCGGACGCCAGGTTCACCCGTCAGAATCTCGCCCTGGCGGTGCGTGACGGCGCCTGGTCGGTCCGGAAGGTAGCGCTCGACACCGTTGCTCGCCGGAGCGAAGCGGACGACCCTCCGGACGGCGTGGTGGCGGCGCTGTCCCATCCACTGGCCGATGTCCGCGAGGCGGCTCACAAGGTCAGTCGAGCAGCGTGGCCGGGTTCGTCCGGAGTCCGCACCAATACCCGGCAGGGCCTCCAGGACCAGGACCCCACGGTGCGCGAGTCCGCATTGCACAGCGTCGCGCTCGCCACGCCGGACGATCCGGCGACAGCCGTGGCCATCGGGCGGGCTGCCGCCGACGAGTCGACTGCGGTCTCACTCGCCGCCTACCAGCTCCGGCGCTCTGATGCGACGCCGGCCTTACGCCATCCGCAAACTGGCGCCCGGCACGCCGCACTGGTACGGGTCGTCCTGGACTCCCCCGGCGGCTCGGTTCCACCCGCCGTCTGGTCCGGGATAACCGATGCTGTGTACGCGATCCGCGCCGTCACGGCGAGCCGGTTGCTGCTGGGAGCCGAGGTGGTCCCACTGCAGAACCTGCTGCTGCCCCTGACCGCCCGTCATCCGGATGGGAACGTCCGGGAAACCGCCCTGCGCCTGCTGACCGCCCGGTGCCCCGATGACGACCTGACCCGGGCGGCATTACATCGGGCGATCCGCGACCACGATGCCAGCGTCCGCCTGACCGCGTTGACGACGCTGGCCGCGCTGGCGCCGCACGACATCGCCACCCACTCGGCCGCGATCTCCGCTCTGTCCGATCCGCGCGACGACGTACGTACCGAGGCCGTTCGCATTGTCGCCACCTACTGGCCGGATGAGCCGTCGACGTTCACGCTGGTGCTGCGAGCCTGCGACGACCGGGACGAGAGCGTCCGCAGCATTGCCCTGCGGGCCCTGGTCACGGCTCACCCCCGCGATCCGCGGACCGCCGCGGTGCTGCATCGCGCCACCGCGGACATGCACCGCGCCATGCGGGACACCGCCGCAGCCGCGATCACCCGCCTGCCCGTCCACCTGTCCGCCGCTGCCGAGCAGGCCACCCCGGATGCCTACCGGCGGCGAAGCGCCCGATACGCCACCCTCACGTCGAGCGTGCACCGTAACGAAGTCCTCGAGATCTGCGATGACCCGGACTGGGACATCCGTCAGGCCGCCATCTACTGCCTCGCCTACCGGTGGCCCGGCCATCCCGATACCGAGGCGGTGCTCGATCGTGCGGTCGGCCATCCCGACCCGGACACCCGGTGGCGCGGATACACCGAGATTCTGCGCTACGCGCCGGGCACGCCCGGATCGCTGCGGCGTGCCGAGGCGGAAGCACGGGACCACGATTCCTGGATTCGTATCGAGGCCCTTCGCAAGCTGGCGTCCTTCGCCGGCGAGGAATGCACGCGAGCCACGATGCATGAACTCACCGGCGATCCTGACTCCCGAGTCCGGGCGGTCGCCACCAGCCTCCTCGCCATCAAGCATCCGGCGGACCCGGCCAACGACCCGGCGGTGGCGCCCGGCGCCTGCTCGTCGTGGAGTTACCTCGGCGAGATCGCCTTCCATCTGTCGGTCCGCGCGTGGGGCGACCGTCCGGCCGATCGGGACGCACTCATCGCCGCCGATACCACCGGAAGTGTGCCGGCCGCCGTTCTCCTCGCCTCCCTCTGGGCCGACGATCCCGCGGTGGCCGAGATACTGCGACGACGTAAGGGCTCCGAACATCATGTGGTCCGGTTGACCGCTCTGCATGGCTTGGCGCGATGTTGGCCGGACGATCCCGCAACCCGCCGGGCGGTCACCGCCGGCGCGGAGGACCCCTGCCCGGGGGTGCGCTCCGTGGCCCTGAACGCCCTGGTCCGGATCGGGGACGCCACCGGGATCGAACGCGTCCGCGCCGCCATGCGGGACGGCGACGATGTGGTCGCCAGCGACGCCCTCGAGTTCGCGGCGGTGACGGGCGCTCCCGAGGCCGGCCAGATGCAGCTGCTGGACCTGCTGACGACTGCTCCCGGCGACCTGCTGGAAATTCTGGCGGTCAACGTCGTCAGCTCCAGGATGCACGCGGTTGCTACCGGCCGCGAAGCGGTCATCGCGCGGTTGGACACCATCGGCTACAAGGACGCCCGAACTCGCCTGTGGCTGGACAACGCACTCCGCATGGCTCTTCCGGACGGCGGCGAGGGTTGATTGTCAGCGGGCCGGCACCAGGAAATACCCGTCGGCGAGCAGCAGGCCGAGAACAACCAGCCCGGTGAGGACGGCGAGGACGGCGACGGACCACCGGAAACGCCGGCCCGAGGGTGCCTCGCGGGCGGGCAGCAGGCCGGCGAGGACGGCGACCGCGAGGGTCACCAGGACGATCATCGCGAGCGGCCGGGAGAAGTAGACCCCGGCCGCGGCCACCGGGTCGTCCCAGTCGCCGAGGAAGCGCAGCAGCACCCCGGCCGACACCGTCAGGGCCGCCACCGGCGCCGCCAGCATTGCCTCGCCGAGGCCCGTGGCACCCCGCCGGAACAGCAGCGCGAGCACCACCGTGCAGCCGGCCGCGGCGGCGGTCCACCAGTCGAGGGCCGCGGACTCGTAGGCGCCGTCCTCGCTCGTGGGCACCAGCCAGCGGACCGCGAAGGCGGTGCCACCCACGATCAGCCCCGCGCCGAACACCGGGCCGGCCCGGCGCCGGCCCAGCCGGACCGCGACCACCACGGCGAGGGCGGCCATGGCGACGGCGGCCGGCACGATCCACCCCGAGGTGAACCCGATCAGCCAGAACACGCCGATCGGATCGCCCACGCCCGCCGCGGTCCGCAGCGGGACCAGCTCGGCCGCACCGGCACCGATCCAGAGCCCACCGGCAAACATCACCGTCCCAACCACCCACGCCATCGGCCACCACCGCCAATCCGCACCGGCAGCCCGGCCGGGCGACGGCCGGTCCGGGGCGGCCGCGGAAGCCGGCGACAGCGGGCCGAAGCCGGCGGGCACTGCGGCCAGGGCCAGCACGCAACCACCCGCGCCGGCCACCGCGAGCGGCAGCAGGACGTACAGCCACCAGTTGCCCACGCCCTGGTTGGCTGCCAGCGCCGCCGGGTCCATGCCCAGCCGCAGCCCGGCGGCCGCGCCCGCGGCCAGCCCGAGCGTGGCGCCCACCGGCGGCCGCGGGCCGGGCCGCGACCACAGGGCCAGGCCCCACGTGGCCGCCAGCAGGGCGCCGGCCGCCAGACCGGCCACCCCCGCCGCATAGACCGCGAACGGCGTGCCCAGCAGGCCCCACCCCAGCAGCGTGGTGCCGAACGACCAGACCGACACCGCAAGCCCGGACGCCACCGCCTCGGTCGGGCCGGACATGCCGCGCAGCCGGTCCGGGTCGTGCAGGACGGCCAGCCGGCGCGCGGGCGACGGGTGCATGGCGAGCAGGCCGCGCAGCCGGCCGGGGCGCGGCGGGCGGGCCGTCGTGAACAGTTCCTCCAGTGCCGGGGCGGAGCCGGCCGCGGCCGCGTGCGTGTCGGCCTCGTGTTCGCGGTCCCGCATGATGCCGCGGACCAGCAGGTAGCCGCCGAACCAGAGCAGGGCGGCCCGGGCCAGATAATCCAGCCAGAACGCGTCGGTGATCTCGCCGCGGGTCACCGCGATCGCCACCGGCACTGCGAGCAGCATCGGCAGGGCCCAGAACAGGCTGCGGGTCAGCCACACCAGGGTCACGTCGCCGGCCGCCACGTGGGCCGTCTCGTGGCGCAGCACCGCGTCGACCTGGTCCGTGGTGCGGCGGTTCAGGCCGGGTGGCAGGACGATCCGGGTCGCGCCCTCCGCGCGTACGGTGAACGGCTGGCGCAGCAACCACGGCCCTAACTCGACGGCGGGCGCTCGGCGTACGGCCAACTGCGAAGCGATCGCCGCGGCCCGGACCGACAGCGCCTCCGGCGCGGGGCGGCGCTCGCCCATCCGGCGCAGCAACAGATGCGGCAGCAGCCAGGTGAGCAGCAGTGCCACCGCGAGCATCAGCACCGCGCCGCCCACCGCGAACAGCGCCAGCCGGTGCTCGATCGGCGCGCGGCACACGTCGATCAGCCGCGACCGCAGGAGCGGGTCGTGCGGCACGGCCGCCGCCGCGTGCGCGAGACAGGCCTGGGTCTCGATCTTCCACCGCTGGCCGAGCAGCAGGTGGTGGGTGGGCACGCCGGCGGACGCGCCGCCCAGCAGGAGCACGACGATCAGCAGCAGGTAACGACCGCGGGTCGGCGACGGCGACCGGCGCACCTCGGAGACGATCACCGGCACCCTCCACTGTCGACACAGTGATTATGGGTGCACGGCACAAGAAGCTAATTAGGGGCGGGACGGCGGTGCGGGGCGGCGGTGACCGCAGTAGCGGGCCCGGTGCGGCCGGACCGAGCTGGGCGTGCTGCGCCAGCCGAACGTGAACCACCGCGGCAGCGTCCGGCAACTGCGGAAGCGGCCGGCGGTCATGGCCGGGCCAGCCAGCGGTCCAGGAAGGCGAACGCCTCGTCCTGCATCTCCGCGTTGAAGGTGTGCCCCAGCCCGGTCCAGAGCTTGGTGGTGAGCCGGTCGCCGGCCCGCTGGCTCTCCCAGACCGCCCGCATTTTCCGGTACGCGACCTCGACGCCCTCGACGCTGAACAGCTTGTCAAGTTCGCCGTTGAACACCATCATCGGTCGCGGCGCGGCGATGCTGGCCACGTCGGGGATGTCCAGGAACTGGGCCAGGCCGGGGTGCAGCATGTGGAACGCCGAGCCGCCGCGCAGGGTGTTGTTGCCGGTGACCATCATCTCCTTGAGGCCGGTCATCCAGCACACCGACACCGTGGCCGCGATGTGCCGAGACAGCGCCGCCACCTGCCAGGCCCGGTAGCCGCCCATCGAGAAGCCGATCGCCGCGATGCGGCGGGAATCCACCTCCGGCAGGGCGGCGAGCAGGGCCGCGGCACGCATGTCCTCGTACGCGAGCAGGCCGGCCAGCGAGGAGCCCATGTTGTAGAGGTTGCTGGCCAGCGCCTGCTGCCCCTCGTAGGTGAGGCCGCCGCGGTCGCCCCAGCCCAGCGAGTCCACGGCCAGCACCGCGTAGCCCCGCTCGACCAGCGTGTTGCCGAGGAAGCGGGCGCTGAACAGGGTCTCGATCCAGGCCCGCGCGGAGGCCAGGCGGGTCTCGTCGTACCAGGGCTCGATCAGCTTTTCCTTGCCGATGTCGAACTTGGAGCCGTGGTCGTGCAGCAGCAGCGCGGCCGGGTGCGGCCCGGGGCCGTCCGGCACCAGCATGAGCGCCCGGACCCGGCTGTGCCGGGTGACGTTGAACAGCACCTGGCGCTGCCGGTAGCCGTCCCGGGGCTGCTCGTCGATGATCTCCACATCGAACGCGGTGCGGTCCTCGGGCTGGAGCAGCAGCTCGCGGAACTTGGCCCGGGCGCGCCGCTGCCAGGCCGGGAAGCTGCCGCGACCGGTCCAGGCGAGGGGGAAGTCGAGTTCGGCCTTGAGCTGCTCGGCGAAGACCGGCATGTTGCCGGTCACGACCGAGGGACCCTCGAACGTGCCCGCGGAAAGGCCGGCCGGTGGGGCCCCGGCGGCGGGGCTCGCCGGGAGCTGACCGGCGGCCAGGGCCACGGCCGGCAGGGCCACGAACGCGCGCCGCTTCATATATTCCCCTTTGTCGATGGAAGGTCCACGGTAGGCACTTCGGCGACCCCAGGCAAGCGCTTACCTGATGGTGCAGACTGGGGTCATGGACGAGCGCGAGGACCGGGTGCGGCAGGTCTGCCAGGCACTACCCGAGGTCACCGAGCGGCTGAGCCACGGGTCACCGGCGTTCTTCGTACGGGGTAAAAAGACCTTTGTGATGCTGATGGTGCACGGTCATCACGACGCCCACTTCCCGCAGCTGTGGTGCGCCGCCGCCCCCCGGCGCCCAGGCCGAACTGCTGGCCGCCGACCCGGACCGCTTCTTCCGCCCGCCGTACGTCGGACACCGCGGCTGGCTGGGCGTCCGCCTCGACCGCGACCCGGACTGGACCGAGATCGCCGAGGTCTGCACCGACGCCTACCGCGCGGTTGCCCCGAAGTCCCTGGTCGCCCTGATCGAGCAGGGATGACCGTGCGGGTACGGCTGCTCGCCGACCTCCCCGAACTCGTCGAACCGATCGGCCGGATGCGATGCACCGAGTGGGGCCACGACGACAACCTCGACGAGTGGATCGCCACCACCGCCGGCGAGGCCGGCCGGGACGGGCTGCCGGTGACCTGGGTGGCGGTCGACGAAACCGGGACGGCCCTCGGCGCGGTCGCGCTCGGCCCGAGCGACGTGCCCGATCGCCCCGAGCTGGTGCCGTGCGTCTGGGGCATGATCGTGCATCCCGGACACCGCGGCCGCGGCATCGGGCGACTGCTGCTGGCGCCACTGGAACGCCACGCCGCCGGGCAGGGCTATCCGGCGGTGTGGGTGCTCACCGGCCCGCCCGCCGTCGGGTACTACGAGCGGTGCGGTTGGCAGCGCACCGAGACCGTCCCCGCCGGGACCCTGCTCCGCAAGCCGATCGGAAGAGGTTAAGTCCCGCCGGCATTGCGGCGCTCGTCCAGGGTGGTGGAAGGACGCGGCCTACGCGTCCGCGATGTCGGCGACTATCACCGTGACGTTGTCGGGGGCGCCGTTGTCGAGGGTGCGGTGCACCAGCTCGGCCGCCGCGGTCTTGCGGTCGGCGTTGGCCAGCAGGGTTTCGGCGATCACCCGGTCTTCGACGTAGTCGGAGAGGCCGTCGCTGCACAGCAGGAACCGGTCGCCGGCCTGCACCGGCACCATCCGGCCGGCTGGTCGGAACGGGCCGCCCTGCACCGCCTGGGTGACCAGCGCCCGCTGCGGGTGCCGGCGGGCGTCGTCGGGGGTAAGCACGCCCTGGTCGACCAGCGCCTGCACGTATGTGTCGTCCTTGGTGATCTGGGTGAGCTCGCCGTCGCGGATCAGGTAGCACCGGGAGTCGCCCACGTTGAGCGCCGCCATCCGCTCGCCGGACAGCAGCAGCGCCGTCACCGTGGTGCCCATGCCGTCGCGGGCGTCGTCGTCGGCGATCGCCGCCTCGATCCGCTCGTTGGCCGTGTCGAGCGCGGCGATCAGGTCCTGCAGCGGCTCGCCGGTGTCCGGCATCGAGTCGACCACGCCCAGCGCCCGCACCAGGATGTCGCTCGCCAGTTCCCCGGCCGGGAGGCCACCCATGCCGTCCGCGACCACGAGGAGACGGTTGCCCACGAAAACCGCGTCTTCGTTGTTGGACCGTACGAGGCCCTGATCGGTGGCGGCGACCGCCCGGACAACAAGCGTCATGTGACAAGACTGCCAAAGGCCTGAGGAGATGTCTCTAGTACCTCCTACGTAGTGTTGGGTGATGATGGCGGTGCCGATGGTGGGTCGGGCGCCCGCGCTGGACGAGCTGCGGCGGGCGTGGTCCCGCGTGCACGATCGCGGTGAACCGATCACGGCGGTCGTCACCGGTGCGCCCGGAACTGGGAAAAGTGCGCTGGTGAGCGCGCTGGTGCGGGCCGTCGCGCCGGTGCGCCTGCTGGGCGGGACCGCTCGGGTGCACTCCCCGGCGCCCTACGACTGGCTGGCCGCGGTGCTGGCCGGCCGGGACACGAGCGGGCTCGACGTGCCCCAGGACGCGTTGTCCTGGCTCAAACAGGATCCGGATGTCCCCCGGGAGCGGTACACTCCCGACGCTCTGCTGCGGATCGCGGTCGCCACCGTGCGGCAGCTGGTGGGCGGGCGCCCGGCCGTCCTGGTCGTCGACGATCTGCACGCTCTCGACCCGGCCAGCCTCAACCTGGTCGCCGAGCTGGCCGCCACCGACCTGCCCGCGCTGCTGCTGGTCACCAGCCAGCCGCCCGAGGCCGCGGTCTCCCCGCAGCTCACCGCGCGCACCCTGCAACGCCTCGCCGGTCGTCCCGGCGCCGTCCGGCGCCATCTGGGTGCGTTGCGTCCGGCCGAGGTGGGCGAGATCTTGGAGCACGTGTACGGGTCTGGCAGCGCGACCGCCGAACTGGTCGCCTCCGTGTGGCGTCGCACCGACGGCAACCCGTACCGCCTCACCGAGCTTCTCGCCGTGGAGGGTGCCGGTGGCCTGGAGGCGCTGCGCGGCGGGGACGCCGATCTCACCGCCCGGGAACGCGAGGTGCTCGGCCTGCTCGCCGAGGGCATGCCCAACAAACAGATCGCCCGGGTGCTCGGCATCTCGGTGCGCACGGTCACCGTCCACGTGTCGAATCTGCTGCGTAAGACGGGTGCGGCCTCGCGCACCGAGGCGGTGCTGTGGGCGCTGCACCGGGGCCCGGCGGCGGCCGCTCGGACGCCGCCCGGGTGAAGTGTCGGTGCCGGTAGCGCGGGGTGGCGCGACAAGCGGCGACCACCTCGGTCACAATCGTCGGCGTGACGACAGCCATCCATCAGCGCATTGCCTCCGAGCTCGGGGTCCGCGAGGAACAGGTCGCCGCGGCGGTTGATCTGCTCGACGGCGGCGCCACGGTGCCGTTCATCGCCCGCTACCGCAAGGAGGTGACCGGCACTCTCGACGACACCCAGCTGCGGACGCTCGAGGAACGCCTGGGCTATCTGCGGGAGCTGGAGGAGCGGCGGGCCGCGGTGCTGGAGTCGATCCGCTCCCAGGGCAAGCTGGACGACGCGCTCGAGCAGTCCATCCTCGCCGCCGACTCGAAGGCGCGGCTCGAGGACATCTATCTCCCGTACAAGCCCAAGCGGCGGACCCGGGCGCAGATCGCCCGCGAGGCCGGTCTCGAACCGCTCGCCGACCAGCTGATCGGCGACCCCACCCTCGACCCCAAGGCCACCGCCGCGGGGTTCGTGGACGCCGACAAGGGCGTGGCCGACGCGGCCGCCGCCCTGGACGGCGCCCGCGCGATCCTGATCGAACGCTTCGCCGAGGACGCCGACCTCATCGGTGACCTGCGGGAGCAGATGTGGACCCGGGGCCGGCTGGTGGCCAGGGTGCGCGACGGCAAGCAGACCGACGGCGCCAAGTTCGCCGACTACTTCGACTTCGCCGAGCCGTACCCGAAACTCCCCTCGCACCGCATCCTGGCGATGTTCCGCGGCGAGAAGGAGGACGTCCTCGACCTCACCATGGAGCCGCACCCGGAGGAGGACGAGGGCTACTTCGAGGCCCGCATCGCCGGCCGCAACAACATCACCGACCACGGCCGGGCCGGCGACCGCTGGCTGCTCGACACGGTGCGCTGGGCCTGGCGTACCCGGGTGCTCATCCACCTCGGCGCCGACCTGCGGGTCCGGCTGTGGCAGGCGGCCGAGGACGAGGCGGTCCGGGTGTTCGCCGCCAACCTGCGCGACCTGCTGCTGGCCGCGCCGGCCGGCACCCGCACCACGATGGGCCTCGACCCCGGCTTCCGTACCGGGGTGAAGGTGGCCGTGGTCGACTCGACCGGCAAGGTGGTGGCCACCGACACGATCTATCCGCACGTGCCGCAGAACAAGTGGGACGAGTCGATCCACCGGCTCGCGGCGCTGGCCAGCAAGCACCACGTGGACCTGATCGCGATCGGCAACGGCACCGCGTCCCGGGAGACCGACAAGCTGGCCGCCGACCTGATCAAGCGGCATCCCGAGGCGAAACTGACCAAGGTGATGGTGTCCGAGGCCGGCGCGTCGGTCTACTCGGCCTCGGCGTACGCGTCCCAGGAACTCCCCGGGATGGACGTGTCGCTGCGCGGCGCCGTCTCGATCGCCCGGCGCCTGCAGGACCCCCTCGCCGAACTGGTGAAGATCGACCCGCGGTCCATCGGCGTCGGCCAGTACCAGCACGACCTGGCCGAGTCCAAGCTGTCCAAGTCGCTGGACGCGGTGGTGGAGGACTGTGTGAACGCGGTCGGCGTGGACGTGAACACCGCGTCGGCGCCGCTGCTCACCCGGGTCTCCGGGATCGGCGCCGGCCTGGCCGAGAACATCGTGCTGCACCGCGACGCGAACGGGCCGTTCCGCACCCGCGACGAGATCAAGAAGGTGGCCCGGCTCGGCCCGAAGGCGTTCGAGCAGTGCGCCGGCTTCCTCAAGATCCCGAACGGGGACAACCCGCTCGACGCGTCCGGCGTGCACCCCGAGTCCTACCCGGTGGTCCGGACGATCCTGTCCTCGGCGAAGGCCGACATCAAGACGGTGATCGGCAACAGCCCGCTGCTGCGCGCGCTGCGGCCCGAACAGTTCGTCACCGACTCGGTGGGCCTGCCCACGGTCACCGACATCCTGCGCGAGTTGGAGAAACCGGGCCGCGACCCGCGTCCCGAGTTCACCACGGCCACCTTCGCCGAGGGTGTGGAAAAGATCGCCGACCTCAAGCCGGGCATGGTGCTCGAGGGCGTGGTGACCAACGTGGCCGCGTTCGGCGCGTTCGTCGACATCGGCGTGCACCAGGACGGCCTGGTGCACGTGTCGGCGCTGTCCAACACGTTCGTGAAGGACCCGCGCGACGTGGTCAAGTCGGGTGACGTGGTCAAGGTGCGGGTGGTCGAGGTCGACGAGGCCCGCAAGCGGATCTCGCTGACCATGCGGCTGACCGACGAGCCGGCCCAGCGCAAGCCGCGCGACGACGCCCCGGGCAAGGGCCAAGGCCAGGGGCAGGGCCGCCCGCGGCAGGGCGGCCAACAGCGGCAGGGCGGCCAACAGCGGCAGGGCGGCCAGCAACGACAGGGCGGCCAGCAACGACAGGGCGGCCAGCAACGACAGGGCGACCAGCAACGACAGGGCGGCCAGCGGCAGCAGCCGCAGACCTCGTTCAACGGCGGGGCCATGGCCGACGCTCTGCGCCGGGCCGGACTGACCAAGGACAAATGACCCGATCCGGGGCCCGGCTCAGGCGGCCGGGCCCCAGATCTGCACGTCGCTGAAGGCCACCTGGTAGGGCCCGTCCTGGGGCACGCCCCGCTCGGTGTAGACGCCGAGCAGCACCCGGCCGTCGGTGATCCCGGTGTCGGTGAGCGGCACCTGGCCGAGCCCGAAGCCGTCGACGGACAGCTCGAACTCGCTGCCGACCGCGCGCAGCCCGATCCGGGTGGGCTCGGCGTCGACCGCGATCGGCCGGTCGAGCGGGAAGGTGCGGATCGTGGTGACGCCGCCCTCTGCCTTGTGGGTGCCGACGAAGATGCTGTTTTCGCAGACCCGGATCAGGTAGCCGCGCCAGGGCCGGAACCGGAACCAGATGCCGGCGCAGCTGTTGGCGGTGAGCAGCCGCACGCCGACCTCGGCCCGGAAGTCGGCCGGCACGTCGTCCTGCGGGCCGGCGCAGCGGTACAGGCCCTTGGTCTCGCGCTTGGCCACCAGCGCGCCGTCCTCGAACGTGCAGGCCGCCTTTTCCGCCGGCAACTCCTTGGCCAGCCAGTACCGCTGCTGGCTCAGGTCGTCGTCGATCAGCAGCCGCTCGGCCGGTGCGACGCTCGGCGTCTCGACCGGGACCGGCGGCGGGGTGCCGACCGCGTCGGCCGGCCGGCTGCCGAACGAGCCGTTGAACACCACCATGACCGCGCCGGCCACCACGGCCAGCACCAGCATGGCGACCGCGAGCGGCAGGAACCAGCGGCGGCGCGGCTCGGGCGGCGGCGGGCCGGTGAGACCGGCCACCGGCGGCGCCGAGATCGGCACCGTGACGATCGAGTCCTCCGCGTAGCCGACCAGCCCGGCCGGAACTGTGCCGCCACCGACACCGGGACCTCCGGTCGGCGCGGAGAACCCGGGCAGGTGGAGGCCCGTGACCGCCTGCGCCTCGGCCGCGGCGGCCCGCAGGTCGGGCTGGCCGGCCAGAGCCGCGGCGGCCGGCCGGGACGGGCCGGACACCAGGTGGTCGAGCAGTTCGCGGGCGCTGGGCCGGTTGGCCGGCTCCTTTTCCAGGGCGTGCGCCACCAGGTCACGCAGCGGACCGGTGAGGCCGGTGAGGTCGGGCGGCTGGGTGAGGATCCGGGCCGCGGTGGCCGGCGGCGAGTCGGCCGCGAACGGGGTCCGGCCGGTGCCCGCGTATGCCACCACGCCACCCCAGGCGAACACGTCCGCGGCCGGGGTGAGCGGGGCGTTCGTGTCGCCGAACCGCTCCGGCGCCATGTAGGCCACGGTGCCGACCATCTGGTCGAGCCCGGTGATGCCGCTGGTCGCCTCGGCGGCCCGGGCGATGCCGAAGTCGATCACCTTGGGGCTGCCCGGTGCGAGCAGCACGTTGCGTGGCTTGAGGTCGCGGTGGATCACGCCGGCGCCGTGGATCGCGGTGAGCGCGGTGGCCACCCCGATGGCGACGCTGTGCAGGTTGGCCGCGGTGAGCGGGCCGCGCTCCTCGACCACGTGCGCCAGGGTGGGCCCGTCCACGTATTCGACCACCAGGTAGGGCAGGTCGTGGTCGGGGTCGGCGTCGAGCACCTCGGCGGTGCAGAACGGCGGCACCTGCCGGGCCCGGGCCACCTCGCTGCGGAACCGGCGGCGGAACTCGTCGTCGGGCGCCAGGTCGGCGCGGACCACCTTGACCGCGACGTGCGCGCCGCCCTCGGTCCTGGCCAGGTAGACGGTGCCCATGCCGCCCTCACCGAGGCGGCCGATCAACTCGTACGCCCCGAGGGCACGCGGGTCGTGCGAGCGCAGCGGCTCCCAACGCTCCCCAGGCATCCTCGACCCCGTTTCCCCCGAATATCCGCAGGTGACTCTATCGGGCCTCGTCACTGGCCGCGAGGACCGGTTCATCAGGGTCGGGAGATCGGGGACGGCTCAGGGCACTTCCCGATGTTGCCGGGCCGCCGTCCGCGCGACTCTGGAGTAGTCCACCGCACGGCACGAGACAGGAAAGCGAGAGACTCACGATGAACTCGGTGCATGACACGATGACCCGCCAGGGCCTGGTCCGCCCGCAGGAGGGCCGGATGCTCGGTGGCGTCTGCGCCGGTCTGGCCCGCCGGTTCGGCATGGACCCGTGGGTCGCCCGCCTGCTCTTCGTCCTGACCCTGTTCCTGATCCCGGGCAGCCAGATCCTGGTCTACCCGATCCTGTGGATCCTGATGCCGTCCGAGAAGCCCGCCTACGTCACCGCGTATCCGCCCGCCGTCTGAGCCCCGGCCCGGGTGACGTAGGCACCGCCGTCGCCGGACGGGTCGCAGCCCCACTCGGCCCGTCCGGCGGCGGTTTGGCACGCCGCCGCCAGGCGACAAAGACCAAGATCAAGAGCAACAGCAGCAGGGGTACGGCGCCGACGCCGCCGACCAGATCGCTGAGCCAGCGCTGCACGTCGCCGGCCGCCGCCACGATCGGGTCGCTCCCGGCCAGCCGCCGGTTCTCCACCAGCCGCAGTTCGTACCAGCCGTAGTAGGCGACGTACAGGCCGCTGGCCAGCAGCACCGCACCGCCGAGCCGGGGCACCACCCCGAACATGCGGCGCACCCGGTTGACCAGAGACACCCGCACCAGCGCGACGGCCACCGCGGTCACCCCGACCACCAGGCCCATTCCGGCCGCGTAGGCGAGGAACAGCAGCACCCCCGAGCCGATCGAACCGGCGCGCAGGCTGGTCACCACGAGCGCCAGGAACGGGCCGACCGCGCAGCCCAGCGAGGCGATCGCGTACGCCATCCCGAAGAGCACCATGGACCGGGCCGAGCCGTTCAGCGCCGGCGCCCGCACGGTGAGCCGGGGCAGCGACCGCCCGGCCAGCAGCCAGCCGCCGAGCACCGCGAGGCCGAGGCCGAACACCACGGTCAGCCAGGGCAGCCGCGGGGTGAGCGCGCCGGCGATCGGGGTGAGCGCCAGCCCGAACGCGCCGAAGACCAGGAAATACCCGAGGGTCAGCGCCACGGTGCAGCGGATCGCCCGCCAGACCGCCTTGGCCGGCTCGCCTGGTTCGCCCACCACCAGCACCGAGAGGTAGGCCGGCAGCAGCGCGAACCCGCACGGGTTGACCGCGCCGAGCATCCCGGCGCTGAGCGCGAGCAACAGGTCGCCGCTCACGCTGAGCCTGCCTGATGCATGCCCTTCTGGCCCTCGCCTGCGAGGCCGTCCGCATGACCGGCTGAATGCCGCTCGGTGCAGGCGGTCATGCTGCGACCAGTGACTTCACCTGTTCGGTCAGCTGCCGGTCATCGAGATAACCGGTGGTGACGACCTTGCCGGTGCGGTCCAGAACCACGTACAGGCTCTGCTGGGTGATCTTGAATTTCTTCCAGATCTTGCCGGCCTGGTCGTCCAGGTGCGGCACCGCGCCGACCTCCATGTCGGCGACGAACTCGTGCATGTCCTTGTTGTTGCCCATGCCCGCGATGCCCAGGATGCCGAGTCTGTCCTGGTACGTCTCGGCGAGGTCGGCGACGGTCCACGCCTCGCTCGCGCAGGTCGCGCACCAGGGCGCCCAGAACCAGAGGATGGTGGGCTTGCCGGCGAAGGTGGCGGCGTTGAACTTCTTGCCGTCCAGCGTGGTGCCGGAGAACTTCAGCGTTTCCGGGACGGTGACCGATTTGTCCGGATCGGCACCGTCCACACCAGCTTTGTCCGCACCGGCTTTGTCCGACTCGGCGCTTTCCGCGGCCGGCGCGGCCGCCGCCTCCTGCCAGGTCGGTTCCTGCGCGGCGGGTGGCGCCGACGAGCACCCGGCGGCCATCAGGACCGCCGCCAGCAGGAGCGCGGCGCCGCGCAGCCGCCGGCTCAATTCGAACTCGCGGTCGCGTCGTCGAGCCGCAGCGCCAGCGCCGGGCACACGTTCACGGCCTTGCGGGCGCCGTTCTCCAGCCACGGCGGCAGCGGGGTCTGCGGGAACGCCGGGAACCCGTTCGAGTCCAGCCGGATGATCTCCGGGGCCACCGCCGAGCAGAGCCCGTGCCCGTCGCACCGGGACCAGTCCAGGGCCAGCCGGCGGGCGCCCTTCTCGGCGGTGTACGGCAGCGGCAGGATGCCCCGCACCGGCTTGCCGCAGCCCTCGCCGTTGGCGTGCGCGTTCACGTCCTTCTCGAAGACCTCGAGGGAGGACAGCGCGAACCGGGACGTACCGTCCGGGTGGCTGCACGCGCCGCGGCCCTTGACCACACCGGCCGCCTGGCGCACGTTGTCGACCGCGTTGCCGCCCAGCGAGACCAGGGTGACCGCGCGGGCCAGGTCGGGCAGGCCGAGCCGGCACGGGCCGCACTGCCCGGCCGACTCGCCGGCCAGGTACTGCACAACCTGGGCGACCTCGCCGAGCGGGCAGGTCTTGGAGCCGATCGGGATCAGCATGCCGGCGCCGAGCGTGCCGCCGACCTTGGCGAAGCCCTTGCGGGAGATGGTCACCGTCTCGGCGGCCTTCGCGCTGATCCACTTGCCGTGGTAGCCGCCGACCAGCAGACCGGGGCCGATGTCCGCGCCGCACATGTTCAGCACGTCCATCAACGGAGTGCCGCTGGGCGCCTCCACCACGGCCGGGTTGGTGGCCGAGCCGCCGACGGTGAGCATGACCGTGCCGGGCTCCTCGGGGATGCCGACCGCGTTGTACTCCCACGGGCCGAGCCGGGCCGCGATCGCCAGCTGCGAGAACGTCTCGGCGTTGGAGAGCAGCGTGGGCAGCCCCATCACGCCGTTGTCGCTGGACCGGACCTTGCGGCCGGGCGGGATGTGCGCCTCGCCGTTGATGCCGCGTACCAGCGCGCCGCCCTCGCCGGAGATGAACCGGTGCGGCACCGTGACGATCCGGGTCGGGCAGGGCATCCGCCGCTCGGCCAGGGCCGCGGTGATCGAGCTCTCGCCGATGCCGTCGTCGGCGATGCCGATGACGATCTCCTCGGCGTCCAGGGCGGCGGCGGCCAGCGCGGCGCCGTCCAGGATCAGGTGCGGGCCGCGGGTGAGCACGGCCTTGTCCTTCCAGGAGGGCGGCTCGCCCTCGGTGCCGTTGACGACGATCACCGGGGGCAGGTCCTGCCGGCGGCAGGAATCGAGCACCGCGCGGACTTTACGGGCGAACGGGAAACCCGCGCCGCCCCGGCCGCGCAGCTCGATCCGGTCGGCGAGCCCGATCAGCTCGCCGGACGAGAGCGCCGCGAAGCCGCCGTGGACCTCCTGGTGGGCCAGCAGATCCAGACGGCCGTACTCGTCGAAGCCCGCGGTGATCCGCGGCACGCCGATGGCGGTGACCGGTGGAACCTGTGCCTCGCTCAATTCGCTTCCCCTCGCAGCTGCGACCAGTACTCGTCGTCAGCCACATCGTCGTTCGACCGGCCGCGGCCACCGCGACGAGCCCCCCGGCCCGCCTGGCTGCGAACGGGGTCCTGCTCCGCCCGGCGGGCGCGACGCGAGGCCATGTCGACCAGCGTCGGCAACTCGTCGCCCTCGAACTCGCCGTCGGCGAGGTCGAGGAAGCCGGTGCGGCTGTGTCGTCCCGAGTCGGCGCCGTCGATTTCCGCGCCCCGGTCGCGCCGACCCCGGGGCGCCCCCTCCGCCTCCCCGCCGAAGCGGGGCTCGTAGCGGGCTCGGCGGCCGGATGGCTCGTCGTCGTACCGGCCGCGCTGCCGCGGCGGCTCGTCGTAACCCTCGCCGCGGCGGCCCCGCGGTTCCTCGTCGTACATCGGCAGCGGCTCGGCGGCACGGCGCCGGGAACGCGGCGCGGGCTCGTCATCGTAGCGGCCGCGCTGGCGGGGCGCGGCGTCGTCGAAGTCCGGGCGGAAGGTGCGGGTGTCGTCCATCTCCACCCGGCGCATCCGGGTCGAGGTGTCGTCCATCTCCACCCGCCGCATCCGGGTCGAGGTGTCCTCCAGGTCGGGACGGCGCATCCGGGCGGACGTGTCCTCCAGGTCCGGGCGGCGCATCCGGGTCGAGGTGTCCTCCAGGTCGGGACGGCGCATCCGGGTCGACGTGTCCTCGCCCGGGAAGCGGCGGCCGCCGCCGCGCGGGGCCGGCTCGTCGAACTCGATCTCGTCGTCCGCGGGGCGGCGCCGGCGCGGGCCGTCCTCGTCGAAACCACCGCGGCGCGGCCGGGGCGGCGGGGGTGCCTCCTGCTCGAGCGGGGGCAGGGTCTGCACCCCGGCCGGCCGGGCCGGCTGGAACGCGCCGACCGCGGCGACCGGGCCGAGGACCTCGGGCTCCGGCTTGGGCTCGCGGCGGCCGCCGCGCGGCGCCTTCATGGCGGGCGACGAGGTGGGCACCATCGAGCCGGCCGGGCGGACGCCGATACCGGCCGCCGACGAGAAGTCCTTGTTGCGGTTGAGGCTGACCGACAGCCGGACGGCGAGGCCGACCAGCACGGCGAGCACGCAGACGATGTAGCTGACGACGACCCAGGTGGCGGCCGGGCGGCCGGCGGACAGGCCGTGCATCAGCGCGATCGGCCACATCAGGTAGGAGATGGCGTGAATGCCCCGCCACATCCAGGGCCGGCCCCGGCCGATGAACTTGGACCGGGCGATACCGGTCCACATCACCAGCACCATGATCCAGGCGGACAGCGTGCCGAAACCGACCCAGAGCCGGTTGAAGCTGGCGAAGAACGGCACGAAGATGTCCATCAACTGGATGGTGCCCTCGGCGTACTTCGTCCAGACGTGCAGGAAAAGGGCGGTGACCGCGATCAGGCCGGTGGTGCGGTGGGCGGACTGCAGCAGCACCCGCTGGCGGATCGAGAGCACCAGGCGGTCGGTGGCCACCAGACCCACCATGATCGTGATCGAGAGGGACACCAGGGTGATGACACCCATGTAGTACTCGGCGTAGAGGAAGAAGTAGTAGTAGCCGACCCGACCGGTGGCGGTCATCATCGCGACCGCCCAGAGCGCCGCGAGCACGCTCAGGACAAGGACGAGCACGGCGCCCTTCGACGCCGGTTTGGTTCCAGTAGCACCGACATCGACGGCCACACGATTGGCGGATCGCTGGTTGTTTCCTGTCCGGGCCATTGACTCCTCGTTCTCCGCAGCGGGTCACGTCCCGTGGGCGGTGGGACGTGGGCATCCGTGGGGGATGCCCCGTGCTTAGTTCCGGGCGGGCAGCGGCCGGTGCCCCGGTCCCTGCCCTTCCCCAACTACGTGCGGCGAGCGGCTTCGGATGAACGTCGGCGGCCGAATTTGTCGGCAACTTTCCAGGCAGCACCCCCGGAGCGCCGTTGAACTGGGCCGATACCGGGTGGTAACGCCCGGCTAAGCTAAAAATAAGGTCCTCCGGCGAGTGACCCGTCGCACCGGGTGAACCTTTCGCCGCGCTGGGGCGTGCCATCTCATATGCAGGCGGTTTTCCAGCCGGCGAGAAGGAGATGATCTCATGCGACACCGGGTAGCGGCACGGTTCACCACCGCGCTGGCACTGGTCGCCGCGTCATTGGCCTGGGCGCTGCCCGCGCAGGCCGCCGTCGAAGGCTTCGACGTGAACATCGGGCAGCAGCCGGGCACGTTCACCATCGAGCAGAACGCCCGCACCCTCACCGCCGTGGTCACCACCGACCGCGACGGGCGCTGCCGCAAGGTGCGGTGGCTCCTGACCATCCGGACGGACGGCGTCAACCTCGATCAACTGCGCATCAACCGGGTCGAGAACGGCGGCCAGTTCCGGGTCCGCTCCGAGGTCGACGGCGACGTGGCCCGGGTCGTGGACGAGCAGAGCGACCCCGGCGAGCTGTGCCGTGGCCGCACCGTCACCGGCCGCTGGGACATCGGCTTCACCGGCCCGGACAGCGGCACGGTGACCTTCGCGGCGGCGGCGCTAGACGCCCGCGGCCGCGAACTCGCGGTGGCCGAGACGACCAGCCGGGTGGTGAGCCCGGTGGCCGCCACCCCGAGCCCCACCCCCGAGGAGGAAGCGGCCGAGGAGGACGCCGCCGAGGAGGACGCCGCGGCCGGCGAGGCACCGGCCGGCGACGAGCCGACGTCCGCTGCGCTCGACCCGGCCGCCGGCACGCCGAGCCTGCTCGGCCCCGGCCTGATCATCGGCGCGGTGCTGGTCTTCCTGGGGGTGGCCCTGCTGCTGCGGCTGCGCACCCGCAACCGGCCCGAGCAGCAACCGGCCTGGCAGGCGCACACCCAGACGCTGCCGACCGGCTTCTATCCACCGCCCGCCAACCAGCGACGCCGCCGGCGCTGACCGTGGACTACCGGCCGGCGGCCCGCCGGCCGGCCGCGGTCACCGCCTCGGTCATCCGCTGCACCACGGCCGCGGTGCGGGCGAGTTCCTCCGCGGTGAACTCGGTCGCGGCCTCGCGCATGCCCTCGCCCAGCGGCAGGAAGAACTGCCGGGCGACCTGGAGGGCCTGATCCTGCATGCGCACCGTGACCCGGCGCCGGTCGTGCGGGTCGCGGGTCCTTGCCACGTGCCCCACCGCCTCCAGCCGGTCGACCAGCGCGGTCGCGGCGGCCGGGCTGAGATTGAGTCGCTGTGCCAGTTCGCCGACGGTGATCGGCCGGTCGGCCGTGGTGCCGGCGCTGATCCACATGATCGCGTTCAGGTCGCTGCGGCCCAGGCCGTGTGCGCGGGCGAAGACGTCCACGAAGACGTCACTCTGCACGGTGAAGATCCGCAGGGCCTCGACCAGATCGGCGAGCACATCATCGCGTTCAAGTTGCGGCGGCACGGGTGTCATCATATCTTTTCGATTGTCGAAAGATTCGATGATCGAAGGGTTGGTCATGGCGCAACGTCCCCTCGTGTGGTTCACCAGCAAGATCGGCGCGGTTCTGGTCCTGCTGGTCACCGTGCTGCTCTCCGGGCTGGTCTTCGCCTTCTCCCCGGAGCAACCGGCCGCCGGCCCCACCGACGGCCTGCCGGACGGCGCCGAGGCAACCCGGGTGACCGAACTGGCGGATCGCTTCCCCGGCGGCCGCGAGCAGACCGCGATCGTGGTGGTGGAACGCGCCGGCGGCTCGCTCACCGAGGCCGACCAGGCCGCGGTGGGCGCGCTCGGTGACCGCCTCACCGGGGTGACCCGGGTGCCGGTCGCCGGCCCGCCGGTGGTGGCCCAGGACGGCCAGGCCGCCCTGCTGATCGCGCCGCTCTCCCCCGGCCTGGACGACGCCGGCCGCAACGCCCAGGTGGACGCGGTGCGGGCCGCGCTGCGCGACGCCGGACTGCCGGCCGGGGTGACCGCCCAGGTCACCGGCGGCGCCGCGTTCGGACGGGACATCTCCGAGGCGTTCGCCGGCGCCGACGTCACGCTGCTGATGGCCACCGCGGCCGTGGTGGCCGTCCTGCTCCTGCTCACCTATCGCAGCCCGGTGCTGTGGATCGTGCCGCTGGTCGTGGTCGGCCTCGGCGACCAGGTCGCCGCCAAGCTGCTGCCGTGGATCGCTCAACTGGTCGGCGAACGCACCGACGCGTCCGTGGCCGGCATCGTCTCGGTGCTGGTGTTCGGCGCCGGCACCAACTATGCCCTGCTGCTGATCTCCCGCTACCGCGAGGAACTGCGCCGCACCGAGTCCCGGCGGGCGGCCATGACCAGCGCCTGGCGGGCGGCCGCCCCGGCCATCACGGCCAGCGCCAGCACCGTGGTGCTGGCCCTGCTCACGCTGCTCAGCGCGGCGCTGACCGGCAACCGCACGCTCGGCGTCGCGGCCGCGGCCGGCGTCCTGGTGGCGCTCGTGTTCGGCCTGTTCGTGCTGCCGGCTGCGCTGGTCGGCCTGCCCCGGGGCGTGTTCTGGCCGCTGATTCCCCGGGTCGGCAGCCACGACCCGACCGAGAGCGGCTGGTGGGCCCGGGTGGCCCGCGGGGTGGGCCGCCGCCCGGCCGCGGTGCTGGCCCTGGCCGTGGTCGTGCTCGGTCTGCTCGCCACCGGCCTGACCCGGACGGACATCGGGCTGTCGCAGACCGAGCAGTTCCGCACCAAGGTCGAGTCGGTGACCGCGCAGGAGACGCTGGCCCGGCACTTCCCGGCCGGCGCGTCCCAGCCGGTCACGGTGATCGCCGACGCCGGCGCGGTGGACGCGGCCGCGGCCGCCGCCCGCCAGGTCGAGGGCGTGGCCGCGGTGCTGCCGCCGGAGCGCTCCGACGACGGCACGCTGGGCCGGTTCAGCGTCCAGCTGACCGACGGGTCCGGCACACCCGGCGCCGACCGTACCGTGGAGCGCCTGCGCGAAGCCCTGGGCGATGCCCTGGTGGGCGGCGCCCCGGCCGCCGACCTGGACGAACGCGCCACCCAGCTGCGCGACGTCCGGGTGGTGGTGCCGCTCATCCTGGCCGTGGTGCTGATCGTGCTGATCGTGCTGCTGCGGTCGCTGGTCGCCCCGCTGCTGCTCCTGATCACCGTGGTGATCAGCTACGCGGCCAGCCTGGGCGCGGCCACGGTGCTGTTGCGCACCGCGTTCGACCTGCCCGCCCTGGACGCCGGCGTGCCGCTGTTGAGCTTCCTGTTCCTGGTCGCGCTCGGCGTCGACTACAACATCTTCCTGGTCACCCGGGCCCGGGACGAGGCGGCGGCACGCGGCGACAACCGGGCCGGCATGCTGCGCGCGCTGGCCGCGACCGGCGGCGTGATCACCTCGGCCGGCATCCTGCTGGCCGCCGTGTTCACCGTGCTCGGCGTGCTACCGGTGATCGTGCTGACCCAGCTGGGGGTGATCGTCGGCATCGGCGTCGTGCTGGACACGCTGCTGGTGCGGACCATCGTGGTGCCGGCCCTCGCGCTGCTGCTCGGCGCGCGGTTCTGGTGGCCGGCCCGGCCCGCCCGCCGGTCCGGCGGGCGGTCTGGCGGGCGGTCTGGCGGGGACGCGTCAGACGGTCTGCTCGACCCGGACGACCACGGCGGTCGCGTTGTCGGCGCCGCCCGCGGTCAGGGTGTCGCCGAGTAGCGTGTGCACGGCCGCGCCCGGGTCGGCGACGGTGGCCAGCACCTGGGTGAGCCGTTCGTAGCTGAGCTGGTCGGCCACCCCGTCGGTGCACAGCAGATAGACGTCGCCCGGGTGCAGGGTCACGGCCAGCAGGTCGGGCTCCGGGTCGTCCGGGTGACCGAGATAGCGGGTGAGCCGGTAACGGGCGATCTTGGCCTCGGGCGAGTCGTACCCGAACCAGCCGTGCAGCACGCCCAGCCAGGCGATGGTGTGGTCGACCGTGAGCAGTTCCAGCAGGCCGTTGCGCAGGCGGTAGGCGCGGGAGTCGCCGACCTGGACGATCCAGGCCTCGTCGTCGGCAACGAACGCGGTGAGCGTGCAGCCGGTCAGTTCGTTCAGGGTGCGGCCGGCCCGGCGTACCTCCTGCTGGGCCTTGGCCACCGCGGACCGCAACGTGCCCGGCGTGCAGTGCGCCGGCGCCTCACCGGTGAAGACGTCGACCGCCGTCCGCCCGGCGGCGGCACTGCCCGGCCCTTCCCCCATCCCGTCGGCCACCACCGCCAGCGCCCGGACCGGGTCCAGGTGGACGACGTCGTAGTCGGCGTCGTAGCGGTTGCCGGTCACGGTGCCGGCCGCCGACGTCAGCCGGTGGCCCGCCGCGGTCCAGGCCACCTTGGTTATCTCCATGCCCTCATTCCTAACCCACCGATACAA
>NZ_BOMV01000113.1 GCF_016862375.1 Paractinoplanes rishiriensis | reverse complement strand
CTGTCTCCGACACCTGCGGCGGCATCCAGGACGACGACCTGGCCCGCGTCTTCGACGTGGCCTTCCGCGGCGAACGGGCCCGCACCCCCGACGACCGCCGCACCGGGGCCGGCGGCGGACTCGGCCTGGCCATCGTGCGCGGTCTGGTCGAGGCCCACGGCGGCCGGGTCGGCGTGCGCAACATCGTCGGTGGATGCCGCTTCGAGTTACACCTGCCGGCCGCCCGTCCCTGAACCGGCGTCAGGCCACCGGGCCGAGCCCGGCCGCGCCGAACGACACCGCGAACCGCTTGCACCAGATGGAGACGCTGGTCAACCGGTCGAGGTCGGTGCCGGCCGGGTGGCGTACATCTGACCGCCCCGGTTGCCTTTGAGCCGGCCCAGCTCGAGCCACCGGCCGTCGTCGAAGACGCGCCACCCCTGCCGGCCGCCGAGCACCGGCTGGTCGGACAGCCGGACCCGCAGGTCGGGTTCGGCGTGGACAGACCAACCAGTTCCAGCAGGTGCGACCGTCCACGTTCCGCACCACCGGCGCGGCCCACACCACGGGGCGACGCACAGACGCACGCTCATCGTGGCAGATCGCCTACTGTTGCCGGATGTGGCGGGCTCGGAGGATGGCGATTGTTCTGGCCGTCGGGGTGGCGTTGGGGGTGCGCCGCTGTGGTCAACAATGTGCCCGTCTTCCTCGGCGAGGTGGGTGAGGCCCGCGGGGACCGCAGCGCTTGGTCACAGACCGCAGAGTTCGTCAGTCTGATCCTCGACTCCGGTTGGGCTTGGGCGGCGGCGGCAGTCGGTGCGGGGTGGATCGCGAGCGATGACCAGCGGCGGATGAGGCGACTCTTCCCAGCGGCGCTGGCCGGGTGTGTCGTGCTTCTCGTGGCCACCACGGCCTACGAAAGTCTGAAGGCATGGTTCGGTGGCGACGTCATGCTGAGCAGCGTGCGAGTCTATTGGCTGATCGCAAGCATGATCCTGGGACCGCCTCTGGGGGCGGTGGGTGCCGTCATCCGGCAGCCGGGACTGGCAGGTACTTGCGCGGCCCTCGTCGTGCCCCTGGGGGCGGCTTGAACATGGTGGTTGTGCCGCCGCCGGCGGAGAGCCCCGTGGCTTGGGCTGTGAAGGTGACGGTTTCGGGTGGCGTTATGCCACACGTCTTCGCGGCACGAACGACAGCTCACCGTCGCCGATCGCCCGCTGCAGACGCTTTTCTGCCCGAGCCCGCCAGTCCGACGCGGTCTGCGGCGAGATGCCGAGCTCGGCGGCGACTCGGGCCAGGGTGTAGTCGTCCAGCCGGGTGGCGGCGATGAGCCGGGCCTCCTCGCGGTCGATGACCGCGGTTGCCACGGCCCGCGCCAACACGAGATCGGGGTGATCCCACGGCCGGATCGGCAGCAGCGAGCCGGACTCGCCGCTGCGGATCAACATGGTGTCGGACTCGGCGTCGCGGATCTTCCGTGCGGCGCGGACACCGGCGTCGATGAGCCGGCCGCAGACCCGCGGCTCGCCGAGGTCGACCGTCGCCAAGCGCTCCATGAATCCGACCAGCAGTTCGGCGTCCAGGTCGTGTGTGTCGCCATGCCAGCCCGCGGCCAGCAGACCGGCTTGCCGGCGCAGCCCCGGCATGGCCATCCCGACCGCGGCGACGCGCCAGGCCGGGCCGTCGCGGCGGGCGCGGACGACGAGCTCGCGCCAGACCGCGTCGCGGACCTGATGGCCGGTACCGGTCGCGAGCAGCGCTGTGCGCAGCTCGTCGAGGGGCAGAATGCGGTCGGGCAGTCCCTCGAAGCCGCGTGCGTCGAACGGCACGTGGGTCGGCGCCTCGGACAGCATGGTGAATGCCTTCTCCGCCGCGTCCAGCGGCGTCGACGGCCAGGAAGAGGTAGCCACTGCAGAGCTCCCGAATAGGGTGGTGCACCGAGGAAGTTCGGCGCGGGGACCGCTATTCAGGCAGGTCAGCCCAACACTGGCCGGGGACGCCGACCGGGCCGCGGTGCTGTTGGCCGTGGTCACGGCCACCCAACGCCACCCCGGCATGACCGGCCGCGTCAGCTGCTGCCGGCAGCCGTCGGCCAACAGTCGAGGTCAGCGCGCTGTTGGGCCGCGTTGGCCGAAGATCTCGCCGACCATCCGCGGATCCCGCCGCCCCGCAGCACCGGTACGGACGCCCGGGTGCTGCTACCAGCCGTCAGGGTTTCGGCGTGTTGAGGGCTAGACCCGCGGGGCCGCTGTTGGGTGGATGTCCACCCAACAGGGCCCGGACTGTTGGGCACGGTACGCCAGCAACGCTGACCTGTTAGGTGGCTGTTGAGTAGTGCGACGTACATCAGCGCCGCGTACTTGCCATTCACGACGCCTTAGTTGATTGCGAACACGGCTCGTCGGCACGGGAGCAACCCGCCTATGGCTGCCCACGATCCCAACCTGCCCACCACTTCAACCGGCCCGAGCGCGCCGCGGCGAAGTGCTGTCACCCGTGACATCCGCGACGGCCGCGACACGGCGGCGGTCATTGTTTGGCGGACCGCCCTGGACGACACCGGCGCAACAGGTGACCTCGTCGCCGGTGACAGCCCGCTGACGCCGCGACTGGCGCACAACCTTGTCGCGATCTACAGCGATGTCCACAGCACCGTGGTCGACCTTGACGCCGACGACGCCCTGCGGCACGCCGCCGAAACCACCGGCCGCCGCTACCTGGCCGTCACCGACCTCGCCGACCTACCAGCGGCGCCCGCGTCACGCGCAGCAGCCACGCTCGTCGTGCTGCGCTGGCCCCGGCCGACCGGCAACCCGAGGCAGGCCGACAACCTGCTCAGCGCCTGCCAGCGGCACCTTGCGGCGGACGGCAGTGTCATCGTCGCCATCACCGCCGCCGCCAACAGCGAGTCCGGTATGAGGTACGCCGAGCACGAGCAGGTCCTGCTGCCTGCCGCGCAGGCCGCCGGCCTCCGCCACCTGCACGACATCGTGCCGCTGCCCGCAACCGACGGCCGCGACACCTTCACCTACACGACAGCCCGCGACGACTCAACGGTGTCAAACCACGGCAACCACGCCGACACCCCGCGTCAAACCACCAGCACCACATTGGTGATCTTCGGCCATCCGGACCGGAAACCGTGACACCCCCCACCGGACGCGACAACCATCCTGACACCCGGCGTCAGAACGAGCGGCGGCGCCGTGTCACCCGCGACACCACACCAGGCCACCGCGACAAAGACCTGTCGCCTCACGACAGAGCCGACAGGCCGAGCCCGTCAGCAAATGAGTCAAGTTACGCTGCCGCGCCGCCGGCGACCGCGCCGCTGCAGCGCACCGACTGGACGCCCGGCAGCAACCAACTCGTGCACCTCACGCTGACCCGGCCCGACACCACACCGATGACTCCCGAACAGCGCAAAGACACCGTCTCTCTCCTCACCGCAATGATCTTGGACCATCTCCGCCAGCTCCGCGGCGCTGCGCCCCGCCCGCCGATCCGTCAGCTGACTGACTCAGCCACCACAGGCCGCCGGGTTCTCCGCCCGGCGGCCCCGCCCGAAGGAGAACGTCATGCGACACCGCCACCCCATCCCGGGCGCCCACGCGTCGCCACCTACATCCGCGTCTCCCCGAGACAACGGACGACCAGTCGATGCAGGAGCAGGCCGAGCGCGTACGCGCCGTCGCCGAATCCCTCGGATGGGAACCCGTCGGGTCGGCGCGTGTGACAGCGCGCTATCCCGAATCTGTTGGGGTCCTGTTGGGCGAAGCAATTCGGCTAACAGCGGCGAAGAACCCAACAGCCACGCTTGGTGGGCATGACGTCCAAGAACCCGGAAAGATCCAAGGAGCCAGTGGATCAAATGACGCCGCACCTGACCCGACCGAACCTGCGGCATCGATCACCTGCGAAGTCGCGCTGATCGGTGGCGAATGGGTCATCGCCTCTATCAGGGAGACCGGCATCGAGCAACACCCGCGAGTAACGCTCGCGGATCTCAGCGGTGATGCCGCCCGCGAGGCGGTCCTTGACGCGATTCACGAGTCTCGGGCAGCCGGTAACGCCAACCCGCGCATCTACCTGACGGTTCCGCTGACCAGCCCCGCGGCAATGAGTGACCGTCGCGGCGCAGAGACGGACCCTCCAGACGGCGAGCCGGATTTCGTTCACCGCCCTGCGTCGCAGGTCGTCGAAAGCCATGACCATGAGCCCTTGCCCGCAGCAATTGAGTCAAACTACCGTCTTTCGGCCATGAGCTGCAGGCCACTACCGGCAAAGCGGTCGGGGCGCGCATGAATGACGAAGCTCTAGGCATCTACCTGATCACCCCGGACGACGGCAAGCTGCGGGTGAAGATGGTCCAGCTGACGCAGCCGCTGTTCGGCAGGTTCGCCGCGTTCGGCCTCGAGCACCTGATCCTCGACCCATGGATCCGCCCCGCCGGCCCGTAGTTCGTCATCTGCGCGGTTGGGGGTCTGTGCTTTGCCAGAGAAGTTTGTCCGCGCCGAAGAAGGACGTGTGACGTCGGTTCCTGCCTGTGAACACTGTCCGTCGAGGCGCGCCAGACGCGTCAAGCGTGCGCATCGAACGTGCCACAGGCTTACTCCGAGTAACATGCCGACCGTTCAGCTGGCGTCCGGACATGCAGCGAGAGGAGTGCATTCGATCATGCCGGAAGGCCGAAGCTAAGAGCAGCGTCCACCGCCAGGACGGGAGGCGTCACCAGCGCCGTTCCTTCTGTGCCGGCACTCAGAGGGCGTTCGATTTGTTCTTGATCTACTAGTATGTTCCTCGCCAGGTAGGGGTGGATTCGTCCGTTATTCGGCGGCTGATGTTGTCGATCATCGCGATGTGGATCATTGCCTCGGAGCTGGTCGGCAGGGTCTCGTAGTCGCGGACCAGTCGGCGGTGCAGCATCAGCCAGCCCAGGGTTCTTTCGACGACCCAGCGCCGTTTGACTACGTGGAAGCCTCGGGTTTCGGTGTTTCGTGGCACGATCTCGGCGTCGATACCGAGGGTAGCGGCGTGTTCGACGAACTGGTTCTTGAAGCCTGCGTCCACCCAGGTCTTGGTGATGGATGGGTGTGATGCCTTGACCTGGTCCAGGGCTTGAATGCCGGCGCGGTTCTCGGTCACGGACGCGGCCATGACGATGACGGCCAGCAGGAGCCCCAAGGCGTCTGTGACGACGCTGCGTTTACGGCCGACGATCTTCTTGGCTGCGTCGGTTCCCTGGGTGGCGATTGGCGGGTTCGTGGAGGTCTTAACGCTCTGTGTATCAATGACCGCGGCGGTGGGCTGCGGGTCGCGGCCGGCCTTCACTCGGGCCAGAGTGGTCAGGTCCAGGTTGAGCTGGGCGAAGATGCCTTCGTCGCGCCAGGCCGCATAGTAGTAGTAGACCGTGGTGTGTGGCGGAAAGTCATGGGGAAGGTATTTCCAGGCGATCCCGGTCCGGTTGACGTAGAAAATGGCGTTGAGTACCTCCCGGACGTCGGTGCGGGCCGGCTCGCCGGTCGGTCGCCGGTCGATGCGGGCTTGTTGCCAGGCGAGCAGGGTCGGTGCGATCAGGGCCCAGCGGGCGTCGGAGATGTCGCTGGGGTAGGCGCGGCGAGCAGTCACCACGAAGATCTACTCTGGACAAAGCCGAGCGGCTCGCAGCAGGCCCTAACGGCGATTCCAGGGTATCTCTACCTCAGACGGAATTCCGGGCGTATCTATTTACGAAACGGACGACAGCTTATTGTCCTACCCGTCTCTTGTGTCCGTTTGGAGATCGTTCCGGAGGTTCGCTGTAGATCGTGATCACTCGATGACGTGAAAGGCGAATCTCGGTCACGCCCGGCTGTGTAGCAGCGGCGTTGGCTGGTCATGGGTGATCGGAAGCCGTATCCGAGCGACGTGACGGACGCGCAGTGGGCGTTGATCGGGCCGTTTCTGGACGCGTGGCGATCGAGGCGTGTCTCGGTTGCGGGCCGTCAGGGTGAGCAGGATCTGCGCGAGGTCGTGAACGCGATCCTCTATCAGGGCCGGACCGGCTGTCAGTGGGCGTATCTGCCGCATGACCTGCCGCGGCGGTGCAGCGCCCTGATTCGGTCGCGAGAGCGGGGTTCAACGGTGCGGTGGATTCGGCATGAATGCTCCCAACCCGGTCTACCGTAGGCGTGGGGTCTCGCCGGTGAGGGCGACCTCTTCCGGGGGTGAGGCGGTCGAGATGGTGACGCAGCGTTCATTCGGGGACAGCGGGCTGCTGGAGGCGGCGCCGGACGCGATCGTGGCGGTGACCGCGGATGGGTTGATCGGGTTGGTCAACGCCCAGGCGGAACGGCTGTTCGGATACGACCGTGCGGAGTTGCTGGGCCAGCCGATCGAATTGTTGGTACCTGAGGATGCCCGCGACGTACATCCGAGCCACCGGCGACGGTACTCGGCGGATGCGCATCCACGGCCGATGGGCGCCGGAATGCACCTGGCGGGCCGGCGCAAGGACGGCAGCCGGTTCCCGGCGGAGATATCCCTGTCACCGATCGACACCGAGCAGGGACCGTTGGTGGCCGCCGCAGTCCGCGACGTCAGCGACCGGATCCGGGCCGAGGCGAAATTCCGTGGCCTGCTCGAGGCCGCACCCGACGCGATCGTGGGGGCCACCTCGGACGGCACCATCGCCCTGGTCAACGCGCAGACCGAACGGCTGTTCGGGTACGGCCGGGACGAGCTTATCGGCCGACCGGTGGAGATCCTGATCCCGGAGTACGCCCGCGACGCCCATCCGGGCTACCGCGACGGGTATCTGCATGATCCGGCGCCGCGGCCGATGGGCGCCGGGATGCAACTGGCGGGCCGGCGCAAGGACGGCAGCCGGTTCCCGGCGGAGATCTCGCTGTCCTCGATCGACACCGAAGACGGGTTGCTGGTGTCCGCAGCGGTACGCGACGTCAGCGACCGGATCCGAGCCGAGGCGAAATTCCGCGGCCTGCTCGAGGCCGCCCCCGACGCAATCATCGGGGTCACCCGGGACGGCACCATCGCCCTGGCCAACGCTCAGACCGAACGGCTGTTCGGGTACAGCCGGAACGAGCTGATCGGCCAACCGATCGAGATCCTCGTCCCAGACCGGGTCCGTTCGGTGCATCCGGAGCATCGCCGGCAATACTTCGCCCAGCCGCAGCCCCGGCCGATGGGCGCCGGGCTGGAACTGTCAGCCCGACGCAAGGACGGCACCGAATTCTGGTGCGAGATCTCGCTGTCCTCGATCGAGACCGAGGAAGGCACGCTGGTGTCGGCCGCAGTCCGCGACATCACCGAACGGCGACGGGCCGCCGAGGCCCAGAACCGCCTCGCCACGATCGTGCAGTCCTCGCACGACGCGATCATGGGCAAGACCCTGGACGGCGTGATCACCAGCTGGAACCCGGGTGCGGAACGCCTGTACGGCTACACCGCGGACGAGATGATCGGCCGCAACGCCGAAGAACTCTTCCCGGCCGCGCGGCGGGCCAGCGAAGCCGGCATCCTCGCCCGCATCGGTCGCGGGGAGCGGGTCGAGCAGTACCAGACCGAACGGGTCCGCAAAGACGGCAGCACGGTCACGGTGTCGCTGAGCATGTCCCCGATCACCGACGCCGCCGGGACGATCATCGGCGTGGCGTCGGTATCGCGCGACATCAGCGAACGGCAACGCGCCGAGGCGAAGTTCCTCAGCCTGCTCGAAGCCGCCCCGGACGCGATCGTCGGGGTCGCCCCAGACGGCACCATCGCCCTGGTCAACGCACAGGTGGAACAGTTGTTCGGCTACCAGCGTGACCAGCTGCTCGGCCAGCCGGTGGAGATCCTGGTCCCGGAATACGCCCGGGACCGGCACCCCGGCTACCGCCGGGGGTATCTGACCGACCCCGCGCCGCGCCCGATGGGCGCCGGCATGCAACTGGCCGGGCGGCGCCGGGACGGCAGTCATTTCCCGGCCGAGATCTCCCTGTCGTCCATCCAGACCGACGACGGGATCCTCGTATCGGCCGCGATCCGCGACGTCACCGAGCGCACCCGGGCCGAGGCGAAATTCCGCGGCCTACTCGAGGCCGCCCCCGACGCGATCGTCGGCGTCGCCGCCGACGGCCAGATCACCCTTGTCAACGCCCAAGCCGAACGCCTGTTCGGCTACCACCGCGACGAACTGCTCGGCCAACCGATCGAAATCCTCGTCCCCGACCGGGTCCGACGCGTGCACCCCGCCCACCGCACCGACTACTTCCGTCACCCACAACCGCGGCCCATGGGCGCCGGCACGCAACTGGCCGCCCGGCGCAAGGACGGCACCGAATTCCCCGCCGAGATCAGCCTGTCCGCCCTCGACACCGAGGACGGTCCGATCGTGTCCGCCGCGATCCGCGACGTCACCGACCGCATCGAGGCCCAAGCCGAACGGGAACGACTCAAGGCCGCCGCCGAACGCGAACGCCTCGAAGCCCAGCTGCACCAGGCGCAACGGCTGGAAAGCCTCGGCCAACTCGCCGGCGGCGTCGCCCACGACTTCAACAACCTGCTCGCCGTCATGCTCAACTACACCACCTTCGTCGCCGAGGAGATCGCCGACGCCGCCGACCGCGAAGGCGGACGTTGGCCACAGGTGAGCCACGACATCCGCCAAATCCAGCGAGCCGGCGAACGCGCCACCGAACTGACCCACCAACTGCTCGCGTTCGGCCGCCGCGAAGTCGTCCGACCACAGGTACTCAACCTCAACACCGTCGTCGCCGAAATCGAAGCCCTGCTCCAGCGCACCCTCGGCGAACACATCCAACTGCACACCACCCCCGACCCCCACCTGTGGCCCGTGCTCGCCGACCCGGGCCAGCTCGAACAGGTCCTGGTCAACCTCGCCGTCAACGCCCGCGACGCGATGCCCGACGGCGGCACCCTAAGCATCGACACCACCAACCTCACCATCGCCGACACCACCACCGCACCGCCGGGCCTGCGCACCGGGCGGTACGTCAAGCTCCGCGTCGCCGACACCGGCACCGGCATCGCCCCCGACGTCGCCGAACGCGTCTTCGAACCCTTCTTCACCACCAAACCCAAAGGCGAAGGCACCGGGCTCGGCCTGGCCACCGTCTACGGCATCATCACCCAAGCCGGCGGCCACGCCGACATCCGATCCTGTCCCGACGCCGGAACGGCATTCACCGCCTACCTCCCCGCCACCGACCAACAACCCGAACAGGTCGAACAACCCACCGCCCCCGCACCGCGCAGCCACAGCGGCGAAACCGTCCTCGTCGTCGAGGACGAAGAAGCCCTACGAGAAGTCACCCGCCGCATCCTCAGCCGCAACGGCTACCACGTCCTGACCGCCCACAACGGACCCGAAGCCCTCAAAATCGCCGAACAATGCACCCACGACATCCACCTGCTGCTCACCGACGTGATCATGCCCCACATGCTCGGCAAAGAACTCGCCACCAAAATCCGTGACCTCTCCCCCCACACCCGAGTGCTGTACATGTCCGGCTACGCCCAACCCGTCCTCGCCTCCCAAGGCACCCTCGACCCTGGCGTCATCCTCGTCGAGAAACCCTTCTCCGAAACAACCCTCCTCGACCGCATCCGAACCGTCCTCGACCCGCCGTGATCAAAAGCCGTCGACTACGGATGGCTCACCAGCGCTGAGCCACCGCAAGCCCGGTAAACGCCCAACCGAGCCATGCGGTACTGACGTGCTGGCGACCTTGGCCCACGTGCTGGACGTGCGCGCTTTCGGGTGTTGACCGCCGGTGATGCGGCCGTGGCCATGGCGATCTGCGTTGCTGGTGACCGGACCGGTAGGCCTGTTGTCGGCAATGGATCTGCTAGGTGTCGCGGTCTTCCTGGCCTTCGTCCCGCCATCGGAAGCGACATTCAGCCGGGTCGAGCCAGATGATCTCGCGCTGCGCCGCGCGCTGCTCGCCCCTACGGCTGGGTGCCGGAGGGGCGCTGATCACGCTCGCCTTCGCCGAAAAACCAGCCAATCCAGCCCTCGCCCGGGAAACCGTCCGGCTGTTCCCCGACGTGGACGTGTTCCGCCTGATCGGCGTCACGAAGCCCGGACGGCGCGTAGTGCTTTAGGCCAGCTGGGGTATCCGGCTGATGGTCCTTCGGATGGGCCCCCTCTCTGCGGAGTCGTCGCCTGACGGATCCGCAGCCGTGGTGTGCACGTCGTCGGTGGATGGTGGGTCGAACCAGGTGTCCCAGCAGAACGAGAACGCGCAGTTGACGAGGGTTTGGTGGCGGCGGATCGCGATGGCGGAGCGCACTTGGAAGTCGGCCCAGCCCAGTTCGTCTTTGACCTGTTTGTAGCTTTGCTCGATCCAATGCCGGATGCCGTAGAGCCGCACGACCTCGGTCAGATCCGCCGCCTCGTGGGCTGCGTCCGGGGCGTCGTAGGGGCCGCCGGGGCGAGGCAGGTTGGTGGCCAGGTACCAGGTT
This sequence comes from Paractinoplanes rishiriensis, assembly GCF_016862375.1. Classification (GTDB taxonomy): domain Bacteria; phylum Actinomycetota; class Actinomycetes; order Mycobacteriales; family Micromonosporaceae; genus Actinoplanes; species Actinoplanes rishiriensis. The sequence continues at coordinate 37,475 of NZ_BOMV01000113.1, read as the reverse complement.
CCCTTGTCCGGCAATGTGTGCGGGTCGGTGGTGGCGATGACCAGACGGGTGTGTCCGTCGGGTCCCCACCAGCCCAGCCGGGCGTCGGTGGCCCACCAGGTTTCGGTGTGCCCGTCTCGGAACCGGCGCACGACCGGCTGCCAGCCGCCCGGATCGTCGGGGCCGCCCCAGGGCACGAGCCGGGCGGCGTCTTTCGGCGTGTAAGCGTCGGCGCCGTACTGCCACGTGCCGCGCGACGGCTTGAGAGCCATGACGAACCCCAGCCCGCTGCGGCTCAGTAGTCCCCGTAGCGGGTCGTGGTCGCCGTAGAAGCTGTCCGCCACCACCGCCCGGCAGACCACCCCGGCAGCCTGGGCCTTGCCGATCAGGTCGGCGGCGATCTGCAGCTTGGTCCGGAACCCGGGATCGGCCTGCTTCTTCGCGAAGTGCGAGGCCGGGGTGTAGGGCTCGGCGTGCAGCGGATAGTAGACACGCTCGTCGGCCCACACCGTGGTCACGGTGACGATGCCGTTGTCGGTCTTGCCGTAACGGCCCAGCCACTGCCGGCCGACGTGCGCTGTCGCGGTGCCGTCCTTGCGGTCGCCCGAATCGTCGATCGCGAGCACGCCACGAGCGTGCGGCGCGGTCGCCGGATCGTTAACCAGCAACTCGAGCCGCCGCCGGTTGACCTGGTCGGGATCCCACGTGGACTGCGACAAGAAGTACTGCAACCGTTGCACCGCAGCGTGTTGCGCCCCGATGACCGGCTCGGACCCGGCCAGCCCGGTCAACGTCTTGTTCCGGTCCCGCGGCGCCAGCAGCCCGGTCAGATAGTGTTGTCGGAGTTCGCCCTGCACGACTGGGATGTGCGGGCGGTGGCCCAGCCCGGCGTCAGCGCCCGCAGCGAGGTCTCGACCATGTCGAACTCCCGCGCGTTCGCGGGGCCGTCACGCGGAGCGAGGGCGCCCTCCCGCACGCCGGGAGGGCGCCCTCGCTATCCGCCTGGGCTGGGTCGGCGTCCCAGCCCAGGCGTCACAACGGCGTGCGGGCGCAGCTGACCGTGGGTGGGTTGTTGATTCCGTTCCAGTTGCCGAGGAACCCGAAGGTCGCTGTCTGGCCGGGTGACAGTGCGCCGTTCCAGCCCTCGTTGACCACGGTGTACGGACTGCTGCCGGGGATCGCGGTCCGGCCGCCCCAGATCTGCGACAGGATCTGGCCGTTGGCGAAGGTCATGGTCACCGTCCAGCCCGTGGTGCCGGTCGTTGCGGCGTTGGCGACCCGGACCTCGCCCTGGAAGCCGCCGCTACCGGTGCCCCACTGGCCGATCCGCAGAAACGTGGCTGAGCAGCCATCGGCGCCCGTCGGCGGCGGCGAGGTCGTCGGCGGCGGTACGGACGGCGGGGTAGGCGGTTGAGACGTGGCGGTCGTCGGCGGACGCGACGTTGGGGTGCTCGTCGGCGGACCGGTGGGATCGGCCACGAGGACGCCGCGCCCGTCGGTGCCGAGATACACCCGGCCGTAGACGCTCGGGTCGCCGGTGATGGCCTGGCCGGCGTTGCCGTACTGGTGCTGGTCGTCGTTGATCCGCACCCAGCTGATCCCCGCGTCGTCGGACCGGTGCACGCCCCGGACTCCGTCGATCGTGGCCATCGTGTACAGCGCCTGGTTGGTGCGGCCGGGAGCGGGCGCGCCGAATCCGACGCTCACCGCGCTCGAGCTCGCCGCGATCTTGCTGAACGTCGAGCCGGAGTTGGTCGAGTGGTAAAGGCCTGTGTCGCTGGCGAGCCAGATGTCGCCCTCGACGCCGGGCATCGTCTTGAACTGGCCGGTCGAGCCGAGGTCGGTCGCGGCTGCGGTGAAGCTCTGTCCGCGGTCGGTGCTGACGTAGAACGTGCCGCCCGAGAGCCCGTAGAACGTGTTGGGGTTGACCCGGTCGGCCTCGATGCGGGCCTGGTTGGGCAGGCCGCTGGATGGGCTGAACGAGCCGCCGACGCTGGTGGAGAAGAACACGCCGGCGTTCTCGCTGCTCCACACGACGCGGCTGGCGTTGGCGTTGATGGCCACGTGGCCGCGCTGGGCGCCGTCGGGCACGCTGCCGGTGAACCAGTTCGCTCCAGCGTCGGTGGAGTATGCGATGTTCGCCGAGTTGGTGCGGTCGGTCTGGCCGACGCGGACCATCCACATCGGGTTGTTCTCGGCGTAGTCGAGGCTGGTGACCGCGGACATGAACGGCGTGTACATCAGGGCCGGGACGGCGTCGAGGTTCGTGTGCCGGAACCCGCCGATGTCGAGCAGGCCGGAGAACAGCGGCCCGCTCGGGTGGCTCACCAGATCGGTGACGACGCTGGACTCCATGGCTCGCACCATCGGTGTGAGGTTGACCGTGCCGCCGGTGTCCAGTGCTGTCAGGTTCGTCGTGCCGTAGACGGAGGCGCCGCCGTACATCATCCGGTCGGAGTTGAACGGGTCGATCTCCAGCGCCTCGGTCATCCAGCCGAGCTTGGGCGCCTGCTCCGGCGGCGAGGGTTGGGCGGCGTACGTCAGCCACGGCACCGAGCTGATGTCGAGGTTGTAGTGGTTGGTGCGGTTCCCGTTCGTGTAGTCCCAGAAGGGCCGCCACGTCGCGCCGGCGTCGGTGCTGCGGAAGATGAACGTGTCCGGCCACCATGAGCTGTAGCCGGTGACCATGACGGTGTCAGGGGCCTGCTTGTCGATGGACAGGCCGGAGAAGCCGTACCAGTTGTCGCCGCCACCCGGCGTGGGCGGGGTGATGTTCGTCCAGGTGCCGGTGGAGATCTGGTACTTAGAGACCGCACCGGTGCCGCCGTCGTATGGGCCGCCCTTGTCGCTGGTCGCGATGTACAGCGCGCCGGCGGCGACCTCGCCCTGGTGGGCGAACGCGCCGGTCGGCTGGCCGGCGACCCGCTCCCATGTGGACCCGCCGTCGATGGAGCGGTACACGGTGTTCTGCAGGTCCGCCACGCCCACGTAGATGCCGGGCGTCGTGCTTCCCGAGGTCCCGCTGGCCTTGTCGAACGCGACCCACACCACGCCCTGGTTGAACGTCAGGTACTCGTTGGGGTCGGCCGGATCCTGCACGTAGTTGCCCGCGTTGGGGAAGTTCGTCACCCGCGACCAGGTCACGCCTGCGTCGGTGCTGCGCCACAGGCCCTGACCGGCCTCGGCGCCGAAGTACAGCACATTGTTGTTGTTCGGGTCCACCGCCAGGCGTTCGCCCATGCCTCTGCCGGGCATGTTGCCGCCCACCTTGAACGGCAGCTCGGTGACCTGCCACGTATTGCCCCGGTCGGCGGAGCGCAATATCGCGCCGTTGTTGGGGTCCCAGCTGTTGAGGTACATCCCCACAGCGGCGTACACCCGGGCCGGACTGACCGGGTCGCTGGCCAGGCTCAGCACGCCGTTCCAACCCCAGCGGTCCCAACCCACCCAGTCCAGCATGGGCGTCCAGGAACTCGTGCTCTGGTTCCACCGGTACGCGCCGCCGACGTCGGTGCGCGCGTAGATGAGGTTCCGCTCGGTCGGGTTGAAGACGATGCCGGAGACGAATCCGCCCGCGTCGAGGCGGACGTTCCTCCAGGAATACGGCACGGACGGGGCGGCGCTGGCGCTGGCGCTCGGGACGTTCACCGTGACCAGAGCGACCGCCGCCGCGCCCGCAGCCAGCGCGACGGACAGCGCGAGCTTCTTGCGCATGTGGCGGGGTCCTTCCTCGGAACGAGCGGGTCCGTCTCGATGGAACGGCCCTGAAGCGGCGCCATCCATAGGCATCACTGGAAGTGCCGCCCAATATCCTTAGTTAGGCTAGTTACGAAAGTCAATACGCGGTTGCGGCCGTCTAGGGCTTAACTGACGGATCATGGGGATCGGTGCACCTTCGTGGTCAGTCCCCCGCGGGAGCGACCCAGACCTTGACGTGCCTGCGAATCCTTACTGCTGAGCCCCCTTTACGCGCCCCAGCAGCGTGCTGGTGAGCACGCACGATCGTCGAGTCAGCCTGTGCGTCCCAGTCGATGTCGTCCTCGGCCTGGGCCAACGCGATGACCTGAGCCCTGATCCGAGCCCAGGTACCGTCCTGCGCCCATTTCCGGAACCGGTCGTACGCGGTCTGGTACGGCCCATACCGTGCGGGCATGTCCGCCCACGGGGCACCGGTCCGTTTCACCCAGCAGATCCCGTTGATGACCTGCCGGTGATCACGCCACCGACCACCCCGTTTGCCGTACCCGGGCAGCAACGGCTCCAAGATCGCCCACTCGCGATCCGTCAGATCGAAACGCGCCATACCCGTTTCAACGACCGACATCCACGATCCGCCAGTCACGGCCTAGAGGCAGAGTCAGGGTGCCTCGCCCGTGCCGGCGGGCGCCGGCGGCACCCCGTCATCCGGGCGGGAATGTGCGGGGGTCAGCTCGCTTTGCAGGACGAGGACTGCTCCGCCGATCGCTGCCGCGTCCGATCCGTTGACTGACGGCACTACCCGCACTGGATGTGCCCGCTTGATGAACGTGCGGCGGTCCACTTCCTGTTGGATCACCGTCTGGTAGATCGAGCCCGCCACCGCGAAGCTCGTTCCGGCCAGCACGATCCTGTCCACGTCGAACAGGCTCGCCATGGTGACGGCGGCACAGCCGATATAGCGGGCCGACTGCTCGACGAGGCTCCGCGCCGCGGGGTCGCCGGCGTTCGCGGCGGCCGCGATCCGCGCGAACTCGGTGAGGAAGTCGGCCGAGGCAGGGTCGAGCGCCAGCCGCTGGGCGAGCCCCGGTGTGGCAATCGCCTGCCGGACCAGGGCCGCCGGGCCGGCGTAGTTTTCCAGGCAGCCGATGTTGCCACAGGGGCACTGGTCGCCGTTGACGTCGATGGAGATGTGGCCGATCTCCACGCTGTTGGAGGAGCTGCCCCGGTACACCTCACCGGCGACCACGACGCCACCGCCGATTCCGGTGGCCATATAGATGCAGCCATAGGTGGAGCCCGGGTCGACCGCACCCATCCAGTACTCGCCGATCGCCGCCGCCGCGGCGTCGTTGTCGAGCAGGACGGGCAGCCCAAGCGTCTCCGCCAGCCGTCCCGCGACCGGATGGCGTAGCCACTGATCGGTGGGCTGGGGCGTCAACAGCACACCCGCGCGCCGGTCCTGCGGGCCGTAGCTGACAAGGCCGACCCCCAACACCTTGTCGCGGTCGACGGCCGCCGTGGCCAGCAGCGCGTCCACCTGCGCCGCCACCCGGGGCAGGGCCTGCTCCGGCGGCATCGCCGCGACGCCCTGGAACGAGGTGCGGGCCACCGGCCGGCCGGCCAGGTCGACGACCACGATCACGCAAATGTTGCGCTCAAGCTGCACCCCGACGCTGTAGCGGGCCAGCCGGTTGAGCTGTACCAGCGTGCGGGGCTTGCCACCGGTCGACGCGCCCCGGCCGGCCTCGACGACCAGGCCGTCGCCCATGAGCTCGCGCACGACCTCGGAGATGGTGGCGCCCGTCAGACCGGTCGCCGTCGCGAGCTCCACCCGGCTGATCGTGCGTGCCGCCCTGATGAGGTCAAGAACCAGGCCCCGCGTCCTCGGCCGGCTTGCCCAGATCGGGCTGGTCGCCACGGTTTCCTCCTCCATCCGCCGCTTTGCCAGGCTACTTCACTTCCTGTGGTGCGCCTACCGTGCGGCTTCCACCGGCCGCGGAGAGGTCGAACTAGTACGGCAGCCGCCATTTGCTAGTTGGCCAGGGAATACTCTCGGTTGAGACGGGTGCGTTGGTGGAACCAGCGGGCTCGGGCTTGGTGGCGGCGTCGCCAGTTGCGCCAGTGGGTGTCGTGGTCGGCGGGTTTCGGCTGGTGCCAGGTGGTGGCGAGTAGGCGTGCGGTCTCGGGGATGGTCAGCGGGATCATGCCGGGCTCGGACGGTGGCTGTTGGTCGGGTGTGTTCGGTGGTAGGGCTTGGGTGTCGGTACGGATCTTGAGGCGGGCGGCGGCGACTGCGCAGATGGCCAGGGCGGTCATGACCAGCACGGTGTGCCGGGCGATGGCGGTGTGCAGCCGGGCTTGGCATTGGTCGAGGCCGAAACAGTCTTTGCTGAACTCGAACGTTTCCTCGACCGGCCAGCGCAGCCCGGCGGCTCGCACGAGCCTGGCCAGGGTCAACGGTTGGTCGTGCGGCACGTAGCAGTAGTGATAGGCCAGTTCACCGCTTCTGAGGTGACGGCGGACCAGCAGGTAGTGCCGGGGACTGGCGGTCGCGATCCACGCCCACGCGTACCAGCGTTGTCCCTTCGAACCGGCACCGGCCGAGCGGATCTGCCACCGGCGTTCGTTCGTGGCGAGTAGGGCGACGGCCTTCGCGCAGGTCATCCGGATCTCGGCGTTGAGGGTGAGCATGAAGCTGGATGCGACACGCAGTACATAGGCCTGCTGCTGGTCATCGAAGAACTCGCGTAGCTGGGTGCAGTTGCCGTAGACCTCGACGCCGCAGACGAAATCGAAGGCGACACCGTCAGCATAGGCGTCGGTGCACAGGTCAATGGCCAGCTGCCCTTTGGTCCGGAAGGCCAGCCCGCCCGCGATGCCCATCGCCGCCACGGTGTCCGCATCCGCCAGGTGCTCGGCCGGGATCCACTGCCGGGCAGCGATCAAAGCGTGCCCGACTCGTTCACGCACGAATGCCAGATGCACCGTGTTGATCCCGTTCGCGAGCCGGCCGGCGCAGCCCAGGTACTGCCGCTTCACCCCGCACGTCGCGGTGCCCTGCTTGGCCTGGCCGGTCTCGTCCAGCGCGGCGATCCGCAACCCCCGCCGCGTCCGGCGCCCGGCGACGCCATCCAGACCGGTCACCACGAACCGGCGCACCTGACTGGCCGTGGCCTGCCCGTCCCACACCGCCCGGTTCAGCAACCGCTGGGTGCGATCCGGTGTCCGGTCCCCGGCCTGCTGCGCGATCGTCCAGCCGTTGCGCTTCGGGATCTCGCTGACCAGCGCCGCTACATACCGGCCGGCGTGCTGCCACGTCTGTGTACGCACGAAACACGACCGCAACCGCTCCAGCAGCTCACCCGCGGTCCGCACCGTCCGGGCAGCCTCTATCCTGGCAGCAGCAGCCGCCTTCGATCTTGTTGTCCTCACAAACACATGATCAACAGGCGGCTGCGTCTATGTTGGACACCACCCCCACCACATCCCAACAGGTCAGACTGCTAATGGCGGCTGCCGTACTAGGCAGGTATTGACTTTCGTAACAAGACTGATAAAGCTGCTGGGAGCGCTCCCATCGATCCCTCCCGATGAAGAGGAGATCCCATGAAGCATCGTCATGCACTGCTGGCCGCTGGCGCAGCCGGCGTGCTCGTACTGGGCGGCTTGGCCACCGCTACCCTTCCCGCCTCAGCGGCCGCATCCGGCTGCTCCGTCACATACACCGTGCAGAGCCAGTGGACAAGCGGGTTCACCGCCAACGTCGCTATCACCAACCTCGGTGACGCGATGTCGAGCTGGACCCTTGCGTTCGACTTCCCGAACGCCAGCCAGCGCGTCACCCAGGGCTGGAGTGCGACCTGGACGCAGTCCGGTGCCCGCGTCTCCGCGGCCAGCATGCGCTGGAACGGGTCGCTGGGCACTGGAGCGTCCACTTCGATCGGGTTCGGCGGCGCGTGGAGCGGCGCGAACCCGGTGCCGGCATCGTTCTCGCTCAACGGCACCATGTGTACCGGTTCGGTGAGCACACCGACCGCCAGTCCAACCAGTGCCAGCCCGTCACCCACAGCCACCACCACACCCGCGCCCACCGGCCCCGCCCCCGAGTTACGCGTCTCCGGCAACAAGATCATGACCGCGGACGGGACACCCTACCGGCTGCTGGGCGTCAACCGCTCCAGCGGTGAGTATGCCTGCGTGCAGGGCAAGGGCCAGTGGGACAACGGCCCAGTCGACCAGGCGTCGATCGACGCGATGAAGACGTGGAACATCCACGCCGTCCGGATCCCGCTCAACGAGCAGTGCTGGCTCGGCCTCAACGGCTCGCCCAGCGGCGCCACGTACCAGCAGGGTGTCAAGGACTACGTCAACCTGCTGGTCGCCAACGGCATCAACCCCATCCTGGACCTGCACTGGAACTGGGGTGCCTATACGAACGGGCCGGACTGGCACTGCAAGGACGAGCACGCCACCTGCCAGAAGCCGATGCCGGACGCGCAGTACGCCCCGCAGTTCTGGGCCGGCGTCGCCAACGCGTTCAAGGGCAACGACGCGGTTGTGTTCGACCTGTTCAACGAGCCGTACCCCGACCTGTCCGCTGAATGGAACAAGACGTTGGGCTGGCAATGCCTGCGCGACGGCGGCACCTGCACCGGCATCCCCTACGAGGTAGCCGGCATGCAAGACCTAGTCGACGCGGTCCGGGCAACCGGCGCCACCAACGTGCTCATGGTCGGCGGCCTGGAGTGGACCAACGACATGCGGCAGTGGTTGGAGTACAAGCCGAAGGACCCGCTGAACAACATCGCCGCCTCGTGGCACGCGTACAGTTTCAACGCCTGCGCCACCGTGTCCTGCTGGGATACCCAGATCGCCCCGCTGGCGCAGCAGGTGCCGATCGTGCTGGGCGAGTTCGGTGCGGACAACTGCGGCTTCGACTACATGCAGACCCTAGTGGACTGGGCCGACGCCCGTGGCGTCAGCTACCTCGCCTGGACCTGGAACCCCTGGGGTTGCAGCGGCGGACACGTGCTCATCCTCGACTGGAGCGGGACTCCGGAGCCGGGCATCGGCGAGGGCTACAAGGCACACCTGCTCACCCAGAATCCGTACTCCTGACACCCGGCTGCCCTTACCTGGAGAAGAAGATGACACACCAGGCGTTCCCACGCCGGGCCTGGATCCGGCGGATTCTCCTCGCGGTGGCGGCCGGGCTGCTGGCCAGCACCGTGCTAGCCGCCCCGGCCTCGGCGCACGGAGCCGTCAGCGACCCGATCGCCCGACACTACGGCTGCTACCAGCGGTGGCCCAACGGACCGTCGGCGCAAACGGCCACCGAAGACCCGATGTGCCACCAGGCATGGCAGGCTAACCCGGGCGCCATGTGGAACTGGAACGGCCTGCTGCGCGACGGAGTCGGCGGCGACCACCAAAGCGCCGTACCCGACGGGCAACTCTGCAGCGGCGGCATGACCGCCAACGGCCGATACGCCGCCTTCGACGAACCGGGCCAATGGAAAACCGTCGACCGCCCCAACCGGTTCACCCTGAACCTGTACGACCAGTCCTCGCACGGCGCCGACTACATCCACGTCTACGTCACCAAACAAGGCTTCGACCCCACCACCCAACGGCCGAGGTGGAGCGACCTGGAACTGGCCGGCCAGGTCACCAACGTCCCAACCGGCACCACGACCCCCGTCGAGGTGAACGCACCCGGACGCACCGGACACCACATCGTCTACACCGTGTGGCAAGCAAGCCACCTCGACCAGTCCTACTACTTCTGCAGCGACGTCAACTTCACCGGCGGCGGCCCCACCCCCACGCCCACCGCCACCCCGACCACCCAGCCCACCCCGACCACCTCCCCGACCGGCAACCCAAACGCCGGATGCTCGGCCACCTACCGGGTCATCTCCCAATGGTCCGGCGGCTTCCAAGCCGAGGTACGCGTCACCGCCACATCCACCGCGATCACCACCTGGACAGTGAGCTGGGCGCTCACCAGCGGCGAACGGGTCAACTCAGCCTGGGGCGCCACCGTCACCACAACCGGAACCACGGTCAGCGCCCGCAACGCCGCCTACAACGGCTCACTCGGCGCCGGTACCAGCACCACCTTCGGCTTCATCGGCTCCGGCACCAGCAGCACACCAGCCCTCACCTGCACCACGCCCTGACCCGACCACCACCAACCGTGCCGGTCCGCCCGCCAACGCCGGCGGACCGGCACGCGTATCAGCAAACCCTTGACCGCAGCCCGTGGACAGGAACGGCCGATCTCGTCGGCAACCAGCAGACGAACAGCAGCAAGGCAGGCGGAGAGCTGGGCGATTCCAGTCGCCCGGCCGCTCTCGACAACACCACAACCTATCACGATCTGTGAACTGCCCGGCGCCGAGGATATGGCCGGGGCTGCGGCAGCGGGACTTCGTCGTCAAGTAGTGGCGTTGCTCCTGGTGGCGCTCATGAGGTGGTTGTGGATGGCCACCGGCCGATCAACGCGCGGCGGACGTCCTTGATCTGGTCGTGCAGCCTGCGGTGCTCGATGTCGTCGAAGTCCTGTCGGCTGATGGCCGCCGCGAGTCGTTCGATCTGGTCGGCGATCGCGTGGTGCTGTTCGGGAGTGACGGCTACCCAGGCGACCTCCCGTAGGAGCATCGCGATGCGCGCCAGCACGTGTGGATCGGCTTTCCCGTAGCGGCGGGGCTGCGCGATGGCCAGTTCCAGCAGTTCGGTGAAGGTTGGTCGGCGCAGGACGACTCGGATCTGGTCGTCGTGGTCTCGCAGTAGCCGGGGGCCGAGGTCCTTGCGGGCCGCCGTGCACAGCAGGGCGGAGATGTGACCGAGACCATGGACCGCGGTGGTGGGATCGTTCACCCCGGGCGAGAGAGCCTTGATGGTGACGTCCACGATCTGCCGCAGGCCGAAGGCGATGTCCTGCGCCGCGGTACGTTCGAAGCCGATGTCGACCGCCACGCCGATGCAGGTCTGCAGGGTATTTCGGTCGGTGTCAGTCATCGGGCCGGCCGCCGTGAACGGCCACGTGTGGGCGATCGGGGTGCCTGCGATCAGCGAGTCGCCCGGGCACCGGTCGATCTGTACCACAGCGCCGGCCTTGATCGCTGCGGTCAGCAAGGTCGATTCGTCGAGCGAGGTGAAGAATCCCGAGGCCGTGGCGCACAAAGGCACAGCTTCCGGTGGGGCATGTGGTGCGATCGGTGCGGTGGTGCCGGGACCCGGCGCGTCGGTCAGGACCCTGCCCATGGTGACGGTGGCGTCGGCGTGCACCTCCCGGAGCATCCATTCCACCCGGATCTGACGGGCCAGGTGTGCCAGGAACAGCACCAGCGTCATCACGCTGACCAGCGCGAGCAGGTATGTCCCGGTCACCGCCAACTGGGGAACGAAGGCTTCATGGTCGGACAGCGACGCCCGGACCGTGCGCAGCACCGTCACCGCGTAGGTGAAGGTGCCCAGCAGCAGGCCGAGGCTGACATGCACCAGCCGGTCACGCGTGAAGGTACGCAGCAGGCGCGGCGAGAACTGGCTGCTCGCCAGCTGCAGGGTGACCACCGTCAAGGAGAACGTCAACGATGTCACCGTGATCAGCGAACCGGCGATCACCGACAGCACTGTCCTCGCGGCCTCGGGGCCGCCGCTGAACAGATACGCCGTCACGTTTGCCGACAGTTCGTCGTCGACGTGCGCGTCGAACTGCGGCACTGCTACGCCCAGCACCACACCGGCTGTCACCGCCAGGGCCGGAACCGGCCACAGCTGCGTTCGCCAGGCGTCGGACGCCGCACGCCACCACTGCCGGACGGTCGCTCTCAACGCACTTCGCCAAAGGCGTGACGGCCTGGTGCACATTCCGACCGCGAGGGGCGCTGGTGGTCGTCACGACGGTGCCCGGCGAACGCCACTCGACACGGCAGCGGCGAAAGTGCTGGCCCGCGCAGTTGCGGCTTGGGCATACGCAGCATCATCTCCAGCAACGGGCCAGTCAGACAGATGACGGCTTCGGGGTGAATCGAACCTCTACCCGCCTACCCGGTATGGCGACGGCGAATCACGCCGGGCTCAGCGGCATCGGACCCAGATCTCGGCGTGGCTGCGGGCACCGTCGCAGAGGCCGGCTTGCACGCCGCGGTGGTTTCGGCCGTGACACTGCGGGCACCGTGCTGGCGACCGCACGCCTCGCGACCTGTCGATGGGACCGTGACATGCAATTGGGAAGGGTCGGACTCGGGCGGATGGGCGCCAATCTCGTACGCCGGTTGACGCAGGCCGGTCACGACTGTGTCGTGTTCGACACCGACCCCGCCGCGGTTCAGGCGCTCGTCGCTGACGGCGCCATCGGTAGCAGCTCACTCGACGACCAGGCCGTGCTTCGGCTGGCACCGTTGTTCGCCGCCATCGCCCCTGGTCTCGACACCGCGCCACGCGCCCCCGGACGCGGGCCGGATCCCGTCGAGGCCGAACACGGCTTTCTGCATTGCGGCCCCGCCGGGCCGGGCACTTCGCGAAGATGGTGCACAACGGCATCGAGTACGGGATCATGGCCGCCTACGCCAAGGCCTCAACATCCTGCGCAACGCCGGCATCGGCGCGACCAACCGGCAGGCCGACGCCGAGACCGCACCGCTGGTGCACCCCGAGTTCTACCGCTACGACCTCGACATCGCCGCGGTCGCCGAGGTGTGGCGCCGCGGCAGTGTCATCTCGTCCTGGCTGCTCGACCTCACCGCCGCCGCGCTGGTCGAATCACCGGACCTGAAGGACTACTCAGGCCGGGTGTCGGACTCCGGTGAGGGCCGCTGGACCGCTATCGCCGCGATCGAGGAAGGCGTACCCGCACCGGTGCTGCTGACCGCTCTGACCTCCCGGTTCAGCTCCCGTGGGCTCGACCAGTTCGCCAGCCAGACCCTGTCCGCGATGCGTGAACAGTTCGGCGGCCACGCCGAGAAGCCGGGGGACGCAGGCCCGTCCGGCGTCTGACACGGGACCGATCCCGCCTGCACAGCAGAGCCGAAGTCCCTCAACCGTTCCTCGGATCGCCTGGTGCGTGGCCGGTACGGCGGCGCACCAGGCCGTCTTGCGTCATCCGGCCAGCAGCGCAGCCCGGCCCAGCGACGCGGCGCCCACTACACCGGAGTCGTCGCCCAGCGCGGCCGCCACGAACCGCAGGTCAGGGCTGGGCTGCAGCATCCACGGCCTGGCCGCGGCGGCGAGTCGATCGGCGAGACTCTGGCCGAGTTTCTCCGTCAGACCGCCACCGATGACCACCAGATCGAGGTCCAGCAGGTTAATCGCCGATCCGATCGCGACACCCAGCGTGTCTACCCCCGTGGCGAAGACCTTCACCGCCACCTCGTCACCCTCGTCCAAGGCGCGCGCCCACACCTTCGAGGTGAGTTTCGGTTTGCCCTCCTCTTCGCGGATCTCGTCGAGATTCGCCGGTCGGCCGGCGTCGACCATGGCCGACACGACACCACTCATCGACCTGCGCGGCATAGGCCTCGGCGCAGCCGCGCCGCCCGCACGAACACAACGCCCCACCGGCCTGCACTACGACATGTCCGATCTCCCAGGCCGCGCCCCGAGCCCCCGAGAACGGGCGCCCGTCCAAGGTCAGGCCACCGCCGATGCCGGTGCCCATCCACACCCCGAGCACGTTGCAGCCGCCCGTGGCCGCACCGGCGAGCCATTCCCCGAGCAGCCCGACATTCGCGTCGTTGCCCAACGCCACCTGCAACCCGAGCCGCTCGGTCAGCCCCGCCCCGACGTCGACGGGCTGATGCCAGCCCTGCAGGTTCGGCACCGTCAGCACGCTGCCCTCGTGCACGACCCCGGGAATCCCGACACCGACCGCGATCGGCGCGGTATCCAGCGAGGTCACCAGATCGGTGATGGTCTCCAATACGGCACCCGGACCTGCCGTCGGCGTCGGCGCCTTCGCCCGCTGATGAACCCGGTGGTCGGCGTCGACCAGACCGACCTCGATGTTCGTGCCACCCACGTCGACCCCGGCCACCAACAAAGCTTCACGCCTCATGCCGTGTGTCTACCCGCTACGGTGACGTTTCCTCCGGACCGTGACAGCGAGCTCAGGCGAATCGGATGCACGACCGCCGTGCCGACCACGCTGCAGCTCGGAGCCCGACCGGGATGACCCGCCGCCCCCGGAACAATTATCTGGCCGACTTCTCAAGATCCTCAGCGGAGGCTGCCTCGCGAGGACCTCAGGCACAAGCCGGGACACGTCGTCTGAGCAACTCGGCGAGTTCGATCTCGACGTCCTGCGCCCACAACGCGCCGAGTGAGCCCACCCCGGGCCAGGCAGCGACCGCTGCCCACAATGCGGCGGGCCGACTGTCCGCGACCCGCCGCTGGACGATCTCCTCGACCCACGCCACGACGTCAGTGCCGGGATCGACGTGGTGCGCGGCAAGCCTCCACACCTCGACGAAGGCACCCGCGAGAACACCCCCGGCGCGATGCGGGTCCGACACCTGACGGCGTAAACGGCGCGCCACCAAGCCGGAGCACCGATCGAACAGCTCGCATAACGCTTCGCGATCATCATCGGCGATCCGGCGGACCAGCCATCGCAGGCGCTCCGGCCCGCCGCACGGGCCAAGCAATACAGCTTCGCGCCGACAAGCTGCCCGAAGAAGCGCAACATTACGGTCCGACACTGACACCGAAACTCCCGGAGGGCGACGTGAAGACATACGCCGCCGGGGACTGGGGCGACAGACCGCGAGCAGAAGACTCACGACGCCCGAACACTACGACATCATCCGCGGGACGGAGCGCCACGAACGAATCACCGCTCACCGACCGTCACTCACAGAGCGTCATCGCTTCTTGCGAGGGGGGCGTCGTGCCGGGGCCCGGGGGAAGCACCCAGTGACGCTGGGCAGTGGGGAAAGTCGTCGCGGTGCGCAAGTGCCTGATGATTGCCGTGTCGCGTGCTCGGATGTCAGCTCTCGCAGATGGGGCTCGCGTCTGGTCCGGTCGTGGACGCATGCGCCGGGGCGCCGTAGCGTTGTAGCACCGGCCGTGACGGCATTTTCGGCAGCTCAGCTGAGCCGCGGGGCCGGGGTAACCCTGAGGGGGACAGCGCCATGTCATGGTGGCTGTGGTTGATCATCGTAATAGTCGTCATCGCGGTTCTCGTCGGTGGATTCCTACTGGTTCAGGCTCGCCGCCGCAGCGGCGGAGTCATCTCGATCAATGACGAAGCCCGGCACGGTGACCGATCATGAGTCTGCTGGTGCGGGCAACGGAACTGGTGAAACGCCCAGTGGTCACGCTCGCCGGCGACGACGTGGCCCAGATCAAGGACGTGGTCTACGACGCATCCGGCGGGGCGGTCAGCGGCTTCACCCTCAACGGCCGGGGAATCTTCGCCAGTCCGCTGAAGCAGGCCCTGCCGCTGAACGGGATCAGGGCGATCGGCCGCGACGCCGTCATCATCTCCAGCACCGATGTGCTGACCGGCCGCGACGAGGTGGCCGAGGCCGGTGACGTGCGCGACCGTAACGTGCTCGGCAATCGGGTGGTGACCGATACCGGCACCGATCTCGGCACGGTCGTCGACGTCATCCTGCAGGTCGGAAATTCCACTGACGTCGTCGGTTACGAGATCGAGGCCGGCGAGGCGCTGAGCACGAGCGGCCAGCGGGTGCTCCTGCCACTGCCCGACGCGCTCTCCGTCTCCGGCGAAGCCCTGGTCGTGCCGGCCGGCGCCACCGAATTCGTCGCCCACGACCTTGCCGGGTTCGGCGCCGCCGTGGCCGCCTTCCGCACCCACCTGAAAGGCGGAGCCGATGCTGTTCAGTGAAGCCACCGGCCGCACCGTGATCAGCACCAGCACCGCTGAGACCGTCGGAACCGTCGCCGGACTCCTCATCGACGCGGCTACCGCTCGGATCGTCGCCGTGCAGTTGAAGAAGACCTCCGGCAACGGCGACACCCTGCACTGGCCCGACCTGACCTCGTTCGGTGCCGACCGGGTCACCGTCCCCAACGCCGACGTCGTCACCACGGCGACCGGCACCGCCGCCGATCTCGGCACCAAGAGCACCGAACTGCTGGGCAAGCGGCTATTGACCGACGCGGGCACCGAGATCGGCACCGTCGACGACATCGACTTCGACCCCGCCAGCGGCGTCGTCATCGCCCTGCGCACCCGGGACGGAGCCGTTGACGGCGACCGGCTTATCGGCTGCGGCTCTTACGCCGTCATCGTCAAACACAGCTGACCGACCGACATACGCGCGTTTGGCGGCGGTGACTGCCGGTTATCCGCCAGCGATGCCGGGTGGAAGACCACATCGCAGTACGGCACCGCAGCCCTCGGGAGTTGACGATGTATCTGTTCAAAGGCTCCGCCAAGCGCGATGCGGCAGGCCCGCCGACGATCAACCCCAGCGTGTTCGTCGTCTTCGCGGGACTGTGGTTGCTCGGTGCGTCAATTTTTGCGGACTATCGCTATTCGCCCGGTTTTGACGGGCGGTCGAACGACCGAGTCGTGGGGGTTGTGCTGATTGTGGTCGCGTTGATCCGGGTCATTTCACGGACGTCAACGGGCTGGCTGAGCATGGTTAACGTCGCGGCCGGGGTGTGGCTGATCGCCGCGCCGTTCGTGCTCGGGTTCGGGCATGATCCCCACGCCGCGTCATCTACCTGGAACGACGTAATTGTAGGCGCCATCGTGGTGCTGCTTGCCGGGGTCAGCGGGATAGCGGCGCGCGCAGACCTACCATCACCACGCTGATCACCGGCTGGATTCCGCAGGTGTCGCGGTCATCTCCGAGGTGCGGATCCAGGTTCGCGGGTATCGACGTCAGCGTTGCGTCTGGCCGCACCTGAGCGGCTGCGCAGGTCAAAGCGGTACCCGGCGACGATCGCCGCCACGGTGAGGCCGGCGGCGATACCCGCCGGCGGACCCACAAGCATTGCACCCGCGGTGACGGCGAGCGTGGCCACGGTGATCACCAGCATCAGGAAGAGGGTCTGGCGATACGACCGGCCTCGGGCCAGTCGGCGCTTCAGGTCCGGATCGTCGGCCTCGAACCACGCCTCGATCTCGGCGAGCCGCCGACGTTCCACATCGTCGAGCATCTCGACTCCTTCCCGCCCTCATGCGCTGTTCGCCGACGAGTTCGCCAGCTTCTTGTCATCGACGCCATGGGTGAAAACCATACCTTCAACCGACCGGCCGTGTGATGGGTGAGCCGATCAGATCAGTTCTTCGCTAACTGGCAAGTGGCGAATGGACTGACCGCCTTTGCGTTGATGCGAACGGCCGTACGTCGTATCGAGGAGAGCTTCGAGTTTGTCCAAGGCCCCGGCGCATGCTTCGTCAACCGAGTCGGCGTTGTGGGTGACGGCGACCGGCTGCTGTCCGGCCGGGCGTGCCTCCAGCATGCAGCGCTTATCGCCGCCCCCGACTTTATCGGCGTTCTGGTCGCTGACATGGATCTCCACGCGGGTGATCTGGTCACTGAACCGGGAGAGCCCGGAGACGATGTCGGCCTCAACGCGCTGCAACAGCTCCCCATCGAGCTGCACGTTGTTGTCGGTGTTGAGCAGGATCTGCATGGTGATATCCCCTTCACATCGGAACTGAACGCGGGACGCGGTGGCGATGTCATCTGTGCCGGGTCCCTCTGAGCGGTTCTGTTGGGACGCTGGCGCCGACGGCTACACCGGGGCCACGTATGTACCGCCGTACGGAGTGCTCAGTAGATGTTTGTTGTTGTCCTTGCGCACCGGCCGCGTGCCGCGGCGTCAGCGCACGCGCGGCTGCGTTTTCGTGCGCCGGGCGACCGAGAGCACGACTCGTGCGCGGGCGTCGTCGCGGCCGAGGACGGCGTTCAGGTCGGTGGCGACGGCATCGGTCGCGGCGATGACCTCGGTGAGGTCGGCGCGGGGGTCCATCGTGGCGGTGAGGGAGACGACGAGTTGCCCGCGGTCGCGCTGGACTTTGCCGTGGGCGGTGCGGATGCCGGGGGTGTCGGCGAGGACGTCGGCGGCGGTGGCCGTGGGCCCGGACGGGTCGACGTGCAGCCGTCCGGCTTTGCCGGAGCCGGGCAGTACCAGCAGGCCGACACCGCGGCGGGGCAGGTGGGCGATGAGCCACCACAGACCGAGCAGGGTAGCCAGGGCGCCGGCGCCGCCGATGGCCCAGGGCCACCAGCTGGTGTCGATGACGTCCCCGGCGCCGTCGGTGGACAGCGTCTTGGGGAACTGCGGGAACAGGTGGCGCAGGGTGCCGTTGTACCAGGCGGCCAGGCCGATGCCCGCAAGCAGCAGGATCAGGCCGAGCAGGACCGCGAGGACCCGGTCGAGGCCGAGGACGGAGCGGCGCATCAGTTGCCTTCCCGAAGGTGGTAGTGGGATCGGACTCGGACCTTGACGGTCAGCGGTTTCTGCAGGGCGGACAGGCGCTGCTCGACGGCGTCGCGGACCAGATCGGCGACCTGGTCGCGGTCGGACTCGACGGTGACGGTGACCGCGCGACGGCTGGCTACCGAATTGGCTGCCAGCACGCCGTCGACGTCGTCGGCCGCTGCGGAGGCGAGCCGGGCGATGTCGCCGGTGCGCAGGAACACTCCGGTCTTCGAGGTGACCGCGAGAGTCTTGCGGGATCGCGGGCGTAGGGCGGTGACGATCAGCCACACGCCGATCAGCGCGACGGCCAGCCCGGCGGGGATCATCCACCATTCGGCGGTCAGTCCGTCGAGGCCGTCGACGATCGCGGCTATCCAGGTACGTCCCGGACGCGCGTCGATCCGGGCGATGGCATCGTGCAGCAGCACCACCCCGATCGCGGTCAGCAGCACTGCCATCAGCGGGCCGACGAACCCGACGCGGCCCGCGCCGGACTTCTGCTCAGCGGCCGTCATCGCCGGCCCGTCATGCACCGGCCGTGACGGTGAGGTGGCGAAAGCGGTTCTGGCGGAGGTCATTGCACCCTCCTGGGCGGCGTGGCCTGCACCCGGATGATCTTCGCGATGGTCACGTCGACCGCGTCGACGATCAACCCGGCGAGCTGTCGTAACTCTTCGGTGACCGCGTCACGCACCTGCCCGGCCAGCAACGGCGCCGGCGTCGGCCACACACCGACGATCTCCACCTCGGCGCGCACGCGACCGCCGGCGACGTCACAGTCCACCCGCGGATACGCCCGCCCCAACGCCGAGTTGAGCGCATTGGTGCTCTTGTCGGCGGGGACCACCCCGGTCACGCTGAGCGCGGCGGCCTCGGCGATGCGCTGCACCGCTTTGTCTTTGATCAGCAGGCTGCCCCGCCGACCCGGCTCGTCGGTGTCGGCGCCGACGTGGCGGGTGTCGGGGTGGCCGTGGATCACGGGCGCGGTGTCCAGGACCGCTGTGTGGTCAGCCACGGCTGCGACCTGGGACCAGCCCGGCCAGGTTGATCCGGCCTTCCAGGTGCGCGCCGATGACGTAGCCGACTGCGGCGAACACGACAGCGATCACCAGCCAGCCGAACCCGGCGGTCGCGGCGATCAGGACGAGGATCAGTCCGGCGAACAGGCCGGTCGTGGAGGAAGACACAGGGCAACTCCTGACATGGGATCGGCGCACGCGCGTGACGGCACCAGCGATACGACGTCTTCAGATATGGGTGTGGCTCGGGTCGGCGGCCGGATTACCGCCGACCCGATGGCGCGAACTCAGATGGCGATGTCTTCGATGACCACGTGCACCGGTGTCGCCACGAGGGCGGCGACGGCCTCATGAATCGACTGTGCAGTCCGTCGCACCGGTATCTGTCCGGCCACCACGACGTGCACCTCGATCACTTCGTCACGGACCTGCACGCCGGTGACTCGCCGACCGGGCAGATAGGTGGCGGCCTCGCCGAACCGGCCGGCGTGCAGCCGGGTCACGTCCGGCACGGCCAGCACCACGGTGGCGATGTCGTCGGCCGTCGTCGGAGCCGCGTCGATGATCGTGCCCGCCCACGGCTGTCCCGCCTCGACCGGAACCGGACTATCGGCGGGCGGGGACACTTCTACCTGGCTGCCGGCTGCCGCCACTTCGACCTGCTTGGCGGGAACCGGCGAGCCGGTGAAGGCGAGATCCGTCGTCGGTTCGGCGAACAGGACCTGATCGTCAGGTTCCGGCGGGTCCGACCAGCCGGAAATCCCTGCGCTCACTGCACCCGCGGCGCGCTGCCGGCGTCGTCGTCCTGGTCGTCTTCGGGCAGATGGACGTCGGCGACGCTGATGTTGACCTCGGTGACCTGCAGGCCGGTCATCCGCTCGATCGACGTGATCACGTTGCGGCGAACGGAGCCGGCCAGGTCGGCGATCGCCACACCGTACTCGGCGATCATGTCCAGGTCGACAGCCGCTTGCATCTCGCCGACCTCGACAGAGACGCCCTGCGAGTGGTTGACCCGCCCACCCGGGATCCGCTCACGGACCGCGCCCAGCGCCCGCGAGGCGCTGCCGCCCAGGGCGTACACCCCGGAGACGTCCTTCGCAGCGATACCAGCGATCTTCGACACCACGGTGTCGGCGATCGACGTGCTGCCCTGCTTGCTCTGCAGTCCCTGCTCGCGGGTCGACAGGCCGTTGGGGCGGTCGCCCTGCTTAGGGGCAGTTGTGGTGGTGCTCGTGTCAGTCATGACATCTCCTTCAAGGGGTGAGCCGGCAACAACCGTGGCCGGCGGCAACACCCCGGCCGGTCTTAACAACCGTCGCGGCGTGTCATCTGGGTTAGTGGGGAATGCCAGAGAAACCTCGTGCACCCCTGGTAGCCGTGGCTGTGGGCTGCGGCTCGCGCAGCCCTTTGCGTCAGTGGCGGCTACTCAGCGGTGATGTAGCGTGCGGTGCCCGGCGCGTCGAGCGGCCAGGCGCTGCGGGTCGGGCCAGCGCACGTCGGACGCCCAGCCGAGCCTCTCGAACAGCCAGATCAGCCGGGCCGCGGGATCGATCTGGCCGCGGAGCACACCGTGGCAGGCGCGGGTGGGATCGGCATGGTGCGAGTTGTGCCAGCTCTCCCCGAACGACAGGATCGCCAGCGGCCAGAAGTTCGCGGCGACGCCGGTGCCGTAGCGCCACGGTGAATGAGGATCACCCTCGCGGTAGGTGGACGCATGGTGGCGGCGGTGATCGGCCACCCACTTGGTCGGGGTGCCCTCAACCGCGAGGCTCCCCGCGACGGCCAACGCGACATGCAGACCACGGCGCGCCTTGAACGAGCCGTGGGTCAGATGACGGTGAAACCCCACCGTCGCGCCGGCCATAGCCAGCGCATATCCGATAACCGCCATGACCGCGTCCAAGGCGGACAGGCCCCAGCCCCAGGCCAGCGGTATCGCGGCGATCAGCGCCGCGAACGGCACCAGCAAGAAGATCCACAGTACGACCAGTGAACCCGTCGACTGGGCCGCCTCGATCAACGGATTCGGCGCCGGCCGCGTCGAACAAGCACCGTCGGCGGACACATCGCCGCTCATGACCACACCTTCCAGGGGCGGTCCGACGGTCACCTGGTCCGGTACACCGGACGCGCAACCACGAACCGCGTGACTGAGTCGTGGAAGGCCGCAAGGTCCGGGCAGCCAGCCGCCGCCGATACGAAGCACGTACCGATCCGGCGATGGAACGACGTGAGCGATCACGCCTAACAACGGGATTCCCGCCACCAGGACCGCTAAACCAAGCAACCACGCCGCGCCGTCGGACCATGCGTCCACAGCGCCGGGCGACCAAGGTCGCGAACGGCCGCCAACCCGCTATGTACTGCGATTCGCCATGGTCACGTTTGGCCTCGTGCTCAACGCCGACCAAACGACGACATCCCCATCCGCGAAAACGGACGTGCGAAGAACACCTTCCGACACAGCGAGGTCCTGGGCACACCGGTTCACCGGCCCGAACGAGATTGAAAGACTGTCCGCCGGGAACCACGAATCTCAGGGCAGATTCGTCGCATTCGGCGGCACGCGGGACCGGAAACCGTCCCACCGCAGCCAGCGTCGATCATTCGTCAACGCTGCCGACGACGACCGACAGCAGCAGCCCAAGTCCTCGGCGGCCTTCCCCACAATGGAGTGGACCGATCGCGGTGCCGGCTGGCTCGCTGGTCGCCGTGCTGCTGGTCGGCGCCATGCCGCCGATCCGCATGGACCGTACGGCGGAATCTCCGCCGGCGAGACGCCGATGCCGACGGGAAGCAGAGAGCATGACCGAAAAACATCCGCCTACCGTGCGCCGCGGCACGGCCGGGGCCGAAGAACTTGCCCGGCGCCTGGACAGGCCCATGGGCGTGCTCGGACTCATCTTCCTGTTCGTGGTGCTCGGGCAGCTGCTGGCACACGAGGCGGCGTTGGCCGGTGTCCTGACCGTCGCCGGATGGATTCTGTGGGCGATCTTCGCCGGCGAGTTCGTGCTGCGCGCCTACATCGCCCGCGACCAGCGCCGCTTCTGGTCCCGTCACTGGTGGCAGCTACTCTTTCTCGCCGTCCCGTTTCTGCGCTTCGCCCGCGCGTTCAGCCTGTTACGGTTCGCCCGTTTCGCTCGTGCCGGCACTGTGGTATCGGCCGCTGTGCGCGGGTCACGGTCGGCGGGCAGGTTGCTGTCCGACCGAATCGCCTGGCTGGCAGCGGTGACAGCCGTAGTGGTGCTGGCCTCCAGCCAGCTGCTCTACGTCGCCGGTTCCTACGACCAGTACGGTCCTGCGCTGCACGATGCCGTGCTGGCCACCGTCAGCGGACAACCCCTCGGACGGCCCGACGGCTTCGCCCGGATCCTGGAGATCCTTCTTGCGATCTACTCCATCGCCGTGTTCGCGACCCTGGCCGCGGCTCTGGGCGCTTACTTCGTCCGACAACCACCACCGCCCCCACCCAGCGTTCTACCGACACCGCTGACACCGGCGGACCCCCGGTCCGACGAGCACCGGTAACGGAGCAGTCCATGGTGCGGCACGGTACCGGCAGCCGGATCGACTCCGGCTGCCGTACCCGTCGCATCAATCGCCCTTGCCGGCCCGGTGGTCAGCTGCCGTTGCCCGTGGCACAGGTGGACGCACCGATACCGCCCGAAGCGTAAGGGCGTGAAGGAGCAGGGGGCGGGTAGGACATCGACATGCTGTTCCAGAGCTGGTCCGACCTGTGGCGGGTGCTGCTCGTCGCTGTCCTGGTCTATCCGTTGCTGATCGTCTTCCTGCGCGTCTCGGGTAAGCGCACGCTGGCGAAGATGAACGCGTTCGACCTGATCGTCACGGTCGCGCTGGGCTCCACCCTGGCGACGATTCTCCTGTCGAAGGACGTCTCCCTCGCCGAAGGCGCCGCCGCCCTGGTCATGCTCGTGGTGTTGCAACTGGTCATGACCTGGCTGGCCGTGCGCTTCGGTGCGGTGCGCCGGCTGCTCAAGTCGGAACCCACCGTGCTGCTACGCGACGGCTCGATGCTCACCGATGCCATGCGCGCCCAACGCGTCACCGAAGGCGAAATCCGGCAGAGCGTTCGGTCACAGGGCATCGGCGACCTCGCTCTGGTCGCCGCGGTCGTGCTGGAGACCGACGGCAGCTTCAGCGTCATCGCGTCCGCTCAAGCCGGCGATCTCACAGCACTCCCCGGCTCCAGCAGCACGGGCGACGACGTGTGACCAGAACCGCCGCGAGTAACGACCGCGCCGGACAAAGATCCGTGGGCTATCGGGGGCTTGTCGATGGTCAGCCGCCCTGGGGCCCGACACGCAGTTCGGTTCCCGATTGCAGTGCCGGCAGGCTGGCAGACCGGCCGTCTGCCGGCCCGGAGACTTCCGCCTCGGCGGCCCGGACCTCGGCATCGATCTTCTGTGCCTCGGCGGCGGCTGCCTCGGCCACCGCGACGGCTTCGCGTTCCAGAGCCGCCGAGTCCACAGCCGATACCGGCTGGTCGCCGACCATGTTGCCCAGCCCACCGAGCGCACCGCCGATGCCTTCCAGTGCCTTGGTCAGCTCTGTCGGCAGGATCCACACCTTGTTCGCGGTGCCGTTGGCGATCGCCGGCAGCGATTGCAGGTACTGGTACGCCAGCACTTTCTGGCTTGGATTCGCCTCGTGGATCGCGTTGAAGACCGTCCGGACTGCCTTGGCCTGACCCTCGGCCTGGAGGATCCGGGCCTGCCGGTCACCGTCGGCGCGCAGCACTTGCGACTGCTTCTCGCCCTCGGCGTTCAGGATCGAGGCCTGTTTGCGACCCTCGGCCGTGAGGATCGTGGCTCGGCGCTCCCGCTCGGCGCGCATCTGCTTCTCCATCGAGTCGCGGATGCTCGGCGGCGGTTCGATGGCCTTGATCTCGACGCGGGTCACCTTGATGCCCCATCGGCCGGTGGTGTCGTCAAGGACCCCGGACAGATGCCTGTTGATCTGCTCGCGGCTGGTCAGAGCCCCTTCCAGGTCCAGCGACCCGATCACGTTGCGCAGCGTG
This sequence comes from Paractinoplanes rishiriensis, assembly GCF_016862375.1. GTDB lineage: Bacteria > Actinomycetota > Actinomycetes > Mycobacteriales > Micromonosporaceae > Actinoplanes > Actinoplanes rishiriensis. Next base: position 13,328 of record NZ_BOMV01000113.1, on the reverse strand, counting down.
GTGACCGTGAGCTGTTCGATGGCCTGCAGGAAGTTGGCGATCTCGTAGGTGGCCCGTACCGGATCGACCACGCGGAAGTACAACACCGTGTCGATGGAGACCACCAGGTTGTCCGAGGTGATCACCGGCTGGGGCGGGAAACTGACCACCTGTTCACGCATGTCCACCTTGGCGCGCACGGCGTCGACAAACGGCACGAGCAGATTCAGGCCCGGACTCAGGGATCGCCTGTAGCGGCCCAGACGCTCGACCAGGTCCATGCGCTGCTGCGGCACGATCCGGACAGTTTTGACAATGATGATGACGGCGGACAGGACAAGAACAGCAACGACGACACCAACGACGATATCCATCTGCGCGGGCCACCTTCCTAGTAGATTGACGGCGCGGTTCAGGATTACGGATCTATCGCTTCCGGCAGGCCGTCATGCCAGACCACCGCGACACCTCCGCGGATCTCCACAATGGCGACCCGCTCACCGGGGGAATAGGTGACCGAATCCTCGAGAGAACGTGCCTGCCACAGCTCGCCGTCGATCTTCACCATGCCATGCCCGGCATCCACCCGCTCCACCACGACAGCGGCAGCGCCGTACATCGTTTCCGCGCCCATCCCGACCGGACCCGGCCTGCTCCGATGACGACGCAAGACAGGCCGGATCGCGACGATGGTCAGCGCCGACACCGCAACGAACACACCAGCCTGCAACGGCACGGGCGCACCGAGCGCCGCCACGGCCGCTGCGGCCAGCGCACCCGCCGAGAACATGATGAGAAAAAGGGTGGCCGTGAAGATTTCCGCGACGGCGAGCACCGCAGCGACAAGGATCCACAAAAACACATCCACAATCCGATACTGTCACGGCGACATCGCATCGACCACCGAATCTTTCCCGCTAATCGCATTGAGTTACGTCGCTGATAAAAAGTCACCAAATCGACATGACTTCGCAGCGTTCCCGCGCAAGAGAAGCGTATTAGCCGCTATTTGCAAACGCGTCAGCCACGGAAAGGAGTGGCCGCCGACGATACGCCGACGCCAACTACTCAGCGCGTTTCACATCCGGGGCTCTGCGCTCGATCGAGGCAGCGTCAGCATCCGAGAGGCTACAGGTGGTGGTCGATGTCGGCGGCGGCGAAAGGCTCAACGGCCACCGGGGGCTCGGGCGACACTGCAATCGTACGCCCACGTCGCCGGATCTGCCGCCGGGAGTACGCAGCCGGGCGGCGAGTGATCAAGAGTGCAGCCCGGACCACTATGGCCTGCTCGGCGGCTGCTGAGAGGAATGCCCTTGGCTGGCCCACGCCGCTACGCCGAGCCCGGCCAGCAGCGCGCCGGCACCGTCCATCGCCAGGTCGGCCACGGTATCGGTATAGCCCACCACCATCACGATGCCGGCGACGTGGGTAGCCACCCATTCCCAGAACTCCCAGAGCACGCCGACGGTGAAGCCGACCATGACCACCAACATGACTATCGCGGCACGACGCCTCCTCAGCAGCGAACCCTGAAGAGGGGGTAGGTAGTCAACCCGGATCAAGGCCATCACCACGACCGCCGCGATCGCGCCGGTCGCGGTCCCGTGGATCGGCAAATCGGCCCAGGCCACCGTCTCGTACCAGCCCGCCGGCATGGCGACCGTCGCGATGACCAGCGTGACGCCCATCGCGGCGTCGAACGGACGAGGCAGCTTCGCGGTGCGGGATAGCACCAGCACACCGAGGACCACCACAAAACGCGCGACATCATCCCACTGCCCGATGACGGCGCACACTACGGCCGCCGCGGCGGCGGCCAGCCGTGCGACGTCGCCCATCACCGCGGCGATGCGTACCCAGCCATGGGACCTCATCCGCCGCAACCGGGCCAGCTGATCATGCAGGGCTCCTTCCCGGCACGCGGGTGTGGGTAATGCCCGTCCGCCCACGCCCAGACGACGGTAGGTGGCGGGCGGCGGCTCGTCCTGCCCCCAAGGATCGAGCTCGCCGCCCGCCTCGGGGTGTGGTCTCTGGCAGCCTGGACGTCGGCACACGGAGAGTGGCTAATCACCATCGCGGCGCCAGGCGACCTGATGAATCTGGTCGACGACATCGTCCGCCGGCCTCTGCACGGTCGCCGCTGTTTCGGCAAGGTCGTGGGAACCGAAAATGACCAACGCCAAAATTGCCCGCTGACTGCTCGTGAGGTCGTCGAAGAGCGTCCGGGGACGAAGATCGCGGCGCGGTCGGTCAGGTTGTGGATAGCGTTCGGTGAACGCCAGATGGCCTAGGCACCGGCGGTAGACGGAACGGGCCAGCCGCACCCGCATCTGACCGAGGTCGAACTCCGACCCTTCGCCGTACGCTGCGCAAATCGCGGCGGCGACGATGTCACAGGCCCGATCGGTGTCGTCGTCACAGGCCCGATCGGTGTCGTCGAGAATTATCGCTGCCATGGTGAGCAGCGCGGGAGCGTGGTGACAGCACATGGCATGCGCGTACTGCTCGCGGGAACTTCTGGCGTCCCACGGCAGCTTGGTGAGAACTTCCGAGGGCAGGACGGTGTCGACCATGGCGAACCCCTGGCGTCGAATCTGGCTGATGGGTGGTTTGTCGCCGGATCCACGGCGAGCGAGGAAGTCTCACCGGACCGAAAAACGAGTGCGCATCCTCAGCGCCGGCCGGCTATCCCGGCGATACCGGCCGGTCCGCAGTGCGGCGCCCGAGACATCCAGCAAAGGCAGGTCATCGCGGACGGCGAGAACGTCGCAGACTCCGGCGTCTTCAAGGATTTGCCTGGTCATCGGTCCTGGACGGCAGATGAACGGCGCCGACCATCCCGGGAGAGCGGCCCGCAGGAGCAGACAGAAATCCGGTAGCGTCACATCGGCGAAGGTGACCGCCGCCACGTCAACGAAGACGAATCTCGCAGGCGACTTTCTCAGCAGATCGATCGTGGCAGCCAGTTCCGTTGCTGCGGCCAGGTCGATCTGGCCGGCAACGCACACCTGCGCCCAGTTCCCGCCGTCCGGTGACAACACCGTGACGGAGAAAGTGCCGTGACCTCTGTCGTTCATGTCGGCGCCCCATGGTGACGTAGTGACGTCGCCGGGGACCGGGGCAACATTGCCCCACACTCGGGGCGTCCATCCAGGGTAACGGGTATCGATCGATCCTGCGATACATGCGCCATGTTCGCGTTGCCCGCCGGCGGTCGACAGGCTCGCCAAATGCATCGCTTGGCGCCCCGGGTGACGTCCTCTTCGCGTAGTGCTTCGCCCTGATGACCCTTGACAAGTGTCGCCGGTGTGCAGGCAATGACCGGGACACCACCTTCACGATCCAGCAGCATCGTCATGCCTGTCGGGGTGTCGGTAAAACGTGTCACCAGCCGCGGACGAGGGGGACGCGGTTCGTTCGGCCTGAGTTCGGGGCTTCGACCCTCCACTCAACCGGTGGCTAGTGCCCTGACCACGAACGTTCGCGGTGTTGGGTGACACGCCGTCTGGCCTGATGGCTGGGCGGCGTGAGGGTGCGTTTCTCTCTGAGTGACTTTCTCGATCTCGGTCAGGCGGCCAGGTCGTATTGGTCCTGGTAGCGGCTGTTGTGGGTGCGTTGGTGTTCCTGCTGGACATGAAATTTCCAGTAGGCGGGGAAATCGCCGTTCGTGATTACGGCACGGAGTAGGAGCACGGCTTCGGCGCTGGGCAGGCTCCAGCGAGCGCGGTGATCGCCAGGCGATCCTTCACCAGATAGCGGCATGTCCCCTCGATCACGCCGGTGGCGATGGGCCAGCCCATGGCCAGCGCGATGCGGTAGATCAGATAGGGCTGCTTCGCGGTGAGGTAGTCGATGCAGCGTTTCAGCCCGGGTGCCGTGGTGCCGTCCTGGGCGAGGATCTGATGATGGATGGTCAGCGTCCTTGCCCGCCCGACCCAACCCGGCGACATCGGGCCCGGGGGCCCACCAAGGCGGTCCCGATGTCCACCGTCGACTTTGCAGCTGCCGGCTGACGATCTCCGGGGACAGTAGCGTCCGCTGTTCATGGGTGGGGCCTCGCATCCGCCTGGGCACCGCCGTGACGGGTCAGACCCGGCACCACCGACGCCGGCATCCCACCGAGACAGGGAGTCCCCCGCCTCCCAGCGGATTGTCTGCACGCTACCCCCGCCGGCAATCCGCAATCTCCGCAAATATGACATCCCGCCCCAGCTCCACGAAAGAGGCGCCCTCCGGCGACGGTCGACGCGGCGACGGAAACCGGCGATTCTCGTTGCTCGGCCGGGACACCCGCTGACCGTGTGCGCTGCCTGGAGGGGACTGCACCGACGCAGCCGTGGTCACGGTGGCGGCTGGGATCTTGACCTGGCATGTCGGTGTGCAGACCAGCGGCGCCGCCCGGATATCCCCCGGACGAGGTCACCTCCGGCGAAAGCGGGCCGCTGCCGCTACCCTTAACGGCGGCGGTGACCGCTGTGCCCGTCGCCGTCCGCTGCCCCAGACCCCGGTGGTGCCTCATCCGGCACGTTCCTGGGAGCAGCCTTGATCATCGAATCCTGTCCCGTCCGCGTGGGCCAGCGCCTGCCGCGAGACCGCCGCCAGAGCGTCGGGCCCGCCGATACCGGCGCCCAGGGCGGCCGCCGGTGTTCCCGCAGCGAACCGGCCGTCCGATGAGTACAGTCAGCCGCAACCTCACCATCACGCCCACCCCGCCGCCGTACCTGTTCACCGCCCCACAACCGGGCGCCGGCGCGCCACCGGTCACAGTGACCGCCGATTTCGACACCACGCTGGTGGAGATCGCCGTGCACGGCCGCTGGGCACGCGGCCTCGGCGCCGACGTGTCCGCGGCGATCGGGAAGTGTCTGGCCGAGCCACCGGCCGCCGTCATCACCGACCTGCACGACCTCGGTGACCCCGACGCCGCCAGCCTGCCGCTGTGGCTGGCAGCCCGGCGCGCCGTGAGCCTGCTGCACCCCTGTATGCCGTTCGCGGTGTGCCTGCCCACCGCCACCGCCCTGAACCGCCGACTGCGTCAGGTCGCCGCCGCACGGCACCTGCCGCTGTTCGCCACCATGGCCGAAGCCCGCACCTGCGTCATCCGCCGGTTACCGCCGGCGCCACGGCTGCACACCGACCTGCCCCCACACCCGCAGTCTGCCGCCGTGGCCCGCGACCTCGTCACCCAGGCAGGCGACACCTGGCAGCTGCCGCCGTCGCTGCTGATGCGGGCAAAGCTGGTCATGTCCGAACTCGTCGGCAACGCCGTCGAGCACGCCGGCACCGACATCCACGCCAGTGTGTCGCCACGCGGCAGCGGACTGCACCTCGCGGTACGCGACGGCGTCACCCACCTGCCCTACCTACGACAGCCACACCGTTCGGCCAGGTCACCACTGTCGGCCCCGCCGGAGACGGGGCTGGGCATCGTGCACGCCGGTGCCGACACCTGGGGTGCCCTACCCACCCCCGGCGGCAAGATCGTCTGGGCCGTCATCCACCCCCGCCCCGGCGACTGACCCACACCGGGCGTCCTGGACCGGGCGTCACGCGGTGAGGAGTTGCTGCAGGCTGCGCGGGTCGGTGACGACGGCGTAGGCGACCTCGCTCAGCCGGCGGTTGTTGTTTCGGCCGTACCCGCGGATGACGGTGAACGCGTCGTCGACGCTGATACCGCGGGCCTGCGCGACCGCGCCTTTGGCCTGCTCGATGACGATCCGGCTGTTCAGCGCCCCCTGCAGCTGTTCAGTGAGCGTCTCACCGCGACGGACAGCGCGTTCCTGCAGCAAACCGATGGTGGCCGTGTCGGCCAGAGCCTGAACGATCGAGGCGTCGTCGCTGTCGAAACCCTGCCCGGCGACGTCACCGAATACGTTCAACGTGCCGATCACCTGCCGGCGCAGCCGCAGCGGGAAGGCATGCACCGACGGGAAACCCGCCGCGACGGCCAGCGGCGCGAAGCGGGGCCACCGGCCGGCCGCGCCGGCCAGGTCCACATTGACGACCGGCTCGCCGGTCCGGAAAGCCTCCAGACAAGGCCCTTCCTCGTTCTGCACCACGAACAGTTCCACCAGAGTGACGTTCTCGCTCGACCCGGCGACGAACTCCAGCCGGCCGTGCTGGTCGGCCAGCAGCATCCCGACAGCCGCAGCCCCGGTCAACTCGGCGACCCGCTCAGCGATCATGTGCATGTAGTCGAGCACGTCGAACTCGTCGACCAGCGTGTCGGCGACCTCGACGAAGATCATCGCCAGTTTCTGCGCGGATACGGTCATCATGGCTGCCTCCCGGCCTGGCCGGCGCTCACGTATGCGGTCATGGACGGTCCTGGTCGAAGCTCAGCCGGCGGGCGACCACGTCGCGGGCCACCTCGTCCAGGCGGCGGCCATGCGCGAACGCGTACGCCCTCATCCGGGTCATCGCCTCACCGATGGAAACCCCCAACTGGACCATGACCATGCCTTGGGCCTGGAACAACTCGGCCCGGTGCTCACCGGTGTCGGCGAGACCGTCACCGAGGCCCGCCGACGTGGCGTCCTCGTGCTGGTCGAGTAACGCCGTCATGGTCACGGTCGCGAAGGCGAACCCGTCGGCGAGCTCGTCGCCGGTCAGCGACCCGGCCCGGCGGCGGAAAACGTCGAGGACCCCGAGACGCACGGCTCCCAGCTGCAGCGGGAACGAGAAGACCGCCCGGAACCCTTTGTCCTGGACAGCCGGGACATACATCGGCCAGCGCGACGGTGCCACCTCGCCGAGGTCCGGCACCAGCACCGGGCGCCGCGCCGAGAACGCCTCCCAGCAGGGCCCCTCGCCGAGGACGAACTGCAGCTCCTCGATGTATTCGGTCAACGGGTCCGACGCGGCATAAACGCCCCGGGTCCCCGGCTCGGTCATCACGCTGATCCCGGCACCCGCAGCCGCCAACGTGTGCGCGGCGGCGGTACACACCCGGTACAACAACCCGGCCCCGCCGTCCGGCGCACGCGACTCAACATCGATCAAGCTGCGGATCCTGCCGACCCGATCATCCACGACGACCACCCCACTTGCAGCCCCCGCCGGCACGGCGAGGCCCCACCGAACCGGCGCGGCCACCCTGCTCGCCATGTGACACAGCGACACCTCCACGCCAACGCCCACCAACAAACCGGGCAGCAAAAAGGGGACGAATACGCCACAGCCTACAAACCATCCGAGGCCCCCTCAACGGCTCCCGCCCCCAGACACGCCATCGGCCCGAGACCGGATACGCCAGCCGACCGGGCACGCCACCGGGTGCACGCCCCTGGTGGGGGCGCCCGCCTCGATTCGGCGAACCGCCGCTGACCGGTAAGGACATTCCCCGGGCACCGGCCGCGGTCGGCGGCACCGGATCTTCGCTGATCCAGCCATCGCCGCGAACACCGCGGGGGCCGTGCCGCGGTAGTAGTCGATGCGCTTTTCCAGGGCGAGCTCGAACGTGCGGTGCAGCGCCGCCCTGGACCAGACAGCGGCGTCAGCCCGCGCAGGTCGTGCTCGGTGAGCCGACCGGCGAGGTCCTTGTCGTCGAGAACCGGTCGAGCAGACGGGCGTCGACAAGCGCCAGCGCGAGCGCAGCAGATGCGGGCAGAAGATGGAGATTTCTTGCCACTCGCGGTCGATGCCAGGCAGTTCGGCTTCGCGGCCGTGGTGGATGGCCACGGTCGCCGAGTTCATCCCCGCGGTCCGGCTTCGCATCGCGTCCGCCCACCACGCGCGGGAAGAGCATTCCGGGTGACCGCCGCCGCGGCTTCTAGATCAATTTGCTCCTGGTCGCACGTTCGTTGTCGACGCACCAGTTCCGGCCGCTGAGTGCGCCGGCAGGGTTCTACGCGCACTGTCGTCGATGCGGCCTGCATCGGTCGTCGCCTCAGACCCCGGCGTGCGTCGCAGCGCCTAAAGGGGTAGGCCATGACCCAGTACTCAACATCCGGTTGTGCCGTCGTAGTCGCGGCAGCGCCGCAGCAACGGCTTGTGAACGTCCGTGTGGCTGGTGATCTCGACGCGGACGCGGAGCCGGCGCTGAGCGAGGTTGTCGCCCGGGTTGCGGCCCTCACGCCCGAACGCGTCTTCGTGGATCTTGGCGAGGTTGCCTTCGCGGGGTCCACGCTTGCCCACTTCCTCGCCCGACTCGTCGGTGTCCTGCCGCAGGCGATGCCGGTGACGGTGTGCCGTCCTGGGCCCATGCACCAGTGGGTCCTGGATGCGGCCGGCATGACGCAGATCTTGATGATCAGTTCTCACCCGGCCGGGCTGGCATTGGATCTTGAGGACGGCAGCCGTGGACGCTGTTGACGCGCCGGCTTCGGGCCAGCGGATCGCCGCGGGTCACACGGCTCGTGCGACGCCGGTCCTGGCCGCCACCGCTTCACCGGGCGACGCCGCCGTGACATCTGTGCGCATCACCACGGACGTGGACCGGTGCGGGGTCGCCATCATCGCCGTCGCCGGGGAACTGGTCATGGACACCGCCGATGACCTCACCGCGGCGCTCACCGCCTACCGGGTGACCCGGGTCGTCGTTGATCTGGACCGGATGCCGTTTCTCGACATGGCCGCCCTGACCGCCCTGCTGCGGGGCCGGGACGCCGCCCTGCGGGCCGACGCGTCGTTTGGCGTCATCCGTGCTCAGGGCCTGGTACGACAGGTCCTGCACCTCACCGGCATGTGCCCGGCGCTCACCCCCGCTCCCGCGGCCGGGGCGCGGCGGGCAGCGCCTCGGGCCGTGGACGGGCCCGGTCAGCGTGAGCGGGGATGAGCGAGTTCAGGCAGGCTGGCCAGGTCGGTCACCACGGTGTACGCGAGCTCGCTGAGGCGGCGGTTGGTGCGGCGGGCGTAGCCGCGGATCAGCTCGAACGCCGCGTCGACATCGACGCCGTGGATTTGCGCGATGGCACCCTTGGCCTGCTCGATGACGATACGGCTGTTCAACGCGCCCTGCAGCTGTTCGGTGAGGACTTCGGAGCGTCGAATGGTGCGCTCCTGCAGCAGACTGATCGCGGCGACATCGGCAAGGGCCTGCACGATCTGCACGTCACTGTCGTCGAGGTCACCGACGGTGTCGCCGAACAGCCCCAACACGCCGATGATCTCCTGACGCAGGCGCAGCGGGAACGCGTGTACCGACCGGAAGCCGGCCTCGGCGGCGTGCGGGGCGAACCGCGGCCATCTGGCTGCGGCCTCGGCGGCGGTGAGGTCAGTGTTGATGACCGGTTCGCCGTCGTGGAACGCCTCGACACACGGCCCGTCCTGGAGCTGGAGCTGGAACAGCTCGAGGAACTTGGTGGTCTCGTCGGAAGCCGCCATGAAGTGCAGCCGCCGCTTCGGGTCGGCGAGCAGGATCCCTACAGTGTTGTTGTCGGTCAGCCCGGCGATGCGTCCGGCGAGCATCTGCAGGAACTCGATCAGGTCGAACTCGTCGACGAGGGTGTCGGCGACCTCGACGAAGACCTTCGCGAGGCGCTGCGCGGATACGGTGGTCATGGCTACCCCCGGCCTTCCTTGGTCTGGTGACGTGCGTTCACGAGTGATCACGATCGAAGTGCAGCCGGCCCGCGACGACGTCCGCGGCGACCTCGGAAAGCCGGCGGCCGGTGGTGTAGGCGTGAGCGCGTAGCCGGACCAGCGCCTCGGCGAGGGTGACGCCGAGCATCACCATCACCATGCCCTGGGCCTGCCACAGCGCCGCCCCGTGTTCGATAGCCCCGTCGACATCGTGCTCGCCGTGGGCCTGGTCCTGACCGTCCAGCAGCGTCGTCACCGCGAGATCGCTGAAGGCGACGGCCTGGCCGATCTCGGCCCTGGACAGCGTCCCGGCATGGGTGCGGAACACGTCGAGGACGCCGAGCTGAGCCGCGCCGACCTGCAGGGGAAACGCGAACACCGCCCGGATCCCAGCCTTGTACACGGCCGGGGTGTAGACCGGCCACCGTCGTGCCCCCTGGTCGTCCAGGTCGGCGATCAGCACCGGGCGGCGGGACGCGAACGCGTCGACGCAAGGACCTTCCCCGAAGGTGAACTGCAACTCTTCGATACGCTCGGTGGCCAGATCCGACGCGGCGGCCATGCCGTACCCGCCGTCGGCGGCCATCACGCTCACCCCGACGCCCACGGCCGACAGCGCCCGGGTCGCGTCCGCGCACAGCGTCTGCAACCGGCTCACCGCACCGCCACCCGGCGGTGACGGCACCGCCGACGCCCACGCACCGTCGTCCCTGTCCTGGTCCATGCCGGCCTACGCCACCCGACCCGGAACCGACGGCCGCACGAGCAGTCGCGTGAGGTCGCGACGTCGACTTCTGCACATGACCGCAACACCTCCGAGCGATAAGCACCGAGCGCCGGAGTCTGGGGCAGTCGACGCGACCAGAGGCCACGCCTCACCAGAATAGCCATATAGGACCTCGCGGTGCATGAGGAGCCCTGTGTACTGACGGTGTCGCGGGAACAAACGATTCACGTACAAGATCAAAACGACTGTCATCGCAGCCGGGCCGTTCGAAGCCCGTTCCGAGAAACCGGGATGTCCAACAATGCGGGCGGTGATTTCTCGGCCGGCCAGGACGATCGCCGCTGTTTCCTGGGCGGCTCACCGGGCATGCCGTCATCAGCACATCAGCCAACCGTGGGCTGGGCTGGCCCGCGTCACCTGGTGACCCGCGAAGGGAGCTGGCAATGCCCAACGTGCAGCCACCCGAGATGCGGCGAAGCGGCGAAACCCGTCTCGTTCAGGACAGTGGCGGCCCGCAGCCCGGGTGGCACGACCAATACCAGCCGAGAGCATCACACCGTATCCCCCAGCAGCCGCCGTACGGCCCGGACCAGAGCCCCGTACGGGGTGAGAGTCCACGGAGCCGGCAGGATGCACTGTCGAGGGAACTGAGGAGCGGCCTGACCCTCCCAGGGCCAAGCCCGTCTTTCTCCGGGGCGCCGCGCTGCGGGGGATGTATCGAGGCCCGCCCGGGTAGGGGCCGGGCATGAATGGCAGTCGAACCGCGGGCAAACCGGTTGCCCGACCGGCCCGGACCGGCGAGCCAGGCGTTTCGCATGATCGGCGGTCCGCCGTGGCCGTTGCTGCCGAGCGTGATCGCGCTGGTCGTCGCATTGGCCGTGATCATGTCCGTGGGCCGCAGGTTGGCGGCGACGGTGGACGTGCTGGCCGACCGGACCGGCATGGGCGAGGCCGCCGCCGGGGCACTGCTGCTGGGTGCCGTCACCTCGCTGCCGGGCATCGGCACCACCGTGGTCGGCGCGCTCGGCGGTGACGCCCAGTTCGCCCTGGCGAACCCGCTGGGCGGGATCGCGGTGCAGACGGTCTGGCTGGCGATCGCCGACCTGCTCTACCGGCGGTCGAACATCGAGCACGCCGCCGCGTCGCTCGAGAATATTCTGCAGTCGCTGGTTCTCATCGCGCTGCTCTGCATCCCCGTGGTCACCTACGCCACGCCGACTCTGCGGCTCGGCTGGGTCCATCCGGCCAGCCTCGCCATCCCACTGTTCTACCTGTACGGCCTGCGCCTGCTACAACGGTTGCGGCGCAAGCCGATGTGGCAGGCGACGCAGACCTCCGACACCCGCCAGGACGAGCCGGACGACGACGCCGACGACGCAATCAGCACCACCCGGCTGTGGTGGCGGCTGGCCGCGCTTGCCGCAGTGGTGGCCGCCACCGGATACCTCATCGGGCAGGGCGGTCTCGGTGTGGTGGCGGCCACCGGACTTCCCAGCGGGCCAGTCGGATTCACCCTCACCACCGCCATCACCTCCCTGCCCGAGCTCGTCACCCTCATCGCGGCGGTACGCATCGGCGCCCTGAGCCTCGGTATCGGCAACATCATCGGCGGCAACGCTTTCGACGCGCTGATGATCTTCCTGGCGGTGCCACCTATCTGCGGGGCTCGGTCTAAACGGATGCATCCTCAGCGGCGCTGCTGCTCGCCGGATCCACGATCCTGATGACCGTCGTCCTCACCGCCGGGTTGATCATGCGCGATCGGCGCGGCATCGGCTTCGAAGGCGTCATCATCCCCGTCGTCTACATCGCAACGGTGATCCTCCTGGTGATCCATGCCGCGTGAACATGCACCGCAGCAGAGCGGCTATTTGCTCCGGCACCGGACCGGTTCCGGTTCCGGTTCCGGTGCCGCGCAGGGCTGCCGCACGATCATCACCGTGGCGTTCCTGATGCTGGGCGCGGAGTTCCTACGCCCCGAAGGCATCGCGCCCACCGAATCCGCCGTGGCTCGCAAGCTGACGACCTGTTCAGCCGAGGTGTTCGGCAGCGTCGGGTTCTGGCTCGTCTGCGGTAATCCGGTCGCGCTGCTGAGCCTGCCCGTTCACCGTCGGCGCACGGCGTGCACGGTGCGACGGACGACACCGAACCAGGCGGGCGTCTCCGCTTCCTCGTCGAACGCGCGCGCGACCACCACATCGGTCGAGGAGTGCAGCAGGATCGACAACACGATGGTCACCGCCACAAGGTGGAAGATCTCGTCCGCGGCGTGGATGCCGGACTCCAGCACGATCAGCCCGTAGACGACCGAGGCGAAGCCCTTCGGGCCGAACCACATCGCTGCGGCCTGCTCCCGCATACCGAGCCCGGAACGCAGGAACGACAACCACAGGGCGACCGGGCGGGCCACGAAGATTGCCATGACCGCGAACAGCCACCCCGTCCAGGAGATCTCCCCGAGAAACGCCGGCGAGATCAACGCGCCGAACACCAGCAGCGCGGCCAGCTTCAACAACTCGGCGATGTTCTCCCCGAAGTGCTCGAACGCGACACGCTGCCGCGGCCCGAACGTCGCCACCGTGATACCTGCCGCGAACGCCGCCAGGAACAGGTTCGCATGCGTCGCCTGCCCCACGGCCAAGACCAGCAGGCCGATGGCCAGCCCGTTGAGCGGCTCGTACGCCGCCGACGCGGAGAAGAACCGGCTCCGCTCCAGCAGAATCGCCGCACCCGGAATGACCACCCCGATGACCAGGCCCAGCGACACCTCCACGGCAAGCTCACCCAGGTGCAGGTCGTCGGAACCAGCCGCGATAGCGAGAAAGACGATCACAAACGGCAGCGCCAGTCCGTCGTTGACACCGGACTCCACGTTGAGCAGGTGCCGCAGCCGGGCCGGGACCTTGTCGTTACCGACCAGCGCGGACGCGAACACCGGGTCGGTCGGTGCCAGGATCGCGCCGATCAGCAGCGACTCCGGCCAGGTCAACCCGGCCACGTAGTGCGCGGCTAACGCGGTCACGACCAGCGTGAGCGGCAGACCCCAGCCCAGTGCCCGCCCAGGCAGCCGCCACGCCGAGCGCAGATCGGCCCACCCCAT
>NZ_BOMV01000112.1 GCF_016862375.1 Paractinoplanes rishiriensis | reverse complement strand
AGGAGACAGCCTCAGTTCGGTCGGGAATCTGCCGATGGTTGTTGTCGTATGAGGTCTGACTAGGATTCGGGGCAAGGGATGAGCGTACGCCAGAAGCTCCTGCTCGCTTTCGGGCTCATGCTTACGCTGCTGGCGGCCGTGGGTGTCGCGGGATGGCAGTCGTCGAGCCGTCTGGAGTCGCAAGCTCGCGGTATCTACGAGGAGAACGTCACAGCGGCCGTTCAACTCGGTGCCGCGCAATCCGCCTTGTGGGAGCTGCGCTACGGATTCCCGCAATTCATGGCAGTGCCAGAAGCGCGTCAGGACATCCTAGACGCGCAAGCAGGCCAGTACGAGAAAATCGACGCAGCGATCGCCCAATACGCGGCGGGACCGCGCAACGAAAAGGAGCTTGAGGGCCTGGCCTCGTGGAACGATGCCTTCACCAAGTATCGCGAGGCACGACCCCGCTGGTTCGAGCTGTACGGCGCCGGAAAACTGGAGGAGGCCGCGGCTTGGCGTGCTAAAACCACTACGCCGTTCGGCAAGGCGTCGGTCGAGGCTATGACCGCGATGATCGAGACCCAGAAAGAAACCGCCGCAGCACGGTACCGCGCGATTCAAGGCTCACAGACGTTGCTGGCCGGCCTCTTGGTGATCGCGCTGACCGCCGGTGTCGGATTTGCGCTGATCTTCAGCAGGAGCCTGACCCGCCGGTTGGCCAGTATGGTTGCCGCGCTGCATGACGTCGCAACCGGCAATCTCGCCCGGCGGGTCACGATCGCTGGCAAGGACGAGATCGGCGCGATGGGCACCGCGTTCAACCAAGCTATCGGCCAAATCAATGCCGCGGTCAGTGCAATCGCCGTCAGTGCCGACCAACTCGCGAGCGCAGCCGCCGAGCTGACGTCGGTCAGTCAGGACATGAACGACAACGCCAGGCGCGCCTCGGTGCAGGCAGAGTCGGTCACGAACACGATCAGCCACGTTTCCGAGGGCGTTCAGGCTGTGGCCCGCGGTGGTCAAGGAATGTCGCAATTCATCCGCGACATCGCGCAGAGCGCTGCTCAGGCGGCAGCGATTGCCGGCAGCGGCACCGCTACCGCGCAGAGCACCAATGCCACGATCGAACGACTCAGTCAAGCATCGGTGGAGATCTCCGAGTTCGCGAGACTGATCAGCACGATCGCCGAGCAGACTAATCTGCTCGCTCTCAACGCCACCATTGAAGCCGCTCGTGCCGGCGATGCCGGCAAGGGATTTGCAGTCGTCGCGGCCGAGGTCAAGGACCTGGCACAGGCGACCGCGAAAGCCACCGAGGACATCGGCGTCAAGATTGACGCTATCCAGGCGTCGGCCAGCGAGGTAATCGGAGCCATCGGGGAAGTCACCCGAATTATCGAACAAATGAACAACGCTCAGTCCACCATCGCGAGTTCAGTTGAAGAACAAATACACAGCAGCACCGAGATGGGAGAAAGGGGCAGCATCGCGGCCGACGGCGCGAACCAGATCCTCGACGGCATGACGCTCCTGGAGACTTCAGCCCGAGCTACCACCGACGGCGCTGCAACCACCCAGCAATCGGCAGATCGCCTCAATGCCATGTCCCTCGAATTGCGAGGTCTGGTCAGTCGATTTCAGCTCGAACAGCCCACCGGGTCTCGATGAAGCTGTGCGCCACTGCCGACACGGAGGAGTCAGCCGGCAGATCGGCTGGGTCGGGTAAGCGACTGGGCCATACCGGCGATTTCGAGTACCCGTCGTACCGCCGGGTGGATTGGATCCAGCCAGAACGCGACGCCCTCCGCAGTGGCGTCAGCGTAGAACCGGTCCAACATGTTCAGCCCACTGGAGTCGCAGAACGACGTGGCGGCCAAGTCTGCGACGACCATGGTCACGCCCGGGACGGCAAGGGCTGCGCGTAGCCCGTGGTCGAGAAGGTCGACGGTTTCCATGTCCAGTTCCCCGGCAGCATGAACCGTTATCACACCATCGACGGCGGGTGTCGTGCCTACTTGCATGACGGCTGTCCGCCTGAGTGAGCGCGTTTGTCAGCGTGGACACGCTGTAGTGGTGTCGGTGAACTGGCCGGTTTCATACGCTCGTCCTCGTACTCATCAGCGGTTGAGGTAGGCGGCGAGGCCGCCGAGTTCTTCGCTGGCGATGAACACGGAGCGGACGTTGAGGATCGCTTCCTCGACGTGAGTGGTGCAGCCCCATGCTGAGTCGCCCCACGAGTCGGCGATTTTGATTTCGGCTGGCCCGCTGCAGCCGGCGGTGCCGCCGAGTTGGCAGGTCTCGGGGTGGGAGGTTGCGGCTTGCAGGGTGGCGGCGGTGCGCATGCGGGCGTTGAGTTCTGCGGCGGTGGCAGCGCGTTGTTCGGCCTCGGCGCGTAGTTCGCGTTCCGCGCGAACTACTTTGGCCAGCTCTTCCAAGGCTGATCTGGCGCTTGCCTCGGCGGCCGTTTTTGCTTGCTCGATGTGGTGGCGTTCGATCGCGAGAGCCGCTGTATCGGTGAAGAGGCGGGCGAGGGCGAGGTCGGTGTCCTGCGGGGCTCGCGGGGTGCGGTGGTACATCGCGAAGGTGCCCAGCAGACTGCCGTCACGGGCCAGGATCGGCATGGACCAGCAGGCGGCCAGCCCGGCCGGTTCGGCCAGGTGCCGGAATTCGGCCCAGAATGGGTCGGTGGCGATGTCGGTGACAATGACCGGTTCGCGGCGGTGAGCTGCGGTGCCGCAGGAACCGACACCCTCACCGGTGGCGATGCCGTCGATGGCCTGGTTGTAGAAATGGGGCAGGCTGGGTGCGGCGCCGTGGCGCAGGTGACTGCCGTCCGGGTCAGCGAGTAGCACGGAGACCAGGACCCCGTCGGGTGAGAGATCCTCGATGCAGCGGGCCATCCCGTCGAGCACCTCGCTGAGCGGGGCTTGCCGGGCAATCTGCTCCACCAGCGCCCGGTGCTCGGTCAACAGTCGCTGGGACTGCTTGACCTGGGTGATCTCTACACCGATCACTCGGATACCGACCACGCTGCCGTCGGGGTCACGTCGTGGCTCGTAGGTGAAGTCGAAGAACACCTCCCGCGCCTGTGGCCCGGTTCCTAGCACGACGCGGGCGTCGCGGCCGGTATAGGGCTCCCCGGTGCGATAGACCTGATCGAGCAGGTCGATAAAGCCTTGGTCGGCTAGTTCAGGCATCAGTTCGGCCACCGGCACCCCGGTGCGGGACCGTTCTTCACCGATGGTGGCGAAGAACGCCGGGTTGGCGGCCTCAAGAACGTGGGTGGGACCCGCGAGCGAGGCGAACACGGCGATGGATTGCCCGAACAAGGCGCGCAAGTCGTCATCGCCGGAGTGCCGGGTGACGGTGCGGCTCGCGGTGGCCGGTCTCTGTTCTGGCGCCGCCGTCATAGTCTCGTCTACCTCTCGGTGTGCGGATGCGGTCAACCGCTGATGGCCTAGGCCGGTGGGAGTTCCGACTCGACTCTCAGCCGGTGCGGGCGATGCGGCGATCATGCCTGTTCAGGGTAATGGAACGCATGGCCTGCGCTCGTCGGGCAGACTGCCGAAAGCCCTGGGTGAAGGGCGTACCACCTGTAGCCATGCGTCGCTGAGCGGAAGCACAATCCCAGCGGGCTTCGACGCCAAAGTGCTCATGCTGGCCAGGTTGCGGCCGATGGGCCTCGCACGTCGCAGGAATGATCATGCGGTTGCGGCCAGGAAGGAGCGCATATGGGCGTGAAACTTAGGGCGGGGCTGGCTGGCGTGCTCACCGCTGTCGGCCTGGCCGCGGTGGGCGCTCCGGCGGTAGCCGGGCCGCCGGTGGACGTGATCGTCCGGACGGTGTCGCCGGAGGCGCTGGCCCGCGCCGAAGCGTTGGTGCGCCGTTCGGGAGGCACGATAGAGCAGGACCTTGCCGTGATTTCGGGCTTCGCCGCCCGGTTGCCGTCGCACGCGCTGGCTGTGCTGGAGCGGATGCCAGGGGTGGCCGAGGTAACCGCGGACGGCACGGTGAGGATGAGTGGCAAGAAGTGGATCGACGATGGCGGTGCGAACACTCCGGCAGGGAAGGTCAAGAAGATCGCTGGCGGTAAGAAGGCCAACACGGTTCAGCTGACGGGTGCGGGCGTAGGTGTGGCGCTGATCGATTCCGGGGTGGCCCCGGTGCCTGGTCTGGATGAGCCGGGCAGGGTCGTCAACGGGCCGGACCTGTCGTTCGAGTCGCAGACCCCGGGCCTAGTGAATATCGACACGTACGGTCACGGGACGCACATGGCCGGCATCATCGCCGGGGCTGACCCGGCCACCGGCTTTGAAGGCATGGCTCCCGACGCGAAGCTGATCAGTCTCAAGGTGGCGGCGGCCGACGGTGCCGCCGACGTCTCGCAGGTCATCGCGGCGATCGACTGGGTCGTCACGCACCGCAATGACCCCGGCCTCAACATCCGGGTGCTGAACCTCTCGTTCGGCACCGACTCCACCCAGAGCGCCCTGCTCGACCCGCTCTCGTACGCGGTCGAGGCCGCCTGGCGTAAGGGCATCGTGGTGGTCGTGGCAGTGGGGAACGACGGTGCTGCCGCTACCCGGGTGACCATGCCAGCCGCGAACCCGTACGTGCTCGCTGTCGGTGCTTCCGACTCTCACGGCACCGAGGAGCACGCCGACGACACGGTCGCGGCGTTCTCGAACCGGGGTAGCGCGGTCCGGCACGCCGACCTGCTGGCTACCGGCCGGTCCGTGGTGTCGCTGCGGGTACCGGGTTCGTACATCGACATCGCCTACCCGGGCGCCCGGGTGAGCGAGACCACGTTCCGCGGCAGCGGGACCTCGCAGGCCACCGCTGTCGTGTCCGGCTCCGTGGCGTTGCTGCTGGAGAACCAGCCGAAGTTGAGCCCGGACGAGGTCAAGAACCTGCTGATCGAGTCGGCCGACCCGCTCTCCGGCTCGGACCCGATCGCGGCCGGAGCCGGTCAGATCGACATCGCCGAGGCGGTCACGATGGGCAAGCCCAAGAAGGTGACCCAAACCTTTGCGCGGGCGACCGGCCTGGGGACCCTGGAAGGCGCCCGCGGCAGCTCACACGTAACGGACGACGAAACCGGCGTGGTACTCCGCGGCGAGCGAGACATCTTCGGATCGCCATGGAACCCCGCTACTTGGGCGCCCCGCGCTGCGGAGGGTAAGGCGTGGACCGGCGGCACGTGGAACGGCAAAGTCTGGACGGGGACCGACTACGACGGCACCTCCTGGACCGCAGTGACCTGGAACACTGCCACCTGGACCGCGTCGAACTGGGCCGGCCGGCGCTGGACCGGCAGCGACTGGACCGGGCAAACCTGGACCGGACGAGCCTGGACCGGCCGGGCCTGGACCTCCGGAACCTGGCTAGGCCGGGCCTGGACCGGCCGGGCTTGGACCTAAGCACGGTCCAGGCGCAGGCCGAAGAGATCCGCTAGTGGTCTCAGTTCCGGTCTCATACGGGGTCGTACGCCGGTGTCCGTCCGAGCTCGCTTACTGGCTAAGATCCTGGTCACGGACAGCGATGGGTCCGGACGGACGGTGGATCACAGACCTCGAAAGCGTGTGAGGGTGCAAGCCCTCCAAGGGTTCAAATCCCTTCACCACCGCCAATCGGCCCGGCGGCCTTGCCCGCCGGGCCTTTTTCTTGCTCTTTTCCAATTCTCACGCGGTGTCGCAATACCATCGCTTCAAGTAATGGATCATACTCACGCTGCGTGTTGATCGGCGGTCCGCCTTACGCCGGAGAGGACACTCGTCCGTTCGGTCGTTCGCCATGATCAGGTGTCATACACGTAACGGCGGCGTTTCGGCGCGGCATCAACTGCGAGGATCACTCGGAGTAACGGCAAGGGGACTGCCCTAATACCGTCGCTGTTGCGCAAGTCACCGGGCCAAAAACCACCGGATCAGACAATGCGCTTCGGCCACCCGGCGAGAAACTTTCACAAGATTGCCCTACACCGATGTGCTGGGTCTGTCCTAGATTTGTCATGTGAGAGTTGAGCATCACTGGTGGAATGGTGACGTCCGCGTTGCGCGACGGGACGTCTACGTCCGCACCGACGGCGAACAGTGGGAAGTCGAAGCTCAGATGGGCGGCCCTCTGGGCAAGTCGAAGGTGCAACAGTGTCCAGGGAAGGCCTCCGCCTTGATCCTGGCAGACGCGTGGCGGGGTCCACGCTGGCAGTGGCGCGAGATCTGAGGCGCCGTAGGCCGGCTGCGCCGCACTGCTTGACTTCATCGGCCAGCCGATAATTTCCGATCGGGCCGGATCCCTTCCCGGGGGTCCGGCCCTTTTGTGGCGCTCGCAGCCGCGCAAATCGGACCGATTGTCCGGTGTCAACTACTTTGGTGGATCTAGCTTCGGGACCATGGAGGCCACCGTCACCGAGCACCGCTGCGACGTCGCGGTGCTGCACCTCAGGGGTGAACTCGACGCCGATACGTCCGTGAAGCTCCGCGCCGCCCTGGACAAGCTGCTGGAGCGTCCGGTGCCGCGGATCGTCGTCGACCTCACCGAGCTCAAGTTCTGCGACTCGGTGGGGCTCAGCGCGTTCATCACCAGCAAACAGGTGATCGCCGACCGGGGCGGCTGGCTCAGCTTCGCGGGCGCCAACCCGTTCCTGGTCCGCCTGCTCGAGACGGTCGGGCTGAGCCGGTACTTCGCGATCTTCCCCGAGGTGGACGACGCGATAGCCGCGGCCCAGCTCTGACTTTGTCCGATGTGGATCGCGTCGTTGGCTCTAAGTTGGAATCGTGGCCGAAACCCGTGTCGAGGAGACGTTTCCCGAGATCTTCCGGACCGCCGACGGAAAGGCAGTCGACGAGCAGGGCAAATACTTCAGGCTGGTCCGGTACGGCCTGATCGCGGCCGTGGTCGCCGCGGTGGGCAACGCGATCACCAAGGACGTCACGCTGGGCACCACGAAGGTCGACACCGGCGGCGTGCTGTCCGCGGTGGCCTTCATCTTCGGCTTCGGTTTCGCCCTCTACCTGCTGCTCAACAAACCCGAGCGAGCCTGGTACGAGTGCCGCGCCGCGACCGAGTCGATCAAAACTCTGGCCTGGCAGTACGCCATGCGCGGCGGCTCCTTCGACCAGGACCGCCAGCACGACGAGCGCCTGTTCGGCCAGACCGTACGCAAAATCATCTCGCACCTGCGGTACGCCGGACTGCCCACGATCGGCGGCAGCGAGGGCGTAACCCAGGCGATGAACGACTTCCGCGACAAGCCACTTCCCGAGCGCCGGCAGATCTATCTGCAGCAGCGCATCCTCGACCAGAACCACTGGTACGCCAACCGGGCCAAACAAAATCAGCGCCGCGCCCAGCGCTGGTTCCTGACCGCCATCGTGTTCCACGCGATCGGCGTCATCCTGGCCGTCCTCAAGGCGCTGAACGTGATCGAACTCGACCTGCTCGGCATCGCCGCCACCGCCGCGGCCGGCGCCATAGCGTGGGTGCAGACCCGCGACAGCCAGACCCTGGCCGAGTCGTACGTGATCGCCTCCCACGAACTGGCCGCCATCCACGGCGAGGCCCAGGACCACACGGACGCGCTGACCGAGGCCGAGTGGAGCGCTTTCGTCCGCAGCGGCGAACAGGCCATCTCCCGCGAACACACCCTCTGGCTGGCCCGCCGGGACCCCAACCTGTCCGCCGACTGAAAAGGCCGGACCCATGGGTCCGGCCTGCTCAACAGCCTGGCGGAGGATACGAGATTCGAACTCGTGAGGGGTTTCCCCCAACACGCTTTCCAAGCGTGCGCCCTAGGCCACTAGGCGAATCCTCCGTCGCACAGAATACATAGCGCGCCGCGGAGGTTTGCTGGGGAGGGGGCGCTCACCGCCCACCCGGGCCGGGTAGGCTCATGGTCAGCCCCTCGTGCGGCGTGTATCTCGTGAACCTCCCCAGGGCCGGAAGGCAGCAAGGATAAGCGGGCTCTGACGGGTGCACGGGGGGTCCTTTGCTGTCCGGGGCCGGTCACTCCCGCGGGACCGAGTTGGTTCTTGTCGTACCCCCGGCGGAGAATGACGCGCGGTCGTCCAAGAGGGGGCAGCAGTGGCACTCGCGCTCTACCGCAAGTACCGGCCGCGGACCTTCGCCGAGGTCATCGGGCAGGAGCACGTCACCGAGCCGCTGTCGCAGGCGTTGCGCAGCGGGCGGCTGCACCATGCCTATCTCTTCTCCGGCCCGCGCGGCTGCGGCAAGACGTCCAGCGCCCGCATCCTGGCCCGCTCGCTCAACTGTGAGCAGGGCCCCACTCCCGAGCCGTGCGGCACCTGCGGCTCGTGTCGCTCGCTGACCAACGACGGCGCCGGCTCAATCGACGTCATCGAGATCGACGCGGCCAGCCACGGCGGCGTCGACGATGCCCGCGAGCTGCGCGAAAAGGCGTTCTTCGCCCCCGCCAGCAGCCGCTTCAAGATCTACGTCATCGACGAGGCCCACATGGTCTCGTCGGCCGGCTTCAACGCGCTGCTCAAGCTCGTCGAGGAGCCGCCCGACTACGTCAAGTTCATCTTCGCCACCACCGAGCCGGAAAAGGTGCTCGGCACCATCCGCTCGCGCACCCACCACTACCCGTTCCGGCTCATCCCGCCACCCGTCCTCCGCCCCTACCTCCAGCAGCTCACCGAGGCCGAGGGCGTCCACGTCGAGCCGGCGGTCTTCCCGCTGGTGGTCCGGGCCGGCGGCGGCAGCGCCCGAGACTCCCTCTCGGTGCTCGACCAGCTGATCGCCGGCGCCGGCCCCGACGGCGTCAGCTACAACCGCGCAGTGGCCCTGCTGGGCGTCACCGACGTCAGCCTGATCGACGACATGTGCGACGCGGTGGCCGCAGCCGACGGCGCCGCCGCCTACTCGACCATCGACCGCGTATCCGAAGCCGGCCACGACCCCCGCCGCTTCGCTTCCGACCTGCTCGAGCGCTTCCGCGACCTGATCGTCCTCCAGCAGGTCCCCGACGCCGTCGCCAAGGGCCTGATCGACGGCCCCGCCGACCAGCTGGAGGCGATGACCGCGCAGTCAACCCGCCTGGGCCCGGCCACCCTCTCCCGCTGCGCCGACATCGTGCACAACGGCCTGGTCGAGATGCGCGGCACCACCGCACCGAGGCTCCTGCTGGAGCTGATCACCGCCCGCATGCTGCTCCCCGGCGCCGACGACGCCACCGGCGCCCTGCTCCAGCGCTTGGAGCGCATGGAGCGGCGCCTCACCCTCACTACCGAAGATGCCGTACGCGCCCAGACCGCACCCCCGGCAACGCCGACCACCCCGGCCACGTCCGCCCCCGCCACACCAGTCTCAGCGGCACCCGTCTCCACCGGCCCGTCCTCAGCCGCTCCACCAGCGGCGGCACCCACCCCCGCCCCCGCCGGCCCGACCGGCGGCGGCCTTTCCGCAGCCCGAGCCGCAGCCGCCGCAGCCGCAGCAGCCGCCGGCAAACGCGCTGCCCCCGCCGCCTCGACCCGGCCGACCACCCCGGCCCACCCCACCCAAGCCCAGTCCGCCCCGACACCGGCCGCCCCCGACGGCCCTGCCACGAGCTCCCCGCCCCCGCAGGCCACCGCGCCGCAGTCCGCGCCCGCCGAGTCCGCGCCGCAGTCCGCGCCCTCGCAGCCCAGCGCGCCGCAGTCCGCGCCCGCCGAGTCCGCGCCGCAGGATGCCGCGCGTGCCCCTGCCGCCGGAGCCGGGGCGACGTCGCACGAGGCGCACGGCGGGTCCGCGCAGCCCGAGCCCCATGACGAAGAGCCGCCGTGGGACGAGGAACCGGACTACGACCCCTACCTGGAGGAGGCGGGGCCCACGTCGCAGCCCCCTGCCGCCCGGTCGTCACACCCCACCCCGCCGGCCGCCCCAGCGTCAGCTGCTCCGGTCTCAGCTGCTCCGGTCTCAGCTGCCCCGGTGTCGGCTGCTCCGGTCTCAGCTGCCCCGGTGTCGGCTGCTCCGGTGTCGGCTGCTCGGGAGCGGTCTGGCGAGGCGGCGGAACCAGCTGCCGAGGTGGCGGGACCAGCCGCCGCTCCGTCTGGGCGCCGGGCTGAGCCGGCCGGGGTGTTGCCCGATGCGCCCGAGGAGCCGGTGGTGGCTGCGCTTGCCGAGGTTCCGGGGCAGATGACCGTCGAGGCGGTCCGTGAGGTGTGGCCCGACATCGTGGCGGCCATCAAGCGGCAGCCCAACGGCAAGGTGGCCGGGCCGATGGCGGCCGGTGCCGTGGTCCGTGCCCTGGACGGGGACACGGTGGTGCTGGTGTTCCAGTTCCCCAACCACGCCGACCGGATCGGGCGGGAGTCGGCGCTGGTCACCGATGCTCTTTATGAGGCGCTGGGTGGTCGGTGGCAGATCCGCTGCGAGGTGGGCGGCCGGGACGCCGCCGAGCCGCCGTCGCGAGGACGGGAACGCCGGGACGCACCGCCCGCGGCACGTCCGGCGGAGCGCAACGAGCCTCCGCGCGCTTCGACCAGCCGGGCTGCCCAGACGCCGCGTGCGTCCTCGGGTGGGCAGCCCGCAGCGGCTCGCGCGCCGCAGGACCGCCGGCAGGCGTCGGACGCCCCGCCGCCGGCCGACGACGAGTGGCCAGAACCGGCCAAACCGGGCGGCCACAGCTCCGCCGCCCCCGCCGTGGACGACGACGAGGAGTGGCCGGAGGTTAGCCCGATTGGCGCGTCCGGTGACGCTCCACCGGCCGGGGGCGGGGGCGCACCGATCCTGCCGTCGCGGGCCGGCGCCACACCGGTTGAGGAGACTGCTTCCGCGGCTCGAGGACCGCTGACTTCGAGCCCGGGCGCTCGGTCATCCGCTTCGACCGGCGCGGCGGCCGGCGATCCGGAGCCTTCCCCGGCCGGATCCGTGCCGTCGATTGGCGGAGTCGAAGCGGCAGCCTCGACCGGCGGCGTCCAACACAACGGCGGCGCGGCAGTCAGCGATGGCGGCGGTGCGGCAGTCCGCGATGGCGGCGGCGCGGCGACCATGGCGGGCGCGGACGGACCGGTGATCGGCATGGCGTCCGCCCCGGCGGGCGTCGACGCCGCGGGCCGGAATGTCGCCGGCCCCAACGGTGGTGGTTCGGCGGCGCCGGCTGCGCGGGCTCCGGAAACCGAACTCCCGGCGGCGCCCAGTGCGCGGAACGCCGCGCCCAGCAGCGGGCTGGCCGCTGCCCGCGCGGCTGCTCGCAACGCTGCCGCGGCGCGTCAGGCCGCCAAGCCTGCGGCAGCCGCTGCCCCGGCTGTTGGCCCGGCTGCTGGCTCGGCCCCGGCGCAGCGGCCGGAGGCGTCCTCGGGGGATTCGTCGTTCGACGGGTTTGATCCGGGGGACGAGCCGCTCGATGACGTGATCGATGAGAAGACGGCTCGGGAGAGCAGCGAGCAGCAGGCGTTCCGGCTTCTTCAGGAAGTTCTCGGCGCGGAGAAGATCGGCGAGAGCTGAGCCGGCACCCGGGTGGCGTGTGGTCGGTGCGGCGTGTGTGGTGGCTAGGCTGGGCGCGATTGACGTGGCCGGCCGAATGGGTAACGACGACGGTCAGCAGTGACCATTCGAGTTTGAGCGAGTTTGAGGAGCGGTGGCATGCGCCCCGGTGGACAGCCGAACATGCAGCAGATCATGAAGCAGGCGCAGAAGATGCAGCAGCAGGTCGCGCAGGCGCAGGCCGAGTTGGCCGCGGCTGAGCTGACCGGTACGGCCGGCGGTGGTCTGGTGACCGTGACCATGACGGGGCTGGGCGAGGTCAAGGCCGTGAAGATCGACCCCAAGGCGGTGGACCCGGAGGACCTTGAGTCGCTCGAGGACCTGGTGCTCGCGGCCATCCGGAACGCCGCCGAGGCGCAGCGTGAGCTGACCGAGGAGAAGATGGGGCCGGCTACCGGCGGCCTCACCCTGCCGGGGTTCTGATCCCGTGTACGAGGGTGCCATCCAGGACCTGATCGACGAGCTGGGGCGCCTGCCGGGCGTCGGGCCCAAGAGCGCCCAGCGGATCGCCTTCCACGTCCTGTCCGCCGACCCGGCCGACGTCAACCGGCTCGCCGGCGCGCTGCGCAAGGTGAAGGAGCTGGTCCGGTTCTGCACGACCTGCTTCAACGTGGCCGAGTCCGACCAGTGCCGGGTCTGCCGGGACACCCGCCGCACCAACGAGGTGCTGTGCGTGGTCGAGGAACCCAAGGACGTGGTGGCGATCGAGCGGACCGGTGAGTTCCGCGGCCGGTATCACGTCCTGGGTGGCGCCATCAATCCGCTCGAAGGCATCGGGCCGGACAACCTGCGCATCCGGGAACTGCTCCTGCGGCTGGGCACCGGCGAGGTCAAGGAGTTGATCCTCGCCACCGACCCGAACACCGAAGGGGAGGCGACGGCCACCTACCTGGCCCTGATGGTCAAGCCGATGGGCATCGCCGTCACCCGGTTGGCGAGTGGGCTGCCGGTGGGCGGCGACCTGGAATACGCCGACGAGATCACCCTGGGCCGGGCTTTTGAGGGCCGCCGAGCTGTTTAGATCACTCCCCGTGGTGCCGGAGGTCACAGCCACATCACGACGGAGACACGGAACTGTTGTTTGGTGGCGCCTCACTTGACCGTGGCACCCCGTTAGGTGAAGGTTCCTTGCGATGGCGGTACGCCCGCCGTCGTGTGTCCTCGTGGCCTCGGTCTGATCTGGCCGTAGCGGCGAGGATGGGCGCCCGAAGCATGCGTTAACCGATCGGTTGTCGTTCAGCATGGGCCATCGTCGCCGGTCGGGGGCTCCGTGTGCCTCGAAGTTCCGGCGACGTGGACTCCTGCCGTGCGGCGGCTGGGAGAGGACCGGACACTCCATGGTCGTTGGATCCGGCACGGTCTCGGATGAGCTACCGGTTGAGCCGGAGCCAGGCGAGGGCGCTGCTCCCGGCAAGGCGATCGAGGGCCGGTCGCTCGGGCGGATCGCTTGGAACAGGCTGAAGCGCGACAAGGCCGCCATCGGTGGCGCCGTCGTGATCATCCTGCTGGTCCTTATGGCCCTGTTCGCGCCGCTGATCGTGCGCATCACCGGCAGCACCCCGAACGAGTTCCATCAGGATCTGCTCGGCCCCACGCTGGTGCCGGAGGGCTTCTTCGGCGGG
The DNA here is from genome assembly GCF_016862375.1 of Paractinoplanes rishiriensis. Lineage (GTDB taxonomy): Bacteria > Actinomycetota > Actinomycetes > Mycobacteriales > Micromonosporaceae > Actinoplanes > Actinoplanes rishiriensis. The sequence goes on along the minus strand of NZ_BOMV01000112.1, from coordinate 36,062 downwards.
ATGAGCTGGGACCATCCCATGGGCATCGAGCCGCAGAATGGCCGGGACATCTTCGCCGAGATCGTCTACGGCGCCCGGATCTCATTGCTGGTGGCCTTCCTCGCCACGCTGCTCTCGGTCGTCATCGGCACCGTCTTCGGTGTGATGGCCGGTTACTTCGGCGGCTGGGTCGACACCGTGATCAGCCGGGCCATGGACGTCTTCCTCGCGTTCCCGGTGCTGGTGTTCGCGCTGGCGCTGGCCGGCGTCATCCCGTCGACCGCGTTCGGACTCTCCGGGCTGTCGCTGCGGATCGTCCTGCTGATTTTCATCATCGGCTTCTTCAACTGGGGCTACATCGCCCGCATCATCCGCGGGCAGACGCTTTCGTTGCGGGAGCGGGAATTCGTGGACGCCGCCCGTGGCCTGGGCGGGCGGGGGCTGTACATCCTCCGGAAGGAAATTCTGCCCAACCTGGTCGCACCGATCCTCATCTACGCGACGCTGCTGATTCCCACGAACATCATCTTCGAGGCTTCGCTGTCGTTCCTCGGCGTGGGTGTGGCTCGTCAGGTGCAGGGCGAACCGGGCGTGACCTGGGGCGGGATGCTTTCGGACGCAGTGGACTACTACACGCTGCCGTACTTCATGTTCTGGCCGGGTATAGCGATCTTCATCACTGTGCTCGCCTTCAACCTCTTCGGCGACGGGTTGCGTGACGCACTCGACCCGAAGATGCGGTGACCTAACAATTTCGACACTAGGGAAGCAATGAAGGGGAGTATGTGATGAGGAAAAGGTCGGTGACCGCGGTCGCCATGAGCGCCGTGCTCGCCTTTGGCCTCGGCGCCTGTGGCGGGGGCACGGACGACAACAACAACACGGACGGCAACAACGCCACTCCCGAGTTCAACGCCGCCATCGGCAAGGTGTTCAGCCCCAGCACGAAGACCGGTGGAACGCTCAAGTTCGCCATCTCCGAGGACTGGGACTCGGTCGACCCCGGCGACACGTACTACGGCCTGTCCTGGAACCTGCTGCGGACGTACGCCCGGACCCTCACGATGTTCAAGCCGGTCCCCGGCAAGGGCAGCGAGGAACTGGTCGGCGACCTGGCCGAGGGTCTCGGCACGCCCAGCGACGGCGGCAAGACCTGGACGTACAAACTTCGTCCGAACCTGAAGTTCGAGGACGGCTCGCCGATCACCTCGAAGGACGTGAAGTACGCCGTGCTGCGCACGGTGGACAAGGGCGTTCTGGTGAGCGGCCCGACCTACCTGGGCGACTACCTCGACCTGCCCGAGGGCTACAAGGGCCCGTACAAGTCCAAGGGCGTGAACACCGACCAGGCGATCCAGACGCCGGACGACCTGACCATCGTCTTCAAGCTCAAGCAGGCGTTCGGTGGCTTCGACTACTTCGCCCAGCTGCCCGGCACCGCGCCGGTGCCGGAGGCGAAGGACACCGGCGTCAAGTACAAGGAACACGTCATCTCGTCGGGTCCGTACATGTTCGAGAGCTACCAGGAGGGCAAGAGCTTCACCCTGGTCCGCAACCCGAACTGGGACAAGGCGACTGACCCGAACCGCCCGGCCCTGCCGGACCGGTACGAGGTGACCCTCGGCGTCGAGGCCAACGACATCGACAACCGGCTGATCTCGGGCGACCTCGACATCGACCTGGCCGGTACCGGTGTGCAGCCGGCGTCGCTGTCCCGGGTGCTGACCGACCCGAACCTCAAGCCGCAGTCGGACAACCCGGGCTCGGCGCGTACCTGGTACACGTCGATCAACCCGAAGGTCGCACCGCTGGACAACCTGGACTGCCGCAAGGCGATCATGTACGCCGCCGACCGCACCGGCCTCCAGGCCGCGTACGGCGGTCCGATCGCCGGTGGCGACATCGCGACCACGCTGATGCCGCCGGTCATCCCGGGCTACCAGAAGTTCGACCTCTACCCGGCCGGCGCCGACAACAAGGGCGACGTGGCCAAGGCCAAGGAGCACCTGACCGCGTGCGGTCAGCCGAACGGCTTCGCCACCAACATGGCGTACCGCTCGGACCGGCCGAAGGAGAAGGCGATCGCCGAGTCGCTGCAGCAGGCGCTGGCCAAGGTCGGCATCAACCTGACCCTCAAGCCGCTGCCGACCGGTGACTACTTCTCGCTGTACGCCGGTAAGCCGAGCTACCGCGACGGCCAGAAGCTGGGCCTGATGACCAACGGCTGGCAGTCCGACTGGAACGACGGCTTCGGCTTCCTGTCGCAGATCGTCGACAGCCGCACCATCCGTGAGTCGGGTGGCTCGTCGAACCTGAGCATCTACCTGCCCGAGGTGGACGCCCTGATCGACAAGGCGATGGCCGAGACCGACGCGACCGCTCGCGAGGCGGTCTGGGGCGAGATCGACAAGAAGATCATGGAGAACGCTGTGGTCCTGCCGAGCGTCTACTCCAAGGCGCTCACGCTGCGCAGCAAGAACGCGACCAACATCTTCGTGAACGAGGCCTACGGCCAGTACGACTACATGATGCTGGGCGCCGCCAAGTAAGCGCAGGCTCGACGACAAGTTAGGCAGGTGAAGGCGGTCGTGAGGCCGGCCGGCCCGGACCACAAGTCCGGGGTGGCCGGCCTCACGTAGCCGGACATCGTGGCGACATACATCATTCGGCGCGTGATCGGCGCCATGCTCATGCTGGTCGTGGTCAGCATGGTCACCTTCGCCATCTTCTTCCTGGTGCCCCGCTGGGCCGGCGGAAGCGCGGAGAACCTGGCCGCCCGCTATGTCGGCCGGACCGCCGACGCCGGCGAGATCGCGGCCGCCGCCGACCGCCTGGGATTCAACGACCCGATCTGGGTGCAGTACGGGCAATGGCTCAAGGGCATCTTCGCCGGATCGACGTACGACCTGGGCCCCGGCCCGGAGCACTGCCCTGCGCCGTGTTTCGGCTACTCCTTCATCTCGCGTACGCCGGTCTGGCCGGAGCTGCTGGACCGGATGCCCGTCACCTTCTCGCTGGCCCTGGGTGCCGCGGTGATCTGGCTGGTGGCCGGCGTGACCACCGGTGTGATCTCGGCGCTGCGCCGGGGCAGCATCTTCGACCGCGCGGCCATGGGCATCGCGCTGGCCGGCGTCTCGCTGCCGATTTTCTTCACCGGCCTGATGTCGCTGGCGATCTTCAGCTACAACCTCGGCATCACGGCGCCCGGCGGCAGCTACACGCCGATCAACGAGAACCCGTTGGAATGGGCGTACGACCTCCTGCTGCCCTGGGTCACGCTGGCGTTCCTGTTCTCCGCCGCCTATGCCCGCCTCACCCGGGCGGGGATGCTGGAGACGATGAGCGAGGACTACGTGCGCACCGCGCACGCCAAGGGCCTGCCGGAACGCACCGTGATCACGAGGCACGGTCTGCGGGCCGCGCTGACCCCGATCGTCACCATCTTCGGTCTCGACGTCGGCCTGCTGCTCGGCGGCGCCGTCCTCACCGAGACCACCTTCTCGCTGCCGGGTCTGGGCAAGTACGCGATCGACGCGATCGCGACGAACGACCTGCCGAAGATTCTGGGCGTCGTCATGCTGACCGCCTTCTTCGTCGTGTTCGCCAACCTGATCGTCGACCTGCTCTATGCGGTGGTCGACCCACGAGTGAGGCTCAACTGATGCCCGATCCGTTTCTCCAGATCCGGGATCTGAAGATCCACTTCCCGACCGACGACGGGCTGGTCAAGTCCGTCGACGGGTTGACCTTCTCGCTGGAGCGGGGCCGGACTCTGGGCATCGTGGGAGAGTCCGGCTCCGGCAAGTCGGTGACCAGCCTCGGCATTCTGGGGCTGCACAACAAGCGCAACGCCCGGGTGTCCGGCGAGATCTGGCTGGACGGCAAGGAACTGGTCGACTCGCCGGCCGACGAGGTGCGCCGGCTCCGCGGTCGCAAGATGGCGATGATCTTCCAGGATCCGCTGTCCGCGATGCACCCGTACTACACGGTCGGCAAGCAGATCGTCGAGGCTTACCGGGTGCACAACAACGTCTCGAAGCAGGTGGCCCGCAAGCACGCCATCGAGATGCTCAAGCGGGTCGGCATTCCACAGGCGGAGCGCCGGGTCGACGACTACCCGCACCAGTTCTCCGGGGGTATGCGGCAGCGCGCGATGATCGCCATGGCGCTGTCCTGCGACCCCGAGCTGCTGATCGCGGACGAGCCGACCACCGCCTTGGACGTGACCGTGCAGGCGCAGATCATCGATCTGATGCGCGACCTGCAGCAGGAGTTCAACTCGGCACTGATCGTGATCACCCACGACCTGGGCGTGGTGGCCGAGTTGGCCGACGACGTACTGGTCATGTACGGCGGCCGCGCGGTCGAGCACGGCTCGGCGCGGACCATCTTCGAGGCGCCCGAGCACCCGTACACCTGGGGCCTGCTCGGCTCGATGCCGCGGATGGACCGGCCGCTCACCGACCGGCTGATCCCGATCGCCGGCTCCCCGCCGTCGCTGATCAACCTGCCGTCCGGGTGCGCGTTCCACCCCCGGTGCGTCTACGAGCCCCGGACCGGCGGCTTGGGCAGCACCATGCGGCCGGAGTTGACCGAGGCCGGCGGCGGGCACCGGGTGCGCTGCCACCTGCCGGCGACCGAGCGGCGCCGGATCTGGGTCGAGGAAGTCAAGCCGAAGCTGGAGGCCGGCAAGTGAGCGAGCAGCAGAAGGGCGAACCGCTGCTGTCGGCTCGCGGCCTCGAGAAGCATTTCCCGATCACGAAGGGCCTGCTGAGGCGGACGGTCGGCGCGGTGCGCGCGGTCGACGGCATCGACTTCGAGGTCTACAAGGGCGAGACGCTCGGCCTGGTCGGCGAGTCCGGCTGCGGCAAGTCGACGACCGGCCGGCTGCTGACCCGGCTGCTGGAGCCGACCGGCGGTTCGATCACGTTCGAGGGCCGGGACATCACCCACCTGAGCCAGGGCAAAATGCGCCCGCTCCGGCGGGACATGCAGATGATCTTCCAGGATCCGTTCTCGTCGCTGAACCCGCGGCACACGGTGGGCGCGATCGTCGGTGCCCCGTTCCGGATCCAGAACGTCAAGACCGAGCACGGCGTCAAGCGCGCGGTGCAGGACCTGCTCGAACTGGTCGGGCTCAACCCGGAGCACTACAACCGCTACCCGCACGAGTTCTCCGGCGGTCAGCGGCAGCGCATCGGCATCGCCCGTACGCTCGCCCTCCGTCCCCGGATGATCGTGGCCGACGAGCCGGTCTCCGCGCTGGACGTGTCGATCCAGGCCCAGGTCGTCAACCTGCTGGAAGACCTGCAGAGCGAGTTCGACCTGACCTACGTCTTCATCGCGCACGACCTGTCGGTGGTGCGGCACATCTCGGACCGGGTCGCGGTCATGTACCTCGGCAAGGTGGTGGAGATCGCCGAGCGGGAGGATCTGTACGCGCGGCCGCACCACCCGTACACGGTCGCCCTCATGTCGGCGGTGCCGGTGCCCGACCCCTCCCGGCGCGACAGTGCCCAGCGCGAGCGGGTGCTGCTCACCGGCGACGTGCCCAGCCCGATCAACCCGCCGTCGGGCTGCCGCTTCCGCACCCGCTGCTGGAAGGCGCAGGACATCTGTGCCACCGAGGAGCCGCCGCTGATCGCCCGGAACGAGGACCCGGCGTCACACCTGACCGCGTGTCACTTCCCGGTGGTCGACGACGAAGAGGTGACCGGCCGCCGCCCGGCGAGCGTCACCCCTCGGGCCGATTGAGGAGTCCTACCGCGATCTGGTGCACGGCGGCGGCGTCGGCCGGGTCGGCGATCGCCGCCCGGCCACCGGTCACGGTGTACCACTCGTCCGCCTCCCGGTACTGCACGCGTACGGTCACCTGGCCCTCAGCGACCTCGGTCTGCAGCGTGAGGTCACCGGTGACGACGCCGACCTCGTCGGTCATCACGCCACCGGGGCCCGGCACGATATCGGTCCGGAGCGGCTCGGTCATCAGCATCTCTCCAGCATGTCGGCGAGGGCGGATTTCTCCGCGCTGGTGACGGTCAGTTCCCACCGGGCCTTCACCGCGATCCAGTCTTCCGCATACGCGCACCAGCTGCTGGTTTCCGTCGGTTTCCAGGTCGACGGATCCTGGTCGCCCTTGGACCGGTTGGAGGTGGCGGAGACCGCGACCAGTTGCGGGGTGTCCAGGTCGTTGGCGAAGTTGCCGCGCTTCTCGGCGGTCCACGAGGAGGCACCTGAGCGCCACGCGTTGGCCAGCGGCACCACGTGATCGATGTCCACCTTGGTGGGTGAGTTGAGCACCTTGCCGTCGTAGACGCTGGTCCAGGTGCCGGCCACCACGTTGCAGCCGGAGCGCTTCACGTTGCGGCCGTCGCGCGCCAGCACCGAGTCGCGGACGTCGCAGTTCTCGCCGGTGTCCCGCCAGTGCGGAAACTTCTCGCGGCTGTAGCCCCGCATCGAGCCGGCCTTGGCCACCGTCAGCTCGCCCAGCTGGGTGGTGACGATCTCGTCCGGCGTGGAGCCGGGTGCGGGTTCGAGGGCGATGCCCTCGCAGGCGGTGGTGGCGCTGAGGGTGAGGGCGGCGGCAAAGATCAAGATTGCGGTACGTGGGGGCACGACTACAGCGTAGAGGTGCCGTGCCCGTGTGCCACCGGGTGCGTAAGGCCCCGGCGGCACACGGGTGAATGCCTAACGCACCCGGTTGACGGCGCTGTTGACGGCCTTGATCGAAGCGCTCACGATGTTCGGGTCGATGCCGACGCCCCACACCGTGACGTCGCCCACCTCGACCTCGACGTACGCCGCCGCCTGCGCGTCGCCGCCCGCGGTGAGCGCGTGCTCCTGGTAGTCCAGGACCCGGGCCTGGATGCCCAGCGGCTGGATGGCGTGCACGAACGCGTCGATCGGGCCGTTGCCGACGCCGGTCAGCGGCCGCCGCACGCCGCGGTGCATGACCTCCACGTCGATCTCGACCTTGCCGTCCACCGTGGCCGTGCTGTAGCCCTCCATCTTGAAGGCCGCCGCGGTCTGGTGCTCGATCAGGTATTCGCCGGCGAAGATGTCCCACATCTCCTGCGGCGACACCTCGCCACCCTCCTCGTCGGTGTGGTGCTGCACCACACCGGAGAACTCGATCTGCAGCCGGCGCGGCAGGTCCAGGTTGTGCTCTTCCTTCATGATGTATGCCACGCCGCCCTTGCCGGACTGCGAGTTGACCCGGATGACCGCCTCGTAGCTGCGGCCCACGTCCTTGGGGTCGATCGGCAGGTAGGGCACGCCCCAGCCGAAGTTCGCGACCTCGACGCCGGCCTCCTCGGCGTCCGACCGCAGCACCGCGAAGCCCTTCTTGATCGCGTCCTGGTGGGAGCCCGAGAACGACGTGTAGACCAGGTCGCCCACGTACGGGTGCCGCTCGTGCACCGGCAGCTGGTTGCAGTACTCGACGGTCCGCTTGATCTCGTCGATCTTGGAGAAGTCGATCATCGGGTCGATGCCCTGGGAGAACATGTTCAGCGCCAGGGTGACCAGGTCGACGTTGCCGGTGCGCTCGCCGTTGCCGAACAGGCAGCCCTCGATCCGGTCGGCACCGGCCAGCAGGCCCAGTTCGGCGGCGGCCACGCCGGTACCGCGGTCGTTGTGCGGGTGCAGCGACAGCACCACGGACTCGCGCCGGGGCAGGTGCCGGTGCATCCACTCGATCGAGTCGGCGTACACGTTCGGGGTGGCCATCTCGACGGTGGCCGGCAGGTTGATGATCAGCGGCCGGTCCGGGGTGGGGTCGATCACCTCGATCACCGCCGAGCAGATCTCCAGGGCGTACTCCAGTTCGGTGCCGGTGTACGACTCCGGGGAGTACTCGTAATAGATGTCGGTGTCCGGGGTGTGGATCTCGGCGTACTTCTGACACAGCCGGGCCGCACTCGTCGCGATGTCGGTGATGCCGTCCTTGTCCAGGCCGAATACGACCCGGCGCTGCAGTACTGAGGTGGAGTTGTAGAAGTGCACAATCGCGCGCTTGGCGCCGCGCAGCGACTCGAAGGTGCGCTCGATCAGGTGCTCACGGCACTGGGTCAGGACCTGGACGGTGACGTCGTCCGGAATCAGGTCCTGCTCGATCAGCTGCCGGATGAAGTCGTAGTCGGTCTGCGACGCGGCCGGGAAGCCGACCTCGATCTCCTTGTAGCCCATCTGCACCAGCAGCATGAACATGCGGCGCTTGCGCTCGGGGGACATCGGGTCGATCAGCGCCTGGTTGCCGTCCCGCAGGTCGACCGCGCACCAGCGGGGTGCCGCCGTGGTGGTGCGGGTGGGCCACTGCCGGTCGGGCAGATCAATGGCAAATTGCTTCTGGTACGGCTGATAGCGCTCGAACGGCATGACGCTGGGACGCTGGGACGCAAAGGGGTTCTCAGAAGTGGACATGTAGCTGCTCCAAAAGGAAGGAAGACGAGGCGGCGGCGCGCGTCAACCCCGCGACGAGGTGCCGGCCTGGAATGGGGCCTCGTCGCGGCAGCGAAGAAGGAGTGCCTGCCACATGTCGAAAATCACCCTACGTGATCAACTTGGACGAGGCTAACTCTATGCCCGGATCGTGGGAAGTCGAAGTCATGCGGGCGGCGTGGAACCGGAGGGCTCCACGGCGGGCGGCGGTGGTGGCGGCGCCTCGGTGGGCATCGGCTGGCCGCCGACGTCCGGTCCGGGCAACTGCACGGTGGCGGGGCCGGCCGCCTGGCTGACGATGGTGAGCACGCCGAAGCCGACCCGGGCCGCGGTGAGCACCCCGTCGTTGGCGTAGCAGTAGATGCCGATGTCGACCGGCGCCTTGAGCGACGCCGAGATCGAGTCGATCGAGTAGCAGCTGCCCTGCGCGCCGCGCAGCGGCTCGACCTCGGCGACCGAGATCGCCGCCTGCCGGTCGGTGAAGACGCCGAGCCACTGCCGGAACAGGCGCTCGACCTGGGGGTCGTACGCCTTGGGCACGCGCTTGCCGGCGGCCGCCACCCGGACGCAGGTCGGGTTGATCGGGTTGGTGGCGGTCGCCACCGTGCACTGATAGACGCCGGACTTGATCGAGACGATCGACACATCCGTGGCGCCGCCGTGCGCGCCGCCGCTCACGTCCACCCGCCAGGTGCCGTCGGCGGCGATGGTGGCCACCACGTGGTGCTGCCGGCCGGAGCCGTCGTCGTCCAGCGTGTAGAGCGCCGCGTACGACTTGTCCAGCGCCAGCGCGGCCCGTGCGGCCAGGTCAGCGCGGGCGTCACCGCCGTCGCCACCGGCCGGCGGCAGGACGGTGGGATCGGCCGGCTCGCGCTCCGCCGGACCGCCGCACGCCGCCACTGCCAGAACCAGCAGGGCGGCCGCCGAGACGAGGGCACGTGGGCGCATCGAGACATTCTCGCCTCCTGGGGCCTCACGCCCGGCGCCGACGCGCCGCCGGCGGCCGGAATCTGGGATCGCCTGTCGGCCCGTGGCCGGGACGCGGCTAGGGTGGTTCCGATTGCCCTTGTGACGTCGAAGGAATGGTTAACCCGTGGCTCTGGTGGTGCAGAAGTACGGTGGCTCGTCCGTTGCGACCGCCGAGCGCATCAAGCGGGTGGCGGAGCGCATCGTGGCCGCCCGGAAGGCCGGCGACGACGTGGTGGTCGTGGTGTCCGCGATGGGCGACACCACCGACGAGCTGATGGACCTGGCCAATCAGGTCAGCCCGCTGCCGCCCGGCCGGGAGCTGGACATGCTGCTCACCTCGGGCGAACGCATCTCGATGGCGCTGCTCGCGATGGCCATCCACAACCTGGGCTACGAGGCCCGGTCGTACACCGGTTCGCAGGCCGGCGTGCTGACCACCTCGGTGCACGGCAGGGCCCGGATCATCGACGTCACGCCCGGCCGGCTGCGCTCCGCCCTCGACGAGGGCGCGATCGCCATCGTGGCCGGCTTCCAGGGCGTCTCGCAGGACACCAAGGACATCACCACGCTCGGCCGGGGCGGGTCGGACACCACCGCGGTGGCGCTCGCGGCCGCACTGCGCGCCGACGTCTGTGAGATCTACACGGACGTCGACGGCGTGTTCACCGCCGACCCCCGGATCGTCGCCGACGCCAAGCACATCAAGCAGATCACGTACGAGGAGATGCTCGAGCTGGCCGCCGGCGGGGCGAAGGTGCTGATGTTGCGATGCGTGGAGTACGCGCGCCGCTTCAAGGTGCCGATCCACGTACGCTCGTCGTACTCCCACAAAGAAGGCACGCTCGTCACCGGCTCGATGGAGGACCCTGACGTGGAGCAAGCACTGATCACCGGGGTCGCTCACGACCGGAGCGAGGCCAAGATCACGATCGTCGGGGTGCCCGACGAGCCCGGCGCGGCCGGCCGCATCTTCAACACGGTCGCCCAGGCCGAGATCAACATCGACATGATCGTGCAGAACGTGTCGACCGAGGGCACCGGCCGCACCGACATCTCGTTCACCCTGCCGAAGGCCGACGGCCCCACCGCGATGGCCGCGCTCGACAAGATCAAAGAGCAGATCAAGTTCAAGAGCCTGCTCTTCGACGACCACGTCGGCAAGGTCTCGCTGATCGGCGCCGGCATGCGCTCGCACCCGGGCGTGGCCGCCTCGTTCTTCGCCTGCATCGGCGAGGCCGGGGTCAACATCGAAATGATCTCCACCTCCGAGATCCGGGTGTCGGTGGTCTGCCGCGACACCGATCTCGACACCGCGGTCCGCGCCGTCCACGAGCAGTTCGAGCTGGGTGGCGGCGAGCAGGCGGTGGTATACGCGGGCACCGGCCGGTAAGCGATCCGATGGCGCAGCCCACGCTCGCCGTCGTCGGAGCCACCGGCTCCGTCGGGACAGTCATGCTCGAGTTGCTCTCGTCCCGGCGCAACGTCTGGGGGGAGATCCGGCTGCTCGCGTCGGCCCGGTCGGTCGGCAAGCGGCTATCCTGCCGCGGTGAGCAGCTGACCGTCCACGAGCTGACCGCCGACGCGTTCGACGGCGTCGACATAGCCATGTTCGACGTGCCGGACACCGTCTCGCTGGAGTGGGCGCCGGTGGCCGCCGCGCGCGGCGTGACGGTGGTCGACAACTCCGCCGCGTTCCGGATGGAACCGGACGTGCCGCTGGTGGTGCCCGAGGTCAACAAGGAGGCCCTGCGCGACCGCCCGCGCAACATCGTCTCCAACGCCAACTGCACCACGATGGCGATGATCATGGCGATCGCGCCGCTGCACCGCGAGTACGGCCTGCGCGAGCTGGTGATCGCCTCGTACCAGGCCGCCTCGGGCGCCGGGCAGATCGGCGTGGACACCCTGCACGACCAGCTCAGCAAGGTGGCCGGCGACCGCCTGCTCGGTTCCCGCCCGGGTAACGTGCGGCAGGCGGTCGGCGACGACCTGGGTCCGTTCTCGGCCCCGCTGGCGCTCAACGTGGTGCCCTGGTCCGGCGAGTTGGCCGCGCTCGGCTGGTCGTCGGAGGAGATGAAACTTCGCGCCGAGTCCCGCAAGATCCTGGGGCTGCCGGCGCTCAAGGTGTCCGCCACCTGCGTCCGGGTCCCGGTGGTCACCGGCCACTCGATCGCGGTGCACGCGGTGTTCGGCTCCGAGGTCACCGCCGAGGGCGCCCGGCAGGCGCTGCGCAACGCCCCCGGCGTGATCCTGGTCGACGACCCCGAGGCGGGCGAGTTCCCGATGCCGATCGACGCGGTCGGCACCGACCCGTCCTGGGTGGGCCGCATCCGCCGGGCGATGGACGACCCGCGCGCCCTCGACCTGTTCGTCACGGGCGACAACATGCGCAAGGGCGCCGCCCTCAACACCGTGCAGATCGCCGAGTTGTTGGCCGCTGAGTAACTGGCTCCGCTTCGCTCCGCGGGCGATCGCCCGGTTACCAGGCGATCGCCCGCGATAGTCACGGCTCAGCGGCGCTTCATCAAGCCGCGGCCTCGAGGTCGGCTCGGGTCAGCAGGGCGCGCAGGGTGATGCCCTCGGCCGAGAGCGCCTGGCTGCCGCCCTCCTGCCGGTCGATCACGCAGAGCGCGTGGTCCACGTGCGCGCCCAGCTTGCGCAGGTCGTTCGTCGAGATCACCACCTGGCCGCCCGAGGTCACCACGTCCTCGACCACCAGGACCCGGCGGCCGGCCACCTCGGCGCCCTCGGCCAGCCGCGCGGTGCCGTACTGCTTGGCCTGTTTGCGCACGAACGCCGTGGGCAGCTTGGCGTGCCGGGCCAGCGCGGTCACCACCGCGATCCCGCCCATCTCCAGGCCGGCCAGCACCTCGGTGCCGTCCGGGATGAGCACGGCCATCCGCTCGGCCAGCTGGTCGAGCAGCTCCGGGTCGGCCTCGAACTGATACTTGTCGAAATACTCGGTGGCGGTCCGGCCGGAGCGCAGCACGAACTGCCCGGTGAGCCGGCTCACGTCGCGGACCTGCCGCGCGAGGTCAGAGGAAGTCACAAGGTCCTAGCCTGTCAGGCCGCCGGACGGCGCAGAACAGCACCCCGCACGCAACCACTCAGCAACCGACAATTGGTGCCGATTAGGGGATCATGCTGACCAACCCGCACCGGTGGTTCGGTAGCGGCCAGAGCAATGCCGGCGACTCCGCGAAGGCCGGTGCCGAGGCCGCCGCGGAGGCGATCGGCGGCCGGCCGCCCAAGGCGGTCTTCGTCTTCTGCTCGGCCTCGCACGACCTGCCGGCGCTGCTCGCGGCCGTCCGGGCCGAAGCCGGACCGGACGCGGTGATCGTCGGCTGCACCACGATGGGCGAACTCGGCGCCGGCGGTGCGACCGTCGGCGGGGTGTCGGTGGCCGCGCTGGGCGGCGACGGCTTCTGGGTGCAGACCCGGGTGACCCCGGTCGACGAGCACGACCAGCGCGCCGCGGGCATCGACGTCACCGAGGCGCTGCGCGGGCTGCACGGCCCGAACAAGGTGCTGATCATGCTGTGCGACGCGCTCACCGGGCGGCCGCACGAGATCGTCCGCGGCGCCTACTCGGTGGTCGGCGCGATCACCCCGATGGTCGGCGGCTTCGCCGGGGACGACCGCAAATACCAGCGCACCTTCCAGTTCCACAACGACGAGGTGCTGAGCCATCACGTGGTGGGCGTCGCGCTCGGGTCGGACGGACCGATCGGCATCGGCGTCGCGCACGGGTGGCGGCGTACCGAACCCCCGATGATCGTGACGAGGAGCGTCGGCCCGCGGATCTACCAGCTGGACGACGAGCCGGCCCTGGACGTGCTGCTGCGCCGCAACAACTTCGAGGGCACCGCGGACGAGTTCTTCGACCAGGGCCGCCCGCTGCAACCGCTCGGCCTGTCCCGGCGCAACGGCGAGGACATCCGGGTCATCCACGCCGGCGACGACGACGATCGATCGGTCTGGAGCACCGCCGACGTGCCCGAGGGCGCGCTGGTCTGGCTCATGGAGGCCGACCGGCAGGCGCTGATCGACGGCGCCACCTGGTCGTGCACCGAGGCGCGCGCCGGGCTGGACGGCCTCGCCCCGCTCGGCGTGCTCGCGTTCGACTGCGGCGGCCGCCGGGCCGGGCTGGTCGAGGGCGGCCTCGAGGAGGAGATCGAGGCCATGCGGACGGCGCTGGGCGGGGCGCCGTTTGCCGGCTTCTACACCGTCGGCGAGATCGCCCGGACCCGTGGCGCGAGCGGCATGCACCACCTCACCCTGGTCACCCTCGCGCTGGCCTGACCCGATGCTGACCTGGTCGACGCACCTGCTCACCGAGTTCTTCACCGCGGTCAACGCGGCCGAGAACGAGATCACCGCGATCGACGCCGCGGTCGTGCGGGCCTGCGAGATGGTCGATGCAGAGGTGGGCGCGGTGGTCCGGGACGGCAAGGTGCTGGGCCCGTACGGCTTTGGCGCCACCGTCCCGGAGATGGCCCTGCTCGCCGCGGCCGCCGGGCAGACCCTGGTGGAGTTGCGCGGCATCGGCGAACTGAACGTGGCGCCCAGCCCGCTCGGCGGCGAGAACGCCGACGCCATGGTGGTGGGCCGCCTCGAGCCGTTCGGTCCGGAGGAACGGCAGATGCTGGCGGGCATGGCCCAGGTGCTGGGTCTCGCCCTGCGCAGCATCCGGGTGCTGGCCGCCGAGCGCCATCTGCGGGCCGAGAAGGAACGCCAGGCGAGCACCGCGCAGACCCGGCAACGGCTGGTCGAGTCGCTGCTCACCATCCAGCGGGCGATCTCCGGCCGGCGGCCCCTGCCGGAGATCCTGGACGCGGTGACCAGCGGCGCGGCCGAACTGCTGAACGGCGCCGCGGTCGCGTTGATGCTCGCCGAGGGCGGCCCGGACCGGCGGCTGAGCGTCACCTCCACCGCGGGCGGCGCCGACCACGAGATGTTGCAGGAGGCGGCGGCCCGGGCCGCGATGGCCGGCGGCGCGGTGGTGATCCGGCCGGACTCGACCGGCACGGTGATCGCCGCCCCGGTCCGGGTCACCGGCGAGATGGCCGGCAGCCTGGTGGCGCACCTGGCCGGCGCCATGGAGGAGCACACCGAGGAACGCGATCAACTGGCCGCGTTCGCCCAGCAGGTGAGCCTCGCGCTGACCGACGCGCGGACTGTCGAGGCGGTCCGCGAGGCGCACCACGACCCGGTCACCGGCCTGCCGAACCGGGCGCTGTTCCTCAAGATCTTCAACCGGGTGCTGGCGTCCCGGGCCACCACGAGCGATCCGACCAGCGTGCTCTTCGTCGACCTGGACCGGTTCAAGGCGGTCAACGACAGCCTCGGGCACGACGCCGGCGATCAGCTGCTCGCCCTGGTGGCCCGCCGGCTGCGGGGATGCGTACGGGCCAGCGACACCACTGCCCGGCTCGGCGGCGACGAGTTCGCGGCGCTGCTGCACGACTCGCCGATCGAGGCCGCCACGCTGGTCGGCGAGCGGATCGTCGCCGCGCTCCGGGAGCCGTTCCGGGTGGCCGGCCGCGAGGTGTTCATCGGCGCCAGCGTCGGCGTCGCCACCTCGCGCGACGTGGTCGAGCGGCCGGAGGCGCTGCTGCACAACGCGGACGTGGCGATGTACCGGGCCAAGAAGGACGGGCCCGGCCGGGTGCTGGTCTACGAGCCGTACATGCACGCCGAGGCGCTCGACCGGCTGAGCCTGCGCGGCGATCTCCAGCGGGCGTTGCGCGAGGGCGAGTTCCGCCTCCAGTACCAGCCGCTGGTGCGCCTGGCGGACGGCGTGGCGGCCGGGGTGGAGGCGCTGATCCGCTGGCACAGCCCGGCGCGCGGCTTCGTCTCGCCGGTCGACTTCATCCCGGTGGCCGAGGAGTTCGGCATGATCGTCGACATCGGCCAGTGGGCGCTGGAGTCGAGTGCCGTGCAGGTGGCCCGGTGGCGGCGCGACTTCCCGGAGTTGGGCCTCAACGTCAACGTGTCCGGCCACCAGCTGGTGCATCCCCGCTTTGCCGACAACGTGATGCGGGCGCTGGCCATCGCGGGCCTGCCGTCCAGCGCGGTCACCCTGGAGCTCACCGAGTCGGTGCTGATGAGCGAGCCCGACCTGGGCAAGGCGGCACTGCATGCGTTGCGCGGTCTCGGCGTCCAGCTGTCCATCGATGATTTCGGTACGGGGTATTCGTCGCTCGCCTACCTGCGCGAGCTCCCGGTCGACGAGCTCAAGATCGACCGCGCGTTCATCGCCCGGGCCGAGCTGACCGGCGAGGATCTCGCACTGGTACGCACCATCGTCGAGCTGGCCCAGATCCTCGGCTTGAGAGTGGTGGCCGAGGGGATCGAAAACGCCGCCCAGCTGGACGCGTTGCGCAGGCTGGGCTGCGGTTACGGCCAGGGCTATCATCTCTGCCGCCCGGCCGACCCCGAGGACGTCCCGACCCGCCTGGGCAGGGCCTTAGTCCACTGAGACCGGCCCGGTTTCACCCATCCGCGTACTTGATCTCGGTGCTACAATATCGGAGATCCTTTTGGGGTACTTTTCGCCTAATTGGTGCTAGTTACTCGGAAGGAACATTCCGTGACACCCTTCGCATTGTTCTTCCTCCTCGCTCTCGCCGGCTCCACCTGCTTCGCCCTCGGCCGGGCACTCGGCCGCGGCGAACGCTACGAGAAGGGCTACCGCGAGGGCTTCCGCGACGGCGAGACCGGTTCTCTGGCCCGCGCGGCCCGGCTGATCCAGCTCAACGACCGCCAATCCATCGCACCCGCGGTCGAATCCATGCTGGGCCCCTATTCGGTGCCGCAGCAGCTGCCGGCCCGCAGTGTCGGACCGGCGGTCGCGGCGGTTCCGGTCCGTCCCCAACTCGCGCTCTGAAGTGCAAATGACAAGGGGGTACGGCGCTGACGCCGTACCCCCTTGGTTTATTTAAGAAGTAGCACCAGAGTGACCGTGAGCATGCAGGCGGCCAGGGTGCCGGTGAACGCCAGCAGAAACGACAACGGGACGTTCTTCTGCACCGGATGCGCCGGTGGCGGTGGGTAGTGGTACGCCGGGACGGCCTCCGGCCCTGGCGGACCGTAGGCGGGGTGGTAGGCGTACATGGGCGGTCCGTAACCCACCGCCGGCGAAACCGGCATCCCATAGCCCGGCACCGACATCGCCGGCGGTGCCCCGACGGCCGCCGGCACCGGCTGTCGCGAGGACGAGTAGACGCTGGGGGACGGCGCGCCGGCCGTGATCGCCGCGAACTGGGTCGTGGCGTCGGCGGCCTGCTGGTACGGCTCGATGGTGGGCAGGGTGAGCTTGACCGTCATGTCGAGGTCGGCGGGTGCTGGCTCGTTCATAGGCTCTCCAGGGGGGAGGAGTAGTCCCGGAGCACATCGGTTGCCGACCCGCCGACCTGAGTGCTTTCAACTCCCCTTTTAAACCCCCAGCTGGCGGCGAACCTCGGCGGCCACTCGGCCACCCTCCGCCCGGCCCGCCACCGCCGCCTGCGCCGCTTTCATGGCCGGACCCATCTGCCCACGCCCGCTGAACCCGCCGGCGGCCAGCGCCTGCCGAACCACGTCGGCGATCTCGTCGTCGCTGAGCTGCTGCGGCAGGTAACGCTCCAAGATCTCGCCCTCGGACCGCTCCTTGGCCGCCTGCTCGGCCCGCCCCGCGTCGGCAAAGGCGGTAGCCGCCTCACGCCGCTTCTTGGACTCCTTGGTGAGCACGGCCGAAACCTCGTCGTCGCTGAGGTCCCGCGCCGCGCTGCCGGCCACCTCGGCCGTACGCACGGCGGCCAGCGCCATCCGCAGCGTCGCCGTGGTCAGCTCGTCCCGGGCCTTCATCGCGGTGTGCAGGTCATCGTTCAGGCGGTCCTTCAGCGTTCCCATGCCCGGAGAAACTACTCTTGCCGTCATGCGGAAGCGCCCCCTTATCGCCCTGGCCGCCGGCGTAGTAGCCGCCGGCGGAGCCACGTTCGCCTACGCCTCACTGGTCGAACGCAACATGTTCACGCTGCGCCGCTTCGACGTACCCGTCCTGGAACCGGACGCCGAGCCCTTGCGCATCCTGCACATCTCGGACCTGCACATGATGCCCGACCAGCGGCGCAAGCAGTCCTGGGTGGCGGCGCTGGCCGGCACCGACCCCGACTTCGTGGTCGTCACGGGCGACAACATGTCCGACCCTTCGTCGGTTCCGGGTGTGCTCCGAGCGTTGGACCCCTTCCTGTCGCTGCCCGGGGCCTTCGTGTTCGGCTCCAACGACTACAGGGGCCCGGTGTGGGGCAATCCGCTGCGGTATCTGCTGCCCTCGCGCGAGTACGTCCAGGGCGTTGACCTGCCTACGGAAGATTTGCGGGCCGCGCTGGTGGATGCGGGATGGGCTGACCTGAACAACGCCCGCACGATCCTGAAGGCCGGGGGTCGGTCGCTGGAACTGGTGGGGGTGGACGACCCGCACGTGGAACGCGACGACTACCCGTCGGTGGCGGGGCCGATTTCGTCTGGGGCCGACCTGCACATCGGGGTCACCCACACGCCGGCGTCTCGGGTCCTCAACGCGATGGCTTCCGACGGCTTCACGCTGCTGCTGGCCGGCCACACCCACGGCGGCCAGGTGTGCGTGCCCGGATATGGGGCGCTGACCACCAACTGCGACCTGCCGCAGTCCATGGCCAAGGGCGTGCACCGCTGGCCAGGCTCGGACGCGTGGCTGCACGTGTCGGCCGGCCTGGGCACTCACCCAACGGCGCCGATAAGGTTCGCCTGCCGTCCGGAGGCCTCGGTGTTGACCCTGATACCGCGCTGACCTGCGACAACACACCCAGGGGTATACCGATTTCGCGTCCGGCGGGGCGTCGGATAGTATTTCCAACGCAGCTCGGGGTGTGGCGCAGCTTGGTAGCGCGCTTCGTTCGGGACGAAGAGGCCGTCGGTTCAAATCCGGCCACCCCGACCATTGGTATGCCCTGACCAGCCGAATGCTGGTCAGGGCATACCCTTTGTCCGTGGAGTTTTGAACCGTCCCTCGAAAACTCCCCACAAACCCGTGGACGCGACCAGGTTCTTGCGGTCACCCAGGTGCGACCTCAGCCGTGCATTGCGGGTACGCGACGTGACGGCGAGAGTTCGGGTGATGTCCGGCAACCGAAACAGTCGGCGGAGTGGCCCGACGGGCGACCTTCAAGTTCCGGCACGCTATCGCCGTCGAGCTGATATTCAAATCATGCAAACAGCAGGAAGCTTCACACTTTCCGACATGAACCGGCAGCGCCAGAATTAGGCTTCGCACATCAGTCAATCCGGACTTACTGAGGCGACCTCGTGCCGCGTCCGACCAAGAGGCTATCGAAGGCGGACTGATTATTCGGGAGGACGATGCCACGCCGAGTCGCAGGCAGTACGATATCCGGAGCCTCGTGAGGAGCTATCGCCGTGACTGCTGATGTCGATCAAGACGAATTTGAAGAAGAAGTCCGAACAGTTGCAAGAGCACTTTGGCCCCACGCGAGAACCGACGGCATGCTGAACATCGAAGCGGTCGAGCACGACGGGATCTTTTTCGACCATGACATTGTTCACTGCGTGGAGGCAACGGTATCCCGCCGACTCGACAAAGCGAAGCACGACGGCGAAAAGCTGCATAAGGCGATCAAGCGGTGGACAGGAACCGATGGCCGCCTTGCAAAGGGTTGGTTCGTAACGCTCCACGCTCCAACGCCGGAGCAAACTAAAGAGTTACGAGGCATCGACCCCCGAATAAAAGCGTTGTCTTTCGCTCAATTTAAGTCCCGTCTCTTTGACTCTCTCGCATATCTGCAACGCCGCCGTGAGGCGCCGTTCGGAAGTGCGCGGAATCCGGAAGATCCCCACGGGCCGCTTGAACGGTACGTCCCTGTAGATATCCTTCCCAGCAGCGCCTCGTCTAGTGGAGATTTGGAAGTATTGCATGTCGACGACCTAGCGGAACGCTTGCTCTCTGGACAACGCTATGCCTTAGTCGGGGACTACGGCGCAGGCAAGAGCATGACCTTCAGGCAGCTGTTTTTCCAATTGGCGGACGCGCACAAGCAAAATCGCACACTCCGTTATCCGGTCCACCTCAACCTCCGTGACCATTGGGGCCAGAAGACCCCACGCGTGGCGCTCACGCATCATGCAGAGGAAATCGGTTTTGATCGGCCAGAGTCTCTTGTGGCGGCATGGCGATCAGGCTATATCCACGTACTCCTGGATGGCTTCGACGAAATCGCAGCTCCCGGTTGGAGCAGTGATGTGCGGTTGCTGCGGGAAACGCGTATGAGGGCGATGGAGCTCGTTAGGAGATTCTTCAAGGAAACGCCACGAAAGGCCGCAGTCGCTGTCGCCGGAAGACGCCACTTTTTTGACAATGAAGCAGAGTTGCGCGATGCTCTCTTCGACGATAGATCACGCCTCATTTTCGAAGTTGCAGAGTTCAATGAGGCACAGATACGTGAGTACCTCGGTCGGAAGAACTGGTTCACTCTTCCGGCATGGCTCCCTGCGCGACCGCTATTGATTGGTCACCTGGCAGCGCAACGCAAACTTGAGGAGATCAGCGATTCAACACTGGATCTCGCGCCTGCCGCCGGTTGGAATGCGTTACTCGACATTATCTCTAGTCGCGAGTCCGATATTGAGGCGGGAATCGATGTCGGCAGTGTCCGAGCGACATTGGAGCGCCTCGCCTCAGTGGCGAGATGTAAGCCGAGTGGCCTTGGTCCGTTAACGTACTCCGAGATTACCGAAGGGTTCGCGCTCATTCGAGGCCAGGAGCCTAGTGACGACCAGCGAACCATTCTTCATCGTTTGCCAGGGCTAGCCGTTGATGCAGATGCTCAACAAGGCACGCGATACTTCATCGACGCTGACCTGGCGGCCGCAGCGCAAGCGCGGGACGTCAGCGAGTTTATCCTGACCCCCGTACTCACGGGCGACTCGGTGGCTTCAAGATGGAATGTTTCTCTTACGCAATTGGGCGTCGACGTCGTGGCAATCCAATGCAAGGATAATATTACAGAAAAGCTGGTTGGGGCCGCAGCGATAACTGCCGTGAGAGCTGACCTCGACGTCCTCGCTGCAGATATTGTGCGCGCCAGTCTCGCCCTTGGATGCGGGCTCGATAATTCGACGGTCAATATTGATGGCGTACACGTGCCTTCGCTTGAACTGTTTGAGGGCCAGCCGGACCTGTCGTCGATTTCTTTCAGTAACTGCATTTTCGAATCTCTTGAAATCTCAGGAGAAGTGGACCCTCGCCTGCTGCCTTCTTTTGACGGCTGCTATATAGATGTCCTATTCGGCCGTGCAGGGGCATCTGATTTGCCAGCTCAGCGATTCGCGGCCAACTGCACCTTCGGCGATTTTCCAGATTCCCTGGAACGAAACGCCTCCGTGGTTGCCAGCGACCTCCCAATCGGAGTTAAGGTTGTCATTGTCTTGCTCCGCAAGCTTTACATGCAGCGGGGTCGGGGCCGGGCGGAAAGCGCCCTTCTTCGCGGTATGCCTCAGAGTGAGCGAGGGCTAGTTCCCGCCGCACTCGCCATTCTACAAAAAGAGAAGTTGGCAACGCAGGTAAAGATCAATTCCCGTCCGGTGTGGCTACCGGATCGGGCGAGCCAAAAACGCGTTCATGGATTTGTGACGGCCCCACGCGGTTCAGACGACTCGCTCTACGGCGAGGCGGCGGCACTGCAATAGATCCGCGGTTGTATTGTTAGATCCGCGGTTACATTGTTCCGTGCTAGTCGCCCAAGGTTGTTGAGGTGGGCACAAATCTCGGCGCGCCTGGTTCTGCACTGGAGCCCATGCGCCGAAAAAGATCTTGCATGCGCCCGGTTCTATCCTTGGCTGCTGGCGTTCTTGCCGCTTGCTGGCTGATCGGGGCTGAGCTTTTCGAGGATGTGTGAGCTGTCCGGGGCAACGGCCGGCTTGACGATGTAGTGCTTCTTGGTGATCTCTTCGCTCTCGTGGCCGAGCTGGGCGGCGGCGTGCTTCGCGCTGGCCTCTCTGTCGATGAGGCTGGCGACGGTCTTGCGAAAGCTGTGCGGGGTCACCCATTCGAGGCCAGTATCGGCGCGGGCTTGGCGCCACTGACGCCGCACGTTTTGCGGCGACAGCCAGGTTCCCCGCCGTGAAGCGAAGATCGCGTTGTCAGGGCTGTCGACGGCGGTGAGCTGCCGGGCCATGAGCATCCCGACCGCGAAGCGGGGCAGGATGATGGTCCGATAGCCGGCGTCGGTCTTGGTCCAGTCCTGGCGGAAGAAGCCCTTGCCCTTGACGTAGACGATGGTTCCGCAGATGGTCGCGGTCGGTTGTGTGGCGGCGAGGTCGACGTCTTGCCAGCGCAGGGCGAGGATCTCGCCTATGCGGGCGCCGGTGGCGAGCAAGAGGTCGACGATATCGGCCAGGTCGCCGGTGTGCCGAGGGCCTGGTTTGCCGGGGATCGGCTCCTGCCACTTCCGGATGGCGGTGCGGACTCCTTCGAGTTGGTCGGTGTCGAGGGCGGCCACCGTGCGGCGTGGTTTGCGAAGGCGCCCAGTGTCGCGGACGGGATTAGTCGTGAGCGCGCCTCGGCGTGCCGCTAAGCCGAACATTTGGCTGAGGACAACCTTTGCGCCCTTGGCTGCCGACGGACGGTCCTTGGCGACCTCGCGCAGGAACTTGTCGAGCCGGCCGACGGTGGCCTCTCGGAGGCGGAGGTTTCCGACGGCCGGCAGGATCGCGGTTCGCAGGCTCGTCCTGTACCTGTCGACGGTCTGCGGCGTGACGCGTTCTTCGGCGAGGATCTCCTCGACCCACAACTCGGCCAGCTTGCTGACGAAGGTCTCGCGGGTGATCTCGTCATCGTTCGGGGTGGCTCGGTCGCGCATCTTGGCCTTCAACGCCCGGATAGCGGCCGGGCCGGTGACGTCGGTGGCCTCCACATCGCGAACTCTGCCGTCGTAGTCGCGGAATCGGGCTCGGGCACAGAAGCGGTTGGCGCCGAGCGTCTCGGTGCGGATGTTGCCGTAGGTCCCGATCGGTAGCGAAGGTCGCGCCATGACTCAGCGCTCCGGGTCGGTTTGGGAGTCGAGCCAGCGTTCGACTTCGCTGCGGCGGTAGCGAAGAGTGTTGCCGACCCGAATGGCGCGAGGTCCCTTACCTCGGCTGTGCCAGGCATAGAGGGTGTTCTTCGGCTTGCCCAGCCAGGCAGCGACGTCATCGACAGTTAGGAGCGGGTCGGGCCGCCAAGCGGTCGACGAGGCGCTCATCGTCGGCCTGCCGTGCCGGACGATGCGGGCCGCAGACACAGCGCATCTCGATTGGCTGACCGTGCCGAACCCGGTTCGGGACGTCGGTGTGGCGTGCATGCCAACGATTCTTCTGAGCGCGGTTGATGATTGGCCAGAGCCGCATGATGGCCGCGGTTAGCCGCGGGACGTCTAGGGACGACTTGAGCAGGCCGTTCTCCCAAATCCAACGTCCAGGACGTGCGTATGCTGCGATTTCTCCCCTCTGTGGTCGGGTCAAGCATGGTGATCGTCGGACCTCCCTTCTGCTTGGTGGGTGTTGTCCGAGCGGTCGTCCGTCCGTCGTCCGTCCGCGCACTGATATGCGCAGACGCGCGCGAGCGGACGGACGTCCGCGCGGACGATCGAGTCAGGCGCGCCAGCGTCCGCGGGTGACCTGCCGGGCGCTACCGGCGGCGGCGAGTGCCTGAAGGCGGTCGTAGATCCAGGTGCGTCGCATGCCGGTCGCGTCGATGAGTTCCGGGATGGTGAGACCGTCGTTCGGCGCTTCGGCCAGCAAGGTCAAGAGGACCTGCTCGGGATCGTCGGCTGTCTTCGGCGGTGGGTCGATGGCGCGCGGTTCGTTCTCGATTGCGGCCTGGGACAGCGGGTCCAGGTCGGGCCGTTGGTCGGCGTAGCGGGCGGCCGTCGCTCGCACCAGATCGTCGGTGACGAGAAAGGCGCGGGCTCGGCGCGGTTGGCTGTGCCCATCGGCGAGGACGTAGAACTTGCCAGGCGCATCGAGGGTGTGAGCGTGCCAGCCGGCGGCGAGCATGCCCTTGTCCAGGACAAGGTCGACGTCTCGGCGTTCCCGGACGCGCAGGCAGACCCGGACGCTCATTTGCGACCGCAGCGCCCCACCGCCCATCGCCTTCTGCGTCGGTCGCTGCGTTGCGACGAGCAGGTCGACGGCGAGCGCCCGCCCGCGGCGGGCGACCGATTCGGCGTACGGGACGGCGGCCGGTGCGGTGTCCGCGAGTTCGGCGTACTCGTCGATCACGATGACCAGAGCCGGTGCGGCGGGCGTGGGTTCCCAGACGCGGGTGTTCTCGTGGCCGGCGGCGTGCGCGCGTGCGTCGAGCACGGCGACGGCATCGGCGAGCAATCGGGTTGCTTCGTCCGGCGTGGTTGCGAGCCGAGCGAGGCATGGTGCCCAAGGGCGGAGTTCCATGCCGCCCTTGAGGTCGATGCCCCACAGGACGACGCCGGAGCAGGCGGCGAGGTTGCCGAGGACGACGTTCAGAACGCCGCTCTTGCCTGAGTCGGTCGTGCCACCGATCAAGGCATGTCTTCGCAGGAGCGGCACCCGGACGGGCGTCGCGTCCTCGAAGACGCCGAGTTCGATGGGGTCGGCCAGCGATCGGGCCGTCGGTCCGGGCCAAGGGATTGCGCCGGCGTGGGGGTCGACGGCGAGAACCCGCATGGTGCAGCGGCCGGCGTGCGACGGATCTTGCTCGACGCGGACGGCGCCGGGTCGTGTGCCGAGGGCCGATTCGATGGCGGGCACCCGTGAGACGACGTCCTCGACGCTCTGCCCTGGGCGCAGCTTCATGCGGGCGCGCCAGCCCCAGGTGTCCACGACGGCCGACATGACTCGTGCCCCGTCGAGGCCGATGGTGTCCGCGATGTTGGGCCACGCGTGGATCACGCGGTCGACTCGGACGCGGGCTCGGCGGCGCCGGTGCGTCCACCAAGGGATGCCCAGCGCGACCACGGACACGAGCAGGACCGTAGGCAAAGGCGGCCGTCCGGGTCCGAGCGCTGTTGCGGCGGCGAGCCAGCCACCGGCGACGGCGGACGCTGTCGCGGCGTACACGCGCTCTTCGGCGCGGGCGAGTCCCCAAGGCATCCCGCGCAGTCCGGCCGCCAATGCCGCGAGCGCCGTGACGACCGCGACCACCGGCCAGGCGTCGGTGTGAGTGTGGTGGAGCAGGCGTCCCGTGACGGCGAGTGCCAGTCCGGAACTGAACGGGGCGAGTCCCGACCGGTACCGGAAGAGCGCACGTCCGATTGCGGCAAGGCCGACGATGAGAAGCGGTTCATCCGGTACGAGCAGGAGCGGTTGCGGGTTGCGGCGGCTCCACCGGCGATGCCGGCGTCCGTAGGCCCTCATTCGGGGAGTTCGCCATCTGTGGGCGGTATCCAGTCGCGGTACTCGGCCACTGCGTCACGGAGGTATGTCAACGGGTCCGACTCGCCGTCGTGGTCGGCTGCGAGGGTGGCGCGGGCAGCGGCGAGTAGGTCGGCGAAGTCCCATCGCGTGCGGCTCAGCAGCCGGGCGAGGCGGTCGATTTCGGCGAGTAGGACGAGGATGTCGGCGAGGGCAGTCCAGACGGCAGTCGGCGTGGGTCGTTGCCGGGCGGCATGCAGGTGGATGAGAACGGCCTCCGTGTCGATGGTTAGGCGCGGGATGCGCGGTTGGTTGGTCATGAGTGGTTCGATGCCTCCTTTCGGTCGGTGGGCTCGGCGGCGAGACGTCGCCGGAGTTCGGTCGCTTTGGGGCCGGCGATGCGCAGCGCTGAACGCAGCCCGTCACGGCTGATCGGACGGCCGTTGTTTGCAGCGCGGTGTCGTGCATCGGCTTCGCGAGCGGCCGTCAACAGCGCGTCGTCGGAGCGACGGCGCTTCAGAGGACGGGTCCGGACTGGGGTCCGGGTTGCAGAACGGTCCTCCGCGGCCGTGATCGTCTGGAGTGCGTGCAGGTGTGCGGTCAGACCGAGGACAGCGGCCGGGACGGCGCCGACGAGGACGACCGCCGGCCAGGAGATGGTGATCAGGCCGGCGGCGATCAGGTGGAAGCCGGCGTTGCCGACGATGCTCGTGGCGATGGCGCCGATCGCGTTGGCACGGGCGAAATTCCGCGCTCTGATCCCGCCGACGGTTCCGGCGAGCCAGACCCGAGCCGACGTCATCGCGTACGCGTCAATGGTGATGGGCAGCAGCCAGGCGAGCCGATCCGGCCAGCCGGCAACTACAGCCAGGCCGCGGAGGCCGGCGAAGCTGGCCAATGCGGCGGAGATTGCCGCCGTGGTCATGCCGGCCATGACCCACCAGTCACGGCTTCCGGGTTCGCGGACCACGTCAGAGTTCCAGTCCGGCGATGAACCTGGCCAAGGCGCGTAGGCCGTCTCCGATATTCGGGCCGACGGACGACGAGGCCAGGAAGTAGCCGAACGCGGTGCAGATGGCGGCCTGCCAGAGCGGCAACCGGGCGTACCGCCACAAGAGGAAGACGAAGACGCCGAGCAGGATGACGGCAGAGACCGCGATCGTCATGCGCAGCCACCGTCCCTGCGGCCGTTGCGCCGCGTGCTACGTGTACGGACCGCGCGGTCCGCGCCGCCGTGACCACCACGTGCCTGGTGCCGACGGTTCCACCGCACCCGGGCCACGCACTTGCGGCACAGGGTCGGGTGGCCTGTCCCGAGCTGCGCGCCGCACGGGCAGATCGGAACCTCGTTCGTGAAGTGCTGAGTGTCCATTGCTGATCTCCTCTCGGTCGGCGATGCGGATGTCGCATCGACGCCACTGAGAGTGCGATCTGAGGACGGGACGTGATCAGGTCATGGCTGGACGTGTTCGAGACGTCTCCAATAGGGTGATCGGGCTGCCGGGACGTCCTTGACGGGAAGACGATGCCGAACGAGCGACTACGCACCGCGATGTTGGAGCGCGGCATAACCCCAGCCGCCTTGGCAGAAGCGATCAAGGTGGACGCGAAGAGCGTCGAGCGCTGGATCAGTGGCCGCACGCCGTACCGGCGCCACCGATATGCAGTGGCCGCTCAGCTCCAGGTCGACGAGGTGTATCTCTGGCCCGATGCACTGGGTGCCGATCAGGTCGCCAGTGCAAGCGAGAGCGAGATCATCAACATCTACCCGCACCGCTGGGCAGTGCCGTCCGAACTGTGGCGCAACTTCTTCGACAACGCTGAACACGAGATCGGCATCCTGGTGTACAGCGGACTCTTCCTATCGGAGGATGCCGGCGTACATCGGATCTTCCGCGAGAAGGCGGACGCGGGAGCCCGGGTCCGCATCCTGCTCGGCGACCCCACCGCCGACGTGGTCGAGCAACGCAACGCCGACGAGGGCATCGAAAGTCTCGCCTCGAAGATCAAGAACGCGCTTGTCATGTACCGGCCGTTGTTCGGCCTCGATGGCATCGAGTTCAGGCTGCACCGTACGGTGCTCTACAACTCGATCTATCGCGCCGACGATCAGTTGCTCGTCAACACGCACATCTACGGCACCCCCGCGTCCCAGGCGCCGGTGTTCCATCTACGCCGTGTGGCCGGCGGCGGCATGGTGTCGACCTACGTGGACAGCTTCGAGCGCGTGTGGGACGAAGCCCGACCACTGGAATGAGGCAGATGTGGGACGACGCATTGACTTCTACAACGATCCCGCGGCGCCGAAAGCAAACAGCGTCGTTCCGTCGGCGAACGTCGTGGTGGTCAACGACGACGGCGCCATCCTGCTGATCCGCCGGTCGGACAACGACAACTGGGCACTGCCCGGTGGTGGCATGGACCTCGGCGAGTCGCTGCCCGCCACGGGCGTACGGGAGACCGCGGAGGAGACCGGGATCGACGTCGAGATCACCGGGTTGGTCGGCATCTATACCGACCCACGCCACGTCATCCTCTACACGAGCAACAACGAGGTCCGGCAGGAGTTCTCGGTCGTCTTCACCGCGCGCCCGATCGGCGGAGCGCCGACGCCGAGCGAGGAATCGACCGAGGTCCGCTGGGTGCCTCCGGCCGAGATCGGCTCGCTCCCGATGGACCGGTCGATGCGCATGAGGGTTGAGCAGTACCTCAACGCACCCGAGGCCCTTCACCTTGGATAGTGACTGGCTCGGCGCCTTCGCGGATGTCTTCTCCGCGGTCGGCACCGTCGGCGCCTTCCTCGTCGGATTCCTGCTCCTGCGCCGCGAGCACCGCCGTGAAGCCGACCGCGCCGAGGACGAACGCCGCGCGCAAGCTGCGCGAATCAGCGCCTGGATCGAACTCACCCTCAAGCCTGAGGGCGGTCGCGAGCTGGCGTTTCACATCCACAACGCCAGCGGCATGCCGATCTACGAGGTGGAGCTGCCTTTGCCTGCCCGCGGTGACGAGGAACACGCGACGGAGTTCGTCGGCCTCGTGCCACCGGGCCAGACGATCCGGCGGCCGGCCCCGGTTGCATGGCTGCGGTCGTACGTCGAGCCGGAACCGATTCAGATCGAGTTTCTCGACAGCGCCGGCCGTCGTTGGAGCCGCGATGAGCAGGGGACATTGTCCCGCGCAGACTGAACCTCAGGCTCCGGCGAGCGCTGCCTCTACGGCTCGCACCGAGCCGATGATCAGGGGACTTGCCTCGCGGATGGACTCGGCGACCAGGTCCCCGTCGCCGTATCGGGACAGGATCTCGGCGAGGCGCAACTCGACGTCGACCGGCTCACCGACTGGCGTGGTCGTCATGTCCGCATAAGTGATCGCGTCCGACAGGAGTCCTTCAACGGGCTCGAACTCATCGGCGAGTTGGTCGGCCAGCCCACGGTTCCGTGCCTCGATGAACGCGCAGGAGTGGTGCGCGACGAGCCGGCACACGAGGTCGTCCGCCCGCGCGACATCGCGCAGGTAGCGCGCGCCGTCGAGCTGGTGCATGCCGGTCACGACGAGGTCCGGCGCGTAGCCGACGTCATGTAGCCAAGCCGCGGAGATAAGCGTCAGCCTGTCATCACCCACTAGGTGCGCGACCGCCTCCGCCTTGCGGCCGACACCCTGACTGTGGGCCCACCGGCGTGGAATCGACTCGGACAGCAGAAGGCGCGCGAGGTCCTGGGCCCGTTCAGTCTGATCCACAAAGGCAGACTACGAACGTCCCTCAGGCACGATCAAGCGCGCTACCTGTCGTTGTCCTCCTCGGTCTGGCTGACGGTCGTGGCCGCGCCACGGACGAGTGCGGCGAGCCGGTCTGCGATAGCCGGCCGGACAACTCCGATGCGCACGACCGGCGAGCCGTCGCGATCAATCGCGTCGTTCAGCGCCGGAAAGTCCAGCCCCACGTCGAAGCCGGCATCTTCGAGCGCGAGCGCTAGGCGGTCCGTTGCCTCGCGCGCCGACGTTTCCCCAGCGTGCTCGCTCTTAACCATGGGATTCCCGTCCGCTCGATCTCGTCGTGACTCGTCACCCGAGTCTTCGCGCTCAGTAACGGACGTTGAACCACGGCGTGGGACGTCTAGGGACTTCTTGGATAGGATGGGCTCTCGCCACGATCGGAGTCGTCGCGTGAACCACCCACTTGCCAGAGCCCTTCGAGGCGTCGGAATGAACGCAATCGACGTTGCGGCGAGACTCGGCGTCGACCCGAAGACCGTCGACCGGTGGCTTGCCGGTCGCCAGCCGTACCCGCGGCATCGCAACGCCCTGGTGGAGCTGACCGGCTGGCCGCAGCGCTCCCTGTGGCCTGAGTTGCCTCGCGCCGTCGAGCCGATCACGCGGGCGGACGAGGTCCGGATCGTCTACCCACACCGCTCAGCGGTCCCGGCCGACACGTGGCCACGCTTCTTTGCCCGCGCTGAGCGCGAGATCGACGTCCTTGCTCACAGCGCGCTCTTCCTGGCCGAAGACATCGTCAGCACGACCGTCATGTGCGACAAGGCGAGGGCCGGCGTGCGGGTCCGCATTGTGCTCGGAGATCCGGACGGCGCCCACATCGTTAGTCGAGGCGCCGAGGAGCGAATAGGCGACGCGCATAGCGCTCGTATCCGAGCAGCACTGATCCAGTTCAGCCCCGTGGCGGAGGCAGGAGCAGAACTCCGGCTCCATGACACGGCGCTGTACAACTCGATCTACCGTGCCGACGACGAGCTGCTGGTCAACGCCCACGTCTACGGGCATCCCGCCTCGCACGCGCCGGTCATTCACTTGCGACGACGTGGCAGCGAGGGCATAGCTCGCACCTACCTCCAATCCTTCGAGAACATCTGGGCGAGGAGCAGCGGCTACGTCGCGTAGACCAACCCTGCTGGCCAGCTAGGGCCTTATACGTGGTCCCGAAAGACTCAGGCGTCAGGCTTCCTGCGGCGAGAGCCGGGATGGCGGACTCGCGCCAGCGCGCATCGATCCAAGCCTAGGCGAAGAATCAGACCAATCATGGCGCTACGTGAGCTGGTGCGTTGCCGACCCACGCCAAGCCGCACTATCACACACCGTCAGACGCCACGACCCGTTGCTTGCCTCCGAGCTGCTCTAGCACCTGGAAGCCGTGGAAGCGAGGTCCAGACAGGACCCTGGACAGCCGTGACGCTCACTAAGCCGAGCACCTCCGATGGTGTCCGCGCAATGGCAGCCCGACCGCGCGCTGAACTGGGGAAGCACACGGCCGGGGCCTCGTACAGCCGGTGTCCCAGTGCTTCCGCGACCTAGATACCGGCTTTCCAAAGGGTGTCCGCGTGAGATCGAAGACAGGACCGCATCTGCGGAGACGTCTCGTCACGTCTCCGCGTCCCGGAGATGTCCGTTCGGCCCGGCCAGGACCGTCTAATCTTCGTCATTGCGCTTTCCCTTACAAGGAGACGCCCACGTGCCGCAACGACTAGGCAGACAACTCGCCGAGACTTACCGGCGAGTTGGTGTAAATTGATCAAACCCAATCGAACTAATGTTCGACATTCTTGTTGCGGGATCGCTGCTGGCTGGCGCGGAACGCCTCAATTGGAAGGCCGGTAGCTTGTAGTTCATCGTATGAATCTGTCACTCTTGACATTGACGCGATTTCGTCAGCGACACCATGCAGCGCACCTCTGATGCCCACATACGATGCCTCCCGGAAGTCGGTGCGAGGAATCATGATCATCGAGCGTATACGGCTGAGCAACTTCCGCTGCTTCGGTCCGGGGCCTTGCGAGATCCGGTTCGATCCAGCACTGACGGCCTTCGTCGGCGATAACGGAGCTGGCAAGACGGCGGTAATGATGGCACTCCAGAGGATGTTTAGTATCATTCCCGAGCGGCAAAAGATCTTGCTTAAGGACTTTCATGTCCCCCCGAGCGAGAATCCGGCGGAACCGCCGCGAGAGCGTCAACTTTACATTGAAACCTATCTTTCATTTCCCGAGTTGAAGGAGGACGCCGAATCTGGATCGTCAGTTGCTGAGTTCTTCCAGCATATGTCCGCAACCGACCAGGGAGCTATGGTATGCCGACTTCGCCTTGAGGCGACTTGGACCGACGATGGCTCAGTTGACGGTGTTATAGACGACCTTTTTATGGCTGTCACCTCGCTGGATGAGGATTTCAATGCAGAGGACCAGCATATAATCAGGCAGATCGACCGGAAACGCATTCAGATGGTCTATGTGCCCGCAGTTCGTGACGGCAGTACCCAGATGACCGCATTCCTCCGGGGCCGCCTCTGGCGGGCAATGAACTGGTCAGACAAAGCCAGAGAGGCATTGCAAAAGGCAGGATCGGACCTGCGAACTGCCTTTTTGGCGGAGCCTGGTGTTGAGCGAGTCGCTAAGGCGGCAGCGCGCCGATGGCGCGACCTCTACAGCGGTGGAACCTTCTCAACGCCGACCATCGCGCCAATTGACACTCGATTCGACGAGTTTGTTCGGAACGTTGGCGTGGAATTCTCGCCAGATGAATCAGGGAGGGCGCAGGATCTAGCACAACTGAGCGATGGGCAACGGTCCCTGTTTCACTTATCGATGACGGCGGCGACGCTCGATGTCGAGTCATCACTTAGAGGATCCGAACAACTCGTCTTTGATGCTGACAAGATGGCCTTGCCCGCACTCACGCTCATCGCTGTCGAGGAACCTGAAAACAACCTATCTCCGTTCTATCTCTCTCGGATAGTTAGGCAGATAGAAGGTCTGACCGCTGAGGGCAAGGCGCAAGCCGTCCTCTCCAGCCATTCGGCGAGCATATTGGCCAGAGTCCAGCCGGAGCAAGTGAGGCACTTTCGCTTGGAAACGGCAAGCCGAGCTACGCAGGTGCGTGAAATAACGTTGCCAGCGGAGTCCGAGGCGGCAGCAAAGTATGTACGTGAGGCAGTACGAACCTTCCCTGAGCTTTACTTCGCAAGCTATGTCGTGCTTGGCGAAGGCAGCTCCGAGGAGGTTGTTATTCCACGTATCGCCGAGGCTATGCAGGTTCCTATTGACCGCTCCTTCGTGGCCGTTGTTCCCTTGGGCGGCCGACACGTTAATCATCTCTGGCGACTTCTGAGCGACTTGCAAATTCCCCACGCCACACTGCTCGACTTGGATCGAGGAAGAGATGGGGGTGGATGGGGGCGGGTGAAGACCACCTGCGAACAATTGATCGCCAGCAACATCAGCGCATCGGAAATCGCCGGGTACGAAGTAAGTCCGGAATCTTTGATCGACTCAATTCAAGAATGCCAAAGAGAAGCTCGAGAGGAAGATCTCAACCGCTGGCTTTCTAGGCTTCGCGTTTTTGATGTGTATTTCTGTGAGCCGCTAGACCTCGACATGACGATGTTCGAGTCGTTCAGCGAGGCATACAAAGTTCTAGAGCCGGGAAGAACTGGCCCAAGCGACACGGACGGTGACAGTGCCTCAAAGGCAGTCTTGGGACAGCGGGGTGATGCCTCGTTCTATGGAGAAAGCTGGCTTGACCGCTTCTTGTGGTATCGCTACCTCTTTCTGGGAAGAGGTAAGCCGACCACCCACGTGAGAGTTTTGTCAGGTATCGACAACGAAGACCTGTCCAAGCAAGCGCCAGAGGTTCTAAGGTCTCTCATCGGGTCGGTTCAGAAATCTATTCTGACCGTCAATACGTCTGGCGTTGCGAAGTGAAGATGGTTTCGCCGGCAGAATGGCGACCAGTCGGACTAGAGGATCTGGAGCCAGCTGCCTGGGAAGCGCTGAAGTATGATGGAAACTCATGCGTTGTCGCGGGCCCGGGATCAGGGAAGAGCGAGTTTCTAGCGCAACGCGCAGCTTATCTGCTGCAGACGCATATCTGCCCGCCTCCATATAGAATTCTAGCCATTTCCTACAAGCGGGAAGCAGCCCAGAATCTGCAGGATCGCATTGTCAGGACGTGTTCTCCGGAGCAGAGCCGGCGCTTTGCCTCCGTGACTTTTGATGCATTCACCGTTGGTCTAGCCAGGCGATTTCGAAAGGCTCTTCCGGCGGCTTGGCAACTTACACCTAATTTCCGAGTCGTATTCCCGGATCAGGGAACGATCCGCGAATCATTGCGGAATTCTCGCCTTGATGCCCCAGGCGACTGGAAGGCGGAGGTAGGTGGAATCCTTTATAAGACGTTCGAGATTTACGAGGGCGGATCATGGAGATTGCCGCCTGAGTCCGATCAAGTCAACTCCGGTACGCACTTTGCTTTGGCGAGGTGGTGGCTTTCGCTTCTAGCGGCGGACCCGATCTCGACACCAAATTTCATACTTCTAAACCGTCTTGCCGAGCTTATTCAGCGTGTTAACCCGCAAGTAGCACGCGCTCTGGCGGCAACGTACAAGTACGTCTTCGTGGATGAATGTCAAGATACAACGTTCGCTCAATATGATTTTCTTGAGTCGCTCTTCAATAATTCTGGAACTATAGTCACTAGCGTCGGTGATGACAAACAAAGAATTATGTCGTTCGGGGGAGCTCGTCCAGACTTCTTTGCGGTATTCCAGGCAGATTTCGGCGCCCGACGTTTTGTCCTGAGGTGCAACTATCGGTCGTCGCCCTCACTCGTAAAGTTGCAGCACGTACTAGCTCGCCAAATCGACGAAGATGTACCGGAGGTCGAGTCTCGTACCGATGGGCTGTTGCCGTCCAGTGCTGCGCAGATGTGGTATTCAGTGAGTGCCGAGAGCGAACTTCGTGCGCTGTCGTCAGCAATCGCTAAGGACATGAACCTTCGGCGTTTGGTTCCTCGTGACTATGCGATCCTTACAAGGAATAGGCCCGACTCGTACGAACGGCAGGTTGAGGCGGCGATGGCACATGAAGGACTGACCGTTCGAAATGAGTCTCGCGATGTTGGCGGGATTGCGCTCCAAGACCTCATGGCGCAATCCCTCACGAGGGCTGTTGTTCCATTCCTCAAGCTGGCGGCGCGGGAACGAGATCCTGAATCGTGGATCTCGGCATGCAAAATCGTTCAAGATCTGCGGGGAAGTGACTACGAGGATGACCCGACGCTTCAGAGAGCGTTGCGAGAACTGAATGTCTTCATTTCAGGGCTTAGGCGGGATGCTTGCCGGCTCAGCGTTGGCAGGGAAAACGCCAGGCTACTAGCTGAAAAGATCATCGAATTCTTTGACCTCGAACAGACCGCCTTGGCTTTCCCTGACTATCGGGATTCAGAGTTCTTGGTTCTTGTTAAAGATGCGCTTCTCTTCCATCTGGCCGATTCTGCGGAGGGAGCCACTAGCTGGGACGCCGTTATCGAAAACTTCCTGGGCGCGGGAAGCGTTCCACTAATGACAATACATAAGAGTAAGGGCCTGGAGTTCGATACCATTGTGCTTATCGGGCTGGACGACCAAGGGTGGTGGCAATACTCGAGAGGAAACGTGGAGGAATTGTCTACGTTCTTTGTTGCTGTCTCAAGAGCTAAGCAGAGAGTAGTTTTCCTGTATTGCAGGGAACGTGGAAAACGTTCCAAAGTGGCGGAGCTGTATGAATTGCTGGAATCTGCCGGTGTGCCGTGGCGCGATCGTCGGTGAGCCCCAGCAATTGCCCGCATTCGACGAACATCAGTCGAATCGTGTTCTAGCTGCTGCCTGTTTCAATTAGGTGGACCGCACCTCAACTCCGCCGCCAGGCGGAGCGGGCAGGCGGCTGATCGGCTGCCGCATGGCGTCCTTGCCCTTATTCAACGACAGCCGGCCGGGGATGTAAGACGGCCAGAGAGAAGCGGCTGACTGCAAGTTGCGCTGCGTTGGGTCAGAGCTGGAGGATGCCGGGTGAACAAGTCTGTGGACGACGAGCACTTGCCCATTGCGGCAGCGGTGATTGTTGATGACGGTCGGGTTTTGCTAGTCCGTCGACGGGTGTACGAGGGCCGGCTCTCGTGGCAGTTTCCTGCCGGGAAGGTGGAACCGGGCGAGTCCCCTGATGCTGCCGCGGTCCGAGAACCTTTGAAGAAACGGGCGTTGTCGTACGAGCGGTCTACCGGCTTGGTGAACGGCTGCATCCTGTAACCGCCCGAGCGATGCTCTACGTCGCCTGCGAGGTGGTCGACGGCGTGGCTTCCGTAGCCGCGATCGACGAGATATCGGAGGTGGCGTGGTGCGACCGCACGACACTCGCCGCCTACGTGCCGTATCCGCTACACCGGCCCGTGCAGGACTACCTCGATGACAAGCTTCGTTAACCAGGCATGCGTCGCGCATGAGGCGCCGGGCTTGCGAGCGACCCGATCGTCCAGGCCCCTCGTTTACCCCTCGAAAACCCCTGCCAACGGCTCACCAACGGTGACGAACAACGAGCGAGCTCCGTTCCCATTCGAGCAGGTAACGGGCACTCCTGACGATCAATGACAAACCAGGAGGAGCGCTGAGCGACCAGAAGAGGCCGTCGGTTCAAATCCGGCCACCCCGACCAGAGAAACGGCTGTTCAGGGCCGGTCTTCCGCCGAGGGAGACCGGCCCTGACTGCTTCTCCCGGCCGTTTGGGAGAAAATTTGGGAGAAGATCTTGCCGGAGGGCTGCTTTGACGGTTGCCAACAGCCGGTCGAGCGCCCAGACCGGAGAACCCGCCGACATGGCCTTCCGTGCCCGGAGAGCCGTCTCCCACTGAGCGGTCAGGTCGTCCATCAGCCGTTGCCGCATGGCCGCGGTGATGTGCGAGTAGCGAGCCTGAACGGAACCGTCCGCGTGGCCCATCCGGTCGTCTTGCAGCTTCTTGGGTACGCCGATCTCCTCCATCATCGTCTTGTGTGAGTGCCGCAGGCCGTGCGGTGTCAGCCCGCCGGCAATCGGTATCCAACAGGCGTTGGCGCGGCTCACTGCCCCTCTGCCCCGGGCCGGGACGCCGGGGAACACGTCTCCCAGAATCGGAACGGGCCGTGCCGGTTGGGGAGCGGCCCGGGGATACCAACCGCTCGTTGCCGGATGGAACAGCCACGTCGCGAAGCCGGAACGTCGCCAGTGCGGGGCGAGCGCTCCAGGCTTCAGCCCGCCCCGCACGTAGCCGAGTTGCGTCGCGGCCAAGTTGGGGCAGTCGCAGCGGAATCGTTGTACTTTCGCAAGCGTCGGCCGGCGGCGGCCGGTAGCGAGATCGCCGCGTAAGAGGTTCCAAGCTGATCAATGGCTTTCGACGAGGGCGGTGCCGCCTGGCGCGGTTAATCGCCGTGCGTCAGGTCATCCTAACTCTCAGTGGCTGAACGAACCACCTCCATATAGC
>NZ_BOMV01000111.1 GCF_016862375.1 Paractinoplanes rishiriensis | reverse complement strand
GGCAACCGCAGGGCACGGCAGGGCCTTAAGACCCGGCCACCCCCGCGGGCCTCACCTGGCACGGTCGGACCGGTCCGGCTGCCCGGCCGGCAGGAGGACGTCGGTCAGCGGTCGCCGCGGCGTCGGCCCGGCCGGTCGGCCGTACCCGATGCGTAGCACCATCTGCACCGACAGGCCCGCGACCGGGTCGATGAGCAGCCGGCGGATC
The DNA here is from genome assembly GCF_016862375.1 of Paractinoplanes rishiriensis. Taxonomy (GTDB): domain Bacteria; phylum Actinomycetota; class Actinomycetes; order Mycobacteriales; family Micromonosporaceae; genus Actinoplanes; species Actinoplanes rishiriensis. Next base: position 50,975 of record NZ_BOMV01000111.1, on the reverse strand, counting down.
GCCGGCACCTCAACCGGTTGACTGATCGGCGTCGTCGCCAGGTCCTTCCAGGTCGCCGTCAGCAGCACCCCGCTGCAGGGCTTGCCCGGCCCGCACCCAGTCGCGCTGCCGGTCACCCGCGGTCGCGAGGACCAGGATGGTCGGGTAGGGCTCGAACTCCGCACTCGGGCGAGGCTGCGCCGTCAGCTCGGCGAAATCACGGATCGGCACCGACTCCAGGGCGTCCCACGGCCCGGCCGCCGACGCCGGGACACCGTCGCTGCTGTGTTCCCGTCCGGTCCATCGGGAGAGTTCCTCCCGGTAGCCGGGCCGGGCTCGCAGCCACCGGTCCGCCAAGTGAGCCATCTCCAGAACGGCGTCCCGGCAGCCGGATTCGTCACGGCCAGCACAGCACCCTCGGTGCGGGCCGCGTCGCGGAGGAGATCGAGCACATCGGGCGGCACCGGAGTGTGCGCATACGGCTGACGGTTGGTGTGCCGGTGCACGATGGCCGCCGCCAGCGCCTCCACCGTCGCGGTGACCGCCGCTGCATGGGTTACCACGACCCGCGCGACCAGTTCATCGTCCGTAGCGTCCGGGAAGAAGGCCACGTCGGTGCAGAAGCCGGCCCGTCGCAGCGCCAACCGCAGGTTGAAGACGGCCGCACCGACGCTGATCAGCTGCTCTCGCCCGGCCGGGTCCAGCACCCGCAGACGCCGGCTCGGATCGGCTACACCTCGACGACCGACCCGCGAATCCGGAACCGCCACGGCTGGCTGTGGTGCAGCGAAGGCGCAGCGGTGGCGGCGCGCACACCGCCGACCAGGACACTGCGGGGCAGCGCAAGTCCGGTTGTCGTGGGTCGGAGGCTCATGACCGCTCCTCTCTGCCGCTGATCATCCGGTTCCGGCTGATCAGCCGGGTGTTCAGCCATCGGATCGTCAGGTGGAAGATCCGGACCCAGGTCCCGTCGGTGGACCGGAAGGCAAGGGTGCGCTCGGGTTCACAGATCTCGACGCGCATTTCCGACATTTCCGGAGCCAGCGACACCAGGTCGCCGACGGCAAGGCACTGAAATTCCGGCAGGATCTCGTCGGCGCTGTGCATATCGAGCCCGAGGAGATTCTCCAGCCAGTCGAAGGCGTACGCCCCGCCGCGTCCGCTGCCCATCTGCACCAGCCAGGGCCAGACCGTCGCCGGAGCCGCCTCGATGGTTACCGCGCGAGTCGACAGCAGATCCGGATCCGGAAGCAACTCGTCGCCGGGCAATACCTGGCCGACCTCCTCCCCGCTGGCCCCGTAGGTCAGATACCAGCGCCGGGCCGGCGGTGAGTACGCTGCCGCGGTCGCGGCCAGCAGAGCCGCGCCGCCGATTCCGGTCCACCCTGCCGTTCTCATACCTCCAGGCTTTGCGCGCCGCGGGCCCACCGGTAGGGGCATCCGGCCCGAGTCGCCCTGCCGGGTCATGGACAGGACCTTGGTCCCGGCAACCAGGGCGGTTGGGCTCAGGCGCCATACCGCGGCGATCCGGCAGTGTCGTGGGTATCGAAATCGATGAAGGAGGACACCATGACCACCACCGGCCGGGGCTCCGCCGCGAACCTCGAGAAGGTCGAGGCACCCGGCTCCATGCTCACCCACACCGCCGCCCGGACCCTCGCGGTCCTGCGCATCTCCACCGGATTCGCCTTCCTGTGGGCATTCCTCGACAAGACCTTCGGCTTCGGCTACGCCACCCCCACCGAACGCGCCTGGATCAACGGCGGCTCCCCCACGCGCGGCTTCCTCTCCAACGTCGAAGTCGGCCCCTTCGAGAGCTTCTTCCACAACATCGCCGGCGACCCCTGGGCCGACTGGCTGTTCATGCTCGGACTGCTCGGCATCGGCCTCGCCTTCATCCTTGGCATCGGCATGCGCATCGCCGCCGCCGCAGGCGCTCTCATGATGGCGCTCATGTGGATCGCCGAATGGCCCCTCGACAAAACCACCAGCGCCGGCGAACCCAGCGGCTCCACCAACCCCATCGTCGACTACCACCTCATCTACGGCCTGGCCGGCATCGTCCTGGCCCTCACCTACGCCGGACACACCTGGGGCCTCGGCAAATGGTGGGCCGGACTTCCCATCGTCCAGAAAAACCGCTGGCTAATCTGATCGCCCGCATTCGGCTCGACCGGACCGCGACCGCCCGGACCCGCTGAGGTCCGGGCGGTCCGGCGCGTCCGCCGGGCAAGTCGGTCGCAGCGGCCCATCCCGCCGGGACCTTCGGTACCTGCTCGACCACGGCCGGCCTGTCTAGCGTCGAGTCATGGCCCGACGACGAGCAGGACGAACGGATGGACCACGTCCGGTGGGGCGGGTCGTGGGGCGGGTACGCGTCGGACCGGTGATCGGCCAGGTGAAGCCGATCGAGCGGGCCAAGACCGAGGTGACGCACCTCGACGACCAGCACCCGGCCGTCTTCGCGGATCCCGGTGGAACCCGGCGACGCCGGCTGCGGAAACTGGCATACGTCGTCGGTGCCCTGCTTTTCGCGTTGCTGCTGGCCTTCTGGCTCAGCCAAGTAGCGGTGGGAGTCGCCCCCCGATGAACGTCTACCACGGCGCGCCGTGCAACGAGCCCGCCCTGACCACCGGACAGATCCCGGCGGTCCGGCGGCGGCGTTCCCTGCTACGCGCCTTCGTCGTCCTGGCGTTGATCGCAATGCTGGGCAACATGCTCCTGATTGAGGCATATCTAGCCGCCGGGTTCGCCCCGGACAGCGCACCCCAGCAAGCCCGGCCGGCCGATGCGCTGCCGGCCGCGGTGCGCACGGGCGGCCCGGTGATCGATCTCACTGGCGCCAAGCCGCACACGTACCGGATGCCGGCCCGCACCATCGCCCTCACGTTCGATGACGGTCCCGATCCGCGGTGGACCCCGCAAATCCTGGCAGTTCTGCGCAGGCACCGGGCGCACGGCACCTTTTTCGTGCTCGGTACCCAGGTCACCCGCAACGCCGCGCTGTCCCGGCAGATCGTCGCCGAAGGGCACGAGATCGGCGTGCACACCTTCACCCACCCACTGGTGTCGGCGTTGCCGATCTGGCTACGCACGCTGGAGCACTCGGCAACTCAAGAGGCAATCGCCTACACCACCGGGCGTTTGGCCTTGCTGTACCGGCCTCCTTACTCGTCGGTCATCGGCGCACTGGACAACACCGACCTCGCCACGTTGCGCGAGACCGGTCGGCAGGGTTACCGAACCGTGCTCAACGACCTGGACAGCGAGGACTGGCGACGGCCCGGGGTGGAGACGATCCTGCGCCACTCCACGCCGCGGGACGGCTCCGGAGCAATAGTCCTCATGCACGACGCTGGCGGTGACCGCTCGCAGATCGTTGCCGCCCTCGACCGGCTCATCCCCCGTCTGCAGGCACGCGGCTACCGGTTCACCGCAGTCTCCGAGGCGCTCGCCGGGCGTGTCCCGTTCGCCAACCCCCGGGCGGGCCACGAGCAGACGGCGCGCGGCTGGGCTCTGACGCAGATGATCCGGGCCGCCGACCGTACCCTGTGGGTGCTCTGGGTACTGCTGCTCGGCGCCGGCGCCCTGATGCTGGCCCGCACCGCCCTGCTTCTGACGCTGTCGGTGGGACATGCCCGCCGCCGTCGCGGACCGGCATGGTCCTGGGCCCGGCGGTGACCGACCCGGTCAGCATCATCGTGCCGGCCTTCAACGAGGCGACGACCATCGGCCCGGCGGTGAGGTCCCTGGCGCTGTCGGCGCATCCAGGCGTCGAGGTGCTCGTGGTGGACGACGCCTCGACCGACGGGACCGGGGCGGCGGTGGAGCGCCTGCAACTCGGCAACGTTCGGGTTGTCCGCGCGCCGGCCGGCGGCAAGGCAGCCGCGCTCAACACCGGGATCGCGTTAGCCCGCCACGATCTCCTCGTGATGGTGGACGCGGACACCGTGGTGGAGCCCGACTCGGTTCACCGGCTCATCCAGCCGTTCGCCGACCCTGCCATCGGCGGCGTGTCCGGAAACGTCAAGGTCGGCAACCGGCACGGATTGATCGGCACGTGGCAGCACATCGAATACGTCATAGGCTTCAACCTCGACCGGCGCCTCTATGACACGTTCGGCTGCATCCCGACCGTTCCGGGTGCGTTGGGTGCGTTCCGCCGCCGCGCCGTCCTGGACGCCGGTGGCCTGCAAATCGACACGCTGGCCGAGGACACCGACTTGACCGTCGCGGTGCAACGCGCCGGCTGGCGGGTGGTCTTCGAGGAGACGGCGCGTGCGTGGACGGAGGCACCGACCACCCTGCGACAACTCTGGCGGCAACGGTACCGGTGGAGCTTCGGCACCATGCAGGCCCTGTGGAAGCACCGCCGGGCGCTGGTTGAGAGCGGGCCGTCCGGCCGGTTCGGGCGACGCGGGCTGGTGTCCATCGCCTTCTTCACCGTCCTGCTGCCGCTGCTGGCTCCCTTGGTCGACATCATGGCGGTGTTGGGCCTCGTGGTCCTGGACCGCCGGGACACCGCAGTGGCCTGGCTCGCGATGCTCGTCGTGCAGGCCGTGACGGCGGTGGTGGCGTTCCGGCTAGATCATGAGTCGCTCCGGCCCCTGTGGACGCTGCCGTTCCAGCAGGTGGTCTACCGCCAGTTGATGTACCTGGTGCTGACCCGCGCCGCGCTGGCAGCTTTGGCCGGCCGGCGGATGCGCTGGCAGAAGCTTCGCCGCACCGGCGAGGTGATGGTCCCGGCGGCGCCCGGGTAGGCGAGGAGGACAGCGATGCCGCATACATCAGGAGAATTGCTCGGCGGCCGGTACCGGCTCGACGACCGCATCACCGGTGGTGGCATGGGTGAGGTGTGGCAGGCCCGCGACACGGTCCTCGGCCGCACCGTTGCCGTCAAGACGCTGCGTGCCGACCGCGCGGTGGATCCGCAGTTCCGAAGCCGTTTCCGGCACGAAGCATGCGCGATGGCCGCGCTGCACCATCCCGGTATCGCCGACGTGTACGACTTCGGGCAGGACGCCGGCGACGCTTACCTGGTGATGGCGCACGTGGACGGTCAGCCGCTCGACGGGCGGATCGCGGAGAAGGGCCGGCTCACCGCCGCCGAGGCGATGGCCGTCGTGGCTCAGGTGGGCCGCGCCCTGCAGGTAGCGCACGACGCGGGGATCGTGCACCGCGACGTCAAACCCGGCAACATGATCGTCCGGCCGGCCGGGGACGTCGTCCTCGTCGACTTCGGCGTGGCCCGGTCGGCCCGGTCCGCCCTGCTCACCGGTGCGGGTGAGGTGGTCGGCACCGCCTGCTACATCGCGCCCGAACAGGTTGCCAAGCGCGCCGTCGGACCGGCCGCCGACATCTACGCCTTGGGCGTCGTCGCCTACCACTGCCTCGCCGGGCATCCGCCGTTTTTCGGCCCAGACTCCATCTCGGTGGCGATGCGACATCTCAAAGACGAGCCGCCGCCTCTTCCGGACGATGTGCCGGCGGCGGCCCGCGCCGTGGTGGCCACCGCGCTCGCCAAGGATCCTGCGGCTCGCTTCCCGTCAGCTGCCGCCATGGCGGCAGCTGCCGAACGAGCGGTTCGCCCGGCACCGTCAGTCAGCCGGGCCGTCGCGGTCGTTCCCCGCCGCATACCGCCGGTGCGCCGGCGCCGGCGGCATATCGCGGCTGCGGTCGCCGTCGGGTCGGTGCTGCTTTCGGCGGGTGCCGCCGTTGCCGCCACCGATCCGTTCGATTGGTTCCCCGGCGCGCCCCGGCCCGCGCCGTCGGCACCGGCCGTGCCGTCCGCCGTTCCGTCCTCGCGACCGGCCGTCCACCATACGGGTAGCAGCGGGGCAACGTATCCCAGCACCCGGACGCCGTCCCGCTCCCCGAGCAAGTCGCCGTCGCCGTCGCCCTCCCCCTCGCGCTCGCGATCCGCCACATCGACGCCGGCCAGCACGCCGAACACCGGACAGGCGTCCAGCCCGCCGGCTTCAATCGGGTAGGTCCGGGCTCCGCAGCGGCACCACCACCACGGGACGCGGCACGTGGTGCAGGGCGGCCATCGCCACGCTGCCCAGCAGGATCTCGCGTGCCGCGGACCGGCCTCGGGAACCGACCACCACGGCGGCCGCTCGCTGCTCGGCCGCTGTCGCGCACAGTGCCTCGGCCACCGCGCGACCGCCAGCCGGATACCGGTGCCTCGGCTCGCGGGTCACGGAGTCGTATCCGGACGGTGCCGGCTCCGTCGGCCCATCGCCGGTGACAGTGGCCAGGACGATTTTCCGTACGCCGAACAGATGCTCCGCCGCGGCCAGCGCCCGGCGCGACCCGACCGAGCCGTCCCAGCCGACGACGATCGGCCCACCCGCCAGTGCGGCTCGCTCAGCGGTGAGCAAGGGATGCGGTATCACCAGGACCGGCGCCGGCGCGTAGTGCACGACGATGTCGGACACGCTGCCGAGGACCGCCCGGGCGCCGCCCAGGCCCCGCGACCCGAGCACGATCAGGTCCGGGCTGAGCTTCTCGGCCAGCTCCGCCAGGTGCAGGCCTTCGCCGCCGAAGCTGCGCTCGACCAGTGGCTCGGCCTCCCATCCGGCGGCCCGCGCCAGCACGACCCCCGTGGTGACCAGGCGGTCCGCCTCGGCCGCGCCCTCGCGCTCGATCGCCGCGACGAATTCGTTGAGATGACGTTTGCCCTGCCACAGCCGGCGGCGGACCGCGTCGCTGGCGAAGGGCGGAACCCAGAGGTGCGCAATCCGGGCGTACGCGCCCGGCAGCAGCGTGCCGGCACAGTCGATCGCGGTTCCGGCCGCCATTGAACCGTCATAGCAAAGCATGATGTGCACGGCGCACCTCCCGGACGAACGCTCGACTCCAGCGTCAACCGCCGGCCGGCCGGACGGCAGGGCCGTTGGTCCCGGGCGAATGGGGGGCGACCGCCTCTGACCGCGTTAGCTAGCCGCAGCTAACGTTGCTAACAGAGCTGGGACAGGGAGGAGGCGAAAGTCATGACAGCCACCACCAAGACTGTACGGCCGGCCGAACCGTCCAAGGCCGCGCGGCCGGAGACCCCGAACCGCCGTGTGCGGCACGTCGGCCGGGATGTCGGCGGGCTGGCCGTGAACGTCTACGAACGCGGCATTGCCGACATGGTGGCGTTCGAGAAGGACGCCGCGAAGATCGCGCCGTACCCGTGGATGCGGTCGGCACTTACGGTAAGCGCCGGGCTCATCGAGGATGTCGGCGCCGCGTACGTCAAAACGGCACGCCGGATATTGCAGTGAGTCCGGATATTGCAGTGAGTCCGGATATTGCAGTGAGTGAGGAGAGGGTCGGCCCGGGATCAACCCCCGGGCCGATCTGATTCCGGCTTACCTCCCTCGCAACTGCGGACGAAAGCGAGGTAGACCTCGGTCAGCGCCTGTCGTTGCCGGGCCGTGAGCCGGGGATCCGCAGCGATCGCGGCAAGCACGGCCAGCGGAGCCTCGCCGTCGGGCGCCGCCTCCCGGCGCAGCACGTCGGCGGTTGTCCGCAATGAATCAGCGATCGCGTGCAACACCCGATCGGACGGCGCCCGCAGCCCCCGCTCGATCTGCGACAGGTACGGGCCGGAGATGCCCACCATCGAGGCGAACTGGCGGATCGGCAACTCGGCCAACTCCCGGCGCCGGCGGATGATGTCACCGAGGTCCGGCCCGAGACGTGCGACGCGGGTCATGACGGCCGCTCCTTCCGGCAGATCCCGGCGATCTCGTCGGCGATCACCGGCTGCAGCGCGGCCGGCAGATCGTGTCCCATACCGGTGAAGACCACGAGTTGACGGAGCATCGGCCGCCGATCCGTAGCGGTCATGATCGCAGCAAGTTGCCGGCGCACGCCGTCCGGGTCGTGCGCCTGGTCGAAGCTGCGTACCGCGGCGTCGCGGATCCACTGGTCGTCACGCGGATATCCGGTCGAACCGATCACCCGGAAGACCCGGACCATGTCCGGCAATCCGTAACCGCTCACCGGACCCTCCACCTCGAACGCGATCTCGATCGGACCGTTGTGTGCCGTTCCGGTGCTCATCACATCAGCCTCCCTCGCTGCACCCGACAGCACACGGGCCGGAGGTCCCGGTGCCCGGAGCTAACGGCTCCCTTGCCCATATCGGCGGGATTGCCCGAGTCAGCGCAGGACGCCAGGAGAATCCTTCGCTCGCCCGTCGTGCCCGGCGGGACCATCGACCCTGTTCGCTGGCTTCCGGCCGGTGCCATGCTGCGATTCCTGAGTCTCCCGGCGGCATCGCCGTCTACAGCGGTCCGTTGCCATTCCGCCGGACCGCGCGGAGGCTGTTGGAGCAGCACGCGAGGACATCCGGAGGTCAACGATGACCAAGGTGACGCCCACGTCCGCACGCACCGCCCTGACCCACGCCTCTGATCAGCCTGACGTTCGAGGTGCCGTCGGTGCGCTCGGCCACCCGCGCGGTGCTGAGCCCTCCTCATTGCGCCGCGTGCTGGCGCCGCGATCGGTCGCCGTCGTGGGAGCGGGAAGCCGGCACGGCGGCACCGGCCACGAGGCCCTCCGCGCGCTGCGTGACTACGGGTTCGGCGGCAGGCTCCTCGCGGTCAACGGGTCCGGCCGCCCGGTATGCGGCGTACCCACCTATCCCTCCGTCGCTGCCCTGCCCACCAGGGTCGACCTTCTGGTCGTGGCCGTTCCTCCGGCGGAGATACCGGACGTGCTCGGCAGCGGCGCCCGCGTCGGCGCCCAGGGCGCCGTCCTGCTGGGGGAACGATTGGCTGAACAGGATCGCATCCAGGTCCTGCGCGCCGCCCGGCAGCACCATGTCCGCGTCCTCGGTCCATCCTGCCTGGGCGTTCTCAACGCCGCTCCGGCGGTGCGGCTCAACGCCAGCCTTTCGCCGGCGCGGCCGCCCAGCGGAGGGCTGGCCCTAGCGGTGCAGTCCGGCGCCCTGGGCATCGCGCTGCTGGAGCAGGCGGTCCGCGACCACTGCGGCGTATCGACCCTCGTCTCGCTGGGGCAGGAGCTCGACGTCTCCGTCGACGAGCTCTTCAGCTACTGGCTCGACGACCCAGCGACCCGGGCGATCGCGCTGTCCCCCGAGTCCTTCGGTGATCCAGCGACCTTTGCCTCGGTGGCCCGGACGCTCGGCAACCGCAAGCCGGTACTCCTGACCGGACACGCCCAACCGGCGACAGCCGACGAGGAAGCGTTACGCAGCGCTGGCGTCATCCGGACCGCCGGCATCGGAGAGACCTTCGACACCGCCCGGATGTTGCTCGATCAACCCCTTCCTGCCGGCAACCGGATGGCGATCGTCGGCAACGCCGACGGCCTCACCAGGTTCACCGCTGATACGGCGCGAGTGCACGGGTTCAACATCGTGCCGCTGAGTGGACCAACCCGTGCCCAGCTGCCGATCCGGATCGGTTCGACGCGCTGCGACAACCCGGTCGGCCTGGGCGTCGATACTCCGGCCGACCGCCTGGCGAATGTCGTCGAGACGATCGCCAACAGCAACGAGGCAGACATCCTGCTGCTGACCCTGGTCGGCAACCGCTCGAACGTGCTCGCGGCGAACGTGGCGGCGCTGGCGCCGGTGCTCGACGACCACGCCCACCTCACCATCGCCGCGGTGGTCATCGGCGGCCGAGATCACCTGCACCGGCTGGGTCCCGCGGGCGCCCCCGTGTTCCGTGGGCCGGAGGAGGCCGTGCGTGCCGTGGCGAATGCCCGTGACTATGCCGCATGGCGGCTGGAATCCCCGCAAGTCCGGCGTTTCGTCGTCCGGCCCGTCTACCGGGGTCGCACCGTGCCGTCACGGCCCGCCCGAGCCGGCCGCGGGCCTCGCGGGTCCTCCTGAAGACCCAGGCCGGCCGTTCGGTGTCAGGTGATCTCTCCACTCCGGTTCAGGGCGTCAGGTCGTTCCGGCGGTCAGCCGGGGACGTCGTCGAAGTCGTACCTCAGGCGCGACGTCACATCCACCACTCCAGCGACCTGATGGGTCAGCTTCACGACCAACTCCCTGGATGACCAGCGGTCGACCTCCCCGGACAGCGTGACCACACCGTTGACCACCGCGACGTCGACGGTCGCGAGATCTGCGGCAAGGAAGCTGCCCAATACGCCGGTCTCGACGTCGGACAGGATCTCGGCGTCCGAGCGGAGGTGCACCTTCAGCAGGTCGGTCCGGGTGACGATGCCGCGCAGCCGGCCCATGTCGTCGACCACGGGCAGCCGTTTGACCCCCGCGCCGTCCAGCTTCCGGGCCGCCGCGATGATCGACGTGCCGCTGACCACCACGACGGCCGGCGAACTCACTTCTCCCCCTCGTCAGGCTAAGAAGCCCGGAAAGACGCACGGCAGGGCCATCCGGCAGGGCTGTGGGGGTCCTCGGCCTCGAACTCCCGACCGGCTCAGTACCACCGTCCGGCGAGCATGGTGACGAAAGCCTCTACGGGCGTCCCGACACCGCACGCATCATCTGAGGTGACGAAGACTGACATTCGGAGCGGCAGGCTGTGATGACCGAACTGACGTGCCGCGTTTTCGCCATCCAGCTCTCCAATCGAGTGCTGGCCGTCGCGGAGCAGCGGCTCGAAGCGGCGCGGCGCCGCTTCCTCGAGCTGTGCGCCTGACATCGCACCCCAACCGATCGGAGGTGAGCGCGGTGCGGCAGTCGATCCGGCTCGGGACAGCACACGGTATACCGGTCGGCGTGCACTGGTCGACCGTCCTTATCCTGTTCCTGCTCACCCAGGGCTTGGCGGTGGGCCTGCTGCCCGCGGCAGCCGGCGGGTACGCCATCGTGGCCTACTGGCTGGCAGCGGCGGGCTTCACCGGGCTGTTCCTGATGGCCCTGCTGGCCCACGAGTACGCACACGCCCGCACCGCCCAGCATTACGGCATCCGGGTCCGCGCCATCACTCTCTGGCTGCTCGGCGGCGTCTTCGAAATCGACGGCGACCCTCCGGTTGATGTCCGCACCGCCCGTTTGCGGGTACGCCGGCCAGACCGTAACCGCATTCGGCGCGGCCGTCGCGGCCGCGCACCCGCATCGCGGCTATCCCGTGGTCGACCTCGACGGGAACCTCGTCGGCCTGGTCACGACCGCGACGCTCGCCCGAGTGCCGGCCGGGCAGCGATCGGCGACCCGCCTCGGCCAGGTGTCCGTTCCGATGTCCCGCCTCGCCGTCGCCCAGCGCGGAACGCCGCTCCGTGACCGATCCGCCCGGCCGGCCGGACCACTGCGTATGACCGTCATCCTCGACGGTGCCCGGCCTTGTGGTGTGCTGACCGCGGGCGACCTGAGCCGCGCGCTCGCGGTCGCCATGCTGGGTGAGGTGCCGGACCGATCCGCAGGCACCGAAACGGTGCCGCCCTTCCTCAGGGAAGGAGAGACACGATGAGGCCGCCGACGTTCGGTGTCGAGGAAGAGTTCCTGCTTCTCCATCCACTCACCGGTCGACCGGTGCCGGCCGCGCCCCGGGTGCTCGGTCTGTTGCGGGGCCGCTCCGGACCTCGTGCCGAATTGATGCGTTACCAGCTCGAGACGGCGAGCCAGGTCTGGGTCACCCCGGACGACCTGCGCCATGAGCTTCAGCACCTCCGGCTACTCGTCGGCGACGCCGCTCGGTCCTGCGGGTGCCGCCTCGTCGCGAGCGGTTCCTCACCCTTCCGGACACCAGGTCTCGCCGCCCTCACCGACAAGCCGCGATACCGCGAGATGGCGCGGCGCTACCCGGGCCTCACCGCACTGTCCGGCACCTGCGGCTGCCACATCCATGTCGGCGTGCCGTCACGCGACCTCGGCGTCGGTATCCTCGCCCGGCTCCGGCCGTGGCTGGCGACCTTGCTGGCAGTGAGCGCGAACTCACCACTCGAGAACGGCCGGGACACAGGTTGGGCGAGCCGCCGCTACGCTGCGGTAGCGCATTGGCCGACCGCCCGGGTGCCGTCGGTATGGCCCGGCGCTGCCGACTACGACCGGTTCATTCGCAGGCTGATCGCTCGCGGCGCGGCGATGGACGAACGCAACGTCTACCTGTTTGCCCGGCTGTCGCCTCGGTATCCGACCATCGAGGTTCGGATCGGCGACGTCTGTGCCGATGTGGACACGGCGGTGTCGTTGGCGGTTCTCGTCCGGGCGCTCGTGGTGACCGCAACCCGGGAGATCCACACTGGCCGGCCGCCGCTACCGCTGCACCGGCAGGGCATTCAGCGTGGTCTGGTCGCGGCCGCGGTACACGGGCTAACCGGTCCGGGCGTCGATCCGTTCACGGGTGTCCGGACCGATCCCGTGCAGCTCGTGATGCGCCTGGTCGAGTACGTCGGCGACGCGCTCGTCGCGCTCGGGGACCAGGAGATCGCGGAAGGGTTGTCCGAGGTGGTCGCGACCCGGCGCACCGGAGCCTCGTGGCAACGGGCCGCCTGGCACCGTGCTGCTACCCCTTCCGCCCTGGTGGCTGAGCTGGCGGTCACCACGGGCGTCCCGGTTGAGGGTCAGCGGCCGGGGAACGTCAGGTCCTCGGGGCTGCCGGACAGGTAACCGTGCCGATGTTCCAACTCGGTGTCGTCGAACTGCCGGGTGAGTTCGTCGACCACGGTCACGACACCGGCGACCTCCCCGGGTGAACCTCCGACGATGTCGCCGTTCGGCGGCCTCGGCGGTCAGGAGCTTGGCGACCAGCACGCCCTCCAGGCTCTCCGGCCGCGCCTCCACCTCCCGGGTCCGCTTTTGCCACCGACAGCGGGCAGCGAGCGCGACGCCTCACAGCACGGAACACACCGGTTTCTCGTGCTCCATGCGGCGCTGCCAAGACGAGCAGGCCGCAACGACGCGAGGCCGCCGCCAGCACGATTGCGGCGTCGATTCCGGCGCGGACCGAAACGGTCACGGGCACCTGGGGGTATTTCTCCGCCCAGCGTTCGATGAGATCGGTCAGCTCCCCCGTCGGTAGGACGTTCGCGGCCTGTTCCATGAGCAAGACATGCAACGCCACGCCGTGGTCCTGCGCCACTGCGAAACCATGCCGCACCACGTCCTCGGCCGAGTCGACGGTAAGGATGCCGGCCGTGACCGTACCGCTGTCCTCGATGGGGTGCGCCATAGCTGCCTCCGTGGCTCCCCCTCAGCGTCCCGCCGCCGCCGTCGCGGCGGCAGGGCCGAAGGTCCCGCCTACGCACGGGATTCCGGCCTGCCGTGGCTCGGCGCCATCGAGGTGTTGCGCCTGATCAGCCGACCGGGATCCGGGCCCGCGATCGTGCCGGCTCCCGCATCGCCCACAGCGGGACACCGAGACCATAGGTCAGGTAGTGCCCGAAGGGTCTGACCTCGAGCACCGCGCAGGCGGAACGACGCTCGGCGGGAACGACACGGGCGAGGCGCGGCATACCGGCAAGCACGTCCCCCGGATGCACCACCGCCACCGCGCGGAAGCTGACCGTCGCCGGTGGGATGGGAAGCAACAGCGACATGATGCCGCCACGGCGGATCGGCACGGTGACGGCAACTTCGCCGTCCATCGCGATGTGTCGTGCCTTCCAGCTGTCCTGGGCCACCACGACGAACATCCGTCCCTGGTCCACGACGTAGACCACGCCACTGGAGCGTGGCGTGCCCGCCGGGGTGACATGGCTGAGCACAGCGAATGACGAGTGGGTCACCGCGCGCCAGACGTCCGCGGCGGTCAACCGGGATCGGGCACCGCCGCCCTTCTGCAGAACCGACATGGTCATGATGCTCCTCCTTCGCCTCTCAGCCCTACCGCGGCGCCCGAGGTACGGAGCAGTGCCGATCGACCGGGCGCTGCAGGCCACGTGGCCCTGACGGCGCGGCAGCGCACCGGACACGGTGAAGGTATTGGAAAGGAGTACGCCATGAGCGCACGGCAGCGGCTGGCCGACTGCGGGCTGAGCGCGGGCAAGAAGGCTCGCCTGCATCGCATTCTGTACAAGCACGGACTGTGCAACGGCACGGCCCTGTTCCTGCCGTATGACCAGGGACTCGAACACGGACCGCGGGACTTCTTCGCCGACCCGGTCGCGGCGGACCCGAGGTACATCGTCCGGCTCGCTCTCGAAGGTGGATTCAACGGCATCGTCATCCAGGTCGGGCTGGCCGAGAAGTTCTACTGGGATTTCGCCGGCGAGGTGCCGCTGATCCTCAAACTGAACGGCAAGACCGACATACCCAGTGACGCCCGTGCCCTGTCCCCGCTGCACGCCTCGGTGGAGGATGCGGTACGGCTCGGCGCAGACGCCGTCGGTTACACCCTGTACGTCGGCTCCCCGGCACAGGATGCCGACTTCGCGCAATACCGCAAAGTCCGGGAGCAGGCACAGCGGCTCGGGATGCCGCTGATCGTATGGGCTTACCCACGCGGCGAGGCCGTCGAGCACAAGGGTGGAAAGGACTCCTTCTACGCCGTGCACTATGCCGCGCGGGTCGCGAGTGAGCTGGGCGCCGACATGGTCAAGGTGAACTTCCCCCACCCGGAGAAACGCGTGGACGTACCGGCCGCGTACGCCGACGAGTTCAGCAGCCAGGAGGCGATGGACGCCGTCGTGCAGGCGGCGAACCGCACGCTGGTGCTCGTCTCCGGCGGCAGCCGGACCGGCGACGACGTGATGTTCGAGAAGGCGCACGAATCGATGGCGGCCGGCGCGACCGGGCTGATCTTCGGACGTAACATCTGGCAACGCGATCACGACGAGTCACTGCGCTTCGTGGAGCGGCTACGCCAGATCCTCGCCAAGTACCCGACTCCGTAAACGGAGACCGCCATGAGGGCCCTCGGCGGACCTACGCACGCCTTCGGGCTCAGCCGCCCGGGCACCCGACAGGATGCCACCCGCCAGGACAGCGTCCGGCGAGGCGCCGCCGACGCGGGCATCCGCGAGTACCTCGACGTCTTCGCCACAACTCACCGGCCTGCTGGACGGCGAAGCCGCTCGGGCCCGGCAGTGGGCGACCGCATTGGCCGCGCTCCTGCTCACCCAGCGCCAGTCCGCGTGACCGGTACAGCGACAGTCAACGTGGGTCGGCCGGTGCCGGCCCACTTCGCGCCACTGCCGGGTCGGCAACCGGCCATCCCGCCGGAACAAGTGCGGCCGGACAGACTGCCTGGCGCATAGCGGCGGGCCGGGCGAATGGGGAACCGTACAGCAGCTCGGCGAAGCGCCCGCGCCGGCCGATCCCGGCCACCAGCAGCTGCCCGCGACGCGACGCCCGCGCGACGGTATAGGCGATGTCGAGGTCGGGCACGACGAGCCGGTCCACCGCCACCTCCGGGAACCGGGTGGTCCAGGACGCGAGAGCCTCGGCCAGCGCATGCTCGGCCGCCGCACGTTCACCCGCGTATCCGCCGGGAACGACCACCGGCGCCACGCCTTCCGCGGCACCCGGACGGGTCCACATGTGAATCACCACGAGCCGCGTGCCACGCAGCGCGGCCTCGCGGAACGCGTAGCCGAGGGTGGCCGCCCCCGACGGCCGCGCCGACGCCGCCACCACGACCGGACCGTCGTGGGTTATCACGCCGCGATGTACGAGCAGCGGGCACTGGCTGTGGTGCGCCAGATAGGCCGCCGTCGAGCCCCAGCTGGTACGCGCCGGTACGTCGTCGCGGGATCCGACGACCAGGAGTCGGCCCTGCGCCGAGTACTGGGTGAGCACGGTCGCAGCGCCGCCGTCGACCAGTTCGGTGCTGATCGGCAGTTCCGGTCCGGCGAGCCGGGCCCGCTGCGCCGCGACCCGGAGCAACCGCCGGCCGTCGGCCGGGGACGGGACCACGCCACGGCTACGGAACACACCTGTGTAGCGCCCGGGCCAGACATGCAAGACGAGCAGGGCTGCCCGGTGGCGCACCGCCTCCTGGACGGCAAGATCCAACGTAGCCGGCGTGGTGCGCGAGCCGTCCACCCCGACCACAACAGGCCCGGATTGCGGTGCCGATACCTCGCTGCTCATACCTGAACGCTAGGCGGCCCGCCGAGGGGCCAGTACGGCTGGTGGACAGTGCCACCCGGGCCATTCGTCCCGACCGCACTCGACCGCGGGCGGCATCCGGGACCTACGGCACCCGAGCCAGAGACCTGACGCCCTGCCGGCAACCATCCGCGCGGCCGACGATCGGAGCAGGTCGAAGGGAGTCTGCCATGACCATCATCGTCGGTACCGACGGCACGCACTCGGGAACAACGGCCGTGGACTGGGCCGCTGCCGAGGCGCAGCGAAGGAACACCGGCCTGCGAATCGTGCACGCCTACGACTGGGACTGGTACGAGTCCCGCCTCGACATCGGCAGCGAGTACATGGACGTGACCCGCGTTCTCGCGGAAGCGGTCGTGGCCGCGGCAGCGGACCGGGCACGGCAGACCGCACCCGGCATCGACGTGGAAACCGACATTCTCATCGGCCGCGCGGGTCCCCAGCTTTTCAAGGCGGCCCACGGCGCCGAGTTGCTCGTCCTCGGCGCCCACGGTCGCCGCGGCGTGGCCGGGCTGTTCCTGGGCTCGGTGAGCCGGCGGCTGGTCACCCACTCCCCTTGCCCGATCGTCGTCGTTCCCGGTCCGGGCGCGGCGGACGGCCCCGTCGCGGCCGGCGTGGACGACTCGCCTGCGGCCGACGACGTGTTGCGTACCGCTTTCGAGACGGCGGACCGATGGGGTTGCCCGCTGGTGGTGTTCCGTGCTTCCGGGCCCGCCGTTCCCGCCTGGCTGTTCGGCCTGTTGCCCGTCCTCCGACCGGCGGCCGACGATGTCGGCGAGAACGCCCGCCTCGAGGAGCAGGTCAGGCCGTGGCGGGCCCGGTACCCGAGGGTCCGGGTCGAAGCCGTGCTGACCCGCGACAGCGCAGCCGGCGCGCTGACGGCCGCCTCGCACTGGGGCCGGGCAGTCGTGCTGGGCTGCCCACACGGATCGGCCGGCCTCCAGCTGATGCATCAGCTGGAGTGCCCGGTCGTGGTGGCTCACGCCGGCTGACACCACGAGCCCGGGGTGTGTACCCCGGGCTTCGTCAGATGCCGGTGTCATGCACCGATGTCGACGGCGGCCACGCCCGGCACGGTGCGCGCCAGTACGGCAACAACGGCCTGCTCGTTCTCGTCGCGGAACTTGCCCGCGATCCGCGCGACGCCGCCTACCACGGTTGCCGCCCAGCGCTGCTCACCGTCGCTGTACTCGTCGAGGCGATGCTGCACGTCGGCGGTCAGCACGTCGTCGGTGCGCACCATGGCGCGCAGGATGTCCCGGCGGCTGATGATGCCGACCAGCGTGCCGTCGTCGAGGACCGGCATGCTGCGGACATCCCGGTCGAGCATCATCTCGGCCACCTCGGCCACGTCGGCGTCCGGCCTGGTGATCACCGGGTACGGCGACATGACCTCACCGACGGCGTGCGGCCGGTTCGCCGGGTCGACGTCCGGCCGGCGTTGCAGGTGGGCAGTGGGGTCCGAGGGCACGTGATGCCACAGCAGGTCACCCTCGCTGACCACACCGACCAGCGCGCCACCGGCGTCCACGACCGGCAGGGCGGTGACGGCCTTCGTCGTCATCAGCTCCGCCGCGCTCTCCACCGTCGTGCTCTGTTCCACGGTGTAGACGGGACTGCTCATAATGTCCTTGGCGCGCATGACGTCACCTCCGCGCCATCAACTTCGTCAGGTCGACGAGGCGGTTCGTGTAGCCCCACTCGTTGTCGTACCAGCCGAACACCTTGGCCAGACGGCCCTGCGCCTGGGTCAGACCCGCATCGAACACGCAGGACGCCGGATCGCCGACGATGTCGGTGGAGACGAGCGGCGCCTCCGAGTAGCGGATGATGCCGTCCATCGGCTGGCCGGCGGCTGCCGCCACCGCCACGGCCTCGTTGATCCGGCCGGCGGTGACTTCCGTGCCGAGCACCAGCGACAGGTCGCTGACCGAGCCGTCCACCACCGGCACCCGCAGGGCGACGCCGTCCAGGCGGCCGGCCAGCTCCGGCAGGACCAGGCCGACTGCCTTGGCGGCCCCGGTGCTGGTCGGAATGATGTTGACGCCGGCCGCCCGGGCGCGACGCGGGTCCTTGTGCGGCGCGTCGAGCACGTTCTGGTCGTTGGTGTAGGCGTGCACGGTGGTCAGATAGCCCTGTTCGATTCCGAACGCCTCGTACAGCACCTTGAGCAACGGCGCAACGCAGTTCGTCGTGCACGAGGCGGCCGACAGGATCTGGTGTCGCACCGGGTCGTAGCTGTCCGCGTTCACACCGGGCACGAGGGTGGCGTCGACGCCCTTGCCGGGAGCCGAGATCAGCACCCGGCCGGCACCGGCCTTGAGGTGCAGCGCCGCGTCCTCGCGGGTACGCAGCTTGCCGGTGGACTCGATGACAAGGTCGACACCGAGGTCGGCCCAGGGCAGCTCATCGGGACGGCGACGGGAGAAGGTCGGGATGGTGTGCCAGCCCACGACCAGCTTGTCGTCGTCGTGACCGACCTCGGCATCGATGCGGCCGAACGTCGAGTCGTACTCCAGCAGGTGGGCGAGCGTGGCGGCATCGTACAGGTCGTTGATCGCCACCACCTGAAGGCCCTCGTTGGCCAGCGCCTTGTCCGCCAGCCGGCGCAGGTAGTTCCGGCCGATCCGGCCAAAACCGTTGATTGCAATGCGGTAGGTCATGGTGTCCTCCGAGGTCGTTCGTCTCCTCAGCGTTTCGCTGCGGCGGCCGCACGGGCAGGGCCGAAGGTCCCGACGGAGCGGGACGCCCTGCCCCGCCACCGGAACAGCTCATCGGCCGCCCAGACGACAACCGGGAACGGCAGCAGGACGAGCAGATGTACCGGCTCCAGCGCGGCGGTACCGAACACCGCCTGCAGCGGAGGCAGGTAGATGACCGCGGCCGCGAAGGCCACCTCGAACGCGATCCCGGCCAGCAGCAGCCGGTTGCTCAGTAGCCCGATCGAGCGCAATGACGCGTGCTCGGTGCGGGCGGCGAACGCGGTGCCGATCTGGCAGGCCACGATGCCCGCGAAAGTCATAGTGGTGGCCTGCCGGTACGCCTCGTGCAGCGCGCTGCCGGTGCCGACTGGAACTCCCGGCTGCCAGCCGGCCCGCCACAGCGACCAGAAGTAGCCGGCGACCACCAGTACGGCGGAGACCACGCCGAGTACCCCCCATGCCCGTAACAGCAGCCGCCGGTCGATCACCCCGGAGCTGGGCGACCGCGGCGGCCGGCTCATCAGCCCCGGCTCGGCGCGTTCCCGGCCCAGGGCCAGCGCGGGCAGCGTCTCGGTGCCGAGGTCGATGGCGAGAATCTGCAGCACGGTCAGCGGCAACGGCACCGCACCACCGGACAACGCAAAGATCAGAAACGGCACCACCTCGG
Source organism: Paractinoplanes rishiriensis (assembly GCF_016862375.1). Lineage (GTDB taxonomy): Bacteria > Actinomycetota > Actinomycetes > Mycobacteriales > Micromonosporaceae > Actinoplanes > Actinoplanes rishiriensis. The sequence continues at coordinate 31,642 of NZ_BOMV01000111.1, read as the reverse complement.
GAACCGCGTGGGCAAAGATGTAGAGCACGAACTTGCGGACGTTGTCGAAGACCCGCCGTCCCGCGTCGACGGCCCGCACGATGGTGGCGAAATTGTCGTCGGTGAGCACCATCGTCGCCGCCTCCCGCGCGACGTCGGTCCCGGAACGGCCCATGGCGACGCCGATGTCCGCGTGTCGCAGCGCCGGTGCGTCGTTGACCCCGTCGCCGGTCATCGCCACGATCTGGCCCGTCGCGCGCAGCGCCTCGCAGATCCGCAGCTTGCCCTCCGGAGACGATCGGGCAAAGACCACCTCGCCGGGACGGGCGAGCAGGGAGTCGAGGTCGGCTTCGGTCATCCGGTCCAGCTCGGAACCGGTCACGATCCGCATGCCACCGCGACCGATGCCGGCCTGCCTGGCGATCTCGGCAGCGGTCGGGCCGTAGTCACCCGTGATGACGTGCACCCGGATGCCCGCTTCGTGCGCCGCAGTGACCGCCGCCGCCACCTCCGGACGCAGCGGGTCCACCATGGCGACCAGGCCCAGCAGAGTCAGGTCCCGCTCCGCGGACGCGCGATCGGCGGGCAACCCGGCCGCCGGCCGGCTGGCGACGGCCAGAACGCGCAGGCCGGAGGCGGCATACCGATCCGTGGCGGCGGCGAGCCCGGCGCGCACCTCGGGAGACAGCCCGGCCGCCTCGCCGCCGGGCAGCCGTACCCGAGTGCACAGCGGCAGCACCGACTCGAGTGCGCCCTTGGTGTGCACCTCGTCGCCGTCCACCGTACTCATCCGCATCAGCCGCGCATCGAAGGCGTAGAGCGCCCGCCGGCCGCGGTCGCGGTCGGCGGGCCGGACCGGTACCCGCAAATCGGCCGCATGCCGCAGCAGGGCGAGCTCCGTCGGGTCCCCGGCGTCCGCGGCCGTGGTGCACAGCGCGGCGGCGTACGCGAGCGGCCCAGCCCGCGGGTCCGCCGGATCAACCTCGGCGCCGGGCAGCCACAGCCGGGCGACACGCATCCGGTTCTCGGTCAGAGTGCCGGTCTTGTCGGTGCAGATCACCGTGGTGGAACCCAGCGTCTCCACCGCGGACAACCGTTTGACCAAGGCACCGTCGCGGGCCAGCTCGCGTACGCCGCCCGCCAGCGCCAGCGTGATCGTCGGCAGCAGGCCCTCCGGCACGTTGGCCACGATCAGGCCGATGGTGAAACTGATTGCTGCGGCCCAGCCCAGCCCGGACACCACCCCGATGGGCAGAAACGCGGCCCCGGCTGCCACCGCAACGGCTGCGATGATCCAGGTGGCGCGTCGCACCTGCCGCTCGAGGGGACTCGGGCCGGTGTGGCCACGCTGCGACAGGGCCGCGATCCGGCCGATCTCGCTGTGCATCCCGGTGTGCGTCACCACCGCCCGGGCCAGCCCGGTGAGACAGGCAGTCCCGCTGAACACCAGCTCGCGAGCCTCCAGCAACGGTCCCGGCGCGAAGTCGGCGTCCGCGGTCCGTGCGGCGGGAACGGATTCACCGTTGAGCGCAGAAAGATCCAGTGTCAGCTCGCCGTCGAGCAGCCGGCCGTCGGCACAGACCCGGTCACCCTCGGCGAGTTCGATGACGTCCCCGGGCACCAGGTCGCGCGCCGGCACCTCGACCACTACGCCGTCACGCAGGGCTCGGGCGGCGGCCGGCAGGTACGCGGCGAGGGCCTCGACTGCCCGCTCGGCCTGCCGTTCCTGCGCGAACGCAAAGCCGGCGTTGAGCAGGATGACCGCCACCACCGCCCAGGCCAGCTCGGGTGCACCGCCGAGCCAGGCCAGCACGGCGGCCACCATCAGGAGCACGGCCAGCGGCTGGGTGAATTGAGCGCGCAGCTGCGCCGGCCAGGTTCGAGCGGCGCGCCGGGTGAGCTCGTTGGGCCCGTACACGGTCAGCCGGCGCGCCGCCTCACGGGCGCCCAGGCCATCGGCGGAGGTGCGCAGATCACGGAACAGCTGGGCCGGCGGCCGGCGGCCGTCCACCGTGCCGTTCTCAGCCAGGGTGTCGGTCATGCGCCTGCTCAATCGACCAGGAAGACCGGGCAGTAGGCGCGTTGCAGCGCGGCCCGGCTCACCGAGCCGAGAAGCGCCACCGGACTCCCGGCCGCACCCCGGCGGCCCAGCACGATCGCCGCCGCCCGGTTCGAGACGTCGATCAGCGCGGTCACCGGGTCGGCAGGAACCGTCCGGTAGTGCACCCGGACACCCTCGACGGTGTCCGTGCGACCGACCGCCGCCCCGTCCGGATGCGCCCGCAGCACCACCAGGTCGCACCTGCGGACCCTGGCCTCGGCCAGAGCAAAGACGGCCGATGGGGTGTTCAGGTCAGCCCGTTCCGCGGCCAGGACGATCGGGCGTTCGCCGAACCCCGGCCCGGGCGGCCAGCCCGGCACCCGGACAACCAGAACAGGTCCGGGGTGCTGCGCGGCCACTCGGTCGCCGACGCTCAGTCCGAAGGCCGTCCCGGCTCCGCCGTGCCGGTGCCCCACCACCACCAGCGTCGCGTTCCGCCCCTCGGCGAGCAGCAGGTGAGCCGGGCTGCCCACGGCCAGGCGCCTGGTCACCGCCACCGACGGCGAACAGGCGTGCACCCGTGCAGCGAGCCGTTCGAGCAGACGCGCGCCGGTTTCCCGCGTCGTCTGCTGTCGCCCGCCGGAGCGCTGGACGTGCAGTATCCGGAGATCCCATCCCCGCAGTTCGGCCTCGATCGCGGCGTGGTCGACCGCCGAATAGCTGGCGGGCGACTCGTCCGCGCCGACAAGAACCACCCCGATCACCTCGCCCGCCCGAGCGGGCATGGCAACCGGCTGCTCCGGACGGTGTCCCACCGCACCCAGGTACCGGTTGACGGCCTCGCCGAACCGGGTGGGGCGGCTGTCCACAAGTGCCCGGTATCTTTCAAGGTCATGCATGGCGGGCCTCCCCACCGTCGCGTCTCTCTCCACCACAGCGCGAATTCCGGCCGGCTGCCAGGGCCGTTGGTCCCCACGCGGCCACGCCGCGCCGGCCGCACCGGGGCCGAATGCCGTCCGAGTCGGGACCTTCGGCGCTGCCGGGTTCGCGGCACCGGGTCGAGCATGACCACATGGCCACCATCGAGGTACGCGACCTCGCCCGCGCCTACGGGCCGGTGCGGGCCGTCGACGGCGTCACCTTCACGGTCGACGACGGGGAGATATTCGCACTGCTCGGCCCGAACGGTGCCGGCAAGACCACCACGGTGGAGATCCTCGAGGGATACCGCACCCGGGATGCCGGCACCGTGCAGGTGCTGGGCTTCGATCCGGCGAACGGCGGCGCGGCCTACCGCGCCCGGATCGGCGTGGTGCTCCAGTCGGCCGGGTTCGAGGAGGAGTTCACCGTACGGGAGCTCGTCCGGCTCCAGACCAGGCTCTACCCCCGGCATCACGATCCCGATGAACTGATCGACCTGGTCGGGCTGTCCGCCAAGCGAACCACCCGGGTGAAGAACCTCTCCGGCGGTCAGCGCCGCCGGCTCGACCTCGCGCTCGGGTTGGCCGGCGCACCCGAGTTGCTCTTCCTCGACGAGCCCACCACTGGTTTCGACCCGGCCGCCCGGCACCGCGCCTGGGATCTGGTGGCCGGCCTGCGCGATCTGGGCACCACGATCCTGCTGACGACCCACTACCTGGAGGAGGCGCAGCGTCTCGCCGACCGCGTCGGCGTGCTGCGGGCCGGGCGGTTGGTCACCATCGGGACCCCGGAGGAACTGCGGGTCCACAGCGAGCTGCCCACGGTGATCAGCTTCGGGCTGCCGCAAGATGTCGGCGTACGGGAGATACCGCCGTTGAACGTACCGGTTGGTGTCCAGGACGGACGCGTGTACGTCCGGACCCGGGATCCGGTGCCCGACGCCGCCCGCCTCACCGGGTGGGCGGACGCCCGCGGGCTGGCGCTGCCCGACCTCGCGGTCACCCCGCCCACGCTGGAGGACGCCTACCTGGCACTGACCGAGGAGGCCGATGATGGTCGTTGACGAACGTGTCACCGCGCCGCGGCAGGTCCGGCGGCGAGCCGTTCTCCGGCCGCTGACCACCCACGCGGTCCGTGCGTTCCTGCGCAATCCGCTCGCCGCGTTCTTCACGCTCGGCTTCCCGCTGGCGTTCCTGGTCATCGTCGCGTCGATCGTCGGTGATCAGCGCACCGAGACGGGCGTGCCCATCGCCCAGTTCCTGGTGGCCCCGTTCGCCGTCTTCGGCGTCGCGCAGGGGTCGTTCACGCTCCTTGCCGTGGACATGGCCGGAATGCGGGAAAGTGGCGTCCTCGCTCGCCTGCGCGGAGCACCGGTACCACCGTGGACCGTGCTCGGCGCCCGGGTCGGTGCGGCGCTGGTCGCATCTGCCCTGGCCGTGACGCTGCTGACCGCCGTCGGCGCGATCGCGTACGACGTCGAAATCGTCTGGCGCAAGGTGCCCGCCATGCTGGTGACCCTCGGGCTGGGGGTGGCCTGCTGCACGGCATTGGGTGTGGGGCTCGCGACCCTGACCCGGAGCGTGCAGTCCGCGCAAACGCTCGCGCAGGGCGTGCTGATCCCGCTGGCGTTCATCTCGGATGTGTTCATCGTCGGTGCCGAGCTGCCCCGCTGGTTGTCGATGATCGGTTCCGCGCTGCCGCTCAAGCATTTCGCCCAGGCCATGGCGGAGACGTTCGACCCGGCCGGTGGGTACGGCTTCGCACCCGGGCATCTGGCCGTGCTGGCGGCCTGGGGACTGGCCGGTGCACTGGTCGCCGCCCGGTGGTTCGGCTGGCAGCCGCGCGGCGCCCGTCCGTCGCGGACCGCCGTGGAGCCGGCGGCCCGGCCGACCGCGCGCCTGTCGGCACCGAACCGGACGCCCGCCACGGCGGCGCGGATGCTGGCCGGCCAGATCGGGTACGCGCTGCTCGGCCTGCGCCGGGACCGGCTCTCGGTGTTCTTCGCCGTGATCTTCCCAGCGCTGCTGCTGGTGCTCTTCCCCACCGTGTTCGGCGACGGACAGGTGCACGGCCTGGCGATGGCGCAATACCTGTTCGCCGGCATGGTCACCTACACCGTGGCCCTCGCCGGATACGTCGACCTGCCCGAAGGCGTGGTGGGTGCCCGCTCCGCGGGGGTCCTCAAGCGGCTCCGAGGCACGCCCCTGCCGTTCCGCGCCTACCTGGCCGGCCGCGTCGGAGCCGCACTTATCAGCGCCGGGTTGGCCGCCGCCGTACTGGCTGCCGTGGGAGTGGGTTTTCTCGGCGTCCGGGTGCCACTCGCGCACGTCCCGGCCCTCATCCTGGCCATCGGTGCCGGGACCCTGTGCTTCGCGGCGCTCGGCTTCGCCCTCACCACCCTGCTGCCCTCGGCCCGCTCGCTGGTGGCCATCACCCTCGGTACGCTGCTGCCGCTCTGCTTCCTCTCCGAGATCTTCGTGGTGGGCGATCAGCCGCTACCGGCAACTCTGACGACAATCGCCGACGTGTTTCCGCTCCGGCACCTCATGCAGGTGACGCTCGCCGCGACCCGGCCCGACGGGACCGGCTCGGGAGTCGCCTGGACACACCTCGCCGTACTCGCCGTGTGGACCGTCGCGGCTCTGCTGATCGTCCGGCGGCGGCGCGGCGCCCTCGCCTGAGAGCAGATGGGCCTACCGGAACGCGACGAACTCCTCTGGCTGCCGGCCACGGCCGGCAGCACGGTGGGGGGAGACGTTACGTCGCGATGTGGGAGGTGCGTGATGTCCAACCGACCCACTCTTCAATTCCCGGCACCGTCCGGGCATCCGGTACGCAGCTCCCGCCGCGCCTGGCGTACGGCCGCGGTCGCGCTGCTCAGTACCCTGGTGCTCCTTCTACCCATCGTCATGTACCTGCTGCTCCACGACGGTGATCGGGAAACACCGGCACCCGGCGACGCGGCACCCACCCCGGCGACGGCCACCTCGCCGCCGTCAACGACCCGTCCGCCCGCGGGTGCGCCGAACGGCCGCATCTCGCTGACCACCCTCGGGAACAGCACGGTGGAGATCCCCGCGTGGCCGGCAGACAACCTGCAGGGACCGTCCGGCAGGGTTCACTTCCGCGACGGCGCCGTGCAGATCCCGCAAACCGGGACGGCCCCCGCCCACCGGCCGCCGAAGGGGATGGAGCTGGTCATCCTCGCCGTGACGTACGGCGACGTCGATCGGGATGGTGCCGACGAGACGGTGGCCGAAATCGGTTGCCTGACCGAGGGCGGAAGCAAGCAGATCGTCGCGTTCGACCGGAACGCGGCCGGCCGCATCGTCACGATGGGCCGCGTCGTCGCAACGACCGGCGAAATCCGTGACATCGACACCGGCAGCACGCGGATCGGCACCAGCGGCACTGTCACCACGCGGGTCGGCGACTACCAGGTGTGCTGCGGGGACGAGACCCCGCAGGTCTGGCAACACCGCGGATACCGCTGGCAGGGCGCCCGCTTCCACCAGGTAGCGGGACCGACCCGGATGACCGCCAATCCCGCCCTGACCGAGACCTCGGTCGCCGCGGGCTCGATCGTGCTCGGCCCGGTCGTCGACGGCTACCGCTACGGCACGCTGACCGTCACGGTCCGGCACGGCTGGGGCACCCGCCCCGCGAACCTCGCGATCGAGTTCTTCCCGGGCTCCGGTCTCGAGCGGGCCGGCTCGTCCTGGCCGCCGGTCACCACCCCGCCGACCAGCCCCGGATTCGTTGTCGCTGTCGCGCCGCCGCCGGCCCGCGGCACGGCGAGTCACACGTTCGCGGTTCGTCGCCCGGCCACGGTCACCGGCCGCACCCTCGAACTCGAGGTGTACGGCACCACCGCGGCCTCCGTCCGGCTGGCCGAGTCGAACCCGTGGAACAACGGCGTCACCGTACCGATCCGCGCCGTGGACTGATCCGACCTCCGGCGATTGCCGACCAGGCGGGCGACCTCCATCGTGGTGGTCGCCCGCTTGAACCTGTCCGGCCAGGCCTCGTCAGGATTTCCGCGCCACCGGGCGGACGATGTACACCGGGCACTCCGCGTGCTGCAACAGCTGCAGCCCGGCGGACCCGAGCAGCGACCCGGCGATCACACCGTGGCCACGACTGCCCACCATCACGAGTTGGGCCTGCGCCGACGCCTCGACCAGGGCCGCGGCGGCGCTGTCGTGTGTCAGCACGACGTCGACCGGCACCTCGGGATACTTGGCGCGCCAGGGCGCCAGCTGCTCGTCCAGGTTCGCCCGCTCCTCCGCGTCCGCCGCCGGGGTCTCCACGTCGGCCGCCCGTACGTTCTCCAGCCACAGCGGAATCACCGGCAGGTACGACCGGATCACCCGCAGCGCGGCACCCCGTGCGGCCGCTGCCTCGAACGCGGTCTCGAGAACGAGGTCCGCCGCCGGTGAATCATCGACGCCGACGGCCACCGGGCCTTCGGTCGCGTCGCCGCGGCCGCGCACCACGACCACCGGGCACCGGGCGTGGGTCGCGACCCGCTGGCTCACCGACCCCAGCAGGAGACTGGCGAACCCTCCGCGTCCGCGGCTGCCCAGCACCATCAGCTCAGCCTGCTCCGACTCCTGGAGCAACCGTGCCCCGGCGTGACCGATGACCGGATCGCCCTCGATCTCGAGACTCCGGGCCACCACGCGCGCCTCGAACTCGGCACCGGCCGTGATGCTCTCGGCCTGCTCGCGTGCCAGATCCAGATAGCCGTGACTCGTGTCGAACCGGGCCTCGCGCCACTCCCAGTCGAAGACGTGCGTGACCCGCAGCGGCAGGCCACGACGCTGCGCCTCGTGCGCCGCCCACCGGACCGCCTTCTTGCTGGAGTCGGTGCCGTCGGCACCGACGACGATGGGATAGGGCCTCATGACCGCTCCTTTCCTCCTTTCCCTGAGCGTGCGCCGCTCAGGGAAAGGAGGGCAGGGCGGCTCGTCCCGTCCCGGCAGGCCGGAGGTCCCGGCGCCGCCGTTCAGTATTTGCCGCGTACCACGACGACCGGACAGTGCGCGTGCTGGGCGCAATGCTGGCTGACCGAGCCGAGCAGCGTCCCGCCGAAGCCTCCGTGCCCGCGAGAGCCGACGACGAGGAGCGCGGCGTGGTCCGAGGCGTCGATCAGTACCTGCGCCGGATGCCCGGGTGCCACCGTCTCGACCACCGTGAGGTCCCGCTCGTCATCGCCGACGGTCTCCTGCACCGCGCGCCGGAGCTGCTTCTCGGCGGTGGCCGCGAGATCGTCGTACGGGATCACCCCCCAGGCGGCGTAGGCCGGGATATCCCAGGCGGTGACGGCGTGCACCCGGGCTCCGGTGAGCCGCGCCTGGGCGACCGCCCAGCGCAGGGCGGCTCGGGCGGCTGGTGAGCCGTCCACCCCGACCACGACATCGGTCCTTGCGGAGTCATGCACAACCCGTTCCTGCGACATGGCGGGCCTCCGTTCGTTGCCTCCATCGCAACCCGGCCCGCGCCGCCGCACCAGGGACGATGGACCTCACCCAGCCCGGACTAAGGAGATCAATGGCGGCGGCCTCGCGCGCCGGCGACGGCCGCCACGCCCGCAGCTGCCAGTCCGATCTGCAGAGCCAGCTCGATCCAGTCGATGCCAGGCGTCTCGTCGACGCCCACGGCGGCGGCCAGGAAGGTGCCGATCAGCGCGGCGACGACGCCGATGACGAGGGTGAGCCAGATCGGAATGTTCTGCTTGCCGGGAACGACCAGCCGACCGAGCGCGCCAATGATCAGACCGATGATGATTGCGGTGAAGATGCCGGTGATTTCCACATTCCGCTCCTTGATCGATGTAGCGGAGTTTCCGGTGCCCGGTTTCCCTGTCAGCAGTCGCGAGCCTTGACCATAGCGGGCAGCGGGCGTGGCAGACCAGCGCCGGATCTGACGGACGGTCAGGCCGTTCGCCCCTTGCCGCGACCGGCGCGGATTGTTTAGCTCGAAGGAATCAACGTGAGTGAGGTCGTCATGGGTTCGCCGAACTTGCGCCTTCTGCATCGCCTCCTGTCCGCGGGCGTCGCCGCCCTCTGCCTGTCGGCTGTCTCCCTTGCCGCGTTTCCCGCGCCGGCAGCCGCTGCTCCCGCCGCGCCCGGAGCATTTACCGGGTCCGGTTTCGACGCCTGCACGGCGCCGTCGGACGCCACGATGGACGCGTGGCTCGCCTCGCCGTACCGGGCGGTCGGCATCTACTTCGGCGGCAACAACCGTGGCTGCACCCAGCCCAACCTGACGCCCGCCTGGGTGGCCCGCCAGCAGGCCGCCGGCTGGCACCTGCTGCCCCTGTACGTCGGGCCGCAAGCTTCGTGCACCACCACGACCAAGCCGAACCGGATCGACAACACCCAGGCCGCGGCCCAGGGCCGGGCCACCGCCGAGGACGCGGCCGCCCAGGCGACGGCGCTCGGACTGGGCCTGGAGAGCATCCTGATCTACGACATGGAGGCGTACCGCACCGACGACGCCGCCTGCCGCGCCGGGGTCCTGGCCTTCATGAGCGCCTGGACCGCACGGCTGCACGACCTCGGCTACCTGTCCGGCTTCTACAGCAGCATGGGCTCCGGCGTGGCCGACCAGGTCGCCAACTACAACACCGCCGGATATGTACGCCCGGACTACCTCGACTTCGCGCGGTGGGACGGCGTCGCGACCGTCTCCGACACCGCAATCCCGGCCGGGTACTGGTCCCCGCACCGGCGGATGAAGCAGTACCTGGGCGGGCACAACGAGACGCACGGCGGCGTCACCATCAACATCGACAACGACTACGTCGACTTCGCACCGCTGCCGCCGGCCCAGTTCGCCGACTTCAACGGCAACGGGTGGTCCGACGTGATCGCCCGTACCACCAGCAACGGCAGCCTGATTCTCTATCCGGGCAACGGCACGTACGTCGACACCGCAGCGGCCCGCACGGTCGGCAACAGCGGCTGGAACACCATGAGCGCGATCGTCCGCATCGGCGATCTCAACCTCGACGGCCGGGAGGACCTCGTCGCACGGCAGAGTTCCACCGGCGCCCTGTGGTTCTATCCCGGAACCGGCTCCGGATTCGGCACCCGCAAACAGATCGGCGCCGGCTGGAACGGCATGCGCGAGATCACCCCGATCGCCGACCTCGACCGCGACGGCTACCCCGACCTGATCGCCGCCCAGACCAACAACAACAATCTCTACTTCTATCCCGGCCGGCCCGGCGCAACGCTGGGTTCGAGGATCCAGATCGGCACCGGCGGCTGGGGCGCCATGAGCGAACTCACCGGCGTCGGCGACTTCGACCGCGACGGCTACCCCGACATGATCGCCCGGCTCACCTCCACCGGCGCCCTCTACCTCTACCCCGGACGTTCCGGCGGCTTCGCCGCCCGCCGCCAGCTCCACACCGGCTGGAACACCATGCGCGACCTCCTCGGCGTCGGCGACTTCAACCGCGACGGCTACCCCGACCTGACCGCCGTGAACATCTCCAGCAACATCCTCTACCTCTACCAGGGCAACGGCACGACTCTGCTCCCCCGCATCCAGGTAGCCACCGGCTTCGCGGGACGCACCCCACTGCTGTGACCGGAGGCTCGGCATGGGCTCATCTCAGCTGATCGCCGCGGCCGGCCTGTGCCCCGTGCTCCTCGGAGGCGGGGCGGCCGCGGCCCCGTCCGGCACGAACTGGATGACATCCCGGGTTTCGGTGTCGGCCGGCGTCAAACAGGCGGACTCGTACGCCTGTTTGACGCCGGCGATCAGCGGCGACGGCCGCGTCGTGGTCTACGAGTCCGAGGCCACCAACCTCGTTCCGCCGGACGCGAACCAGAACACCGACGCCTACCTGAGCCGGCGCCTCATCGCTCCGGCCTGATTCTCCACATCGTCTCCATACCGCTTCCACGCCGTCGCCAACACGGCGAGCCACGGTGGGGGTGTCAGGGAGAGGAGAAAATGATGAAGACCATTACTCGCCGCGCGGCGACGGTCGTGGCGGCCGGGGCGCTCGGCCTGGGCGGCCTGGCGGTCGCGGCTCCGGCACTGGCGGGGGCCGGGCCTTTCGGTCCCGGCCCAGCGCCGCGCATCACGGCGGCTGCCGAGAGCAACGGCATGGGATTCGGCGGCGGTATGGGATTCGGCGGCGGTATGGGATTCGGCCCCGGTTCGGGCTCCTGCCAGACACTCGCCGAGCAGGGCAGCCTCACCGCTGCCCAGCGGAGCGTGCTGGCGTCGATGGCGCAGGAGGAAAAGCTCGCTCACGACGTGTACGCGGCATTCGCGGCCCGGTATGACGCGGCCGTATTCGACCACATCGCCACAGCCGAGACCCACCATCTGATCATGATCCGTACGCTGTTGCAGCGCTACGGCGTCGCCGACCCGACCGCGAACCAGCCAGACGGCACATTCACCGATCCAGCATTCAAGGCCCGATACGACAAGCTGGTGGCGCAGGGCAAAGCCAGCCTGTCCGAAGCCATGGCCGCCGCCCAGCAGGCGGAACGCGATGACATCGCCGCCCTGGAGGCCGCCCGCGGCGGGCTGACCGCCCCGGACGTCAAACAGGTCTACGCCAACCTGCTGGCCGCGTCCGAACGGCACCTGGCCGCCTTCACCAGGTGGCCGGCTCGATGACACCCTGGGTGTGGTGGGACGGTTCCGTCCCACCACACCCGTTCCCGTCCGACGCGCGGCGGCCCTGGTGACCGGTCGACGCTGCGCCGCCACACACTCGCTGATCATGCTTGGATCGGTCGGCCGCACGGTGATGGGACACGCCGGATGTGCGGTCAGCCGAGGAACTCCGCTATCTCGCGCGCAGCGGCGCGTCCGGCCACCGTCGCGGCATGACCCTTCCGGCGATACAGCACCAGGCGAGCATCCGGGATGCGGTACGCGGTCTCACGGAACAGCTGCGGGTTGTAGAAGCCGTCCCGGGCGCCACCGATGACGAGCGTGGGCGCCGCTATCCGGGGCAGGTCCCGGGCCGCATCGAAGGTGTCCTCCGCAGCGACGGTGACTAGCAGGTCGGTCGGGTCGGCCGCGGTCATCCGGCGTCCGAACAGCCACAACAGGGCGGTGCAACACCACCGTCCGGCGACGCCGCCGGCGAGCGCGGGGCCGGTGGACGCCCACGCACGGCGGGGCCGGCCCTCGGCGGCGTACCGGGCAAGGTCGCGCTGAACCCGCCGGCCACCGGCGGAAAGCCGGCATGCGCTGGACACCAGTACCAGCCGGCTGACCAGTTCCGGATGCCGGGCGGCCAGCAACTGGGCAATCGAGCCGCCGGTGGACACGCCGATCACCGGCACCGGACGACCACCGAACTCGTGCGCGATCGCCTTCGCATAGTCCTCGGCGAGATCCTGGAGCGCCGCACCTCGCGCGAGGCCGGGCCGCCGATTGATCACCAACAACGTGAACCGGTCTGTCAGCGACCGGAAAACGCGCAGCTGGGCCCGCCGATCACGGCCGGCGGGATCCGCGTTGTCCCCGGTGATGCCGGGAAGGACGATGACCGGCGGTCCGGAGCCGCGGGCGGCGTACGGCAGTCCGCCCGCCAGCACCCCGGCAGCGATGGCAGCCATGACGACCATCTCCTCGCCTGCTCGTTCGTAATCGACAGCACAGTGACGGCGAACAACGGCTGCCCGATCATGGACCTGTTGCGCCGCGCCGGCCCTTCCAGAAATAGGCGATCGGTCCGACCGGCTGGACGAACAGGGCCGCCCACCACAGGGCCTTCGGTCCTCGGACGCGCTCTCGCGGACGCCGCATCAGGTCCACCACGGCCAGCGTGGTCAACGCGATTTCCGCCGACGCCGAGAGGGACACGGCCAGGCGCTGACCCGGTGACAGATCGCGCCACGAGCGTCGCTTCATCTTCCCACCTCGCATCACGGGATTTCTCCTTCAGGAGAACAAGGGCCCGGTCCGGCGGGTAGGGGAAAAGGTCCTGATGAGGAGAAACCACGCGTCCGCGCCAAGAGATCGCTGTCACCGGCGGGCCCACGCCTGCAGAAGACGGCACTGGCGCATCGAGGCCGCGTATAGCTGCAGGTATGCCTGCCGGACGTCGGGCGTGCGTAGATGCGGTAGCGCCGAGTCGATCATCGCAACCGTCTCACCGAGCATCTCCGAAACGACGTCCAAGGCCGCGGCCCGGTTTGCGAATCCCCGGCGCAGCAGGCGGGCGTACCGCTCCTGATCCGGTTGGCCGGTGAAACGACCAGCGTGGAGCGTGCCGTCCAGGCAGACGAGACCATGCCGGTCGAGCACGGCTCGGATCATCACGAGTTCCCGCGCGTACGCGGAAAGCATTTCCTCGGGAAAGACGGTGTAACGCTCCAAGAATGCGGCCGTCAAGTCGTGCGACATCTTCACCTGCACGGTCAGGCTGATCAGTTGCAAGCGCTGATCGGATACGAAAACGCTTTCCCGAACGGACATCTGTGCCTCCCTTGTTGCGAGAAGCATCAGTCCGTGCGACGCACGACTGCGAGGGCCCACGGTCCCGGACGGTGCGGCCGGAGGTCCCGCCGCGCCATGTCGCTGATTCTGTCGATTACGCCGACTTCCGCGACCTGCGGCCGGTCATGCCGAGCGCCGGGTCCAGCGCCGGCACGACGGCATTCCTGGCCGAGCTCGACACCACCTTCAAGCAGTTCGGCAACGTACGGCGTACGGTCTACTCCCCTGGACGCCTTCCTTGCCGATGTCGTCGGCATGCACAACGTGGCCCGCACCGGTTCGCGATGGCGCAGCGATTTCATCGCCACCGTCGATTTCCGTGCCATGGTCGGCGAGGACGCCTCCCGCGTGGCCCGCTCGGCCGGGTGACCCTGGCGGTGGCGACGTGATGCGGCCCTTCACCGGGCAGATCACGTTCGGCGCGCCCACCTGCCTGGGTAGCGGTCGGGCTGTCGCCAACCGGGGACAAACGATATTTTGGGAGGTGCGATGGCTCGACACGGGTGGCAGGCGGCTCGAACCATGGCTGCCGTGGCGGCAGTCATGGTGACGCTGGCCTGCAATTCGGCGGACAGTCCCGGGCCGGCTTCTGTCGCGTCGGCGTTGCCGGCGCTTGGCACCGGCACCGTGGAGATCGGTGGCCGCCAGGTCACCGTACACGTCCCGGCCTCCTATGCTCCGGCCCGGCCGGCGCCGCTGGTCATGGCCTTGCACGGATACACGTCCGACGCGAAGGAACTCGAGACCTACCTGCGGTTGACACCCGAGTCCGAGCGGCATGGTTTCATCTACGCCTATCCGGACGGTTCGGTCGATGACCGCGGCGAGCGTTTCTGGAACGCCACCGACGCCTGTTGCGCCTTCTCCAGTCCGCAACCTGATGACTCGCGCTACCTCAGCGGGCTCATCTCCACGATCCAGGACTCGTACCGGATTGACCGTGCCCGCATCTACCTGATCGGCCACTCCAACGGTGCGTTCATGACGTTCCGGATGGCCTGCGACCACGCCGATCAGATCGCCGCAATCGTCGCCATCAACGGCGCGACGTGGAACGACACCACGCAATGCCACCCCTCGGAGCCGGTAAGCGTCCTCGCCATCCACGGCAGCGCCGACGAGACCATCACCTTCACCGGCGGCGACATCGACGGCGTCGCCTATCCTTCCGCCGCCACCACGGTCGCCCACTGGCTGCGCTACAACCAATGCACCGAAACCGGCCGCGACGCTCCTCAGCTTGACCTGGTCACCGACCTGCCGGGTGCCGAAACGACGGTGCGCACCTACGCGCAGGGTTGTGCCGGCGGCTCGGCGGTTCAGGCATGGACGATCAACGGTGGCCTCCACGTGCCACAGCTGGGGCCTGCGTTCGCCCCGGCCGTGACGGACTTCCTGCTGGCCAAAGCCAAATCCGCCCGGTAGTCGCCCACGCCCTCCGGGATCTCGCCACGACATCCGTCGGCAAGGACGTTCGGCCCTATGCGGCCGTCGACCGGATCGGTGTTCTGAAGGCGAGCGTCTTGTGTTCACCCCTACTGCGGAGAGGATGGATGAGATGGCACATCCCGTGGTGCACTGGGAGATCGGCGGGCACAACCTCGAGGTCCTGGAGGACTTCTACGCCAAGGCGTTCGGCTGGGCCATCCGGGAGGGCGGCTCCGGCTACCGCTTGGCGGATCCCGCCGACGGCGGCCTCGGTGGCGGCCTCATGCGGGCCGGCAAACAGATGCCGCCGTATGTGACTGTTTACGTCCAGGTCGATGACCTGCAAGCCGAGTTGAAAGCAATCAGCGACCTCGGCGGCACACCACTCGTGCCACCGACCCAGATCGACGAGCGAATGTCGTTTGCGTTGTTCCGCGACCCCGAAGGCAACATCATGGGGCTGTTGCGCACGGACGAGGACATCCGGCCGGTGTAGCCGGCGGCGGCGACGAGTGATCTACAGCCGTGCTGCAGTTTCGGCGTCGTGGCCGCTTGCTCCGCGCCGTCCGGCGCAGCGGAGTCCAGCAGGGACATCGCTCCGCCCTGCCGCCGGGCCGGCGGACGGCGGGGCGGAGCGTACGGCACGGATGCCCGCCACGTGGGAAGCACGAGCGGTCCAGCGATCCTCACCCGTCTGCCAGCTGAGTTCGTCCACCACGGTTACCACGCCGGCGACCTCCCGGGTCAGCTGCACCGCAAGATCGGCCAGGCCGCGACTCGCCAGTCGCCCGCGCAGCGTCACCGTTCCCCGGTCCACACCGACCGTGACCGCTGCCGGTTCGGTCCATAGCGTGCGCCGCAGCACGCTGTCCTCGACGTCGGTCCGGATGTCGGCGTCCGAACGAATCTGCAGCCGCAGCAGGTCACGGCGGGAAACGATGCCGAGCAACCGGCCATCGTCGCCGACCACGGGCATCCGCTTCACCTTTTCGTCCTCCAGCCGCCCGGCCGCGGCGAGCACCGAGGCGCCCGGGCCAGTGGTCACCGCCGGAGCAGTCATCAGATCGGCCGCCCGGGTGACCCTGCCGATCTCCGCCGGTCGTCGCAGCGCGCGGACGATCCGTGCCCGGTAGCCTCGGGTCGCCCGCACTTCGTGCAGCAGGTCCGCCTCGGAGATGATGCCCAGTACCCGTCCGCCGGTGTCGACCACCGGAACGGCGCTGATCCGATGCTCGAGGACAGCGTTCACCACGTCGCGGAACGGGGCACCGGGCGGGACCGACACGACGTCGCGCGTCATGACGTCCTCCACCGTCCAATGCTTCATGGGATCCTCCTTCGGAGCCCGCCGGCCGATGACGGCCGGAAAGTCACTTCACCAGCCGGTCACCGGCGGACAGCGTGATCCGCGGGGTCCGATACGCATTCTCGGCGTTGGCCCATCGTCACGTCGAGCCGCAGCATTCAAGTCCCCGGTCATCGTCGCCGTCCCCACTGCCGACACAGTGGCTCGCGTCCAGGTTGCGCCGGCCCGGGGACGGCAGACAGAGCCGAAGGTCCCGGCGGGACCGGCTCGCTCCGTGGCCTCGCGTCAGGCGAGCATGTGCCGTCGGCATACCCCTGGAGGTATCATGGCCAGCCGTCGGGCCTCCCGGTACAAGCTCGGGCTTCATCAGCGACACCGTCCGGGACTATCTGATCGACGCCGTCGGCCTGGTCGCCACCCGCGGCCACCGGCTGCTGACCGACTACCGGTTCGACCCGCACACCGGGCTCTGGCACCACTGGGCCGCCGCCACCGAGCCGCCGCTACGCCTGCGCGACGTACGATTTGACGCCGACGGCCACCTCACTCACCCGCAGCGCCGCGAACAAGCAGGCGAGGAAGCCCTCACCGGCTACCTGAAGCAGGCACGCGCCCCGCTCGCCGGCAGCAGCCGTCCCAGGCGACCGGGGCGGCATACCACGTGAATGCCGACGACCCGGTCTCGTTCGACCGGGTCCCGGTGCGCGTGCACATAAACAGGGGAAAGGATTGATAGGCAGGTTCACGTGCCGTCTTGCTTGCTGCGGCGGACACACTGCGTAGAGCCGGTCAGAGCAATCGCTTGATATCGCAGACGAAACGGTCGACATCAATGAGGTGCGCGAACCGGCCGGGCACGTCGTAGATGTTCATCCGGCAGTCGCCCGGGTCGGGATCGGCGGGCGGTCGGCTGCGGATCGCGAGGCGCGCGTGCCGGGCGGTCGACGGCGGGTCCGGATGCGGCCGGATGCGGATGCAGGCGGCGTAATCGCGCAGCAGCCGCGGCTCGTCGGCCACGTCCACGAGGTTCCGGTACGGGGCCGGTAGCGCGTCCAGGTTCATGGTCTGCAGGTAGCGGTCGCGGTCGAGAGCAAAGCTGTCGTCGGCGTCGACGGTGACCAGGGCGTGCACGGCGTACCGGGTGGCGAACAAGGTCGCGAGGCCGGCGGACGAGCCATGGCCCACCACGATCGGTGCCAGCGGGACGTCGAGGGCGGCGATCAGGCCGGCAAGGTCGTCGACCAGTTCATCCGGCTCGTATCGCAGCCGGGGGTCGGACCCACCGTGGCCCGGCAGATCCGCGGCAACCACGGTGGCGTGCGGACGCAGGTCGGCGGCGGCCGGCCACCAGGTAACCCGGTCGAACAGCACCGCCGGGATGAGCAGCACAGGGCGACCGTGCCTGCCCCAGGTGTCGTAGGTCCACACGCCACCGCGGGCGGGCCATTCTTCGGTTGAGCGCACGGGTGGTAGCGGCGGCTCGATCATGACCACCGCCGCTGACGGATCATTTGGGACGCTCGGTGCTGTGCGGGCAGCCTGATATCGGTATTCATGACAGTGATCGACTTTCGAACGCAGAAACGGAAGGAACGACGCGTCAAGCCCGGAGTTGACGAGCGAGGGGCGACGCGGGCGTGACCGTTTCTACGTTCGGCTGACGCCGATGGCGATGAGCGTGATGGGGGGCGGTGCCGGTTGCACGGGCTGCGACCGATTGTCGGCGCTGATCCGGCCGTGGCCGCGAACCGCGGGGATCGCGGCGGGCACGCCTGGGGCGTAGGCGATTGTCGGCGATGCCTGGACGTGGCAGTCGTCGTCCGCTGCGCTCGGCTGCTGGTGATCGGCTGGTTCGCCGGTGACGTTCCGCTGAACGGGATCAGCGGCGCTCGCGATCGGGCTGTCGAATGCGACGACCGCGGCGTCGGCGTGCGCCGGGTGGTCGTCTGCGCAGTGGCCGCCTGACCAGAGCCCCCACGCGGTCATAACCAGTACAAGAAGCAGCCACAACGGCCACCGGCGGGCGGCGGTGACCGGTTGCTGGCGATACACGACGCCAGGTTACGTCATTTCCTCGCCTGCCCCCGCTGACCGCGCCGTCACCGGCGACGCGCGCCAACGCAGGGGTGAATCAGTGACGCCCTCGCCGCCAACGATGGACTGAAGGCCCTTGGCTGATACCCCCATGGGGTATATGTTCGGGGTGGAGGTGCCGTCATGAAGCAACAATGCGGATCACCGGCGGTAAGCGGCGCCGCGATCGAGATGACCGAAGCGGCGATGCACGCGCACAGACCTGCCCCGGCCGGAATTTCGGCGCACGCTCATGAGCACCATGGGATACCGGCCGGCGGCCACGATGCGCACGCCGGGCATCGGGCCGGGCATGCCGGTCATGACAAACACGCCGGGCACGACCCGGAGGTCTTCCGGCGCAAGTTTTGGCTGAGCCTGGCGATGACGGTGCCGATCGTGCTGACCAGCCCGATGGTGATGGACTGGTTCGGCTACTCGCTCGAGTTTGCCGGCATTGCCTGGGTTGGGCCGGTCCTGGGCACGGCGGTTTTCTTCCACGGTGGTTGGCCGTTCTTGGCCGGCGCGGTCAGCGAGGTGCGGGACCGGGCGCCGGGAATGATGCTGCTGATCGCGATGGCCATCACCGTCGCCTATGTGGCGTCGCTGGCCACCAGCGTTGGCTGGTTCGGCCTGGACTTCTGGTGGGAGCTGGCCGCACTGGTGACGATCATGTTGCTCGGTCACTGGCAGGAGATGAAGGCAATCGGCCAGGCCCAGGGTGCCCTGGCGGCGCTGGCCGCGCTGCTGCCCGACGAGGCCGAGCGGGTCACCGCAGATACGGTTGAGACGGTGCCGGTGACCGCGCTGACCGTCGGCGATGTGGTGCTGGTGCGTTCCGGGGGCCGGGTGCCGGCCGACGGCCACATCGTCGAAGGCGCCGCTGAGGTCGACGAGTCGATGATCACGGGCGAGTCGCGGCCGGCGTCCCGCAGGACCGGTGACCGCGTGATCGCCGGCACGGTGGCAACCGATTCGGCGATCCGGGTGGAGGTCGACGCGGTCGGTGACGACACCGCATTGGCCGGGATCGGGCGGCTGGTCGCGCAGGCGCAGGCGTCAAGCGGCCGCGCCCAAGCCCTCGCCGACCGTTTCGCCGCCTGGCTGTTCTACATCGCCACCGGGACCGGGCTGGCCACGTTTGTGACGTGGTGGGCGCTCGGCGACCTCGACCAGGCCGTCGTACGCACGGTGACGGTGCTGGTCATCGCGTGCCCGCACGCCCTCGGCCTGGCCATCCCGCTGGTGATCGCGCTGTCCACGGCATTGGCGGCACGGGCCGGCATTTTGGTCAAGGACCGACTCGCCCTCGAGCGGATGCGCACGGTGGATGCGGTCCTGTTCGACAAGACCGGCACCCTGACCAAGGGCGCGCACACGGTCACCGCCTCGGCCGTCGCGGCCGGGTACGGCGACGACGAGGTGCTGCGGATCGCCGCCGCGGTCGAGGCCGACAGCGAACACCCCCTCGCCCGCGCGTTGGTCGCAGTGGCGCGGGATCGAGGACTGGCCGCCGTCGCCATCGGTTTCCGGTCGCTGACCGGCCGCGGCGTGCAAGCGACCGTCGACGGCACCACCTACGCCGTCGGCGGGCCCGCGCTGCTGCGGGAGCTCGGCGCCACCGTCCCCGACGAGCTGGCCGGACCGACCGGCGCGTGGTCACGGCGCGGCGCCGCCGTGCTGCACCTGATCCGCCTCAACGGGCCCGCGGTCGTCGGCGCCTTCGCCTTGGAGGACGAGATCCGCCCAGAGGCGCGGCAGGCCATCGAGCAACTGCGCCGGCGCGGCGTCCGCAAGATCGTGATGATCACCGGGGACGCCCGCCCGGTCGCCGAGGCGGTCGCCGCGGAGCTGGGCTTCCGGCCCGGCGAGGACGAGATTTTCGCCGACGTACTGCCCGCCGACAAGGACCGCATCGTGACCCGGCTGCGGGATCGCGGCCTCACCGTGGCGATGGTTGGTGACGGCGTCAACGACGCTCCCGCGCTGGCCCGCGCCGACGTCGGAATCGCTATCGGCGCCGGCACCGACGTGGCGATCGAGTCCGCCGGCGTAGTCCTGGCCGCCTCCGACCCGCGCGCCGTCACGGGCGTGATCAGCCTGTCGAAGGCGTCCTACCGCAAGATGATCCAGAACCTGTCCTGGGCGGCCGGCTACAACGTACTCGCGATCCCGCTCGCCGCGGGCGTGCTCGCCTGGGCCGGCGTGACACTGAGTCCGGCGGTCGGTGCGGTGCTGATGAGCGCCTCCACGATCGTGGTCGCCCTCAACGCGCAACTGCTACGCCGGGTGCACCTGTCACCTGACGAGCAGTGACGCCACAAGACGCCCAGCGGCCGCCTGTAGGCAGCCGGTCGTGCGGGGGGCGATGGTCGCGGGCATCGGTTTTCACGCTAGCGTGAGGTGGTGACCGGGGCGGTGACAGCAGGCGGCCGGATGGCCCGATGGCTGGTGCTGGCCTGCACCGTGATCGGCCTGACGGCGATGCACAGCCTCGGCCACGCCGGGATGGCCGGCCACCATGAAACCCACGGCGATGCACGGTCCACCGCGACGACGGCAGGGGTCGCGTCGTGGACCGAAGGCTGCCCGGGCGACAGCTGCCCGATGACTCCCGGCCACGGTTCGCCCGCCGGGTGGAGCGCCTGCCTGGCGATCCTGTCCGGCGTCGCCGTCGTCGCCATGCTGGTCGTGCTGATCGTGGCCACTCGCCGTCGTGGCGCCGCCGGCACACTCGAATGGCTGCCGGGCTCGCCGCCGCGCGCATCACCGGGCCGGCAATCCTGGAACGCGGCCCTCCCGTTGACAACGGTCCTGCGCATATAGACCCCACCTCGGCACCCGCCCCCGCGGCCGGTGTCGGGGCGCCAGCGCCTACCCGTAATCAACGTTTGAAAGGTCCTAAGCCACATGATGCGTTCCTTTGCGCTGCCCTCGGCAGCGCGGCGAGCCGGCCTTGCCGCCGGCGTCGCCGCTATAACGACCATTCTGCTGTCGGCATGCGGCGGGGATCACCCGACGACCGGCTCCGGCACGAACCACGACGGCATGATGCCGCCCGCCTCGGCGGTGGCTGGCGCCACGTTCAATAACGCCGATGTGGCGTTCGCCGAACACATGATCCCGCACCACCAGCAGGCCGTCACCATGGCGGCCATGGCCGCCAGGCACGCGTCCGACACCCAGGTGAAGGAACTCGCGGCGAAGGTCCGGCAGTCTCAGCAGCCCGAGATCGACACCATGAACAACTGGCTGACCACGTGGGGGCAGCCCGCTCCGATGTCTGGCACGGACCACAGCTCGATGCCCGGCATGATGAGCGACACCGACATGGCCACCCTCAACAAGGCCACCGGTGCCGCGTTCGACAGGCATTTCCTTACCATGATGATCAGCCACCACGAAGGGGCGATCACCATGGCCACAGAGGAGACCGAGCGAGGGTTCAACCCCGACGCCAAGGCCCTGGCCCAGAAGATCATCACCGATCAGCAGGCCGAGATCACCACGATGAAGGCGATCCTCGACCGGCTCTGACGCAATATGCGCCTGTGCCGCCGTCCACCACAGCGCGTGGACGGCGGCACAGGCGCTGCTCTATCAGGGTGCACCTGCCGCATCGCGTCTGGGGCCAGACGACCGGCCGCACCAGGTGTCTCGCCGCGCGGCTTGTACACCGACAGCACCAGCACCGTGACCAGCAGCATGATCGCGCCGCGACAACTATGCGACCGTGACGGGCGCCAATCCCGCCGTGCCCGCCTTCCCCACGGCGTACATAGTGCTCACCGCGTCACAACGGCAATGACCGTGCTGCAAATGCGACCGCCGACAGGTCCCCGGCGCGGAGCTGTGCGCGGCGTCCACCTCGCCAAGCGCCTCGAGCCGCTGCGCGGACGCGTCGATCACGGCCTCGTCGCCCTTCAGCAGCCGACTGGCAATTCTGGTCGAGCGCGGTGATGGTGTCCAAGGTGCTTGCCGACCACCAGGCCGGCCTGAACCGCGGTTCCAGGGCTCCGTCCTGCTCGAGGGAGCCGTACGGTGTGGGCTTCGTCAAACCGTTCCAGGCGCAGAGCTCACGGTAAACCCCTGTAACCCGGCTGGATGCCGCCAAGAAACGCGCGTTTACCGACTTCGACCTCGCGCGGCGACCATGAACGCCGGTTGTGAATCCTGCAGCGTGCCTCCGTATCACGAACGCTGGTTCCGGGCTACCGTACGCAGGTGCAGGCGGAGAACTGATGATCCACCCGGATACGGCGACATCACGCCGGTGACTGAGGACGCCCGCCTGGTGAACGTTCTGGTCATCACACCGGCGCGGGTGATGTTCCTGATCATTCTGGTCGGCACCACACTTGAGGTTCTCACCCACCAGTACGGGCGCCTCGGTCGCGGCTCGGCCGGACGACCCCGGCAGCCTCACCCGCGGACAAGTGCTCGTCAGCGCAGACCCACCCGGAAGCCGTCATGAGCAAATCGTCCGATGGCGGCATCGAGGATCCGCGTCGAGGTGGCGAACTCACCGTCTCGACTCTCCTGGCCCGCGCCGTCCGGCATCACCAGCCCAGATTAAACACTTGTTCAACCACTGCGCATGGCCGGCGCGATGCGCACTTCGCCACGTAGCAGGACACCAACAGCCGACCCACCGATGACCTGCTCGTTGAACTGACAAGCGAGCAGCCCTGTCTTCACCGAGCCGCCGCCCCCCTCTGCGGCGAGAGAGAACGGTCAGGCGTGGCTACCGGTCACCGAGCTTCCGGATTTCGTCAAGGTATAGGTGACCTGGGTACCGCTCCAGAAGTGGAAGGTGAGCGTGATGGCACCGTCGTTCACCTCGGCGAAGAACTCGGGTTTCAGGAGTATGACGCCCGCGGCGTAATCGGGCTGGAAATGGGTCCAGAACTCCTTGAACGGGGTCCAGTTCGCCGGACCGGCTGGGCTGCCGTCCACATATTCGGCCTCCATGGTGGCGAGTTGATCGCCACGGAACTGCGTTGGGATGGCGAACGAACTGGTGCTACCCGTCGTGTCGGCCTGCGTCGGGGTGTCGTAGCTGATGATTTCGATCTGCCACGGCACGCCCTGCGAAAACCGGGCTTCGACAGTTGCGTTCACCCCGTAGGCCCGGTCACCGGCCAGCCGTCTCATTGCCGCCGAGGTCAAGGTGAGCGTGGTTCCCGAAACCACGTAGTCTTTGCCGTTGCGTAACGGGTTGTTGCCCTGCCACAGTCCCCGGAACGACAGGCCGTTGCGGTTGAGGTTGAGGGTTTTGCTGGTGACGGGGCTGCTGCGCGCAACGTGGAGCTGGTCGGAGGAGGCGGTGGCGGAGCGGGTGGTCAGACTGGCCGCCATCAACTCGTGGATGCCCCGATCCCGCCAGCGCAGGTCCGGGCGGTGCAGGAACGAACCGGCGTCCCAGAGCATGGTGGTGAGCTTCCTGGTCCGGGCGTGGTAACCGACCGCCTCGAAGAATTTCAGCAACTCCCCTCGTTCGATGATGCCTGGCCTGGTGTAGTCGTAGCTGAGCAGGGCCCATTCACCGATGATCACGGGGATGCCGCGGGCGACAAAAGTGTTGTATGCCCGATCGAAGGTGCCCAGGATGTCTTGTTCGACGTTTGTGTCATACCGGGTGCCCCCGGCGATGTTGACGCTGAACGGCCACCAGCCGTAGAAGTGGATCGTCGCTACCAGGTTGGGATCGTCCAGCTCGTTGAAAGTGTTGAGCAGGGCGTCCATCCTGGCCTGCTCGCCGCTGGTGTGCAGAGTGGGCAGCACCAGCAACCGAGTGGCGTTGTGCCCCCCGGTCTGCCGTACCAGACGCACGAACGCGAGATTGAGCTCGTGCACCATCTCGTCGCTCTCCGCGTCTCCGGAGGTTCCGGCGAACTGCGGCTCGTTGATGCTCTCGAACAGCAGCTTGTCCGAATGGTCGCGGAACTCGGCGGCGAGCTGGCTCCACAGCCTGGTGTACCGGTTCAGGACGGTGGTGCGTTCGGTCGGGTAACTGTTGATCCATTGCCAGGAGTCGTGATGCAGGTTGATCATCACGTGCAAACCCTCGGCCAATGACCAGTCGACGACCTCGCGGATCCGGTTCAACCAGGCCGGGTCGACTGGGTAGTCGGGCGCCGGGCCGTGGTGGTTGCTCCAGGTGACCGGGATGCGAATGCTGTTGTAGCCCTGCGACCGTACGAAGTGCAGCAGTTCGGGTGTCGTGCGGGGATTGCCCCAAGAGGTCTCGTCCGGGATCGCGTCGAACGTGTTTCCCAGGTTCCACCCCGGCTGCATCGCAGCCACCCGCGCCATCGGACTTGACGGCTGCGGCGACGCCTTGGCCGTACCGTCCTGCGACGTGACCGATGCCTCGTCCCCCACCCGATAGCCGGCCGCCGCCTGCGCGCCGGCGGCCGGCACTGTCCCCACCGCCAGGAGTATGACCACTGCGGCGGCGAAGGTACCGACGCGACGACGCCTTCTCGCGTGCTGCGAACCCATGGGTAACTCCTCGCCCTCGTTGTTCCGGCACACCGCGCATCCGAAAGTGTCGGGCCGCCCGTTAGAAAGTTTCTTCCGGGAAAGCTACCCCCATTCATTGCCGTTGGTCAATGTCTTCAATGGTCGCCAGCGGCATAACAGTTTTTAGAAGACGACTTCTTGTAACGTTCGCCGCCGGTTTCCGCCGTCGGGGAAGGTGGAAGGAATTCCCCCAACTGAAAAATGTAATGCCGGCAACCGCAGAGACGGTTTTAGGACTCATCACGGAGGGGCGACCACCATATTTTCGTACTTGAATGTTTGGAAATGTTCTGGCAATGTCTCAATCCGAGAGGTTAACGTTCTCAACTGTCTGGACCGCTGCTTGCCGGCGTCGTCTCCGCACCGTTCGCGGGCCGCCTGGCACACCACCACGCATGCGGTCCTTCCCCCGAAACTCATGCCGCCCCATCGCTTCACCGCACCGGGACCGAAGGACGCCCCGGCGAACGACGACGTCGCTGCCCACATCCGCCGGGGTCCGCGTGCCCACCCCCATCCGCCGCCGTGAGGCCGCGGACCACCGAGAGGAACATGGATGCACCGACAAACGAGCGGGATTCTCGGCGCCGCCCTGGCCGCCGCTTTGGCCGCCGGTCTGGCGCTGGCCGGCACGGTCATGGCGGCCAGCGCTTCGGCGGCGGAGTCGAACGGCGGGGTGCGGGTCATGCCGCTGGGCGACTCGATCACCGAGGGAACTCAGGTCCCCGGCGGCTACCGCATCGGGCTATGGCAACGACTCGCGGGCGCCGGCTACCGGGTCGACTTCGTCGGCACCCAGTTCAACGGTCCGGCCGCTCTCGGCGACCGCGACCACGAAGGCCACCCGGGATGGCGGATCGACCAGATCGACGCCAACATCACCGGGTGGCTGCAAACCACCAGCCCACGCACCGTTCTGCTGCACATCGGTACCAACGACGTGCTGCAGAACTACAACCTGTCGTCCGCGCCGAGCCGGCTGTCCACCCTGATCGACCGCATCACCACGGCCGCGCCGATGGCGGATGTGTTCGTGGCAACGATCATCCCGCTGGCGTCCGCCGGCCAGGCGGCGGCCGCTCGCACCTTCAACTCCGCCGTTCCCGGCATCGTGCAGAGTAAAAGGAACGGCGGCAAGCGCGTCCATCTGGTCGACATGCACGCCGCGCTGACGACAGCGGACCTGATCGACGGCGTCCATCCCACCGCGGGCGGGTACGACAAGATGGCAGCGGTCTGGAACGCCGCGCTCCAGTCGGTGCCGGGCAGCATCGGTGAGGTGGTCGGCCCCCCGACGAGCGGAGCCCTGGTCGGCGCCGGCTCCGGTCGCTGCCTGGACGTGCCGAACGGCAACACCACCAACGGCACCCAACCGATCATCGGGGACTGCACCGGTAGCGCCAACCAGCGATGGACTTTCAACGGGCAAGCTCTGCAGGCGCTGGGCAAGTGCCTCGACTCACCGACCAACGCCAACGCGGGGGTCAAGGCTCAGCTGTGGGACTGCTCCGGCGCGGCGAATCAGCGCTGGAGCCGCAACGCAAACGGAACGATCAGCAACGCAGCGTCCGGCCTTTGCCTGGACGTGAACGGGAGAGCCACCGCCGCCGGCAGCTCGGTCGTCCTGTGGACGTGCACCGCTGCCACCAATCAGGTTTGGACTGTGCGATGAGACGCTGGAAAGCACTGCTCGCTGCGAGCCTTCTGCTGTTGCCGGGCACCGCAGTCGTCACCGCCGCCTCACCGGCGCAGGCCCTGGACAACGGGGTAGGCCGTACGCCGCCGATGGGATGGAACAGCTGGAACACGTTCTACTGCAACATCAATGAGGCGCTGATCCGGGGAATGGCCGATGCCATGGTCACCTCCGGCATGCGCGATGCAGGCTACGAGTACGTGGTGGTCGACGACTGCTGGATGGCTTCCACCCGCGATGCGAACGGCAACCTGCAGGGTGATCCGACCCGCTTCCCCAGCGGCATGAAGGCACTCGGCGACTACATCCACAGCAAAGGGCTGAAGTTCGGGATCTACCAGGCGCCACTGGACCAGACCTGCGCGCAGTACTTCGACTCCTACCCTGGAGCGACCGGCAGCCAGGGCCACGAGGCCCAGGACGCCCGGCAGTTCGCCGCCTGGGGCGTGGACTACCTCAAGTACGACTGGTGCTCGCCCCTCGGCACCATCAACGAGCAGGTCACCACGTTCGCGAAAATGCGTGACGCGCTGGCCGCCACCGGCCGGCCGATCCTCTACAGCATCAACTCCAACAGCCTGCACTCGAAGACCGGGCCGCAGCGCGACTGGGGCGATGTGGCGAACATCTGGCGCACCACCGAGGACATCCAGCTGGTCTGGAACACCGACCAGATCAACGGCTATCCGATGGGCATACAGAACATCATCAACGTGAATGTACCGCTGGCCGCATACGCGGAACCGGGCGGCTTCAACGACCCGGACATGATGGAGGTCGGCCGCGGCACCCTGACCGACACCGAGCAACGTTCGCACTTCGCCATGTGGGCGATCATGGCCGCGCCGCTGATCGCGGGCAACGACATCCGGAACATGAGCGCCGCCACCCAGACGATCCTGAAGAACCCCCGGCTGATCGCGATCAACCAGGACACTCTGGGCCGCCAAGGAGTCCAGGTCGCCGGCGACGCCAACCAGCGAGTGCTCGCCAAACGACTGTCCAACGGCGATGTCGCGGTGGCGCTGTTCAACCAGAGCAGCGCCACCCGGACCGTCTCCACCACGGCGGCGGCGATCGGAAAGTCCGGAGCGTCGTCGTACACCTTGATCGATGCCTGGAGCGGCGCCACGACGACCACCGGCGGCGCGATAAGCGCGAGTGTGCCCGCGCATGGAACAGTGGTCTACCGGGTCAGCGGCGGCGTCACCGGTGAGCCGCAGGCCCCGCCCTCGGCCACCCTGGTCAGTGTCTCCTCCGGACGCTGCCTGGACGTGCCCAACAGCAACACCACCAACGGCACCCAGCTGATCATCTGGGACTGCACCGGCGCCGCGAACCAGAACTGGGTAGTGGCCGGGCAGACCCTGCAGGCGCTGGGCAAGTGCCTCGACGCGCCGACCGGCGCAGTTCCGGGCGCGAGGGTGACTATCTGGGACTGCCACGGCGGCACCAACCAGCAATGGACCTTCCAAGCCGACGGCACCGTCCGGGGCAACGCGTCCGGCCTCTGCCTCGACGTGGACAACAACCAGACCGCCAACGGCACAGCGACCCTCTTGTGGACCTGCACCGGTGCCGCCAACCAGCGGTGGACCCGGCGCTGACGGGCGACGGCCGCAGCATCAACTCATCGAGGCCGCAGCCTGGCACGTCCTGGGATGTTCTTGGCGCCTACCTGCCCTCTCCGGGACAGGTAGGCGCAAGGACACGTCACACGGCTGCGCTCATAAGGAGCCCCACTGTGGGGTCCCCGCCGGCGGACAGCGCTTCCTGGATGGCTGCCACGGGAAGGCCGACGACGGCAGTCATGGCGCCGTTGGTTATGCGTGACATCAGCTCGCCGCGGCGCCGTACAAGGCGCAGGCCGGCACCGAAGTCGAGCGCACCGGCGGCAAACAGGGCGTTGTATTCGCCGAGGCTGTGGCCCGCGAAGAAGTCAATTTCGGCGGGAACTTCCCGGCCGCCTTGATCCTTTTGACGTCCAAAAGGATCAAGTCCGCCTTCTCGCAGGTGGTGGCGACGGCTCGTTCGCCGCAGTCAACGTTGACCACGTTATACCCAGCGGCAGTGAACGCGTCGGTCAAGTCATAAAGACCCGCCGCTCCGATCACCACCAGAATCGGAATACGAGCATCCCCGTTTCCAGTCATTTTCATCCCCGTGACAGACTGGTGAAACTACTATTGGAACTTGATTTTGTGCCGGCCGCAATCGGCGGACACAACGTCATGACCGACTTCGATCAAAGCGAGCAGCACTTCCACGCCAATGATCGCCACTGTACACGGTGGACACTGCGGTTCGAGGTCATGCAGCAACCGGCCATGAAACCTTGGGCTCCCCTGAAGGAATCACCGCTGCCGGTATCGGTAACGGCGTTTGGCAGGTCGTTGCGGCGCTCGACAAAGCCGGACATTCGGGGATGCGGTCCGCCGCCCCCGGGGCCGGTATCTCGCTTGCTATCGGCGTATTCGCCGCACGAAGGTTGACCTCGGAATTCTGCAATCCGATGGCCCAGTTCGCGAGGCCGGACCACGGCCGCCGGCCGGTCTCAGCAAGTGTGACAGCATGCCGACCGACGTCGCCTGCCTAGGTGAGGCTGGCGAAGGTCTCGACCTCGCTGGTTCGCCCCGCGACGATCAGGATGTCGCCGCTGTAGACGGTGGTGTCAGCGGTGGCGTAGGTGAATGGCTCGCCGGGTCGCTTGATCGAGACCACGGTGATGCCGTACTTCGAGCGTAGGCCGGAGTCTGCGAGGGTCTTGTTGATGGCTTCCTCGGGGGCGCGGGCTTTGACGAGGGCGTAGTCGTCTTCGAACGCGATGAAGTTGAGAATGTGTCCGGTGACGAGGTGCGCGACGCGCTCGCCCATCTCGTGTTCGGGCAGCACGACGTGGTGCGCGCCGACACGTTCGAGAATGCGGGCGTGCTGGCGGTTGACGGCTTTGGCCCAGATCTTCGGTACGCCGAGGTCGGCAAGCAGCGAGGTGGTCAGGATGCTGGCTTCCAGGTCGGTGCCGATCCCGACGACGGCGTGGGTCATGTCGGACACGCCGAGTTGTCGCAGCGATTCCTCGTCGGTGGTGTTGGCGATAGCGGTGTGCGTGAGCTGGTCGGCGTAGGTCTGCACGACTTGCGGGTTGGCGTCGATCCCGGTGACTTCCCAGCCGCGGCGGACAAGTTCGGCGGCGAGGGAGCCACCGAAGCGGCCGAGGCCGAGGACGACAATGCGGTGGTCGATCGGTTTCCTAGCCAACGACGGGTCGCTCCTCGGGTCGTTCGTAGCGGCGGGTCCGTTCGCGCAGTGCGAGCGCGGTGACGGCGGTGATGGGGCCGAGCCGGCCGATGAACATCAGCAGGCACAGGATGACATGCCCGGCGGTCCCGACCTGGGCGGTGATACCGGTGGACAGACCAACGGTGGCGAACGCGGAGACGGTTTCGAATAGCACCACGTCGAGGCGGAACGGCGTCAGGGCGAGTAGCGCGAGGGTCGATACGGCGATGGCGGCGACGCCGAGCAGGGCGATGGTCAGTGCTTGACGCTGGACGCCCGCCGGGAGCCGGCGGCCCAGGGCGTGCACGCTGGGTTCGCCGCGGATCTCGGCGAGGATCACGAAGCCGAGAACGGCGAAGGTGGTGACCTTGATGCCGCCCGCGGTGCCGGCGCTGCCGCCGCCGATGAACATCAGAACATCGTGGATGAGCAGGGTAACGTCACGCATCTGCGCCACGTCGAGGCTGTTGAACCCGGCGGTGCGGGGCATGACGGCGGTGACGAAGCCGGCGAGTAGTTTGTCGGCGACGCCCAGCGGCCCCAGCGTGGCCTTGTTCGTCCATTCGGCCGCGCTGATGGCGAGCCAGCCGCCGGACAGCAGTGTCACGGTCATCCCAACCGTGATCTTCGTATGGATCGACCACCGGCGTGGGGTGCGTAGTTCGCGACGAAGCTCGAACAACACGGGGAAGCCCAGTCCGCCGACGATGATGGCGGCGGCGATGGGCAGGCAGATGATCGGGTCACCGACGAACCGCACGAGCGAGTCCGGATAGAGGGCGAAGCCGGCGTTGTTGAACGCCGACACCGCGTGAAACAGGCCGAGGTAGGTGGCGCGGGGCCAGGCGTGACCGTAGCCGTCGGCGAAACGCCAGGCGAGCAGGATGGTGACCAGCAGCTCGACCAGGAGGCTGATCCGCAGGACGCCGAGCACGATCCGGCGCAGTTCCCCGATGCCCAGCGCCTTGGTCTCGGCCTGGGTGCCCAGTTGCAGCCGGATCCGCAGGCGGCGGGCGACGAGCAGACCGAGCATCGAGGCCAGGGTCATGATGCCGAACCCCCCGACCTGAATCAGCAACAGGATCACTATCTCGCCGAAGACGGACCAGTAACTTGCGGTGTCAACCACGACCAGGCCGGTCACACACACCGCGGAGGTAGCGGTGAAAACCGCCGTCATGATCGGCGCCCGGTCGCCGGTCGTGGTGGCGAACGGCAGTGACAGCAGTCCCGCCCCGAGCAGGACTGCGGCGGCGAACCCGAGGACGACCAGTCGGGCCGGATGCCGGACCGCCTGCGACAGCGGAGCGGCCGCGGCCGGCAGCCGTCCCCGCAGGAGGTGTACTGCCCGGGCGGCTACCGACTGCAGTGCCTGCTTCGTTCTCGTCCACCAACCAGGCGGCGGTGTCTGCCGCCTGCGTCCCTCCTCGCGGCTGATCGGTGTCCAGAACAGCACGGCGATACCGAGAGCAATGCCCAGGAACACTCCACCGCTCAGGAGCAGCCCCATCAACAACTGCGCCCCGGTCGACTCCATCAGCCACGATTCCGTTCGGTTGCGGTCGCTGATGATCGTCTCACGGACTCGCCTGTCCCGCGGTCAGCGATCGCATCAGGGCGTTCACCTCGGTGTCGCAACACTCCCGACCCGGCGCCGCCTCGATCCGCCGGGTCGGCTGCCGTTCACGTTCGAAGGTCTCGGCGGCGGTACCCAGCGATACCTGCGCCCGTCAGGACGACTGCCGCGATCAGCAGCACCGTGGAGGCCGTCGTGTTGGGGCCGGTCAGGGGTACGGGGGCCAGATGCGCGAAAGGTGAGAGGTCGCGGACCCAGGCCGGTGCGGCGATGCTCTCGGCGAGGATCAGCAGCAGGAACCCGCCGGTGGCGGGCAGACTGCCGATGATG
>NZ_BOMV01000110.1 GCF_016862375.1 Paractinoplanes rishiriensis | reverse complement strand
CGGTAGTTTGTCGGCTTCGTAACCTTTCTTCGGTGTGTGGCGTTGCGCTCGGCAGGTGTCGGATCGAGCGTTGGGGTGCTGGGTGGTTCGCGCGGTGTGCCCGCCGGCTGCGGGTCCGTTGGAGGACTACGCGGCCTGTTTCGACGAGTTGTTCTCCCGGTTGGCGCAGCGGCGGGGGTTTCGGGAGTATCTGACCGGCCTGCTGGCGCCTCGCGATCGGAACAAGACGCTCACCGGGCTGGCCGGAGCGGAACCGGTCACCGGGGCGCAGCACGCTGCGGTGCAACGGTTGCAGTACTTCCTGTCGCAGTCCACATGGGACGCCGACGAGGTCAACCGGCGGCGGCTCGAGTTGCTGGTGAACGATCCGGCGACCGCGCCGCACGCGCGGGGTGTGATCGCGATCGACGACTCCGGCGACCGCAAGGACGGCACCGCGACGGCGCATGTCGGCCGGCAGTGGCTGGGCCGTTACGGCAAGACCGACAACGGCATCGTCACGGTGACCACGGTCTGGGCTGACGAACGCCTCTACTATCCATTGCACGCGCAGCCTTACACCCCGGCTTCCCACTTCCCCCGCAAGCAGTCCGACCCCGAGTTCCGGACCAAGTTGCAGATCGCCGCCGATCTGATCGCCGAAGCGCTCGCGGCAGGCGTGACCTGCCGGGCAGTGGTGGCGGACAGCTTCTACGGCGAGCACGACGACCTTCGCGGCGCGCTACGTCAGAGCGGGCTGGGTTTCGTCATGGCCCTCAAACCGTCGCGCGGCTCGTGGCAGTACGGCGCCGAGGTGTACACGCCGAAAGACGCCGCCCGCGCCGTGCCCTGGGCCGGCCCCGAGAACCCGGGCGGCTGGCAACCGGTCACGCGAACCTTCCGCGACGGACGCACCGAGACCTGGTGGGCCACCGACGCCCGGCTCGGCTGGTGGGGACCCGACGGGCACACCCGCCTGGTCATCGCCACCACCGACCCGCAAACCCTGCCGGACAAGGCCACCTGGTACCTGGCCACGAACCTGCCCCGCCCCAGCGGCCCGCACGACAATGCCGAGGCCGCCCGCGAACCCGCGGACCTGACCGAGGTCGTGCGGCTCTATGGGATCAGGCACTGGATCGAGCAAAGCTACAAACAAGTCAAGGACGAACTGGGCTGGGCCGACTTCCAAGTCCGCTCCGCCACCGCGATCCGCCGCCACCAAACCCTCGTGAACTGCGCATTCTCGTTTTGCTGGGACGCCTGGTTCGACCAACCACCCACAAACGACCACACCGCAACCGTCCCGGAAACCGTCCCCGACGACTCCGGAGAGAGGGGGCGCCGAAACCAGCCCCACTGAACAGCCCAGTTGGCCGAAAGCCCTGCGCGCTGTCCGCGCCTGGCTCACCCCATGGCTGCTCCTGCAACGCTGCTGGACAGCATGGACCACCAAACCGCCACCCCGCGAACTCCAGCAACTGCTCAACGCCGTCGGAAACGGCCACGCCCTCAACCTCTATCTACCACCATAAAGACGACAAACTACCGCTAGACAACATCAGCCCCGCCAGGATCGGCCCGGTCCCGCCCACCACCGTCGACCAGGCCGGCCACCAGGTCGGCGTGACCGCGGCCCGGCTGCTGCTGGAACGCATCGCCGACCGCGGCCGGCCGGCCGCGCAGGTGCGCTTCTCCCCCACCCTGGTGGTCCGGGCCAGCACCGCGCCGCCACCGGTCCGTTGATCAGTACTCTCGGGGGTATGCCCAAGCCCGCGCCCCGCCGGATCACCATCATCGACGTCGCGCGCCACGCACAGGTCTCCACCACCGCCGTCTCCAAGGTCCTGCGCAACGCCTACGGTGCCAGCCCGGCCATGCGGGCCAAGGTGCAGCAGGCCATCGACGAACTCGGCTTCCGGCCGTCCGCCGCGGCCCGGGGACTCCGCGGGCAGACCTACACCATCGGCGTGATGCTGCCCGACCTGCGCAACCTGTTCTTCGCCGACATCCTCGACGGCATCACCACCCAGCTCGGCGACACCGACTACCAGGTTCTGCTCGCCCCCGGCTGCAACGGCGAACAGGCCGAGGCCCGGGTCATCGACGCGATGATCGACCGCAGCATGGACGGCCTCGTCCTCATCGCGCCGGTCTCCTCGAAGACCCGGCTGAACACCGTCGCGCGCAGCGTGCCCACCGTGGTCGTCGGCCGGCATGGCTCCGCCACCACCTACGACTCGGTCACCGACGACGACGTCGCGGGTGCCGCCCTGGTCGTCGACCATCTGGCCGACCTGGGCCACCGCCGCATCGCGCACATCGAACACCACGAGACAGATCCCGTACGCCTGGCCGAAATGCCCAACGCACAACGCGCCAACGGGTACCGCGACGCGATGCGCGCCCGGGGACTGGCCGACGAGATCGACATCGCGTCGACCAGCTACACCCACCACGGCGGCTACGCCGGGGCCAAGGAACTGCTGTCCCGGCCGCACCGGCCGACCGCGATCTTCGCCGGTGCGGACGTCGTCGCCCTCGGCGCCATGGAAGCCATCGCCGAGGCCGGGCTGACCATCCCGGACGACATCTCGGTGGTCGGTTATGACAACAGCGCCCTGGCCGCGTTCGGGCCGATCTCGCTGACCAGCGTCGACCAGGACGGGCGCGAAATGGGCGCCAACGCCGCCCGCCTCGTGATCGACCGGATCGCCGACCGGACCCGCCGCACCGTTCAGGTCAAGCTGACCCCCTCACTGGCCGTCCGGCGCACCACCGCCGCACCTGTTCAGGGAGCCGAGGTGAACTCGGCGAGTCCGGCGCCGACCGAATAGACGTCGTAGAGGCCGTTCCGCCCCACGAAGGTCGCGCCGGAGGTGACCGGGGTGCTGGTGGCCGACGCCGACGCCAGCGAAATCCAGATCTGGCCCCCGGTTCCGGCCGGTGCGGTGGCCTGGAGGCGGAACTGGCCCGCCGCGTCCCGGGCCCACTTGACCACGAGCGGTCCGGCGGACGTCGGCACCTGGCCCTGCGCCAGCTCAGCGGGCCTGCCTGCGGTTTCACCCGCCAGGTCGCATCGCCGGGAAGTCCACGATGATCAAGATCGTCGCCGGCGCGGAACGGTCCGACGCCGGCACCGTCGAGTTCGGCGGCGCGCCGGTGACGATCGGGTCCACGTCCGACGCCATCGCGCTGGGCATCGCCACGTCTATCAGGAACCGCAGTTGTTCGACGAGCTGACCGTCGCCGAGAACATCTTTCTGGGTCGTGAGCTGCGCCGCCGGGGCCGGGTCGACTGGGCGGCACAGAACCGGCACGTGGTGGAGTTGCTGGCCATGCTGGATCTGCCCGGGCGCCTCGCCGGCCGGCGAGCCTTTCGGTCGCCGAGCGGCAGCAGGTCTCCATCGCCAAGGCGCTGTCCCACGACGCCACCGTGCTCATCCTCGACGAACCGTCAGCGATCCTCACCCACGCCGAGATCGACGTGCTGTTCGCCGTGGTCCGGCGGCTCACCGCGGCGGGCGTCGCGGTCGTCTACATCTCCCACCGGCTCGACGAACTGGTCCGGATCGCCGACGAGGTGACCGTGATGCGCGACGGCACCACCGTCGGCACCTATCCGATCGGCGACCTGAGCGCGCGGCAGATCGCCGAGCTCATGGTCGGTGAGGTGCTGTCCGGCGAGCGGCCCTCGCGCGCGGCACCGGCCCGCGGGCGGTCAACGGCGTGCTGGTGTCCTACATCGGCTTCCCGGCCCTGATCGCCACGCTGGCGACCTACTACGCGTGCAAGTCCCTGGCGATCGTGATCAACGATCAGAGCCCGATCAGTACGCCGCCCATCCAGGACCTCTACTCGCTGAGCCGGGCCGTCGAGCTGCCGCTGTTCGGCCGGGACACCCGGTTCAAGGCGTACGTCTACGCCGGTCTCATCTCCGGCCTGGTGGCGGTCGTGACCGTCAGCCAGTTCGCCTCGGCGCGCCCCGACGCCGGCGTCACCGGCAACGGCATGGCGCTGCCGGCCATCACCATTGCCGTGCTCCGCGGCGTCGCGATCACCGGCGGTATCGGCCGGGTGTCCGGGGTGGTGCTCACCACGCTCCTGATCGTCTGGCTCAACGCCGGCATCCTGCTGGCCTTCGCCGGTAACGAGGGTGCCCAGTACCAGTTGTTCGCCCTGGGCGCCGTGCTCGTCTTCGCGGCCCTGCTCAACGGCCTCACCAGCCGCCGTTACAGCGGTACCGGCTGAGCAACGTTATCCGGCACGTGTGCGCATAAAGACCATGCTCATCTTGACCGCCAACGCATAGATACATATCGTTCTATGGCCCAGTTGAGCAACGTTACCCACAACACCCAGGGAAGGGTGAAAGCCATGTCCCGCGTCCGCAAGTTCCTGGCCGCGACAACGATCGGGTTGGGCCTCCTCGCCGGCTCGGTGGCCGTCAGTCCCGCGTCGGCCGCCGACAACCCGTACCAGCGTGGGCCGGACCCGACCGCCGCCAGCATCGCGGCGGTGACCGGCCCGTTCGCCACCGCATCGGTCACCGTGCCGCGCGGCAACGGCTTCGGCGGCGGAGTGATCTACTACCCGACCGACACCAGTCAGGGCACCTTCGGTGGGATCGCCATCTCGCCCGGTCTCAACGGCACCTGGCCCGGCATCGCCTGGCTCGGCCCGCGACTCGCGTCGCAGGGCTTCGTCGTGTTCGGCATCGAGACCAACAACCTCAACGACAGCCCGACCAGCCGCGGGACCCAGCTGCTGGCCGCGCTGGACTACCTGACCGGGAGCAGCTCGGTGCGCACCCGGGTCGACGCCGGCCGGCTCGCGGTGGCGGGCCACTCGATGGGCGGCGGCGGTGCGCTCGACGCGGCCCTGCGCCGGCCGTCGCTGCGGGCCACCATCGGCAACGCGCCCCACCTGCCGTCGGGCAGCCTGGCCAACGACCGGGTGCCGACCCTGATCTACGCGATGCAGAACGACACCCTCGTGCCGCCCTCCCGGCTCACCAGTCTGTACAACACCGTGCCGGCCACCACCGAGCGGGGCTATCTCGAGATCACCGGCGCCGGCCACAACTACATCGGTCAGCCGAGCACCATCCTGGCGCGCACGATGATCCCCTGGCTGAAGATCTTCGTCGACGACGACGCCCGCTACAGCCAGTTCCTGTGCCCGCTCACCGACCGCTCCGGCATCTCCCAGTACCAGAGCAGCTGCCCGCTGATCACGACGTCACCGACGACCGGCCCCACGGCGCAACCGACCACGGCCGCCCCGACGACGACGCCGACCACGCCGCCGGTTGGCGGCCCCTGCGAAGCCACGCACCGGACGGTCAACTCGTGGTCCGGCGGATACCAGGGTGAGGTGACGGTGCGGGCCGGCTCGGCGGCGATCAACGGCTGGACCGTCAGCTGGACGCTGGGCAGCGGCCAGACGATCAACCAGGTCTGGGGCGGCGCGCTGACCGCGAGCGGCACCGCGGCGACCGTGCGAAACGAGACGTGGAACGGTCCGGTGGCGGCCGGCGCGTCGACCACCTTCGGCTACATCGCCACCGGGAACGCTCCTACTCAGCCGCTGGCTTGCAGCGCCCGGTAGTCCCGGCTTCCCGGCCGGCCAGCAGTGCGGACAGCACGCCGGCCGGCTCGGTCCCGAGCAGCGCGCGCACGTGGGCATCGGTCTCCGCGGTGAGACGTGCTGCCGTCGCGGCGTCGCGCAGCTCGGGCCAGTCGAGCGACGCGACGAAGCCGGCGATCCAGGGGCCGGTGCGGGTGGCGTCGAAATCGGCCCGCAGACGGCTCACGAGCGTCTCGTCGTCGCGGACCTCGACCGTCCCGAAGGCACCCGCGTAGCTGGTCAGCAGGCAGGCGAACGCGAACACCCCGAGGTCGGCCCGCCGCCCTCGGGACCACGCGTCGAGCACCACCGGCAGGTTTCTCGTCCGCCACTTGGCGAGCGCGTTGAGCCGGATGTCGGCGAGCAGGTGCTGCAGCGCGGGATTGCGGAACCGGTCGAGGATGGCGGCGGCGTACTGCTGCAGGTCCGCAGGGCCCTCCGGCGCCGGCAGCGACGGCAGCACCTCGTCGTCGAGCAGATGCCGCAGGTAGGCGCCGACCGCCGGATGCTGGACGGCGTCGAGCACGGTGCGGCAGCCCACCAGCGGGCCGACGGCCGCCATCGCGGTGTGCGTGCCGTTCAGGATGCGCACCTTGCGTTCCCGGTAGGGCCGGATGTCGGACAGGAACCGCACGGGCAGAGCGGCCCGGTCGAGCGGGAACTCGTCACGGATCTCCGGCCCGCCGGCGATCGCCCAGTCGGCGTAGTGCTCGCCGCGGACGATCAGCCGGTCGTCGAAGCCCAGCGAGGCGCGGAGTTCGGCGGCCTCGCCCTCCGAAAGCCCCGGCACGATGCGGTCGACGATGGTGTCGTAGAAGCGGCAGTGCGCGGTGACCCACTCGATGAACTGCGGGTCGAGCGCCGCCTCGGTGGCATGCCGCAGGATCAGCGAACGCAGCGTCGCACCGTTGTCCTCGATGAGCTCGCAGGGCAGGAACGACAGGCCCCGCCGGGGGTCGCCGGCGAAGTGGCTCCAGCGTTCGTGCAGCAGTGCCGTCATCTTGGCGGGGAACGAGGCGGGTGGTGCGGCGCCCAGGTCGCCGGGGGCGTAGACGATGCCGGCGTCCGTGGTGTTGGAGATGACCAGGCTCAGCGTCTCCTCGTGCATCAGGGCACGGCAGCCGTCCCAGTCCCGGTACGCGTCGACGACCGACTGCACCGCCGTCACCAGCGTCGTCTCGGTGAACGGACGGCCGTCCCGGACGCCGTCGAGCAGGACGTGGAACATCCCGTCCTGCTCGACGAGCCGACCGGTGACCTGTTCGGGCCGCGGCGTGGCCTTCATGACCGCGATGCCGTGCCGCAGCACGCCCGCGTCGTTGGCCCGGTGCACCATCCAGTCGGCGAAGCCGCGCAGGAAGTTGCCGGCGCCGACCTGGAGGATCCGGATCGGCAGGGTCTCCCGGCCCGGGGCCGCCTCGGCGAGTGGCCGTAGGTCACGGATGGTGGCGGACACGCTCAGTCTCCTCGATCGACGATGTTCAGTGTCGACCAACGTAGTGCAAGCGCTTTCCTCCGTGGTCAGCGGCCGGTTCGCACCGTGAAGGAGTGCGAGCCGGACGGGACGGCATAGACGACGTAGGCACCGTCGGCGCGCTGGAACACGGCGCGGCCCGACGCGGTGACGAGGCGCCGGTCGGCCGCCGGCACCCACACCTCGGCCTGGGTGTTGGCCGGAACGGTCACTGACAGCGCGAACCGGCC
The DNA here is from genome assembly GCF_016862375.1 of Paractinoplanes rishiriensis. GTDB lineage: Bacteria > Actinomycetota > Actinomycetes > Mycobacteriales > Micromonosporaceae > Actinoplanes > Actinoplanes rishiriensis. The sequence continues at coordinate 48,810 of NZ_BOMV01000110.1, read as the reverse complement.
GGCGCTCTTCGTCCACGCCGAGCGGGCCCACCCGGCCGGGGTCTGGTGGGCACCGCTCGCCCTGGTCAGGTCGCCGACCGGCTTCGGCTTGACGACGAGCCGGTCGTAGGCCGGCGAGCCGGGCGCGGCCTGGATCCCGGCGATGCCGGCGTGGAACCACTCCTCGATCTGGGCCAGGATCATGTGGTTCTTGGAGTCGCCGCGGTTCCACCGTTCGCCGATGGTCGTCATGCCGCCCGGGTTGGCGGGCGTCGGCTCCATGAAGTAGCCGTAGCTCGGCTGGTCGTTCTGCTGCAGCACCTCCCACAGCACGTCGTCGCGGTCGCCGTTCATCAGCGCCCGCACGATCGGGCCCATCCCGATGGTGCCGCCGCTGAAGTGCGGCCCGGTGCCGTTGGGATGGAAGGCGTAGATCAGTTCCACCAGCGCCTCGAGCACCTTGCCGTGGCTGTCGGCCGGTACCAGGCCGGCGTCGAGGGCGAGCGCCTGCGCGGCCTGGGTGGCGCCGTCCGTCCCGGCGTTGCCGGTGGCGGTGTAGCGGCCCAGTGCCTCGTTGAAGAACGCGCGGTTGAACGCCGCCTTGATCTCCCCGGCCAGCGCGGCGTACCGGGCGGCGTCGGCGGTGTGCCCGGTCAGCGTGGCGATCCGGGCCATCGACTGGATGGTCAGGTAGTAGCCCCAGGTGCCGGTGATGCGCCCGGAGGTCGGCTCGGCGCCGACCCAGTCGCCCAAGGCGGCGTCGACATAGAACCCGCCGACCACCTTCTGCCGCTGGATGTAGTCGACGAAGCGCACCAGCCGGTCGTAGTACCGGGACATCTCGCCGGTGTCGCCGTACAGCTGGTGCAGGATCGCCGGGACGAGCACGATCGCGTTGCCCCAGTTGATCTCGTCACCGAACCGGCCGTTGTAACCCCAGTCGTAGACCGGGGTCTTCAGCGCGACGTTGCCGGCCATCGGGGTGTCCGCCAGCGACTGCCCCTCCACGAGATGGCGCATGGTCGTACGCATGAAGGCATTGAGCTGGAAATCGCGGTGAATGGCGCCCATCGGCATGGTGTAGTCGGCGGGGTACGACAGCTTCTCCCGGCCGGGACAGTCGGTGAACACCGACATGATGTTCGCGGCGAAGGAGTACCGCGACATCGTGTGGATGCGGTTGATCCGGTCGTTCGACGACGAGAAGGTGCCGGCGATCGGGGTGTCGGCCTGCAGGCGTACGCCGGTGATCAGGTTCTTGCCCGGGGTGAAACCGTCCGGCAGGCCGGTCACCTGCACCCACTGCATGCCGAAGTAGTTGAAGCGGGGATGCCACGTCTCGGTGCGGCCCCCGGCGGTGGTGTAGGTGTTGAACAGGTCGACGCCGCGGGATCCGCCGCCGCCCATCAGGGAGGCCTGGTTGACCGTGCCGTCCGGGTTGAGCGACTCGGCCGGCGCCACCTTCACCGTGGTGCCGGCGGGCACCCGGTCGAGCCGGAGCCGGGGCCAGCCCACGATGTTCTGCCCGAAGTCGAACACCCAGGTGCCCGGTGCCGGGTTGGTCACCGAGACCGGCTCGAACTCCTCCTGCACGGTGATCGGCTCGGCGGTGCGGGCGACGAGCGTGGTGGCGAGATTGGGCGGCGGCGCGAAGCCGGCGGCGATCCAACCGGTCGGGGTGCCGTCGCGGCGCTTCGCGGACGCTCCGAGGTCGGCGCCGGGGGCGTTCCAGCCGGGCTGCTCGCGGCGGGCGTCGTAATCGGAGCCCGAGTACCAGGCGTCGGTGACCAGCGGGCCCAGCGCGGTACGCCAGGACCGGTCGGTCACGATCGTCTCGCGGCTGCCGTCCCGGTAGCGGATCTCCAGCCGGCCGATGAAGCGCGGGGTGACGGCCGCGCCGGCGGAGGCGTCGCTGGCCGCGATGTTGTTGCCGGAACCCGTCACCTTCGCGCCCGCGGCGTGTGCCAGGGCGAGCGCCGGGGTGAAGGTGATACTCGTGGTCCCGATCGCGGTGATGGTGCGCGATTCGAACCGGTCACCCCCTCCCCCGGTGTCCACGTTGACGGTGCCGCCGACGTGATAGCCGGCGACCTCGCTGACCTCGACGACGGTGCTGCCGGCGGGAACGTCCGCGGTCAGGGTGCCGTTGCCCTTGAGCTGGCTCTGCCACCACGAGTAGGGAGAGGTGCGGCCGACCGCGGGGTTGGTGACGCTGCGGCGTACGTAGGCCGGGCCGTTGCCGAGTTCGACGCCGACGGCGTTCGCGCCGGACCGCAGCGCGGACGTGACGTCATAGGTGCGGTACTCGCTGGAGAGCTGGTAGTTCGAGTTGCCGGGGGCGAGGACCTCGTCGGTGACCTCGCGGCCGTTGACGGTGGCGTGGTGCAGCCCGACGCCGGAGAGATAGAGCCGCGCGTCGGCCACGCTCTTGTGCCGGGGCACCGCGAACTGCCGGGCGAAGATCGGCATCGGCTGGTTCTCGGCGCGGTCCGGGTAGTCGATCCACCGCGCCGCACCCCAGTCGGCGGCGTGCAGCAGGCCGGTGGTCCAGGTCGACGGGGCGGACCAGGCGGACACCTGCCGGTGGGCGTCCCAGACCCGCACCCGCCAGGCGACGCTGTCGCGCGAGCCGAGGTCACGGCCGAAACGCACCTGCTGGTCGTCGCCGGACACCCGGCCGGTACGCCAGAGCAGCCGGCCGGCGCGCAGGTCGGCGACGGTCGCGGCGGCCTGCACCTCATACCCGGTCTGCCGGTCGGCGGCGCAGACCCGGTGCCGGCAGTCGCCGATCGCGGTCATCTGCCAGGCCAGGGTGGGACGGACGTTGTCGAGGCCGAGCGGCGAGTCGTACCGGCCGTCGACGCTGAGCCGGACGACCCGGACACCGCCGGCGGAACCGGAGTGGGCGGCGGCCGGTACGGCGGCGCCGAGGGTGAGCAGTAGCGCTGTCGTCGTCAGGATCGCGGGTCTTCTGATCGGGGCCATCAGATTGCTCCTCTGTCGATAAATGCGTCGAGGCGGCCGGTTCGGGCAACGCGGCCGAAAGCGTGAGCGCTGGGTTTGGGTGTGCGGGTGAAGTCGTTCCGGTCGACGGCGATCAGGCCGAACCGGGGCCGGTAGCCCTCGCTCCACTCGAAGTTGTCGAACGCCGACCAGTGCAGGTAGCCGCGCACGTCGACGCCCTGCACGCGAGCCTGCGCCAGCGCGGCGAGGTGGGTCCTGAGGTAGTCGACACGTTCGGCGTCGTCGGCGGTGGCGATGCCGTTCTCCGTCACGTACAGCGGCAACCCGGTGCGGGCGGCGCGGTGCAGCATCTGCCGCAGCCCGTCCGGGTGGACCGCCCAGCCCATCTGGGTCGTCGGCACCCCGGCGGGCGGTCTGCCGAACCAGGTCGGCGAGGCCGGGTCGACCCACTGTTTGCGGTAGTACTGCACGCCGAGCCAGTCGCCGGCATCGGGTCCGGTGAGCCCGTCGAGGTAGCGGTCGACGATCTCGTACCGCATCAGGTCGTACAGCGTCCGGCACGCCTCGTCGTCGCGGGCCGGGGCCAGCAGCGGCAGCTGAACGGCCAGGCCGACGGGGCTGCCGGTCTCCTCGCGGACGGCACGGACGCCGGCGAAATGCGCGTCCAACAGGGCATCGCCGGCACGCCGCCACAACACGGCGTTGGCGATGCCCGGCGGGTGGTAACCCTCGAGGTAGCCGTGCAGGGCGATCATCTGCGGCTCGTTGACGGTGCAGACGTACGGCATGAGATCGCCCAGTTCGGCGGCGACTCGCTTGCCGTAACGGGCGAAGACATCTGCCGCGTCCGGGGCCAGCCAGCCGCCGGCGGCGGCGAACCAGCGCGGCAGCGTGAAGTGGTGCAGCGTGACGAAGGCGGTCAGGCCCTCGTCGCGCAGCACGGTGAGCACCCGCCGGTAATGGTCCAGCGCGGCCCTGCTGAACTCGCCGGGCGCCGGCTCGATGCGCGACCACTCCACGGAGAGGCGGTGCGCATTGTGGCCGAGCGAGGACAGCAGGGCGAAATCCTCGGCGTAGCGGTGGAAGTGGTCGATGCCGTCGCCGGAGGACTCCACGGCCGGGCTGGAGGGGTCGTGCTCGAAGTCCCACCAGTCGCTGTTGGTGTTGCCGCCTTCGACCTGGTGGGCCGAGGCGGCACTACCCCACAGGAAGTCCCCCGGGAAGTCGGCCACCGGTGACTACTCGCCCTTCTGGTATTCGGTGTCCATGTCCTTGAGCACCGCGTCCGCGGTCGACTGGTTGCTGAACACCTCCTGCAGACCGCTGAGCATGGTCTGCTGCACCTTGGCGTTGGGCCAGAGCTGGTCCATGAACGGCACCGTGCGGTTGCCCTGCACGAAGGTCGTCAGTTCCTTGAGGCCCGGGTCCACGGTGGTGCCGGCGTCGGGCAGGGTCGGCAGGCTGCCCTGCTTCTCGTTGAACACCTTCATGCCGGCGGGCGACATGACGTACGAGATGAATTTGATTGCCAGCTCTTTGTTCTTGGCCTTGGCATTGACGCCGTAGCCGGCACCCGCGGCGGCGGGCATCAGGAAGGCGGCCGGGTCGTCGGTGGCCGGCAGGGCGGTCATCGTGAACTTGCCGCTCGGGTTCTTCTGCTTGAGCAGGCTGATGATCCAGTTGCCCTGGACGATGCCGAGCGTCTTGCCGGTCGCGGCGAGCGTCTGGCTGGCCTCGTAGCTGGTGCCCAGCGGGTTCTTCTGGAAGCAGCCGGCCTTGGACATCTCCTGGTACTTGGCCATCGCCTGGGTCCAGGACGAGCCGGCGAAGGTGGTCTGGCCGGCTGCGAGCTTGGTGTTGAAGTCGCGGTCCGGGCCGAACACGACGGTGGCCGCGAGGGCGTAGAGGACGAGCTGGGTGACCCAGTTGTCCTGGATGCCCAGCGCGTAGGCCGGGGTGCCCTTGCCGGCCGCGTCCCGGCAGAAGGCCAGCAGCTCGGTCCACGTGGTCGGCGCCTTGAGGCCGGACTTCTGCAGGGCCTCGTCGTTGTAGACCGCGCCGATGCCGTTGAGGCCGAACAGCGCGTTGTAGGTCTTGCCCTCGTACTGGGCGACGGTCTTGAACGAGTCCGGCAGCTTCGCGGCCCACGGCTGGTCGGACAGGTCGAGGAGATAACCGGGCTTGGCGAGTACGTAGGTGGTGCCCGGGTTGCCGTTGCCGGGCCACACGGTCATCACGTCCGGTGCGGTGCCGGAGGCCAGCTGGGTCCGGATCTGGGCCTGGTACTGGTCGGCCCCGCTGGTGGTGAAGGTGACCTTCACGCCCGGGTTGGCCGCCTCGAACGCCTTGATGACGTCCTCGATGGAGCCCTGGTCGACCGACGCGAGGGTGAGGGTCTTGTTGTCACCGCCGCCGTCCGCTCCGGAGTTGGCGTTGGTGCCGCTGCTGCACGCCGCGGCGAGAGTGACCGCGGTCAGGGCGGCGACGAGGGGCGTGAGTCTGCGTATGTTCATGATCGCTCCCGGGGTGAAGATCAATAGGCGGCGGTGAAGGTGAACCGGCCGGAGGTCAGCCGCACGGTGGCGCCGCGGGCGGACGGTTCGGCCGGGACGGGAGCGTCGTCGAGACGGACGCTGCCCGGGTCGGTGGTGGGGATCTCCAGAACGGCGGTGCTGCCGGGCGGCACCGCGACCACGACGGTGAGCTGGTCACCGTCCAGGTCCCAGCCGCAGCAGACGAAACCGCGGGCGGTCTCCTGCTCGGCGCGCGCCCAGGTGAGCTGCCCGCCCGGTGTCGGCCGCAGCATCAGTTCGCGGTAGGCGACCGAGCCCGGCGCCTGGTCGATGCCGGCGACGCGGCCGAAGAGCCAGTCGCCGACGCTGCCCAGGCTGTAGTGGTTGAAGGAGTTCATCGCGGCGGACTGGAACCCGCCGTGCTCGGTCCAGCCGTCCCAGCGCTCCCAGATCGTGGTGGCGCCGTGCCGGATGGAATAGCCCCAGGACGGAAAGTCGTCCTGGTGCAGCAGGGCGTACGCGAGGTCGGCGCGGCCGTGCTCGGCCAGCACCGGGCACAGCAGTGCGACCCCGACGAAACCGGTGGTCAGCCGGTTGCCCCGCTTCTCCACGTCGGCGGCCAGGTGACCGGCCGCCGCTTCGACCAGGTCCGGCGGCAGCAACCCGAAGTCGAGGGCCAGCAGGTAAGCCGTCTGGGTGCCGCCCTCGACGGTGCCGTCGTCCCGGACGTAGGCGTCGATGAAGGCCGACCGGATCTTGTCGTGCAGGGCCCGGTACTCGTCGAGTTCGGCCCCGCGCCCGAGCACCTCGGCGGCGTCCGCGACGATCCGGGTGCTGTACGCGAAATAGGCGGTCGACAGCACGTCACGCGGGGTCTCGGCGTCGACCTGCAGCCAGTCGCCGTACGAGTTGCCGGTGCGGTGCCGCCACAGCAGGTCGGGATTGTGCCGGCGGACGTGCTCGATCCAGGCGACCATCGCCGCGAAGCTGTGCTCCAGCGTGCGCCGGTCGCCGTAGGCCCGCCACAGCAGCCAGGGGATGATGACGCCGGCGTCGCCCCACGCCGGAGCGCCCTCCCGGTCGAGCACCAGGACCGGCGCGACGTCGCGGAAGGCCCCGTCGGCGTCCTGCCCGTCGACCACGTCGCGCATCCAGCGGGCGAGGAACGCGGACACGTCGGCGTTGCGGGTCGCGGTCGGCGCGAACACCTGGGCGTCGGCGAGCCAGCCGAGCCGCTCGTCGCGCTGCGGGCAGTCGGTGGGCACCGCCACGAAGTTGCCGCGCTGCCCCCACACGATGTTCGCCTGCAACTGCTCGACCATCGGGTCGGAGCAGGTGAACCGGCCGGTGAACGGGGTGTCGTTGTGCAGGACCCGGGCGCTCACGTCGGCCGCGGACAGCTCCCCCGGGTAGCCGGAGACCTCGGCGTACCGGAAGCCGTGGAAGGTGAACTGCGGCTCGAACTCCTCCTCGCCGCCGGCCGTGACGTAGGTGTCGGTGGCCGCGGCCCGGCGCAGATTGTCGAGGTAGAGCTCGCCGCCGGAGAGCACCTCGGCGTGCCGCAGCACGATCCGCCGCCCCGGCTCGGCACCGCGGATCCGCAAGCGGACCCGGCCGACCACGTTCTGTCCGAAGTCGACGACGAACCGGTGCGGTCCCCGCCGGTCCACCGCGACGGCCGGCACCTCGGCGGTGACGCGGATGGGATGATCCGGCTCGGCGACCAGCGGGCCGGGCTCGCGGTCGAGCACCGCGACCGGCCGGAACGACGGCGATCGCCGGGCGTCGGCGAACTGGCCCATCAGCAGGTCGGCCGCCAGGATCGGTCCGGCCCCTTCGGTCCAGTCGCCGTCGGTGGCGACCACCTGTCGCGAACCGTCGGCGAAGTCGAGGACCAGCTGCGCCAGATAGCCGGTGGCGGTGCCGTAGTGGCGGGCCGGCCGGCTCGGGTCGAACCCGACGTGGCCACTCCACCAGCCGTCGGCCACGATCGCGCCGATCTCGTTGACACCGGCGTGCACCCGGCCGGTCACGTCGTAGGTCTGGTACTGCAGGCGCCGGTGGTACTCGGTCCAGCCGGGTGCCAGCTCGCGGTCGCCGACCCGGGCGCCGTTGAGGCTGGGCTCGTAGACGCCGCGCGCGGTGGCGTACAGCCGGGCCCGCACCGGGCGCTCGGCCACCTCGAAATCGTGCCGCAGGTAGAGCGGGGCGGCAGCCGGGCTGGGGAAGGAGCGCTCCTCGTCGGTGGGCGGGTCGACCAGCGGCAGGCTCACCGGGTCGCGGCCGATCCACCCGGCGGTCCAGTCGTCGCGGTGCAGCAGCCCGGTCTCGAACCAGCTCTGCGCCGTTCCCGCCGCGGCGCCGGTCTCGTCCCACACCTCGACCCGCCAGTGATAGCACGTGGCGGACTGCAGGACCGGTCCGTCCCAGGGCACGAGCAGCGTGTCGCCGCTCTCGCGGCGTCCGCTGTCCCAGATCAGCCGGGCCTCATCGTCCAGGTCACCCTCATGCCGGGCAGCCGTGATCCGGTACGCCGACGGGGCCGCACCCCGCCGGTCGCTGCGCAGTTTCCAGGACAGCCGCGGACGGAACTCGCCCAGACCCATTCCGCCCAGACCCATTCCGCCCAGACCCATTCCGCCCAGCCCGAGAGGCTCGGTGAGCTGTTCGGTCGTCAACCCGTACGGTGTCATCCTTTGAGCCCTCCGGCGAAGCCGTTGATGATGCTGCGCTGCAGCGCGAGATAGACCGCCAGGACCGGGACGATGCTGATCAGCAGGGCGGCGAAGATGAGGTTCCAGTCCGAGACGAACTGGCCGACGAAGCCGGCGACGGCCACCGGCACGGTCTGCTGGTCGCTGCCGCTGAGGTAGAGCAGCGGGGTGAAGAAGTCGTTCCACACCGCCACCGCGTTGAGCACCAGGGCGGTAACCGTGATCGGCTTGAGCATCGGCAGCACGACGTAGCGGAACGTGGTGAAGGGGCTCGCCCCGTCGATCGCCGCGGCGTCCTCGAAGTCGCGCGGCAGGGCACGCAGGAAGCCCACGTACAGGAAGGTCGTGAACGGGACCTGCAGGCCGGCGTAGAACAGCACCAGGGACCAGACCGAGCCGAGCAGTCCGAGGTCGCGGACGGTCTGGTAGAGCGGCAGCGAGGCGAGCTGGAACGGCAGGATCAAACCCAGCATGATCAGCAGGAACGTGCTGCGCGACCAGCGCGCCGTCGATCGGGCCAGGGGGTACGCCGCCAGCGCCGAGACGGCCAGCACGATCAGGACGCTGACCGTGGTCACCAGCACGCTGTTGATCAGCGCGCCGCCGAGGCCCGCCTCGCGCCACGCGCCGGTGAAGTTGGCGAACGTGGGCGAGCGGGTCGGACTGATCGGCGAGGACGTGTCCGACGGCTGCCGGATGGCGAGGTTGACCAGCACGTACACCGGGAAGGCGAAGACGACGCCGACCGCGACCATCACCATCTCGAGGGCGAACGTGCGCTTCGTGTACCGGTTCACGACGCCGCCTTCTCGTTGCGGTTGAGGACGGTGTACTGAGCGGCGGAGGCGATCGCGACGATGGCGGTCAGCACCACGGCGAGGGCGATGCTGTAGCCGAACTCGCCGAGCGTGAAGGCGTCCTTGTAGATCAGCGTGGAGATGGTGTCGGTCGCGTGTCCCGGGCCACCGCCGGTCAGGGCGTACACCTGATCGAAAAGCTTGATCCCGCCGATGATCGACAGCATCAGGTTGATCGTGATGGCGGGTGCGAGCAGCGGACGGACGATCGACCAGAAGCGCCGGACGGCACCGGTGCCGTCGATCGCGGCCGCCTCGTAGATCTCGCGCGGGATCGACTGGAGGCCGGCCAGGAAGATCACCATCGAGTAGCCGGCGAACTGCCACACCACGACCAGCACCACCATCCACAGCGCCAGATCGGGGTCGCCGAGCCAGTCCTTGCCCCAGGGCCCCAGCACCGCGTTGACCGCGCCGTCCGGGCCGAGCAGGTTGCGCCAGAGGTACGCGGTGACGATCGGCGTGATCACGGCCGGGGCGAACAGCAGCACCCGCAGGAAGTTGCGCGTCTTGATCATGCTGTTGACGCCGAGCGCGAGCAGCAGGCCGATGCCGTTCTGGATGACCGTGATGGCGACCGCGATCAGCACGGTGTGCCAGACCGCCTGGAGCGCGTCGGCGTCGTCCAGCATGTCGGTGAAGTTGCGCAGGCCGATGAAGGCGAAGTCGGGGTCGAGGCCGTCCCAGTCGGTGAAGGCGTAGTAGACGCCGCGGGCGCTGGGCACGAGCACGACGAACGCGAAGAGCACCATGGCCGGCACCGTGAACCACCACGGCGGCGCCACACTCCTCCGGCGGGAGCGGGCCGGGGCGGTCACCCCCTCGGAGGGGCGGGCTCGGAGATCGACAGACACGGCAACCCGCTCCTTGAATCGTTTCAGTGGGATTCGGCGGTCCTCGGCGTAACGTGGGTAACGTTTTCTAAATGTTTCGCCGACCTTACGAGCGCGTCACCGCCAACGTCAAGGTTTATGCTGTGTAACGTTTTCCAAACGAGGAGCAGGATTGGTCGCTCGGCGAATCACGATCGTCGACGTGGCGCGCCACGCAGGCGTTTCCACGACGGCGGTGTCCAAGGTGCTGCGGAACGCCTACGGCGCCAGCCCCGCCATGCAGACGAAGGTGCGCGCGGCCATCGAGGAACTGGGCTACCGGCCGTCGGCCGCCGCTCGCGGGCTGCGCGGACGGACGTACACGATCGGCGTCCTACTGCCCGACCTGGGCAACCCGTTCTTCGCCGACATTCTCGCCGGCATCGGCGAGCCCCTGGGCGGCACCGACTACCAGGTGCTGATGGCCTCGTCCTGCAACAGCCAGGCCGGCGAGGCCCGGCTGACCGAGGCCATGATCGACCGCAACATGGACGGCCTCATCCTCATCGCGCCGGTCTCCTCGCGCCGGCACCTGCAGAACGTGGCCCGCACCGTGCCGACGGTCGTGGTGGGCCGCCACGGGCACTCCCCCGACTACGACACCGTGGCCGACGACGACTTCACCGGGGCCGGCCTCGTCGTCGACCACCTGGTCGGCCTCGGCCACCGGCACATCGCCCACATCGAGCACCGGGAGACCGACCCGGAACGCCTGCGCGAGATGCCCAACGCCCGGCGGGCCGACGGCTACCGCCACGCGATGCAGGTGCACGGCCTCGCCGACCACATCGACGTCGCCGCCACCACCTACACCCGCGAGGGCGGCTACACCGGCGCCCGGCAGTTGCTGAGCCGCGAGCAGCGCCCGACCGCCATCTTCGCCGGCGCGGACATCGTCGCGATGGGCGTGTTCGACGCTCTCACCGAGGCCGGCCTGTCGGCACCCGGGGACATCTCACTGGCCGGCTACGACGACACCGCGTTCGCCTCGTTCGGGCCGATCTCGCTGACCACGGTCGACCAGGCCGGCCACCAGATGGGCGCCGACGCGACGCGGCTGCTGCTGGGCCGCATCGAGGACCGGTCCCGCCCGACCGCGCAGGTGCGGCTCTCCCCCACCCTGGTCACCCGCCGGACCACCGCTGCGCCGGGGACGCCCGGCTGACAGGATGAGGGCCGTGAGGCTGACCGTGGAGAGCGTGTCGTCGCTGGTCTTCGACGACGGGACGCCGGTGCGCGCGGCCTCGGCGATCGCCGCCTTCGGCGACGGCTGGCTGGTGGTGCAGGACGACGCCACCCATGCGGCCTGGTGCCGGCCGGGTTCCATCAGGCCGGTACGCGTGGTGGACCCGGTCGACGGCCTCGAGGAGTTCAGCGCCGCCGCGGGCACGAAGCACCTGAAGCCGGACTTCGAGGCGGCGTGCCCGGTCTCGCTGCCGGGCACCGGGGGTGTGCTGCTGCTCGGTTCGGGTTCGACCAGCGGCCGGATGCGCGCGTCGCTGGTGACCCTGCCCGCCGCTACCTTCGCGGTAGCCGGCCTCGAACCGGTGTACCGCGACGTGGCGGCCGCTCTCGGCCTGCGCCGGGAACAGCTCAACCTGGAGGGCGCCTGCGCGATCGGTGACCGGCTGCGCTGGTTCCAGCGGGGCAATCTCGCCGCGGGCACGCCGACCGCCTCGGTCGACGTCGACCTGGCGGCGTTGCTGACCCTGGTCACCGGTGCGGACCCCGCCGCCCGGGTGACCGTCGGCCACCCACGGTTCTACGACCTGGGCGCGGTCGGCGGCGTGGCGCTGGCGGTCACCGACGCGGTCGCGCTCGCGGACGGCCGGGTCCTGGTCAGCGCCGCCGCCGAGGACACGCCCAACGCCGTCGACGACGGACCGGTGGTGGGCGCGGCGCTGGCCCTGCTCGACGACCGGGAAGTGCTGGCCGTTGCCGCGCTACCGGCCCCGGCCGGCGAGATCCACAAGGTGGAGGGCCTGGCCGTGCGGGCGACGACCGCCGACGGGCTCCGGCTCCTCGCGGTGTCCGACGACGACGATCCGGCGGTGGCGTCGCGGCAGCTCGCCGTACGGCTGACATGGTGACCCCGGCATATGCTCGTCGGGTGAGCAGCGATCTCCGCCATCCGGGCACGTCTGCCTGGCCTTCGACAGCCGGGCCGACCTGGAGTCGCGAGCCCGCGCCTTTCTCGCCGCCGGTCAGGCGGCCGGTGAGCTGACCCAGTTCATCGCCACCGCCGCACCGGCCACGCCGCTGCCGTTCGTGCCGCTGGGCGACACCTACCCGGAAGGCGCGATCATCGATCCGTTCGCCCAGGTGGCGGCGTACGCGGCAACCACCGATCAGGCCCTCGCGGCCGGCTGGACGGGCCTGCGGGTGGTGGCCGACGTGACGCCGCTGGTGCGGACGCCGGCGAAGCTCGACGCCTTCGCCCGCTACGAATACCGGATCGACCGCTATTCCCGGGATCACCCGTTCCGGGCGATGTGCGCGTTCGACCACGCCGAGCTGGGCGACGACACGATCGCCCAGGTGGCGTGCATGCATGCCGAGTCCGACCCGGCCGTGCCGTTCCACCTGCACGCATGCCCGCCCGCCGACGGATGCGCCGCGCGCACCGGCGAGCTCGACTGGACCACCGACGACCTGTTCACCGCGGCCCTGCGCCGGGCCGACCTCGCCCCGGCCGGCCACGACGTGGTGCTGCAGGCCGGCGGCCTGCGGTTCGCCGACCACCGCTCGCTGCTCCGGCTGCAGCAGTACGCGGAGGACCACGCCATCACCGTGGTGCTGCGCGACGCCAGCCGGGCCACCGCGCGCCTGGCCGGTCTGCTGGATCTCTCCCGCCTGCGGGTGGAGGCCCAGCGATGAGGACCGGCGCGGCGGCCGGCCACGAGGGCTACTTCCACGAGGCCGTCTACTACTCCTCGGACGAGGAGCTGCTGGCCGTGCTGGTCCCGTTCCTGGTCGGCGGCTGCGCCGCGGGCGAACCCACCCTGGCGCTGGGCGGCCGCAACGCCGATCTGGTCCGGTCCGCCCTCCCGGCCCGCGTCCCGGTCGACTTCCTGGCCGGCGGCGCCGTCTACGCCCGGCCGTCCGGGGCGATCCGCTCGTACCGCCGGTTGCTGGCCGATCACGTGGCGGCCGGGGCGCATCAGATCCGGATCGTCGGCGAGCTGCCCCCCACCGCGTTCGGCACGACCTGGGACTGGTGGTCGCGCTATGAATCAGCGATCAATCACGCGTACGACGACTTCCCGCTGTGGAGCATGTGCGCCTACGACCGGCGCACCACCCCACCGGAGAAGCTGCTCGAGGTCGCCCGCACCCACCCGCGCACCGCGCACCCGGACGGCTCCCATCCGCTGAGCACGGCGTACACCGATCCGGTCTCCTACCTGAGCGAGTCACGGCCCGGATCCGCCGACCCGGTGCAGGCGATGCCGCCGGCGGTCGTCCTGGCCGCGCCCGGACCGGCCGCCGCCCGGGCCGCGGTGTGTGCCGCCGCCACCGGCGTCGTCACCCCGGACGACCTGGACGACCTGCTGGTCGCGGTCAGCGAGGTGATCACCAACGCGATGGTGCACGGCCGGGACCCGGTCGAGATGCGGCTCTGGACCGGCACCGACCGCGTCGTCGTCACGGTCCGCGATGGCGGGGCGGGTCCGAAAGACCCGTTCGCCGGGTTGCTCCCGGCCACCGACCGGGCCACCGGCGGCCGCGGACTGTGGATCGTCCACCAGTCCTGCAACCACGTCACCACCGAGCTCTCCCCGGACGGCTTCGCCCTGCGGCTGACCGCCGGAAACCCGGACTGACCCGGCAGCGGCTGCGTTAGCTCCGGGTGGCACCGGTCCGCGGCCGGGTGCCGTATGGTCGGACGGTGCCCGATCCCGTAGCCAGCCGCGGCAGCGCGACCGCGAAACGTGCCGCCTCCGGACCGCCTCTCAAGACGAAGGCGGAGAAACGTGCCGAGGCCAAGGTCGCCAAGGCCCGTGCCCGCGCCATGCAGAAACGCCGCCAGGCATTGGCCGTCGGCGGCACCGCGGTCGCCGTACTCGCTCTCATGGTCGGGCTGATCGCATGGATCGGCAGCACGTCGCCGTCGCCGAACCCCACGGCCGCGACCGCGGCGGCGACAGCCGACGCCAGCCCCGCCCCCGCCGAGCCGGCCGCGGCGTTCCCGCCCGTGCCCGAGGGCGCCGACCCGGCCCTGAGCAAGAAACCGGTCGTGACCAAGGGCACCGGCACCGTCACCAAGCTCAAGACCACCACCCAGATCAAGGGCACCGGCGCGGCGGTCCAGTCGGGCCAGACGGTCAACGTGAACTACGTCGGCGTCACCTACGCCGACGGCAAGGAGTTCGACTCCTCCTGGAGCCGCTCCCAGCCGTTCAGTTTCGAGGTCGGTGCCGGCAACGTCATCCAGGGCTGGGACCAGGGACTGCTCGGCGTCACGGTGGGCAGCCGGGTCCAGCTCGACATCCCGGCCGGCCTGGCCTACGGCGACAAACCGGCCGACGGGCAACCGGCCGGCACGCTGCGTTTCGTCGTCGACGTCTTGGCCGCCGCCTGAAAGATCTTCAAACTTTTCTCCCTCGGCTGTGAACACCACGGCGGTGCCGGACACATACGGGGAGAGGAGGTTTGATGGCCACGGCTCAAGACCGGTTCACCCGGATCTACGAGGAGCATTACGACGCCGTCGAGCGCTATGTGCGCCGGCGCGCTGACGATGCTGTCGTGCGTGACGTGGTCGCCGAAGTCTTCCTTGTCGTGTGGCGCCGGTTCGACGAGGTTCCCGCCGAGCCGCTGCCGTGGCTGTACGCGACGGCGCAACGCACCCTCGCCAACGAGGTACGCGGCAGCCGTCGTCGCACCCAACTGGTGGCCCGGGTCGCCGAACACGCGGCCACGGCGATCGACGACCACGCCGAGGACGTGGTCGGCATGGTCAGCGTGGCCGCGGCCATGGACCGGCTGTCCGAGCCGGACCAGGAAGCCCTGCGGCTGGTCGCGTGGGAAGGGCTCAACCTTCGCGAAGCGGCGCGCGCCGCCGGCTGCTCCATCACCGCTTTCGCAATGCGCCTTCATCGGGCACGGCATCGGTTACGCCAGGAGATGACCTGGACGACGCCGAACCCATTGGTGGCACTACGAGGAGAACCGACGTGAATTTGCGCATGACCAGCGAGGTGCGCCGCCTTGTCGGCCCGCTGGACCCGGTCTCCGAGCCGCTGGTCGGCCCGGAGGAACGGCGCGCGGACCTGCAGCGGATCCTCGCCACCACCTTCCCGGCGCCCGTACCGGCGCGACCCGCGGTCCGCCGCCGGCCGATGATGCTGACGGCCGGGGTCGCCGCCGCGGTGCTGGTGCTGGTTGTCGTCGCCGGCACCCAGGTGGTGGGCTTCGTCCAGCCCGCGTACGCGGCAACGCCCGCTCTCCTCTCCTACGCCAACGGTGGCGGCGACGCTGCCGCCCTGCTCACCGGCATCGCCGCTCGTGCGGCGGGAGCCCCCGGCCCCGCCCGCACCGGCCCCGATGAGCACCTGATCGTTCAGTCCTGGAACCTGTTCACGCAGATCGACGGTGAGCAGGTTCGCACTGCAGTCGTACCCGTACGCACCGAGTCGTGGAGGTCCCCCACAGACGCGGGCAGGGTCGACGTGCGCTACGGCGAGCCGGAATTTCCCGCCGGCTCAACCCGGTTGTCGTGGCGCTTGCAGGGGTCTCCCGGCGGCGAAGCCTCTCCGAACACCGAGATCTTCGCCGCCGGGAAGTTCCCGGCGATGTGGAAGGGGCCGCTGCCGAGGCCGTCCGACATGAAGCGATTTCTGGCGATCGGCCATCCCAGCACGAACGGACCGGCCGAGACCTTGGTCGCGGTCAACGACCTCGCCCGTGAGCGGGTGCTGACCCCGGCGCTGCGAGCGGCCGCCCTGCGCACGCTCGCGGCATTGCCCGGCCTGACGTACGACGGCGCTGTCACCGACCGCGCCGGTCGCTCCGGCCAGGCGTTCTCCGTGGTTTCCGGGCACACCGGCCTGCCGACCAGGCACACCGTAATCGTCGACCCCGCGACGGGCGCTCTGCTCGGCTACGAATCGACCCTCACGACCACCGCCGGCAAGCTCGGCGTCCGGGTGCCCGCCGTCATCAGCTACGACACGTACGTCACCGCGGAATACGGCTCGACCCCGAGATAACTCCATAGCCAGCGCATCAGCCGCCGACCTCCTTCCCGGCTGCTGACGCGATTCACGGTCGGTGAGCCCAATGGGCAAGGGTGAGCCGGCCGTACGAGAGGTGCGGCATCGGGTGAGAAGCCCACCCGGTGCCGCACCTCTCGACTAATCACAGCCGGACCGGACAGCTAGCTAGCCCTGTACGGAGTCGGCGATGTCATTCCAGACCGTGCCCACGTTGGCCGTGTAGCCCCCGGCAGCCAGCGACAACGTCCCGACCGAGTCGTCGGCGACGTACGCGAGGTCGCCGCTGGACTGGTTGTTACGCCAGGACGACATCACGTTGGCGAACCCGTACGCACCCAGGTCCTGCCACTCGTCATCCTGGAAGATCAGCCGCCGGCCCCCGCCGTTGATCGCCTCCCAGAGGCAGACCCAGCCGCTGGCGCACGCCGGTACGGCCGCGACCGACCGACCGTCGGCCAGGGCGGTGTTGCCGAGTGCCACGTCGGCCTCTTCCGGCGTGGTGAAGCAGCGCACATCATTGGCCGAGAAGGAGATGCAGCTCTGCGCTCCCGACCATCCATCCCTCAAATTGATCACCCGGCCGTCGTAGACGGCTGTTACGCCGTCCTCGAACTCGGCCGACTGGGCAGCCTGCGCCGCCGTTGACGAAGAGAGAACTGTCCCGACACTTATCGCGATTACACCTGCGGCCAAAGCCCAACGCATTGGCTGTTCCTCCCCATGGCCTCACCTGCGGAGCCAAATCGACCAGAGTCTATATCTGTGCGTTACCGGCGAGGCTCGGCCATACGGCCCGGTATTTCGTTCACCGGCTCGGGCTACATCGGCGCAGATTTGACACGGCCCAGAAAGGGAGCGGTATTAACTAGGGGAAATTCTGCCAGAAGGTGAAAAATGACTCGGACACGTTTCGCCCCGCCCGCGCTCTTCGTACTGGCAACGCTGGTGATGCTGCTGCTCTGGCCGCTCGGGGCGGATCCGGCGTCGGCCGCGGCCGCCCGGGACAGCATTCTGGTCACCGGAAAGGGCCAGGTGTCCGGTAAGCCGGATCTGCTCACCGCCGACTTCGCGGTGGAGACCGAGGCGTCCACGGTCGCCGAGGCCCTCGATCGCGCCGGCGCGGCAGCCACCCGGATGCGCGACGCGCTGGTGCACGCCGGGATCGCCGAGGCCGACCTGCAGACGTCGAACCTCGGCGTCGGCTCGACCATGAACGACGAACGCGAGATCACCGGCTACACCGTGAACCAGGGGCTCACGGCGAAGATCCGGAACCTGCCGCGGGCCGGCGCGATCCTGTCCGCCACCGTGGCCGCGGGTGGCGACGCGGCCCGGCTCAACGGCGTGTCGTTCGCGATCGAGGACGACGGCGCACTGCTCCGGGAAGCCCGCCGTAAGGCGTTCGCCGACGCCCGCGAGAAGGCCGAACTCTACGCCCGCGAGGCGGGCCGGTCGCTCGGCCGGGTCGTCTCGATCAGCGAGGCGGCTCCCAGCCACCCGGGACCGAGCGGACCGGACAGCATGGCCGCGGACGCCCGGTTCCCGATCGAGCCGGGCCGGCACCAGCTGGCGGTCACCATCACCGTTGAATGGGCCCTCGCACGTTCTCGGTGACGTAGGCCGCCAGGTTGCTGAGCGTCTGCCGGCCGCCCTCGATCGCGTGGAACTTCTCGACCGCCTCGTCGCGCAACTGCCGGGTCGGGAACACCGTGCGCATCACGAGCCGGGTCGCCGCACCGTCCGGAGCGAAGGTCAGAACCGACGCGAAGGCGTTCGGGTCGTCGCGGGACTCGCCGTGCAGCAGTTCGATCCGCTCCGGCGGGACGATCTCGGACCAGGTGATCCACTCGGCGTAGTCGGTGCCGTCCGGCCCGTGCATCACGAAGTCCCACACTCCGCCGACGCGGAACTCGAACGACCGCGTGGTGGTGCTGAACCCGGTCGGACCCCACCACTGCGCCAGGTGCCGGACCTCGGTGAACGCCTCGAACACCAGCTCCCGCGGCGCGTCGATGACCCGGGAGATGACAATTTCGCGGTCGGCTGTCGCGCTCATCGGTTCCTCAGTTCCCGTACGTAGACGTCCAGACGGTCGAAGCTCTCGTTCCAGAACTGCTCGAACCCGCCGGCCCACTCGTGGACCGGCCGCAGCCCGCGGGCGTCCAGGCCGTAGAGGCGCTGCTGGCCCGCCCCGCGCACCCGCGCCAGCCCGACCTCCCGGAGCACCCGCAGGTGCTTGGACGTCCCCGGCAGACTCAGGCCCAGTTCCTGGGCCAGGTCGGTCACCGGCCACTCACCGCCGCGCAGCAGCGCCAGGATGTCCCGGCGCTGCGGCTCGGCTATCGCGTTGAACGCGTCCGACGTCGTCGCTGCTCGTGCCATGGCCGACACGATATTTTCCGATATGGGAAAACGTCAAGCGGTGGTTGCGCGCGAACGCGCCACGGATCAGGATCGGCTGTGCCCTGGTCCACCTCACCGGACGTCCGCGATCTGCTCACCGCGGCCGGCGACTTCCTCCGCGACCGACCGGTCGACCACACCGTCCTGCTGACCGAGGCGGCCTATCTCACGGCCCGGCCCAGCACGGCGACCGATCAGCTCTACGGCTGGTGGGACCACGACGGCGTCGTCGCCGGCGCGTTCCTGCAGGCGCCGCGACACCCGCCGATCCTGTCGACGATGCCCGGCGAAGCACTCGAGTCGCTCCCCCACGTCCTGCCCGGGCTGACCAGCGTCGGCGTCGACGGCCGTTCGGCCGGCGCCGCCGTGACCGCCTGGCGCAGCCGCACCGGGGCCACGCTGACCGAGCGCTCCCGCATCACGCTCTACCGGCTGGCCGGTCTCCGGCTCGCCGACGCCCCGCCGGGACGGCCCAGGACAGCCACGCCGGCCGACCGTGACCTGCTCGTCTCCTGGTACCGGCAACTCATGGCCGCGTACCCGGACGATCCCAGCGACCTGGCCTACGTGGTGGACGACCCGATCGGCTACGGCGGCATCACGCTGTGGGAGGTCGACGGGACACCGGTGGCGATGGCCGGCCGCAGCCGGCTCGTCGCCGGCATGGTCCGGCTCGGCGCGGTCCACGCCCCGCACGACGAGCGACACGGCGAGGCCGCCTTCGAGGCCGCCTGCGCGGCAGCCACCGAGACGGCCCGCGACGTACTCGTCTTCGCCGGCGCCGACGACGCCCACGCCGGCGCGGCGTACCGGAAACTGGGGTTCTTGCCCGTCCTCGACCGGGTCATGCTGGCAACCGACCGCCAGTCATTCAACTGATGCGGACGCGGCGGACCGGCTCCTAGGGTCTGTATCGACGTCGGGGAGCATGGGGAGGCGCAACGATGGAAACGTCCGCGTACTTGAACGCTGTCGTCGAACAGACGAACACGTTGGCCGGTTGGGTGCACGGCCGGGATGCGACGGCCCCGGTGCCGACCTGCCCCAAGTGGACGCTGGCCGATCTTGTCGACCACGTCGGCGCGACCCAGCGCATGGTGGCCATGCTCGTCGGCGAGCGGATGACCGAGCCCGACAGCGCTTACGCCAGGTACGTCCCGGCGCCGGGCGATCCGGCCCAGTGGCGCGACTGGCTGACCGGCACCGCGGCCGAGGCGGAGCAGGCGTTCGCCTCGGTCACCGACGACACACCGGTGTGGGATCCGTCCGGCGCGGCCGCGGGCGTGCCGTTCTGGTCACGCCGGCTGTTCGGCGAGGCCTGCGTGCATCGCGCGGACGCGGCCGCGGCGCTCGGTCTGCCCTACGAACTGGCGCCCGAGCTCGCCGTCGCCGCCATCGAGGACTGGCTGGACACGCTGACCTCCCGCGGCTACTGGGAAAACCGGCCGGACTTCGCCGATGCGATGCGCGGCAGCGGCCAGACCCTGCACTTCCACGCCACCGACGCGTCCGGCGAGTGGCTGGCCCGCCGGGAACCGGACCGGGTCGTCCTGGAAAGAACACACACCAAAGCAGACATCACGGTACGCGGCCCGGCCGCCGACCTCCTGCTGGTGCTCAGCCGGCGCCGGCCGCTGAGCGCGACGCCCACCCTGGAACTGCACGGCGACCGGACGCTGATCGACCGCTGGATCGAGCACATGGACTGGGTCACGGGCGACTGAGCTGCTCGTCGAGGGTCCTCGGCAGCTCGGCGACGTCGAGGTGGCCCCGTGCCGTGACGGTGCCGTCCGCGTCGAGCACCACAAACGTGCTCTGCGCCGTCATGCCGAACAGCTTCCACACCGTGCCCTGCTCGTCGGCGAGTTGGGGGAAGCCGGACAGCTTGCCCATCCGGACGAAGTCGTGCATCGCCGGTACGCTGTCGAGCCCGGCCACCCCGACCACGGTGGCCTTGCCCGCGTAGTCCGCGGCGAGCGCGTTGACGTGCTTGGCCTGCCCGAGGCAGGTGGGGCACCACGGCGCCCAGAACTACAGGACGGCCGGCCGGCCCGCCAGACTGCGGCCCTCGAAGGTGGCGCCCTCCAGGGTCGCCACGGTGAAGTCGTAAACACTCGCACCGTCGGTGGTGGCGGCCTCGCCGCCGCACCCCGCCAGGGCCGTCACGGAGCAGGCTGCCAGGGTGAACAGATCCCTCCGGCGTACCCGCATGTCGCTCCTCGGTCTTGCTGACGGCCGGTGTCCCGGGTGTCTTGGCAGGTGACAGAGTAGGCCGGGACCGGCAGCAGGTCGACCCACCGGCCGGCATGCGGAAGGGACGCCTCTGCTCATGAGCCTGACCGGACACGTCGATTCGCCCGAGGCCCGTCGAGCGCTGCACCGGCGCACCATCGGCGTCGTCATGGCGTCGCAGGTGTTCAGCGGGGCCGGACTGTCCGCCGGCGTCACGGTGGGCGCACTGCTGGCCGCGGAGATGCTCGGCACCAGCGCGCTGTCCGGCCTGCCGTCGGCCCTGTTCACGGCCGGGTCCGCCGGCGCCGCGCTGGCGGTGGGGCGGCTGTCGCAGCGCCGGGGCCGCCGCGCCGGGCTGACGGCCGGGTATGCCGCCGGGGCGGTCGGTGGCGCCGGGGTGGTGGCGGCCGCGGCTCTCGACAGCGTCGTACTGCTCATGTTTTTCCTGCTCGTGTACGGCGCCGGCACCGCGACCAACCTGCAGGCCCGCTATGCCGGCGCCGACCTGGTCGAACCCGGCCGGCGGGGTCGCGCGGTCAGCTCGGTGCTGGTCGCCACCACGGTCGGCGCGGTCATCGGTCCCAACCTCGTGGCGGTCACCGGCCGCGCCGCCATGCACTGGCATATTCCGGCGCTGGCCGGCCCGTTCGCCCTCGCCGCCGTCGCCTACGCGACCGCCGGCACCATCCTGTTCCTGCTGCTGCGCCCCGACCCGCTGCTCGCCTCCCGGGCCCTGCCGGAACAGGTGCCGGCCGACGAGCAGGGCACGCCCGCGGCGCCGACCCGGACCGATCGGGCCGGCGTCCTCGCCGGTGCCGCGACGATGGTCCTGACCCAGCTGGTGATGGTCGCGGTGATGACCATGACGCCGGTGCACATGATGGCCCACGGGCACGACCTGGCCGCGACGGGCCTGGTCATCGCCGTGCACATCGCCGCCATGTACCTGCCGTCGCCGATCACCGGCATCCTGGTCGACCGGGTCGGCCGCGTCCCGGTCGCGGCGGCGGCCGGCGTCACGCTGCTCGCCGCCGGCATCGTCGCCGCCACCTCACCCGAGGAATCCGTCGTCCTGTTGACGGTGGCGCTCGGGCTGCTCGGTCTGGGCTGGAACCTCGGCCTGATCTCCGGCACCGCCATGATCACCGACGCCGCGCCGGTGCGGACCCGGGCCCGCACCCAGGGCACCGTGGACCTCTGGGTCGCGCTCGCCGGAGCCGGCGGCGGCATCACCAGCGGCGTCGTCATGACCGCCACCAGCTACCCGGCGCTGTCGATCGCCGGAGGCGCCCTGGCCGTCGTCGTCATCCCCTTCGTCGTGGTCAGCGCCCGCCAGGTCCGCGTCTGAACGAGCGGTCACGCTGTGGTTTGGTAGATCAGGTCGGGTAACCGAACTGCGGCGGAGATGGAGGGCACCATGCCGGACGAGGACGGGAAGCGAGCGCTGCACCAGGCTCTGGTGGATCGGATTCTGCATGGCGACGGCAGCGCATCCGTCCAGCAAAGAGCACAGGCATTCCGGAACGAGGGTCTGTCCCCGCCGCTCAGTACGCTGGTCAGTAAAGTCGCCACGAGCCCGGCGCTGGTCACCGACGCGGACTTCACCGCGGCCGAGAAAGCGGGCCTCAGCGAGGACCAGCTCTTCGAACTCGTGATCTGTGCCGCGGTCGGCCACTCCACCCGGCTGTACGAGGCCGGACTGGCGGCCCTGGCCACGGCAGCCGCGGCCGACGGGGAGGCTCGATAATGCGCCTCGACATCCTCAACACCGGCTATCGGCCCGCGACCAAACTCCTGTTCGGCGTGATCCGTGCGTTCTCCGGGCATCCCGTTCCGGACGCCGCGAAACTGGTCTTCTACCGGCCCGATTTCTACGGCGACCGGGCCAAGGACTTCACCCACGAGGCCATGCGCGGACCATCCGCCTGGTCGGTCGGCGAACGGGAACTGATGGCGGCCTACGTGTCCCAGGTGAACGACACTGCGTTCTGCATCGGCGCGCACAGTGCGACCGCCCGGCAGGCATTGCCGGACGCACCGACGGTCGCGGCCGTCCTTGCCGACCTGGAATCGGCCCCCATCGCCGAGCCGCTGCGGGCGACGCTACGGATGCTCGGCAAGCTGACCAGACACGGGGACCTGAGTGCCGACGACATGCGTGCGGTACTGGCCGCCGGTGTCACCGTCCGGCAGGTCGAGGACGCGCTGGCGGTCTGCGCCGCGTTCAACATCACCGACCGGCTCGCCGACGTCTTCGCGTTCGACGTGCTCAGCCCGGAAGGTTTTGAGGCGGGAGCCAAATACCTGCTCAAACGGGGCTACCGGTAGACGGTCAGCGTTTCCCCGCGCGGGCAGAGCAGGTAGCCGGTCGTTGCCCGGCAGTCCCGTGCGGTGGCCCGCTCGACGGTGCCGAGCATCGCCTGCCGGCCGTCGGTCAGGTCGAGACGGTTCACCGCGATGCGGTACGGCGGCGTCCTGGTTCCGCGGAGCAGCAGCAGCGCGCCGGCCGCGTCGGGCAGGAACGCGTGCTGGCCGCTGAACGGATGTCCGATCGTCCGGCCGGTGGCCGAGTCGACCAGCACCGTCGTGGCCACGGTCAGGTTGGCGGCGGCGGAGAGCAGCAGGCGCCCGCCGCCCAGGTCGCGCACGAAGGCCATGTCGTTGCGCCGCCAGACCTCGCGGCCGGTCCCGGCGTCGCGGCCGACCACGCCCCGCACCCCGGCCGTGCAGATCAGCGCGCCGCAGCCGGTGACGTAGCCGATCAGTTCGTCGGAGCGCCACAGCGGGCGCAGGTCGGCGGTGCGGTAGACGGTCGCCACCGTCTGCGCGGAGGCCGTGCGCACCACCACCAGGTGCGGGTCGGCGGGCAGCAGCGTCGCCGAGTACACCCCGCTCCAGGGGAGGCGGCCGTGGTGCCGCACCGCGCCGTCCGCATATCCGTAGATGGTCGCCGCGCCCGTTCTGGTCACCGTGACGATCGTGGCCGGCCGGCCGGCCTCGGCGATCGCGGTCCACTCCTCGGCCGCCGCCACGGCGCGTCGCCAGACCTCCCGGCCGTCGCGCAGCCGCACCAGACGCAGCCCGGTGGTCACGCCGAACCGGTCCGTCTCGGCGAGCAACGCGTCACCGCGTGCCACCGACGGTGTGGCGTCACCGGCCGAGCTCCACAGCTGCCCGCCGGTCGCCGCGTCGAGCGCCACCGTTCCGCGTACCGCCTCAATGCCGGACGTGGGCACCAGCAGCACGTCGCCGGCCGGGCGCACGCCACGGCCGGCATCCGCAGCGGCGACCGGTGTGCTCCATCGAGGCTCGCCCGTGCCCAGGTCATAGGCGGTGACCACGGGCGGCCCCGCCGGACTGGCCCGGGTCAGATACACCGTCCGGCCGTCCAGCGCCATGGTGTCGGTCGGCTGGAACACCGCTTTCCAGAGCGGGCGTACGAGTGACGGCGGCGACGGTGCGGACGCGGCCAGCGCCAGCAGACCGGCCACGGTGAGCACGGCCAGCGCCATCCGGCACAGCCGGGGCAGGTTGACCGGTGCGGCCGCCGGCTCGGCACCCGCGTCGACAGCGTTACCAAGGTCGATCAGGGTCATCGTCAGCCGACCGCCGTCACGGGTAGTTGTCCTGCCGCTGACAGGCACCATAGCTCGGCGGCCTGCGCAGCGGGATGACCGCGGCGGCCGCCGCACCAGAACCGGTTCCCGCTATCGTCACCTTCGACGGCCTGCCGATCATCATCGGGATCGATCCGCCGCTCACCAGCCGCTGACCGTTCGTGCAGCCCAGCAAGGAAGGCGTAAATGACGACGCGAATCGACGAGCTCCTCAGCAAGATGACGCCCGAGGAGAAGGCCGGCCAGCTGACGCAGTACTTCTACTTCGCAGACCAGCCCGAGCAGCCGCGCCAGGTGGAGGCGGCGCTGGCCCGCGGCGGTGCCGGTTCGCTGCTGTTCATCACCGATCCCGCCGAGATCAACCGGCTGCAGCGCCTGGCCATCGAGGGCCACCGCCTCGGCGTCCCGCTGCTGTTCGGTCTCGACGTCATCCACGGCCGCCGCACGGTCTTCCCGGTGCCGATCGCCATGGCCGCCTCCTGGGAGCTCGACCTGATCGAGCGCGGCCAGGCGGTCGCCGCCCGGGAGGCGCGCGCGGCCGGCGCGCACTGGACGTTCGCGCCGATGGTGGACATCGCCCGGGATCCGCGCTGGGGCCGCATCATCGAGGGTGCGGGCGAAGACCCGTTTCTGGGCGCGGCCGTCGCGGCCGCTCAGGTCCGGGGATTCCAAGGACATGCGGGAGAGGTACGCCCGGACGGCGTGATCGCCGGCCCGAAGCACTTCGCCGGGTACGGCGCCTCGGTCGGCGGCCGCGACTACGACGAGGCGAGCCTGTCCGAGTACGACCTGTGGAACGTCTACTTCCCGCCGTTCCGGGCCGCGGTCGAGGCCGGTGCCGGCAACGTGATGACGGCCTACATGAGCCTCAACGGGGTGCCGGCGTCCGGGAGCCGGTGGCTGTTCACCGAGGTGCTGCGGGAGACCTGGGGGTTCGGCGGTTTCGTGGTGAGCGACGCGAACGCCGTCCGCAACCTGGTGACGCAGGGCTTCGCGGCCGGCCCGGCCGATGCCGCGGCCCGCGCCCTGACCGCCGGCGTCAACCTGGAGATGACGTTCAAGGATCCGGCCTACGCACACCTGCCCGAGGCGCTCGAGGCCGGCACGGTGACGATGGAGCTGATCGACGAACGGGTCCGCGCCGTGCTCGAGGCGAAAGAGCGTCTGGGCCTGTTCGACAACCCGTACGTCGACGAGGAACGCGCCCGCCAGGTGCTCGCCGACCCGGACCACCGCCGGGCCTCCCGCGAGGCCGCGCAGCGGGCCGCCGTGCTGCTGCGCAACGAGGGCGACCTGCTGCCGCTCGACGCCGCCCGGCTGGAGTCGATCGCCGTGCTCGGCCCGCTCGCCGTCTCGGCCCGGGACACGCTCGGGCCGTGGGTGTTCGACATCGACCTGGACGAGACCGTCACCGTGCTCGACGGCATCCGCAACGCCGTGGGCGAGACCGTGCGCGTCGACTTCGCGCGGGGCATTCCCGTCGCCCGCCGGCATTTCCCGCACATCTTCGACCCGGACGAGAAGAACGTCGAGATCGACCCGGAGGGCTTCGACGAGCCGGCCGAGTTCGCGCGGGCGGTCGCCACCGCCGCGGCCGCCGACGTCGCGGTCGTGGTGGTCGGCGAGGCCGAGAACATGATCGGCGAGGCGGCGTCGCGGTCGTCGCTGGAGCTGCCCGGGCGGCAGCTCCAGCTGCTCCAGGCCGTCGTCGCGACCGGCACGCCGACCGTGCTGCTGGTGCTGAACGGCCGGCCGCTGGACCTGCGCTGGGCGGCCGCGAACGTGCCGGCGATCCTGGACATCTGGTATCCCGGCACCCAGGGCGGCAACGCCGTGGCCGACCTGCTCTTCGGCGGGGTCTCCCCCGGCGGCAAGCTGCCCTTCACCTGGCCGCGCACCGTGGGGCAGATCCCGATGTGCTACGCGCACACCCGCTCCCACGACCCGGAAAACCAGGAGCGCCGCTACTGGGACGAGGAGAGCACGCCGCTGTTCCCGTTCGGATTCGGCCTGAGCTACGGCCGTTTCAGCTACGCCAACCTGACCGTCGACCGGCCGGCGGTGGCCCCCGGCGAGACCGTCACCGTGTCCGTCGACGTCACCAACACCGCGCGGCGGGAGGCGGCCGAGGTGGTGCAGCTCTACCTGCACCAGCGCCACGGCCGCGCGGCCCGGCCCGTACGCGAGTTGAAGGGTTTTGAGAAGTTGATCGTGCCCGGTGGCGAGACCCGCCGGGTGACCTTCACGGTCGGCCCGGACGAGCGGCGCTACTGGAGCGCCACCGAGCGCGACTGGGTCCTCGACGAGACCACCTTCGACGTCTACGTCGGCGGCGACTCGACGGCGGCCCTGACCACCACCTTCACCACCGCCGGACGACAGCCGTAGCGACGGGTGGGGCGCGCCGCAGCGCGCCCCACCCCTCTCGGTCAGCCCCAGTAGGCCGCGGACCAGTCGTCGCTGGCCCAGAACCGGGCGGTCCAGGTGCCGGCCGCCCAGAAGCGGCCGTTCCAGGTGCGGCCGGTCCAGGCCGGGTCGGTCCAGTTCGCGGTGCCGCCCCACGAGCCGCCGGCCCAGGTGGCCGCACCCCAGGTCTTCGACGCGAACGAGGTGCCGGTCCAGCCGTCGCCGGCCATCCGGTTGCCCATCCACACGCCGCCCGACCACGAGGTCTGTGCCTTGGTCTTGGCCGACCAGGAGGCCGTGTCGAACGGGCCGAAGATGGTTTTCTGCCCGCTGAGCTGCACGCCGTTGGCAACGACGCGGCTGCTGCCCCGGGTGGTGTCCAGCATGCCGGTGCCGTACGACTCGCCGATCGCGCCGCCGCCGGTGAACGCGGTGCCGGCCAGGGCCATGTTCACGTTCAGTTCCTTGACGCCGAGGGTGGCCGCCTTGCCCTTGCTCAGGTAGGTGCCGTTGACCAGCAGGTACTTGAGCTGGATCGGGGTGAGGGTGGGACGGGCCTGGAGGACGAGGGCCGCGGCGGCGGCGGTCACCGCGGCGGCCTGCGAGGTGCCGCTGCCCCGGAACAGGGTCTCGCCGGTCCGCGCCTTCGGGAAGGCGTTGTCGATGTTGGAGCCGGGTACCCGCAGCGACGGGATCGAGGTGCCCGGGGCCAGCACGTCGAGCGGGCGGCCGTTGGTGGAGAGATTGGTGTACGCGGCCAGGTCGTCGTCCGCCGTGCCGGTGGTGCCGTAGGTGTTGGCCGCACCGACCGCGAGGACCGACGTCGACTGCGCCGGATGGGTGAGCTTGCCGTAGCCGTTGCCCTGGTTGCCCGCGGCGGCGACGACCGTGATGCCGGCCTTGTACGCCTGCTGCACGGCGAGGGTCATCGGGTCGTCCCAGACGGCCGGGTTACCGCCGGTGCCGTACGACAGACTGATGATTTTGATCGGATTTGCCGGGTCGTAGTTGCGGTTCTTCACCACCCAGTCGATGGCCGCGATCATCTGCGTCACGTCGACCGCGCCGTTGGCCGTGCCGACCTTGATCGAGGTGAGCTTGGCGTCCGGCGCGATGCCCCTGGTGCCGGTCGCGGTGTCGTTGCCGATGATGATGCCGGCCATGTGCGTGCCGTGCCCGTAGGTGTCGAGGTAGCGCAGGCTGGCGCTCTGCGACTCGAACGACAGGTCCGGGCCGTTCACCACCTTCGCGGCCGGGATGCCGGGTACTGGGGCGACGCCGGTGTCGATCAGCGCGATGCCGACGCCCTTGCCGGTCAGGCTGGCGGCGGCGCCGCTGTCCGCGCCGATGCTGGTCCGCACCTGCTTCAGGGTGGTCACGACGCTGGTGGTGTCGGTCGCGGTGGCCCCACTGAGCCAGATGCCGGACCAGCCGCCACCGGACCCGAGGCCGGCCTGCACCGTGGCGGGTGCCGCGGCGCCGCCGGTGAGCGCCACCGGAAGTAGCCCGCCGAGGAGGGTGAGGACAGCCGTACGAGTACGACTCTTTGCTGACACTGGCCGTTGCTCCTTTGGTCGTTCCGGGACGGGGATCTCCCGGCTCACCACCCAGAATGATCAGCTAGAGACCGAAATTCAGTACCTGAACCGGATAAGTGCCGGTTCCGCGCTCCGGTCCGGCCTGTTGATCGCCACGGCCCCGCGCCCGGACATCGGGTTCTGCACGGAAGTCAGCTCAGGAATCGGCACCGGCGGCCGACAGGAGGTCTTACCTTCGCGTGTAGGCGTCGCTGGTCAGCGTGTGCAGCTCAGCATAGGAGCCGCCCGCGGCGAGCAAATGCTCGTGAGTGCCGTGCTGCACCAGCCGGCCCGATTCCATCACCAGGATGAGGTCGGCCCCGGACACCGTGGAGAACCGGTGCGACACGATCAGCGTGATCGCCCCGGTGCGGCTCGCGATGTCCCGCGCCCGGTTCATGTAGTGCTCGAAAATGGCCTGCTCGCTGGGCGCGTCGAGCGAGGCGGTCGGCTCGTCGAGCACGAACAGCAGCGGCTCGCGGCGCATGCATGCCCGGGCCAGCGCGGTCTTCTGCCACTGCCCCTCGGACAGCTCGACCCCGCCGAGGTCCTTGCCCATCATCGTGTCCAGCCCGTCCGGCAGCCGGTCGAGCAGCACCTGGCCGTCCGCGGCGGCGAGCGCCTCGGCGATCCGCTGGTCGTCCTCCCGGGCCGGCAGGTCGCCGAGCCCGACGACCTCGCGGAAGGTGGTGCGATAGCGGCCGAAGTCCTGGAACACCACGGACATCCCCGCCCACCACGACTCGGCCTCGATGGCGCCCAGGTCGGTGCCGTCGACCAGGATCGCGCCGCCGGTCGGCCGGTGGAACTTGCACAGCATCTTGACCAGGGTCGTCTTGCCGGAGCCGTACTCGCCGACGACCGCGACCACGCTCCCGGCCGGGATGTGCACGCTGACGCCGTCGACCGCGTTGTGCCCGGTGCCCGGGTAGGCGAACGTGACGTCCCGGAGGCGGATGCCGTCGGTGAGGGCGAGCGGCGCCCGGCCGGTGCCGCGCGGCCGGCTGCGCTGCTCGTCGACATACTCGCGCAACCAGAGGTAGTGAGTGGACTTGCGGCCGGCCAGGGCCGCCGCCGTCGAGCTGTCCACCGCCTGCTGCACCGCCATCCGCAGGTTGGCCGCGACCGTGATGGCCAGCACCAGGTCGCCGACGGTGCCGGTGCCGTTCATCGTCTGGTGCACCACGAACCAGAGCGCGGCACCGAACCCGGCGGTGAACACCGTCCAGCCGCCGGTCCGCCAGATCGCCCCCTCCAGCTGCGCCCGGAAGAGCATCTCCTTCGCCCGCCGGAAGGCCTGCTCCTGCATCTCGCCGATGACCGGGCCGGCACCGCTGACCCGGATCTCCTTGCCCGGCAGCGATCGGGTGGCCAGCTCGAAGAGGTGCCGGGACAGCCGCAGGTCCTCGGCCGACTCGGTGTCGGCGCGCACCATGGCCCGGCGGCCGCGGGCGTCGAACCACAACGGCACCACTGCAAAGATCAAAAGCAGGAGTAGGTACGGGCTGACCGTCCCGAGGAGCGCCAGCACCGCGACCAGCCGGGCGATGTTGAACAACCCGTCGAGGGCGCCCCACGCCGAGAACATCACCTGCCAGGAGGCGCCCTGCAGCGCGGTCACCCGGTCCAGGAAATCGGTGCGTTCCAGGTGATCCATGGTCTCCACGCCGCAGACCGCCCGGATGATCTCCGGATCGAGTTCGAGCAGCCCGACCCGGTCGGTCAGGTCGATGCCCAGCGACCAGATCTCGCGCTCGACCACCGCGTTCACCGTGTAGGCGACGGCCATGCCGACCGCGGCCAGGATCGCCGCCCGCGCGCTGCCGGTGCCGGCCGCCGCCGCGGCTCCACTGTCGACCGCCTCGCGCAGCAGCAGCGCGATCGCCGGGATGGTCCCGACGCCCACCACCCGCAACACGAGGGCGGTCACCGTCCGGGCCGGCTCGTGCCTGTAGCAGAGCACGATCAGCAGCCACCACAGCCGCACGTACCGCATCCAGCGCGTCGTCACAGTTCGTCCTCCTCGACGCGGTCGTCGAAGCCTCGGCGGAAACGCTCGGCCTGGATGGTGAACATCCGGGCGTACTCGCCCCCGCCGGCCATCAGCTCGGCGTGGCTGCCCGATTCGGTGATCCGGCCGCCGTCGAGCAGGACGATCCGGTCGGCGTGCCGCACCGTCGAGAGGCGGTGCGAGATGAGCACGATGCTGGTGTCCCCGGCCCGGCCGGCCAGCCGGCCGAAGACGTCGGCCTCGCTGCGCACGTCCAGGTGCGCGGTCGGCTCGTCGAGCACCAGCATCCGGGAGCCGGTGTGCACGGCGTAGAGCGCCCGGGCGAGCACCACCTGCTGCCACTGGCCGCCGGAGAGGTCGACGCCGCCGGTGCGGGTGCGGGCGAGTGGGGTGTCCAGCCCGGCCGGCAGCCGGTCGAGCACCGGGCCGAGGCCGGCCTCGTCGATCGCGGCCCGCAGTGCGGCCTCGTCGAGCGGGACCGAGGCCTGGCCGAGCCGGATGTTGTCGCGGGCGGACAGGTGATAGCGCACGAAGTCCTGGAACACCACGGAGATCTGCCGGCGCCACGCCTCCGGTCCGATCTTCCGGATGTCGACGCCGTCGGCGGTGATGCTGCCCGCGTCCGGCTGGTAGAGCCCGGCCAGGATCTTGATGAGCGTCGACTTGCCGGCCCCGTTCAGACCGACCAGGGCGAGCAGTTCGCCGGGCCGCACGGTCAGGTGGAGATCGTCGAGCACCAGGCGGTCGGTGCCCGGGTAGTGGAACCGTACGCCGCGCAGCTCCACCAGCGGCGGCGCCTCACCGGCCACCCGGGCCGCCGGTGCCACGGCCGCCGGGACGGGCAGCGCCGTGCGGAGCTTCACCAGGGCCTTGACCGCCGGCAGCGCCCCCTCGATGTCGACCGCGTCCTGGATGCGGCCGACCGCGGCGTAGACCGCGAAGGCCGCCGTGAACACCGCGGTCTCCAGCGCGATCCCGATCCGGCCGTCGACCACCCCGTCGGCCACGACCGCGTAGGTCACCCCGAGCGGCACCAGGACCAGGACGGCAACCCGGAGCCAGGCAAGTCCCCGGTCCAGGCCGCGGTTGGCCCACAGCGGCCCGAACATGACGTGCACCGAGGCGATCTGCCGCTGCACCGCGAACTCGCCGAAGCCGTAGACCCGCTGTTCC
The DNA here is from genome assembly GCF_016862375.1 of Paractinoplanes rishiriensis. Taxonomy (GTDB): domain Bacteria; phylum Actinomycetota; class Actinomycetes; order Mycobacteriales; family Micromonosporaceae; genus Actinoplanes; species Actinoplanes rishiriensis. The sequence goes on along the minus strand of NZ_BOMV01000110.1, from coordinate 17,274 downwards.
TTGCCCTCGGCCGGGGACATGACCCGTTCCTTCCAGTCCCCGAAGCGGCGCGCTTCGCGGGCACCGGCCGTCCAGGTGCGGGCGAACCACAGCGACCGGTGCCACTCGAACGCCCGGTTGACCAGGGCCGGCACCACCAGCACCGGGAGCAGCCACCACGCGTAGACGGCCACGATCGCGGCGGAGGTGGTCGCGCCGACCCACCGCAGCATCGACCCGACCTGGGCCTCGGTGCCCTGACCGGGGGTCTTCTCGGTCCAGAAGTGCGGGTCGGCGGTGGCCAGGCGGACCAGATCCTGGATCTCCGGATCCTCCAGCTCGCCGATGGTGGGGCCGGCCGCGGTCAGGCGGGCCAGCTCGGCGCGGTGCGCGCCGTCGATGCGCGCCTTGACCAGCTCGGTGAGCGGCACGAAGAAGGCGTCGAGGATCTGCCCCACGAGCACGGTGCCGGCGAACGCGACGAGCGCGACCAGAAAGGTCTGCCCGTGCTCGACCCGGTCGATGAGCAGCGCCATGGTGAGCGCGACCCCAGCCGGCAGGACGGCCAGTCCCAGGCGCAGCACGACCCACGCGGCAACCGGGCCGGTGCCGGCCGCCCGGAGCCCCCGGAGCAACAGCAGACGGTCACGCAGAACGGGCATCCGGCCTCCCCCGCGGTCCAGATTCGAAGCGCTTCGACCCTGGTCGATGCCGGGTGAGGTGTCAAACCGATTTCGGCGGGATGAGCGTCACGTGGTCAGCATGCTGCCCGCCCGGCCCAGGGCGCCGACCGTCTCGCGCAGCGCCGCCACGATCGACGCCTCCAGTTCCGGCCGCAGCCGGCTCACCGGCACCGAGATGCTGACCGCGTCGACGGCCGGCGCGGTCAGCGGAACCGCCATCGCGATGCAGTTGATGCCCTCGGCGTTCTCCTCGCGGTCGACGGCGTAGCCGGCCGCGCGCACCTCGGCCAGCGCCGCGTGGAACGCATCGCGATCGGTGATCGTGTTGGCGGTCAGACCGGCCAGCGGCCACTGCAGCATCCCGCCGGCCTCCTGGTCGGTGTGCTCGGCGAGCAATGCCTTGCCCAAGGCCGTTGCGTGCGCCGGGAGCCGACGGCCGATCGCGCTGTAGAGGCGCAGGTGGTGCACCGATTCGCGCTTGGCGACGTAGACCACCTCGGCACCGTCGAGCCGCCCGAGGTGGACGGTCTCGCCGAACCGGCGGGACAGGTCGTCGAGTATGCCGCCGAGCAGGCCCACGGTGCCGTCGCCGTCGAGATAGGCAGCGCCGACCCGCAGGGCGCGCAGCCCGAGCCGGAAGTGGGTACCGTCGTCGGTGCGCACCCAGCCGCGGGCGGTCAGCGTGCGCAGCAGGCCGTGCAGGCTGCTCTTCGGGATGTCGAGCTCCCGGGTCAGATCGACCAGCGTCCACGGGCGCGGCTGGTCGGCGAGCAACTCGAGCAGGTCGAGGGTGCGCCCGGCCGACTTGACGGGCTGGTAGTCCTCGGATGCGGTTGGCACGGTTGGCACCGTACCCGAGCCACAGTAGGGTCACATACATGACTGACGTTCAGAAGAGTGAACACGCTGATATAGGCAAGGTACTGCCGGTTCTGGTGATCGAGGACGCGAGCCACGCCAACGCGCTCGGTGACGCCCTGGTGAAGGGCGGCCTGCGCGCCGCCGAGGTCACCCTGCGCACCGCCGCGGGCATCGACGCGATCCGCACCCTGGCCGGCCGCGACGATGTCATCGTCGGCGCCGGCACGGTGCTGACCGCCGAGCAGGCCGAGCGGTCGATCGAGGCCGGCGCCCGGTTCGTGGTGACCCCCGGCTTCGCCCCCACCGTCGTCCGGGCCTGCCAGGAGGCCGGTGTGCCGGTCTTCCCGGGCGCTGCCACCGCGACCGAGATCCAGATGGCCGTCGACGCGGGCCTCGACGTCGTCAAGTTCTTCCCGGCGCAGCAGCTCGGCGGCGCCGCGATGATCAAGGCACTGTCGGCCCCGTTCCGCGGGGTGCGGTTCATCCCCACCGGCGGCGTCACCACGGCCCTCATCCCGGAATACCTCGCGCTGCCGGCCGTCCTCGCGGTCGGCGCGACCGCGGTCGCGCCGGCGGACCTGATTGCGGGCGAACGCTGGGTCGAGATCACCACCCGGGCCGAGCAGGCGGTCGCGGCGGCCTCGGGCGGTGCCGCATGAGCGCGGTCACGCCGAGGCCGAAGGACGAGTGCCGCTACGACCTGGTCTCGCTCGGCGAGATCATGCTGCGCCTCGACCCCGGCGAGGGCCGGGTCCGCACCGCGCGATCGTTCCGCGCCTGGGAGGGCGGCGGCGAGTACAACGTGGCCCGCGGCCTGCGGCGCTGCTTCGGGCTGCGGACCGCGGTCGTCACCGCGTTCGCGGACAACGAGGTGGGCCGCCTCCTGGAGGACTTCGTCCTGCAGGGCGGCGTCGACACGAGCTTCATAACCTGGATGCCGTACGACGGCATCGGCCGCAGCGTCCGCAACGGGCTCAACTTCACCGAACGCGGCTTCGGCGCGCGCGGCGCCGTCGGCACCTCCGACCGCGGCCACTCCGCGGCCAGCCAGCTCAAGCCCGACGACGTCGACTGGGACCACCTGTTCGGCACGCTGGGCGCCCGGTGGCTGCACACCGGCGGCATCTACGCGGCGCTGTCCGAGACGGCCGCGCAGACCGTCGAGGCCGCGATGACCGCCGCCCGCCGGCACGGCACGATCGTGTCCTACGACCTGAACTACCGGCCCAGCCTGTGGAAGGCGGTCGGCGGCCAGGACCGCGCCCGCGAGGTCAACCGCCGCCTCGCTGGCCTAGTCGACGTGATGATCGGCAACGAGGAGGACTTCACCGCCTGCCTGGGCTTCGAGGTGCCGGACACCGACATCCACGGTGGCGGCTCCCTGGATGCCGGCAAGTTCAAGTCGATGATCGAGGCAGCAGTCCAGGACTACCCGAACTTCAAGGTCGTCGCCACCACCCTGCGCGGCGTCCGCAGCGCCACCGTGAACGACTGGGGCGCCGTGGCCTGGGCCGGCGGCTCCTTCGCCGAGGCAACCCACCGCCCCGCCCTGGAGATCCTCGACCGGGTAGGCGGCGGCGACAGCTTCGCCTCCGGCCTGATCTTCGGCCTGCTGGAACGCGACGGCGACCTGGCCCTGGCCGTCGAGTACGGCGCGGCCCACGGCGCGCTGGCGATGACCACCCCCGGCGACACCTCGATGGCCAGCCTCAAGGAGGTCGAGGCCCTGGTGAAGGGCAGCAGCGCCCGGGTTCAGCGGTAAGAGCTGGACAGGTTCAACGAAGCGGCCCGGCATCCGCCGGGCCGCGCGCACGCGCGTGGTGGAATTCATTTCATCCACCTGCATGGTGAATTTCTGAACGTCATCATAGACGACGGTCAGCGGCCCGCCGCGCTTGAACCGATTCGGCTCGAAATCGATCACAGCGCCAACCCGGGCTTGACACACAAGCAAGACCACCAGCACACAACGGAGTGGCATCAATGCGCGCGACAGTGGCGGACACTCTGTTATAGAGCTTAAGGCAGACGTTAATCATGCGACTATTTGCGCTCCAACCCCCTCAGGCGTTCGAGACAGTCGCGCACCCGGTCGACCAATTGCTCATCTGTGATGTCGTCGGGGCCGCGAAGCGCGGGGTCAATAACATAATCGTCCAGCAAATAGAAAACGTCATAGAGGATGCGTTCGAAGTTCTCCCGAACTCGCTCGTTACCGTCCAATACCCGGCGCCGGGCAGACAGCCACGCTCTGGCAAACTCTGGGCCTGACATCTGCCCGTTGGTCAGATCGTTCATGAATCGAAGCTGCCACGCCACACCCGTGCCCGGCGTCACCTCGGACGGAGCTGACCAGGCACGATCCTGCGGCTTCTGCGTGTTCATCAATTCCTCCCGGCTACCAGAGGTAGCCCTTGTTGACAATGCCGGAGAACTGGTTGTCACCAAGTCTATATGCGGTCCAGAACTTTCCGGTTCCTGCATTCAACATGACCATATTTTTGGTTGAAGTATCAATAAACCCTACCGCCTGGCCTTGCCCTCGATAATTGAACCTGTAGATCTGCGTGCCGGGCGCAGTCATGTGCGCGCGCATTGCCCCTTCAAACGCAGCAAGATTGGCCTTGTTCCTATTTCCAGTAATACCGAAGTCCGCAGCGTGCGCATCGTACTTTTTACTGAGGGTTTTGTTGTCAGCGAAGTCAGCCTTGTTCGCCCAACCAGCAGCCGCAGTTCCGCACCCATTCGTGTTGTGAACGAGTACCGGCGTGGTGCCAGCCATCACATAGTACGTGTGCAGGTCGTCGACGGTTAGGTTGTAGGCCGGGGCTACCCGGTGGGTCTTGTCGAGGAAGCCGTCGACTCGGGCCTGGGCGCCGGTCGCCGTGCGTAGCAGGTCGCCGTTCTGGAGTTCGTCGGCGCGTTCCCAGCGTCCGTCGGTGAAGTTCCAGAAGGGGTGGTCTTCGGTCGTGATCAGCGGCTGGCCGTCGATGTTCAGTGTGTAGAGGTCGTCGGAGTGGATCCAGACCGCTTCCACCTTTCGCGGGCCCTCTTCGCCGGTATCCGGGTCAGTGGCCAGGACGTCGTCGCCGACCTTCACATCTTTGAACTGCTTCAGCGTTCCGTCTGCCATCAGGACGGGGGTGTCGGCGGAGAAGCTCTTGCGGCTGCCGCCGGCCCAGATTGCGCTGAGTTTGCAGGCGGACATGCCGCCCGCTGCTTCGGCGACGACGGCCACCGCCGTGATGGCTTGCTGCCAGGCGGGTATGCCTTTGGCTTCCTCGCGTGCCTGGATGTTGGCGGTGTTGGCTACGTCGGTCAGCTTTCGGTATGCCTGGCCGCCGCAGTTGGCCTCGAGGTATACGCCTTCGGCGCACGCTTGCACGACTGCCGTCAGGTACTGGTGATCGGCCAGTGCCTGGCCGCCGTTTCCTCTGGTAAGTGAGGCGATCTGGGCGTAGTAGTTGCTGATGTACCTGGTGAAGTTGGTGACCTCGTAGTGGTCCAGGCAAACGATGTCGGTGATGCAGATATAGGACGTTCTCGTGTGGTTGACGCCCATCTCGTGGACGATGTTCAGGTCGCCTCGGGTGTTCTTCTTCTTGGCCGGTTTTCCGCCGCCCGGGGTGCGGTGCTTGTATTTGCCGGTCTTCGGTAGTTCACGGCCGAACTGATCGTCCAGGTCGGGATCGATGGGATACAGGCCGCTTGGGTCGGAAAGGGTGGTCGGGTTGTTGTTGGCGTAGGCGTAACCGTTCCACTGCTGCGGGACGGCCAGGTCCTGCACCGGGTCGACGGAGATGAACCGGCCCATGGTCGGGTCGTATTCGCGGGCGCCCAGGTGGATCAGGTTGGTCGGGTCCTGGTCGCCGCCGACGAACGTCTTGGTGCCGGTCCAGGCGACATTCGGGCCGATGCTGTTGCCGTACGGGTCCTGGTAGCGCTTGGTGACCGTCTGGGTGGGGGTGTTGGCAATCGCGATGGTGCTGGTGCCGTGCCGGTCACCGGAGAGGAACTGCAGGCTGGCGGCGGTGCGCTGAGCGACGGTCTGCCCGTTGTAGGTGTAGTAGCGCTGGGCGGTCTTGACGCCGCTGGTGGACAGGCGGATCTGCGTGTTGCCGACGTAGAGGGTGGTTCCGGTGGGATCGCGGGCGATGAGGCGGCTGCCGTCGGCGTCGTAGACGTACGACGAGGTGTCGCCGCCCTCGGTGACCGAAGCGAGGTGGTTTTCCGCGTCCCAGCTCAGGGTCTGCTGGGCGCTGGTGCCGGGCCGGCTCGTGGTGTTTCCGGTCGCGTCGTAGAGGTAGTTTGCGGAGCCGGTCTGGACGCCGCCGACGGTTGTGGTGGTGCGGCTGACCGCATGCGCGTGATCGGTCGCGGCGTAGTGGGACGTTACGGTCCGGTCGCCGGTGGCCGTGTGCGTGGTCTCGGTCCGCCGGTTGCCGGTAGAAGCGGCCACGCCGTTGCCGTCGAAGGTCCAGGATTTCCAGTACGGCGCTGCACCGCCCAGCGCGGCGACGGACTGCGCCGTCGCGCAGTCTCCCCCAGCAGGGGTCCACGCCTGGCTGAGCCGCTGCATGCCGTCATAGCCGAAGCACTGGGTGTGGGCGGTACCCCCGGCAGGGGTGTCGGCCGCCTTGCGGACGTTACCGGCGGCGTCGTAGCTGTAGGAGATGTCACCAACGACCGACGGCGCGGTCGACTTCAGGGTCTTCGTCTGGGTGAGCCGGTGGGTGGCGTCGTCGAAGACGAGCTTCTGCTGCACCCACGGGGCGGTGTCGTTGTCGGCAAAGGTGGTCAGGGCCGGCTGGTTGTACTGGTCGTACTGGGTGGACAGGACGATCTGCTTGGTGGCGTACCCGTAGTTGGTGCTGAGACTGTATGGGCTGCCGGTTGGCGAGTCGTAGGTGTAGTTGAGTGTTTCGGCGGTGAGGTCGCCCGTCGCCGGGATGCTTTGGCTGTTCAGGGTGCCGTCGAGGTTGTAGGCGGCGGCGAAGGTGTAGTTGCCGGCAAGGGCGCCTTCCTCACCGGGGATGCTCGTGGTGGTGCTCGCCGGCTGGTAGAGCCAGTTGTAGCCGTTGATGGTGGTCTTGTACTCGCGTGAGCCGACCCATCGGCTCGAAGAGGTCAGGTAGCCCTTGGCCTTGGTGTCGTAGACCCAGGTGGCCAGCTTGGTGCCGGTGTTGGCGGCGCCGTGCCAGGTGGATGTTTTGCGCCCGAGCGGGTCGGCGTATCCGGCGGGGAGCGTGTAGTCGTGTGAGATGGTCTGGTTCGACGCGTCGGTCGTGCTCGTCACGTCTCCGAAGTCGTTGTAGGTGGTCGTGGTGGTGCCGGAATCCGGGTCGGTCCGGCCGGTGGGACGGCCGAGCAGGTCGTAGCGGAAGCTCCACTGGTTGCCGGCGCCGTCCTTGACGCCGGTGTTCTGGCCCTTGGCGTTGTAGGCGTAGGTGGTGGCGTTGTAGCCGCTGCCGACGGTCGAGGTACCGGGGTGTTCCCGGAACTCGATGATCCGCCCGAGCGCGTCGTAGTGGGTGGACGTCGGGGTGCCGGCGCCGGGCGGGGCAGCATCCGCGGCGGGGATGACGTCGATCCGGTCACCGCCGTGAACGGTGGTGGTGTGCCACTGCGTGATGCCGCGCGAGAGGAACGCCGAGCGAATCGTCCGGCCGGCGCCGTCATACGTGGTGACCGTCTGCGACGGGATGTTCTGGTCGATCGGCGGCGGGAACACAGTGGCGCTCGGCTGGCCGGCGTCGTAATGTGGCCCGTTCGCCTTGCTGACCTGGCCCAGCGAGTTGTAGAAGGTGTCGGCGGTCAGCCGCCCGCCGGCGGTCGAGCGTTCCTGCGTCTGGACGAGCCGCAGCAGCCCGTCGTAGAACGCGTACGACGGTTCGTACGTGACCCGCGAGTTCAGGGTGTTCGTGGTCACCACCGTCGGCGCGCCGTCGTTCTGGCTGATCTGGTAGCTGAATGTCGCGTTGGCGCTGGCCCCGGCGGCCTTGGACCGCGTGGTCCATGCGGCGGTCATCCGCCCGATCCCGTCGTAGGTGGTGTCAGTGCGCTTGCCGTTGACGTCCACCGACCCGGTGGCCAGCCCGTAACCCGGGGCGATCTCCTTGGTGGTGGACCAGCCGAGCGGGTTCTGGGTGGTCTTGACCGAGGTCACCGGCCCGGTCGCCGGCGTGTATTGGGTCAGGGTGTGGTTGCCTCGCACGTCGGTGGCGTCGGTGATGCGCCCTGCGGGGTCGTAGACGCTCTGCGATGTGGTCAGCCAGCCGATACTCGAGGTGCTCCAGTCCTTGGCCTGCTCCACCTTGGTCACGTCGCCCTTGGTGGGCGCGGTGCCGTAATCGGACCTGTCGAAGCTGGTCCTGATGTCCGAGATGACGTCGTCTGCGTTTGCCGGGTTACTCCCGCACGTCTTGGCATACGTCTGCACCCGTCCCACCGTGCTGAGGATGTTCGCCGTGGTGTTGCGGTTGTAGGTGGTGATCGCGCAGGTGTCGTCCGAGCCGTCGGTGGTGTCGCCCTTGGCCCAGACATGTGTGGGCATGCCGTACGGGTCGAAGGTCGTCGTGGTCTCGGTGGTCTGCTTCCCGCGGCCTCCGTCGAGGGTCACGCGGTGGCGGGTGGCCGACGTGCCGGTGTGGTGCGCGGAGGTGGTGACGTTGTTGATCTTCCTGCTGGCGGTCGCGGCGGACTTCCACGGGTCGTTGATCTCGCCGGAGACCTCGGCGCCGCCCGGCCCGTTGAAGGTGATCGCCTCGCGCACCATGCCAGCGAACACGTCGTCGTCGGCAACCTTGGCACCGGTGGAGTCCGTGATCTGCACGCTGCGGGTGCCGGACGAGGTCCGGTCACCGTTCATACCCTGAAAGTAGAGGGTCTTGGTACTGGTCTTCGGGTCGCCGGTGTCACCGACCGTGGTAATGACCGTGTCGTAGCCGCGCCACTGTGCCCAGGTCTTGCGCGATGCCGGGACCAGGCCCGGATCCTCGTCGTAGTGCCAGGCCGGCGTGCCGTAGCTGTACGTGGTGTAGATGCGGTTCTGACCGCCGGTCCGGTCGTTCTCGGAGACAGCCGTCACGACGTACCTGTGGAACCAGTCGATCCTCGGGTTGGTGTCGGTGCCGCGCGCCCAGTACGCCGGGTAGCAGCGTGAGGTGTTGGCGTCCTCCCTCGGCGTAGCGCCGGCGACACACTGCGCCGTGGAGTACGTGATACCGATCTGCTCGCCGGTCTCGGTCAGGATGTCCGAGACCCGCCACCAATTCATCTTCGGGGCGCCGTCGGTGCTCGTGTCGACCCGGTTGGCCATCTGGACGCCGGTAAACTTGATGTCCGGAACCGTATTGGTGCTGCCGTAGAGGCCAGTATGCGAGATCGAGGCGAGCCACAGGCCGGCCCGGGTGCTGTCACCGGGGTCCGGGTACGTCTGGTGCATCGTCCACTTCTCGACCTCGTCGTAGCCGGCGTTGGCCGTGTTCCACACCGAGGTCAGCACGGTGTTCAGGCGTTTCTGACTGAAGAAGGTCGGCGAGTACTGCGTACACGAGGTCGTGGAGGTGCAGGACTGGTCCCACGGCACGTCCGGCCAGTTGCCCGGGTTGCCCGGCGTGCAGGTCGATCCGGCGGTGATGCACCGATCGGCGACCGCGAAGTCGACCTTGTACGGGGCCTGTGCGGTCAGACCGCTGTCCTTGCCTGCCGTGCGCCGGTCGGTGCCGTAGTCGATGCGCGTCAAGTAGCCGCCGCGGGTGTAGGTCGCGACCGACGTGGTGGTCAGGTTCTTCGCGTAGTTGTTGGTCTCCTGCGCGTACCACAGCGACATGGTGTTGCCGTGGGTGTCGACCACGTAGTCGAGGTTCCACCGCCACGCCTGCTGGCAGGAGGCCGAGGCGAAGCTGGCGTGGTAACACGGCTCGTTCGGGTTGTTGCCGAACACCGGGACGGTGAAGGCGGAATTCGTCGTCGGGTTGGTGACGGCCCAGCCGTCGATGCGGTTCAGCCCGAAGTAGTACTTCGTGCCGTCGCCGGTCGTGACCACCCAGTACTCGCCGTCGCCGTCCCCGTTGGTCGCGCCGGCGCCCAGTTCGACCTTGGACCCGTCGTCGTCCTTGAGCACGTAGCGGCCCTCGGCGTCGTCCCGGATGATCTCGCTCGAGTGGCCGGACAACGACAGCACCGCGTTATATGAACCCCAGCAGAGGTCGCCCGTCTTCGTCGAGTTGGTCGCGGTTCCGCCCATGTCGTCGGAACAGGACTTGTAGCTGCGGGAGATGGAGCCGGGCTCGTACGAGAACCCCTCTCCGATCCAGCCGGGTTGGTTGTTCGAGGCCGCCATCTGCCCGTCAACCGACTGCGACGAATAGCTCAGCGCCACGTCGGGGTGCGGTCCGGCACTGGCCGGTGGCACCCGCATGGGGTAGGACCACCCGAAGTCACCCGACTGTCCCCCTGCCGACCAGGTCGACGATGCCTCAAGCGGCGTGGCGGTGAAGTCGCCCGCCGGGCCGGACGGCCCCGCGCTCAGGGCCAGCATCGTGGCGGTAGTGGAGACCTCGACGACGGCTGTCACCGTCGAGGAGGCGATGTCATTCGCAGTCGGCAGCACCACCGGTTCACACGCGGGTGCGCATGCCGGCAGCTCCACCAGCCGCAACCGGTTCGCCCAGTCCGCACCATACGCGTGGCGGAACGGGCCGTAATCGACCGAGACCTCAACCCTGCCGGTAGTGCCCTCACCGTCGGCCCGGCCAACCTTCAGCAGCAACTCATGGTTTGCCTTCACAGCGGCGACCCGGTCGAACACGTCGACCCGAACCGACGACGGCACCGCTGCTCGCTGAGCCGGCGCGCCGAGCGTGACCGGCGTTCCGGCCACCGCCGCATGGGCGGCACCGATCGGCACCGTGCGAGATGACGCCGCCGGCCAGGCCACCGGCCGTTCCGACGTGAGCGCCGCGGCCGCAGCCGGGTCTGGCTTGCGCTTCGGGATGGTTCGAGGCTTGCCGGGCGGGACACTGCGGGGCTTCGCCAAGGTCTCCTTGGACGGGCCGTCGGCGCGGGCCGGCTGTGTGCCCACCGCTGTCACGCACAGGACCGCAACGAGCGAACCGGCGAGCAGTCGACGACTGGGGCGAAGCATGGTCACGAAAGCCTCCACGTAGGCGCGACCGGGAATAAAACACGTCGGGAAAGGTCCCGGGCCGATCAGTCGGGTGACACGTAGAACGGGTCGCTGTAGCGGTACAGGTTGTCGATCTGGGCGGTGGTGAGCACTCCGTTGAACAGGGCGACGTTGTCGATGCCCCCGTGCCAGTAGTCGGCTGCCACGCCCTGCCACCAGGCGGCGCCCACCAGGACCGGGCCGGCGGCGTGCCAGGGGGCGGCGCCGAACGTGCCGGATGCCTGCAGTCCGCCGTTCACGTACAGGTTCATCTGCCTGGTGGTGAAGTCGAAGGTGCCGGTGAGGTGCACCCACTGGTCGACCACGGCCGTACCGGGAGCGGCCACCACCGTCGCGTCGGGCCAACCGATGTCGGAGTGGTTCATCCGGAACTGGTACTGGTTGGTCTCCTGTTTGATGCCGAGGCTGAAGTTCGACGCCATCGTGCCGCGCTGCGCCACGGCGCTGAGGTTGCCACCAGTGATCAGGTTCGGGCCGATCCACGCGGACACCGAGAACGAGCCGTCGGTGCGCACCCCGGAGTGGGCCGAGACGGCGCGCGGTCCCCCGCTCAGCATCACGGCCGGGGTGCCGCCGTTGTCCGGTGGGTTCATGTTGTCCCACCCCGGTTCCGGCTCGACGTTCCAGGTCAACGGGTTGTCCCGCCGGCCGTTGTATGCCAGGTCGAACCCAAGCGGGAAATGGTCGGCCCAGCTCGCTGCGGACTGCGCGTCGACGTCGGGTTGATAGATGACGCGGTCCCACACCCGTACGTCGGCGATGTCACCGGCCCACCAGCCACCACTGGCGTCGACGTAGCGTTCCCGCCCGACGACGAACGGCCCCGCTGCATCCCACAGCGGCGCACTCAGCGGTGCTGACCCTTGGGCTACGCCGTTGACGTAGAGGGCGATCCGGTTCTCCGAGAGGTCGTAGACACCGACGACGTTGCTCCACACGCCGGCCTGGGCCGCGGCGGCGGACGTGACCCGGGTGCCGTAGACCTCCGAGCTGTCGGTCTGGATCACGTTGAAGCTGAACCTGCCCTGGTAACAGCCGAGGTAGAAGCCGCTGGTGTGCACACCGTCCTGGGACACCGCGGTGCCGCTGCACGACGTGCGGGTGGGCCGCAGCCACGCGGAAACCGCGAAGGACGTGTTGGTGTGGATCGGCGGCGCGCCCGTCAGCGCGGACGAGGTGCCGTTGAACCGGGCGACGCTTTCACCGATCTGCCGGCCGTCCGGTGTCCAGGCGAGGTTGGCGGCGGTCAGCGGGTGACTGGTGCGTCCGGTGTCGGTGCCGTCACCGTTGAGGCGCCACACGCTGGTCGGCGTGGTCGGCACATCGACCAGGAACCCGGCGGACCCGGGTGCCGAGACGATCCCGGTCGCGGTGTAGGCGGTCGCCTGAATCGTGTTGTCTCCCACCGTTGTGGGCGTGTACGACACGGTCACCGACGCGCCGTTCGTGGTGGTCACCGTCTTGGAAGGACCGCCGGCCAGCGGGCCCCAGACATACTTGACCACCTTGCCGGCGTCTGGGCCGGTCGCCGCGATGGTGAATCGGCCGGGTTGCCCGACGCCGCCGTGGACGGCGTCGTCGTCGGGATAGCGGTTGTCCGCGGTCACGATCGTTGGTGGCGCCGGAACCGTGTTATCAATCTTGAAATAACAGGTCTTCGACGCCGAGTCGGTCCCGTCGGAGGCAGTCACGGTCCAGGAGTAGGTGCCGCCGCTGGGTATCGCGGCCGCCGGGATGCCGGCAACCAGCCGTTGACTCGCACCACTGGTGACGTTCGGGTACGCCGTGCTGCTGGTACCGCCGCCGGCCTTCGGGTAGGTGAACGTGACCGTGGACTTGTCCGCCTCGGCATCGGTCACGGTGACCTTCGGAACGGGATTGCGGGCAGGAGATCCGTACGTCGACAGCAATGGCGCACTCGCCGCGGTGGTGGCGCAGGTAGCCCGCGTCGGTGTGCAGGTTGCTCAGTACCGGAGCCGTGTTGTAGGTGACCGACAGGTGCGCGCCGCCGGCCCCGGAGGTCTCGTCGAACTTCTTCCAGCCGTTCGATCCGTCACTGGAGACCGTCTCGTTGGCCGCTCGCAGGCCGATGGTGATGCTCGCGTTCGCCCTGGCCGAGTGAACGGCCGACGTCAAGGCGCTCGACGTGAACTCCGACGCCACACTGGGTGCCCATTTGCAGTTCTGGTTGGACACCGTCGCCAGCGAACCGCCCCAGGACGACGCGTTCGAGTTCCAGGTCGTCGCGCTGCTCAGCGTCTGACTCGAGATGTGCAGCTGAGTTGTCGTGTTCGAGCAGGCCCACGAGTACAGCAGATTGTTGGCGAACGTCACCGCGGTGACATGCTTGTTGCGCCACGCCGCCGTCGAGAACTGGAACAACGAGCGGTACATGTTCACGGTGTCGCCCGCGTTACCCACCTTCGCGTGACTGCCCCGGTCGTAACTCCAGTACTGCTGTCCCGGATGCCCCTTATTGATCATCGTCCAATGGCTGCGACCGGGCGATGAGGACTTCGGGTCGATGAAGATCGGGAACTTCGCCGCCGGATCGGTCAGCAAGCTCTGCACCGGTGTGATCACCAACGTGCGGCCCTGCATGACCATCGGCATCTGCGCCACCCGCGCCGCAGACCCCGGCCCGTCGATCGTCGACTCGCCTTCGGCTCGCGCATCCTCCGGCAGCGTGTCGGAAGGCGCGGTACTCGGCCGCGTCGAGTCCCACATGTAGGCGTCGCCGATCGCGAAGGTACCGGTCACCGCCTCCTGCGGGGTGCGCGCCGTGCCGGCCGCACCGGCAGCGCTCAAACCCGTACCGGAGAGAGCGAACCGCAACGAGGTCAGCTCCGAGCTGGTGGCCGCCGTGGCGGCCTTGACCACGAGCACCTCGGAGAATCCCCACTCGTCGACCTTCATCTTCAGGTCGACTCCGGGCAGAACCTCCTCGTAGGTCGCCACCGTCCGATCGAGCGTCGGCTTCGGCAGCGTGTACCCGGTCCATGTCCAAACCAGCTGCTGACCGTTCTCGGCGGTCCGGGCAAGCGGCCCAGGACCGCCGCCGGACAGCACCACCGACGTCGGCGCGGCGCCAGGCGAAACCGTGCCGTCACCGTTGAACCGCAGGTTCAGATCCACCGAGGCCCAGGTCCCGTCGGCGCGCCGGACCCGCTGCGGCAGCACCGACTCGGTGACCGTGAACGTACCCTCGGCATTAGCCACGAGCGACGTCGTCGGGGTGGTCGCGTCGGTCACCGCCACCGACTTCTTACACGATTTCGCGTACGCCAGAGCGGACACACGATCCGGCTTCGCCTTCGCGGTGCAGACAGCTGCGGCTGGAGCTGGCTCAGCACTTAGCACGACAGCACAGCCGGCCAGCACCATGCCTGCAAGCGACGCGCCCCACGCCAGGCCCCAGGAAACCGCTTGCCGACGCCGCGCAGCACTAACCAGGCCCCACATCGTGTCATCTCCCCGTTCCGCCGGGGCCACCAACGCACCCGGCGATCGACACCGATCGCTGCGGGGGAGCCTGTTGGCGTTGGGTAAACGGGCGGTTAACGAAGGATGCTATTCAGGTGTCCGTGAGCTATCAGTAAAGAGAATTCGTCATGGCATAGTTACGAACAGTTAGAACACGTCTGATCTTCACGGCAACGGCCTCGACGGGAGCTGTCTCGCCCGGACCAGCGCTCGACGACGGCCGACCTCCCGGCCGGTCTCGGTCTGCTCGACGCCGACGATCTCGTACCACGTCTCGCTGTCGTACTGGACGGGATGTGACCAGTCGACGTACTCGATTGTCATCCGCAACGGGCCAGCGCCGAAGCGATAGTCCGCTTCCTGGAAGGTGCACACCGGATACACCGGCTCGCTTCTCGGTCTCATGCCAGATCCCCTGTGGAGCCGTTGCAAGAGTTATGCGTCAACGGGTGAGACCATGGTCACTATCCGTTCGCGTGCTCCAGCATCGTCGTTTGCTCCGGCATAAGCAAGGGCATATGCACGTGCATATGCACCTGAGTGGACATCGGTAAGATCGGCGGCCCGGGCAGGCCGTTCGGGGGATGGTCAGGCCGCGCGTTCGCCCGGTTCGGTCAGCGCCCGGTCGAGGATGTCGGCGGTGCGTTCGGGGGACGCCGCCAGCAGGCACGAGCGGTCCAGCGTGATGGCGTACTGCTCCACGTCGCTCGGCTTGTCGACGAACGTCGCGCTGGTCAACTGCTCCAGGTAGACCACGTCGGGCAGCTCCTGCTCGCCGAAGCGCAGGATCGTGAACGGGAAACCGGCCGCCGCCGGCGCCGCACGTTCGAAGGACACCACCTGGACCCGGACGTGGGGCAGCCGGGAGGCGGCAGCGAGCGCCTGGATCTGCGCTCGCATCACGTCCCTGCCGACCACCCGGCGGCGCAACACCGCCTCGTCCAGGACCGCCCAAAGATGCGGCGGATTCGATCTGTGCAGGATCGCCTGGCGTCGCTGCTGCACCTCGACGCGCCGGTTGATCTCGGTCTGCGAGTCCTCCGGGTGCGTACGCCGGATGAGCGCCCGGGTGTATTCAGCCGTCTGCAGCAGGGCCGGGACGGCGTGGACCTCGTACGCGCGGATGAGGCAGGCCGCATCCTCCAGGCCCAGATAGGACAGAAACCACGGCGGCACCAGGTCACCGTACTTCTGCCACCACCCGGGGATGTTCGCCTGCCGGGCCAGCAGCAGCAGGGCCGCACTCTCCTCGTCGCCGGCTCCGTACAGGGAGAGCAGATCGGCGACGTCACGCTCCTTGAACGGAACGCGACCCAGCTCCATGCGACTGATCTTGGAATCCGACCCCCGGATGTGCCACCCCGCGGCCTCCCGGGTGACGTTCGCGTCCCGGCGCAGGCGGCGCAGATGCGCTCCCAGTTGGATACGGCGTGCGATCGGGCCGCTGTCGCCTTCTTGACGAACTGAGATCATCGGTCACCTCGGGCAGACGGTGGCACTGGCGCATGGCCGGCCCGCCCACGCAGCGACCGGCCGTGACTGAACGGATACTACCCGCGTGCACGTGCATTCAACCGTGCAGACACCCATGCCGCCAAGCGTTCACCGAAAACCTTTCGCTTCGCCGCCACCCATTACGCGGGAGCAGCGTCTGGAACTGCTTATATTGACGAATGCCAATGCGTTGATATCCTCCTGAAAAGGTTTTCGAACGACCGATCTGGAGGCAGCCGACATGTCGATCACGACCACTTCTCGAGGACGACGCTGGGCGGCCGCAATCGCGGTCCTGCTCATCGGCCTGGCGCCGGCCGCGTCCGCCGGCCCGGCCTCAGCAGCCGAGGTGGGCGAAGCGGCTGAGGTGGCCGAGGCGCCGCCGTCCGGCACCGTGCGGGTGTTCTGGCTCAAGCCGACCGACAAGCCGTTCGACCAGCGGTATCCGGACGGCATCGCCGCGGTGATGCGTGAGGCGCAGCGTTACTACCAGCAGGAGCTGGGCAAGACGTTCATCCTGAACGACCCGGTCGTCGAGGTCGTCAACGGCGAGCACGACGAGAACTGGTACATCACCAACAACTGCACCGGCAGCGACCACTACTGGTGCGTGGTCGGCAACATGCACCAGGAACTGATGCGCCGGTTCGGTATCAGCAGCCCGGACAGCCGCTGGCTGAACGTCGGGGAGATCAGCGCCGAGGAGCCGAACCGGTCCGGCGGCGGCGCGAGCCTCGGCTGGGTCACCCTCAGCGGACACGACGCCGACGGCGCGGCCGGCATCGGCGGCAACATGAACCGCTGGTACGGCGGCATGGTGCACGAACTCGGCCACGCCTTCGGCCTGCCGGACTCCACCTCGACCGACGGCACCCCGATGTCCGCGTCTTTCTACAGCTACCCGAACACGCACTTCAGCCAGGCCCAGAAGAACGCCATCCTCAACGGCCGGTACGGCAGCTTCCTGCACTGACGCCGCGGTCCTGAACCCGCCACCGACAAAGCGCGCACAGCGGAAAGTTCAGGACCCTTTGCCTTGGGAGCGCTCCCATGGCATGCTGGGGGTGCAGTCACATATTGATCTCTGTCTATTTGTGACTGACTCCCCCCGCGGCGCCACCCCGGGCGCCGACACATCCCCGAGGAGCCACCAACGTGAGACCTCGCATCACCCTCGGCCTGACGGCCGTCACCGCAGTAGCACTCGTGTCCGGTCTCGGCATCGCGGTCGCCACCAACGCCGGCGCCGCCACGACCGCCGCCGCGCCGCCGCCGACCACCCTGGCCCGGGTCGAGAACCCGTACGCGGGCGCCCAGGGCTATGTGAACCCGGAGTGGAAGGCGAAGGCGGAGTCGGTGTCCGGCGGTAACCGGGTGTCGAGTAACCCGACCGCGGTGTGGATCGACCGGATCGCCGCGATCGAGGGTACGGATAACAGCAGCTCGAACGGTTCGATGGGTGTGCGGGACCACCTGGACGCCGCGTTGGCGCAGGGTGCCGGTTACATCCAGTTCGTGATCTACAACCTGCCCGGCCGGGACTGTGCCGCGCTGGCCTCTAACGGTGAGCTCGGCCCGAACGAT
>NZ_BOMV01000109.1 GCF_016862375.1 Paractinoplanes rishiriensis | reverse complement strand
CGACCAGGTCGGGGCGGTGCGCGGCGACCGCGGCCAGCCCGTCCGCACCGTCGGCTGCCAGGTGCACCTCGCAGCCGGCCTGCTCCAGATAGCGGCGTATGACGTCACTGACCGTCGGATCGTCGTCGACCACCAGCACCCGATGTCCCACCCCGGCAACGCTACCCACCGCCGTCCGCCGCGCCGTTAGGGTCGACGCATGCCGCAGCTGCTGGACCGCCGGACCGGCCCGTACGCGCGGCACCTGCTGGCCGGATCCGGCTACGTGCTGGGCGGCTTCGACTGCCCGCCCGACGCGGCGCGCTGGCACGAGCCCAACTGGATCGGCGAGCGGCCGCACGTGGTGCTGCCGTCCACCGCGGTGCGGATCGGCGCCGGTACGGCACCCGATGAGGTGCGCACGGTCAACGAGGTGGTGGTGTACGACCGGGACACCACGTACCGCCGCGGGCTGGTCAGCGCGGAGGGCGACCGGTGCACGTTCGTCGCGGTCGGCGACGAGTTGGCCGACGCGCTGGGGCTGGAGACCGGCGCCGGAGTGCGGCACGTGCCCTGCGCGTCGGAGTCCTACCTCCGGGTGCACCGCGCCCGGGCGGCGCTGCGCCGGTCCGACCCCGACCTGCTGGCCGCCGACGAGGCGGTGCTCGCCGTGCTGGGCCACACCGCGCGGCGGCTGCGCCCACTCCGCCGCGCCGGCCGCGCCGACCGGGCAGCGGCGGCGGTCGCGGTCGACGCGGTGAAGGGGCTGCTGGCCGGCGACCCGACGCGGGTCTGGACGCTGGCCGAGCTGGGCGCCGCGGTGCACTACTCGCCGTACTTCCTGGCCCGCACGTTCCACCGGCACACCGGATACCCGATCGCCCGCTACCGGCGGTTGCTGTGCCTGCGGCAGTCGCTGCCCCGGGTGCTGCGGACCGGCGCCGACCTGTCCCGGATCGCCGCGGAGCACGGGTTCAGCAGCCACAGCCACTACACCCGGGCGTTCCGGGCCGCGTTCGGCTGCACGCCCTCGCAGGCGCGCGGCGCTCAGGTGCCGATCACGTAGACCGTGTCGCCGCCCGCGGCCGAGACCAGCAGATCGGCCCGGCCGTCGCGGTCGACGTCGCCGATGCCGACGGCGTCGTAGCCGAACAGTTCGTTCGCGACCGGGCTGCGCAGGTCGCGCAGAATCCGGCCGGTGCGTCCGGAGTAGACGACCAGCCGCCCGGCCTGGAATGCGCCGGCACTGCTGGAATAGAAACCGACCGCGATGTCGTCACGGCCGTCGCGGTCCACGTCACCGGCCGACCGGCCCGGTCCGGCGCCGTCGTTGGGTTGGTCGCCGCGGAACAGGTGCAGCCGTTCGCCGGTGCGGCCGGAGAACACGTACGCCTGCCCGGCCGGCAGCGCGCACTGGTCGGTGGCGTCCTCGGCGCAGAAGTCGCCGACATAGATGTCCGGGACATGGTCCCCGTCGACGCGGCCGGCGGCGGCGACGAAGAACCAGCCGAAGTCGAACGACTTCTCGTTGCCGGCGAGGGTGAAGCGGGTGGTGCCGCGCCGGCCGTCGTACACGTAGGCCAGTCCGCGATCGCCGGGGCCGGCGTCCTTGGCGCCGACGATGTAGCCGCCGTGGTCGTCGCCCAGTCCTGAGTCGCCCAGTCCTGAGTCGCCCAGTCCTGAGTCGCCCAGTCCTGCGGCGCCCCAGCCGAGCGCGTCGCCGGCCTCAGCGCCGTCGTGGGTGCGCAGGACCTTGCCGGTGCGGCCGGAGAGGACGTACGCCCGACCGGCATCCGCGCCGGCCGGCCCGTCGTGGCAGGGCGCGCCGACGAGCAGGTCGTACCGGCCGTCGCGGTCCACGTCGCCGGCCGAGCCGACGGCGGCGCCGAACTGGTCTCCGTCCGCCTCGCCGCCGACCGTCAGCAGCTCACGGCCGGTCCGCCCGGAGTAGACCTGGATCCGGCCCGGTCGCGGGGTGTCGAAGCAGCCCAGCCGGGCCTCGCCGGTGGCGCCGACGACGATGTCCGGCACGCCGTCGCGGTTGACGTCGCCGGCGTCGGCCATCGCGTACCCGTGCACGTCGTCCGGCGCGCCGGTGAAGCGGTGGAGCAGCTTGCCGGTGCGGCCGGAGCGCACGTCGGTGTGGCCGTTGACCCGGCCCTGGTCGTCGGTGTGCCGGGCGGCGCCGACGATGGCCTCCGGCACGCCGTCGCGGTCGATGTCGCCGAGCCGGCTGACCGCCCAGCCGTACCGCTCGCCCGGCTGGTCGCCATGCCAGGTGTGGACGGCGTCGAGATCGGGCGGAGCAGCGTGTGCCGGACCGGCCGCGCTGATCGCCGCGAGCGCGGTGGCCGCGACGAGGAGAGGTAGAGGTCGCATGGTCGCGAAGCTATGGCCGCTCCGGGCCGAGCCGCTGTCACGATCGTGCCCAGTTCTATGCCGACTCCTCGAAGCGCCGGATCACCGCCCCCACGCTGCGCAGCGCCGAGCGGACCCGGGCGTTCCAGCCCTCGTCGCCGAGCAGGATCACCGCCTCGCCACCGAGGAATGACAGCCCGATCAGCATGGCCAGGTCGGCGGGCCGGACCGGGCCGAGTGAGCCGAACCGCTCCTCGGCTTCCCGGGCGACCTCGTTGAGCACCTCGAACCAGCTCTGCAACAGGGTCAGGACGCGGGCGGCGAGGTCGGCGTCGGACCAGCCGGCGGCGATCATCTCCTGCAGCACGCGTACGTAGCCCGAGGCCAGGTCGTCCTCGAGGAAGTCGCACGCCTGTTCGTAGCGCTGCCACAGCGGGGTGTCCGAGCCGTACATTTCGCGCTGGCGGGTGAGCAGCTGCCGGTTCTCGTGATCCAGCAGGGCCACGATGACGCCCTGCTTTCCGCGGAAGTGGTAGTGGATCTGACTGAGCGGGACGCCGGCGACCTCCGCCACCCGGCGGGTGGACAGCGCGGCGTATCCGTCGGCCAGCAGGCAGCTGCGGGCGGCTTCGATGATGCGCAGCGGAGTCGAGTTCATGGCACTCCTTGTTCGGTCGATCGACCGAATGCTACCTTGCTGCTGATTCGGTCGATCGACCGACCGCGCCGGCTGGGAGGACGGGATGATCAGCAAGGTTTACCGCGTCGTGGCGTACGTCTTCTTTCTTGTGGTTTTCACCTACACCATCGGTTTCCTCGCCGGTCACGTCGTGCCCAAGGGCGTCGACGACGGTCCGGTGGTGCCGGCCTGGCAGGCGGTGCTGATCAACGCCGCGCTGCTCGGGCTGTTCGCCGTCCAGCACAGCGTGATGGCCCGGCCCGGCTTCAAGCGCCGGTGGACGCGGATCGTTTCACCGTCGGTCGAGCGCAGCACGTACGTGCTCACGGCCAGCGCGGCCGTCGCGTTGCTGTTGTGGCAGTGGAAGCCGCTGCCCGACCCGGTCTGGACGGTCGGTCCGCAGTGGGCCCGGGTGACGCTCTGGGGGCTGTACCTGTTCGGCTGGGGTTTCCTGGTGCTGAGCACCTTCGCGCTCGGGCACTTCGCGCTGTTCGGCCTGCGTCGCGAGTCGCCGGAGTTCCGGGAGCCGCGGCTCTATCGCCTGGTCCGGCACCCGATCATGGTGGGCTTCCTGATCGCCTTCTGGGCGGTGCCGGACATGAGCGTCGGCCGGCTGCTGTTCGCCGGTGCCTCGACGGCGTACATCCTGGTGGGGGTGCGGCTCGAAGAGCAAGATCTCAAGAACGAGTTGGGTACGCCGTACGAGCGTTACCTGGCGCGCACGCCACGGTTCATACCGCGCCCGGCACGCCATCGGGAGGTGGCTGATGTACGCGAGACTGCCCGACAGTGAGGGCTTCGTCGACCACGACGGGGTGAAGATCCATTTCGAGGTGTACGGCAGCGGCGGGCCGACGATTCTGCTGCTGCCCACCTGGACGATCGTGCACAAGCGGTTCTGGAAGCTGCAGATCGGCTTTCTCGCCCGGCATTTCCGGGTCGTCGTCTACGACGGCCCGGGCAACGGCCGCTCGGACCGGCCGCTGACCAGCGAACCCTACGCGCAGGCGGCCCAGGTCGGGTACGCGCTCGCCGTGCTCGACGCGACCGGCACCGACCGGGCGGTGCTGGTGGCGCTGTCCCGGGCGGTGAACTGGGCGCTCGAACTCACGGTCGAGCATCCCGGCCGGGTGCACGGGATGATCGCGATCGGCCCGTCGATCGCCCTGCCGCCGCACGCCGAGCGGTCCGCCGTCTTCGACGTCTCCGGGCCGCTGCCGGACCTGCCGCCGTCGGCGGTGCCCCGGCTCGGTCCGGACCCGCTGCGGCACTGGGCGAAGTACAACCGGGACTACTGGCTCACCCACTACGAGGACTTCGCCTGGTTCTTCTTCGGTCAGTGCTTCCCGGAGCGCCACTCCACCAAGGCGATCGAGGACGGTGTCGGCTGGGCCCTGGAGACCAGCGGCGCGGTGCTCGTCGCGGAGAGCCAGGCGTACCGGCCCGGCCAGGACACCATCGAACAGTGGTGCCGGCGGGTGGAGCGCCCACTGCTGGCCATCCACGGCACCGAGGACGTGCTGGCCCCGCTCGCGCGCAGCGAGCGGCTGGCCGAGCTGACCGGCGGGGCCCTCGCGGTGCTCGACGGCGCCGGGCACATCCCGAACGCCCGGGACGCGGTCCAGGTCAACGAACTGATCGCCGAGTTCGCCCGGCGCTTCGGCCGGCCCGAGCCGCGGCGCACCTGGACCCGGTGGGACTCGCGGCGCAAACGGGTGCTCTACCTGTGCTCGCCGATCGGTCTCGGCCACGCCCGGCGTGACCTGGCCATCGCCCGGCAGCTGCGCGAGCAGCATCCGGACGTACGGATCGACTGGCTCACCCAGCACCCGGTGACCCGGATGCTGCACGACGCGGGGGAGCGGATCCACCCGGCGAGCCGCTGGCTGGCCAACGAGTCGGCGCACGTGGAGAGCGAGTCCGGCGAGCACGACCTGCACTGCTTCCAGGCGCTGCGGGACATGGACGAGATCCTGGTCAACAACTTCATGGTGTTCCGCGACGTGGTCTCTGACCAGCGCTACGACCTGGTCGTCGGGGACGAGGCCTGGGACGTCGACCACTTCCTCTTCGAGAACCCCGAGCTCAAGCGGTTCGCGTACGCCTGGCTGACGGATTTCGTCGGCTTCCTGCCGTTCCCGGACGGCGGCGAGCGCGAGGCGCTAGTCGCCGCCGACTACAACGCCGAGATGATCGCGCAGGTGGCCCGGTTCCCGCGGCTGCGCGACCGGGCGGTGTTCGTCGGCGACCCGGACGACATCGTCGACGAGCGGTTCGGCGCCGACCTGCCGTTCATCCGCGACTGGACGCGGGCGAACTACGCGTTCTCCGGCTATGTCACCGGGTTCGACCCGCGTTCGTACGCCGCTCCCGCGACCGATCCGGACGAGAAGGTGTGCGTCGTGAGCGTGGGCGGCTCGGCCGTCGGCGGCGACCTGGTACGCCGGGTCGTCGACGCGTACCCGTACGCTGCCCGCCTGGTGCCCGGGCTGCGGATGGTCGTGGTGACCGGCCCGCGCCTCGACCCCGCCCGGTTCCCGGTGCGGCCGGGGCTCTCCGTACACGGTTATCTGAGCGACCTGCCCGCCCGCCTGGCCGCCGCCGACCTGGCCATCGTGCAGGGCGGGCTGACCACGACGATGGAGCTGACCGCGCTCGGCCGGCCCTTCATCTATGTGCCGCTGCGACACCATTTCGAGCAGCAGTTCCATGTGGCACACCGGCTGCAGCGGCACGGCGCAGGCCGGCGGATGGACTACGCCGACCTGGAACCGGACGCGCTGGCCGAGGCGATCGCCGCGGAGATCGGCCGGAAGGTGGACTACCGGCCGGTGCCGGCGGACGGGGCGCGGCGGGCGGGTGAGCTCCTGGCGGAGTTGTTGTGATCGGTGCTCCGGTGGGATCGCGACGTCACTCCGGCGTCACCGGCGCCGTCCAGGTTTCGTTGGCCAGCCACTTCCGGCCTGATTGCGGACGGAGACTACGACGCGTTTGCCCTGGCGCGACGGCGCTCACCGATCTCCCAGGCGAGGATGTACTGCCGGATCACCTGGGCCACGTCGTCCTTGGAGTCGAAGGTGAGGATGAGGTGTTGCCCGGGATCTCCGTGCGGAGCCTCGCGTACGGTATGTACCGTTCCGAGCAGACTGACCTCATCGGTTCCCAGCCACACGGTCGCCTGCACCCCGTCGCCGGCCGTGAGCGGCAACGCCTCGTCGATCCAGCAGCGCAAACCGCCCTCGCTGATGTCGAGGAGGGCACCCTGCGCGGAGTGGGTGCCTGTTTCCGTGTCGAGTTGTACTGCCGCGCCGCCTCCGCCGCGGACGAACTCCCGCCGGTTGGCTTGGCGGACGTCGCCGGTCGGCAGCAGCGTCCACCGGAACGGGGCGGTGTCCGACATCCCGATCAGCCGGCAGGGCATCACGACGCGGGTGCGTGGTGGGACCCAGAAGACGTCGAACTCGCGGCCGGGCTCGAGTGCCGCCGGGCCGATGGTCTCCAACGGCGCGGCAACGCTGAAGCTGCCGCCGTCGACCGACTCCAGTCGTGAGCGGAAGTTCACGCCCTCGCCGAGGACCAGGAAGATCGGATCACCGACTTCCGGCAGCCCCGGCGTACCACCCGGCACCGACGTCGATCCTGATGTCGTGTCGATCATAAATGCACCTCGTGCGAGATCCCGCGGCCGCAGTTCGCCTCATCCACACCGTTCGGCAGGCGGGCCGGGAATGTGAGGAACTTGATCCACCTTTTTCTGCCGGACAGGCGGAAACGGACCGGCGGCCCGGACCCCTCGCCGGGTCCGGGCCGCCGGGCTCGCTGGCGTGCTGGTCAGCGTACGTAGATGGTGGGTTTGGTGATGGCGGCCATGCCGTTGCCGATGTGGTAGCTCGGGTGGGGCGGCTGGTTGTAGGCGGTGTTCTGCCAGGCGATGGCGACGCGGTACTGCGAGTCGTGCATCAGCGTGTAGAGCCGCGTGCTGGTCTGGGTCGGCGTGCTGTAGATCCGGACCGCCGACGAGTCGGTGGTCCGCCAGAGGACCTCCTCGCGCCAGTCACCCAGGATGTCGCCGGTCAGTCCCGCGTTGGCCTTGGTGCCGTTGTTGGAGGCCACCCCGGAGCCGGTCAGCAGGCGGGTGTCGCCGCCGGTGCCGTATTTGTCGATGTAGATGTCGCTCTGCAGCTCGCGCGTGGTGTCGCCGTCCCACCAGATCAGCGCGTTGGCCGAGCCCGGCTTGCGGCCGATGTTGGCGCCGCTGGTGTTGGAGAGACCGTCGACCGCGTTGGACCAGGCCTCGGCGCCGGCGCTGCCGGCGTAGATGTCGGCGGCCACGCCGCGGCCGTTGTCGCAGCCACACGAGGCGTGTGACCAGATCACCGCTCCGGTGCGGCCGTCGAGCATCGCATCGGCCGGCTGTGAGGTGCTCTCCGAGGGGCGGAAGACCTCGAGGCCGGCGCGGGACGGGATGAAGTCGCCGACGTGCAGGGCGTCGCCGTGGCCGAGGCCGGAGCGCCACATGAGGGTGCCGTTGTCGTTGAGCGCCGCTGAGCCGTAGATGACCTCGTCCTTGCCGTCGGCGTCGGTGTCGGCGATCGACAGGTTGTGGTTGCCCTGGCCGTAGGCGCCGACGTTGCTGTTGCCGGAGTCGTAGGTCCAGCGCCGGGTCAGGGCGCCGTTGCGGAAGTCCCAGGCGACGACGACAGCGCGGGTGTAGTAGCCGCGGGCCATGACGACGCTGGGGCGTTGGCCGTCGAAGTAGGCGGTGCCGGCGAGGAACCGGTCGACCCGGTTGCCGTAGGTGTCGCCCCAGTCCCCGACCGTGCCCCGGGCGGGCAGGTAGTTGACGGTGGACAGCGCGCGGCCGGTGTCGCCGGCGAACATGGTCAGGAACTCGGGGCCGGACAGCACGTAGCCGGCCGAGTTGCGGTAGTCCGCGGAGGACGAGCCGATGATGGTGCCGGCGCCGTCGCGGCTGCCGTCGGCGGTCTTGACGGCCATCTCGGCTTTGCCGTCGCCGTCGTAGTCGTACACCTGGAACTGGGTGTAGTGCGCGCCGGAGCGGATGTTGCGGCCGAGGTCGATGCGCCACAGCCGGGTGCCGTTGAGTTTGTACGCGTCGATCAGCGTGTTGCCGGTGTAGCCGGACTGCGAGTTGTCCTTGGCGTTCGACGGGTACCACTTGACGAAGAGC
Organism: Paractinoplanes rishiriensis; assembly: GCF_016862375.1. GTDB lineage: Bacteria > Actinomycetota > Actinomycetes > Mycobacteriales > Micromonosporaceae > Actinoplanes > Actinoplanes rishiriensis. The sequence goes on along the minus strand of NZ_BOMV01000109.1, from coordinate 31,040 downwards.
TCGTACTGGCCGTCCCCGTCGACGTCGCCGACGGACAGGTCGTCGGCGCGGTAGGTGAACGCCTCCCCGGACGGGGTGGTGCCGCCGGCCGGGATCTGCATCCGCACGTCGAGGTAACCGTTGCCGAACGACAGCGACGCCGGCGAGTCCGGCTGCTCGACACCGTTGACCACGGCCCGGACGGTGTACGAGGAACCGGCCGCCGCACCCGAGTCGAGGTAGTTGGTGGAGTTGGCGATCGGGGTTGCGTTGACCTTGGTGCCGGCCCGGTAGACGTTGAAGCCGGTGCTGGTGGCCTCGGTGCCCAGCAGCCGCCAGGAGACCAGGTTGCCGCTGCCGGACCGGACGCTGATGACGCCGCGGTCGAGGTCCTCCATCTGACGGCCGGATTCGGGCGCCGGGGGAGTGGTCGGCGCAATGGTCGGCGCGGTGGTGGGCGGAGCGGTGGTGGGCGGAGCGGTGGTGGGGGCCGTGGTCGGGGTCGTCGCGCCCGTGCAGACCGTGCCGTTCAGGCTGAAGCTGGCCGGCGTGCCGGCGGTGCCGGCCCCGTTGAAGCCGAAGCTGGTGGTGCCGTTGGTCGCGATGGCCGCGTTGTAGCCCGCGTCCTTGACCGTGACGTCGGCGCCGGACTGGGTGACGGTGCCGTTCCAGAGCTGGGCGACGGTCTGGCTGCCGGGGAAGGCGAACGCGAGGGTCCAGCCGTTGACCGGGTCGCCGAGGTTGGTGATGTCGACCGCGACGCCGAAGCCGCCCGACCACGTGTTCGTGACGGTGTACTTCACCGCGCAACCGGCGGCGTCGGCGCGCGCGGCGGCTACCACACCGATGCTGACAGCGAGGGCGGGGACGGCGGCGATGGCGGCGAGCTTGGCTCCTCTTCGCGACCGGGTGGACTTGTCGCGGTGCATGGGGATGCTCCTTATTGAGGGACGGCTATCTGGAGAGCGGAACCCAGGTAGAAGCTGGGGTAGGCGGGCTGGTTGTAGCCGGTCTGCTGGCGTGCGGTCTCCACCCGGTACTGCGGGTCGTGCAGCAGCGTCGGCAGCCGCCGGTCGGTGACCTCGGTGGACAGATAGATCCGGATCGCGCTGCTGTCGGTGGTGCGCAGCAGCAGTTCCTCGCGCCAGTCGCCGAAAATGTCGGCCACCAGTGCCGGGTTGCCCTTGGTGCTGTTGTTGGTCAGGGTGCCGGTCGCGGTGAGCAGGGTGCCGCGGCGCCAGTCGGTGATCATCGGCGTGGCGTCACCCGAACCGGTCACGATCTGGGTGGTCATGTCGGCGGCCCACCGGATGCTCATGTTGGTGCCCGGCGTGGTGTTGCTGAGCGTCTCGCCGGTCGCCGAGCGCACGCCCAGCACACCCGAGCCGTCGGGCACGTTGGCCCACGTCTCCAGGCCGGGCACCTCGGGCACGACGTCGCCGACCATGCCGCGGCCGACGTCCCGGCCGGCGAACGCGCCGTAGATCACCTTCCCGGTGGCCGCCTCGCGGAGCGCGTAGCCGTACGGCGCGCGGCTGTTCTCGTGCGCCGTGAAGATCTCCAGGCCGGGCCGCGCCGGGTCGATGTCGGCGACGTGCATGGCGTCGCCGTGGCCGAGCGGGCGGATGGTGCCCGCGTCCGGGGTGCCCGGCGGCATCACGTCGGCGGACGAGTAGAGCAGGCTGCCGTCGTCGTCGAGGGTGGCGGAGCCGTAGACGATCTCCTGCTTGCCGTCGTTGTCGACGTCGGCGCTGCTGAGCGAATGGAAGCCCTGACCGGCGAGCTCGGTGGCCCCGCCGAAGACCTTTCCGTTGAAGGGGTTGTCCACGGTGACCCAGCCGCTGTCGGCGAACCAGCGCTCGTGCAGACGCCGGCCGTCCCAGTCGTACGCGACCAGCGTGGACCGGCTGTAGTAGCCGCGGGCGAACACCGCGGACGGGCGGCGGCCGTTGAGATACGCGACCGTGGCCAGGAACCGGTCGCCCCGGTTGCCCGGCTCGATCCGCCCGCCGGCGTAGTCGTTCCACATCAGGCCGTCGTCGGTGCGGCCCGGCTGGTAGTGGATGGTCTGCAACTCGCGGCCGGTGTCGCCGGCGAACACGGAGAGGTATTCGGGGCCGGACAGGATGAAGCCCTCGAACTGCCGGGGCTTGTTGTTGGCGCTGCGGGACGGGGCGTAGACGTCCATGTAGTAGTCGGTCAGGGCCCGGGCGTCGGCGTCCGACAGCGGGTAGGCGTACCGCGGCTCGATGCCGAACGCCTGCTCCAGCGTCGCCGGCCAGCGTCCCGCGACCACTTCCGGGTGGGCGTGCCAGCCGCGGAAGGTCGTCACCAGGTGCTCGTAGTAGCCCGCGGGCGACAACCGGTAGTCGTCGGTGTTGCGGAAGCCGGCCCGCAGATCGCCCCTCGGCATGGTGACGTACGCGCCGGTGCCCGACCTCGTGCCCGGCGCCGTCTTCAGCATGATCTCGGCCTTGCCGTCGCCGTCGAAGTCGTAGACCAGGAACTGCGTGTAGTGCGCGCCGGCCCTGATGTTGACACCCAGGTCGATCCGGTTCTTGAGCGTCCCGTCCAGCTCGTAGGTGTCGACATGGACGTTGCCGGTGTAGCCGACCTGCGAGTTGTCCTTCTGGTTGGTCGGATCCCACTTCACGACGTACTCCAGAGCGCCGTCACCGTCGACGTCGCCGACGCTCATGTCGTTGGCCCGGTAGGTATAGGCGACGCCGGCCGGCGTCACACCGTCGGCGGGCTTCTGCAGGGGCATGTCGATCCAGCCCTGCGACCAGGGGCGTACGGCGGCGTTGCCGACGTGGTAGACGCTGCTGGCGTCCCCGTCCCGGTCGAGGTAGTTCGTGCTGCCGGTGACCGTTGCGATCAGCCGGCCGTCGCGGAGGACTCGGAAGGCCTTTCGTTCCTCGTGGTCGAGCAGCCGCCAGCTCAGGAAGACACCGTCCGGCGTGACGGCGGCGACCAGACCGCGATCGAGCCGCTCCATCCGCGGCCGTTGTTCCGGGGCGGGGTGGGCGACCGCCGCACCGGACGGGCCGAGCACCAGCACGGCGGCCAGACCGGCCACCAGGCGGATTCTGTTGAACATCGCCACGGAACTCCAGTCTGCGGATGACCGTTCACTCGTCGGTCAAATAGGGGATCACCCATTTGACCGTTGATCTGTTCAGACCGCAGAGTGAACGGTCACTCGGCACGCTAGTGACCGTTTCGAGCGAGTGTCAAGATTTGGCGGTAACCGCTTACCACGTTCCCCCGGCGTCCCTCCACCGGTCCGGCGCCGCATCGTCATGGACTCCGGCCACGGCGTGCGTTCACGCGGTCAGGCTTTGCGGCCTCGATGCCGGCCTCGCCCAGTTGCCGGACGCAGTCTTCGAGAAGGCGGAAGAAGGCCGGATCGAAGCGGCTGGTGTCGAACCCGTTCGCCGACCGTCACCTCGCCGCGTACGTCATCCAGGATCTTCTCGGTCGAGGCGGTGACGAACCGCCATGTGCCGGTGCGATCCGGCAGGAAACGCACGAGCCATCGGCTGTGCATCTCGGCGCCGCTCTCGTGGGTGAGCCGGGCGGTGAGGCCGACGTCGAGGAACGGGGTTGCCGCCGGACGGCCCCCTCGAGCCGGAGCTCCACGGTCGCCCACAGCGAGGCCTGCCGGGCCTGAGTCACGCAGCACTCGCCCACCCTGTGCCGGTCGAAAGGAAATCTGGTCTGCCGAACGACAGTCAAGGCAATCGATGAATGACTAGAATTTCGGCACTGAAGGAGTATTCGCAGGAACGTCGCGCGGCCTTTGTGGACAGTGCTGGTGGCGGGCGGGGCGCGGCTCTGCCGCACCGCCGGGTGGAGTGCCGTCGCCGGCCCGGTTTGACCCGCGGGAGGCACCCGGGCCGTGGCGAGGGCTCCGTGACCTGGTCGACCTCGCGCCATGTCGACCAGAATCGATGGATTTGAGCGAGCAATCGTCGAAGCGCATCGATTGACATGGCCGCACCCGCTGGCAACACTCTTCGTCAGGCGTGAACTGGATTCACCGCCGGTCTCCGCGCCTGAAACCCCCGTCCGAGAGGGAACCTCTATGAGTTCGAAAGCAAGGAAGGCCGGGCTGGGAATCGCTGCCGCCGCCCTGGCCTTCTCCGGAGCCGTGTACGGCGTGGCGAGTCAGGCATCGGCCGACGTCACCGTCCAGCTGAACGCTTCCCAGCTGGTCGCCGACATGGGCGCCGGCTGGAACCTCGGCAACACGCTCGAGGCCAACAACAACGGCGTCCCCAGCGAGACGGCCTGGGGTAACCCGGTTGTCACGCAGGCGCAGATCGACCGGGTCGCGGCGTCCGGATTCCGGACCATCCGGATTCCGGTCGGCTACCTGAATCACATCGGGGCCGGCCCGAACTACACGGTCAACGCGGCCTGGCTGACCCGGATCCAGGAGGTCGTGAACTACGCCCACAGCAAGGGCCTGTACGTGCTGATCAACATGCACAGCGACGGCTACAAGTCGGTCACCGGGGCCTGGCTGATCTGCGACGCGGCCGACCAGACCACGATCAAGGACAAGTACCAGAAGGTCTGGCAGCAGATCGCGACGAAGTTCGCGAGCTACAACGACAAGCTGATCTTCGAGTCGATGAACGAGAACTTCGACGGCCAGTACGGCAACCCGACGCAGCCGTGTTACTCGAACATCAACGCGTACAACCAGATCTTCGTGGACACGGTGCGGCGCACCGGCGGCAACAACGCGGCCCGGTGGCTGCTGGTGCCGGGCTGGAACACGAACATCGACCACACCGTGGGCAGCGGCTTCGTGATCCCGACCGATGCGAACCGGTCGTCGAGCATCCCGGCCGGCGAGCAGCGGTTGATGATCTCCGTCCACTACTACGACCCGTGGGACTTCGCGGGCCAGGAGGACGGCAACATCACCCAGTGGGGCGCGAGCGCGACCAACTCGGCGAAGAAGTCGACCTGGGGCCAGGAGGACTTCCTGGACGGCCAGATGAAGAAGATGTACGACAAGTTCGTCACCCGCGGTTACCCCTTCTTCGTCGGTGAGTACGGCTCGATCGACAAGACCACGTACGACTCGGCGAACAACACCTACCGGGCGGCCTACGCCCGAGCGGTGGTGGCCGCCGCCAAGAAGTACGGCGGGGCGACCGCGTACTGGGACAACGGCTGGAACGGCCAGCACGGCTTCGGCCTGTTCGACCGCAGCGCGAACTCGGTGACGCAGCAGAGCATCATCAACGCGATCATCAGCGCCGTTGGCGGCACCACGCCGACCACGCCGACCACGCCGCCGACCACCCCGCCGACGACGCGGCCCACCACTCCGCCGACGACGGCTCCCACCACGCCGCCGACCACCCCGCCGACGACCAGCCCCGGCGGCACCGGCACCTGCCGGGTCACCAACGCGGTCAACGCGTGGAACTCCGGCCTGACCAACAGCATCACGATCACCAACACCGGCACCGCGGCCATCAACGGCTGGTCCCTGGCCTTCACCCTGGCCTCCGGACAGACCATCACCGCCGGCTGGAACGCCAGCTACTCCCCGGCGACCGGCACGGTGACCGCGACAAACGCCAGCTACAACGGCAGCCTGGCACCGGGTGGCTCGGCCACCATCGGCTACCAGGCCAACCACACCGGCAACTCGGCCGCGCCGACCGGCTTCCGGCTCAACGGCACCGCCTGCAGCTGACCCTGCCACGAGGGGCCGGAGCCGCTGTGCGGCTCCGGGCCCTCGTGCGTTTCCGGCCGGCGAGCAGCGGTCAGTTCAGGCGCGATAGAGCAGCGTGAAGCTGGTGTCGGCAGACAGTCCGCGGAGCCAGCAGCGAACCCGCACCCGGGCCGTGTCGTCAGCTCCCTCATCGACCTGCGAGGTGGCGCAGTTGGCGGCTCCGGCATAGGCGGAGACCTGGGTGTGCCCGCTGTCCCCGTTGAAGCCGGACAGCTCCACGACGTAGTCTCCGGGCCCGTGCCGCCGGATCATGCTGGCCCGGCCCGTGGAGTTGTACTGGTAGTCCAGCGCCGGGGTGTAGCGGGCCGCGTGCGGATCGTTGGCCCACAGCAGCGCGCCGGCCACCCGAGAATGCGGCCCGGCGGCCGGCTGGGCCGCGTAGGTCAGGACGAATCCGCTGTCCGCCGGCCGTCCCCCGGTGTCGAAGCAGTTCACCTCGGACAGCAGGAACCTCTTACCGTTGCCCGGGTTCTGCCAGGGATGCCAGAGCATCGGGTTGCAGATTCGCGGCGCGTTCCCGTACGAGGTCACCTTTACCGCGCCGGGCACCGCCTGTTGCATGTCCTGGACGAACACGCGATAAGCGCCGGTGCCTTCGCGCTGCACCGTCATCTCGGTGTTGAACGAGTTGAAGGCGTAGTTGGGATCCGGCAGGACCGCCTTTTCCGGGCCGGCCTCGTAGCGGAGGTAGGCCATTGCGCCGGTGTCCGCCGTGGCTTGGAAGAACCGCAGGTCAAATCCGGAGTCCCGGTTCGCGCCGTGCTCGTCCGAACACACCACATGGACGACGAGGTCGGCGCTCTTGGCCGCCATTCCCCAACCGCTCGTTCCACAGACCCGGATTGCCGGCCCGACCGGGGTGATCTCCACGGTTCCGCCGTCGATGCCGAGCCGCTCCAGGTGGACCTGGTAGCGACCGGGGCCGGTGCGGGCCACCCGGTTCTGCCCGTCGCGGGAGTTGCAGCTGCGCGCGACCGCCGGCCGGCGCTCTGCCGCGTCGTCCGGGTCGACCAGCACATATCCGCTGCCCACCCGTCCCGGCTGAGTGGCGTCCGTCTGCGTCCCGCAAACCGGCTCGCTCGCTGCGGCCCGTTCCTGGACGATGTTGGCCCCGCCGACGACCAGGCCGGTGACCAGGGGACCGATCACCCCGGCCACCGCAAACCAGTCGGTCAGCTTCCATTCCCGCCATTCCCGCCGACGGATCCGCTCCGGCAGCGTGAATCGTCGTCCTGTTTCCGTCCGCGGCGGCGGATCGTCGTCCAGGACGGCGACTCCGGCCGGTGCGGACGGCTGCGGACCGCCGGTAATCCGGCGATGCCGGCGCGTCACCGGTAACTTCTGGACGGAACTGCCATCTGAATGCCGCCACGCCCCGGCATGCCCTTCCCGGCCGGAACCGCCATCTGCACGCCGTTGCGCGGCGGCATGCGGTTGCAGCACGGCTTGGACACGTACACAACCTTGGCCGGCTGCTGCATGTGGCCGGCGGGCAAACCGTTCGCTGCGGCCACGCGCGAAGCGTTACCGCCGGCGGCCCGGCCGGCGTCGTTGGCGGCCGCCGGTCCGCTTCCGGTGAAGACCACCGCGCAGCCCGCGATTCCGGCCGCGAACCACAGGCTTGCTTTCCATGCTCGCATGTCAACCACCTTGAGGACATGACAACGTTACAAAACCGACAATAAGTATTTTATCGGTCTGGTAACGCAGGTGGCGGGCGGCGCGCGGTCCGCGAGGCGGGGACTACTCGAAGAGTTTGGCCGCGGTGATCACCGTCTGGACTATGCCGTAGCCCAGCAGGATGGCCACCAGCAGCCACGACACCAGCAAGCGGATTGACGAGGTCTTCATGCTGCCGCCTCCTTCTCCGGGGTGGCCTTGGCGCCGGGCTGTTGGTGGTAGCGGGGTGGCACCGGGCGGATCAACAGGTTGGCGATGAAGCCGATGGCCAGCACGCCGACCATGGTGAACAGGGCCGGCCGGTAGGCGTCCGCGGTCAGGCTGCCGGGTTTGCCCTGTGCGTCCAGGAAGCCGTTGATGATCAGGGGGCCGGCTATGCCGGCGGCGGACCAGGCGGTCAGCAGGCGGCCGTGGATGGCGCCCACCTGGTAGGTGCCGAAGAGGTCGCGCAGGTAGGCCGGCACGGTGGCGAAACCGCCGCCGTAGAAGGACAGGATCACGCCGGCCAGGACCACGAACAACGCCGTCGCCGCGTCGCCGATCAGGGCCAGCAGCAGGTACATGATCATGCCGACGCCCAGGTACAGCAGGTAGATCGGCTTGCGGCCGGCCAGGTCGGAGGTGGACGACCAGACGAACCTCCCGGCCATGTTGAACAGCGACAGCACGCCGACGAAACCGCCCGCCGCCGCGACGCTGACGGTGGAGACGCCGTCGGTCCGGAAGAAGTCCTGGATCATCGGGCTGGCCTGCTCGAGGATGCCGATGCCGGCGGTCACGTTGCAGAACAAAACCACCCACAAAAACCAAAATGCCCGGGTACGGATGGCATTCGCGGCCGACACGTTTGCGGCCGTGACCAGGGGCTTGTCCTTGATGGTCGACGGGTCCCAGCCGGCCGGCCGCCAGCCCGGTGCGGGCACCCGGATGTTGGCGACCCCGAGCATCATGATCAGGAAGTACGCGATACCGAGCGTGACGAACAGCAGCACCAGGGCGCGGCCGTCGGCGACCGAGCTGGCCACATTGGGGTCGTAGTCGTCGTCGTACAAGGAAAGCAGTTGCCGCGAAGCGGGACTGGCGATCAGGGCACCCCCGCCGAATCCCATGATGGCCAGACCGGTGGCCAGACCGGGGCGGTCGGGGAACCACTTGATCAGCGTGGAGACGGGTGAGATGTAGCCGATGCCGAGCCCGATGCCGCCGATCACGCCGTAGCCCAGATAGACCAGCCACAGCTGTTCCGTGCCGATGCCGAGCGCCGCCACCAGGAAGCCGGTCGCCCAGAAGCAGGCCGACACGAACATCGCCTTGCGCGGCCCGTTCGCCTCGACCCAGGTGCCGCCGACCGCCGCCGACAGCCCCAGCATCACGATGGCGATGCTGAAGATGATGCCGATCGCGGTCTGGCTGGCGTCGAAGTGTGCGATGAACGAGTTCTTGTAGACGCTGGTCGCGTAGGCCTGGCCGATGCACAGGTGCACGGCCAGCGCGGCGGGCGGGATCAGCCAGCGGCTGTACCCCTCCGGTGCGACGGTGTGCTTGCGGTCCAGCGCGGTGAGCAGCGACACGTCGGCCTCCCAGGCCCCCTCGTCGGGGCGTTGAAGACCATCTTCAGCCGGGGCCTGCCGGTCGGCAACCGGAGCGGCCCGGACCGCAGAACGGCGCGTGCGGCCACTGGTGCCCAGGCGAGGAGAGATGGTAAGCGTGGTCGATGCCTGTCGATGCTCCGGTGGAGCGTTTTACCGAGCTGCCCGATCCGGCTCAGGCGAGTTGCCTCGACGAGGTGATCGAGCGGCTGCGCCTGCTGAAGGTGTGGGCCGGTGACCCGTCGTACGAGACGATCAAGAACCGGGTCAACGCGGCCTGGGTCGCGGCTGGCCGGCCGGCGAGCGAGTTGACGCGCCGGACCACCGTCGCGCACTGCTTCCAGCCCGGGCGGCGGCGGTTGAACACCGACCTGGTGCTCGCCGTGGTCGAGGCGCTGCGGCCCGACGCCCGATACGTCGCGCGGTGGCGGCAGTCCCTGCGGGTCGTCGGTGGCGAGATCGAGGCGGCGTCCCAGGTCCGGGTGCAGGAGGGGCTGCCGGACGGGTCGGCCGGGTTCGTCGGCCGGGCCGCCGAGCTGGACGAGTTGTGCAAAGCCGTCCGGAGCGCCGCACACGTCGGCGCGATCGAGGGCATGGCCGGCGCCGGCAAAACCCAGCTCGCCCTCCACGCCGGACACCGGCTCCTCCGGGAACACGCCTTCGACCGGGTGCTGTTCGTCAACCTGCGCGGCTTCCACCCGGATCCGGTCCAGCCGCCGGCCGACCCGGCCGCCGTCCTGGACGAGTTTCTGCGCCTGCTCGGCGTGCCGGGTCACCAGATCCCGCACGACCTGACCGCACGCGTCGCCGCCTACCGGGAGCGCCTGGCCGGCCTCCGGGCGCTCGTCGTCCTCGACAACGCCGCCGGAGCCGAGCAGGTCCGCCCGCTGGTGCCGGCCGTGCCCGGCTGCGTCACCCTGGTCACCAGCCGCCGCAGCCTGGCGGGCCTCCGGCCGTCGACCCGGCTCACGATCGAGATGTTCACCCGGGAGGAGGCGCGGGCGTTCCTGGCCGGCGCCCTGCCGGGACACCCGGTCGGCACCGATCCGGCTGCCGCCGACCGCATCGCGGCCCGGTGCGGCAACCTGCCGCTCGCCCTGAGCCTGATCGCCGGGCACGTCCGCAACATCCCGGGCTGGACGTTGACCGACCACGCCGACCGGCTCGACGAACGCCGCCACCGTCAGCAGCCGCTCGACGGCGGCGTCGATCTGGCCCTGCGGCTCTCCTACCAGCACCTGCCCGCCGAGCGGCAACGGCTGCTGCGCCTGGCGGCCCTGCACCCGGCCCAGGACTTCGACGGGTACGCCGCTGCCGCCCTGGCCGGCACCGACCTCGCAACCGTCCGGACCTGGCTCGACCACCTGCGCAGCGACCACCTGTTGCAGGAGGCCCGCAGCGGCCGGTACGCGTTCCACGACCTCGTCCGCAGCTTCGCCGCCGACCAGGCCCGGGACCAGGACCGCCCCGCCGAGCGCCGGGCCGCCCTGACGCGGCTGGCCGATTACTATCTCGCGGTCAGCGCGGCCGCCATGGACGTACTGGATCCGGCGGAGAGGCATTGGCGCCCGCGCGTCCCGCAGGCGGACACCCCGGTTCCCGCCCTGAGCGATCCGGACGCCGCCATCGCCTGGCTGAACACCGAACGGTCCACCCTGGTCGCGGTCGCCGTCAACGCCGCGGCGAACGGCCGGCCCAGCCACACCGTGCGGCTGTCACAGACGCTCTGTCATTACCTCAACGACAACGGCCGCCACGCCGACGCCGTCACCGTGCACAGCCAGGCCCAGCACGCCGCCCAGCGCACCGGCGACCGCGCCGGTCAGGCGCACGCCCTGCGGGACCTCGGCTACACCTATCTGACGCTCGGGCAGCACGAGCGCGCCAGTGCGCACCTCGAGCAGGCCCTCGACCTGTTCCGGCAGATCGACAATCCGTTCGGGCAGGCCCGCGCGATGACCAGCCTCGGCTACGTCGCCGACCGGTCCGGCGACTACCCGAAGGCCATCGCGTACAAGCAACACGCCCTGCGCCTCTACCAGCAGATCTGCGACAGCACCGGTCAGACCCGGGCTCTCCTCAGTCTCGGGATTTCGCTGCGGCGGTCCGGCCGTCTCGCCGAAGCCGGCGACTGCTACCAGCAGACCTTGGCGCTCGCCCGGCAGGCCGGCGACCGGCGCACCGAAGCCTCGACGCTCAACAACCTGGGCGTGGTCGAAACGATGTCCGGCCGGTACGACACCGCCCAACGTCACCTGGAGCGAGCGCTGACCCTGTACCGGGAGTTCACCAGCCGCACCGGCGAAGCCCACGCGCTGGACAACCTGGGCCTGCTGCACAATCGCCGCGGCCGCCCCGAGGCCGCGATCGGGTGCCACCAGCGGGCCCTGGACATCTTCCGCGAGGCGGGCGACCGGGAATGCGAAGCCTGGGTCCTGAACAGCCTCGGCGAGGCCACCCACTCCGCCGGCCGGGCCACCGACGCCATCGCGCACCACACCGCCGCCCGCGCCGTCGCGACCGCCATCGGTGCCCGCGATGAGCAGGCGCGGGCCCACGCCGGCCTCGGCCGCGCCCACCACACCATGGGCGACACCGGTCAGGCCCGCGAGCAGTACCGGCATGCCGTGACCCTCTACACCGGCCTCGGCGTACCCGAAGCGGACGAGGTCAGCGCCCGTCTCGCCGAGCTCGACCAGGTCGTCGAGTCACGGATGGCATGATCACCGCACGATGAAGTATTCAGGGTTTCGCGACGACCTGTGGGATGTGCTCCCGGAGTCCCGGGAGCACATCCTCATCCAGGAGCTGTACGAGGCCTGCCGCGCGCAGGACACCACGGACCTGTCCGCCTACACGTTGCTGTCCGAGGCGTTCTTCCACCCGGTCCTGGTCGAAGCCGCCGAGCAGGGAAATGTCGCGCTCGCCCGGCGGTGCATCGAACTGATCGAGCAGCTGCTCGCGAGCGGCGACGAGCTCCTGACCGGCGCCGCCCGCATCCGGGTAGTCGACAAGGTCGGCCACAGTCCCGCTCTGGGCCCGCTGCTGCGCCGGTACGCGGGCCCACTAACCCGGGACGAACTGGCCACCGTCTACGCGGACGCGACGTTCCTGCCACCCGGCGACCCGTTTCTTCCACCGGCCGAGGTCGACGACGGCCGCCCGCCCGCCAACGCTTTGTTCGTCCGCGATTGGCTGTGGGTGAACGTGCCGATGTCCCGCGAGCACGTGGTCCACGCCGAGCTGTCCGAGGCCAAGGCAACGATGTCGCTGCGCGCCATGACCCCGGACCGCTACTTCATCGAGTCCGTGGCGCCGATGCTGTCCGACGCCCGGCTGGACGCCGAACAACAACACGACCCGTCGATCCTCGACGAGGCACGCGGCGCGCTCGCCCTCATGCGCGCCGACGCCGACATGGCGCCCCTGGTAAAGCGTCACGCCGACTCCTTGTGAAAGCGCTCAGGTAGCGGTCGATCACTGGGTGGTCCTGCCGCTTCGGTGGAACATCGATGGACGACGCTTGGTAGCGTCGACAAACGTGGCGAGAGCCGCTGAGCCGGGGAAACCATGACCGGACGGCCCAGGAAGCCGCCCGGCGGAACCGGCGACGATAGACCACCGCCACGCCGTGACGGTAGCGACGACGACACGGCAGCACCGCGGCCAGGTAGTACCGGGAGCGTGGCTCAGGCGCAGGAAGCTGTCGCGATGCGCGCACGAAGAGGGCGGTCGAGCGCGGATGGAGGTCAGGATTCCGGCGCTGGCAGCGAAATCTCGGCGCCTGCGAGCGTGCCCAACTTCTCTGCAGTTGAGATCGATCCCAGCAAGATCACGGCGTACGCCATGAATCCGGATCATCCGGTGGGCAGCAACAAGTACCGCGTGATCAACAGTGAGCCTTTTTCATCCTGCGTAGGCCGGGTTCTCTACGTGATGTAGGACGAGGATGGCCTGCACGATCGGGGTGGCCCGGTGTGGGCTGCAGCGCAGCTTGGTCAGGATTTTCCAGGTCTTGATGGTGGCGTTGGCGCGCTCGCCGATAGCGCGAGTGCGGGCGTGAGCGCGATTGACCTTCTTCTGCCAGGCGGACAGCTTCGGCCGGTAGCGGTGGCGTTTGAATGGCGTCCGGATACTGCCGCGGGCGCCCTGGTACGCCTTGTCAGCGAACGTCATCATCTTTGTCCTGGTCAGCGCGTCGATGATGTGGTGAGTGCGGGCTGCGGTCAGGTCGTGGATCGAGCCGGGCAGCGCGGCCGAGGCCCAGATGAGCCGGCCTGCGGGATCGGCGATGACCTGCACGTTCATGCCGTGCCGGCGGTGCTTCCCGGAGTAGTAGGGCTTCTGGTCGGCGACCCGGTCGATCGGGATCAGGGTGCCGTCGAGGATCGCGTACGCAAGCAGCCGGATCCTGGTCATCAAGGTGTCCAGGTCGTCGGCGGTCGCGGCGAGCAGGTCGATGGCCTCGCGGACGTAGCGCCAAGCCGTCGTGACACTGATTTCGAACCCGGCGGCCAGGCGGGTCAAGGTGTCGCCGTTACGCAGATGTGCCAGGGCGAGTAGGGCCTGTCGGCCCGGGTCGAGCCGCCGCCATCGGGATCGTCGCTGGTCACGGTGGGCGCGGATGAGGCCGCCGAGGTGATGCAGGCTGCGGGTGGACAACGGAATCGCGGCAGGGTAAGACAGCACAGCGAGGCTCCCGGTTGGGGCATCTGATCTTGGTCGATTGCTGTCTTACCGGGAGCCTCGTCCTACATGGACACCGGCCTCCCACACTGCCCGTGACCTGCACCGTCACGATGAAAATGACTCAGTGTCACGGGATTGGACGTCGGCGACGCCGCGCGAATCGATCATCAGATCCGCGATGGCGTACGCGAGGGCACGCCGATCGTGGGTAGGTCTGACCAGTACGGTCAGCGATGGGCAGTCGACGTGCCATTGACCGGTCCCAGAGGCAGCATCATGGTACGCACGGCGTGGATCCTCGACGCCGGATCGACCACACCTCGGCTGGTAACAATCTCATTCCCATAAGGGGGCGAACGTGGAGCTCTACGACACGGTCCGGCTGCTGGTCGACCTACCCGAAGAAGGGCTGGCAGCGGGCGCGATCGGCGCCGTCGTGCACGTCTTCGACAGGCCGAACCTGGCTTACGAAGTCGAATTCACCGACGAACGCGGCCACACGATCACCCAGATCCCGTTGACGCCCGACCAGTTTCACCCCATCGCCCCCTCGGATGTGTGACACGCAGGCGGGGAGTGTCTCTCTGCGGTGGTCGGCGGAGCGTTGCGGAGTGCTTGCCTCCGTAAGATTCTCGCATGCAGGTGAGCAGAGTGCTGGACCAGCACATTGCAGTGTTCGGTGAGAGCGGCAGTGGCAAGACGGTTCTGCTTTCCTCGTTCTACGAGTGCCACGCAGGAGGCCCAATACCTGCAGAAGAGTCTGTTCGACGTCGTGGCGGACGACGTCGGCCAGCACAAGCAGGCGCTTGATGGGTGAAGCGTTCTACTCGCACGCGCGGCTGTATGACCTGATGTTTCCGGGCGGCGGGCCCGCAGCCGACTTCTATCGGGCCGGCGCCGATCGGCAAGGCGGGCGCGTCCTGGAACTCGGGTGCGGCACCGGGCACAAGCTGATCCCCATCGCTTCCGACGGGCATCCGTGCGTCGGCCTTGATTTCTCGTCAGAAATGCTGGCTGAGGCTCAGCGTAAGGCGGACGCGCGCGGTGTCGCGGTGGAATTGATGCAGGGCGACATGCGGGCCTTCGATCTGGGCCGCACGTTCGACTTCGTGTTCATCGCAGCCAATTCCCTGCTGCATCTGCATGAGGCTGAGGATCTGGTGAGCTGCTTCCGGTCGGTTCGGCGACACCTGGCACCGGGGGCACGGTTCGTCTTCGATGTGTTCAACCCGAGCGTGCGCATGCTTGCCGAAGCCGATGGTGTGCGGCGCACCCGCGAGTCGTTGTCGTTCTGGGATCCGGACCGTGGCAACGTCCGTGTCGATGTCGCTGAGAGCTACGATGCGCCCGCGCAAGTTACTCGCGGGACGTGGCACCTCTCCACTGACTCCGAGCCCGACTTCGTCGTCGCACCGCTCGAAATCAGGAGCATCTTCCCGCAGGAGTTGCCGCTGCTTCTCTCGCTCGGCGGCCTTCGGCTCGTCGAGCGGTTCGGCGACTGGTCCGGTCGACCACTTGCCGTGGAATCGCCACTTCAACTCTGCATCTGCGAGTCCGCGTGATCGAGGCGAGCACGTTGGAGTCGAGCCGGTTGAGTGGGACCGCGACGCGGCGAGTTCGGCGGTGTCGGCCATTCGATACCGCTCGGTCTCGCCGCGTCGCGGGCCGTTAGGACATCTGGCTCGGGGCGCCCACGGTGTAGAGGAGCAGGGCCAAGGTGGCCAGGGTGGCGGCAGCCAGCACGACGCGCTGCCAGGACATGGTGCGGGTCATCGTGTTCTCCCTTGGTTGGGCGGGTGGGTCAGGCCGAGTCCTGCGGCGCGCCGATCGTGTAGAGCAACAGGGCCAGCGTGGCCAGCGTGAAGGTGGCCAGCACCAGGCGTCGCCAGGTGAGTTGGACGGTCATTGAGCACCTCCTCTCGTCAACGGTTTCTCGTCGGGTTGCTCCTCTGCGGGGCGGCCCCGGCGCATCACCAGGACGACCAGGGCGATGATGCCGCCGCTGATCAGGACGTCGCCGGGGCTCGCCACCTTGCGGACCACTGGCACCGGAATTACGTCGCCGAGCGCGGCCAGCCGGGTGCCGGAGTCGGCCGGTGCGTTCTTCGGGCCCTCGCGGTCGGGCGCGTTCCCCACCGCGACGGACGTCGCCGGGTCGTACGGCATCCGGCCGTTCAAGCCGATGACCAGGGCGTTCATGGCGGCGCCGAGCACGATCGCGACGCCGGCCAGGCGGATCGCGGTGGGCCAGTGCCACAGGTTGACCCCCAGCCAGACGAAGACGATCGCGAAGACCGGCGCGAGCATCGGGATGCCGGCCGTGTCCTCGACGAAGTGCCGCACGCCGGGCGCGAAATACTGGGTGAACTGGACCGCCGCCGCGAGCCAGACCAGCCACAGCGCCCGGATCCGCACGGTGCGGAAGCCGCTCAGGCGACCGCCGCACAGGTATCCGAGCAGCACCCCGATGACCGGCGGTGCGGCAGTCAGCACGAAGAAGCTGAACGACACGGCCCCCTTTCTAGCCTCCGCCGTCAAGGGCTGCCCGAAAGGGCGCGTTTCCATTTGAAACATTGACGACCATGCGACGTAACACTTACCTTCGCCTCCACTAGAGAGCGCTCTCACGGGCTCTGCCAGGCAAAATTCAGTGGAGGCGTGATGAGAAGTGCTCCCGGCCGCCGAACGTTCGGGCTGGCTGTTGCCGCGGCTGTCGCCGCCGGGCTCACCGCGGTCGCGGTCGGCGGCTCGGCCGGCGCGGCCACCGTCGGCGCGGGCAGCTACACCGAGACGCTGCCGGCCGGCGCGAGCCTGCCGGTCGGCTGTGGGGATCTGGCCACCAACCCGCGCCAGTTCATGACCGCGAACGCCCCGGCCGGGCCGGTGCCGACCAACGACTGGTGGTCGTCGCTGGTCTTCAAGAAGTTCGACTGCTCGTACAGCGAGAACCTGCACGCGCACCCGACGAGCTACGACACCACCTCGGGCGGGCTGGGCTTCTCCTACAACACCACGCCGCAGATCAGCGGCTCGGCTACCGGGGTGGGCGAGTACCACTACATCTACCAGGAGGACTTCACCGCCGGGGTGGCCGGGCTGAACGCCCCGCGCACCCTGGTCGACTCGTGGACCGACTGGACCGTCACGCCGTACTGGAGTGACGGCACCCGGACCATGAAGGCGACCATCGGGCACGGCCTGCCGTTCGCGTACTTCCAGGTCACCGGCGGCAACGCCCAGATCACCGCGAAGAGCACCCCGGCGGTCTGGTCCAACAGCGGATCGCGGATCGGTTACTCGGTCGCCGGCAGGGACTATGTCGCGTACGCGCCCACCGGGGCCACCTGGTCGGTCAGCGGCACCGTCATCACCTCCACGCTGGCCGGCAAGGGCTACTTCTCGATCGCCGTGCTGCCGGGCAGCGCCGACCGGGTCGCGCTGGCCGACAGTTTCGGCCAGTACGCGCACAACCACGTCACCGGCACCCGGGTGTCCTACTCCTACAGCCAGAACACCGGCCGGGTCGCCACCACCTACGCCTACACCACCACCGCGCGCGAGGGCTCGGGCACCGGGACCGTCATCGGCCTCTACCCGCACCAGTGGCGGGCCCTGACCGGAGCGACCCCCATCGCGCCGACCTACGTGACCGCCCGCGGAGCCATGAAGACCCTCGTCGGCGCCTCGTCGTTCACCACGTCGGCGGTCTTCAACGGCGTGCTGCCCGAGGTGCCCGCGGTGGCCACCAGCAGCGGTGCCGACCTGTCCACCCTCAACGGCTATCTCGACCAGGTCAAAGACAATCCGGTTCCGGTACGCAACAACGACACCTACTGGACCGGCAAGGCGCTCGGCATCGGGGCCCGGATCGCCGAGATCGCCGACCAGCTCGGCCGCACCGACGTCCGCGACACCGCGCTGGCCACCATCCGCACTCAGCTGAACGACTGGTTCACCGCCTCGTCGGGCAAGACCCAGAAGCTGTTCTACTACGACCGGAACTGGGGCACGCTGATCGGCTACCCGGCGTCGTACGGTTCCGACGCCGAACTCAACGACCACCACTTCCACTACGGCTACTTCATCGCCGCGGCCGCGACCCTGGCCAAGTTCGATCCGGCCTGGGCGGCGACCTCCGCGTACGGCGGCATGGTCGACCTGCTGATCCGCGACGCCAACAACTACGACCGTGGCGACAACCGGTTCCCGTACCTCCGCGATTTTGATATTTATGCCGGGCACGACTGGGCAGCCGGGCATGGCGCCTTCTTCGCGGGCAACAACCAGGAGTCCTCGTCGGAGGGGATGAACTTCGCGAACGCCCTGATCCAGTGGGGACAGGCGACCGGCAACACCGCGATCCGCGACGCCGGCATCTTCATCTACACGACGCAGTCCGCGGCGATCAACGAATACTGGTTCGACACCCGGGACGAGAACTTCCCGGCCGCGTTCGGCCACGGCACGGTCGGCATGGTCTGGGGCGACGGCGGAGCGTACTCCACCTGGTTTGCCTCCGCGCCCGAGCAGATTCACGGCATCAACCTGCTGCCGGTCACCGGCGGGCACTTCTATCTGGGTAACGACCCGGCCTACGTGCGGCGCAACTACGCCGAGATGGTCACCAACGCCGGCCACGAACCGGCGCTCTGGCAGGACATCGCCTGGCAGTACCTGGCGCTCGGCGACGGCGAGGGGGCGCTGTCCCGGTTCCGGGCCAACAGCGGCTACACCCCCGAGGAGGGCGAGACCAAGGCGCACACGTTCCACTGGATCCGCAACCTGGCCGCGCTCGGCACGGTGGATCTCACGGTCACCGCCAACCATCCGCTGCACCGGGTGTTCAGCAAGAACGGCGTGAAGACGTACGTGGCTGCCAACATCACCAACGCGGCGCTCACGGTGACCTTCTCGGACGGCAAGGTGCTGTCGGTGCCGGCCGGCCGGACGGTGGCCAGCGGCGCGGCGAACTTCTCCGGTGGCAACGCGACGGGCGGCGGAATAAATCCTAAAAACCCGACAAACCCGACACCGACCAGCCCGACAGCCAACCCGACGACGAGCCCGACGCCTACTCCGACCAGCAACACCTCGGCGGTCCGCTACCTGCAGGCGAACGGCCTGCTGGCCGGTACCGCGGGCAGCGCCGGCACCGCGACCGTGGTCAAGTCGTCCGGCGTCAACGACAACCAGCCGCACTCGCCGACCACGTTCACCGCGACCGGCCTGAACCTCACCTACCGGTCCGGCGCCGCGACCGCGTTCGGCATCGCGGTGGACGCCGGCACCTCGGTCGGCAACGCCACCCAGGTCCGCGTCTCGTACGACCTGACCGGCAACGGCAGTTTCGACCGGGTGGAGACGTTCCGCTACTTCGCCACCGACCCGGTCACCGGCTGGGAGCGCTACACCGACGCGGCCGGTCAGGTCACCGCGACCGGAGCCCTCGGCAACCTGGCGAACGGCACGGTCAAGGTGGAGATCTGGAGCGCCATCGGATCCGGGGCCAGCACCGTGTCGCTCGGTGCGCTGTCGGCGGTGACGCTGCCGTACCAGTAAGCCCTTTCAGGACAGCCGGTTTCGCGTCTCCTCGCGGAACCGGCTGCTCCAGTCCTCGTAGTCGGCTCGCTGCGGCCGGAGGGTGCACGCGTCGAGGTGGCCGTCGTCGATGCCGTACAGCTCGGTCCGCAACTGCTCGTCGGCGTACATCTCGGCGATCGTGGGCACGTAGCCCGCGTTGTAGTTGAGCTGCCACTGGCTTGCCGCCCCGGCGAGATGGACGGCGAGCTCGCGGGCGCTGTCGGCCAGCGGCGAGCGCTTGCCCACCGCGATCACCTGCCCGCCCAGCACACCACCGGGAATGGGCACGAACTCGTAGATCGCCGCGCCGGCCTCGGCGGCCGGCAGGTGCCGGGTCAGGTCGCGGCACTGCGACGGCCAGAGCCGGGCGGCCACCGCCCGGTCCTCCTCCAGAGCGTCGAACGTGGTCTTCTCGGTGCCGCCGCCGAGGTCGAACGTGCCCCGCGGGAAGATCCTTTTGATCGGGTCGAGCGTGCCGAACGCCGCGACGAGTTCGGTGAGGCAGGCGGTGAATCCTTCGTACGGGCCGGTCTGCAGCAGGATGCGCCGGGTCCCGGCCGGCCCGTTCGCCCGGGTTACCAGGTCCAGCGCGGTGGTCCAGAACTCGGCGCCGGTCAGCGTGCGGAGGGTGTCCAGCACGCCCGGGTCGCCGAATCGGGCGGTGTTGAACGCCAGCAGCGGAAAGTCGGTGTTCAGCGGCAGCGCGCAGACCTCGTCGCCGACCACGCACCGGTCGGCGATCCGGCCGATGCAGCCGAGGTCCTCGACCAGCCAGGTCCGGTCCAGGTCGGCGAACGGGACCACCTGGCCGGCCGCGACCAGCCCGGGCAGGTGCTCGGCGTCGACGATGAGCAGGTCGGCGTACTCCGGTGCCCGGTTCAGCAGGTTCTGGATGCCGGCCAGCTGGATGTCGCTCGACTCGCCCGCGTTCACGTAGGTCGCGGTGAGTCCCCGGGACCGGACCCGCGGGCGCTCGGTCCACACCCGCAGCGCGCTGGACCGGGCACCGCCGAACTCGGTGCCGCCGTGCACCTGGATCGGCCGGTTCGCTCCCGGCTCGGGTGCACGGTCCCCGCGGGCCTGCCACGCCAGCGCGAGGCCGCCGGCGACGCCGGCTCCGAGGGTGGTCAGCAGGGTGCGCCGGGTCAGAGCCGGACGGGGCATGGTGCTTCCCTTCAGCTGGTGAGGCGGGCGAGTTCGTCGGCGACGTCCGCGGGAGAGCCGTTGGCGGGCCGGCAGCCCGCCCGGGCGAACCGCGGTACCGCCGCGCAGTCCTGGGGATTGCCGATGACGAGCACCACGACGCCGCGGAGCAGGTCCCGCGCGACCGGGCGTTCGCGAAAGAGGTTGACGCCGTCGGTCAGCAGGACGGTGACCGGGCGCTCGCCGGCCCGGACGGCGGCCTCGCGCAGGGTCCGGGCCCGGGCCAGGAAGGTGGGCAGGCCGGTCTCGCCCCGGGCCGCGACGGCTGGTGCGCGGCGCTCGGCACCGTCCCGCCACCGCACCGGGTCGGGCCTCGTGCCGGCGTCCTGCGCAATCAGGACGGTGGTCCGCGGTTCGGTCCGCACCAGGCCGCCCATTCCGGCCTCGAGCGTAGGCAGGCCACCCCGATACCCCGGGTCGCTGTCGTGCCCGGTGCTCGACGACGCGTCCAGCACCGCGATCAGGCGCACCGGCCGGGACACCTCGAGCGGTTTCAGGCTCTTGACCTCCGTGACGGCGGCGGCCACGTTGCCCACCAGCGGGTCGAGATCCGCCCGGCCCGGGTCGTGTTGCACGCTGCGGAAGAGGCTGGCGACCGCTGCCCGGGCCTCTTTCCCGGGCCCGTAGCGACCGTCCGGCGGCTGAAGCGGAATGCCGAGGACCGGCACGCTGATCGCCGTGCCGGACCGGTCCGCGACCGCGTCGCGTACCAGATTGGCGTGGTTGCAGGGGGTCTCGGTCCAGCTCCGCGGGATCACCACGCCGGCCGGGCAGGAATCCTGTTCGGTGCCGAAACCGGCGCTGCTCGGGCTCAGCCGCCGGCCGAGTTTCATCGCCGCCTTCATCGCCACCGGGTCCGGGGGAGTCGCCGCCCGGAAGGACAGTCGCTGCTCCGCGGTCCGGCCGGAGGGCGGGAACACCGAGGCGACGTCCCGGCCGATGCCGAACCAGGAGGTCGCCGGCGCCGGGTCGACGCCGGCCCGGTCCGGGTTCAGGTTCCGCACCACCTCCGGATCGGAGGTGATCAACCCGCCCAGCACCGCCGCCGAGCCACGCAGCTGTTTCAGCACGTCCCGATCGGTGCGGACCAGCCACAGCGCCTGGGTACAGGCGGTCGAGCCCTCCGCGCGCAGGGCGTCCAGCGCGCTGCTGATCCGCGGCAGCAGCGACGCCTGGACCACGACCATCACCCGCCCGCAGTTCGCGGTCGCTGCCGCCGGCCGCACCACCAGCCCGGCCAGCACCACGACCACCAGCAGGACCCCGACCGCCCGGCGACCGAGCCAGAGCACCACGAGGGCACCCAAGAGCAAGATCAACTGCATCAGGGGCACCGCGTACGCGGGCAGGAAGCCGAGCCAGTCCACCCGCCACCGCCACGGCCACCACACGATCGCCGCGCACCCGGCGGTCATCGCGGCCGGCCACCACCACCAGGCCGGCGCCCGGGACGGCGCCGCGGCATCACCCGAACCGGGCAGATCGGCGGCGCTCTGCCAGCAGGCCAGCCAAGCCGCGGCGCCGGTCAGCAGCACCGCCGCGACCCACCAGGGCCAGCCCGCCTGCAGCTGATTGATCACCGCACTGTTCACCGCGGTGAGCACCACAGCCGTACCGGCACCCCACACGACCTGACGACGACGCACGACCGACCAACGACCGGCCGCTAACCCCCGGACTCGGACGATCGGCCGACTTGCCCCGCTGTCCAGCCCACCCGGCCGTCAGCCAGCCGGCAGGGCCCACGGGCCGGCGGTGAACTGCCGCGGCCGATCAGTGGGATGTAATGGGCGGTATGCGAGCCTCGCGGCTTTTCCGGACGCTGCCGACCCTGCGGGACCGCGTCTCGGCAACGACAGGCGCCGCCGGTTGTCGGCGACGTCGTTGCCGCTGGAACGCCGTAGTCGGGCAGACCTCGGACCCGGAAACTGTCCAGGTAGTGGGGACCACCTCAAGGAGGCGGCGGCGACGTGGCTAGGCCGCGCTGCCCAGCCCGCTGGCCGGAGTGGCCGACCCGCCGCGATGGACCCGGTCGAAAGCGGTCAGCCACCGGATCTGCTCCCGGGGTGGAATCCCGCAGCCGCGCAGGAACGCCACCAGCGAATCGCGCCTCGGCGCGCCCGTTCCGCGGATCAGGTTGTACGTGGTGGCGCGGGAGATCGGCGTACCGGCATCGCGGCTGCGCCGGACCACGCTGTCGACCGAGCGGCGGCGCGCTCGCATCAGGGCGTGCAGGCGCTCGGCCAGTTCGTCCGGGGCGGTGGCGCCGGTGGGGTCAGGGGGAACCGACGGGGTGAGTTCGGAGTTCATCGGACTCGCCTTCCTCATTGCCGCATCGGCAACTGCGGCACTAAGTCAAACCTGATCCTTTAGGGGCCGCAGCCGCCGAACAAGTACGCACCTGCGCACCACTCTGACCGCCGCGTACCTGCGCAGCCGCCCACGGAACGACGAGGGCGCGACCGCGGTCGAGTACAGCCTGCTGGTGTCGCTGATCGCGGTCGTCATCGCCCGGCGTCACGCTGCTCGGCGGGCACATCAACGAGGTCTTCACGAACCTTTCGAAGAAGTTCTGAGCCGGTAGCAAAGCGGTGCATCAGCTCGGATCGGATGTCACCGCGACCGAATTTCGAAGGCGTATGCGGCCCGACCTGCGGGCCGCCGCTCTCGGGGGTTCGTGATGGAAACTGCGCGGCGTCGGCGGGGGATCGCCGGTTGGCTGATGGATCTTCGAGTGGGTACGAAGATCCTGATGGCGGTTCTGGTGGTCGCATTTCTCGGTACGGGCGTGGCCTCGTTCGCCGTGGCCGAAATGGCGGTGATCAACCGGAACACGGACGCCGTCTACGGCGGCAGCCAGCAGTTGCGGACGATCGCCGAGCTGCGCAACGCGTTCAACCGGGTCCGGATCAACTCGCTCAACCACTTCGCGGCGACCGACCTGGAGACCGAGCAGGCCGCCGAGAAGGCCCTGGCCGCCGACCTGAAGGCGCTCGCCGCGGCGGAGAAGGAGTACAAGGCGTACGAGCTCGGCCCGATCCGGGTGGCCGCGCTGGCCGACTTCGACCGGGCCTGGGCCGAGTACGTCACGATTCTCAACGAGAAGCTGCTCCCGCTGAGCCGGGCCGGCCGGGACATCGAGGTGGCGGCGGTCCGTAAGGCCGAGGTCGAGCCGCTGGTCGCGGCGGCCCGCGAGGCGATGGACACGCTGAGCGACCAGACCGTGGTCAAGGCGGGGGAGCAGAAGGACGAGGCCGCGGCGGCTTACGCCAGTGCCCGTACGCTCGTGATCACGCTGATCATCTTCGGCCTGGTGCTGGGCGTCGCCGCCGCGGTCGGTATCGCCCGGCTGATCACCGGTCCGCTGGGGCGCTGCGTCAAGGTCCTGACGTCGATCCGGGGCGGCGATCTCACCGCGCGCACCGGCCTGGTCGGCAAGGACGAGGTCGCCGTACTCGCTCAGGCTTTGGACACCTCCACCGAGGCGATGGCCGGCATGGTGCGCCAGGTCGCCGACAACGCGCACCACGTCGCGGCCGCCTCGGAAGAGCTGACCGCGGTGTCCACCGAGATGTCGTCGGCCGCCGAGGAGACGTCGGCCCAGGCCGGTGCGGTGTCCGACGCCGCCGAGTTGGTCTCGCACAACGTGCAGACGGTCGCCGCGGGCGCCGACGAGATGGGCACCTCGATCCGGGAGATCGCGAACAGCGCGACCGAGGCCGCGATGGTGTCGGCGCAGGCGGCGCAGACCGCGGAACGGACCAACGAGATCGTGCAACGGCTGGGCCAGTCCTCCGCCGAGATCAGCAGCGTGGTGCAGACCATCACCTCGATCGCCGCGCAGACCAACCTGCTCGCGCTGAACGCCACGATCGAGGCGGCCCGGGCCGGCGAGATGGGCAAGGGCTTCGCGGTGGTGGCCTCCGAGGTCAAGGACCTGGCGCAGGAGACCGCCCGGGCCACCGACGACATCTCCCGGCGGATCGGCGCCATCCAGCAGGAGACCGACGAGGCGATGGTGGCGATCGGCGAGATCACCGCGGTCACCGCGCGGATCAACGACCACACCTCGACCATCGCCGCCGCGGTCGAGGAGCAGACCGCCACCACCGGCGAGATGTCCCGCAGCGTGAACGAGGCGGCATCCAGCGCCGGCGACATCGCCGGCACGATCTCGGGCGTGGCGCAGGCGGCGGATTCGACCGCCACCGGCGCCACCCAGACCCAGGCGACCGCGCAGGAACTCGCCCGGATGGCGGCCGAGCTGCACCAGACCGTATCGGCCTACCGGGTCTGACCGGGCCGGGCCGGCGGACCGTCGGAGGTATAGGAAACGTCGAGGATTTCGCCAGGGTCCGGTGCGGAGCCGAGCCGGACCCGGCCGAAAAGCGTGAACCCGGATGTGCGGGCGACGGTGCTGGGCGATCAGGTACTCCGGGTGGCGGGCGGCGGCCGGATAGCCGCCGTCCAACTGGCGCGCGAACGCGGCTACTTCGTGCAGTTCGTGCGGGCCAGCCACCTGTGCACCGCAACGGTGGACGCCACGACCGGCGAGGTGACGGCCGTCGTCGATCACGGTGAGTTACCGTCTAAGCTGGACGAGTCACAGCAACGTCGGTGGGAGACGCCGGCCGAGGTGCAACTGACGTCAGGCATCCACGATCTGGCAAAGGCGCACCACGATGCCGCGGCGGCATATGCCGCAACCGACGCTGGGGTCGCGCTGGTTGCCCTGCGTGCCGGCAAGCTGCAGCAAGAGACCAACATCAAGACCGGCTTCGGTACGACGCGGCACGTGGCCGCCGTGCCGGGCGGCGTCATCGGCGCCACCAGCGACGGCCACGTGTTCCGGCACGACCACGACGGCCGCCGAGTCTGGCACGTGAGGCTGCATGTCACCTCGCTGGCGGCGGACAGTGTCGGCGAACGGCTGCTGCTCGGCACCGACGCCGGTGACGTGCAGGTGCATGCCCGCACCGGCGAGGTGATCGGGCGCAGTTCGGGCAAGGCGGTCCGGGCCGCGGCCTTCCTCGCCAACGGTGACCGGGTCCTGACCGGCGAGCGCGGCACGCTTCAGGTGCTCGGCGGGGACGGGTCGCTGCGCTGGTCGTGGCGCCAGCCCGAACGTCCCGAGCGGCTGTGGGTGCAGGGCGGCCGGGTCTACCTGGCGGGCGAGGGAGGCCTCAAGGAGATCGTCGTCGGACAGGGCGTGGTGTGCCGCTGGCCGTCCGACGAGGCGGTGACCGCAGCGGTCGTCGCCGGCGGCACCGTGTTCACCTGCGGGCGGCACGTCCGCCAGTTCGGCTACGCCACCGCAGCCGATCGCGGCCAACTCCCGGACCTGCCCACGCCCCCGAGATCGATGACCCTGCTCAAAACCGGCGGCCCAGCGCCCGGCGGCCCAGCGCCTGGCGGCCCAGCGCCCGGCGGCCGCACCTCGACCGGATCGGACCAGGGCGGGCGCTGGCTGCTGGTCGCGTACGGCGACGGGAAGCTGGCGGCCTGGCGCCTGGCTCAGCCCCAGCGGTAACCGGCTCAGCTCAGCGTCGCCGCCTGAATGTCGACGTTTCCGCACGTCGGGTGATGTTGGACGGCGACGTTCCAGCTCACCCGCAACGTCTCGCCCGCCGGTGCCCGGAATCTGATCACGAACACCGCCGTGCCGTTTGTCTGTGCGTTTTCCAGGCTTGCGGTGGCCGTCCGGCCCGCCAGCGTGGCGGTCAGCGCACCCCGCGCCGCCCACACCCCGGCATAGAACCGCAGCGTTCGCGTGGTCGGTGACGCCGCCGCCGAGATCGTGAAGCCGCCGCCGGCCTGGCACACGTAAAGGCCCGTGGGGGTGGGGCCTGCCGATGTCGTCGGGGTGCCGCCGGTCCAGGTGAAGCGTTGCGGGTTGTTGTCGTAGCGGCCGCGCGGGCCGGACCCGCCCAGATCTCTGATCTCGCCGGTGCCGCCGCTCTTGCGGTTCAGCGAGGTCGGGCCGGACAGGCCCCAGTGGACCCAGTCGCGGGTGCCCAGGGCGGCCAGATTGACCGTGGCCGGCACGGCGGCCCGCGAAACACTGAGGGTCGGCGTGACCGGTTTTGCCTTCGTCGGAGCCGGAGACGGTCTCGTGGCGACCGGGATCGACTCCGGCGACGGTGACGACGACGACAGCGAGAGCCCCGGCAACACCGGCCCCGTCGGCGCCGCGACCGGCGGCTCCCACGGCCCGGGCAGCACCAGCGGCGGCGGCGCCGACACCGAGTCGTCGTGGCGCCAGAACAGCACCGTGCCGCCGAGCAGCAGCACGCTGCCCATTACGGCCAGCGCCAGCGTCCACCGGGCCCGGAGCGAGCTGTCGTCCGCGTCGTCCGCCTGCCGGTGGGAAACCCCGGGGTGCAGCGGCGGCACCCGCCGCGGGGCGTTGCCGCCGCCGCCCGGTGGCGGGCCGGTCAGCCAGCTGTTCCTGGGTGCCGGCCAGCCCGCTGGGTCGTCCTGGTCGTTGCCTGATGCCACCGGCTTTACCTCGGTTTTGTGTCGCTTTGCGTCGCCGGGGAGTCAGGGTACAGACACTCATCGTTGTTTGACAGAGGGTAGGTCAATGTAAAGAAAACTGCCGTAATCAAGTCCGGCGAGGGCGGCGCCGGGTCAGGATGAGGGCGCCCGCCGCGGCCACCAGCACGGCACCGCCGATCAGCGCCGCACCCCAGGAACCACCGCGGGGCGCCGGCGTGGTCTCGGCGGCGGCAACCGGTACGGCCTTCGGCAGCGGCGCGGGGCCGGGCGGCCGGATCGTCTTCCAGTGCGTGTAGTCGATCTTGATGTCCGCGTACTCCGGCGGCACCGGCAGGGCCCTGAACCCGCCCGGCACGGTCGCCTTCCCCAGCGGGTAGTCCCCGAACACCCCCTGCGAGCTGGTGATCTCCCAGGTGCCGGCACGCTCGAAGACGACGGCCGCAGCGAAGTGGCCCGGTTCCGGCAGTCTCGAACCCTGGTACGTGACGGTCCGCCCCGTGTCGTCGGTGACCAGGAGCGCGACCTCGCCGAGGTTCTCCCCCCAGAACGGGTGCGAACCGTGCTGAAGCACCCAGAACCCGATGGTGTACGCGACGCCCGGTGCGATCTTGGCGGGGAGCGGGTCGAGCAGCGTGGTGGCCCAG
Source organism: Paractinoplanes rishiriensis (assembly GCF_016862375.1). Classification (GTDB taxonomy): domain Bacteria; phylum Actinomycetota; class Actinomycetes; order Mycobacteriales; family Micromonosporaceae; genus Actinoplanes; species Actinoplanes rishiriensis. The sequence continues at coordinate 3,417 of NZ_BOMV01000109.1, read as the reverse complement.
CCGCCGGCCCGGGCCGGTGCCGGACCGGCCAGGGCGGCCACGACGACGAGCAGTGCGGCAGCGATGATGCGGAGCAGTCTCACGGTGATGCACCTCCGTCCGGAGGACACCGCTGCGGGCGTCCGGGTTCCCGGAACCTTTTCCCGCCGGGTGGTGTCAAGTGGGTGGAGGAGGTTGGGGAACTGGACGACGCCGAGGCCGTGGCCCTTGCCCAGAACGGCGACCTGGACGCGTACGAGCGCCTGGTCGCCCGCTACACCGCGGCCGCACACCGGGCGGCCGTGCTGCTCGGCGCCGGCGACGACGCCGACGACATCGTGCAGGAGGCGTTCGTGAAGGCGTTCCGCAAGCTGCGGTGGTGCCGCGACGCGTACCGGCCCTGGCTCCTCGCGATCGTCGCCAACGAGACCCGCAACCTGCACCGCTCGCGCCGCCGCCGGGACGGTGTCCTCCAGGCCGCGGCCGCCCGGGTCGAGCAGCCCGACCATCAGGCCGACGAGCCGGCCGCCGCCGCGCTGGCCGCCGAGCGCCGCGCCGAGCTGGCGAGTGCCCTGGACCGTCTCGACCACCGCGATCGCGACGTGCTGACCTGCCGCTATCTGCTCGAGCTGTCCGAGGCCGAGACCGCCGCCGCACTGGGCTGGGCCAAGGGCACGGTCAAGTCGCGCACCTCACGAGCCTTGCGCCGGCTCCGCGCCCTCCTCGACGCCGACGTCACCCAGGAGGTGGGCCGTGCCTGAGCCCGACGACCTGGTGCGCGAGCTGCGCGATCTGGGGGAAAATCTCAAAACCCAACCTGCAGACGTACGCGCTGCCGTGCGCGACCGGCTAGCGGCGAACCCGGTTCCCGGCCGGTTCGCCCGCCGCCCGATCCGCCGTCCGGCCCGCCGTCCGGCCCGCCGTCCGGCCAGCCGTCCCGTCCGCCGCTGGTGGCCGGCCGCCGCGGCGATCCTGGTCGCCGCCACCCTGCTGCTGGTCCCCCCGGTGCGCGGCGCCGCCGCCCAGGCCGCCGCCGCGGTGCTGCGCTTCGCCGGCATCGTGGTCGACACCAACCCCGGCGCCGCCCCCACCGCCGCCCCCGGCCCGCTGCCGTCGCTGAGCACGGCCACCCTGGACGAGGCCCGCCGCCGCGCCGCGTTCCGGATCGGCGTGCCCGCCGCGCTGGGCCCGCCCGAGCGGGTCGAACTGGCCGACCCGGCCCCCGGCGGGGCGCCCCGACTGGTGACCCTGCTCTACGACAACGGCACCGTCCGCCTCGACCAGTTCGACGGCGAGTTGGACCCGCTCTTCCTCAAGAAGCTCTTCATCCGCGGCATGTCCTGGACCGACGTCGACGGCCTGCGAGCACTGTGGATACCCGAACCGCACACCGTCGCGTACGTGGACCGCGACGGCCGCACCCGCATCGAAACCGCTCGCTTGGCCGGCGCCACCCTGATCTGGCAGCGGGGCGCGGTCACCCTCCGCCTGGAGGGCGACCTCACCGAGGACGAGGCGCTGCGGATCGCCCGGTCGGTGCGCGACTAAGCACTGGCTGAGCGGCCATGTTGCCGCGCTTCTCGAACTGACACAGTGGGCGCATGCAAATTTCGCGACCCGGTCTGGCGCCGGCGATCGTTGCCTGTGCGCTGGTGCTGACCGGATGTGCGGCCGCGGGCGGTGAGCAGCCGCCGGCCGGCACCCAGTCCGCCGGCACCCAGTCCGTCGGCGGTGTTCCCGAGTCCGCGGCGCCCGCGGGGCTCCGGGTCGATCGTTCCTACTGGTACGCGGGCTTCAAGGTGACCCTCGGTGCGGCGCGCCTGGTCGAGCCGGGCCCGGTGGTGGTGATCGAGGCGGCGTTCCAGAACCTGGGCGACGACGACGCGGCGCCCACCGAGGAGCTGCTGATCACCAGCGGGGCGGAGAGCTATGACGAGCCGTCGAGCGAGCATGCCGAGTTGCCGGAGGTGCCGGCTCTGCGCAGCCGCACCGGCGCGATCGCGATCGAGGTGGACGAGCGGTTCCGTCTCGCCGACGCGGTGCTGACGGTGGGGGAGACCGGGTCGCGGCAGGCGGTCGTGCCGCTGTCCCGGGCGGACGGGCTGATCTCGCTGGAACCGCGGCCGTTCACGGTGGCCGGCAAGGTCTACCCGGACGGCCGCAAGGACGTCCACATGACACTCACCGGCGGCGAGGTGCGGTCCGACGACCCGGCGAACCACGATCAGGCACCGGCCGGGCAGGAGTTCGTGCGGCTCAAATTCACCGCCACCAACACCGGGCCGGCCGGGATGACGTACGTCTTCGACCGTGACCTGACCCTGGTCCTGCCGGACGAGAGCCGGGCCGGGCACGCGGGCGCGTGCAGCCGGGCGCAGGTGCACGTCGAGTCGCACGCCACCGTGAAACCCGACGGACCGGCGTGCTTCGCCGTGCCGGCCCCGGCGACCGGTGCGTACCGGCTCATCTGGGGTGACCAGGAGCGTGGCAGCCTGCGCTTCAGCATCGGCTGACGCGGATGGACCTGCATCCCGGCGACCCGCGGCGGCTTGGCGGCTACCGGCTGCTCGGGCGCCTCGGCGAGGGCGGCATGGGCACGGTGTTCCTGGCCGTGGACGACGGCGGCGACGGCCGGCCGGTGGCGATCAAGGTGATCCGCGCCGAGTACGCCCGGGACGAACAGTTCCGCATGCGGTTCCGCCGGGAGGCCGAGGCGGCGCAGCGGGTGGCCCGGTTCTGCACCGCCCAGGTGCTCGACGTGGTGCTCGACGGCGAGGTCGCGTACCTGGTCACCGAGTACATCGAGGGCCCGACGCTGGCCGGGTGGGTGGCGCAGAATGGCCCGCTGCGCGGCTCCATGCTGGACAGTCTCGCGACCGGGGTGGCCGCCGCGCTCAACGGCATCCACGCCGCCGGCGTCGTGCACCGCGACCTCAAGGCCAGCAACGTGCTGCTGTCCCGGCTCGGCCCCAAGGTGATCGACTTCGGCATCGCCCGGGCACTGGACAGCCCGGTCACCCGCACCGACTCCGGCCCGGTCATCGGCACCCCCACCTACATGGCACCCGAGCAGTTCGACGGCAAGATCACCGCGGCGTCCGACATCTTCGCGTGGGGCTGCGTGATCTCGTACGCGGCCACCGGCCGGACACCGTTCGGCGCCGGCACCCCGTACGAGATCATGCGGAGAGTGACCACCGCGGACCCGGACCTGTCCGCCCTCGAGACCCCGCTGCGTGACCTGGTCGCCCGCGCCCTGCGCAAGCGGCCGCAGGAGCGGCCGTCGGCGCGCGAACTGCTGCTGGCGCTGGTCGGCGACGCGACCGACCCGATGCGGGCCACCACAAAGATCCTGGACGCGGCCGACTGGACCCGCCCGGCCGCTCCCGGCACCGACCCACCGACCGAAGGCGGCGCCCCACCCGCCGGCCGGAACGT
>NZ_BOMV01000108.1 GCF_016862375.1 Paractinoplanes rishiriensis | reverse complement strand
TGCCGCGCCGGCCATGGTGGATCGCCGGCGCTCCCGGGTCCGGCTGGTGCTCGCCGCTGTCGCCGTGATCGCGCTGGTCGCCGCCATCGTGCTGCTCCCGGACCGGGACCGCTCCGAGGGCGACGGGAATCCGAAAGCCGGCGGACCTTCACCTACGGGCGGAACAACGGCTTCAGCCGCAGCCCCGTCACCCGGCCCCGATGGCGATTCGGGCGCCACTCCCGGACCCGGCGGTGATGACCCGGCCGCCGCGCCCGGGATCACGCTCGGCACCCGGGTGCCGGCAACCGGCGTGGCCACCCTCGGCGTCGGCGAGGTGGACCGCTACCAACTCGTGCTGGCCACCGGCGGCCGGGTCTACCTCGAGGGCGTCGCCGAGGACTGCGGCGTGCACCTGTTGCCGTGGGAACTGGCCCATAGCAACGGCGACCCGGTCGCGAAGTCCGAGCTGACCTGCGCTCGGTACGGCCCGCTGGACCTTGGCGCCGGGGAGTACGAACTGCGGATCGGCGGGCCGAACCGCGAGGGTCGCTACGCGGTGCAACTGAGCCGGGCTTAGAACTCGGCCGAAAAATTCCGCGGAGGGTGTCGATCGGCGGCGGACCCATTCGTAGCCCTGGTGAGAGGCCGGCACGGAGCCGGTCCACACGCACCGGAGGACATCATGACCGCCACCCGCACCGACATCGCCGCCGCCACCGTTGCGACCACGAAGACCGCGATCGGCCCGCTGTTGCGCGACGGCGTGCTGGCCACCGTGCTGGCCGGCGGCGCCGCCATGGTCGTCGCCTGGGCCGGCCGGGCCGCCGGCATCAGCCTCGACGTGCAGGGCGCGCCCATTCCGCTGACCGGCTTCGCCACCGCGACCGCCATGTGCTCGGTGGTCGGTATTCTGCTGGCCGTGGTCCTGGCGAAGGTGGCCCGGCACCCGCGGCGCGCCTTCGTCCGGGCGACCGTGGCGCTCACCGTATTGTCGCTGGTGCCCGACGTGCTCATCACCGCGGCGCCGGCCACCAGGGCCCTGCTGATGGTCACCCACCTGGTCGCGGCCGCGATCATCATCCCGGCCGTCGCCCGCCGGCTCGAGCCCTGAGGAAGCGTGGTTCATGAAGCAGTACATGCTCGCCGTGCACTCGGTGGAGGGCGCTCCGGCGCCCTCGCCCGAGCAGATGCAGCGCACGTTCGCCCAGGTCGACCAGGTCAACGCCGAGATGCTGGGTGCCGGGGCGTGGGTGTTCGGCGGTGGTCTGCTGCCGCCGGACAGCGCCACCGTGGTCCGGGTCGACGGCGTATCGACCACGATGACCGACGGACCGTTCGCCGAGACCAAGGAGCAGCTCGGCGGATTCTGGGTGATCAGGTGCGCCGACCTGGACGAGGCGCTGGCCTGGGCCGAGAAGTGCTCGCGGGCCTGCCTCAACCCGGTGGAGGTCCGCCCGTTCCAGGACGAAGCCGGCTAGTGGGCGTGGATGTGGCCGCCCTCTACCGGGCGGAGTACGGCCGGTGCGTCGCGACCCTGGCCCGCATCCTCGGTGACATCGACCTCGCCGAGGAGGCGGTCCAGGACGCGTTCGCGGTGGCCGTCGAAAAATGGGACGCGCCGCCGCCCAACCCGGGCGCCTGGATCGTGACCACGGCGCGCAACCGGGCCATCGACCGGCTGCGCCGGGAGTCGACCCGCGAGGCCCGGCACGCCCAGGCGCTGCTGCTGCATCAACCCGAGGAGCCGAGGGAGGAAGGGCCGGTGCGCGACGACCAACTCCGCCTGATCTTCACCTGCTGCCACCCGGCGCTCGCCCCGCTGGCACAGACCGCGCTCACCCTGCGCCTGCTCGGCGGCCTCGAGGTGCCCGAGATCGCCCGCGCCTATTTGGTGCCGGAGGCCACCGTCGCGCAGCGCATCGTGCGCGCCAAGAAGAAGATCCGCGACGCCGCCATCCCGTACCGCGTCCCGGGCGCCGCCGAGCTTCCGAAGCGCCTGCCGCCGGTGCTCACCGTGCTCTACCTGATCTTCAATGAGGGCTACGCCGCGACGTCGGGCCCGCTGCTGCGCACCGACCTCGGCCTGGAGGCGGTACGCCTGACCCGCGCGCTCGCCGAGCTGATGCCGGACGAACCGGAGGTGCTCGGCCTGCTGGCGCTGCTGCTGCTCATCGAGGCCCGCCGCCCGGCCCGGGTGGGTCCGGCCGGCGAGCTGGTCACCCTGGCCGAGCAGGACCGCGCGCTCTGGAACCGGAGTCTGATCGAGGAAGGGCATGATCTGGTACGCCGCTGCCTGCGCCTCGGCCGTCCCGGCCCGTACCAGATCCAGGCCGCCGTCAACGCCGTGCACACCGACGGCCCGGCCACCGACTGGACCCAGGTGCTGGCCCTCTACGACCAGCTGCTGCGCCTGGCACCGACCCCGATCGTCGCCCTCAACCGCGCGGTGGCCGTCGCCGAGGTGCACGGCCCGGCCCTGGCCCTGGCCGCCATCGAAGACCTGGACCTGCCCGGCTACCACCTGCTCCCGGCCACCCGGGCCGACCTGCTGTCGCGCCTCGGCCGCACCGCCGACGCCGCCGCCGCGTACGACCAAGCCGTTGATCTGGCCGGAAACGACACCGAGCGCGAGTTTCTCCGCCGCCGACGCGAGCTACTGCGGCCGCCCGGCGGTGCTGGCCCGGACCACTAGGTCCGGGGTGAGCACCAGCTGGTCGGGCGGACGGGTGCCGTCGGTGCCGGTCATGTGCTCCAGCAGCAGGGCCATGCCGCGGCGGCCCAGTTCGGCGAAGTCCTGGCGGACCGTGGTCAGGGAGGGCAGGAAGAAGCCCGAGTCGGGCATGTCGTCGAAGCCGACCACGCTGACGTCCTCGGGAACCTGGCGGCCGGCCTCGTGCAGCGCGCGCAGCACGCCCAGGGCGATCCGGTCGTTGGCGCAGAAGATGGCCGTGACGCGGGGGTCGGCGGCCAGCCGCCGGCCCTGGTCGTAGCCGGACTCGGCGTCCCACCAGCCGTGGTCGACCGGCGGCACGGGGGCTCCGGCCAGGTAGAGCGTATGCCGCCAGCCCTCGATCCGCTCGGTGGCCTCGGGCCAGTCGGCGGGGCCGGCCGCGTGGTGCACCGTGCGGTGGCCCAGGTCGAGCAGGTGCTGGGTGGCCAGCCGGGCGCCGGCCGCGTTGTCGATGGAGACCGTCGGCACCGCGGCGGCCGCGCTGGCGCCGCCGACCGCGACGCAGTGGCTGCCGCGCGGGGCCTGCATCAGCGCGTGGATCACCGCCTGCTTGGGGGCGATCGCCAGCACCCCGTCGACGCCGTGCTGGGTCAGCCGGTCGACCTCCTCGAGCACCTGGGGGCGTTCCAGGACCCGGACGGTGGCGACGCTGATCATGTAGCCGGCCTCGCGGGCGGCGCTCTCGATGCCGAGCAGCATCGAGGCGGGGCCGAACAGGGTCGACTCGAAGCCGATGATGCCGAGCGTGTGCGACTGGCGGGTGGCGAGCGTGCGGGCCGCGACGTTGCGGTGGTAGTTGAGCGACCGCATCGCGTCCAGCACCCGCTCGCGGGTCTCCCGGCGCACGTTAGGGTGGCCGTTCACCACGCGCGAGACGGTCTGATGCGAGACGCCGGCCAGCTTCGCGACGTCGCGCATGATCGTCATGCGGGGACGTTGGGACGGCACCTGGCCGGTGATCGGCTTCCGAGGTGGCAACTAGCCCTCCATCCAGCTCCTGCTATGTGAACGCGCACAACCACCGGCCGATCAGTTGGCACGGAACCGGGCCGTCCGGATGGTTCACCAGCTCAGAGAACCTGGTGCAATCTTCCGGTAACAAACCGAGATCAGCCTCTTGACTCCGGGGTTGAGAACGATAACACTCGCGAAACGTGGTAACCGGAGGTGTCTGGAAGAGCCGGAAGGTTGGTCACCACTGAGGTTGGGACCATCTCCCCGGCGGTCCTCCTTGAACAAGTTGTGGGGACTACGTCGCAACTCAAAATGTTAGCGTTAACAATCCGTGTTGCGGCCCCGCTGGGTCGCCTGTAAGGAGGATGTAGTGCTCAAGAGACTATCTGCGGCAGTGCTCGGCGCCGTTCTCATTGGTTCCGCGCTGGCCGGCTGTGGTGGCAGCGACGAGGGCTCGGGCGGTGACACGGGCAGCGGCAGCGACAAGCTTGTCCTCGGCTTCTCCCAGGTCGGCGCCGAGAGTGGCTGGCGTACCGCCAACACCAAGTCGATCCAGGAGGCCGCGGCGGCTGCCGGCTTCGAACTGAAGTTCAACGACGCCCAGGGCAAGCAGGAGAACCAGATCACCGCCATCCGGGGCTTCATCACGCAGAAGGTCGACGTGATCGCCTTCTCGCCGGTGGTCGTCTCCGGCTGGGACGCGGTGCTCAAGGAGGCCAAGGACGCCGGCATCCCGGTGATCCTGACCGACCGGGCCGTCGACGCGCAGGACACCTCGCTGTACGCGTCGTTCATCGGCTCGGACTTCGTCGAGGAGGGCAAGAAGGCCGGTCAGTGGCTGGTCGACCAGTACCAGGGCAAGACCGAGACGGTGAACATCGTCGAGCTGCAGGGCACCACGGGCTCGGCGCCGGCCCTCGACCGGCAGAAGGGCTTCGCCGAGGTCATCAAGTCGAACCCGAACCTGAAGGTCGTCAAGTCGCAGACCGGTGACTTCAAGCGGGCCGACGGCAAGACGGTCATGGAGACCTTCTTGCAGTCCACCCCGGACATTGATGTGCTGTACGCGCACAACGACGACATGGGTCTGGGCGCGATCGAGGCCATCGAGGCGGCCGGTAAGAAGCCGGGCACCGACATCAAGATCATCACGGTGGACGCGGTCAAGGACGGCATGCAGGCCCTGGCCGACGGCAAGATCAACTTCATCGTGGAGTGCAGCCCGCTGCTCGGCCCGCAGCTGATGGAGCTCGCCAAGGCGGTCGACGCCGGCCAGACGGTGGAGAAGCGGGTTCTCACCAAGGAGACCACCTTCACCCAGGAGCAGGCCAAGACCGAGCTGCCCAACCGCCAGTACTGATAGATGCCCCGTAGGTTGTCCCGGTCCCCAGGCCGGGACAACCTACGGCCCGCGAACGGAGCACGAATGGGCGAGCAGTCTCCGGTCCTGCAGATGACCGGGATCCGAAAAGTCTTTCCCGGCGTCGTCGCCCTCGACGGCGTCGATTTCCGGCTCCTACCGGGCGAGATCCACGCCCTCATGGGCGAGAACGGGGCCGGCAAGTCGACGCTGATCAAGGTCCTGACCGGCGTCTACAGCATCGACGGCGGGGACGTCACCCTCGCCGGCCAGCCCGTTGCGTTCTCCGGGCCGCTGCAGGCCCAGCAGGCCGGGGTCAGCACCGTGTACCAAGAGGTCAACCTGTGCACCAACCTCTCGGTGGCGGAAAACATCTTCATCGGGCGCGAGCCCCGCAAGTTCGGCAAGATCCAGTGGGGCGTCATGCGCAAGCGCGCCGCCGAGCTGCTCCAGCGGCTCGACCTGGACGTCGACGTCACCGCCCAGCTCAGCACCTACTCGCTGGCGATCCAGCAGATGGTCGCCATCGCCCGGGCCGTCGACGTCTCCGCCCGCGTACTCATCCTCGACGAACCCACCTCGAGCCTGGACGCCTCCGAGGTGGCACAGCTGTTCGCGGTCATGCGCCGGCTCAAGGCCGACGGGGTGGCGATCCTGTTCGTCTCGCACTTCCTGGACCAGGTCTACGAGATCTCCGACCGGCTCACGGTGCTGCGCAACGGCCAGCTGATCGGCGAGTACCGCACCGCCGACCTGCCCCAGGTGCAGCTCGTGGAAAAGATGATCGGCAAGGAACTGGCCGTGCTGGAGGACCTGGAGGACAAGGCCCAGCGCAGCCGGGCCCGCGCCGCCCGGGCCGCACCGGTCGTCGAGGCCAGGGGGCTCGGCCGCGCCGGCGCGATCGCCCCGTTCGACCTCACCATCCACGCCGGCGAGGTGGTCGGGCTGGCCGGCCTGCTCGGCTCCGGCCGCACCGAACTGGCCCGGCTGTTCTTCGGGGCCGACCGGGCCGACAGCGGCGAGCTCACCCTCAACGGCAAGAGCACCACGCTGCGCAGCCCGCAGGTCGCCATGAAGCACGGCATCGCCTTCTCCTCGGAGAACCGGCGCAGCGAGGGCATCCTCGGCGACCTGAGCGTCCGGGAGAACATCATCCTGGCCATGCAGGCCGCCCGGGGCTGGACCCGGCCGATCCCGCGCCGCCGGCAGGACGAACTGGTCGACAAGTACATCAAGGCGCTGCAGATCCGCCCGGCCGACCCGGAGCGGCTGGTCCGCAACCTCTCCGGCGGCAACCAGCAGAAGGTGCTGCTCGCCCGCTGGCTGATCACCGAGCCCAAGCTGCTCATCATCGACGAGCCCACCCGCGGCATCGACGTCGGCGCCAAGGCCGAGATCCAGCGCCTGGTCGCCGAGCTCTCCGACGGCGGCATGGCGGTGCTGTTCGTCAGCGCGGAGCTCGAGGAGGTGCTCCGGCTCAGCCACAAGATCGAGGTTCTCCGCGACCGGCGGCTGGTCGAGGAACTCGAGAACACCGCCGGCGTCGACGCCGATCGCATCATGCAGACCATCGCCAGCGGAGCGACCACATGACCATCCTGAAGAACCGGCTGTTCTGGCCCGCCGTCATCCTGGTGGCGCTGCTGGTCGTCAACATGTTCACGTCCAACCAGTTCCTGACGATCCGCGACGGGCACCTGTTCGGCACGCTCATCGACATCCTGCGGGGCAGCGCGCCGCTGATGCTGGTGGCGCTCGGCATGACCCTGGTCATCGCCACCGGTGGCATCGACCTCTCGGTGGGCTCGGTGATGGCGATCTCCGGCGCGGTGGCCTGCCTGCTGATCAGCGACCTGGGCGACCAGAACGCGGTGCTGCCGGTCCTGGCGATCATGGCAATCGCGATCGGGATGTCGCTGCTGCTCGGCCTCTGGAACGGCACACTCGTGGCGGTCGTCGGCATTCAGCCGATCATCGCGACGCTGATCCTCATGGTGGCCGGCCGCGGCCTGGCCCAGCTGATCACCGACGGCCAGATCATCAACGTCCGGTCCGGCCCGTACGCGACGATCGCCACCGGCTTCTTCCTGGCCCTGCCGGTGGCGTTCCTGATCGCCGCGGTGGCGGTGGTCCTCACCGTCGTGCTGACCCGGCGTACCGCCCTCGGCCTGCTGCTCGAATCGGTGGGTGGCAGCCCGACCGCGAGCCGGCTGGCCGGCATCCGGTCGCGGCGGATCACGATGATGGTGTACGTGGTGGCCGGCGGGTTCGCCGGTCTGGCCGGCCTGATCTACAGCGCCAACATCAAGAGCGCGGACAGCATCGCGGCCGGCAACCTGATCGAGCTGGACGCGATCCTGGCCGTGGTCATCGGCGGCACCGCGCTGATCGGCGGCCGGTTCTCCATCGCCGGCACGGTCCTCGGCGCGCTGATCATTCAGGCGCTGACGGTGACCGTGGTCGCGGTCGGCGTCCCGTCCAAGGCCACCCTGCTCTTCAAGGCGGTCGTCGTGGTGGCGCTCTGCCTGTCCCAGTCCACGACCTTCCGGGAGAAGGTCTTCGGGCGCCTCAAACCGCGTCCGGCCACCCGGGCGGAGGTTCCCGCATGACAACGATCGATGCCACGCCCGGCACCAACAAGAGCGATTCGCCGGCCAACCCGCGCCGGCGCGTCTACCGGCCGCACACCAAGTACATCCCGATCCTGGCCACGCTCGCGCTGGTCCTCGCGATGTACATCGGCGGCGTGGCGAACTACGAGAACTTCGGCCAGCCCAGCGTCATCGTGAATCTGTTCCGGGACAACGCGGTGCTGCTGGTCGTCGCGGTCGGGATGACCTTCGTGATCCTGACCGGCGGCATCGACCTGTCGGTCGGCGCGGTGATCTCGCTGACCACCACGCTGACCGCGACCCTGCTCCAGGGCGGGTGGCCCCCGCTGGTGGTGCTGGTCCTGGTGCTGCTGCTCGGGTCGCTGCTCGGCGCCGGCATGGGCGCGGTGATCCACTTCTTCAAGGTGGAGCCGTTCATCGCCACCCTGGCCGGGCTGTTCCTGGCCCGCGGCCTCGCCCTGTTCATCAACCAGAGCTCGATCCCGATCCGGAACGAGACCTGGCGGGCCATCTCCGACTACCGCATCGTGCTCGCCGACGGGGTCGTCACGAAACCGGTAGCGGTCATCGCGGTCGCCGTGGTGCTGATCGCCGCCGCGGTCCTGGCCTGGACCCGCTTCGGCCGCAACGTGTACGCCATCGGCGGCAGCGCCGACTCGGCCCTGCTGATGGGCCTGCCGGTGGGGCGGACCAGGATCGCGGTTTACACCCTCAGCGGGTTCTGCGCCGCCCTCGGCGGCGTGCTGTTCAGCATCAACTCCACCTCCGGGTGGGCCCTGCAAGGCAACGGTCTGGAACTGGACGCGATCGCCGCCGTGGTCATCGGCGGTGTGCTGCTGACCGGCGGGTCCGGGTACGTGCTCGGCACGCTGCTCGGCGTGATGGTCTACGGCCTGATCCAGACAATCATCATTTTCCAGGGCGACCTGAACGCCGCCTGGACGCGCATCGTCATCGGCGTCCTGCTCTTCGGCTTCATCGTCCTGCAGCGCCTCGTCACCAGGAAAGCCAAGTGACGAGCGCCTGCCCCCACCCCATGGAAGGAATCCGATGAGCGAGCACGAGGTCTGGTTCCTGACCGGCAGCCAGGGCCTGTACGGGCCCGAGACGCTGGATCAGGTAGCCGCGCAGTCGCGCGAGATCGCCGGGATCCTCGCCGAGTCGCCCGGCATCGACGTCCGCGTCGTCTGGAAGCCCGTGCTGACCAGCGCCGAGCAGATCCTGGACATCTGTCGCGAGGCCAACAGTGTGCCCGGCGTGATCGGCGTGATCGCCTGGATGCACACGTTCTCGCCCGCGAAGATGTGGATCGCCGGCCTGGACGCGCTGCGTACCCCGCTGCTGCACCTGCACACCCAGGCGAACGTGAAGCTGCCCTGGTCCGAGATCGACATGGACTTCATGAATCTCAACCAGGCCGCGCACGGCGACCGCGAGTTCGGCTTCATCGAGGCGCGCCTCGGCGTGGCCCGCAAGACGGTGGCCGGTCACGTCACCGACCCGCGCCTGGTCGCGCGGGTCGCCACCTGGCTGCGCGCCGCCCGCGGCAACTCGGCACTGCGGTCGCTCAAGGTGGCCCGCTTCGGCGACAACATGCGCGACGTGGCCGTGACCGAGGGCGACAAGGTCGAGGCGCAGCTCAAGTTCGGCGTGTCGGTGAACACGTACGGCGTCAATGATCTTGTTGCCGTTGTCGATCAGGTCCTGGATGCCGAGATCGACAAGCTGGTCGGCGAGTATGCCGACCTCTACGAGGTGGCCGCCGAACTCCGGGACGGCGGCGAGCGGCACCAGTCGCTGCGCTACGCCGCCCGGATCGAGCTGGGCCTGCGCCGCTTCCTGACCGAGGGCCGGTTCGGCGCGTTCACCACGAACTTCGAGGACCTCGGCGGCCTGCGGCAGCTGCCCGGCCTGGCGGTCCAGCGCCTGATGGCGGACGGCTACGGCTTCGGCGGCGAGGGCGACTGGAAGACGTCGGTGCTGGTGGCGACCCTGAAGGCGATGGCCCCCGGCGGCACGTCATTCATGGAGGACTACACCTACGACCTGGTCCCCGGCCAGGAGCTGATCCTCGGCGCCCACATGCTCGAGGTCTGCCCGTCGATCGCCTCCGGCACCCCCAAGCTGGAGATCCACCCGCTCGGCATCGGCGGCCGCGAGGACCCGGTCCGGATGGTCTTCGACGCCGCCCCCGGCCCCGCGGTCGTGGTGGGGATGTCCGACATGGGGGAGCGCTTCCGCCTGGTGGCCAACGAGATCGAGGTGGTGGCCCCGCCGGAGCCGCTGCCCAAGCTGCCGGTGGCCCGAGCGGTCTGGAAGCCGCTGCCGAACTTCGCCACCTCGACGGAGGCGTGGCTGACCGCGGGCGCGCCGCACCACACGGTGCTGTCCTCGGCGGTCGGCACGGATGAGCTGTCCGACCTGGCCGAGATGGTGGCGGCGGAACTGCTCGTGATCGACGCGTCGACGACGGTCCGCGACTTTGCGGACAAGGTGCGCTGGAACCAGGCCTACTACCGGCTGGCGCGCGGCTTCTGACGATTAACCCAGGCAGCGGCATCCCACGTGAGGTGGGATGCCGCTGCGCTATCTGAGCGCGTTTCGGAAACTGACTCGCAACCTTCAACTCGGGGGTTGCGGAGCCGATTGCTCCCGGTGCCGGACACCGAGAGGGGCGCTGCCGATGAACCGTCGCTGGGCTGCTGTCGGTGGCCGTGTTGTTGCCGGTGGGTTTGTGGTGGTGGCGGGGCTGCTCGCGGTGGCCCATGTGGCCGGGGCGCCGGGGATTCTGCTGCTGGCGGGCATTTTGCCGATGGTTGCGATCTTCATCAGTTTCCGGATCAACCAGATCACCGACCGGCTGCCGTGGCTGCTGGTGGCGCTCGGTATGGCGCTGCTGACAGTGGTCAACGGGCGCTGGTTCATCCTGACCGAGTTTCTCGGCGAGGCCAACGCGGACAACCCGCTCACCCGGGTCTTTCAGGCGGCCGGGTACGCGGCCCTGCTCTCCGCCAGCATCGTGGTGGTGCTGCGGCACACGCCGCAGAACGGCGGCGCGATCATCGACGCCGCGCTGGTCGGGATGGGTGCCGCGGGCATCGTCTGGGAGACGCTGCTGCGGCCGCGGCTGCTGGAGATGGGTGCGCCCAGCGCCAGCCAGACCCTGATGCTGGTGCAGAGCTCGATCCTGCTCGCCTGTGCCGGTGCGCTGCTGCGCATCTCGTGGACCACCAGCCGGGCCCGGCCCGCGCTCAACTACCTGTTCGTCTCGCTCGGGGCGACCATCGTGGGCCTGATCCTGTCCGTCACGCTGGCCAGCGCGGACGGCAGCCGCCGGCACGTGCTGATCATCATCTGCTGGCTGGTCGGCTACCTCGCCCAGGCCGCGGCGGCGCTGCACCCGAGCGCCGCGGCGTTTACCCAGCCCACCGGGGGACGGACCGAGGAGCTGTCGCCGTACCGGCTGGCGCTGCTCGGCGGTGTTCTGCTGGTGCCGGGCATCGCCGGCAGCGCGCCGCACTTCGCCGGCGGCGAGGCCGACATCCTGCTGCTCTCGATCGGCCCGCTGCTGATCGTGCCGCTGGTGCTGACCCGGATCGGCCAGCTGATCGCGCAGCGCGCCCGGGACCAGCGGGCCCTCGCGCACCAGGCGCACCACGACGAGCTGACCGGGCTGGCCAACCGCCGGGCGCTGCTGCGCCAGGTCGAGGGCGACTTCCCGGAACTGGCGCTGCTCTACGGCGACCTGGACGGCTTCAAGCCGGTCAACGACCGCTACGGGCACGAGGCCGGCGACTTCGTGCTGCAGGAGGTGGGCCGGCGGCTCACCGCGGCCGCGCGCCGCGACGATGTGGTGGGCCGGCTCGGCGGCGACGAGTTCCTCGTGCTCTGCCCGGCCACCAGCCACGCGGAGGCCGAGGAGCTGCGTGGCCGGATCGAGGAGGCCGTCCGCACGCCGATCCGGTGGCAGGACGAGGACCTCACGGTCGGTATCACCATCGGGGTCATCCACACCGACGCCGAGGCCGGCCTGTCCCCGAACGAGCTGCTGGCCGCCGCCGACGAGCAGATGTACGAGCGCAAGCGGCGCAAGAAGGCGGGCCAGGACCGGCGCGCTACTCGTGAATCACGGAGCGCGCTCTCGTTCTCGGCGCCGGCGGCGTCACCGGCATCGCCTGGCAACTCGGCCTGATCA
The DNA here is from genome assembly GCF_016862375.1 of Paractinoplanes rishiriensis. Taxonomy (GTDB): domain Bacteria; phylum Actinomycetota; class Actinomycetes; order Mycobacteriales; family Micromonosporaceae; genus Actinoplanes; species Actinoplanes rishiriensis. Next base: position 7,214 of record NZ_BOMV01000108.1, on the reverse strand, counting down.
TCGGCCTGCGTGCGATGTGCGGTGAGGCCTTCGGGTAGGCGATCACAGTGATCGTCGCTGCGACCGTGCGGCTCGGAGTAACCCGACAGATGGCGATGATGGAGGGCGCAACCGCCTTCCTGGGAAACGCCGCCCCATTTCCCAGACCCTTCTTAAGAATGATCCCAAAATTGGGCATGATGCGTGGGACCGCGCAGCTGTTACCGTGAGCCTTATTGTCGGCGAGCGAAGCGTGAGCAAGCCATGCTGCTTGTGCCTCAGATCCCACGTTACGACTGTCTGTTCTGCCAGGTGCATACGACTGAAGATCAGGAATTGCCGTGGTACGACCGGCCGCTGATTAGGCAAAACGCGGTGGGCGTGGCAATGTGCGCCCTGGGTGCGTTCGTGCCCGGCTATGTGTTGATCTCGCCGGCCAAACATCAGAACTCAGTGCAGGCGCTCGAATCCGAGGCAATGCCAGATTTTCTCGCGTTTGTGGACGGCGTTGTGAACATGGTCGAGGGAACGTTCGGCCCGTGCACTTTGTTCGAGCACGGCTCGTGCCGGGCCGAGGAACGACAGCGCTCCGCGTGCATCACCCACTCCCACATCCACGTCCTGCCCGGGGCGTACTCGTTCCATCTGTTGGGGCTGCCCGTTCGATCTCTCGGGACCCTGACTGGCCTCGCACATCTACCTCCTGCGGAAAGAGCGGACGGCTATCTGATGTACCGCGAGCCCGGTGGCTTGGTGCAGTACGCGTCCGATGCCGGGATCTCGCAGTATTTCCGTCGCCATATCGCGCGGGTGCTGGGCCGCCCGGACGAGTGGGACTACGCGCTCTTTCCGCAGTGGGACAACGTCCGGGCCACACAGGACGCCTTTCCGCGATCACCGCACCAGCCACTGCCCCTCACCGAGCCCGCCTAGCAGATTGCCGCCGACCTCATGCGTCTGAAACAACAGGATCTTCCCGAGCAGTTGACCTTCTGGAATGCCTGGCACCGCGAACGCGGCGCCACCGGAGAGGATCAGGTGCATCGGGAACTCCGCCGGCTGTTCCTCAATCGTCTGCCCGGCTCGACCGACGTATTGGACCTGGGCTGTGGCCAGGGACACGATCTGGAGGCGATGGCACGAGCAGGTCACCGCGTCGCCGGGCTCGATTTCTCGTCCTTTGCCGTCCGGCACGCGCGAAAGAGGGTCTACGGATGGCGTTTCCCCAGGCGGCGGAAAAGTGATCTTCGGGTCTACGACATCGCCGACCGACTGCCCTTCGAGAACGGACGTTTCGGCGGCGTCTACTCGCATCTGGCGCTGCACTACTTCCATGACGACGTCACCCGGCAGATCTTCAGCGAGATAGCGCGCGTCCTGCGCCCCGGCGGGCTGCTGGTCTTCAGCGTGAAATCGACCGAAGATCCGTATTACGGCGACGGCGAGCCCTTGGGCGAGAACATCTTCCGCCGGAAGGGGCACGTCCGGCATTTCTTCGATGAGGGCAACATAAAAGACCTCCTGGAGGGCTGGACCGTGGAGTCGATCGAGAGCTACCGCGGTCACTACGCCAGTTCGAAGCCGAGCCACTTCATCCGAGCGGTGGCCCACAAGGTGCCGTGACCGACGATGGTGACCGGGGTGGACGGACGCTCGATCGATGCGCTCGTGGAGCGAAGCCTCGATCTCCTGAGACGCACCTATCGACCCGGCACCGCGGACGACGGGGGCTGGTATCACCGGCTCGACGCGCCGATGCCGGGTCCGTCGGCCACCGTGACCGGGATGAGCAGCTTCCTCCTCCATCGCCGGCCCTTCGAGCACGAGCAGCAGTGCCTTCGCTTCCTGGAGAAGCGCCAGATCCGCTCGGACGATCCGCTGCTCGACGGTGGGTGGGCCGTCAACACCAGCGCCGGCCAGCCGGTCACCGAGGCGACCGCGCTGGTGGCACGCCTCCTGGTGCGCACCGGCACGGCTCTGACGGCCGCCGCACCGGACGCCCGGCGGGCCACATCCTGGCTGGTCAACAACCAGAACGACGACGGCGGCTGGGGGTCGTTCCACGGCCAGGAGTCACGGGTGTGGCTGACGGCGATGGCGGTGCGCGCGCTCGGCGAGCTCGACCGGCGCTCACCGGCGATCGGAGCGGGCGCCAAATGGCTGATTGCGGCACGGGACCCGGCCTCCCACGGCTGGGGCGAACGTCCACGGCACGCCGCCACGGTGACGCACACGTCCTACGTGCTGACCGCGCTTGCCGACAGCGGTTTGCCGGCCACCGATCACGCCGTGGCGGACGCCGTCGACGAAGGCTATGCGTGGTTGGCGAGCCACCTGAATCCGGCCACGGTGCACGACGATCACGCCCGGCTGGAGACCTACGCCGTTACCCGCGCGGGCGCCGACGGATCGATCGTCATGTGGGAGAACGCGATCTGGCACCACGGGCTGCCCTTCGCCCTCTCCGCGCTGGTTCGCCAGCCCGGCACCGTACGCTTCGATCTCGTTGTCAATTCCGTGCGGACGCTCATCACAACCCAGCTGGAGGACGGACGCTGGCCCAGCGTGGACAGCTCGGCCGCGTTCTCGGTCTGGACGGTGGGGCCGTTCCTCGAAGCTCTCGCCGATGTGAGGGCGTTTCTGCCGCTGCACAGCGGGCAGGTGCTCACACCGCTGTCCGCCCAGGCCGCCATCATCCAGGGCGGTGCCGATCTCGACGTGCCACCGCAGCGACTGCTGACCGCCGTTCGCTGGCGCCTCCGCAAGCAGTGGCTCCGGCGCAATTGGGCGGCCGCGACGATCGGCCTGCTGCTCGCCGGCGGAGCGGTGTTGGTCGCGACCGGCCTGTTCGAGGCGCGGGAGGTCGGCTTCGGCCTGGTCGTGCCGATCATCCTGCTGGCGGTGCAGGTGGCGATGACGGGCAGCAGATCAGGCAAGTAGCAGGCCGGTGAGCGCCGCCACGGCCTCCGGACGAGTGCGCACCACCGTCGTTGCGTGGTAGCGCAGCCATGGACGCCGCTCCAGGCCGGTGTCCCCGACCCACACCACGGACGGTATGCGCCACAGATAGGCGTAGGTCAGCTCGCACGTACAGCCGAGGTAATTGCGGTCCGGGATGGACATGTCCATGAGCACGCCATCGCACCTGCGCAGCAGCCCCAGGTCGGACTGCACCAGGAGGACGTGATCGTCAGGCGATCTCAGCCGGTCCGACCGCATCCACGCGTCGACCGGATCGGTCATCCGCAGACCGGATTTCTCCAGTTCGGCGGCAACGACCTTCGCGGCCCCGAGCACGGCTCGCCGATCCAGGCCGTCGACGGCTCGGGCGAAATAGACGAGGGGCGCAACCACCCGTTCCACTGTCCGCCACCACCGCGCCCGGATCAAACAGATGGAAAGCGAACTTGACATCGCCGGGGAGGGTGCGCATGCTGGTGTGACAAGCGAACTTGACATGGCGAGTGCAATTGGACAACGACGTACGTCGACTGCGGCTGGAGCGGGCGCTCTCGCAGGCGCAGCTTGCTGAGGCTATGCGGGTCTCCCGCCAGACGATCAACTCGATCGAGAACGGCCGGTACATCCCGTCGTTGCCGCTCGCCATGGCGCTGGCCCGGTACTTCGGCCTTACCGTGGAGGAGATCTTCCATGAGGGACCCGACGGATGACCTGGCCGCGCTGGCCGACCGGCGGCGCCGGATGTGGATCGTCGGCGCCGCCGTCGCGGTTCCGGCGGCGCTCATGGCGATCGGTTCCACCGGACACCTCGAGTACGGCTTCGTCCTCATCGCACTCGTCTTTCCGGCGCTCTTCATCTACGGCCAGATCCACGGCCGGCGCACCCGCGAGGGCACCGACGAGCGCGCTTGCGACCAGCATCGGCAGGCGGCCAGCTTCTCGTGGCAGCTGATGGCCGTCGTCCTGCTCGGCGTAACCGTCTGGACCCAGGTCACCGACGGCTTCCGCGCCGCCGTGCCCTACCTCATCCTGTCCGTCACACTGGTCGCGAGCTACACCGCCGCCCTGCTCTGGCACCGCTGGCGCCACTGATAGGGCTTCAGCGCGACCAGAGGCGCCAGGTCTGGTTCAGCGGGCTGGCCTGGGTCGCCGGATTGCAGGTCCACTGGTGGATGGGGGCCTTGGCGACGGTCGAGATGGTGCTGACGTCGACGCATTTGCCGCTGTGGCGGGCCAGCAACTGGTAGTCGTGCGGGTCGTTGCCCGCGTAGGTCACCTTGCGGAGCGTGAACTGCTGGTGGGTGGCGCCGGTGGTGCAGGTTCGCTGGTTCACCAGGGCGCCGTCGGTGGTGGCGGCGTTGCTCACCTCCAGGCATTTGCCGGACTGCTGGTTGACGGCGGTGTAGGTGTTCGCGACGCCGGCCACCGGGCGGAAGTTCCACAGTTGCTGGTCGCCGCCCTCGCAGTAGAACTGCTGCTGGGGGTTGCCGTCGGTGGTTCGCAGGTCGGTGTTGTCCAGGCACTGCTGGGAGTGCTGGGCCACCGCCACGGACTGGAAGCTCGCGTCGGACGGGGGCAGCAGGGTCAGGGTGAACGTGTCGTCGGCGCTGGTGTGCGGCAGGTTGACCGTGGTGGCGTTGCCGGACAGGGTCACCACCTGGTTCTGGATGGTGACGGGGCCGGCCACGGCGGCGCCGCCGTTGTGGGGGATGCGCTGGGCGATCACGCGTACCTGGTTGTTCTGCACGATGCCGCTCGTGGTGTCGAGGCGTTGCAGGTTGACGGCGATGTTGCCGGTGGTGCCTCCACCGCCTACCAGGATCTTGGCCTCGCCGCCGGCCTTGGTGGCGAAGGCGTCGTAGGCGGGGCTGGGCGTCGTGGACACGATCTGGCCGGTCTGTGATCCGTAGAAGCGGTACACCCACCACTCGCCCTTGGGCTGGTGCTGGCCGGCGGAGTTGCGCACCAGCAGGTTGCCGAGGTCGTTGTGCAGGTTGTTGGTGCTGGCCCAGTTGGCGCGCAGGCCGTCGGCGCCGGCCCGTTCCAGCCGGGCGATGTACCAGGAACCGTCGCCGGGGTTCTGCTCACTCGGCGATCCGTACTCGTTGATCTGGTACGGGCGCGGATGCGGGATGCCCCGGGCGTTCAGCGTGGTGTTGGCCGTGGCCACGTTGGCCACCGGGTCGCTGGGCAGGCTGTGCCAGCTGAAGATGTCGGGCACCGTGCTGGTGGACCGGACGAAATCGAGGTACTGGGTCCACCAACCGGACGTGGTGGGCACGCCGGCGTGGCTCGGGCCGACGATCAGGGTGCCCGGGAGTTCGGCGCGCAGCCGCTGGTGGGTGCGGCGCCACAGCTCGAAGTACTGGGCCTGCGGGCGGTTCCAGAACAGCCCGAGGTTCGGCTCGTTCCAGATGTCCCACTGCACGGTGATGCCGGCGTTGCGGACGTCGGTGATCACGCGGGTGAGGAAGTTGTCGTAGTCGGTCCAGTTGCCGTTGTCGCCGGGGAAGCGGCCGATCGGGTAGCCGTCGGCGCCCCACAGGTCGTGCGGCAGCAGGACGAACTGGCCGCCGAGCGCGATGGTGCGGCGGGCCTGGGCCAGCGTCGCGTTCCACCGGCGCTGGTAGAGGCCGGACACCCAGCCGCCGGGCTGGTCGAGCTGGGCGCCGCCGGCCCGCATGTACCGGAACTTCACGTCCCGGTAGAAGTGGTCGGCCGGCCCGGCGGCGTTCTCGGTCATGCCGTAGATCCAGCCGGAGGCGCGGTAGGTGGGTGCGCCGCCGGCCACCGCGAAGTTCACGGCGATCGACTCGTCGGCCGCCCGCGCGGGTGCGGCGAAGGTGAACACGGAGAGGGCGGCGAGCGCGGCCGCCGCCAGGCGGGTGGTGCGGGTGATGTCCACGGGGAAACTCCTCGGACGGGGATGAGGGCGCGGGGGGAGCGCGGGACGAGCCGGCGGCGCGTCCCTGGACAGGTGGTGCGGTTCTATCGGGTGGGTGCGGGACCCGTGCTCGACCGCAGCGAGACCGGCGGGCGGAGCAGCAGATGCCGCGGCGGCGCGTCGGGGGTGGCGATGCGTTCCAGGAGCAGGTCGACGGCGTGCCCGCCCATCTCGGTCGGCACGTCGGCGGCGGTCAGCGGGGGCCGGAAGTCCTCCGCCCAGTGCGGGGCGACCACGCCGGCGATCGACAGGTCGCGGGGGACGACGAGGTGTGCCCGGTCCAGGCCGCGCTGGACGCCGTGCAGGGCGGCCTCGTTGACCGTGGTGATCGCGGTGACGTCGGGGTGCCGGTCGAGCAGTTGTTCCAGGCAGGCCTCGCCGGAGGCCGGGTCGTCGCCGCAGCACAGGTCGACGCCGGTGAGCCCGCGCTCGTGGACGGCCTCGGTGAAGCCGGCGAGCGCGCGCTGGGCCGGCCCGTACCCGGCCGCGACGAGTTCGGTGGAGCGGTTGATCAGCGCGATCCGGCGGTGGCCCAGGTCGGCCAGGTGGTGCACGCAGCGGGCCACCAGCGCGGCATAGTCGAGGTCGACCCACCAGGTGCGGCCCGGGTTGGCGGTGTGGCCGATCGTCACGAACGGCAGCCCGGTCCGTTCGAGCCGGTTGACCCGTTCGTCCTCCAGGCGGATCTCCATGAGGATGACCCCGTCGACCCGCCGGCCGGTGACGATCCGCTCGAAGGACCGGTCGTGGTCGCCGCCGGAGGGGGAGAGCAGGACGTCGAAGTCGGCGCGGGCCGCGGCCTCGACCACGCTGGCGACGAACCGCAACTGCATGTCGGTCAGCCGGAGACTGGCCGGCGGGATGACCAGGCCGAGGGTGCGGGTGCGGCCCTCCTTGAGCGCGCGGGCCGCCGCGTTGGGCCGGTAGTCGAGTTCGTCGATGACGGCCTGGATGCGGTGACGGGTCTCCGCCGAGACGGTGCGTTTGCCGCTGAGCGCGTACGAGACGGTGCTCCGCGACACCCCGGCGCGCCGGGCGATCTCGCCGATGTTCATCGCGTTCTCCCTTCCCGGATGCGCAAGGCAAGATCAAGATCAAGATCCTGGCCAGGTACGCCCAGAGCTTGCCCGACCTGCCCAGCCGGTGTGACGGCGGGTGGTGTGGGGGTAGCGAACCGATTCGACACGACCGTAAGGGTGACGGCGCGGGAGTGTCAACGTCCTTGACGCACACAGATCGATGCGCTTACCTTCGCCGAACCGATTCGCCGAACCGATTCGATGCCGCCAAGGGGCAACCATGAAGATCTCCCTCCTGCGATGCGCCGCCG
>NZ_BOMV01000107.1 GCF_016862375.1 Paractinoplanes rishiriensis | reverse complement strand
CTTTTAGGACGAGACCCACGTGGCGATCTCCGAGTTGGAGCAGGTGCCGCCATTCGGCACGCACGGATGGTGGTTCCGCTGGTCGTTCGCGTGGGCACCGATAATATTCGATCGCAGCGCAGGACGGCTGGCGTCCGCGCTGCGCCGGCAGGCCACGGTCACCGCCGACGAAGCGGAGTCAATCCTCGTCGAGCATGACCGGCTTGACGGCTGGCTCAACTATGCCTATCGCGCTTGCAAGAACGACCGCGACGGACGCTTGCTGGAACGGCGCCTGGACGCTGCCGAGTCGATGCCCTGGCTACTGGATGTGATTTTCACGCTGGAAGGGCGGGTACGCCCGTACCACAAGTACCTTCCGTGGGAGCTCCACCAGCACCCGCTCGCCCGCTGGCCCGCCCAGGAATCGCTGGGCTTACTGACGGACACCCTGGACGGCGACCCGGCAGCGATCCGCGCGACGTTCGCGCGTGTCGAAACGGCGTGCGCCGCCTTCGACGGCGCCCGCCCGAAGCCGATCCTCATCCCTCTTATCGAAAGCTGGGCCGAGGAGTTGCAGCTCTTGAGACGCTGACGACGTCCGGCGGACGATTGGGCCTGTACGAGCCCGAACCCCTAACGGCGCGTTGCCCTCGGGCCGGTGACTGCTGAGGACGGATTAGCGTGTCCGGATTTGCCGCGATTCGGGGCGTCGGTTGTGTTTCGGACGAGCAGGCGTCACAGGTTCGTGTTTGATGGTGCGGTGACTCGATCAGAAGCGTGGAAGCTGGACCGCATCGGGTCCGCGCGAGCCGGGACCAACCCCACTCTGCTGGCCAAGATGCCGCAGTCGTTCGCCGTCATCGGGGACACGCAGTTCCTTCCGGGATACTGCGTGCTGTTGGTGGATGAACCGAGTATCGATCGGCTCACGGACCTGTCAAAGGGACAGCGCCTGGAATTCCTCGACAGCATGGACACGCTGGGCCAAGCGGTAGAGGCGGCCTGCGGCGCCATCGAGCCCGGATTCCGCCGGATGAACTACGAGATCCTCGGCAACACGGACCCCTACCTGCACGCCCACCTGTTCCCTCGCTATGAGTGGGAAACCCATCGCACATCGGCCGGCCGGTCTGGCTCTACGATCCTGAGGAGTTCTACGGACCCGACGCTGCTCTCGCTCCCCGCCACGACGAACTCCGTCGGCGTATCGTCACCGAGCTCGCCAACCTGGTTGCTGCAACCTAGAAACGCCCTCATCCGCAGGGCGGGCGACGTTCTGCGGCAGGGAGTAGCGGCAGCGCGCTGTGGCGTGTCTACCTACGTCTATAGCGGCCTGCCGACACTCGCTCCAAGTCGTCGTAGACGCGAGCGTGATGGTCGGCCGCATTGATGCACATCCTGCTCACGACGTGCGTCCGTATCGTAGATTCCGCATAGGTACTGCCGCGCCGGCGGGTGCGGTGGTTCGCTGTGCGGGGTTCGCGCGGTTGGTCATAGAAGTCCCGGGATGTTCGGTGGCAGCGGGTGCCACGGACCTGGATCGACCACCTGGTGACGGTGCGGGTCTGGTGCTGTGCAGGGTGGCAGCCCGGTCACGGCCGGGCTGCACAGATCTTGGTGATTGCGGTTCGGGGCCGGGTGCGCATTCCTGGAGAGAAGGGAACGCGCACCCGGCCGTTGGGCCGGCACGGTGTGTGTTATGCCGTGTCCGGCCCACCCTCGCTGGCGCGCTGTCCACCATCCGCGCCGAAAAGGGCAGCACGGTGCTTGGCCGACGGCGGCCTGCGATCGCTGGAACGTCGGAACGACGGTGTCCGGATCGCGGATCGGGCGATGCCGCCGGCCTCACCCTGGGCGTTGCCGGGTACGGCCGGTTCCGTAACCGTCGAAGGTGCTGACGCCGCGGCCGGGACGCGGGTGGCGGTCCGTCCGGTTGATGCGATTACGGGAGCGCCGGCGGTTGAGGGTGTGGGGTGATGAAACCGATCGCCCTTAGCGCGGTTGTTTTGGCGTCGGAGAGTTTGTTTTGGCGGGCGAGGCGGTGTTGTCGTCGTAGCCATTCGTGGAGGTCGACGTTGTTCTCGCGGTGGCCGGTGGGTACGTCGAGGTGTCCCTCGCGTTGGTAGAAGGTGGTGGCGGCCGTTAGGGCGCGGTTCCAGATTGCGGCGATGGGGTCCCATTCGATACCGATCTGGTCGAGGGCGTGGATGCGTTCGGCGGTGAGATGGCCGAGGGCGCGTTCGCGGCGTTGGTAGGTGACCCAGGGGTTGAGTTTGACGTCGTTCTCGCGGTGGCCCATGGGGACGTTCAGGTGCCCTTCGCGGGCGTGGAACGCTTGCGCGGCGGCGAGGCCGCGTTCCCATGCGGTCTGCATCGGTGACCAGTCGATGCCGAGGGCTTCGAGGGCGGTGATCTCGTCCGGGGCGAGCAGGCGGTTGTGGTAGTCCCTGCGCCGGTTGCCGAGCCATTGTTTGAGGTTGATGCCCCGGTCGATGTGATCGCGGGGGATGCGTAGGTGGCCGTGCCGGGTGTGGAAGTCGCGCAGGGCACTGTAGCCGGCGAGCCAGTCGGAGGTGGTGTACTCGAGCAGTTTCACGGTGATGTGGCGCAGTACGTCGGCGGTGCCGTAGCCGTCGGGGAGCCGGATGAGGATCCGCTGCGGCAGCTGCGCGGGGCCGGTTGCGGGGCTGCTGCGCTGGGTGTCCAGTTCGGCGGCCAGGACGCTGTCGTGGGCTCGCAGGGCTCGGACGACCTGCCACATGGTGGCCCACTCGTCGAGGTCGGTGAGTATCGCGTCGGGGTCGTCGGGTAGCAGGACGGGGACGAGGATGGTGGCGATGCCAGTGCCGTTCGGGTTGCGGCGCAGGGCCCGGCCGACGGCCTGCACGACGTCGACCTCGGAGGATTTCGGCCGGGTGAACACGACGCCGTCGACGGCCGGCACGTCGACACCCTCGCTGAGACAGCGGGCGTTGGATAACACAGTCCAGCCGTTGTTCGGCGGGTCGGCGAGTAGGGCGAGGCTTCGTTGACGTTCGTCGACGGTGTGGTCACCGTCGACGTGCACCGCGGTCAGGGGTCCTTTCGGGCGCTGGTCGTCTGGGAGGCTGTCGATGGTGCGGTGCAGGGTGCGGGTGAACTCCTGCGATTCGGCGATCAGGCGGTTGAACACCAGCACGCGGCGCAGCCCGAACTCGACGGCGGCCCGCGCGAGGGCGGTTTGGACGACGGCGGTGCGTAGCGGTGCCTCGGCTGCTGCGACGACGGCGGCCGGTTCGGTTTTGCGGAGCAGGGCAAGTACGTCGGCGTGGGTGACGCCGATGACGGCGACCCGGAAGTTGTCGAGCCAGCCGTCGTCGATGGCCTTCGCGAAGGGGTAGGTGTACAGGACGGGCCCGAAGATAGCGGTGTCGTCCATCGACACGACGTTCTCGGGGTTCGGGGGCCGGCCTCGCCGGTGGTGCACGGCAAGTACCCGCGGTGTCGCGGTCATGTAGAGGCGGCGCCTGGCGGGCAGCCGGGTGTCGTCGTGGACGAGGGCGGTGTGTTTGTCGACGCGGCCAGCGGTGTGGTGCGCCTCGTCGACGACCAGCAGCTCCGCGACGGTGTCGGCGGCGAGCAGAGCCCGGCCGGCTCTGCCTGCCGACGCGTGTGTTGCCAGCATCAGCCGCGACCGGCTCGCCGGAGTCGTACGCAGCCAGCGGGTGATTTCTCGGACGTTTGTGGTGACCGGGCACGCCAGGTCCGGGAGCCGGATACCGGCGTCGGCCACGGTGCTGTCACCGCACACCGCCAGCACGTGCGAGGCCAGTGCGCCGTCGGTCCACACCCGCAGGATCTGCGCGAGCAGCGCCAGCGTCGGACAGGTCACCACCACCAGCCCGGACGGGCACAGCCGAGCCGCGGCGTGCGCTGCGGTCAGGGTTTTGCCGGTCCCGCAGGCCGCTACCACCATGCCACGCCCGGCAGCGCCGAGCCGGGCCGTGACTGCTTCGAGGGCCTCGTGCTGATACTCGCGTAGCGCCGCATGCCCGGACTGCGCCATTGCGGACGGCGGCCGGCGTGCCACCGGACCCGACAGCGCAGCGGCCGCCGCTTCGCCGGGAATCTGCACACCGTTGTTGGCTGCGGTCACGCCGTGCTCTCCGGACCTAGCGGAGCGGGGGCAGCGAGCGCGACGACGCACGTTGGCGTGACGATCGTGAGCACGGTGGCGGTGCGGCAGGGTCCCTGCCCGCCGGTGAGATGGCTGGTGCGCTGCGCCACAGCGGTGTGGCGGATCGTGCGGGATCGCGGGATTGCCCGATGGTGGTTCACGACGAGGGCACCGGCGCTAGGGCCGCTGCCGGTGCGGCCGGCCGGGGACGGGTCCGGCGACGGGTAAGCCAGGCGACGGTCAGGGTGTAGGCGGCGGTGCCGAGCACGTGGGCCAGGGTGACCTGCCAGGTGGCGCCTTCCATGGTGCCTCGTTGGCTCGGGTCCGCGCCAGTGAGAACTATCGCGGTGCCGGCGAGGACGAGCACGGTGGTGTTCCAGGTGACGTGCAGGGCGATCGCGGCTTCGATACCGCCGGTGAACACGGTGAGCCAGCCGACCATCAGGGCGTAGGCGGTCAGGCCGGCGTAGCCCCAGATGGTGCCGTCAAGGCCGTGCAGCAGGGTGAAGGCGACGGCTTGCGCGGCGATGCCCGGCCACGGGCTGCGGGTGTATCCGCCGGCGGTTTGCAGGATGAAGCCGCGGCAGGTGAGCTCCTCGGTGCTGGCTTGCAGCACTGCCAGGGCGACGATGATGAGCAGGCAGGCGGGCAGCTGCCGCAGGTAGCCCAGGTCGATTGCCGGTGCGCTGCCAGCGGTGGTGGGCGGTGGTACGGGCAGGCCTCGGGTGGCGAGTATCAGCAGGATCGCGGTGGCGATGACGATGATCGTGGTGGGCAAGGCGATGAGCATGCTCACCCCGAGCTGCCGCCAGCGCAGCCGCCCGGTCACCGACAGCAGCGTGCCGACGGGGCGGCCGCTGATCCAGCGGGTCACGGCGAGCACCACCGGCAGGATCAGCGCGACCTGTGCCAGCGCCCGGGCCGTGTCGGTCATCGGTCCGAGGATGGGCAGCCGGCGTGGGTGCGGCCAGTTGTCGAGCAGCGCCGTCGGGCCGTGCAGCACCAGCAGGATGCCGGCGAGCAGTACGACGATGCCCGCGACAGGCCGCCACCGGTGCCCGACGTCGGGTCGTCCGAGGTGGTGAAACGGCGGCTGCTGCCCGTCGGCAGGAACGGGTAGATCAGGAAGAGTGCTCATCAGGCTGCTTTCACCAAGGGAAGAAAGGGGAAGGTGGTCGTGCCGCGGCCGTTGGGTCTGGCAAGAGGCTTCGCCAGCGGGGATGGCCGGGCCACCAATGCCGGGACGATGCTGGGCGTGCCGTGGCGGATGCTGGGCGTGCCGGCCACCACACCGCTTTCCGGTGGCCGGCACACCCAGCTGCCTGAACCCGCCGCTATCGGGTCAGGCAGACCCGATGCGATACCCGCCGTCGGTCGTCGGCGGGGCACCCGGATGCCGTGGTTGCCCACGGCCTGCCCGGCCTACAGGCCAGGTGTCATGAAGAAGGTGAAACCGGCCGGCTCACCCGCTCGTGGCGCGGTCACCGGCGCCGGTCCGGCCGGAGAGACGGTGCAGCAGCACGGTGGCGCCGATGGATTCGTGTCCGCCGCTGGTCCGGTTGGTCGACCCGGCCCTCGTACTGGCCAGTCCGGCGGGCGCGACGGTCACGGTCGGCGAGACGGTGATGTAGGACAGGCAGTGCGCCGCGGTGACCACATATCGGGGCCGGATCTGGATGGCGGCGCATTTGAGGATGCCGAGCCCGGGGTAGGTCAGGGCGTGGGCCGTCATGTCCGGGTAAGGGCGCGTGGATTGCTGGCCGTCGACGATAGCCGCGGCGGGGGCCGGCGGTCGTGGCGAGCACCACGGCAGCGGTGATCACCGTGGTGGTCGCTGCTTTGAGGGGTGTCATCGGTTCCGTTTCGTAGGGTTGGCCCGGCTCGGGGCCGGGCCCGGTGGCTATGCGGGTGGTGGCACCGGCAGCTGCGGCGTGTTCCTCGGCTGTGGATGCCGATCGCCACGCACGGCAGTGCCCGGAGGCGACTTGTACGGTGGCGAAATCTGGTAGTGCGCCGTCGCAGCGGGACCGCGCGGTGGCGGTTGGTCGAGTTGGCCGGCGGTGACCTGGCGGCCTACGGCTGGCTGTCTGGGTCGGTGAGCGGCTGTGGATGTGGCACTTTGGCGACCTGCACGATGGCGATGGCGGCCAGCAGCAGCGTTTCGGATTTCTCCTGCTGCACGTGCAGGCTGAGCCACACGTCAGCGACCGCTTCGAAGTCGCTGGCTCCGGCCGCGAGCTCGGCGCGGATCTTCACCACCGTTTCGTCAAGCTTGGGCCGTACGCGCTCGTACTCGGCCTGGGCCAGGGCAGTGACCCCGGCGAGAGGGAGGGGCCGGCGGCCGGTGGGTGTGGTGGGTGAGTCGGTCACGGGTGCTCCCTGCGGGCGGTTCGGTGGTGGGCGTGAATGGCTGTGTGTCGCGGGTGAAGGCCCGCGTCGGCTTCGCCGCGGGTGGCGTGTCCGGCCTGGTTGAGCGTCAGCTGGGGCGCGCTCGGGTGACGGCCGGTGACCGTCTGTCGGCCTGCCGGCTGGCGGCGCGTGCTGGCGACGGTGGCCGCCTGCCGGGTGGCGCTTCGGGTGGCGTGGCGCGCGGGTCGGGTGGCCTTGGCAGTCAGCCGGTCGTCGCGTCTAGGGCGGTGAGCCGTCCGCGTCGGCAGCGGGGTGAGGGGGTCGGATGCGCAGGGTGCAGCTGACGCGCCGGTGGTCGTTGGGCCAGTCGGTTGGTCCGGCTCCGGGAGGTAGGTGAACCTGGTAGGAGCCTTGAACGATGTCGGCGGTGGCCCGGAACGCGTTGTTGATCAGGATGTGGTCGTCCTGGAGGCCGATCGCGCCGGTCGGGGGTAGCGGGTTCGGGGCGTCGGGGTCGAGTTCAGTGACATCGTGGAAGCCGCCGCGGTTGATGCGTTGTTCGCAGTGGTGGTCGTAGGTGCCGACGAGCCGGTCGAGGGCGCGGGTGTCGGGTCCCCAGACGCCGTTGATGAGGCGTCCTTTGTAGTCGCGGGTTTCGATCGGGATGCGCTGCCAGTTGATGGTCGGTTGGGTGGGTCCTGAGTAGCTGGAGTTGGTGTCGCCTGCGATGAGGGTGGGGATTTCGCTGCGGCCGTAGCGGGCGAGGAGTCTGGCTCGGGCGAGGCGCTGGTCGCCGTCGTGGCAGGACCAGTGCTCGGTGAAGGCCCAGAATCGGTAGGACGGGTGCTCGCGCAGGCAGAAGCGGGCGAGGTTGCGTTTGTCGGGGAAGTCGGGTTCTTCGCCGGCGTCGAGGTGCAGGACCGTCGGCTCGTAGATGACGGCGGTGCCGAGCGGTCCGGTGAACAGTTCACCGACGTAGGCGCGGCCGGTCAGCGTGCTCAGCTCGCGCAGCGCGGTGCGGAACGGTTTCTGACCGCGTGCCTGCCAGAATTTGGCCTCGCACAGGTTGATCAGGTGTGGACTCGGCCCTTCGGTGAAGGCTTGTAGGAGGTTGTCGAAGTTGTAGGAGCCGTCGGCTTCCAGCCCGCCTCCTTCGATGTTGTAGGCGGACAGCTGCAGGTCAACACTCATCGGCGGGGTCCTTCCGGTGCTGCGTGCGGCTTGCATGGTCCGGTCGGGTATCAGCGGCCCAGGCCGCCGGCTTGCCCGGTGTGGTCATGACGCGGTCTCCTGGGCGGGCGTTGCGTCGAGGCGCTCGCGGTAGGCGGCCGCGGTGAGGCCGTGCGCGGCGTGCAGGTGCACGCCGAGGGCCGGCTGCCAGGTGGTGCAGAGCCGGCATTGCAGCGTGCCGCCGGGCCGGCGGGGCTGGACGCGGGCCGGTAGCTGGTCGAGGCCGTCGTGACCCCCGGCTGGAGGACGGTGGGGATCGGCGGGGTGCGGGTTGGGTGTGGCGTAGACGTTGCGCCAGTGCCTGGCCCATTGGCCGGTGCGGCCCAGCAGTGCGCTGACCGCGGGGCAGGGCAGGTGGGTGGTGGCCCGGATCAGGGTTTCCAGGTCGCGGTAGCCGGCGTCGCGCGCTTTCGCGTCCAAGTGTGCGCGGGCGGCCGCGCGGGCTCCGCTGCCGATCTGGTGGACGGTCCGCCAGTGTTTGACCATGTCGGTGCTGATGCCGAGCAGGTCACCGACGACACGGGCGGTCAGATGCGCGGTGGCGGTGAGCAGGGCGGGCAGGTCGGCGTGACCGGCGTCGCGGGCACGCGCGTCGAGAGCGGCCCGGGCGGCTGCGGCGCGGGCCTGGTTGTAGCCGGTGAGCCCGGCCCTTCCGGTGAGCTCAGCGTTTCCGGTGTGTCTTGGCCGGTTGTCGGTCCTGGTGGTGGGCGGGGTGGGGCCGGGTGCGCGCTCGGGATTGCGGGGCGGCGCGCACCCGGCGGTCGGGTCCGGGCTGGCGGTCCCGGCCCTGCCCGCGCCCGTGCGGAGGTCACGGGCGGCGGGTTGGTGGGTGATGGCGGTCGGTGCGGCCCCGGGCCGGTGGGTCACGGCCGTCACCGTGGTGCTCTGGGTTGCCGGGGTCATGACGGTGTCCCCGGTCCGCCGCGGCGGCGGGACCGTTGCCGGGGGATGACGGTGGTGCGGGCCCAGTGGCTGGTGGCGAGGTCGATGAGGAATTCGTCGATCCAGGCTTGTTGGATGCCGGGCATGGTGATGATGCGGCCGGTGCGGCGGTCACCGCCGAGGACCCAGGGCTGCGGCAGGGGCCGGGTGGGCTGTGCGAGGGTGATGGTGAACGCGGGCCACGTCCAGTGGCTGTTCCAGCCGAGGTGTTGCAGCCGGTCATGGGTGTAGGCGGCGAGTTCGCGGGCGGCGTCGGCGCGGCGGCGGTGCCCGTCGAGGCCCTGCCCGGCCAGTGACCAGTGCAGGACCAGCGGGGTGTGCCCGGAGCGGGATCCGGCGACGGTGGTGTCCGCGGCGCCGATGTAGGAGATCGGCCCGGCTGGTTGGTGCGGCGGGTGGGGGTAGAGGATCACCGCGCAGGGCATCAGGGTCGAGGGGAATTTGTGGCCGGACACGACCATGCTGGTGGCGCCGGCGTCGAAACCGAACGCCGGCCGGTCGTGGGCGGGGAGCAGGGCGAGGGGGATGCCGGCGAGGGCGGCGTCGACGTGGATACGCCGGTCGGTGATGTTCAGGTCGTCGCAGAGGCCGGCGATGCCGGCGACGTCGTCGATGCCTTCGTGTTCGGTGGTGCCTACGGTCGCGACGATCATCGCGGGCCGGTCCCGGAACTCGAACAGCCGGTCGCGTAGCTCGTCGAGCAGCATCCGGCCGCGGTCGTCGACGCGGATCATCACGTGTGGGGCGCGGACGAGGACGGCGGCTTTGGTGACCGAGTAGTGCGCGGCGGTGGACGAGTACACGACGACGCTGGGGTAGGTGGTGGCGGCTTCGTGGACCGCGTGGATGGTGCCTTCGGTGGCGCCGGAGGTGACGTAACCCCAGACCCGGGCGGGGTCGGCGCCGAACAACGCCCCGAGCCGGCGGACGACGTCGATCTCGTACGGCTTGGTGTGGTTACGGCCGTGCCCGGGGTCGAAGGGGTCACCGACGTTGTTGAGTAGCTGTCCGGTCAGGATCGCGGCGAGGTCGGGGTAGACCAGGTCGGTGGCGCCGGGGAACGCGAGATGGAATTTGTGGTCGGCGGCCAGCGCGGCGGTCAGGCCCGCGGCGTGGGCGCTGAGTTTCGGCGGGGTGTTGTCGTCGGCGGGGCCGAGCAGGTTCGGCACGGTCAGGGTCATGACGGCCCGCTCCGGCGGCGGGTGCGCGGGCCGTCGGCGGCTTGGTGGCGCAGGTCGTCGGCGTGCCGCAGGGCCTGGTCCAGGTGCCACATCTGAGGCAGGACGTGCCGGTACGGAGACTGATCGAGCAGCACCTTGATCGACGTCGGCGCGTACGGGAAATCGGAGTCCAGCGGATGGGTGGCCAGCGCTTCGTAGGTGTGGATCGCGATCGTGCCCACGCCGTTGGCTGCACCCCGGTCGGCCGTCAGGACCCGCAGGTCGTCCTCGGTGCCGGACGGGTTGGACAGGTAACAGAACCCGCCGGGGATGTCGAGTTCGGAGTTCGCGGCCCGGCAATGCTGATCGAAGGTGCCGGCGGGCGTGTCGAGGGTGGAGTAGCCGAGACCGGCGTAGAAGGCGTCGTCGGCCATGGCCGGGTCGCAGCGGTCGGCCAGCTCGGTGCGCAGGTCCCACACCGGCGGGGCCTTGCGGGCGCCGTGCAGCCTCGCCCGGCCTGGTTCCGCCGCCCGGTTTGGTTCGGTTGCAGCGCCGTCGCCGTCCGCCGGGTCGGGGACGAGGGCGTGCTGCCGGGTGACGGTGATGAACCGGTCGAATAGCGGCAGCGGATGCTGCGATTCGGGGCCGGCCAGCCAGGTCCGGGTCGCCGCCGTTATTCGTACTCCGCCGGTTGTCGGGTCGGCCTGCTGGAACAGGAACGCCAGGGCGTGCGGGCTCAGCGGCATGTGGTAGCGGTTGCGCCAGGCCATGGTGGCGTGATTGATGTTGACTTTGCGGAGCCGGTGGAAGATCGCCCATTGCCCCCGCGCGGAGGTCAGCAGCTCCGCCCGGCGTCGCGCTTCGAAGACCCCGATCGGTACGTCGTCGGGGTCACCGAGGCCGGGATCTGCGGTCGGCTGGCCAGCCGGGCCGGGAGCCGGGTCGGTCGCGTCCGACTGGTCGAAGGGGTCGCCGGTGTTCGGGTACGCGGCGGTCGGGATGTCGGCATGCCAGGTTCGTCGGGTCACAGTTCGACTCCGGCGAGCCGGTCGTCGCGGACGAGGATCGGATCGGGCACGCCGTAGCTGATGCCGTTGTAGATGTCGCGGTGGGTTCGTCGCAGCACCGCGCCGGTAAGTAGCCCGGTGCCGGCGAACGCGACGATGGGCACGGCGATCAGCCACGGCTTGGCCGAGCCCGGTGGGGTGTCGAGCAGGGTGCCGAGGTTGGAGGCCATGAACACGACCGCGACCGCGCCGACGATGGCGCCGGCGAACGGGGTCCGGCGCAGCCACTCGGGTTCGGCGCCGCCGAGTCCTTTCTCGAAGAACCGCAGCGCGGACCAGCTGGCCAGGGTCAGCAGCAGCAGGATGCACAACGCGCCGGTCGTCGACAGCCAGGTGAACATGGTCATCGGGTCGGCCCCGCCGGCCATGAACCCGGCGACCACCACCACACTGGTAGCGGCCTGGACCGCGGAGCCGCCCAACGGTGCCCCGCCCTGCGCGCCGCGGCTGAACGCGCCCCACCGGGCCGGCAGGACCCGCTCGCGGGCGAGGGCGAACACGTAGCGGGCGACGATGGCGTGGAACGCGACCTGCGCGGCCAGCACGCTGGTGAGCAGCAATCCGATGGCCAGCTTGGTGATCCCCGTGCCGAACATGGCCGACAGCAGCACCAGCGGCTGGCTGGCGTCCTCGGCGGCCTTGCCCACGTTGTCCAGGCCCAGCCAGGTGATGTACGCCCAGGCGGCCACCGCGTACAGCACCCCGCAGAACAGCACCGCCCAGCGGGCGGCGCGGGCCACCGCCTGATCGGAGGTGGCCTCCTCGGCGTACGCGAGCACGGACTCGACCCCGGCGAACGACGCCACCGCGAACACCAGCACACCGGCCACCGCACCCGCGACCATCAACGCCGACGGCGCGAACACCCGGGTGCTGACCTGCCCGCCGGCGGGTTGGGAGAACCCGGCCGCGGTGAACAGCACCATCACGCCGATCTCCAGCGCGAGCAGCAACCCGACGACCCGGGCGACCTTGCGGCCCGGGTACTGGCCGACCGCCAACACCAGCAGCCCGGCCACCAGCGCCCACACCCACCACCGGCCGTCGAGCAACTCGACCGCCTTGGTACCGATCAGCCCGAACAGGCTGATCTGCAGCGCGTTATAGCCGACGAACGCCACACCCGCCCCGGCCAGGCCCACCGCCGGGTTCAGCCCGCGCGCCAGCTGCGCGTAGAACGGGGCACCGTGCCTGACGTGCTTACCGACCGCCACATACCCGACCATGAACAGCCGCATCACCGCCATGACCAGCCCGAACGCCAGCGGTACACCGACCACGCCGAGCACCCCGAACATGGTCGTGATACCACCGACCAGCACGGTGAGCGGTGAACTGGCCGCCACCCCGGCACCGAACAATGCAGCCGTGCCCATCGTCCGGCGCGACAACGTCACCCCGCTCACGACGCCACCACACCCGCGGCAACCGGGCAGTCCGGCGCCATGCACCCGCGCCGATGCCGGGCATGCAACCAGAAATCGTGGCCGCTGATCGCCACCACCGACATCCGCGGCCGGCACGGGCAACGCCGCCACCGCAGCACCTGCCCCGACCACACCACCGCCGCGGCCGCCTCATCGCGCTGCAGGCCGATGAACTCGTGGGTGCCGTCGGGCCAGTCCCACCGCACCGCCCACAACCCCGGCGACCCACCCGCCTGATGGTCCGGATCGGTCGCGCATGTCGGCGGCGGCGGGTACGGGGCGACGATGCCGTACCAGCCGGCACGCAGGCCAGACAGAAGATTCATGGCGAGATCTCCAGGGAGAATCGGCTAAGGCTCGGACAGAAGGTGACCGGCGAGGCGCACACCGTGACGGGCCGGCCAACGCAGCAGAGCTATCCAGACGGCACGACAACTGGCGTCGATGCAGCTCGTCAGCCGGACGACGTCCATGGCCGTGCTGGCCACCGCCGGTTGAGGCGAACCGCCCGCAGGCCCGATGCAGATGTGCGGCGTGCGGCCAGCCGGGCGGATCGGTTCGCAGACGGGCGCCGCGAGCCAAAGACGCGGTGGCAGGTCACTGACGCGCCCCTCCGCCGGCCGGGCTGATACGGCCTACGCCCGCGTACATCCACCGGGAGTCGTCTTTGGGGGCCACCGGTGTGTGGGGTCGCCATCGCGGCGGCGACACCAGGCCTGGTTCGAGCAGGTCGAACCCGTCGAAGAAACGCCGGATCTGATGGAACGTGCGAGGTACGAGCGGGGTGGTGACCTTAAGCCGTTCGAATTCGGCGGCGAGCGCGACGGCAGCTTCGGGCCGGTGTTCGCTGGTGGTGTGCGTCAGGACCAGGTAGCTGCCAGGCGGGAGCGCCTCGCGGATACGCGCGACGATGGCCTCGGCCTCTCCATCGTCGGGGATCAGGTGCAGCATCGCTACGAGCAGCACCGCGACCGGCCGTTGCAGATCGAGCAGACCGCGCAGTTCCTTGTTGTGCAAGATGGTCTCCGGTTCCCGGACGTCGCCGGTGATCACCGTGGTTCGACCATCGGCGAGCAAAGCTCTGCCGTAGGCAAGGACCAGCGGGTCGTAATCTACGTAGACCGTGCGTGCGTGCGGGTTGGCCTGCTGCGCGACCTCGTGCACGTTGTGCCGGGTCGGCAGCCCCGAGCCGAGGTCGAGGAACTGGTCGATGTGAGCCTGCGTGGCGAGGTGGTGCACGGCGCGTTGCAGGAACGCGCGGTTCTCCCCGGCGACCATCCGGCCGTCGGGGGCACCGACTTCCAGGCACATTTTGTTGAGCTGCTCGGCAGCGTCCCGGTCAGCTTGGTAGTTGTCCTTGCCGCCGAGCTGGTAGTCCCAGATCCGGGCCACATTGGGTATGTCAGGGTTGATGGGATCAGGTTGGTCAGTCACCGGTGGCCTCCGCCCGGGTGCTCAGGGAGGGCAGGCTGCGCCGACCCGGCGGTGCGTGCGCCCGGCGGTAGCTGCAGCGCGTCAAGAACGCCGTGTGTGCCGCCGCCCGCGCGGCACATCGGACACGTTGCGTCCGGATAGGTCACCGTGGACTCCTCATACGGATGCGCCGGGCAATCCACCGGCTCGACCACCCACACCGCGTGGTGGCGGAAGCGGAACGGTGGTGCCGCCTGCCGTTCGGGTACACCTGGGCGATCACAGGGGCGCTCAGCTGGGGCAACGACCGCGCCTGAACGTCGGGACGGTTTGACCGGTGCACGACCACGGCCAGCGGATAGGCCCGCTTGCCGATCATGACGCCGCAACCGTTCCGCCCGCCGTGGAGACGGCGCGGACGATGCGGCGTACGGCTTCCTCCTGGCCGAACCGGCCCAGGTGATCATCCGGCGCACCGACGCGCCGCCGGTAGGTGTTCCAGCGGTCGCCGAGGCTGGCGTGGATGTATCCGACGTAGTCGCCTCGGTAGATCACGCTGTAGCCATTCGAGGTGGACACCGTCAGAGTGGCTCCGGCGATCTCGCAGGTCCTTTGCAAGGTCTGACGCTCAATCATGAGTTGCCTCGATCGGGACCATGGCCGCCGGTAGTCGCGGCTTGCACCGCTGGGCTCGGATCGGCTGGCAGCGACTGAACCCGGCCGCGGCAACGACCGCTGCAGCTACCGCGACCGGGAATACCAATAGTCGGACGGCTAATGCTCCGCCCTGCGTGACAGCGAAGCGGGACGCATACGATCCTGTTCATCCTCAACTCCTTCGCCGCTTCGCTGTCAGATATGCGCGCGAGCTCGGTCCCGGCTGCACCGTCTCCGTCGCGTGGCGTGTCACATGGCTTCCGGCGTCGATCAGTAGCGAATTGTGTTGCTGAGGGAGTTCGGGTTGACACAGTGGTGTGCATCAATTTCGGCGATTACAGTGTTTCGTTGAACCAGCCGTCCCGGGTTTTGCTCGCTCGGATCACAATCGCGGACAGCGCCCCAGCGGGGAACTACACCGTCGTGTGTACCGGGGGTTGCGTCCACGGTGGTGCACACGACGGTGCACATGTCCCTCGCATCCCGTCGTAGCCGGTGAAATGCACCTGGGCGCGAATCTGACATCCGCATCTGACAACTAGCGGGTTACGATGCCGGTGCCCGGCCTCGCGATCGGGCCGTGATGGCATGGCACGCCGGAGGTTGCTTGATCAGCCCCTTCGCCAGCCGGCATTGGCTGGCCATCGAACTTGCCGCCCTTTCGAAGGAGGCGGGATATACCAACGGCAGGCTTGCGCAGACTTCTGGGGTGGACCCGCGAAGATCAGCTACGCGTTGAAAGCGCAGCGGGTGACGGCCGTTGATGACATCCGGCGGACCGTAAGAGTCTTGCCTGCATCGGCCGAGCGGGCAGCGGCAATTCTCCACGCTGCGCGGACGGCGACGCACAGGGGAGCGATATCGCAACGAGATGGGGCCGTGTCAGGCAACCTACGCCGATCTGGACCGGCGCCTCGATCTCGGAGTTCTCGCAGGTCCCGCTCCCGGGACTGCTGCAAGCCCCGCGGTTCGCCGAAGCGAGAGCCGCGGCGCTGGAGAGCACTACCTCGAAGCGCTACGTCGCTCACCGTGCGGTTTAGGCCCGGGGGTTACGCCAGAGGGCCGTCGCGGAGTCGACCTCGGTGCAGTACCGGGCGCTTCTCGACGAATCCATCTTCCTGCGCGAGGTAGTCGCTGGTGATGTCATGTTCGATCAGACCATCTACTTGATCGACATCGCGCTGCACTGGCGAGGGGTCGAGATACGCGTGCTCCCGTTCGCGCGACCGGCAGGCCAGGCATTGCCCTCTACGTCCTTCTCCATCTATCGCTATCGCGAGCCAACAGACTTCGTGGTTGTCGCAGTAGAGACCGACGACACCGATCTAATCATCACGGAACCCACGAATACACACCCATATATCAATCGGTTCGAGACCCTCTCAGGGCAGGCATGGCCGGCGGCAGCTACCCTGGAGTTTCTCTTCCGGCAGATCGAAAGACCCGGCGGCGTCAGGAGGTCGGCATAATGGTCGTCTACGGCAGCAACGGCCGGATCTACCAGAATTTTTCTAAGATCGCGTCGCAGCCAACCGGACGCCAACTTTGTCGAGGTTGCTTACGCGGCAGACGGCGGCGCCGCAATGCGTGACTCGAAGGATCCGCAGGGACCGATTCTGGAGTTCTCGGGGACGCATTCGCTGAATTTCTGGCCGCAGTCAAGAGGTGAATTCGATCAATATCAGACTGCCCGAAGATAATTTAATGGTCAGCGAGTCGCCCTGCCGCGAGATCCACCACCGGTCGATATGAACACCCGAACATCGCCGCGGTCAGACTCCCGTGCTCGGGGCTCCACCGCCTGTAGCTGTCGGGCACCGCGGTCCTAGGGGGTTGACTTGTTGCGGTGTCGCTGAAGGTGCTGGGATGATGACCGATCTGGTCCATCACGCATAGTCGGTCCGGGGGCGCGTGGCGGTGACGAAGAAGGACTTCGAGCCCAACAGGCTGTTCTGGGACGCGCGCATGGCCTTGGGACTGTCTCGGCCGGCGGTGGCGGATATCGCCAACGGCCAACCGGTGATGAGTACGTGCGAGCACGAACCGATGAACGAGAACTACATCGGCAGGATCGAGCAGGGACGCATCGGCGGTGGCATGTGCGTCGAACGCCGGTCTGCTCTGTGCCTAACGCTGGAAGTCGACGACCCGGCGAAGATAGGGTTGATCGCCGAGCGTAGACGACCGACCCGCTCAGCGCCTTCGCGGCAACTCGGTCGCCGGCCGCCGATCGACGACGGCCGAAACGAAGGCACAGCGGAGAACGATCTGGTCGACTTCGCTTCCGTATTGGAGCAGCGCGGAATGAGCAACGCGGAGCTGACAGCCGTCGAACTAGCCTGCGAGCGAATCGATCAGGGTTTCGCGCGGATGCCACCGGACGAGCTTATGTCGAAGCTCCGAATACTGACGCAGCTTGTCTCACAGCACTTGCGCCAGCCGCAAACCCTTCGCCATCACGAACGGCTCGTCCGACTCGCGGCTCGTGTTGCCGGCTTGCGGGCGTGGGCATGTTTCGACATCAATGACCATCACACGGCAGATCGATGGTTTGAAGCGGCAGTGACTGTCGCGCAGGATGCCCAGGCGTGGGCCCTCGGAGCGTGGCTGCTTGGCGCCCAAAGCCTCATCCCCTGGCATCGCCGCGACATCCGCCGTGCCGCCGAGCTGATCGAACGGGGCGTCTATTTCGCCAGCCAAGGCTCCGAGGCGACGACGCGGGCGTGGTTGCTCGCGTTGCAAGCCCGTGCCTACGCTGGCAGGGGTGACATTGACGGCTTCGAGTCGTCCTATGCGCTGGCGGAAGAAGCAGCTGAGGTCTCCAATGAGCGCGACCGGCGCCACGGTATGGACTTCGCCCACGGCACGCTTGACCTTCGGTACTACGGCGGAACTGGCTGGCTCCTGCTACGGCAGCAGGAGCATGCTCGCACCGAACTGACCGGATCGCTGAACGCGTTGCCAGAGAGTCACTCCAAGGCGCGCGCGATGTTGACTCTCCTTCTCGCCGATGCCGCTGTGCAATCCGACGACCTAGCCGAGGCCGAAGCCCTCACTCTTTACGCATTGACGTCCACTATCCAACAACCCATTGTGCCGATTCTCCAACAGGGTCGACGGATCCAGCGGCTCGTTCATCAGCGGGATCCAGCTTCCACCGCAGCGTTGAACGAGGCAGTCCAACGGTTCAGTGCAGCCCTGACGACAGTAGCGACCAAGGCGAGATTGTGAATCTGACGGGCTTGGGAATTTGGACGGCCCAATTCGATTTTCAGCCGGCGGACATAGTGCGCGAGACGGCCCAAGAGCTCGAATCTCTCGGCTACACCTCGCTGTGGATTGGCGAGAATATCGGACGTGAGCCGATAAGCCAATCGACGATGCTGCTCGCCGCGACGCAGCGCATTACGGTTGCGACTGGCGTGATGAACCTCTGGGCCCGTGACCCATTGTCCATGTTCGCAGCACACCAGACTCTCACCGAGGCATACCCCGACCGCTTCATTCTCGGTCTGGGAGTCAGTCACGCGAAACTTGTCAACGACACCCGCGGGCTGCGATATGGCCAGCCATTACAAACCGCGCGGGACTACCTAGCGGCGATGGACTCCCACGCCCAACGCTACCGGGCAGTGCCAGCTGACAACGCCGTACGCATCCTCGCGGCTCTCGGCCCACGCATGCTCCAGCTCGCCGCGCAACACACCGGCGGCGCGCACACCTACCTGGTCCCACCCGAACACACCGAACGCGCCAGACTAATTCTCGGACCCGACAAGCTCCTCGTCTCAGAGCAGGCGGTCGTCCTTGCCAAGGACAAGGCCACAGCTCGCGACATCGCAAGACGACATCTACGCCGCTACCTTTCACTGCCCAACTACGTGAACAATCTTCGTCGACTCGGCTACACCGACGACGAACTCGATCGCAGCGGCAGCAACGCGCTAGTCGACGCCCTGATCGCGTGGGGCGACGAAGCAGCCATTTTGCGGCGCATCCACCAGCATCAGCATGCCGGCGCTGACCACGTCTGCATCCAAGTCCTTGTTGACGATTTCCGTGGGCTCCCCCTGTCCCAATGGCGGCGCCTCGCCGCGATTACGCCGTATGCGTCACGTTGAGCTGGCACTGGCTGATACAAGAGCTACTGACCAGTTGGCCCTCGGTGCCCAGGCGTCGGGCTCGGTAGTTCTTCGCTCGATTGCGTGGAACCCGAGGGGAGACTTGCTTCGTCCTGCCGGATGTCGGCGTACGGGTTGAGCCCGTGCACCCGACACCAGAGCCTGTCTCCTCGCCACAATGGCGGTATTGCGCGTTCCGCACCGGCTGCTTCAGAACGCACCGCCCTCGGCCACCACCTGCGGCTTTCCCCACTCAGCCTGCCAACGTTCCAACTCCGCGGTGGGGATCCGACTGGAGACGACCGTGCTCGCATCTGTGATGCTGAGGCCTCGGACGACACCGACCGCCGAAACTTGATCGACTGGTGTGACCTACTTGCGCCGATGCGGGATGCCTTTCGCAGCGTGCGCCGCGAGCAGGCCCTGCATAGCGGCTGCCACGTGGGAATCTTAATGGATCTTGGTCTTGCCATTCGAGGCGCCTCGGGTTGTGCGAAGGCGAGTGGAATTGCGACGATGAGTGATCGAGTCCCATCGGGGTTGAGTCGGCCGGAGGCGCGACGGTGGCGAAGAAGGACCCTGTCCCGAACAGGTCGTTCTGGGAGGCTCGGCAGCGTATGGGCCTCTCTCGGAGTCAGCTTGCCGACGACTCCAACCAAGAGTTGGTCATGGAAACGTGTGAGCATGTGCCGTTCAACGAGAACTACATCGGCAGGATCGAGCAGGGCCGCGTCGGTGGTGGCATGTGCGATGAACGGATTCAGGCGCTCTGTATCAGATTGGGAGTAGAGGACCCGGCAGACATTGGCTTGATCGCGGCACGCCGGTTACCGACCCGTTTAGCTCCGACGCGCCCTCGACGACCCCGATCACTGCTTACGACGCCAGCTGAGCGGCGCACGGCACCGTGTTCGGACTCGGGCGGATCAATGTCCCCGCTGGACGCGGCGGACGTGCCAGGTCACGTCCTTGCGCTTGCCGACGGTGCGAGGAGCCAGTTGGGGCTTTTGAGGAGCGGCGAGCCTGCGCTGCATCCGCAGAAGCGGAGCGCACCTCACTGCCCGACTCCGGTTACTACGTTCGGGAGGCCGGCAGCTTGGTACGTGCCGTTCCGCCCTGCTGTGCTTGAGGAGCCGGCGCAGCGATGGTTGCGGGGCGACTATCGGCCGGTGACCGCCGCGAATTCCGGGCGCCGTGCGGAATTCAACGACGTACATACTGCCGTCCGGGAACTGCAGGACCTCCGGAATCTAGATCATGAGCGTGGCGCCGGTGCGGTCCATCATCGGGTGGCTGAGTTCATCGAAGGTCCCGTTCGCGGGTTGCTGGGCGGGGACTGCGATGACGAAGTCATTCAAAGGGAAATCTGTCGTGTCTCGGTGGGGGCGAGGGAGCTAGCTGGCTACCAGGCAGTCGACTTGGGAGCCGATGGCGTAGCGCAGCGGCATTACCTTCATGCACTCTGGCTGACCGGGTGGGGAAGGGATCAGGCCTTGGGGGCTTACCTTCTCGGTGTCAGTCTTGGTCACTTGGCCCTGCACTGCGGTTACCCGAATCAAGGGCTTCGGATGGCGCAGGTCGCGCTGAGCGGATTGCCGGCAGATGCTCCAGAAGCGCTTCATGCCGGCCTTTGGGCTGTTGCTGCTCGCTGTCATGCTCGATTAGGTGATTCATTGAGCTCTGCTGTGGCCTTGCGTACTAGCGAAATGCACCTCTCCCGTCGTGACGAAAGCGATCAACCAGACTGGATTAGCTACTTCACTCCGGCCTATCTCGCTGACGAAGTGGCGCATTGCATGTTCGACCTCGGCGCTCACGACACCGCGCAGCGAGAGATCCGGCAGGCCGTGGACGGCGTGGGCAATGGTCGAGTGCGACGGCTGGCCATCGACACCGCTTTGCTGGCGTCGTCGCTGGCTGCGTCAGGCGATGTGGAGGAAGCGTGCGCGCGGGGACGCGACGCGGTCGACTTAGCGGCGGGAATCACGTCGGCGCGGGCTGTGCAAAGGGTGGCTCAACTTCGAGTAGATGTGATCCCGTACGAGGACAGCCGAAGCGTGATCGAGCTCGTCGACTACATCCGGGTTACGTTGCCGCTAGCTCTCTAGCGTCTTGTTGGTGTTACGGGGACATGTGGTGGCGGTAGAAGGCAAGCTCTGCCTGTAGGGCGCTCGCAGCGACTTGCTGGGCGGACAGATCGTGTCGGGCGTTAAGTATCATCAACTGGCAAGGCACTCCTCGGGTGGTCAGTTGGCGGGCGAGTTGCGCGACGTCGCCAATTGGCGCGACGTGATCGTCCGCGCCGTGTATCAGCAGGGTCGGCCGGTTGACTGCCTCGGCACGCACCGGCCCGGCGGGGCCTGACAGGGCGGCGGCGTGCGGCCGTTGCCAGCGTGGAGCGGTCGTCTGCCATTGGGTTGGATTCACGATCGCTGATCGGGCGACAGCGCCAGAGAATACAGAAGGTTTCGACACGGCGTGCAGAGCCGTGTATCCGCCAGCGCTCGCCCCGGTGATGAAGACTTGACCGGCTTGAGTCTTGCCAGCGGCAAGGAGATGTTCGGCAACTATGGCACAGTCCTGCACGTCGAACTCTCCCCAACGGCCGTAGAGGCTCTGGCGGAATGCTCGACCGTAGCCGGCGCTGCCGCGATAGTCGACGTCGGCAACGGCGAAGCCGTTGCTGGTCAGAAATTGTATGTGCCAGTCGAGCCGATTGTTGACGGCCGAGGTCGGCCCTGGATGTGCCCGGACTATCAGTGGTGCACACCAAGCCTCGGCGGCGTTCGCCGGAGGGTAAATCAGCGCGTTTATTTCCTCTGTGGAGCGTGTCGCAATCCGAAGGTGATCTGCCACTGCCAGGTTCCATGTCGGGCCGCTGGCTTTACGCCGGGGATACTGCCAAAGATCATCCGGTCGTTCCGGATCGAGCCGGAAGATGTGCGGAGTCAGCGTCGGGGACGCTGCGATTCCGAGTACTGACCGGCCCTGGGTGGCGAGATATGGTTTGAAAGAGGTGAATGGCGTCGCCAGCGGCGTTACAGTTTCGCCGCTGTAGATCTGTAGCCGATGCTGGAAACCGTTGTGTTCGATCACGATGGCGCCGTCATTTGGCAGCGGCACAAATGACCGGTATCCGGCTTCCCACTCCGGTGGCGCCAAATCCACTTCCGTCTGCACGATGGGCTGCATGTCTCTGCCATCGGTGCGGTAGAGGTTCCACCAGCCGTTCCGGTCCGAAAGGAACCACAAACGGCCATGGCTGTCCCAGCAAGGTTGCGTCACGGATTCATTCCGGCCGCCGCTGACTCGGCGCGGATTCACGACATCCGCATTCGGGTAGTCTGCAACTACGAGGTCGCTGCCGTCCCACGGCATGCGGTCGCTGTCCCAGCGTAGCCACGCCACCGTGCCGTCGCGGGGTCGCGGGGATCCGTAGAAGCCGTCGGTCGCGGCGACCACCTGTTGTGTTCCGTCTGGGAGTATGCGGAGCAGCTTGTCGCCGCTGTTCGTGCCGCGTACGCACCACAGGGCGCCTCGATCGACTGCCAGGTCGCCGTAGCACTCGTCGGGCTGCCGGGGTTCTGCTACGACACGAGCGTGGTCCCCTTTCGTGGAGAGCATGATGTTGCCGGTAGCGGCATCGACGTACCACGCTTGTCGACCGAGGACGGCGTACGCGCCGCCGCCGTATCCGTGCAGGTCGCTGCCCACGCTCGTCCCGGGCGCCGTCGCTTCGTGCACTGTCCCGTCATCAGTCATATATCGAAGTGCGACGCGGCCCTGCTCTTGAGGGGAGGTTTGCAGCCACCAGACGTGGTCCTCGGTCGCGCGGACCTCGTCGAACGTCACTGATTCGGCAGCGGCGGCAGCGGCCGACAGAGCTGGCAGAGGGCTGGTCATCGCCGCTGATCCTACGGGCGTTGCCGCGACGAATGAGGGCTCGGCAGATCGGTTCAGCGCAGCGACGCGCCTGGCTGACGATGCCGATCGTGCTCTTCGCAGGTGTCAGCTGCTGTTGCGTGTACATCGACCTGGGCGGGCTGCAACGAGAGCCGCCATGCACTCGGCAACGCGTGGACCGTGGCGAGGTGTGCACCGTCGTGTGCACCTCGGCGGATTTCTGTGCGGTGCACACGAGGGTGTAGTTCCGGGTGGCGGGGCTTTCGGCGAGTCTGGCGTCAGGGCATACGCCGTTCAACGATTTAGTAGATTGGTCTATTTGTCATTCACGAGCCTCGGTATGCGGGTCCTTCGCAACATTCTGTGGTCAGTTACGGTAAGGCGATCTTGGGCCAGCCGTCTGCGTCCAGTTGTCTGCGTGTGTGTCGCATTACTGCCGGATCGGCACTGTGGCACCACGGATCCGGCCAGCAACTACCGGACGCGTTGCGCGCGCTGACCGCGAACGTCGAGCCAGGTGAATCAGCCCGGCTCGCGCGAACCCAGCAGGGCGGAAGCCGTGCGGGTGAGTAGGGCATGGTGCCTGATGCCGGCCAGGTCCGTTGTCCACAGCATGCCACTGACGAAGGGAAGCACCCGTGTCTGAGCCCAGTGCCGCGCCCCGGCCGGTCGCCGCACCGATCGGTCGATCCACCGACACCGTGCCGAGTCCGGATCGCGCAGCGGAGTTCCGTGCCGCGCTCGTGAATAGCCTCCGCGCCGATGGGAAGATCACCACTCCGGCGGTCGAGGCCGCCTTCCTGACGGTGGCCCGCGAGCGATTCGTTCCGGACGACGTGCCGCTTGAACAGGCCTATGCGGTGGACGACGCGGTCGTGACCAAACGCGACCAGCGTGGGGTTGCACTCTCGTCGGTGTCCGCGGCCTATATCCAGGCGCGGATGCTGGAGCAGGCCGACCTTCGGCCGGGCATGACGGTCCTCGAGGTCGGCTCTGGCGGCCTGAACGCGGCCCTGATCGCGGAGATCGTCGGCGACCAGGGCCGCGTGGTCAGCGTCGACATTGACCCCGATGTCATCGACCGCGCCGCGAAACTCCTCGACGCGAGTGGATACGGCAGCCGGGTCCGGGTACTGGTCGCGGACGCCGAGCACGGCGTACCCGGCGAAGGCCCGTTCGACGCCATCATCGTGACCGTGGGCGCCTGGGACATCCCACCGGTCTGGCTGGAGCTGCTCGCCGACACCGGTGTGCTGGTGCTACCGCTGATCATGAACGGGGTCACCCGGACCATCGGGTTCCGCCGGGCTGGCGGCCACCTGGTCAGCACGTCGATCGAGGTGGCCGGGTTCGTGCCGATGCAGGGCGCCGGCCGCCACGAGGAGCGGGTGTTCCTGTTGACCGATCCGAACGGCAAACAGGTGAAGCTGCGGTTCGATTCCGCCGCACCCGAGGACATGAGCCCACTCGATGGGGTGCTCGCCACGGACCGGACCGAGGTGTGGTCCGGGGTGACGATCCCGCACCGGACCTCCTTCGCCGATCTGCACCTGTGGTTCGCCTGGCATCTGCCCGGCTTCTGCCTACTGACGGTCGACGACGGCACCGAGCTGGCCGACGAACGGGGCACCTGGTTCCCGTTCGGCGCTGTCCACGGTGCCGGGTTCGCCTACCTGGCGATTCGGCCCGCCCCGGAGGGCGTCGGGGTGGAGTTCGGTGCCCGCGCTTACGGCCGCGACGGTCAACTCGCCGCCACGACGGTCGTGGAGCAGATCCAGGCATGGGACCACGACGGCCGCCACACCGAGCCGGTCTTCGGGTACTGGCCGGCGGGCAGCGACGAAAACCAGATTCCCGCCGACGCCTCCGTCATGAACAAGGCGCGAGGCATCGTCACAATCTCCTGGCCGCCGCGGGCGTAAAGCCGCACACGGCTTCGCCCCGCATCGGCCAGGTGGCCAACAAATCCCTTCGCACCCCGTATGGAGAGTGATGTCGATGGCTCCGCAAGCTGCCGTCCTCGACGCCGCCACCACCGCTGACGCCGAGGCCGTCACGGACGACGACTTCGTGCTGGACATGCGCGTGGTCGAGGCAACGACGCCGCTGGAGGTTTTCATGTGCAACACCAACGACGGCTGCGGTTCGACGTGTAGCGGCAGCGCCTGCTCCACGTCCTCGTACGACCCGCGCTAACCGCGCAGCAAACCCTCCGACGCTGTCGGAGCCTGCCCCGCCTCGCGGGCTCCGACAGCCCCCTTTTGCTCGCATGGAGGAGCGGCATGCCGACCGTTGTCCACCCCTACCGGCCGGTCGGCCCCGTGCTGGTCCGCGCCAGCACCACCACCGGCGCCGTCGACACGCCTCCACCGGCCGGCACGGCGCTCGATGAACTCGCTTGGCTGGCCACCCACTGGTCACGACCGGAGCTGCGCGACGCGGTGAGCCTGGCCAGCCCCGACCTCGCCGCCCGGATGCACCAGCTCCTCACCGAAGGTGCCGCATCCGCACGGGCCGTGCACCGCGCCGTCACGGCGATCACCTCCTATCTGGCACGGTGGCAGCGGCGCGCCACCCCATTCGGTATGTTCGTCGGGGTCACCGCCGTCACGATCGGCCCCGCCGATGCGCGGATCGGCGACCGGCACACCGCTGTGGCTCGCGCCGACGCGGACTGGCTCACCAGGGTGGTCGATCAGTTGGAGCTGGATCGCGCTCTGCGCCGCACGCTGATGGTCGTGGCCAACAGCGGCGGCGTAGTCCGGGACGGCCGGTTCATCGTCGCTGCCCGTCCCGCACCCGGCCAGCGCTCACCCGGCCCGGTACGGGATCTCTCCACGCGCTGTACTCGGCCGGTGCGGCTCGCGCTCGCGTGCGCCGCTACGCCGGTGGGTTTCGACGACCTCGTCGCGCAGCTCGCGGCGCAGCTTGCGCCGACCGCACCGTCCACCATTGAGGCGATGGTGCACGGCCTGATCGACGGCCAGGTCTTGATCACGAATCTTCGTCCGCCCATGACCGCCGTGGACCCGTTAAGCCATGTTCTCGCCATCCTGCGCGACGCCGGCGAGCACCTGCCCGACCGTCGAGGGGTGATCGACCAGCTCGGTGAAATCGATGCACAGCTGCGACGCCACAACAAGGAGGCAGACCCCGGCCAGCAGGCGGCATTGCGGGCGGTGGCCGAGAAGCTGATGGTCGCGGTCGTGCCGCCAGCCGCGGAGCCGCCGCTCGCGGTGGATGTCCGGCTCGACGCGACCGTGAGTCTGCCGCAGCGGATTCTCGATGAGGCCGCGGCCGCGGCAGGGGTGCTGCTGCGAGTGACCACGCAACCGTTCGGGTCACATGCGTGGCTGGACTACCACGCACGCTTCCGCGCCCGCTACGGTCCCGGCGCCCTGGTCGGCGTCCGTGATCTCGTCGCCGATTCCGGCCTCGGCTACCCGCCCGGATACCTCGGCGCCCCGCGCGCCCGGCCGGCGTGGCGCATGCTCACCGAACGCGACGCCTACATGTTGGCCCTCATGCAGAAGGCCATGCGTGACGGCGCCGACGAAATCCTGCTGACCGACGCCGACATCGAGGCACTGACCGTGGGCGACCCGACCGCCGTCGTGCCGCCGGCCCGGCTGGAACTCGGGGTCTGCGTCCACGCGACGTCCACCGAGGCGATCAACCGCGGACACCTCGAGCTACGGATCACCGCAGCGCCCCGCACGCACACCAGCATGGCCGGCCGGTTCGCCTACCTGTTGGATGCCGCCGACCGCGACCGGTTGAACCAGACCTACGCGGCAGGCCAGAGCCGGGACGTGATCCTGGCGCAGGTGTCGTTCCCGCCCCGCCGGGTGCACAACGAAAACGTCACGCGCGTCGGCCGGCACACGGCGCGGGTGGTGTCGGTCGGCGAGCATCCGGATGGCGAGGTGATCAGCATCGACTACCTCGCGGTCACCGCCGACGCCGACCAGCTCTACCTCATCCACGCCCCGACCGGCCGCCGGGTCATCGCCTACGTGCCGAACGCCTTGGCCGCCGTGCAGATGCCGCCGCTGGCCCGGTTCCTCGCCGAAGTCGGCGACGCCCGCACCGCCGTGTTCGGCCCGCTCGACCTCGGCGCCGCCGCCCGCACTCTGCCGTATGCGCCTCGCATCCGATACCGGCACACGGTGCTGGCGCCGGCCCGCTGGTGGCTGACCACCGCGGACCTCACCGCAGCGAACCCAGCCGGTGACGCAGACACGTGGGACAAAGCCCTCGACCGGTGGCGGCGACATTGGCATGTCCCCGCCCGGGTCATCGTGTGCCACGGCGAGCTACGCCTGCCGATCAACGTGGACGAACCGGCCGATCGGCGGCAACTGGACACCCGGCTGCGCCGCGCCGGCCGGCTCGAACTGCGCGAAGACGCACCTATCGACCGTGGCGGCTGGATCGACCGCCCGGCCGAGTTCGTCATCCCGATGACGCTCACCACGCCCGTAGCCCGACCCCTGCCGGACACCGCCACGATCGGTTGGACGCACCGGCCCGGGGCGTCCGCCGTCATCCACGCCCGCCTGATCGGCAATCCCGCCCGGTTCGACGACCTGCTGACCGAACACCTACCGGCATTCGCGGACAGCCTGACCGACCTCGGAACACTGCGGTGGTGGGCCAACCGGCACCGGGACATGATTCGCCTCGACGCCGACCAGCACCTGTCCCTCTACTTCCGGCTCGCCGGGCCGGCCGCATACGGCGCGGTCGCCGCCCGTCTCGGGCAGTTCGCCGACGACCTGCACGCTCGAGGACTGCCCAACGAACTCGTCCTCGCCGCCTACCACGAGCAGCCCAGCCGCTACGGTCATTCGCCGACTGCGGCGGAGGGCGTCTTCGCCGCGGACACCACCGCGGCGATCGCCCAGCTGCGCCTCGCGGAGCAGACCGGCATCTCCGGCCAGGCGCTCGCCGCCGTGTCCCTGGCCGAGATCGCCGCTGGGCTGGCACCGGACCCGGCCGTCGGCTACCGGACGCTGCTGAAGGATCTCAAGGGGCACACCGAACCCGCCGACCGGGCGCTGAGCGACCTGGCCCGTGAGCTGGCCTGCCCGGCCGGCGAGTTTGCCCGGCTCCGCGCTTCGGCAGAGGGCGAGGCGGTCCTCGCCGCGTGGGAAGCGCGGCGGCAAGTGCTACGCGCCTACTCCGCAGTTCTGGGCGCCGAGGGCGCCCCGCCCGGTGTGCTACGAACCTTGCTGCGCGAGCATCACCACCGGGCACTCGGCGTCGATCCCGCCTTCGAACGCCAGACGAACCACCTCGCTCGCGCCGTCGCCCTGCGCTACCTGAGCCCGGCCGGGCACCGATGACCGCCGCCACGCCAATCACCCTCACCGAGGCCGAATCCGGTGCGCAGTCCCTGGCCTCCGGCATCATCGGCCATGCGCTGCTCGCGGTGGAACGGGCGGTCAACGGCGCCGGGGACTGGGCCAGCGCGCACCGCCTCATCCAGCAGGCGGCGGGCCGGGTCGACGCCGCCGCGCACGCCGGGCTCTACTACGGTGCGCCGGCCATCGCCTTCCTGCTGCACACCACGACCGCTGACGGCCGCGACCGCTACCCGGCGGCCCGGCAAGCCCTCGACCACCACATCCGCCGACTCACCCAGACTCGGCTTACCCACGCCGCCCAGCGGCTCTGCGCCAGCCGCCCGGCCACGTTCGGCGAGTACGACCTGTTCACCGGGTTGATCGGCTTCGGCGCTCTCCTGCTGTACCAGGCGCCCGGAAGCGACGAACTCGGCGAGGTGCTGTCCTATCTCGTCCGGCTCGCCGAACCCTGCTACCACGACGGCCTGCACGTCCCCGGATGGTGGGTCGAACACGACCCCGACCCGCTGTACCCGACGCCCGGCGGGCACGCCAACCTCGGCATGGCGCACGGCGCGGCCGGCCTCCTCGCACTCCTGGCCCATGCCGCCCGCCACGGCCACCACGTCACCGGGCAGACCGAGGCGATCAGCTGGCTCTGCGCCTGGTTCGACCAATGGCGGCAGGAATCCCCCCACGGCCCATGGTGGCCCCAATGGATCACCCGCCACGACCTGCGCACCGGTCATCTCCCGCACGACTGCCCGCCACGGCCGTCGTGGTGCTACGGCGCACCCGGCATCGCCCGCGCGCTGCAACTCGCGGCCATCACCACCGGCGACCGCGCCCGTAAGACCATCGCCGAACACGCCCTCGCCGCCTGCCTGACCAGCCCACAGCGTGACCGACTCACCGACCCAGGCATCTGCCACGGCCTCGCCGGGCTCTACCAGACCGCGCACCGGGCCGCCGCCGACACCACCAATCCCGTGATCGCCCGGCAGCTTCCCGCCCTCGCCGACCTCCTCACCCACACCGACGACGAAGACGCCGGCGGCTTCCTGACCGGCGCCACCGGCGTCCACCTGGTCAAGGAGACCGTCAACGCCCGCCACACCTGCACGAGGTGGGACGCATGCCTACTGATCGCCTGACCCCCACCACCGGACAACTCGCCGACCGCGTGGAAGCGGTGCTCGCCGGCACCGCCGTCGAACACTCCGCCATCGACGGCATCGACGGCATCGACCTGTCGGAGGCGGTGGAAACCTACCGAGCCGCCGGCCGGGCCGCCCTACACCGCAGACACGAACGAAACTGGTTTCAAGCGCACATCACCTGGCCAGAGTGGGCCGGCGCCGAACCAACATTCGCGGCCCACGTCGCGGGCCGCCTGGACGAACTCGACAACGCAGCGCCCTGGTGGTTTCTGCGCAAGTACCCGCACTGGCGGGTACGCGTCCGCACCACCGACCACCACGCCGTCGAGGCACTCTTCGATGGCCTCGTGGCGACCGGCACGATCACCGGCTGGCAGCGCGGCATCTACGAACCCGAGACCGCAGCCTTCGGCGGCGAGACCGCCATGCCCATCGTCCACGACCTGTTCTGCGCCGACAGCCGAGGCGTCCTCACCTACGCCCGGCAGCACAACCCGGCGCTCGGCCGCCGCGAACTATCCCTGCTACTCATCCGGGCCATGCTCCAGCACGCAGGGCTCGACTGGTTCGAGACCGGCGACGTCTTCGACCGCGTCGCCCACATGCGTCCCGCCCCCGCCGACCACAACACCGCCAACATCGACGCGCTCGCCGTCAAGGTCCGGTCCGTGCTCGCGATCGACATCACCACCGACCAGCCGCTGTTCACACCCAGCGGCGAACTCGCCTGCGCCGCGCCCTGGCTGGCCGCGTTCGTCGAAGCAGGAAAACTCCTCGGCGAAGCCGCCGCCGCGAACCGCCTCGACCGCGGCCTCCGGGCCACCATCGCCCAGATCGTGATCTTCCACTGGAACCGGCTCGGCCTGCCCGCAAAAGCCCAAGGCATCCTCGCCCACGCCGGGAAAGCCGCCACCCTACCCCGGAGCTGACTCATGCTTGCGTCGCCGCAGCTCACCGCCGCTGTCCGCCGGTTCCCGCTCCTCGGCCGCCCCCGGCCGGACTGCCCAGCACTGCCGGCACGCGTCCGAGAGATCGCCGAAGCCGTGGACACCGCCCGGCACAGAGCCGGCCACGGCATGGCCGACGCCGCCCACGCCCTCAACAAGGCCGCCCTGATCGCCAGCGACGCCG
This sequence comes from Paractinoplanes rishiriensis, assembly GCF_016862375.1. Lineage (GTDB taxonomy): Bacteria > Actinomycetota > Actinomycetes > Mycobacteriales > Micromonosporaceae > Actinoplanes > Actinoplanes rishiriensis. Next base: position 33,819 of record NZ_BOMV01000107.1, on the reverse strand, counting down.
GCATGACCGACCTCGCCCGGCACCTGTGCTGGCAACACATCGACACCTACCGCAACGCCAGACGTCCCCTGACCATCCTCGAAGCCCGCTACCTGCTCGAACCGGTACTTAACCTCGCCCGCATCCAGATCCGCACCGACCAAGGCGCCGCCGCCCTCCGTTTGCTGGAATCGATGTACGACGCCATAACCCAGCGCTGCGACCTCGTCATCGCCGACCAGAGCCTTCCCCTGGCCAACCTCCTCGGCGAACCGGCCGACCGGCGTCAGCTACGGCAATGGGTCTGGCTCCAACTCATCGGCGAAGGGATCCGCGCCCTCGCCCACGCCGGCCGCTGGGACGACGCCGCCGACCACGCACGCCACCACAACGGCATCGGCGATCACCTGATGGAGGGCCGCCAAGCCGCGATCATCGCCCTCTGCCTGCGCGGCGACGGCCAGCAGGCACGCGCGCTGCTCGCTGAGAGCACCACCACCGAAGCCTGGGAGCAGGACGTGGCGGCGTGCCTTCAACTGATGTGCCTTCACGCCGGCGACAAACCGACCGCGGCAATCGGCGAGGTGCCTCTGGTGACGGCAGCCGTAGCCCGGTACGACGGCAGCACCGGCACCGCCAACTACGCCTCGTACCGCGCCCGACTCGGCCTCACCATCGCCACCCTCACCAACAACATCAGTACGAGCACAGCGAGTGTCCTGCTCACCCGGGTCGCAGAAGACGCGATCAACTCCGCCGATGGATACGCCGCCCGCGACGTGCTCGGTTTCCGTGACCCTGTCGAGGGAGTCACCGACGCCCAACGTCGCCGCCTCAGCCACCTAGCCGCGGAAGCGGGTCTCGGGACCGGGACGCTGCCCCAGTCGATCCTGCGGCGGCTGACTGCCGTCAGCGAAGAGGCATTGGCCATGCTGGATACCGCGCTCGCGGCAGGTTCCCGACATCGCCTGGACGTGTGAATGCTTGTAGCAGGCGCTCACCCCGCCGAGGTCAGTAAGCCGAGCCGTTCGCTTTGACGGCGCACATTTGCCTGCTGCTCAGCGGCGATGCGCTCTGACTCCTCACTCGGAGGGCAAGCGCCTGCGTCGAACGGGTGGGTCGTGCCGAATGCGACGGTGAACACGGCTGCTGCGGCAGCGGGTGCAGCCGGGCCTGCTCCGCGGCCAGTGCCTGGACCCGGCGGCGGGTCTCGCGGTCGGTTCGCTGGCTGACCTGCTCGGCGACGTCACGGCAGGCCGCCTCGAGCTCCGGTCGGCTGGGGCGACGGCGCCATTGACGGATCGGCAGACAGCCGGACGGCAGGTACCACTCTGCGTGTACCTACGTGCGATAGATAGCAACGGTTGTCTGTAATTCGGTGGCGGTGCGGGCGAGTTCGGCGGCGGTTTGCTGGGTGTCGGTGGCGCCGGAGGTGACTTGCTGGGCGGCCTGGGCTACGCCGGAGATGGTGCCGGCGATGCTGGACGAGCCGTCGGCGGCCTGGCTGACGCTGCGCGCGATCTCGGCGGTGGTAGCAGTCTGCTGCTCAACGGCGGCGGCGATGGTGGTGGCGTAGTCGTTGATGGTGCCGATGACCTGGGCGATCTGTTGGATCGCGGTGACCGCGTTGTCGGTCTCGGTCTGGATGGACGCGACGTGGGCGGTGATGTCCTGGGTCGCTCGGGCGGTTTCCTGGGCGAGGTCTTTGACTTCGGAGGCGACGACGGCGAACCCTTTGCCGGCTTCACCGGCGCGGGCGGCTTCGATGGTGGCGTTCAGCGCGAGCAGGTTGGTCTGTTCGGCGATCGAGGTGATCAGCGCGACGACGGTGCCGATCTGCCCGGATGCTTCGCCGAGCCGGGCGACGCTGGTGTTGGTGGACTCGGCGGTGCGGGTGGCGTCCGCGGCAACGCCGGCGGCTTCGTTGGCGCTGTTGGAGATCTCCCGGATGGAGGTGCCCATTTCGTCGACGCCGGCGGAAACTGCTTGGACCTTCGGAGACCCGGTCGGCGGAATGGGAGACGGTGCTGACCTGGGTGGCGGTCTGCTGGGCGGAGGAGGACAGCTCGGTGGAGACCGCGGACAGTTGTTCCGAGGCGGAGGCCAGCAGGTCGGAGCTGGCGTGTACCTGGCTGACGGTGCCGGCCATCGCGGCCGCGGTCTGGTTGAGGGTGCGCGCCATCTGGCCGACTTCGTCGGTGCTGTCCACCTGGACGCGGACGGTGAGGTCACCGGCACCGACCTTTTCCAGGGCGACGGCGCAGCGCGACAGGGGCCGGACGATCAGGCGGGTGATGCCGGTCGAGAGGATCAAGCCGATCAGGGTGCCGGCGGCGAGCATGACGATGACCCACCACTTGGTGTTCTGGTAGCGGCTCTCCGCGGTGGTGGCCTGCCCTGCGGCGGCCTGCACGGTGTGTTCGGCGAGGGTGGTCATGTCTTTGCGGACTGTTCTCCGATTTCGATCTGGTGCTCGGCGACGGTGACCGGACTCCACGCGTGCTCAGGCGATGTTGTGTGGGCCGCTTCGAAGAATCACGCAGTAGAGCTGTTGCGGGCACGGAACGGTTCGCCTCGGTGAACTACAGCCTTGTACTTCGTCCGCTGACCTTGTGATTGACCTGCGGCAACGTCAGTGTTGATCGTGTCGGGATGCCCGGCGGCCGGAAGCAATGGGCCGCTGAATCGTCATGTCCACCCGGCAGGCCGGGCTTCCCCAGCACTCCGTGGACCGTTGAACTGGGGCCTCAACGACCCTCTCGTGGCTTCCCGTGCCCTTTCGGTGAGCTTTTCTGATTGGAACATGACCAGCTCGTCCGGAACCTCACGATGGCTGGCATGGGGGTTTGCTGGCCGGCGCGGCATCGCAGTTTATGGACGCCTGTCCACACCGGTGTTGGCTTGCCCACCGTTCTCCGCCTGCGCGTTGCCGGTGCGGTTCGCGACCGAGCCCGAGTTCCCCGCGTCGATTACGCCGCTGTTCGCGTGGCTGTCTCGGCCAACAGCCGTTGCCGAGCCGGTCCGGACGGCGTGGCCTCTGCCGCCGACGGCCGGCAGGGCGGCCCACACGGCCACGCCGACGGCCGCCACACCGGCCAGGGCCGAGGCGACGGAGGCTACCCGGCTTGCAGTGTCCCACCGGGCGAGGGCGAAGAACGTGCCCAATGCCGCGACGACGAGACTGGTGACCAAGAGCACGATCCGCTTGGCAGTCATGTGTCGAGTGTGCCGCATCGCAGTGGTGAGAGCACAGTTGGTAACCTTATCGGCCAGTCCGGTGGGATGAGTGCCGATGAAACGACGATGGATCCGGCGGCGCGCGACGGTGGATCGCACCGGCGCCGCGACAGCGACCGCGGGCGGCGTGGCCGTCAGCGGGTATGTCGATGAACTGACCACCGTCCATGTTCACCCTCCGGCCGGTCACGTCACCGCCGTCCCGGACCTGGTGGAGGTCATCACCGGCGCGGGTCCGGATGCCGCGCTGCGCAGGGCGGCATCGGCATTGCGCCGCGAGGTGAGCCTGCAATGGGCCGAGGAGGCCGCCCTTCGGCAGGTGTTGCCGCTCCCGTTACGTGTGCGATGGTCGTCGACCGGGCGCCCGGTTGCGGCCAGCCGTGATGCTGTGCTGGGCACGGCGGAGGGGACCGATTGGCGGACACTGCCGCTGGCAGGCGACGTCGCGGAGATCGGGGAGGCCCTGCGTGATCTGCCGCAGCGGCAACTGGTCGTGCTCGGCGAACCGGGCGCGGGCAAAACCGTTCTGGCTATGTTGCTCACCGTCGAGCTTGCCGGGAATCCTCGACCTGACGAGCCGGTTCCCGTGCTGCTGCCGATCGCGTCGTGGGACCCCGGCACCGAAGGCATCGGGGAGTACGCCGCACGCCGGCTCGCCGAGGAGTATGGCTTCCTCGGCGAGCGCGACACGCTCGCTGAGAGGCTGCTCCGACATGGGCTGATCATGCCCGTCCTGGATGGACTCGACGAACTTCCGGCCGACCGGCTGACGCGGGCCATCGAGATCCTTGAACGCTACGCGGCGCCTGGTCGGCCTCTGGTGGTGACCTGCCGTAGCGGCGAGTATGAGCGGGCGGTGGCCCGGCACGGTACGGCACTGTCCCGTGCTGCCGTGGTCGAGCTGGAACCGGTGAACCTCGAAGACGCGATCGCGCTCCTCACCGGATCCGGCCCGATCCGGCCCGGCTGGACGATTGTGCTCGAAAGGCTTCGCGGCGGGCACGATCCCGTCCTCGTGCAGGCGTTGTCGACCCCGTTGATGGTCACCCTCGCGAGGAGCGCATTCCGGAGCCCGGAAACCGATCCGGGGATTCTGCTTGGCCATCCCCATCCGGCCAGCGTCAGCCGGATGCTCCTCGAGCTGTATTTGGACCGCGTGTATCGAGGCGACGTGACGGGCACCGGATATCGGCCGGAGCGGGCACTTCGTTGGCTCGGCACCCTCGCTTACCACCTTCATCGGGGGGGCGGCCGTGACCTGTGGTGGTGGGAGCTGTCGCCAACGCTGCTCGCCACGCGCCCGCTGTTGGTCAGATTTGTGCTGTGGCTGATGACGGTACTCACCCCGGCGGCGCTTGTCTGCGGCGGCGTCGCGCTGTTCGGCGACAGCCGCGACGTGGTGCGGATCGGCGTGGGCACGGTGGTGGCGACGATGATCAGCCGGCTCCGGGTGTTTCGCACCTTGTGGCCGGACGGCTATCCGCCGACACCCTTGAAGATTTTTCGTTCGAGGGACCGGCGTGCTCGCCGTCTGGTGGTGAGCCTGTCGTTCGGCGCCGGGTTCGGCCTGCTGAGCGGACTGCTCCACGGAAATGTGTGGGTGCCGGTTTCGGCTGGGTTGATCTGGGCGGTCGTCGTGGCCTGTCTGCCGGTGCCTTCGGCCGCGTCGCGGGTGCGGATCTGCGATCAACGCGACACCCTGCGGGCGACTCGCGTCAACGCGGTATCGGCGATGCTGGCTGCCGGAATTCCAGCTGGGTTGATCGCGGTCGCACTAGCGACCATTTTCCGTCTCCAAGACTTCTGGGGTGTCGCAGCCGTTACTGCTTGCGTGTTCGGCGCGGCCGCAGCGGCGAGCGCGGGAGGGTGGAATTGGGCACGTTTTCGCCTCTCCCACGCCGTCCTGGCCTTCCGCCGGGCGCTGCCATGGCGACTGCTGCACTTCGCTGACGACGCCAATCGTCGTGGAGTTCTGCGCCGGGCCGGCAGTTCGTGGCAGTTCCGGCACGCCTTACTGCAGGACCGGCTGGCCGACGGTGTGCGGGCGCAGCAGCTGCGGGAGGCTGCTGCCACCGGCAGTGATTACGCGGCTCGGCGTTTGGCCAGCGGGCTTGCCCGCCGAGGCGAACCTGACCTGGCGATCGAGGTGCTGACACCCCGGGCGCCGGTCGGTGACTACAGCTTGGTCGATCAATTGGCGGCTCTGCTCGAGGAACACGGGCGGGTCGAACAGTTGCGCTCACTGGCCGAGCAGTGCGGACGCTTCCGCAGCAGCATCACCCGGCGACTGGCACGGGTGTTGGCCCTCCAGGGCCGCGTCGACGAAGCGATAGCCGTACTTCGTCCGCTCACCGCCCCAAGCTACATCGATGGGGACGTGACCAGTCAGCTGGCGCGGCTGTTGTACACCCACGGCCGACTGGACTACCTGCGCTCGTGGGTCGACTCCGAGGGCCACGGAGGCAAACGGGAACTGGTTTACCTACTGTGGGAGCAGGGACGGATGGACGAGCTCAGGTCCCGAGCGGCGGGCGGTGATCAGATCGCGGTGGAATGCGTCGCCTACGCCTTCGTCGATCGGGGTGACATCGACGGCGCCATCCGCTATTTACAAGATCAGCCGCGGCTCAATCATTTCCATACCTCCTGGCTGGCGCGGCTGCTGGTCTACCGCGGCCGGTACCGCGCCGCGCTCGACGTTCTGCTCGCCGGGGGACGCCGGGTGTACGAAGACGACTTCGAGCTAGTGATCTATCTGCTCGGCAGGCTGGGAAGGGCCGACGAGATCTACACGGTGCCGAGGGGGCGGAACGACACCAATCCCGCGCGGCTCATCGAGGCGTCAGTAGAGCTCGGTCGCTTCGACGACCTCCGCATCCGCGCCGATGGCGGCGATGCCGACGCGCTCATGTGGCTGGCCTTGCTTGCCCCGGACAGCGTCGACACCCTAAGTCTGCTGCGCCGGCGTGCGCCCCAGCACTCACGAGCGGCCCGGTTGTTGGCCGACGTGCTGGCCGATCGGGGTGCCGCCGACGAGCTTCGCACCCTCGCACAGGCCGGGAACTCTTGGGCAGCCTGGCGGCTGGCGAACTGGTTAGCCGCCAACAATCAGCTCGATGAGTTACGTGCGCGGGCTGGGAATGGCGACCAGAACGCGAGGATGGTACATGTCCGCCTGTTGTTCGGCCGAGGCCAGACCGACGACGCGCTCGCGGTCCTGCGGCAGCATGCCGACAGCGGCGACGAGCACGCGCTGAGGTGGCTGTCGGACGCGCTCACTGCCCTGGGACGAACCGCCGATGCTCTGGCCCTGCCGCAACGCCGGACGGTCGGGACACGATCCCTGCATGGCGAGCGGCAGCACGTCGACCTGCTGGCCGACGCCGGCCGGTTCGACGACCTGCGCGCCCGGGCGGGGCAAGGTGACACGCACGCCGCGTGGCGGTGGGCCGAGGTACTCGCCTCACGGGGTGAGATCGCCGATGCAATTCGCGTGGCGCGCGGTTCCCGACGCGGCGATCAGCGGGTCGCGGAAACCGCGAAGCTCCTGCACGATCACGGCCACCTCGACGCCGCGCTGGCCCTGCTCAGATCCCGTACCGACAGCGGCGGCGGGAATGAAGAAGTCATGCAGGAGGCCCGGCTGCTTGTCCAGCGAGGCGATCTCGACGAGGCGATCGCAGTGCTACGCATACACGCAGACCTTGACTACAAGTTCACCTCCGAAGCACTGGTCGACTTGCTCGCCGACAACGACCGGACCGAGGAAATCCGAGCGCTGGCGGACGCTGAAGACTGGCATGCACGCAGCTGGCTGGCGGGGTGGCTGGCCGAGCGAGGGGAGATCGGCGAACTGGCAGCGCGGGCTCGTGCCGGCGACAGCCGCGCCCGCAACAAGCTTCTTGAGGGGCTTGCCGCGCGAGGCGACGTCGCGGAGCTGCGCATGCTCGGATTCACGGGGAATGCGCAGGCCATCGCCGAACTCGCGGCGATCGTCGCCGAGCGCGGCGACATCAAGACTGCAATCTACCGTCTGTGGACCGCCCCGGCGTTCGAGGTCGACCACGCCCGGATACTGGCCCGAATCCTGTATGCGCAGGGCAAGGCCAGGCATGCTCTTGCACTGTTGCGTCCGTGGCGGCACCCGGAAGTCTTGCAGCAGCACGCCCGTCTGCTGGCCGAGAGCGGCGCTCTGGAAAAGCTGCGCGTGCACGCCGAGACGTCCTTCGAGGCCGATCTGCTACTCGCTCACGAATTGGCGCGGCTCGGCCTCCTTGACGAGCTACGCCAACGCGCGGACGGCGCTTCGTGGTCGGGGCTATCGGCATCGGCAGTGCTGGCTCCGCTCCTTCGCGAGCGCGGCCTGATCGACGAACTGCGCGGGCGAGCCTTCACCGGTGACCAGCATGCGCTGCGAGAACTTGTCCGGTGTATGAGCACGACGCCGCCCCCGGCGTGAATCGGTCCGGGGGTCAGGGGTGCGTCGCGTCTGCGGCCGGGCGGCCGGCGACGTCGGAACGGTGTGCGTTCAGCAGTTGCCAGAGGGCAGGGGCGGCGACGGCGGCGGCGACCATGGGGTCGGTGTGGTGCAGGAAGGCGAGGTGGCGGCAGGCGTGCGCGCCGACGTCCTCGAGGCCGACGTATTCGGGAGGGGGTCAGCGGTCCGGCGCCGCGGGCCGGTTCGGTTGGTGGCGCGGGGGCTGCGTGGCGGCGGTAACGACCCGTGCCCGGACGACGGCGTGCGCGGTCTGGCGATGGTCCGCAACGCCGAGTGGCTGTTCTCGGGGCCGGGCAGCCCCACCTATGCGATGCGCTGGTGGACCGCCGGTGCGGTCACTCGGGCGCTGCAAGACCGGATGGTGCGGCGCCGCGGGCATACCGTGTTCGCCTCCGCTGCTGCGGCGACGCTGGGCCGCTGGACGGTTCCGGTGTACGAGATCTACAAGGCCGGCGAGCCGTCCCACTGGATCGAGGGGCTTGACGTGCTGCGTCATCTGGATCTGTGCGTGGCGGTGGTGCCGCACTACGACAACAAGGAGGGTGGCACCCACGACACCCGGTTCTGCTATCTGGGCGAGCGCCGCCTGCGGGTGATGGAGCAGCACCTGCCCGACGACGCCGCCGTGCTCGGTGTCGACGAGCACACCGCGGTCCACATCGACCCGGAGGCCGATTCCGTCGAGGTGGCCGGCCGGGGCGGGCTGACCGTGCGCCGCCGCGGGCACAGCACCGTGCTGCCGGCCGGCACCACGCTGACCCTGACCGACCTGCGCGGGCTCGCCCACCACGGCGCCGTCCTGCGGACCACGGTGCCGCGGCAGTCCGCGGTGGTCGCGGCTGCGGGGCCGACGGTGACCGAGCTGGCCGCCGACTGTGAACGCCGCTTCGACGAGGCTTTGGCCCGCGGTGACGCGCCGGCGATGACCAGGTCGATCCTCGATCTGGAGGCCGGCGTGCACGCCTGGAGCGCCGACACGGAGGAGGACGACGGCGCCGAGCAGGCCCGCGCCGTGCTGCGCACGCTGATCTTGCGACAGGCGCAGGTGGCACCGGATGGCCTGCGCGACCCCACCGAGCGTATGCGGCCGCTCGTGCGGCAGTTGCTCGCGGCGCGCGAAGACCTGCGCGCGCAGAAATACTTCGCCGGGGCCGACGCGGTGCGAGCGGCGCTGGCCACGGTCGGGGTGGAGGTGCACGACGGCCCGGTCGCGGCAGCTCCGCAACCCGGTCCAGCCAACGATTGACGGAGGGCGGGTGGTGGTGGCCGCCGGCCGGCTGCCCTGGGTCACTGCCCGGGCGGCGGGCTGATCACCGACAACTCGAGCGGGGCCGGCAGGTCGGCCACGCCGGGGCCGCCGGCGGGGACCCAGGCGACCAGGTCAGCCTCGACCGTGCTCTCCACCACCAGGCCGAACCAGACCGGCCGGGCCCCGGCCCGCCGCGCCCGCGGCGCCGGGTGCACGACGATCACGTTGGACTGGGTGCACACGTCCAGGCAGTTGCTCGTGCGCACCTGATGCTGCGGTGCGAGCGCGTCGCGCAGGAGGTCCAGCTGGGCGTCGTGATCGACATCGGGGTGTTTCACCCGGCTGCCGCAGCAGCAGTCGCGGCACACCGTCAGCCGGCAGCCGTCCAGGCTTGCCGTCATTCGAGGTTCGCCTGTTCGGCCAGGGCGCGGCGCAGGGCGAGGCGGTGCTCGCGGCGGATCTCGGCGCGGCGGAAGTCACGGTGGTCCTCGTCGGTCTCCGGCAGCAGCGCCGGCACCGTGCGCGGCTTGCCGTCGTCGTCGACCGCGACCATCACCAGGTGCGAGGTGGCCACCCTGGTCGGCGGGACGGCGCGGTCCCAGCGGTCGGCGGTCGCGGTGACGGCGACCTCCATCGAGCTGCGACCGGCCCACGTGATGCGGGCCTGCACGTGCACGACGTCGCCGACCCGCACCGCCTGCAGGAAAGCGGTCTCGTCCATCCGCGGCGGTCACCGCGGGGCCCTCAGAGTGCCGGGCGGCGACCACCCCGGCGACCGAATCGATCAGGTTGAGGATGCGGCCGCCGTGCACAGTGCCCATCAGGTTGGTGTGGTGCTGGTCCATGATCTGCGACAGGGTCAGCGCGGACGCCGAGGGCGGCCGACCGGGTGGAGTTGTCAATGCTCACTTCCATTCGTGTCGGTGTGCGCCGGGCGGGCTCCGGCAAGAGCCCGCCCGGCTGGGGGTGAGGTCAGTTGCCGCGGACCGCGGCGGCGGCCGCGATCAGGCGTTTCAGTGAGGCCTCGACCTCGGGGTAGCCGCGGGTCTTGAGGCCGCAGTCCGGGTTGACCCACAGGCGTCGGGCCGGGACGGCCGCGACCGCGCGCCGGAGCGCGTCGATGACCTCGTCGTGCGACGGCACGCGCGGGGAGTGGATGTCCCACACGCCGGGGCCGACGCCGCGGCGGTAACCGATGCCGGCCAGGTCGTCGAGGACCTCCATCTTGGATCGGGACGCCTCGATGCTGGTGACGTCGAGGGCGTCGAGGGCGTCGATGGCGGTGATGACCTCGCCGAACTCGGAGTAGCACAGGTGGGTGTGGATCTGGGTATCGTCGGCGACTCCGCTGGTGGCGAGCCGGAACGCGCCGACCGCCCAGTCCAGGTACGCCTTCTGGTCGGCCTTGCGCAGCGGCAGGGTTTCGCGCAGGGCCGGCTCGTCGACCTGGATCACCCGGATGCCGGCGGTCTGCAGGTCCTGGCATTCGTCGCGCAGGGCGAGCGCGACCTGGTCGGCGGTGTCGGCGCGGGGCTGGTCGGTGCGCACGAACGACCAGGCGAGGATGGTGACCGGGCCGGTCAGCATGCCCTTGACCGGCTTGCCGGTCAGCGACTGGGCATAGCTGGACCATGGCACGGTCATCGGGGCGGGCCGGGCGACGTCGCCGTAGACGATCGGCGGGCGGACACACCTTGAGCCGTACGACTGGACCCAGCCGAACTCGGTGGTGGCGAACCCGTTGAGCTGGTCGCCGAAGTACTGCACCATGTCGTTGCGTTCGGGTTCGCCGTGCACCAGCACGTCCAGGCCGAGCCGTTCCTGCAGGCGGATGACGTGTTCGACCTCGGCGCGCATCCGCGCCTCGCATCCGGCCTCGTCGAGGGTTCCGGCTCGTCGTTGCGCGCGGGCCCGGCGCAGCTCAGCGGTCTGCGGGAACGAGCCGATCGTGGTGGTGGGCAGCTCCGGCAGGTTCAGCCGGGCCTGCTGAGCCTCGGCCCGTGCGGGGTAGCTGCCGCGCTGCCGGTCGGCCGGGGTGAGCGCGGCGAGCCGGGCCCGGACGTCGTCGCGGCGCCACGCGGCCGGGGCCGGTGGTAGCGGTTCGGGCAGGCTAGCGGTGCCGTCGCGCAGGGCACGGCCGAGCAGCAGCACCACCTCGTCGACCTTCTGCCGGGCGAACGCCAGCCGGGCGGACAGCGCCGGGTCGAGCTTGGTCTCAGCCGACAGATCGACCGGCACGTGCAGCAATGAGCAGGAGGTGGACACCGCGACGTGGTCGGCCAGCGCGGTCACCGTCGCACCGGTCACGATGGCGGCGCGCAGGTCGGTACGCCAGATGTTGTGGCCGTCAATGAGACCGGCCACGATCGTCGTGCCGCCCAGCGGTCCGGCTGCGGCCAGCCGGGACAGGTTGCCCGGGCCGGCCACCAGGTCGAGGCCGAGCGCCTCGATCGGCGTATCCAGCAGGGCCGGCAGCGCGTCACCCAACTCGCCGAAATAGGTGGCCACGAAGATCCGCGGCCGGTGCTCGACCTCGCCGAGCGCCGTGTAAGCCCGGTGCAGGGCCTTGATCTCGTCGGGGGTGCGGTCGGCCACGTACGCTGGTTCGTCCAGCTGGACCCAGGCGACCCCGGCCTCGGCCAGCGCGGTCAGGATCCGTGCGTACGCGGCTACCAGGTCCTCGAGCCGGGCAAACGGGTCAGCACCCTTGGCCAGCAGCAGAAACGTCGCCGGTCCGACCAGCACCGGCCGAGTGGTGATGCCGAGTGTCTGTGCCTCGGCGTACTCGGAAATTGCATTTGCGGGGTTGGCGGTGAAGGTCGTGTCCGCGTCGATCTCCGGGACCAGGTAGTGGTAGTTCGTGTCGAACCATTTGGTCAGTTCGAGCGCGGGCTCGGCGTCCACGCCGCGTGCCATCGCGAAGTAGGTGTCCAACGGCGGCAGGCCGAGCCGGGCGAACCGCTGCGGGATGGCGCCGACCGCGACCGCGGTATCGAGCACGTGGTCGTAGTAGGAGAACGTGCTGGACGGGATCGCGTCGAGGCGGGCGTTACGCAGCGTCCGCCACACCTCGGCACGCAGCCCGGCGGCAGTGTTCTCCAGCGTGGCGGCGTCGATCTTGCCGGCCCAGTAGGACTCGACGGCCTTCTTCAGCTCGCGGTTGCCGCCGATGCGGGGATAACCGAGCACGGTGCTCTGCCCGAAGGTGGTGCTCACCAGGGGTTCCTTCCCTCGAAGTGCCCGGCGGGCGGGAAGGGGAAGGCAGGGTACGGCGGGTACCGGCTGCCGCCCTGGTCTTCCCGAGAGACCGCCGGATGCCCCGTCGAAGATGTGGCCGGACCACGCTTAAGTTGGAGTACAAATGTCGGCAGAAGCTGGCGCCGTTGCCAGTTCATTCGACCGGTTGGCTCTATCCCGTGGGGCTACCTAGAATCATCCGGGCGCGCAGGCCATCTGGTAACAGGTGTAGCGGGAACGTCGGGCGGGTATCCGAACCCGGAACGAGATGGCGGAATGACACCGATATCGGTTTGCTCATGCGGGTGGTGTCCGGCGGTGCCGCTGTCGTGAACCAAGACGAGTACGGAGAAGGCCGTGGCGACGGCCGCTACGGCCATCGCCAACGCCCGAACGACGACGTTCTGATCGATCATGATGCCGGAGCTCCTGCCACTGGCCCGTTGAAAGATGTTGTCCATTTCCCGCACTGCCGGCTACGCCTGGAGAGGCGGCCGTCGTCTGAGGGGCGGCCGTGCCACCTTTGGGTATCGCTGGCACTCGATACATGAGGCTCCGGCGAATCGCGTTCCGAGCATAAGGCACTAGGCGTGTCGGTCAATGCCATGCGGGGTGTATCCACGCGCTATTTAAGCACCTATTTAGAATAGCGCACTGCAAGGAGTTGCCGGATTTCGCGGCGTAGCATCCCGGCGTCCGGTTACCGCGCAATAACCAGACCTATGATCTGTTCGCTGTCATTGTGGCCCGGCAGAATCAAGTGCGCAGTTGCGTACCGTTGCTGGCCCGAAGTGCAATGAAGGCGGCGTCGTATTGGAAGTTCGGAACCGGGTGACCGACGGTTTCGGCCAGCATCCCAGGGCACACCTGGGCGGAGCCGGGCGGCTACAGTGACGCCGTGGCCACCCGTCAGGATCAGGTGCATTCTTACCAGTACGCGGTTCAGCGCGTCGTGTCCGCGCTGGTTGCGCACGACCCCGATCCTGCTCGCTCGCCCCTGCGTCGAGCCGGAACCACGGCACTGGTCGGTATGCTTGTCGCGGCGCTGGCCGTGGGCGGCGTCGCGATCTATGGCCTGCTTACTGGCAACAACGCTGTCAATCCCAGGGATCCTTCGGTGATCTTCCAGGAGAAAGGCACCGGGGCGCAGTACGTTTACCTGGCGGCGGACCAACGGCTGCACCCGGTCCTCAACTACACCTCAGCGTTGTTGCTGACCGACAATGCCGGTGCTCAGGTTCGGTCTGTCTCCGCGAAGCGGCTCTCCGGTGTCCCCTTGGGGCCTGTCCTCGGCATCCCTGGCGCCCCCGATTCCTTACCGGCTCGCGATCAGCTTAGGCGCAACGACTGGTCGGTGTGCACCAGGACTGCGGACAGCGGACCGCGGACCACCGTCGTGGTCGGCGCGTCGGTACCCGGCGGAACCAGTGTCACGACGGCAGGCCGAGCTCTGCTGGTCTCTGCTCCGTCAGGCGAGTCGTTCCTGGTGCACGGCAACCGTCGCTTCGCGATTCCCCGAGAGCAGGAATCGGCGACGCGACGTGCCCTGGGATGGGAAACGCGTGAGCCGTGGCCGGTCGGAACGGCATGGATCAACGCCATACCCACGGGACCGGAGCTTCGGGCACCCAGCGTGCCGCCTTCCGGACAGCCGTCAGGCATCGTCGACGGGCTGCGTACTGGCCAACTCGTGACCGACGCACAGCGCACGCAAACAGCCGTACTTCTCGATGACGGGATCGCCGCCATCACCGACGTGCAGTCCCGCTTGCTGCAGGCGCAGGAAGGCGCCTCGGCGCCGGAGCCTGTCGCGAACTTCCTGAGTCTGCCTCCATCCAAGACCCGGCTCGGCGGCGACCAAACCGGCCTTCCTGGCACCGTGCCGGCGCTGGCGCCGCCTATGCGGTCAGCTTGTGTCACCGTTGCCGGCCGCGAGCCGGACCGCCTGAACATCCAAGCAGACCCCACCGTGCCAGCAGGGACCCTGATCGCCGGCAACGACCGGACCGCTGACGAGGTGTACGTGCCTCGCGCCACCGGCGTGGTGGCCACACCCGTCGCTACGCCAGGCGTCCCGGCCACCACCGGAGTCGTCGTGATTGTTACCGACAACGGCGTCGCCTACCCCCTTGCCAGCAAGGAGCTGCTACCCCGCCTCGGGTACAACGGCGTCACCCCGACCGTGATACCCGCTCAGATGTTGACCTTGCTGGCTGCCGGCCCGTCGCTCGACCAGACTGCCGCCCGTCGTTCCGCCCAGGCCGGCTGATTTCCCAAGAGAAATCCACGTCGGCGTGGTTAGGCGGTCCGCTCACCCACGTGAGGTGCCGGGTGCGCGTCGATCTCGATTTGGGGCCTGTTGACGAGCCGGGATTTCTCGGGGGCGCTCCGGGCCTGACCTGATCGATCATGGATCTGGCGGCACGCCAGGTGATCCGCTTCCGATGCGGTTAACGCGCGCTCACCGGGTTTTTCTGTGGATTGCCGTGCATCACGCATGACCGGCGGTGGCGCGAAATACCTGCCCACGGAACCCTGGCGACGCCTCCCGGGACGATCGGCTCGTCCCATCCCCTCCAGGCAGCCCATCCAGTTCGCTCAGCAAGGCCTGAACGAGAAGTCTAGTACTTCTTGCATTGACCTTTGCGTTCAGTACATGATGCGCGCCAGCCTTCTGATGGCGGAGCAACTGCAACGACATCGATCAATGCCTGCGTGTCCTACCTGGAGGTCGACGCTGCATGTGGAACGGCCAGCACCGATTGAGTCAGCGCCGAGGGATTCCCTCAACGTGTCGGGTATCGTCGCCCCGGTCGCACGCCGAAAGCGGCCGTCGAGGGCGAAGCCAAAATCGCCAGACGCCTGTCCAGACCGACGCGGCGAGCAGACGTTGGCCAAAACGGTCTTCGCGGTCACCGCGCCGGCTGGGTCCGCCGCGGTGACCGCGACAACGTCCCTGCCGCCCCAGGTGGCGCACCCACAGCACGATGGACTCCTAGTCTGCATGGTTTGCGGCGGGCGGTACCGCTGTATTGGTCGGCACCTGAAGCCTGTGCACAACCTGTCCCCGGATCAATACCGGCGGAAGTTTGGGCTCGCGCCCGAGACGCCGCTTATCGTGGTCGGGAACCGCACCCGGGCCGATCAGACGCGCATCGACCGCCTTGGCGATGCCAATCGCCGCCGGGCGGCGACAGCGGTAGCCGAACTCCACGCGGTGGCGCGGCGACTGCATTACCGGGACTTGCGGCATTTGATCAGTGCGACCGCAGCGTGGCCGGCGGCCGACGTCGGCGCGCTGGTCGGGCGCGGCCGCCGATGGGTGTGGTACTGGCGGAACAAGCTCGGGGTATCTGCGCAGCTGCGGCAGGTCCGCAGCGTGCGCAGCATCGAGCAATGTCGTGCCGGGCTGGCGGATGTGCCCGTCGGTTCGCAGCCGGTCGCGGCCGACGGGCGGTTGCGTTGCCTCGAGTGCGGGGTGTGGCGGCATCTACTGGATCGCCACCTCAGACGTCAACATCAGTGGACTGTGGCGCAGTATCGAGCAAGGTTCGGGTTGGCGTGCACGGTCATTCTGGTCGACCAAGACGTCTGGCGCCGCCGTGATGCCGGGGGATGGCAGCGACGTTATCGCGATCGCGCCCTTCGGCGCGGATATCCGGGTTTACGGGACGTTTTGGATCGCTGCAGCGATGCGGAGGCCGCCGACGTGCTCGGCGTGACAGCCGGCACAGTGCGGAAATTGCGCATCACATAAGATCCGGTGAGGTCCGCAAGTCAGCCAATCGTCCGGGGGGGGGGTAGCGTATTCGCCTGCTGTATCGCTCCGGCTAAACAGAGTTCCTCGGTCGCGTCCCCTTGGTGTTGATTGTATGAGCGATTCGGGCGACGTATTCTCTCCCGCCGACCCGTCCCATCCCGGACTGGGCTGGCCGCGTCGGCGCAGGTTACCGGCGACATTCGGCATCGACAGCCGGCGAAGGAAACCGCTCGAACATCCACTGCCGATCAGAGTTGCTGCGACTATCGACCGATGTAAATGACGGTGATGCGGACCCCCCAGCGAGGTGGCCGCCACCCCGCAATGGGGTGACGGCCACTGTTGGTGGGACTCAGCGACTCCCGCCGGTCAGGGGCGGAACTGCTGCAAAGAGTCGTAGATGTTGCAAGGCCGTAGGAGAAGGTTTCCTGCGGCGCCGGCCGGGTTGCGGAAGGTCATGCAGACGTGGGACCCGCGATGAAGTGCTGCGCCGAGATTCTTGAGCGCCATACGGCGGCCCGATGCGGTGTTGACGTAGAACACCTCCCACTTTTCGTAATTCGAGTTGGCGCTGCACGTGACCATCAGTGGAGCGGAGTCGATGCACTTCCCGGTGCTGGCGTTCTTGAAGGCCCAGAGTTGGTGGCCGTTGTACGTGCCCTTGTTGACAAAGGTCCAGTTCCGCGCGCTTGTCGGCGCGGTGCTGCACGACCGGAGGTCCGGGTAGTTGCTGATCTGTCGGACACACCATCCGTTGGTGACTTGCACGAGAGTGCGTACGGCCGCCTGAGCGGGCGCCGCGAAAGTCGTCGCCGCGACGACCGCGGCCACCAGTGCGGCGATCGCCGTCACTGCTCTGCGCATGGAAAGAACCCTTTCTTTTTGGAGGATGCTCCGGCGAGAGAACCGGAAATTCGAGACGAGCATAGAGTGCATCGGTCCGCAGTTGATACTCGTTGATCTCGCCCGGACGATCTTTTAAAGAAGACCTAAAGTGTTGCGCCGAAACGCTGTCGGCGCGTTTCTCCACGTAGCATCTAAGGCGGCGTAATCACGTGCAATAACCGAGTCCAGGCGAAGCGTGCGGCTGGTTTTGGCTGTCTTAAGCGGTGAAATTGGTGCGCAACTGCGTACCCATTCCACCGTTGATGCCGGTGATCCAGCCTCACCACATGTGAGGCTGAAGAGCGTGGGTTGACGGGGCCGGTCTAGCCGACCCAAGCGCCGCGCAGTGCGTGTCTTATGGAAGCTTTGGCCGGGGAAACTAGGGCCCCTGCCCCTGCGGCGCTCAGTTGGCCGATGCTGACACTCATCCGAGTCCGACCCCCGTGACCGTCAGCCTCAGATCAGCAGGATCGAATATATTGCTCTGATGCCTTGGCCGCGCAGTGTCCCTGACCTGCCCCGGGGTTACGAGGTACCCGCGGCGGCGACGTTCGCCGCTGCCGCTGTGGCCGTGATCGTCCTGCTGCCCAGTTGGCTAGCGGCCCTGTCGGTGGCGATCACTGGATGGCTCCTCTGGACTGCCGTAGCCCGGGTACGGTTCTGGCGTGCCGAACGACAGCTCGGCCGGGCGATGCTGGACTTTGTTCAATGCGTGTTGTCGATGCGGCAGGCCCCGGCCTGGGTGTACCGAAACGATCCCGCCGCCACGACATTCGTCTACGTGCGCACGCGGCCGACCTGGTGGATCGGGGTCAATCAGCACACCGTCTACCAGCTGAATGATCAGACCGCCACGGCACGCGACGTCATGCGGTTCGAGGATCTATTGCTGACCGCGACGGTCTACCGATTCGCCGGCCGCAGCCCGGTCTGGTCCGGGACGATGGCCGGCCGGCTCCCCGCACATCCCTCGGACGGCCGTTGGGCCGAGCCACCCATGTCTTTCACCACGTACGCCACCGAGCCGGAGCTGGTCGTTGTGACGGCCCTACTGCGCGGCAGCACACCCCAGAGATCGAACTGACTCCGCCTGACCCGTCAGCCTTGCCCGCTTGGGGTCGGATGGGTTAGGTCTCGTGGGGTGTGCCGTTGATCAGGCGGTTCAGGTTGGCGCGGATGCCTTTGGTGCCGGTGCCGGTGCGCTCAGCATTCGAGTCTGGGGTTCCGCCGATTGGACGGAGGCTCTAGCGAACACGTTCGTCGATAAGAGCTGCAGCGTCCTGGACGTCGCGGCGCAGCGCTTCACGGGCGGGATCAATCCAGGGCCAATGGTGTCCGGCGGCGAGTTCACCGTGGCAGAGGTTGATGAGGGTTCGGCAGGCTTCTCTTCGGGCTCGGGGGTCGATGCTGTGCGCGGCGGTGTTGGCGGTGGTGCGCCAGCGGTGCAGGTCGGTGCTGATCGTCTGGGTGTTCAGGTGGTAGTGGTGGCCGTCGTGGTGGATCGGGTCGGCGCCGAGCAGTGGTTGGAGTTGGCGGCGTAGGTCGGTGAGGGTGGTGTGCAGGCGTTGGGTGATGGTGGCCGGTGGGGTGCCGGGCCAGCAGGCGCGGATGAGGTCGGTTCTGGTGGCTCCGTCGGCATGGACGGCGAGGTAGGCGAGGATTTGCAGGCCGGCGCGGCGGCGTAGGCGCACCGGGCTGCCGCCGACAGTCAGTTCGCAGCCGCCGATCAATTGCAGACGGCCGGTCGTGGTGGTGGACTGCGGGAGTGGGGCGGGTGCGGGATGGTTGGTCGGAGGATGCGGCTCGGTTGCTGTGTCCCGGGGGTTCTGGTGGGCCTGGTGGACGAGCGTGAGTAGGTCGGTGGTGTTCTGTGCGGTGAGGACGCAGAACCTCTGCGGGTTGGCGGTGCCGGCTTCGGTGCCGTCGGCGGCGATGTGCCAGGTGACGGTGGCGTTTGGATCGGCGGTCAGCCGGATGCGGGTGGTGTGCGAGGTGGCCGGTTCGGCCGGCGGGATGTGACGGCCGCCGTCGTCTGCGTGGCCCGACGGTGGTGGAGCCGCAGGTTTCGGCGTGTCACTGATTTGGATGCCGACGGCGGTGAGAGCGGCGACGTCGGTTTCTGGCAGGAGTCGGGTGAGGTCGCTGCGGTCGATGCAGACCGTTGTGGTGGGCGTTTTCCCGCTGAGCGTGGAGAGTGCGGCGGCGACGATCAGGCCACGAGCGGCAGCTGCGGCGCCGGGTCCGATGATGCTGATAGCGCCGGCGGGTAACTGGTCGAGCAAGGCCGGCGGGTGGTCTGCCTGGTAAAGCGCGCCCGGCCTCGCCGCGGTAATGGCTTCGGCTGTCTCGGGCAGCCGATGCAGGTCGCGGTCGCGTAGTTGCTCGCGGTGGGGGCTGGGGGGTGCCGGCTGGAAGGCGCGGCGGCGGCGCTGCCAGATCAGTGCGGCGGTCGCGGCGACGGCTGCGGCCATGCCGGTGGAGATCCACCCCCCGCTGGGCAGGTCGAGTCCGGCCTGGCCGATCGTGATGGTCTGCTCGGCGGGGCCGTTGCTGTTGGGTTCGGCACCTGGCAGCTGCTGCTCGGGTGCGGCGACGGGTGTTGTCGCGGGCAGGATGTCGCCGGCGGTGGCGGCGGGCATGGTGAGGGCGGCGATTCCGGCCATGGAGGATGCGGTCATCTGCGCAGGTGGTGGTAGTGGGACGTCGCGCAGGTGGTGCCACCAGGCGCGCAGGAGCTGGCCGGCGCGCTTGGCCAGGTAGCAGAGCAGGGTCAGCCAGCCGAGGACGACGACGGTAACGCAGGCAGCGATGATGGTGGTAGCGGTGACCGGCTGCTGCAACCAGGCCTGTGTTTGGGCTCGGGTAGGCCACCGCCACGGGTGACTGGTCAGCCACAGGACGGCCAGCAGCGGGGGACCCGCGACGACGGCCAGCACCATCATGGTGGCGGCGAGGCGGTTCATCCAGCGCATGATCAGTTCGCCATACCGGAGTGCGGGTTCAGGCGGTCGGCGGTGCCGTGCGGGCGATGGCCCACAGGCGTTGGGCGCTCCAGCCGAACACCGCTACCGCGTAGATGATGGCGGGGATGTTGAGCCCGGACCGGGTGATGATCACGATGAAGAAGCCCACGAGCACGGTGAGCGCGAGTCGGGCGGCGAGCCGGCGGACCAGGGCGCAGGCGATGGCTACGGTGAATAGCAGGCCGCCGATGACGCTGACCAGGTCGCCCCAGCCGCCGGCCCACCAGGGCAGCCCGACGTGCCACCACAGCGTGACCGCCAGGGTGCCCGCCGCGGCGGCGATGGTGGAGCTCAGCGGAACAGTCAGTACCGCGTCCCATCCTGCAGCGGGTCTGACCGGACGGCGCCAGGCGACGGCGGCGAGGGCCAGCGCGCATCCGGCGGTGGGCAGCACGGGCAACAGCGACCAGCGCAGCAGGTCGCTGACCGGGTAGGCGAAGTACACCGCGGCGGTCAACCCGTACAAAGCGGCGACGGCGGTACCGATCGCGGCGGCCAGAGCGATACCTGGCGCGATGCGGCTATCGGCGCCCGCAGGTGCACCGGTGCGGGGGTTGTGATGATCCAATGACGCCGCGATCAGGCCGGCACCCTGCAGGCAAGTGATCATGGCGAGGATCGCGGCCACGGTGAGTTCGCCCCAGGCGGCGGTCACGTAGTAGTGCGGCGTGCGCGAGTAGGGTTTGCCGCCGTTGAAGATGACGGTGAACGTGAAGTGCGCGAACAGAAACAGGGAGAACAGGCCGGGCAGACCCATGCTCACCGCGCGTCGCAGCGGCGGCAGCCGCAAAGGTTCACCATCGTCGGCGCGGTTGATCGTCTGGTCTGCGCCAGCCGCACCGAGCACGCTGGCCACGCCCGCCTGAGGCGGTACCTGAACGGTGGCGCCGAGTTTCGCGCCGATCATGTCCGCCGCCTCAGCGGTGGCGGCGCCGCCGATCAGGTGTACGGTGCCGAGCGCTTGCAGGGTCTGGTCGGCGTTGGTCAGGACCCCGGTGGCCAGCTCTGCGACCCGCTCATACACCGGGTGGCCGCTGGCGGCGAGTACCGTGCCGTTGACGATCATCGGCGGTTGCCCGCCGGGCACCGGCACCGTGACCGCAACCTGCTGCGCCAACGCATGCTTGGCGGTGCGGACGTCGGCGAGCGTTGCCCATCGGGTGCCGGTGGGTAGATCGTCCGGGTCGGTGCCGGTGATCGCGGCGGTCAGGGCGGCGTCGATGCGGTCGCCTCCGGCGTCCGGGTCGGCCATGGTGGCTACCACCTCGAACCCGCCGGCCCTGGGCTGCAGCACGGTAACCTCGCAGCCCGCCCCGAGGTCGACGACCAGCAGCGGTCGGTCCGCGTCGCCGGGTGCGGCCGGCAGGCCGGGGGCGGCGGCGACCGGAGCCTCCACCAGGCGGATTGGCCGCAAGCCGGCCTCGTGCGCGGCATGCCGCAGCCAGGTCCGGCGCTGCGGCCCCCACCCGGCCGGCACCACCAGGTGCACCTCGGACACCGGCTCACCGGCCATGGCCGCGGCGTGCTGCGCGACGTGGCGCAGGGTCGCCGCTGCCAGATCGGCCACCTCCACCGAGGCTCCGTTCACGATCACCTGTTGCCGGCCGGCGCGTACCGGGGACAGGACGAACCCGTCCGGTTCGGCGGCGGCCCGCCGCCACGCCTGCGCACCCACCGCGATGCCGGCGGCGCTGACATGCACAGCACTGGACAGCACATGGCTGTCGTCGAAGGTCACCAGCCGCCGGGCGCCGCCGGGCGACACGAGCACCGCGCGGGTGTGCGCGGCACCGTAGTCGATCGCCAGCCATGAATGCATGCGGGCCAGTGAAGCAGAAGATCACAGCCTGGTCACGCAGAAATCACTGCCAGCTATTCCACTGTTGTTTCGTCTGCCCGCTGACCTGGGCTTGTGAGCGGGTGTGAGTGGTGGTGAGTGGCTGTTAGCGGCACGCTGCCGAACGCGCCGCCTACCGTCGGTGCGGCGGCGACGACACATGCCGTGCCGCAGCGTACGCAGACCAGCTCTGCCCGGGCAGGAGGCGACAAGGGTGATCCGAATGATGGGCGCAGTGCGCGCCTTTGTCCTCACGACCGCGGTAGTCGCCGGTGCTCCCGTGCTGCTGATAGCAGTCGGCGGTAATCCGCTGCCCGAGCAGCCGCCGACGGTGCAGCAGATGCAAGCCTGGCTGCGCATGCCTTTCGACCCGCGCTACGCGGCCGCGACCGCCATCATCTTCTGCTGGCTCATGTGGGCAGCCATCACCGTCGCTGTCGGGGCCGCGGTGGCTGCCCGGATCCGCCGCCGGCGGTGGGTGCGGCTGCTCGCCTGTCTCCCGGGACCGGTGCAGGGACTGACCGCCACGCTGATCGGCGCGGCCACCGTCACCGTCGCCGGTCCCGGGCTATCCGCGACCGCGGCCTCAGCACACACCACCAGCGGCCACGACCAGCCAGCCGCAAACACGGACCGATCCGGCGAGGACGACCGGCAACGGCTGAAGGTCGCCGCTATGCAGGTCACCGCGGCCGGGCGCGGCACCGTCACGGTGAAGCACGGTGACACCCTTTCCTCGATCGCCGAGCACCGGCTCGGTGACGCCGACCGCTGGCCGGCGATCTTCCAGGTCAACCGCGGTCGAACGTTTCCCGACGTCGGCGGACGACTCACCAACCCGGACCTCATCTATCCCGGCTGGCGGCTGACGCTGCCCGCAGCGGCATCACCCGGCCCGGGCCAGCCGGAGCGGCGCGACGACAGCGGCACGCCTCGGCCAGCAGCCACCACACCTCAGCCGGACACCACACCCGCGACCCCGGAAGCGTCGACGCCGGCCGGGGAGGTCACGCCCTCGACGGCCCCGGCCACTACCGGACAGCCGGTCAGCGCGGCGCCGAATCTGCCTGGCGGCAGCGCACCAACGGTCCCGGGTCCGGCGCTGGGCGCCCCCCAGTACGACGACCGTCCGGGAGTGCCACTTCCCGGCGGTTGGCTACCTCTGCCCCTGGCCGGTGCGATCGCCGCGGCCGGCACCCTGGTCTGGCTGCGCCGCCGGCACCGCTATGCGCCGCACACTCGCACCGCCCACTCCGCTGACCCTGATCTGCTCCCGCTGCCCCCGGTCATGACCACAATCAACCGTCACGCACGACGCCATTCCCCCGAACCGGCTCCACCGCCGCCCACGGTCACCGTATACCTGCGCCACCCGCCCGCCGAGCGGCCCGAGCTAGCCCCACCGGGACCTGACGGCCCGCAGCTGACCGGACTCAGTGCCCACCCCGACGGCTGCGGACTGCGCGGCCCCGGTGCCGCCGCGGCCGCCCGAGCCCTGCTGGTAGCCACCTTGTCCGCAGGCATCCCGCAGGACCCCGACGCCGAAGGCGTGGCCGTCATACCCGCGGGCACGCTGACCGCGTTGCTCGGCGATCCGCCCTGGCCATCCAGCTCACGCCTGCACATCCACGCCGACCTTCCGGCCGCACTCGATCACCTCGACGACATGCTGCTCGAACGCAACCGGATCCTGCACGAGTACGACGTCACCGACCTTGCCGCACTGCGAGCCGCCGACGCCTGCCACCCGCCCATGCCACCGGTCCTGCTGCTCACCCACACCCCGCCCGAAGACCTACACCCGCGCCTGGACAACCTGATCCTGCTCGGCCGTCACGTCCAGATCACCGCGATCCTGCTCGGTAACACACCTACCGGCACCATCGATATACAAACAGACGGCCGTACCCCTGACGGCAGGCTTGCCGTTCTCGACGCCGCGACCGCACGCCAACTGCTGACCGTGCTGCACGAAGCCCACACCGGTGACCCCGTTGACGTCCCACCCGCAGCCCCAGAACCAGACGAGCGCGTCAACACCGTACCGACCGAAACGCCCCGCCTTGACCCCGACCGCGTCAGCCACAACGAATCAAGCCACGCCGCCTCTACCAGCCGGCACGACGCTAAACCTGCAGCGGTCCGGTCCCCGGAACACGGCGGTAGCTCCCGACGGCAGGCGCCCACACCTCGCGTACCCATCCGGCTGCTCGGCCCGCCGACCATCAAGGACCGGGACGGCAAACCGATCACCGGAATACGGCACCACGCCCGCGAACTGCTCATCTACCTCGCCGTACACCGCAACGGCGCCAATCTCGCCGACATCATGGAAGCGTTCTGGCCCACAGCCACCATGCGCCGCGCCGCGCAACGGCTCTCCACCGAGACCGCGAACCTGCGCCGCTTGATCAGGCAAGCCGCCGCGGACCCGAGCATCCAACCGGTCGTGAACACCGGCGGCCGCTACCACCTCGACCCGGGCCTGCTCCAGATCGACCTGTGGGACTTCGACGACACCCTGCTCCACGCCGCCACCGCCGACCCGCCACACCGTGCCGAACTCCTGCGACACGCCATTGATCTGCACACGGGCGCCCTCGCCGACGGCTACCACTACGACTGGATCACCTCCGCCCGCGAACACGTCCGCCGGCACGGCATCCGGGCCCGCCTCGAGGTGGCCGAGCTGCTCCACCCCACCGACCCCGCCGAGGCCGCCGCGCTCATCGACGACGCCGCGACACTCGATCCGATCAACGAGGACGTCGCCCGACGGGCCCTGAATGCCCTGGCCGCGGCCGGTAACACCGCCGCCGCGCAGGCTGTCCTGCACCGCCTTCGCGACGCCCTGCACGACATCGAGGAAGAACCTTCCCCGGAAACCCTCGCCCTCGCCGCGCGTCTACAACCCCCCGCCGCCTGACCGCACCAGCCACCGGCGCTTCGCCGGCCGCCGTGTCCCATCCAGCTCAACTGAAAGGACAACCCAGATGACCGCCGAGCGGCTCATCCGTCTGCGGTGGGCGGTCCGCGCCGTGCTCACCCTCGGCGTCACCGCGTCAGTAGCCGCGAACGTCCTGCACGCACCCACCCACCCCATCAGCCAAGCCATCGCGGCATGGCCACCCATCGCACTGCTGCTGACCGTCGAACTCATCTCCCGCATCCCCGTCCACCAACGCCTCCTCGCCGCGATCCGCATCATCGCCACCACCACCATCGCCGGCATCACCGCCTGGATCTCCTACTGGCACATGACCGGCGTGGCCGCCCGCTACGGCGAAACCGGCGCATCGGTCTACCTACTGCCGCTCTCGGTCGACGGACTGATCGTCGTCGCCAGCATCAGCCTCGTCGAAATCAGCGCACGCCTCACCACCGTCACACCCACAACCACGACGCCCGCCGTCGCCGCGTGCGCCGCGGACACCGAGCGCGCCATCGCAATGCCGGCAGCCACGCCACCCTCCCATCCAGCCGCGTCCGCCGTGGCTGCGCACAACGAGACACCCACGGCGGACGGCAGCAGGCCGCCCAAGCCCGACTACACACCTGCACCTCTGCGAACGCGCCCCGACGACCCGAACCAGACGCCGGCTCCCCGCCGACCGGCTAAGGATGCAGCCGCCCGCGCGGCCTCGTCGCTCTATCAACCGACCAACGCTGAGGACGCCGCCATGTACCAAGCCTGGCTAGCCGGCATGGAGCAGGGACACGAACCGTCAGGTGCCGACCTCGCCCGCGCCACCGGCCGCGCGGACGACGCCACTGGCACAGGCCGCCGGGCAGCACGCCGCTACCGCCAAGCGCACGCCACACGCCCCACGACCAACGCCGCCACGGCGGCAGGCCACACGGCCCGAACCGCACGTGTGCCGGCCACGGCTACAAGCAGCTAAGTGAGTGTTTTAGAGCGGTGCTGTTCGGGCTTGTCGTCGTTGCTGACGGCGGGCTGGTTCACCTCGGGTGAGGCGGCGCAGCATCTGGTTGATCGCAGCCCAGCGGATCATTTCTTCGGACACTGCCGGGTCACGCTCGTAGTCGCGGGCCAGGCGGCGGTGAGCGGTCAACCACGCGAGGGTTCGCTCGACGACCCAGCGTTTGGGGTGGACCTGAAAGCCGCGCTGCCATTCCGGTTTGCGGACGATGTCGATCACCATGCTCAGCGTGCGTGCGGCCCAGTCGACGAGCCGGCCGGCGAAGCCCTGATCGGCGAATATGTATCGGATAGGGGTGGACAGGTAGACGCCCAGCAGCGCGGTCTTGGCGCCATCGCGGTCCTGCCACGACGCGGCAAGCACAGTGACGCTGACCAGCAGACCGAGGGTGTCAGTGACGATGAAACGCTTACGCCCGTTGACTTTCTTGCCCGCGTCGTAGCCTCGGGAGTCCTTGCCGACGGTGTCGGCCGCCTTGACCGACTGGGAATCGATCACGCCCGCGGACGGCTCGGCGTCACGGCCTTGCGCGAGCCGGATCTGCTCGCGTAACTCATCAAGGATCCGCTCGGTGACCCCGCGGGCCTTCCACTGCCGGAACCAGCCATAGACGGTCTGCCAGGGCGGGAAGTCCACCGGCAGCTGCCACCAGGAACACCCGGACCGATCGATGTACAAGATCGCATCACGATGTCGCGGAACGGATGTTTCGGAATCCTGCCCGGCTCCTTGATCAAAGGGAGCATCGGCTCGATGATCTCCCACTGCTCATCGGTCAGATCCGAGGGGTAAGCACGCTGACGACCCACACCGACACCTTGCCGCGACCGCAGAGATCACCGCGGACACGCCGTCCGACACCCCTCTGAAACACCCACTAAGACCGCATGCCGCATGTCTTTGCATCACTGCATGGTTAGCAGTGGCTACGCGGCTGCAGCGGCGGTTTCGAGACCAGGCTGGAGTCTCAACATCGGTCATGCGGGGATTCGGATCTTGCGCCAGGCCCCGACGACGCAGGTCAATTCGGTCTGCCGTGCGGCGAGGCTGGCGTGAGCGAGATCGTACTTGCCGAGCAGTTCGGCGAGTTGATCATGGGTTCCCGAGTCGTTCCCCCCCTTTGGACCTGCCTTCGGTCGAACGCGCGGCTGCGCGGGACTGTGACGCTACGCGATCCTTCGCGGGCGCCGCGGCTGCGACACGGTGGACCGGGTCGGCGGTACGATCTGTCCCGCGGGCCTTGCATCAGCCGGAGGGGCTGACACCGCGGCCAACCACTTTATCCACAAGCTGTGGATATCAATCCTGGGCGGTGGGGGCTGCAACGGCATTTCCGGGCTGAGCAAATGTGAGGTCTGGAGCCGACGATGACCCGAGCTAACCCGATTACGTTGCAGATTGTCTAGCAGCTCCGTCGACGCCGCCCGCTGACGGCGGCCATGAACCTCTCAGCGAGTACCGCCGCAGAAGCAGGAAGCGAAGGACGGCGCGGGGCTGGTTACTCAGTGTCGGTCAGCTGCGGCCTCTTGGCCGTGATCCAGGCTTCGACATCTCCGGCCAACCAGACCTTGCCTTGAACGAGATCGGCCGCCGGTGCGGGGAAGTCGGCACGGCTGGTGATCTGGTAGACCCGCTGCCGGCTGATCCCACCCAGGCGGACTCGGATCTCGTGTGCGCCCATAAGGCGCAGCGATCGAGTACTCATGCATGCGACTATAGCGCCATGACTATCACCGTGCGTGCGCGGCTTTGATCCGGCCGGGCGGTCACCCAAAGTGGCAACGTGGCGGGGCGGCGGCTTCCGGTCATTGCAGAGGCCATCATCATCGGTGGCGTCGTCGGGCCGGTGCACGCACCGACCGCGTTGCTTCTCGGCCGTCGTGACGAGCGAGGTCGGCTCCGGTATTTCGGGCGCACCAGCCCGCTCACGGCGCCGCAGCGCCGGGGGATCGCGGCGGCGGCCACGCCCGTCGGCTCCGAAGGGTCGGCATTTGTGGCCGTTGGCCGCTACCGGCAGGCTGGTCCGGCCAGTTCGAGCACGTCTACCGAGTGACTATCACCCGGTAGAGCCGCACTTGGTGGCTGAGGTGATCGCCGACCAGGCGTACGAGGCCGGCCGCTGGCGACATACCGTACGCCATCTACGGCTGCGCGTGGACCTGTCACCGGACGAGGTTGAGCGGTGGCGGTTCTCGTTGCCTCGGTGAGCTGGTGGGGCTGATGCTCGCCTGCGCAGCCGTTCGCCGGGGCTAGGTACGACGACGGGTGACCGATACGACGGGATTACTGCGGTGCTGTGATTCGACCGGCGTAGGGATGCCAGTCGTCAGACGTAGTTCGCTGCCACGCGACCACCGCTCATGGCCGCAGCGCCACGCCCAAGGTGGATGCCCAACCACCAGTCACCGAACTCGGATGCCTTCTCCTCGATTATTGGCTGCCGGAAGTGGTCGTTACGCCATGTTGCGGAAGGGTTGCGCTATGCATCGATGATTGGGAAGGTGCCGGGGGTGTCGTATCGATGCTTTCGGGGAGCCGGCCAGGACGCCGAGCGGGGATGACGCATGTCGGATGACCGGGTGGATGCCTGGGGCCGCCTCGTTGAGGACGGTGAGGCGCTGGTGCATGGTGCGCGGTGTTCTGCGCGGGTGTCGGCTGCGCCCGGGTCGGATGCCAACGGTTCGGTGCGGGTGGCGTTGGACGCGCAGGGGATGGTCAGCTCGGTCGCGATGATGGGCAGCTGGCGGCGTCTCGACGCTGAGAAACTGGCCGGGGCTGTCATCGAGGCGGCGCGCGACGCCGCGATACGTCGGCTCGCCGTGTGGGGTGAGGCGTACGCCGCCGGCGGAGGGTCAGGTTCCCCGGCTGCGGCATCGGGCGACGGTCCATCGCGTGGCGCTGGCGTCGCGGATCGGGTGGAGTTCGACCGGGAGGGTTTCCACCGGCGGCTCCACGCAGCGGCGACTGGGGCGATGTCCGCGGAGGACCGCCGGGCGGCGCTGTTGGAGTTACTCGCCCTTGCCGAGGCGGTGGAGCAGGGCATCGACGAGGTCTCGGCCCGGCTGGCGGCGACGGTGAACGCGACACACACCGGGCACAGCCCCAACCGGCAGGTCACGGTGACCGTGACCGGCGGCGGCGAGGTCACCGCTGTACGTATCCACGGGTCCTGGTTGCGTGGCGCCCATGAGACCAACGTGGGGCGGCAGGTGACGGCGGCGTTCCGCGCGGCGTACGAGAACGCGGCCGCGCACGGGGTGCGACGCCTGATCGCCGACAGCCCGCTCGGACAGGTGCAGCGTGCAACACAGGATCCGCTCGATCTAGCCCGCCGCCTGCGCCTGACCGACTGACCGTTATCAGCCCATGACAGCGAACTGTTTTTCGGGAGGGATGCGATGAGTGTTACCGCCGCTATCGATGCGCTGCGCCACGACGCCGCCGTGTGGGACCAGGTGTCGCAGGTGACCCGACGGGCCGGTCAGGAGGCTGGTGCGCTGTCGCTGCACGAGTCGCTGTTGTCGTGGGCGAGCGTGCCGACCGGGCTGCTGGCCACCTACGCGCAGATCCAACAGAAGACGGTCACGCTGCTCGACGAGGCCACCGCGGTGTACCGCGAGGTGAGCACCGCGCTCGACAAGGTTGCCCATGCCTACGAACTCAGCGACACCAACGCCGCGAGCCAGCTCAAAGGAGTCTGGGATGTCCGCGAATAATACTGCCGCAGGCTCGGCCAGTGAAGCAGCCCTGATCGAGAAGATCAGTTCGGTGATGGGCCGGATCCAGACCAAGACGACCGAACTGCAGGGATCCATCAACGCCAAGCTGCCCCTGCTGCCCGACTCGCTGCAGGGCCGAATCTTCGCCGGCTGGAACACGTTCTGCGACTTTCTGGGACGGGTCTGGAACAACCTCGCCGAGGTCTGCTCCAACATGGGATCCCCGTCGCAGCTGTGGTCGACCGCTGACGCGTGGAGCGACACGGTGGGCGCACCGGTCAGCGCTCAGGTGCAATCAGCCGACGCCGGCCTGCTCCAGGTCGACACCGCCTGGGACGGTGACGCCGCCGACGCCTACCGGCAAACCCTGCCGCTACAGAAGACGGCATTGGAAAAGGTTCAATCGGTGCTGACCAGCGGTATCTCCACGGCGTTGAACGACGTGGCCAAAGCCATCATCGTCTTCTGGGGCGCGCTACTCGGCGCGCTCGTGGCCCTCGCGGCCGGCATCATCGGTGCGCTGTCGTCAGCAGCGACGATCTTCGGCCTTCCTGCCGCGCCGGTCATCGCCGCCGGAGCGGGCCTGACCGCGTCCGCGGCGCTCATCGTCGGAGCGGAAGCCCTTAAATCGGCGTGCGCGTCCGCTAACAACCTGCTGCGGCAGAAACTCGCCGACAACGCAGGCTTCCACCAAGGGCACTGGCCGCCGGCAGCGAAGGCGTGATTCATGACCGCCCCCCGCACTGACCGCCGGGGCAGCCCCCTGTTGGCTGTGCTGAGCGCGATCCTGCTGCTGGCCGACGCCGGACTGGCCGCGCTCGGCATGCTCGTCTTCAACAGCCACCAGCGCGGCAACCTCACCGACGACGAAGCCGCAACCTTTCTGCTGCTCGGCGTGTCCGCGGCCGCCGGCACCGTCATATTTTTTCTGACTGCGGTCGCTTTCGCGCTGCCGCGAGGTCGCCGGGTCGCGCGCATCGCCGCCGTCCTGGCCTGGTTGCGGACAGCCGGCGTGCTCATCGCGGTCGCCGCGACCGTGACCAGCTTCGGCGCCTCTGCGATCATCGGCGCCTTCGAAACAGTCGGGTTGATCCTCACCGCCGCCGACACCCTCGCGGCGCTCATCGTCACCGGCATCGCCGTCCGCCGGACCTGACATCGAAACACTACCGAAGGCGGAGGCCTGCCAAACCAGGCAGGTGAGCTGGCCCGTGGCGTCACCCGCGCACGGCCGTGTGCCAGAACCGGAACCGCTCCCGAACAGGGCCAGGCCGCTCCAGTTGTCGTCGGTGCGCTGGACCTCGAAGATGTCGGCCAGGTTAGGGCCGTCGCCGGATCGGTCGGCAGGTGGCGCTTGGCGTTCGCCACGTTTTGTACCTGGTCGTGTGCTGCTTGTGCGCGGGATCTGGCGGCGTGGGGATGGCATGGGCATGGGGCCGGATAGGTTGGGACGGCGTTGGCGGGCGCGTCCCGCAATGCCCGCCAACGCACCTCACGGCGACTGCCCTCTCCACCTGCGAAAGCTGGCGCCGAAATGCCGCTCTGCTGATGAAATGGTGCGGCGCGCGGCGAGGTCACCTGCATAAACGCGGTCGGCGACCGTATCGTGGGACGATGATCAATCCCGGGACGGTGCCGATCGAGGGCGCGCGCGAGGATCTCGCTGAGGCCAACCTTACGGTGTTCCTCGAGGCGGTCCAGGTGCGCGCGGCGGAGCTGGACGAAGTGCCGATCCGGCATCGCGTGACCGGGTTGGCCGGTGACCCTGTGCGGGACCCGGCGGCTGACCGGGATGGCCGTTTCGGCTGGGATCTGCCCTGCTCCGACGGCCGGATTGTGCGGTTGCTTATGCCGGGCGTCGACGTCGCGTTGCTGCGTGACGACATCACCGCGGCCGCGCCGTGTCTGTATGTCAACGGCAATGCCTGGTGGTGGGACGCCGCCGTGGGATCGGTCGCCTCCGAGGGAATCACCCTCAAGCCGCAACATCCGTCCGATCCCTGACCGCATACCGGACGGCCGCGCCCCATCGACGCCGCCCGCTGGCGGCGGCCATTAACCTCTCGGCGAATACCGCCGCAGAAGCAGGAAGCGAAGGACGCGCGGGTCTGGTTACTCGGTGTAAGTCAGCTGCGGCCTCTTGGCCGTGATCCAGGCTTCGACATCTCCGGCCAGCCAGACCTTGCCTTGAACGAGATCGGCCGCCGGTGCGGGGAAGTCAGCGCGCGTGGTGATCTGGTAGACCCTTTGCCGGCTGATCCCACCCAGGCGAACTCGGATCTCGTGTGCGCCCATAAGGCGCAGCGACCATGTACTCATGCATGCGACTATAGCGCCATGACTACCACCGTACATGCGCGGCTCTGATCCCGGGCCGGGCGGTCACCCAAAGTAGCAACGCGGCGGGTGGCGGCTTCCGGATTTGCCGAGAACAGTGCGCTATCAGAATGCACTAACCCGGAACGGGGTGGTTGACCGAAAGGCTTCAGGTGGGGCCGAAGAAATTTCTTGTTCATTTATCGCACGTAATTCGTTGGCGGTGTTGTTTTCATGATTCGTCGGAATCCGCCGGCTACATTTTGATCTTGTGGGTATTGCGCTGAGGGGTTCCGCTGCCGTTAGGCTGAGCGGTTGCCGGGCGGTTTGTCGTGATCTTGACGGGATGGGTCGGCTGCCGTGGCGGGTAGGGGATGGGCGGCTCGGTGTCTGATGGTTGGCGGGTGTTTGTGTCTCATACGTCTGAGTTGCGACGGTTTCCGGCCAGCGGGTCTTATGTGGCGGCGGCAGAGCGGGCGGTGACGGCGGCGGGTCATGCGGTGGTCGACATGGCGGATTTCCCGTCCGTGGATTTGCCGCCGGCGGAGTTGTGTGTGGAGCGAGTTCGTTCGTGTGACGTGTATGTGGGTGTGTTAGGGGTGCGGTACGGGTCGCTGGTGCGGAGCCGGCCGGAGGTGTCGTACACGGAGTTGGAGTTCGATACGGCGACGGCGGCGGGTCTGGACCGGTTGATCTTCCTACTGGACATCGAGGCGGACCATCCTGGCGTGCCGGTGTGGGCGTTGACCGACAACGAATTCGGGGCACGTCAGGTCGCGTTCCGGAAGCGGGTTGGTGACGCCGGGGTGACCGCGCAGCAGTTCGGCAGTCCGGCGCATTTAGGGCAGCTTGTCGAGCGGTCGCTGCGGGAGTTGGCTGACCGGCGCGGCGGCGTGGCGGTAGTTCCGGTTGATGGGGTGGACAACCTGCCAATGGGTTCGGCGGTGTTCGAAGGTCGTGACCTGGCCCGGTTGGCCGGTTTGTTGGACGGTGCGGGTGGTGCGGTGGTGGGTCAGGCCGCGGTTTACGGGTTAGGAGGTATCGGTAAGACCGAGCTTGCCATTCACTACGCGCGTAACTACCGGGACCGGTATGGGCTGGTCTGGTGGGTCACCGCGGACACTGCGGAGAACGTGGCGTTGGGGCTCGCGGCGTTGGCCGGGCGTTTACGTCCGGCGGACACGTTGGCTGATGCGCAGGCGTGGGCGTTGAGTTGGTTGCAGACTCATCGGGGCTGGTTGTTGGTGCTGGACAACGTGGAAGACCTCGCCGATATCGAGCCGTTGCTGGGGCAGGTGGCCGGTCGGGGTCACGTGGTGGTGACCACCCGCCGCGAGCTCGGGACGGCGCGTTGGGCGCGGCTCGGGCTGGCCCCGCTGCGGCTGGAGGTGTTGGATCGGGCGGCGAGTGTGCAGCTGTTGCACCGGCTGACCGGGTTGGACGACGCCGGGGGTGCGGGCCGGTTGGCGGCGGCGCTGGGAGATCTGCCGCTGGCGTTGGAACAGGCCGCAGCGTATGTCAGCCAGCACGACGGCTTAAGTTTCGGCGACTACCTGCAGTTGTTGGCCGACCGGTTCGGCCTGGTTGCGGCGGCCCTGGGTGAAGGAAGCTCGGCGCAACGCACGGTCGCGACGATCTGGCAGGCCAGTATGGACGCGGTCGCCGCCCGGTCCGCGCTGGCGGTGCGGGTGTTGCAGGTGCTGGCCTGGCTCGGCCCGGACGCGCTGCCGGAGGACGCGCTGTTGCCGTTGGCGGATGATCCGGTCGCGGTCGGTGAGGCGCTTGCGGTGCTGGCGTCGTTCAGCTTGGTGAATCGCGGCGGCGGACAGGCCAGTGTGCATCGGCTGGTGCAGGCCGTGGTCCGGCAGAACCATCCCCAATCAGCCGGCGAAGACGTCACCACCACAGCCACCGGGGTGCAGGCGGCGGTGGCGGTGATCCGCACGGCGATACCGGACGATCCCAGAGCGAATGTTGTTGGCTGGCAACGATGGAACCAGTTGCTGCCGCACATCGACGCGCTCACCGAACACGCCGGCCCGCAGCACACCTCCACCGACCTGATGTTCGTCAACGACAGGGCGGCAACCTACCGGCAGTTCCAGGGCCAACTCTCGGCCGCGGTCGGCCTGTTCGAG
>NZ_BOMV01000106.1 GCF_016862375.1 Paractinoplanes rishiriensis | reverse complement strand
AAGCAAATCATTACGAAGTTGACCGACGATCTGGACGGCACCGACGCCGATCGGACTATCGAGTTCGGTCTGGACGGAGTGAACTACACCATCGATCTGTCGGAGAAGAACGCCGGCAAGCTTCGGAAGGCGCTCGATCCGTTCTTGTCCGCGGGAACGCGCGTAGGGCGCAGCGGAGTCGACCGTCGGCCTGCTCGGGGTCCACGGGCGGCGTCGCATGCAAGCTCGCGGCAGGAGAATCAGGCGATCCGGGAGTGGGCGGTCAAGAATGGCCACCAGGTGTCGGAGCGCGGCCGGATTCCAAGTTCTGTGGTGGGCGCGTACGCGGCCCGCTGATCCTGTGCGCGGGCGTTGAACAGACGGCGTCGCCCGCAATGCTGCTGAGGGCACCGCTGGGCGCTGCGCGGGCCGACAGGCGCGGCGGTGCCCTCAATCTTGAGCAAGACATGCGTCGATGGTTCTATTGATGGCGGCGGAGCTCGGCGTGGACGGCTCTGAGGGCGTCATGGCTTCGGTCCGAGCCGGGTGGGCGCCATGAGTCCAGAATGCGCCACGTCGCGTCCAGGGCGGCGGTGAGTTCACCGAGTCGGGTGGCGTGCTGGCGTTGCAGACCCTCGCGGACGACCTCCAGGCGCTTCGCCCATCCGGCAGCCGTGGCCGGTGTGCCGGGTAGCGCTCGGGGTTCAGGCGATGCCCGCGTCAACCTGTCCGGGGAGACGAGCGCGGCGATGGGGCGTCCGTGATCGACGATCAGCGTTGTCTGCCGGGTGAGGCTGGTCAGCCGCACCAGCTGCACGAACCGGGTGCGCGCTTCGCTGATTGATAGCTCGATAGGGTTGGGTGGCGTTGGCGTGGCGGGTTCTGCCATGTGCTCAGGATGGCGGTCACCTATGACATTTTTCGCGCAGCTCTCAGCAGGCGGCTCATACTCCGGACCGGGAGCCCGCATGGTGTCCACGCCAAGGCGAACGCGTCGCTCGATGCTGGCTTGAGCGTCATTGTGAGACCACCATTAGCCTTCGGACGGCCGTTCGCGGCTTCTGGCCGTGGCCGACACTGTCCGGGCGGGTATCGCCGACCGCTCATGCTTTGAGCCGGTTGTTTAGCGACCGGTTGATGGCAGTGGCGCCGACGAGTTGTTGTCAGTGGCCGGCGACAGGTTGATGGCAGTGGCACTCGTGGCGAGCGAGGCTGAATGCGACGTCGGGGTGGAGCTCGGCGTGGTGAGGTCCGTTGAGGCTGCGCAGGAGACCGCGTTTCTTGAGGTTCAACGCGATCGCCCATCCGACCAGCGCCCGGGTGCCATCATCGATCACGCTGGTCAGCCACGGACACACCGCCGGGCCGCGCGACGGCAGCACCAGGATCGGCAGCTGCTTGTGGTCCAATTCCCAGACCACGTTGCGGCCGGCCGCCGGCCAGGTCAGGTACACGCTGGCCGCCCGGCGGCCATCTTTCCCGGTACGCCAGGCGGCGAGTTCCGCCGGCGTGAGCTCGCGCTCGAACGCCCGCTGCGGGGTCCGCTCGGTGACCGGCCGTGCGCCAGTCCAGCCGGTGACCTGGAAGTCCGGCACCGGCGCCCCGGCCACCTGGCCGAGCCCGCCCACCACCGCGGCGCGGGCCGGGGCCACCGCGGCGATGTTGCCGCGGAAGTAGGCGAAGGCCTCCCGGTCGGCCGCCGACAGCGTGTACGGGTCCGGGCCGCCGCCGGGGCGGCCGCGTCCAGCCACCGCCACACCGTGCGCTCGGCGACCTCCAGGCCCGCGGCCGCCATCCGCACGTGCCCGGTGGTCAGCGAACCAACCGAACGCAGCGCGACCAGCCGGGCCATCGTGGCCACGCGCTGTTCCGGGTCGACCCGCGCTCGCGCCACGGCCCCTCCCGCACGTCGCCCCGATGGCCTATAGTACCTGCCATTGACCGGCGTCGATCATTCCGCTGTGGACCCAGTCGGGCAAGAGCCGCGGCGTCGCAGGTCGATCGTGGTTCTGGTCCTTGCTGTCAGTCAAGAACGACATGGGCGACGGAAGGCGCCATGGAGTACAACGCAGGCACACTGTTCGCGCCGAAAGCGTGCTGCCAAGGAACCGCAGGAAAGTTCCGCTCGACCCATTGGTGAAGCGAGGCGTGGGCGCCACTGAGCGTCGGAACTTCCCAGCCGAGCCGATTTCGGACAGCGGTGCTGTTGACCTGAACCACGGGCGTGGGCGGCGCAGCAAGAACCTCCTCGGCTAAGGCTGAAAGAAACGGTCCCCACGTCCGGTTTCTTGCGATACGCGGGTTCGCCATGATGGCCGCCATGATCTGTTCTGGCGTCTGGGGCTGAGCCACTAGATCACCTCCATTCAGAGAATGTGCGGTCTCTAATACAATAGGTCACGTGGATTCAGAGAACGGGGCAACGGCGGCTGTCGAACCGGGCGGAACAGGTTCAGCGAACAAGGTCCCGCGTCAGCGCGGCCGGACGCCGACGCCGCTGCCCGAGAAGTACGTGGCAGTCCTCGACGCGTACGCCGTGGATCTCGGCCGCGCAGACATGACCGCCGAAGCCCGGCGTACCTATCTCTCCCGGGTCCGGGTGTACCTCGCGTGGCTCGCCGCCAGCGACGTCGACGGCGACCCACTCACCGACCCCAACGCCGCGGCGTGGGCGGCCCGCGACTACAAAGCCCACCTGCACGGCATCCTCAAACGCGCCCCCGCGACGGTCAACGCCGCCCTCGCGGCGGTCTCCGACCTGGCGCTGCGCCGCGGCCTCGGCAAGCTCGACGGCACCACGGTCGCCCGGCTCGACCTACCCGCCCGCCGCGCACCCAAGGCTCTCGTCGGCCGCGACGACACCCGGTGGCAACGCGCCGCCCAGGCCGCCGACCCGCGGGAGCGTGCGCTCGCCGCGGTGATGCGGTTCGCCGGCGCCCGCATCGCCGAAGCCGTCGGCCTGGACCTCGACGACCTGCCCATCACCCAACACCGGCGGCGGCTGCGCATCCGCGGGAGGGGACGCAAGAACCGGTCCGTCCCCGTGCACCCCGAACTCGCCGCCGCGCTCGACGCCTGGCTCGCCGAACGCCGCACCTGGCCCGGCTCCGACACCAGCCCGGCGCTGTTTCTCAACCGCGCAGGCGACCGGCTCTCGCTGCGAACCGCCGACGAGATCATCGGCAACATCGCAGTCACGGCCGGCCTCGCCGAACTGGTCACGCCGCACGTCCTGCGGCACTCCTTCGGCACCGATCTCGTTCGCTCCGGCGTCGACCTCGTCACCGTCGCCGAGCTTCTCGGCCACGCTTCGCTCGACTCCACCCGGATCTACACCCTGCCCGCCGACGACGACCTCGACGCCGCCATCAACCGGCTCACCGTCGACCGCTGAAGGAGCTGCCATGACCGCCAACGAACCGCGTAGGCACCACGTCGGTGTATCGGCGTTCTACCTGGCCGGCTTCGGCGATCCGACCGCGGGGGGAAAGCTACGAGTGTTCGACTACAAGACCGGCAATCACTTCGAGGGGCCGCCCAAGAAGATCTGCCGCGAGAACGACTTCTACCGCGTCGAGGAACCCGGCGTCGACCCGAACCTCCTGGAGAAGATCAGGGCCGATCACGAGGACCTCGTCGCACCGTACGTCAAGCAAGTCGGCACAGGCACCATCACCAACCCTGGCAAGGAAATCGGCGAAACGCTGTCCTATGCAGCTCTGCTCGCAGCCAGCAACCGCCGGGGCCTGGCTCAGGTCGCCAACGCGATCAGGAACAGCATCGGAGCCAAACTGCGCGCCGGCCAGGTACAGCGTGAGCAGTGGGAGGGACTCAGAGCAGCCGAGATCCGCAACGGCGCGGCGGGAGACCAATGGCCGCCCTACGACGAAGCCCTTCGGGGAATCCGCGACAGATCTTGGTTCCCCGCGGAACCGAAGGTCCCCGCACTGATCTCCTTCCCCTACGCGCAAGATGCCCTCTTGAAGATGCTCCAGGGCAGGCAATGGGAGCTGCACGTCACCGACTCCACGACCACCGGCGGTTTCATCTGCTCCGACAGCCCCTTGATGTGGGGCGACCTTGAACAGGCCGTCGCCGGACGGCAGCAATCGCTCGCCGATCACAACATCGAGATCACCTTCCCGGTCAGCCGCAATGTGGCACTCGTCAGCTTCCCCGGCGCCCGCAGCAGCACGGTCACGGCAGAGGACGAACAGATCGGGCACATCAACATGCGCACTCTCCAGTTCGCCACTCGCATGATCATCCACGCCCATGAAAACTTCCTGCTACGGCGCCGCAGCGGAAGCGTCGAGCACGGCAGCGACTACTTCCGACACGTCGCCGAATCCCGCGCTCGCGGCATCCCTGACTGACCCTCAAATGCCACCGCGCTGACATCAACCTGTCGCTCAACACCATAGGTAGAGACCTACCAGGACGATAACGCCGACCAAAGCCGTCATTCCCATATGAGGCCGGCATCAGCTCACCGGCGAGGACCCGCAGCATAGGCCGGCAGACAGAGCAGAGCCGGCGCGGCCAGAACCGCTACGACCACCGCGGAGATGGCGGCTATGTCCTTCGCCGTCATCTCGGACTTTCCTGAGTCCGGTCACTCCCATCCCTGAACCTGTGCTAGCCGACGAGCTATGTCGGTGCGCACAACGGCCGTGCGTGGCCTGCGGTCAGCTCCTCTGGCGCGGGAAACTGACCGGAAACAACCTCCTGGACGACCAGCTGCAGCGCCCCGCGGTGACAGAATCGCAGGTGCTGGCTTGGAACGGCCCGCCGTGCAGTCACCCGCGTCACGGCCTTGAAGAGGGTGCCGGGTTGCCCGATCGCGCCCTTTTCACGCCCTGCGAGGCGTTACCCGGAGGGTCCAGGGGGACTAGCTCCCGGCGCCAGTGAACAGTGCGACCACGATCCCTTGTCGTTGATCATCTTACTAGTGACTAGTTGATTCAAGGCCACCGGGCGTTGCCGCCCGTTGGTCGCGGTGTGTCGCGAGCCGGCCAATTGACGCACATTCCAAACCTCGCTGTGCGCATTCTGTCAATATGTGGTATCGACGCAAAGCGCGGGGATGCCCCGGCATCCCGCACGCGGACGAGCAACCGGAACTGACCTGTCCGCTCTTCATCCGATCGGGAAGCAGTTCGGTGCGCGTACGGGCTCTTCCGATTGGCTAGCGCTGTTGGCGTCGTCGTGCCCGAGCAGCAGCGTGACTCCAGCTCCGCTACCGCCGGCCGACTATTACGCAGCCCTGCCCAAGAACATCACCGGTGCCGGTTTGATCCTGTACGACGAGGACGGCCGGGTTCTGCTCGTCCAGCCCGCGTACCGCGTTGACACGTGGGAGATTCCCGGCGGCGGGCTCGAGGACGGCGAGGATCCGTGGCATGCGGCCAGCCGCGAGGTGAAGGAGGAACTAGGGCCAACGCCGCTCAGTTAGTGGGTGGTGGTTGTGGTCAAGGGCTGGGGTCGATGATGTTGATGCTGGTGGTGGCTCGGTAGCTGCGCCGGTCGATGTTCGGGCCGCGGGCTTGGTATTTGCTGTTCGAGCGTTTGGTCATGCGGGTTTTGGTGCGGACGCGTCGCTCGGGTAGCAGGTTGTCCAGGACGGCGGCGCCGATGGCTCCGACGAGGTCGATGACGGTGTCGGTGATGACTCCGGCAGCGTGCACGATTTGGTCGCGGGCGGTGTTCAGGGCGGTGGTGAGGCTGGCCCGGTCGGGATCGGTGCCGGGCCGGCTGTCGGTGGCATCGAGCATGGCGGTGCGCAGGATCTGGTAGACGACCAACAAGGCGTGTAGTTCCTGGTCGATGCCGTCGGGGGTGCGGGCGCGCAGAA
Organism: Paractinoplanes rishiriensis; assembly: GCF_016862375.1. Taxonomy (GTDB): domain Bacteria; phylum Actinomycetota; class Actinomycetes; order Mycobacteriales; family Micromonosporaceae; genus Actinoplanes; species Actinoplanes rishiriensis. Next base: position 58,600 of record NZ_BOMV01000106.1, on the reverse strand, counting down.
CGCGTCCGCCGAGGATGCTGGATTTGAGTTCGAGGTAGGCGGTCTCGATCTCCCAGCGTTCGTGGTAGAGCCGCACCAGTTCACCGGCCGGGTAGGCGTACGGGTCGAGCAGTGTGGTCCGCAGGCGGTAGTCGCCGGTGCGGGTGCCCTGGCTGGTGGTGATCCGGATCTGGGCTTCGATCACCCGGATGTTCAGCGCGCCGATACGGCTGAGCCAGGAACCGTCGGGCAGGCGGCGGATCACCGGCAGGCGGCGGTTGGCTTTGCCCCGGATCAGCAGGCCGGCGCCGGTTGTGGTGACCGTGGCCAAGAAATCGGCAGCGTCGTAGTAGCGGTCGGCCAGTAGCAGCATCCCTGGTCGCAGGCTGCGGCTGAGGATTCTGGCCTGATCGAGCTCACCGACGCGCAGCGGATCGAACACCGCGTCGATCACCGACCGGGTTCCGCAGGTCAGCAGGGCGCTGAGCCGCAACAGCGGATAGCCCGACGAGGTGCCGTTGTTGCAACGCTGCTTGGCGTATCGGGCGGTGTTGGCGGGCGAGTCCGCAACGCTCAGGAAGGTCCCGTCGAGCACGACCATCAGCAGACCCCGCCAGCGGACCTGAGCAGCAGTCGTGGCGGCCGGCCCGCGCAACAGATCGAACAACGCCCGCATCGGAGCCGGTCCCAGCCTTTGACGAGCCTGCCGCAGCGCCGAACTGGACGGCGAAACCAACGGCAGCCCACCCAACCCGCTGACCAGCTTCGCCCATACCTGCCCATAGCCGAGCTCAGCGAACAGGCACCCGGCCAGCAGCAGATACATCACGACCCGAGCCGGCAGCAGCCGGACCCGGGCCTGCGCCCGCCGGGTCATGGCCAGCACATCATCGATCATCTCGAACGGCACGAAGCGGGTCAGCTCACCGAGATGCCCCGGCGCGAACACCCCCGCAGCTACCGTCACTACCCGAGCTATGGCAATCTGATCGGCCAAGCGGAGTTCCTGGTTCTGGGTTGTCTTGGAGTGACAAGCCTTGATATCGGAACTCCGCTTCCTACCTCCCGATCAACACACCTTGACCGCCACCCGAATCGCCTAACTGAGCGGCGTTGGAACTAGGGCTGGATCGCGAGCCGGGCCGGCTGCTGGTTGTTGACTGGGTACCTGCCCAGCCCGACGGGCGGCCGGCCCTGGCGAACTTCCTCTTCGACGGCGGCCACCTCAGCGAGACCGAGGCCGACCGCAGCGTGCGGCTGGCGGCCGACGAACTGCTCGCCTGGCGTTTGGCTGCCCCTGACTCATGGCCCCAGCTGCTGGCGCCGCACATGATGCGGCGGCTCCGGGCCTGCGCGGAAGCGCTGGCCACCGGCACCACCGCCTACCTGCACCACGGCCAGTGCCCCGACGAATCCGGCTGACGAATTGCCCGGCACCGCCCTTCCCAGCCAGCCGACCGCGAGCGGCGGCGGCGGCGTATCGCGAGCGGGTGAGCAGTTGGAGCCGGCGAAGTGGTATGCCGGCCTGCCAAGTTTCTGGCATCGGCGAGCGCGCTAATCACCGATCGTTCGGGGATGGCTGTTCTCGCCGTCAAGCCGAACTATCGGCCGTGGTGGAACATACCCGGGATCATGGAAGCTGGCGAGCCGCCGCACGTGTGCTGCCCCGTGAGCTCGCTGAAGAACTGGGACTCGAGCTGAGCGTTGGCCGGCTCCTCGTGGTTGATTGGGTGCCACCGATGGAGCTGCGTAAAGCGTGGATCGGCTACGTCTTCGACGGAGGCGTCCTTGATGATCCGTCACGGATCCGACTGCAGCCTGACGAACTGGACGCCTTCGAGTTCCTCAGCGGGCCGGCGTTGCGGGAGAGGTTGACAGCGAACACGGCGGACCGGGTGGAGGCCGCGTTGGCCGCTCGGGCGTCAGGAGGGGTTGCCTATCTTCACGACGGCGCCGTGGTCGAGCAGGCCGGCTCGGGTGCGCCAGAAAGAACTCGGCCTCGATCGGGAGCCAGGCCGCCTGCTGGTCGTGGACTGAGTACCCGCCCAGCCGAGGGGCGGCCGGCCCTGGCGAACCCTCCGGAAGAGGGACCGCTGCCATCCGTTCGCCGAGGGCAGAAAACACGCGCTGTGGCGGCCTGCCTGTTAGGGCTCGTCGGGCGACCAGGGAGTCACCTCTGACGGATGCATGTCGGTCCGAACGCGGAGGTGGCGGGCCTGGTGGCGCCACCGACCCGATTCATACGCCTGGTCAACGACGATCTCTGCGACGAGCAGGGGTGCGACCGGCACGTACGGCACGGGATCCGCGCGGTCGAACCGGCCGAGCCAGGCTGCCGGTAGGGGCTGCGGCCACGGGTGGTATCCCTGCGACTCGACCAGCGTGGCGAGCTCGGCGATCTCCTGCTGCTGGGGGACGGTCAACGGCCCGGTATGGCCGACGTAGCGGAGCCGGTGCTGGTAATCCAGGCGTCCGAGCAGCACTGCCGATGGCGAGGCGAGGGTGCCGACGAGGCCGCCGATGATGGCTTCATCGGTGGTTCTGATCTTGTACTTCCACCAGCCGGTGCGCCGGTACCTCCCAGCCAGGTCTTTGACGACCAAGCCCTCGCAACCCAGCGGGGCGTACGCCTCCAGCCACAGCAGCGCCTCATCGTAGTCGGTGGTCTGCGGGCAGATCTGCAACGCGGTCGGCGCTCCGGCCAACACGGCCTCGAGCCGGGCACGTCGCTGGACCAAAGGCAGATCGCGCAGGTCAGCATTCGCGTCATGCAGCAGGTCGAAGGCGACGAACGAAGCCGGCCGTGCCCGCGCCTCCCGCGGCAGCGCCCGTCCGGCAGTCACCCGCCGCTGCAGCGCGGCGAACGAAGTCCTGCCGGCGGTGGGGTCGAAGCGGATCACTTCCCCGTCGAGCACCGTTCCGCCGGGAAGAGCGGACAGGTGGACCACCAGGTCGGGGAAATACGCGGCGAGCGGCTTGAAGGAGCGGGACTGCAGCATCACGCTGCCCGAGGTGACCACGGCAGCGCAGCGCCAACCGTCCCATTTCGGCTCGTAGGCGCAGCCGCCCCGGCACATGCGTGGCGGCGGCAGTTCCGGCACGCCAGCGGCACGCGTCAGCTCAATCGGTGGCCGCAGCACCTCGTCCCCCGTCACCGCGCGACAGGCCGACGTTAAGAAGCAGCTGGCCGGCCGCAGGGATAAATCGGCAAATGACACTCGTCTGGCGTACGCCGACCAGGAGTTCACTGGCCCTACGCGGAGAGCACGGACGCCCCGGTCATTCGCGACAGGTGCCCGGTGTTTGGCCCCTTGGGCCGAGCGTCTCGATGACGAATCTCGGAGCAACAGGGGCAGCAACCCACCGCCACCAAGCTCGAACAAGTGTTCGATATCATGTGCCGGGTGCAATGGAAGCGCGGCTGGACATACGAGCTGCGGTGGACTGCCGGGCACAACGGCGTACGCTCACGGGTGGTGGACAGCCCGGCGAAACTGCGGGCGGTCGTGGAGTGGGCAAGGCGCAACCCCCGCGTGGAGAAGTGCAGCTACCGGGTGACCTACGAGCTGGTAGGTGAACGGATCGAGCGCTGCCCGCAGGGTCATTCGTTACTGACCCCGCGCGACACCCAGCCGTACCGGACCGAGAAGAAGATGCGCCAGGTGGGGAGGAAGCGCTGCTGCTCGTCGACGATCTGCTGAGCGACGAGGACGGCTGGCGGGAACTCACCGCCAGGCCGCCGCCGCCGAACCCGGACAACCGCTGACGTCACGATGCTGAACAGCCGACTTGTGGCCGGACCTGCGCCGGGGTACGGCTGCCCCGCGCCGCCATCCGGCACTCCGTCTCGCGTACGGCCACCCGGGACAAAGTCACCCGCGCGCCGAAGCACCGCCGAACAGCACCTTGGTAGCCCGCCGTGCTCCGCAACGGTGATCATCGGCCTCCGACTCGCCGGTGTACAGCGAAGGGCTTCACCGCGAACTCTACTGAGCAGGATGGCCGGCCCCCGGCCGACATTGGTCCGAGCCTGGGCTGCAGAGGGTTCTCAGCCCGAGCCGTAAAGTCGAGCGATGGGAACGGCGACGCCGCGCAAGTTGCGCGAAGCGATCGGTCAGGCGTTGCGCGAGGCGATGAGCGCGCCGAAGGTCGAGCAGTTCTGCACCGGCATCGGCCTCGCCCCGCCCAACCCGCCGGACGACGTCGCCATGACCAGCAAGGCCGCGTACGTCGAGCGCCGTCTGGGAGGCAAGACCCGGCCGGAACTGGTCCGGCTCGCGCTGCAGGTCCTCGACGAATGCGAGGAGGGCAAGGAAGCCGCGACCAAGCTCGCGGACCTGCTGGCCGGGGGCTCCGGGGTGGCTGGAGAGATGAAAAACCTTATCTTCGCCGCCGACGGCCCGAAGCCCGAGTTCGTGTTCCGCGACGCCCTCAACAACGACCTCAAAGCGATCAAGAACGCCGAATACTGCCTCATCTACGACCGGCCGCTAGGCCCCGACGGCCTCACCTGGCGCCAGCTCGGCGACTGGTGGACCGAGCGAGCCGGCCTGGCCCACCTGCCCGAGAAGCAGGTCTGGAACAACCTGCACGACCGGCTGGAACGCTCCCTTGGTGACAACCCCGGCGAACGCCAGATCTCGGACGCCTACAAGAGACGCTACCGGCGACTCGGGCCCGACATCCCGGCTCTGATCCCGCAGGTCTACCTGCACTACGACCCATACCACCAGGCCCGCTACGGCACCAGCGCGCCGCCGCTGACCCGCCAGCGGATGGACTTCCTGCTGTTGCTGCCAAACCGGATCCGGGTGGTGATCGAGTGGGACGGTGCGCAGCACTACGCCGACGATACGGTGCTCGCCCACGGTCGCCGGCACGCCAGCCCGCGCCGCTACGCCGAGATGATGGCCGAGGATCGGGCGCTGCGGCTGCGCGGCTACGAGGTCTACCGGTTCGGCGGCCACGAACTGGCCGAGCCCGGCATCGAGCAGCGCCTCGACCAGTTCTTCGACGACCTCGACCGGCGCTACGCGCCGGCGGCATGAGCGTCTCGGTCATCGGGCGCGGGAACCACGGCGGGTAGCCGGGGCCGCGCTGAGGACGTCCACCACGCGTTGCGCCGGCACCTTCTCGATCGCGCGGCGCCGCAAGCGGTAGTCCAGCACCTTGCCGGTCACCGCCGCCGCCAGCGCGGCCGCCACGAGCAGAGCCCACACCCACCCCGGCATGGCCGCGGGCCCGAACGCCGCGGCGGTGACTCGGGCCAAAGTGAATGGTGACTGCATGATCTTCCCCTCTGCCAGGCCGGCGCCGGTGGTTTTGTGTGTCACCGGCCCCCGAGTCGCAAGGAAGCGCGCCCGTGCCGAGGATCATCCGGATGCCGAGCCCCGACGTTGTACCCCCGCGCACCAAGCGGCGGGAGTTCGTGGAGGAGATATTCCGGCTCTACCGCGCGGCCGGTAGTCCTCCGCTGCGGGAAATCGAGGAGTGGATCCGCGGCAACGACGAGCTGAAGGGAACGGCGAGCACCGAGACCATCCGGCGAATCCTGCGCGGACACGTGCCGCCGCGGTGGCACACCGTCGAGGCGATCGCGCTGGCGTTCTTCGCCATGTCGGACCTGCAGGCTGATGAGGAACGCTACTCCGAAAACATGGGCGACTCCTTCAGCAACATGGAAGCGCTCCGGCGGGCATGGTCGGAAGCGATCGAAGAGGACCCCGGCGCACCCGACCCGCGCGCCCGCCGGCAGGCGGGCAACTTCGACGACGAGCCGCCGTTCTGACCCATCCTGGAATCTCGGTCCAAGGCGCCCTGGAGTCTTGCTCGCCTCGCGCAGGCCAGTCCCGTGGTGCCCGGCGCCCGGGCCGGGTCCTGTTGGGATGATTTCGGCATGTCGATCGCGTGGAACACGGTGCAGACGGCGGCTGCGACCGCGCTGCTGGTCACCCTGGTCATCGAGTACGCGGTCAAGCCTCAGTTGGAGGCGCGCAAGGAACGGCATCTGGAGGCGCTGCGCACCCAGCGCCGGTTCGAGGCGCTCCTGGTCGACCTGGCGCTGGCCGCCGGGGTATACATCACCGACGACACCACCGCCGACGGCAATGCCGTCGTCCGCGGCAAGCTGCAGGCCGAGCGCGCCCGCCAGTACGACCGCATGCAGCACCTGGTCACCGAACTGTTCGACAACTTAGGCAAGTTCGCCAGCTCCTATCCGCTCGCGCCCTGGCGCAACGACATGCTGCTGGTCGGCACCACGATGCACGGCATCCTTATGTCGGCCCGCAGCCGGCACCGCCAGGCCCAGCTCATCGCCGAGTTGACCGGCATCAGCAGCCGGATCTTCTACCAGCGGCATCTGTGGAAGGCTGCGGACCTCAGCAAGGCCCGCACCGAGCTGCGCGCACTGGTGACCCAAACCCAACAGCCAGGGCCCACGCTTGCCGCCGACCGCAACGCAACCGACCAACCCAACCGGTCGCCCCAGTAATAGACCGGCTCGGCGTTCGCTCCTGGCCCGTCGGAGTCCGGCTACGGCGAGGGAACGGTCCTGCGCTAGATCCGCACCGCAAGGGTGTCCGGCCACCAATACGGTGTCGGCGCGGTCTCATAGAGTTACGGCCATGTCTATCGCCGGGCCGGCCGCCGCCGGCTTCTGGAGCCAGCAGCAGACCACACTGTCCCAATTGCTGGTGCGCGCCGGTAACCAACGGGCGGCCCGGCTGCTGTCGCTGGCGCCTGCCGCCGAACTACGCGACGGCGACCCGTGGGATCCGGTCCAGGTGGTGCTGCGGGTCCGGCCGGCCTTTCTGGATCTTTTCCGGCCGGCGGACCTGGAGGCTATCGCCGAGCAGATGAATCAGCTCCGCAGTTGGGACACCAGCACCGGGCACCGGGTCACGGTGGAGCCGATGCTGGCCGATCCATTCGACCGGGCCGACCTCGGGGGTGCGGGCACCACCGCCATCCAGCTGCGCGAGGCGATCGCAGACGCGCTGCATCCGGTGCGGTCGTACGACCTGCCGGAGGTGTGCCGGGCCTTCGGGCTCGCCGACGGCGACGGCGAAGAGGCGCATGCCAGCAAGCGCGGCTACGTGCGTAGCCGGATCTCGGACTACACCGAGGACCAGCTGACCGAGCTCGGCAACCTGGTCGTCGAGCAGCACTACCTTCCGCAGCTGTGGGGACTGCTGCAGGTCGTCGGCGCCCGCCAGGGTGGCGTGCGTACCCCGTTCAAGAACCTCATCTTCGCCGCCGACGGCCCTAAACCCGAGCTGGTACTCGCCGACGCCGTCAGCAACACCATCGAGATCGTGAAGAACGCGCAGTTCTGCCTCGTGTACGACCGCCCGCTGAGCGAAGGCGGGCTCAGCTGGGCGGACCTGGTCGCCTGGTGGGCCGACCGGCACGCCGAGCCCGGTCTTAGCGAACGCGATGCCGCCACCCAGCTTTACCGCCGCCTGGCCCGCTCCCTCGACGCCGGCCGGGACCCGTCTCCGGAACCCGGACCCGAGCGGCAGATGTTCCGGGCCTACCGCGAGTTGCTGACGGAACACGGGTTCGGCCTGCCGGCGCTGATTCCGCAGGTCTACCTGCACTACGACCCGTACACCCGGGGCCACCGGGCGACCGCGGCCGGTCCGCTAGCCCGCCAACGCATGGACTACCTCATGCTGCTGCGCGGACGCCGTCGTCTGGTCATCGAGATCGACGGCAAGCACCACTACGCCGATGGTGACCGCGCAAGTCCCCGGCTGTACGCGGAGATGATGCGCGAGGACCGTGCCCTGCGGCTCGACGGCTATGAGGTCTTCCGGTTCGGCGGCTACGACTTCTGCGACGCCGCGCAGGCCAACACCATGGTGCGCGACTTCCTCGAGAGCGTCCTGCGCACGCACGGGTATCTGCCAGCCCCGTGAACCGGTGCCCAGAGGTCACACGCGTAGTGGCCCGCTGGCAGCTTTCCTCGCGGCGGGCGCTTAAACGCAAATCTGCGCCGGATGGACGCCCGAGCAGGATCGCGGAACGCTAGTTCATCGACGAGCCGAGCTTGACGGTCCGGCGTTTGAAGGGCACTGGGCCGCCCTCGAGGTGATACAGCGTCAGCGCGTTGAGGTCGTGACGTTCCAGCGAGCCGGTGGCCTCGACGACGCCGTTCTTCGCGTCCGAAGTGAGGGTGATGATCATTTCGGCGTCGGCGGAAACGACGAGGCCGGGGCTACGGGTGGCGAAGATGTACTGTCGGCCGCCGCGTAGGTCGCGAAGTTTCGCCACGAGGTATTCCTCGATCCATGGTGCGTGGAGCGCGTCCTCGGGCTGGTCGATGATCAGCGGGTCGGTGCCGTCGGCGAGGGCGATGATGAGGATCGCGGTGCACTTTTGGCCGTGGGCGAGGCGCTCGATCGGCACATAGCCGTCGTTGGCGTGCTTGCGGAATTCGACCGAGAGACCGTCATGCAGGTCGAGGGTCTGCACCCGCAGGAAGTCCTCAATGGCGCCCTTCTCCCGAACGTGTTCGAACAGGGTCTCGACGTGCTTGCGCTCGGCACCGGTGGCGGTGCACACGCCGTCGACATCATCGGCGAGGAACGAGCGGACCAGTTTCACCGGCAGGGTCTTCTCGCAGATCACCCGCAGAACGGGGGCACGTAGGTGGGAGCCCTTGGCGATGGCCGTGAGTTCGGCCAGGTAGGCCGAGTCGTCGTTCTCGGAGAGCATCTTGATCCGGACGATGCCGCCCATCAGCTTGTTGAGCGCCTTGATCCGGTCCTCGCGCCGCTTCCGGCGCGCCTTGCGCGCATCGATGAGCTCGGCGAGCAACTCTTCCCGGTACGACGTGGCCGTGGTCAGGTTCGGAAGGAGCTCGTCGTTGAGCTGGGTCTGCTGCGCGTCGAGCTTCGCCTTCTCGGTCTGGAGTTCGACGAGCCGGGTGCGCAGCGCGGCGAGGCCCTTGTTGTCGACGTCGATGCGGCTGACCGCTTCGGCGAGTTCCCGGTCGAACGTCTGGTACCGCTCGAGCCACTCCTGTCGGATGGCCACCAGCTCCTTGTTCACCACCAGCAGGACCTGGGCCAACTGCGCGTTGGCGGCCTCGATCGCCTCGCGCAATTGCGAGTACGCCGCCTGCGCCCGCTGGTAGAGATCCCGGTTGTCGGCGATAGCCGACGAGCGCCGGAACTTGTCCCCGCTGTCCGTCCGGGCGGTGACCTTCAGCTCAGGGATGCCGACGACCGGCTCGAAGAGGGCCTTCTCCGCGCTCCACTTCGCCTGCATCTTGATGGTTTCGCCGTCGAACAGGCCGGACAGTTCCGCCAACCGGTTCTCGACGTCCGGAAGGGTCTCTAGCCTGGCGCGGACCTGTGCGATCTTGGACTCGAGCGAGCCGATGAGCCGGCCGTTGTCGTCGAGCCGGTCGGCTGCGTCTGCTTCCCGGATTTCGAACTCGGTCAGGTCGAGCGCGGCGTCGATGAGCGCCATGCGTCCGACGGGCGTCCGGGCATACTCGATCACCTCACCCTGCGAGAATCCGGTGATCGCGATCCGGCCGGACAGTCCGGTCAGCTGTTCGGTGTCGCCGATGAACTCCGGCTGGGTGGAGCCGTCCTCGAAATACGCCCGGCGTACGAGGCACCGCGCGTGGCCACGGGTGAGCACGACCTCGACCGTTGAGCCGGAGGTGAGTGCGTACTTGAGCCGGGAGTCGACCTCGTTGCGGACCTGCGGGAAGTCGCCGACGTCGGTCTGCTGGTCGAGGGCGAACCGCACCAGTTCGATCAGCAGCGACTTCCCGGCGCCGGTCCCGCCGAGCAGGCAGTTGAGGTCGCACGAGAACTGGAACTGCTGCCCGTCGAGAAACCCGCCGGTCACGGTCACCGACTCGATCACCGTGTGCTCCGGCACTCCGGGCTTGTCCAGGCGGACCCGCAGGGCCGGATCCGCCAGCGCATGCCGCAGGCCACACAAGTCGGGCCGTGACGCCTTGATCCAGGTCCGGCGGTGGCCGATTCCGTGCAGGACATGACAGCTCGCGCCTGAGGCAGTGGTGTCGGAGCTGCGGACGACCGCGAGTTCGCGGCGACCCTTGACCCGTACCTTGAGCTTCTCGGCCTCGGCGAGGTCGACGATCTCGACCGCGCCGATCGCGTCGTCGAGCAGGGTCTGGTTGATCCGGTCGGCGACGGCGAGGCGGAGCAGGCCTTTCTCCCGGTCGGCGTGCGCCGGGATCGCCAGGCCGCCCCGGGCAGCAATGATCTTCGCGGTGTCGGCGAAGCCCTTGTCCAGGGCCTTGTGCAGGTCGCCGTGGTCGGCGCGGACAACGCCGAGTTCGACGAGCACGTCCTCGAGATGCTGAGCTGGGGTGCCCTCCTCCCAGACCGCGAGAAGATGCCCTTCGGCCGTACTAAGCTCCAGACCTGGCAGCACCACGAGGGTCGTGTCGCGCGCGGCCTCGGCCATCCTGTCGCACCAGCCGGCCGTGTTGTGGTCGGTGACGGCGATCGCGTGAAGGCCAGCGGTGATCGCCGCGTCGACGATCTCTCGGGGTTCACTCGCGCCGTAGGTGTGCACGTCGACATCACCCGAGGCCGGCGTGTGGACATGGAGGTCGACAGCCCAGAACCGCGCGGGCCCATGCTTGACGCCCGCCGACGATGCCGCCCTGCCACTCTCCGTTGTTGCCGTTGCTGACGTCAAGCAGTCTCTCCGTGATCATTCGCCGTCGGCTGAGCGTCCGGCTCGACACCTTAACGCGCAGTGACCCGAAGAAGAGACGACACTCGCCCATTCATCCGAACGGGTGCCAACCTGATGTTGCCTCACCTGACCATCAGTTCGACCAGGCGTCCGATCCCCCGAGACGTTCCGGCTTGGCGGGGTGGTCGGCCGCACCGGTCAAGGACGCTCGTGTCCACCTGCCGCAGCACCGCTCCTATGCGTCCTTCGATCTGGCGAAACGAGACTCGCCTCGGTATCCGGGATCACCGGCACCACCATCAGGCGGGTCCAGGCGTGCGGCCAGACCGGTTTCGTACATGCTCTTGATTACGGGTCGTTCACGCCAGCCAGGCCCCGCCGGAGCGCGCTCCCGACGTATCTGACGGCGTCAGCCGCGATGCAGACGGCCGTCACGAACACGACCACAGCTTCTCCTCGGTGCCCGCCGCGGAAGAGCGGTCCGGCGAGGTCGCGGGCGGTGCCGTACGCCTCTGGGCTCGACGCCCGCCCTCGGCGGTCACTCCTCTGCGGCAGGGAATACCGCAGCATCCGAATTCTGCACCTGCACCGATCAAATAGGCTGCGAGATACTGCTCGCTGGTCGGAACCAGAACCCTCGATCTGTCACCTCCACCGGACGAAAAGCCTTTCGCCAGGCATCGGGTGAATGCTCAGCGGGAAGCCCAACAGCCCGGCTAGGTGCAGCGGCTCGCCTGCGCCGAGGACGTCGAAGCCCAGCCGGCTGTAGTAGCCGTCCAGTCCGCTGTCCTGGTTGAACTGCCCGTAGAGGACGTGCCAGCCCAATTGCTCGTACAGCTGCGCGCAGCGTCTGATCAGTGCCGCTCCCAGGCCGATCCCACGCGCCTCGCTAGCGACCGCTACGCCCTTGAGCTTCACGACGGCCAGCGCCGCGGACATTACCTGCAAGACCCCGACGCCGGCGTCGAGCGCGCCGTGCAGGACCCGCACCGGGGGGAAGGCCATCAACGCTCCCTTCGGCGGGCCACCGCGCGGCGCGACGACCAGCACGGTGGACAGCCCGACGCACGGCTCTCGCAGGGTGCCGCTGATCGACAGTGCCTCTACGGTCTCCCGTAGCAGCGAGTCGGGTCCGCCGGATAACCCTCGCTGCAGCCCGAGAGCGAGCCGGGGGTCCCGGGCGAGCATCTCGGCCTCCTGATCCAGCCCATGCTCGGCCAGCGTCAGCAGTCGGCCGGCGGCGGTCGCGTCACCGGGACCGGCCAGCTGGATGCGATGGCCATCGGGTCCGGGCCAGCCAGTGCGTAGATCCCGCTCGGTCACCGGTGGCCGGCTTGGCGACTGTCGGCGGCGTGGCGGTCGCCGCTTGCTCTTCGGCATTGCGCGGTCACTGCAGCGATCGAATCGACATGCACCTATAGTTACCTTCACGTCACTCTTTGTCTACTGCGAGTTACAACGGACCCGAGGAATACCGCAAGCTTGAAATACCGACACTGCACCGGTTCTGTGCGGCATCGTGGTCTACGACCCGGTGCTGCGACGCAGGCGGGTCAGCGTCGTCCGCTGGGCGCCGCCCTCGGCGAACCACTCGGCGATAACCGATGTCGCGCCGAGGCGGCCCGTCACCCCCTCCCTTTCAGCTGGCGGTACCACCGGTTCGGACGAAGCGACACGCCGCGACCCGCATCGGGTACGGGCCAAGCGCAGTAGCGCCGGCGGTAGCCTGCCTGGGTGGTGCCGATGACGCTCGACCAAATCGCCCGCGCTGTCGGCGGGACGGTCCACGACGGTGACCCCAACGCCCGCGTCGACGGCGCCGCCACCGTCGACTCCCGCACGATCGAGCCAGGCGGCCTGTTCGTCGCTTTGGCCGGTTCCCGCACCGACGGACACGATTTCGCGGCGGCCGCAGCAGCCGCGGGTGGGGCTGCAGCGTTGACCGTCCGACCGGTGGGCGTCCCAGCGATCGTTGTCGACGACGTGCTTCTCGCGTTCGGCCGGCTCGCCGCGGCGGTGGTCGACCAGGTTCCGGGTCTGGTGGCGTTCGGGGTGACCGGCTCGGTGGGCAAGACCACCACCAAAGACCTGCTCGGCCAGCTGCTCACGGGGTGCGGGCCGACGGTCGCGCCGGCGGGAAACCGGAACAACGAGATCGGCGTCCCGGAAACCGTCTGCCGGCTGACCAGCGGCTCACGGTTCCTGGTCGCCGAGATGGGCGCGCGCCACCGCGGCGACATCGCGCACCTGTGCGCACTGGTCCGTCCCCGAGTCGGGATCGTGCTCAATGTCGGTACGGCGCACCTCGGCGAGTTCGGCAGCAGGGAGGCCATCGCCCATACCAAGGGCGAACTCGTCGAGGCCCTGCCGAGCAACGGCCTGGCCGTGCTGAACGGCGACGACCCGCTGGTAGCCGCCATGGCCGGCCGCACCGCAGCCGCCACTGTCACCTTCGGCCTCACCGCGGCGGCTGACATCACCGCCGACACGATCGAGATGAACAGCGCCGGCGAGCCGTCATTTCAGCTGCGCACACAGTCCGGGAGCGCCCCGGTCCGGCTCCAGCTGCACGGCGAGCATCTGATCCCCAACGCGCTCGCCGCAGCGGCCGCGACCTTTCACGTCACCGACGACGTCGACGCGGTCGCTGCCGGGCTGAGCGCGGCTGTGCCGGTGTCGGCCGGGCGGATGCGCGTCACTCACCGCTGTGACGGCATCACCATCGTCGACGACTCATACAACGCGAGCCCGCCGGCGATGGCGGCCGCGTTGCTGGCGTTGCGTTCGATGGCCACCGGACGCCGCGCGGTCGCGGTGCTCGGCGAGATGTACGAGCTCGGCGAAGCGGCCGGTGCCGAGCACACGACGGTCGGCGAGCTGGCCGCCCGTGCCGGCGTTCAGGCGCTGATCGCGGTCGGTGGCAACAACGCGCGCCGGATCGCCGATGCCGCCGTAGCCCGTGGCATCGAGGTCGTCCACGTACCAGACCGGGACGCCGCCATGCCTGCGGTGTGCGAGGTTCTCCGGCCCGGCGACGTAGCCTTGATCAAAGGATCGAACGGGGTCGGTCTGCAAGCCGTGGCGGCGGCGCTCACCGATGCGGCGGCCAGCAGCGGCGGCAACCTATCGGCACGCCGATGAACGAGTCAGGCTTCCCGTACGGTCCCATCGCGTGAGCAGCTGGCGGACAACGAGTGGGCGAGACGGCGCCCGAGTCGCCAGAGTGACAGCCGATGATCGATACGCTGCTGCTCGACGTGGAGGGGGTGGTGCAGTTTCCGCGGGCGCAGTTCGTCGCGGACATCGAGCGCGACTATCGCTGGCGCGCCGGTTACCTCGCGTTCGAGCAGGAGCTGCTGCACGATCCTGGCGAAGCCCGGGCCCTGGTTGGCGATGGTGATCTGCTCGACGTCGTGGCACGTGTGCTCGCCGGTCACGTCACCGGTGTGACGCCGCGGCAGTTCCTCGATCGCTGGCTGGCCGAGCGCATCGAACCCAACCACGAATTGCTCGATCTGCTGCCTCGTCTGAACGTCACGCAGATCTTTCTGATCACCAATCAAGAAGTGCGGCGCGCGGCAGCCGGATCAGACAGGTCTACGCGACTCGCCCCGGGATAACCGGCATTCTGATGTCGCACGAACGCGGATGCCGGAAACCGCAGCAGGCATTCTTCCAAGCCGTTCTGGCGCGCGTTGCCCGACGCCCCGGCCAGGCGCATTCTCTGGATTTTAATGATCTTGGATGCGGCGCGGACGGCCTGAGACCCCACCAACGCCTACACGGCTGGCCATGGTGGTTCGATCCGGACCCGGTTGCCTCTTGGAATGTTATTCGCGAACAATGGCCTGCCCGCTCTCACCGTGGCCGGCGCCGACCTGCGTACCCGCGGCGACTTGGGCTACGAAGGGGCAGCCGGCACCGTCACCGCCGCGTTCAAGAAGCCGCAAAACGGCGGCCTGCCGCTCGTCCAGCAGAAGTTCAACATTGCGCACAATCGCTTACGCGCGACAGCTCCCTGGACGACGTTTGAGTATCTTTCAGGGTCGCCTGCGCGGATGATGCTTCACCGGATGATCGGCCAGATTCAGCTCCGGCAGAGTGGTCCCTATCGGTGCTTCTCTCTGTCGTGAATCGATAGGCATGACTTCTGCCGCCGGGTCAAGAGCCTATTGCTCTGAGTGAGCTGGGCGTAGCGTTCCGTCCCGCTTGAGATCTCGGTTGAGGGGCGGTTGTCGATGTATCGCATACCGGGCGGGTCACGGGTTGTTCTTCCCGGGCGGAGCGGCCGCTTTCGCCCTTGCTCAAGGTCCGGATCGTTGACCGGCTCGCCGGGATTGCTGACGGTGGTGCTGTCCGCGATGGCGGTGCGCCTGCAGTGGTGTCGGGCCGTGGTGCTGGTCGTCTCCGTTCTGACCGTGGTGGCGTACGGTGCGGTCGCCCCACGTGCAGCGGCAGCTGAGCCCCCGGCGGCGTCTGCGGCTGCAGGTGGGATGTTGGTCCGCGACGACCGGGTCGCGGCCCGGCTTGCTGCGCGCAGCAGTGGTAAGAAGGTTGAGGTTCTGCGGGAACGCACTGAGGTGACTCAGATTTTCGCGAATCCTGACGGATCGCTGACGATGACCTCGTCGGCTCGTCCGGCGAGGGTCAAGCGCCCCGACGGTTCGTGGGCGGCGATCGACGCGACGCTTGTGGCTTCTGGCGACAGCATCAGGCCGGTGGCTACGACGGTGGATCTGACTTTCTCCGCCGGCGGATCGGGGCCTCTGGTGAGCGTCGGGTACGGCGGTACACGGCTGGACGTTGAGCCTCCGGCCGTGTTCGGCGCGCTGCGCCCGCCGGTCATCGACGGTGTTACCGCTACCTATCCGCAGGTGCTGCCGGGAGTCGACCTCCGATTGACCGCCGACGGTCAGGGCTTCTCGGAGGTGCTCGTCGTCAACGACAGCAAAGCCGCTACGGACGAACGGCTGGCTAAGATCACGTTCCCGGTGACGGTGACCGGGGGTGAACTGAGCACTGATACTCACGGCAATCTGCGGGTCGTTAGCCAGAAAACGAAGAAACCGGTCATGGTGGGTGCAGCTCCGAGCATGTGGGACTCCTCGGCTGCCGGTCCGGGTGCACAAGCGGGCGGACGACGCGCGACGCTGGCCACCAGCGTCACCGCGCAGTCAATTAGCGTCACGCCGGATCGTGCCTTGCTCAACGATGCTCGCGCCGTCTACCCGCTGTACATCGATCCCGGCGTCACGGTGAGCTCTGCGGCGTGGTCATTGCTGGAGTCCGCCGATCCCAACACGGCGTACTACAACACGTCGTCGCTGGCGAACATCGGCACTTACAACTCGGGCACGGATAAGTTTCGTTCGGTGTTCGGCATGGCGTCGCAGCCGCTGAACGGCACTCACATCTTGTCAGCGTCATTCCGGATCCATCAGGTCAACGCGTGGGACTGTGACTCCATGCCGTTCGAGCTCTGGTCCACCTCCGCGATCTCTTCGGCGACAACCTGGAATAACCCGCCAGTCTGGAACTCGCTGTTGGGCACCCAGTCGTCGGGCGCCGGCGGTGACGCCTGCCCTGCCGCGGATGTTTCCTTCCCGATCACCTCCACTGTGCAGGCGGCTGCGGACGCCGGCGCCGCGAACACGTGGCTGGGAATCCGGGTGAACTCGGCATACGAGGCAAACAGCGAGTACTACAAGCAGTTCGACAACAACCCGGTGCTAGATGTCACGTACAACACGAAACCGGCGACACCGTCCGGGCTGACTTTGTCGAACTGCTATACGAGTTGTGCGAGCCCTTGGAAGGTCTCGTCTAACAAACCACAGTTCTCCGCGATCGTCACCGATGGCGACAGCGGCCAGCGAGTTCAGGCCGAGTTCCAGATCCGGCAAGGCAGCACCGTAATCGCCAGCGCGCTGTCGAACTCGGGCACGGGTGGCTCCTGGGTTCATTGGACCCCGTCGGCCGCGCTGACCAATGGCCAGTCGTACACCGTGCGAGTTCGCGGCTATGACGGTGTTGATTACTCGGGTTGGTCTGCGGACACGACCTTCAGCGTGGATACCACCGTGCCTGCAGCGGCCACGGTGACCAGTACCGCCTACCCGTCCGGAGTCTGGTCCGGCGGCGCGGACCAGGCTGGCTCGTTCACCTTCGGCACGAACACCGATTTCGCTGGCTTCGTCTATGGACTGGACGAGAACCCGCCGATCACACCGGTCCAGGCCACCTCCGGCGCGGCCACCATTTCCTTGACACCGGAGGTCGACGGGCCGCACACGCTGTACGTACGCTCGCGGGACGCGGCCGGTAATTTGGGCCCGGTGACCTCGTACGTGTTCATGGTCGGGCAGGCCGCGCTCATCCTGCCGGGTAAGGGACAGGCGGTCATTAGTACAACCGGGGTGCAAGCCGTCGCGCCGGCGGCTGCCACCGGGTACACGCTGCAATGGAGGCGCGCGGACACAGACAGTTGGACGACCGTGCCGACCAGCGACGTAGCGCTTGCCGTTGGTGGCGGGGCGGTGTCCTGGCCACAGTCACGAGTCTCGGGCGCGTTCCCGAAGCTAACGTGGAACGTGGCGAAGACGTTCAACGACGCGGAGGCCGGCGCGACGGCCCTCGACGGGCCGGTCCAGGCGCGTGTGCTGGCCGCCGGTTCGGGGGCTACGTCGACACCGCTGCCGTTCATCCTGGACCAAGCCGCCGAGCAGGCGGGTACCGCGGACGTCGGCCCGGGCTCGCTCAACCTGATCACCGGCAACCTCGCGGTCTCTGCCACCGATGTGAACGTCAGCTCGTACGGCTCGGATCTGAGCATCGGCCGTACCTTCAATACCCGGTCGGCAGCTGTAGCCGATCCGTCAGGCATGTTCGGCGCTGGGTGGATCAGCACGGCCGCAGTGGCACAGGCCCAGTCTGATTACACCGGATTGACCGTCACCGGATCGGTGGTACAGGTCGGTACGGAAGACGGGTCCTTAATCGGGTTCACCGCCAAGAGCGGCGGAGGATTCAGCTCGCCACTCGGTTATGAAGACCTGACCTTGTCCCATCCCAACTCCGCCACCTACCTATTGGCGGACCCGGACGGCAATGTCACCACGTTCACCGTTCCCAGCGGCTCGTCGCTGTTCAAACCCACCGCGATCGACACTCCCGGACTTGCCCAGACGACCACGACGTCGTGGGAGACGGTGACCATCGGCTCGGCCACGGTGACCCGGCCGACCCGCATCCTCGCCCCGGTCCCGGCTGGCGTGAGCTGCGGTAGCGGCACAGCCGGCCTGGTCAAGGGATGCCGGGCACTGAGCATCACGTACGCGAGCACGACCACTGCGACAGCAACCGTTTCCGGCGACTACACCGGCCGGGTCTCCCAGATCAGTTTCGTCGCCTGGGATCCTGATCTCGCCACCCCGGCGATGCGGACCGTGGTGGTCGCGAAGTACGCCTACGACAACAACGGGCGGCTGGTCTCGCAGTGGGATCCGCGGCTGGACCACGGCGGCGGTCAGCACCTGGCCGTCACTTACGGATACGACAGCAACGGCATCCTCAGCACCATCACTCCCATCGCGCAGCAGCCGTGGCAACTCAGCTTCACCACCATCCCCGGCGACACCGGCACGGGGCGCCTCAAGCAGGTCAGCCGCTCCGCCCTGACCGCGGGAACGGCCACCGCGACCGCCGTGTACCAGGTACCCATCGCGGGTAGCGGCGCCCCCTACGACCTGTCCGCCACGCAGACGAGCCGATGGGGGCAGGCCGAGACTCCGGTACAAGCCACCGCGGTGTTCGGCCCCGACCAGGTACCGAACGGCTCACAGAGCACCGGCACCATGCCATCGTCCTGGACCCGCGCGCACATCACCTACATGGACACCTCCGGGCAAGTCGTCAACACCATCGGGCCGGGCGGCTTCACCAACACCAACTGGTACGACGCGACAGGTAACGTCGTACGGTCTCTCACCGCCACGAACCTGGACCGGGCCCTCAATGCCAGCACCACCGACACAACCGCCGAGGAGGCGGCACTGGCCGGCCGGTACTCCACCACCTACCGGTACGAGGCGGCCGGCCGCCGGCTGAAAGAGACGTTCGGGCCCGAGCACGACACAGCCGTTCCGAACGGTTCCGGCGGCTGGGTCGAGCAGCGGGCCCGCACGCACACGGTCCTCACCTATGACGAAGGCGCCCCCACCGGCGGACCCTACGACCTTGCCACCACTTCGATCACCGGGGCCCGACTATCAGACGGCACCGACTCGGACATCCGCACGACCACCACCGCATACAACTGGACGCTGCGAGCCCCAACCTCGGTCACCACCGACCCGACCGGCCTGAATCTGACGGCCCGCACCACGTACGACACGACGACCGGACTGCCTACGTCGACAACAGCACCGGCCGGCGGCACGACGACCAACACACCACGCACCACCCAAACCGTCTACTACACGGCCACCGCCAACAGCACCTACAGCACGTGTGGCAACCACGCCGAATGGGCCAACCTGGTGTGCCTTGTCCGAGCGGGCGGAAACCCATCGGCCGGAGACCCGATCCCGGACAAATTCACCACCTACGATCTATACAATCAGCCCGCCGTGATTACCGAGAAGACGCCCTCGGGCACGGTCCTTCGTACAACTGCAAACACCTACGACGCGGCAGGACGTACCCTGACGGTGGCAACCACAGGCAGCATCGGAACCGCGCTGCCGACGACTAAGAACATCTATGACACGGCCACCGGTCTGCTCACCCAGACCCAGTCGCTGTCCGGAACAACGGTCACCGCATCGATCGCCCGGGTACATGACACCTTGGGCCGCATCACCTCATACACCGACGCCGACAACGTCACAACCACCACCACATATGACGTCATGTCACGGGTCGCAACCGTCAATGACGGCAAGGCGACACAGACCCGCAGCTACAACGACCAAGGCCTGGTATCGCAACTCACTGACTCGCAAGCCGGCACGATCACCGCCGCGTACGACCCGGACGGGCTCCTGATCTCGAAAGGCCTGCCGAACACCTTGACCGTCTCAACGGTGTACGACGAAACCGGAGCCGCGGTATCGCAGTCAACGAACACGCCAGGGTGCACACCCGAGACCGACTGCATCGACGTCGACGAGCAGGTCACCACGACCGCGCACGGACAGTGGGCCACCCACTCGAGCGACCTGTCGGGACAACAATTCACCTACGACAAAGCCGGTCGGCTCACCGACACCCTCGACTACCTGCAGCCGTTCTCCGGGTACTCCGGATGCACGACCCGCGTGTACGGGTTCGACACTGCCAGCAACCGGACCGGGTACTCCCGCTATGCGCCCGCGCCCGGCGGCGGATGCCAGACCAGCACTGCGACGGTGACCCGCACCTTGACATACGACACTGCGGACCGGGCTACAACCAGCGGGTATGCCTACGACGCACTTGGTCGCACGACCACCGTCCCATCGGCGGACACGTCGAACGGCGCCGGGAACCTCACCGTCGGGTACTACACCAACGACCTGGTACGCAGCATCACCCAGGCCGGGTCAACGACAACGTACACCCTCGACGTGATTTCCAACCGAGTCCGGTCCCGGACCACTCCGGCGTCGAATATCACCGAACACTACGCCAATGACGGAGATGCGCCGTCGTGGACGGCATACGACACCGAGTACGCGCGCCACATCGCTGGCCCGGACGGACTACTGGTGATGACGTACGACACCTTCGACGACGAGCTGAAAACCCATCTAACGACCTTGAAGGGTGACGTCATCGGCATCGTGACTGGCAGCACCGAGCCGGTCATCGACGCGATGTACGAAACCGATGAGTACGGTGTACCCCGCGACCCGGCAGACATCGGCGACGTACGGTACGGCTACCTCGGCCAGCACCAGCGGTCCACCGACAACCCCGCCGGAATCTCCCTCATGGGCGTACGCCTGTACAACGCCGCAGCCGGACGATTCCTCACCGTCGATCCGATCCACGGCGGAAACGCCAATCCCTACGAATACTGCAACGCCGACCCCGTCAACTGCACCGACCTCAGCGGACAGATCAGCTTCCCCATGAACCGCAGGGAAAGATCTCGCTGCTCGACCCACAAAATCGAGTGCGCCACGTACGTCCTCACGAGCGCTTGGGCGTTGGCCTCCGCCAAAACAGCTTTCCCCTTGAATAAGGGAAAAAGGAATGCTTACCGGCACTGCATCTGGCAAGGCTTGTTGAATTTCCAGCTTGGCCGTAACTCTGCTGCAGCCTGGGGCACGGCTCACGAGTACGGGGACGACCGGGTTCAAAGCAAGATTGATCAACACAACAATTACTGGGGCCTCGGAGTCGGAGACTGGGCACGTATCCGCTACCGAAACTTCCCAGGTTTGGCAAAATCCTATATATGCGGACGCTGCATGGAACTCATCCGTAGCGGGCACCTCAACCTGAAAGGCAACGGATGACAGGAACATGGAGCCGCGCCATAACGTCTGCCGCAATTGCACCCCTTCTACTTGGAACAACACCTGCATGCAGTTCCGCCGAAGCCACTTGGTCCTGCGACGAGCAAGTCAAGATTGCGAATGAACTATCCCAGGATCCAGCCCTAGCAGCGGTCAAGGTGGATCACGTGAGAGTGGAGGCCTACCAAAGCTATCCGTGCAAGGAAGGACACGACGGCGAAGGCATCAACGCCGGTAAAGAATTCACCATCAGCACACCCTTGACGGTGGAACAATTACAGAGCGTTGGCGTCGAAATGCTGGACGAGAAAGAATGGGTCGAGGTTACCAGATTAGCTTCTGCCGCGCCCGGATCAGGTGGAGACTCTGCCATTTGCTATCACTCGAAGAAGTCTGACCAGAATCTGTTCCTGCAACTTGTCTCTGGGACGACGCCGAATGAGTCTAACGTGCCACCGCCACCGTTCCTACTTGTAGAGTTGACCCGAGTCGACACGAACTCAAGAATGTGCGAGTACTAAGTAGCCATTTCGAGCAAGGAGCCGGCTGCTGACGGTTGTTATGTCGTGTGGTCGCGCTCGATGTGGAGGATTAACCACCATTCGCTGGTGTACCCGGGAGGCTCTGCGCGTCTCCCGGGCGGCCATTCGGCACTGCTGCGATGTGCTCTTCACGGTTGCAGGTGACCCGTGACGCTAATACTCATCCTCCTCGGCGGGCCAGGCCAAGAAGACCGAGGGCATCGACGCTGGCCATCGGATTCCTTCGTAGGTTGACGCGTCGCGGGAGGTTAGAAGAGGTGCCCTTGCTGCACGCCGTTGGTGGGCGGACCGGTGCCGGCGAGCTGACGCATTGGGCCAGCTGTGCCCAACCGTGACGGGCGCACCCGTCGGCGAGCAGCCGGACGAACACCTTGCTGGTGACCTGGGCATGGGCCAGTGCGCGGTGCCGGCCCGCGGGGCTCGGGATGTCCAGGTGGGTCAGCAGGCTGTCGAGCGCGTAGGAGGGCAGGCCCGGGTGACAGGCGCGGGCCAGCCGGACGGTGTCCAGGACGGCAGCAGCAGCCAGGGTCGGACAGGCGTGGGCGTAGCGGCGACGTTCTCGACTACGGCCGCAGTGCCGGCCTGCTCGATCGGCTGTCCGGCAGCTTCACCCGGCACGCCTCGCACCGCATCGCCGTCGAGCACAGCGACGACGAGGAGGCCGGCAAAGCGATCCGGAATCGGTTATCGCTCAGCTGGACGCACAGGTGCACCTGCTGGGGGTCGGTTTCGTCTACAAGAGCCTGCCGCCGGAGGCGGTGGCGGCGATGTTCACGACCGCCTACATCGTGCTGCGCGACACCGGTCGGCGCCCGCGCGAGGTGTGCGGGCTGCGGCTGGACTGCATCGAGCACACCAGCGGCGAGTACAACCTGATCTGGGACAACCACAAGGGTCGTCGGCTTCGGCGCCGGCTGCCGATCACCGCCGCGACCGCGGAGGCGGTGCTGGCCTGGCGCGAGCAACGGCTCGCCCTGCCGGTTCCTAGTCGCAGCACGCCGTATCTGTTCCCGGCCATCACCAACAACAGCGGCGGCGCGCCTCTGAGCTCGGGCACTCAGCAGGTCCGTAATGATCAGTTACGGAGGGTTGACCCGGTGTCGCGTACGGCTTCGACTGGCTCTGTCAATAGCCCGTATGCGGATGGCGCAAGCGGATCTGGGGCAAGCCGGACGGCCAGCCGGTCACGACGGAAGCCAGCCAGAAAGCACCCAACATCGAGTAACCGTGATGTGACATGCTGTGTCCTATGCGGCGGGTGCATCTCGAAGCAGCAGAAGATCACGTCGAACGTCTGGCCCAGGTTAACAACCCGATCGGCGCGGTCAAAGAGCTGATCTGGAACGCCCTCGACGCCGAAGCCACACACGTCGAGGTGACTCTCACCTGCAACGACTTCGGAGGCGTCGAGAGCGTCACGATCGTCGACAACGGCAGCGGGATCACGCCCGAGGCGTGCGTGGCAGCGTTCGAACGCATCGGCGGTTCCTGGAAGAAGAGGACACGACGCACTCCGAATCTGAACCGGTTGCTACATGGGCACACCGGCCAGGGCCGGCTCCGCGGCTACGCGCTCGGCGCGCACATCCGGTGGACCACCGTCGCCGACGGCATCGATGGCCGGCAACGCTCGATCATCCGGGCGTCCGCGACCACCCGCAATGACTTCGAGATTTCCACGCCACAGCCCACCACGGAGGAACCCGGGACCACATTCGAGGCGTGGGGCTCCAGTCGAAACGCCTCGACCAGCTCAAGAGCCCTAAGGCCGTCGCTCAACTCACCACCGAGCTTGCGACCTACCTGACCGTCTACCGGGACGTTCAGGTCGTCTACGACGGCCAGACGATCGACCCTGACGCCTCGATCGAGCGCCGCGATGAGTACGACGTCGAGTTCACGCCGGAAGGCGCCCCCGCCCAGGCAGCCACCCTGCGAGTCCTGGAGTGGTCGATGAGGACCGACCGGGAACTGCACCTGTGCGACGCGGACGGCATCACGGTGGACATCACGGACGTCGGTATCCAGGCCCCCGGCTTCCAGTTCACCGCCTACGTGCTCTGGGAACACATGCCCGAGCACCACGCAGACTTCCTGCTCGGTGAAGGACGACTGGACTCTCACGTCGGCGCGCTCATCACCGTCGCGCGCGACAAACTCCGCGAACACTTCAAGGGCCGCGCCGTCGAACAACGCCACGAAGTCGTCCAGCAATGGAAGACCACCGGCGTTTACCCCTACGCCGGCGAGCCGGAGACCGATACCGACAAACTCGAACGCGAAACCTTCGACCTGGTCGCCGCCACCGTGCACCGCCAAATCCCGCGCGGCAAGAAACAGCTGAGGAGCACGCTCACCCTGCTCCGCGAGGCCGTGCGGCATCAGCCCGACACCATGCACGAGTTGCTCGACGAACTGTTCCGGCTCACCGGCGACGAGAAAGCCAACCTTAAAAGCCTTCTCGACCGGACCAGCCTCGCCGCGGTGATCAAAGCCTCGACCAGCGTATCCGACCGGCTGACCTTCCTCACCGCCCTCGGCCACATGGTGTTCGACCCCGAGGTCCGCAAGCTGGTCAAAGAGCGCAGCCAGCTCCACAAGATCCTGGAGAACGAGGTCTGGGTCTTCGGAGAACGATTCAACCTGCTCGTCAGTGACCGCTCCCTGGATGCCGTACTCGACCGGCACCTGGAGCACCTCGGCCGGCCCAACCGAAACCCCGACCCCGTACGGCGACTCGACGGCAGAACAGGCATCGTCGACCTGATGCTCTCCCGCGCCCGCAAGGACCACGACCGCCACCAGCACCTCATCGTCGAGCTCAAAGCTCCCGGCGTCACCGTGGGCCACAAAGAGATCAACCAGATCCAGGATTACGCGCTCGCTGTCCTCAACGACCCGCAGTTCGCCGACGTCCGTGTCGACTGGGACTTCTGGCTCATCACCACCACGATGACCGACTTCGCTAAGGCTAAGACCCGAAGCCCTGACCGCCCACCTGGATGCATCGAAGTGTTCCAGTCCGAGACCGCCACCGCCCGGGTCTGGCTACGGTCATGGTCGCAAGTCATCGACGACTGCCGAGAACGGCTCACCTACTTTACCGAGCAATTCGCCCATGACCCCACGGTCGACCACGCGATGGAATACCTGCACGCCCACCACAACGGCCGCATCCCAGACATCCTCGTCCCCGGTCCGCGCCCCCAGCAGGCCACCGACGAGGCAAACGTGTCCTGATCCACGCGCGTGCTGTTGCGGTCACCGCTACAACGGCAGTCTTTCGGCCGCTCGCCGTGACCGGAGAACCAGTTCGGCCCTCCCTAGCGGCAGTCCCCTGTATCCCGATTCAGGCTCGTACAACAGCGGTCACCAGCCGCCCGGCTCGCTAACCTTTACCAGTCAGGACCCGGCGAAGACTGCGCGATAGGGATCCTCTCGTCCGAGGGCTTGCCGCCAGCTGTCCATCCGTTGAGCGGTCGCCATGTACCTGTCGCGGACCGTGACCTGCTCGAGGACGGCGTCCATGGACTCGACGACTGCCCAAGCCGAAAGCTGATGGCTGAAGCGGTGCACCCGGGAAACTGCGGTGTCGGTGAACGGGCCGCCGTGCATGATGGAGTTGCGAATGCGTTCGAGCCGATGCACCGCAGCCGACCACTCAGTCTCGAGGCTGGCGGCCCAGAGCACCATGTTCCTCGGGTCGGAGACATTGCGACGGACGGTGCGCACGGCTCTGGCCGTAGTGGTCTTGGGTCGCATAAGCGACTCGATGCGCTCGACCGCATGAAGCGCCGTGGACACATTGAAGCTGGAGTACCCGTCGTGGTCGTGGCTGATCACCTCATCACGAATGGAGTTCCGGGCCTCTTCAGCACCGTGGATGATCTGCGGGGTGTGAAGGGCGTCGTTGAAGACTTCGTGCAGTGACCGCCGCATGGTGTGCTGGATCCAGGCGTACTTGAGATACTTTCCGAGGAACGTGGTCCAGTCTGTCTCGCCCGTCCGTGCTGCCACGAGTTCAATGAGTCGCACGTTCAGCAAAACGGATTTGGCGTCTCCATCCTCGGCGGATGCCTGCCACCAGTGCAGGGCGTCAACGATCTCTTTCAGCTCGGTTCTCGCCAGGGTTAGCTTCCCGGCCAGATCCGTCGCGACCTTGACGATGGTGAGCGCGGTCCCATCTCGTTCCACCGCGTACTGAACCGGGAACTCCTCGCGGGTGAAGCCGCGATGCGCGGTGATGCGGCCGTCTTCCGCGTGCAGATAGCCGAACATTGGCCTCCACGGCTTCCCGCCCCCTCTGACGGCCGCAATGGCGACCAGCGCCGCCGCATGGTTGCGGGCTGAGCGGATCGGATCGTGAAACCGCCCGACGCCGAGGTCGATCCGCGCCATGACGACGTCATGTTCGTCCTCTGCGATGACATACCCATGCAGATCTCGAAGCTCTTGAGGGACGCGCTCGACATCCTCGGGCCGAGCGGTCAAAAGTGCATGGAAGTAGGAGATGTCGTAGAGACCAATTTCCCCTTCGACGACAAGCTCGGGGTGCAGGCTGGCCTCACGGAACCCGACCCACACCACGTGATGCCGAGCCGGGGGCTCGAATCGCAGGAGCCGGCGAGCGAGATCCAACCTCGTGGCCGGGTCCGCGATGGGACGCTGCCGAATCTCCTCGAACGTCGTCGGCTCGACAGACACTTCACCGAGGTGCCGTTCAGCGCGGAAGAAACCCAGGGGATCGCCGCCCACAACACCGCGGAGACGGTCCGCCAGCTCCTTGATGTTGCGGTCGCCGGCGCGGGCGATCGCCCAGAACGCATCGCGCCGACAGTCCAACGTTTCGATCGGCGGCTCCAGCTTGTTACACGTCGCCACCATGTCCTCCCAAGCCAACGCCAACGCCTCCGACGAAGCGAGGACCGCCCGGAGCTTCGCTAATAGCTCACCTAGCGCTCGGACCTCGCTGTCGTTCTGAGCAAGTTCGCCTTTACACAGCACGAGGACTCGTCGCGCGCTGACCTCCACCACAGACGTGAGTTTCGGCCCGAGCGCCTCGTAGGCGGTTCTGAAATCCCTGACCGCCGACGCCCAGCCCGACTTGTGCAACCTCTCGTCGTAGCGTCGGGAGTCCGCACACCACGCGGCCAACTCGTCCAAGGCCAACACGATGTCAATCTGTCGATCCTGGCTCCAGAAGACCTCAGGCGACGTGAGGCACTGGCCCAACTCGCGGAACACGTCGTCTCCGAAGAACCACTCACCATCGCTGCCTCTGGACATGAACGGATCTCCTCAACAACTACGACCTGGCCTCAACACCCCGAGCCAATGGCGCTCTTGGCAAAGACCACCACGCCCTCGGCGCGCTCATGGTCTATCAGCACCAGCTGCATTTACGCTGCGCCATAACACGAACGAGTGGTCGGCAGCACCGGCCGTTGCACCGCGCGATGCGCCTTGTAGCTGCCGTGGCCAGTGGTGTGCAAGCCGACGCAACACCGCCATCGATGCGCACACATGCACAGGTGAACGTACTGACTGCGCGATCCGCGCGGTAACCAACGTCGACCGACTACTCATCGTAAGAGCGAAACGTGCTTCGCCAGAGCAGCTGTACCAGAACAGGTACGCCCGATACCCGTCAACAACGGGGTCGAGGACACTCCGCCCGACGACGCGACCGCTGGTCGGCACTGGGACACGCGCCGTACGTGTCTAACACGACGAAAATCCCCTGACCAGGGGAAAGTGCTTGACAACTGGTGATAACGAAACCGGTGTTCGCGAACGCCGGGTCGCTGAGGTACCGGATGGTGTCCGTCATGGCCGGTCTGCTCCACGGTGGACGCCGACCTGACTGATCAGCTGGACGATGGCACGGCAACGGACCTGGTTCACGCCGGTTGCTCCAGCGCCGCCGGTCGGAATCTGCTGCACGTGTCACCTTCCTCTTGTTGCCTGCCGGTCGGGCGCCGCAGCGACGGCTCCAGATTGACTTCCGGTGGTTATTGGATCAGCTGAGCACGGAGGGTCAAAATGTACGTGGCCGCAGCGCAGTAGCCGGCGGCGAAGTCGTGGGTCACGGCGCACAGCGAACGCGGGATCAGCGGCGTGGACTTGCTGTTCGACGTGCGCGGCCATGCTGAGCAGCCAAATCCACCCCCAGCTAGCCGGGCTCATGCCGCGCAGGGGGTGCCCGGCCGTGTCGGCGATGCCGGCCGCCAGCAGGTTCTCGTTGATGGCCTTGCGGAGTGCGCTGCTGGTGATCGTCCTGAGCTGGCCTCCATACTGCCATTGGAACAGCAGGGGCATCGGGGGATTCCAGATCCGCTCGTGGGGGTCGTAGGAAGCGACCGGCGGGACGGTGCCCATGCTGCTGTGGCCGGGAACTGACCGGTCGTCATCGAGCTTCGTCTGCAGATCCGTGCAATTTATCGGGTGCCCGTGCCAATCCGGGCTTCACTCGCGCCGGGAATGGGAGTGGGGTAGTCGCCGGTGAGGCAGGCGGTGCAGAAGCCGCTCTGGTCGGTGGTGATGGCGGTGAGCATCGTGTCGATGTCGAGGTAGGCGAGGGAGTCGGCACCGAGGTGGTCGCGGATCTCGTCGACGGTCATGGTGGCGGCGACGAGGGTGTGGCGGTCGTGGGTGTCGAGGCCGTAGTAGCAGGGCCACCGGTAAGGCGGGGACAGCACCCGTAGGTGGATCTCGGCGGCACCGGCGTCGCGGAGCAGGCGCATGGTGGCGCGCAGGGTTGTAGCCCGCACGATGGAGTCTTCGACGACGACCAGGCGTTTGCCGGTGACGTTGTCGCCGATCGCGTTGAATTTCAGCCGTACGGCGCTGTCGCGCAGTTGCTGGCTGGGGGCGATGAAGGTGCGGCCGATGTAGCGGTTTTTGATCAGGCCGTCGCCGTACGCGATCCCGGCGGCCTGCGCGTAGCCTTGCGCGCCGGGGATGGACGAGTCCGGGATGGGCATGACCATGTCGGCGTCGGCGGGTGCCTGCTGGGCGAGCGCGATGCCCATGCGGCGGCGGGCGGCGTGCACGCCGATGCCGGCGAGGTGCCCGTCGGGGCGGGCGATGTAGACGAACTCGAAGGAGCACAGGGCGCGCGGCTGCCCAGTGGCGAATTGGACGCTGCGGACGCCGTCATCATCGATGATCACCATTTCGCCCGGGTCGATTTCGCGGACGGTGCGGGCGCCGACGACGTCGAGGGCTGGGGTTTCGGAGGCCAGGACCCAGCCGCCGGTGTCGAGCGAGCCCAGGAACAGGGGCCGGAATCCGTGGGGGTCGCGGGCGCCGATGAGCCGGGCCTCGTCCATGATCACGAACGAGTAGGCGCCGTGTAGCCGGGGCAGCACGTGCAGCGTCGCGTCGGCCAGGTCGCTGTTGTGGTGGGTCATGTGTTGGGCGAGCAGGGCGGCGACGACGTCGCTGTCGCTGCCCGCTTCGCCCTCGCCGGTGTGCGCGGTCAGTTCGCGGGTGTTGACGAGGTTGCCGTTGTGGCCGAGGGCGAAGTAGACGCCGCCGGCGTAGCGGGAGATGGGTTGCGCGTTGTTCCAGGCGCTGGCGCCGGTGGTGGCGTAGCGGACGTGGCCGATGGCCATGGTGCCGGGCAGCGCCTGCAGCCGGTGGGAGCTGAAGATCGTGGAGACCAGGCCCATGTCTTTGTCGACGGTGACCTTGGTGCCGTCGCTGACGGCGATGCCGGCGGATTCCTGGCCGCGGTGTTGCAAGGCGTAGAGTCCGAGATAGGTCAGGTGGGCCACGGGTTGGTGCTGGTCGCGGACACCGAAGACACCGCAGGCTTCTTTGGGGCTGTCACTGCCATCTGCCACTGCGCCGACTATACGGTCAGCCGTACTGGGAGGCGAGCTGCGCGGTCCCACGTCCGGGTGGTTGCCCGCCGTTCGTCCCACCGGTGGTCTGTTATTGATCATTGGTCGCTCCGGGTGGCGGTGAAGGCGAAGACACTGCGTTCCTGGTCGGGTAGCTCGCGGGTGACGGGCAGCAGGCTGGCGGCGGCGGTCTGGACCTGGCTGGTGGGGATGCCGGGGAACACTTCGGCGGCGGTGGCCGGGATGGAGAAGAACGACAGCCGTTCCGCGGCGGTGCGGTGCAGCCGCAGCAGGGCCTGGCATCGCAGGGTGAAACCGGCCGTGGTGAACAGGTCGGTGAGGGTGGTCTCGGTGAGGATCTCGCGGTCTTCGTCGCGCGCGCTGATGGTGTGTCCGTGGCTGCGGAGCCGCTCGATCAGCATGGTCATGAGCAGGTCGTCGTGCTGCCGGTGCAGGGGCCAGCGCAGGACGTGGTTGGGCTGGAACACGGTGTCGTAGAGGCTGAACACTATGGTGGCGTCGGGGGCGAGCAGGGGCAGCAGCCCGCGTAGCAGGGCCGGTTTGTCGGCGACGTGGAACAGGGAGTTCGCGGCTACGACCAGGTCGTAGCAGCCGCGGCCGAGCGGGGCGGGCGGGTGGCCGGTGGTGGGATCGCCGCAGTGGTAGGCGATGGTCGGGTCGCTGGTGTTCCGCCGGGCGAGTTTGATCATCGCCGGGGAGGAGTCGAGGCCACTGATCGTCGCGTCGGGCATGGCACGGCGCAGCAGGCGGGTGGAGTTGCCGGGTCCGCAGCCGAAGTCGAGTACCGCTGCGGGCGGGTGCGGGGCAAGCAAGGTGAGCATGCCGGCGATGCGTTTGTGGGTGTCGTAGCGGCGGGTGTGCTGGTCGTAGGCGTCGGCACTGTCGTCCCACCAGTCGCGGCCGCCGGTGGAGAGGCCAGGTGCGGGGGTGCTGGGGGCGGGGATGCTGGGCGTGGTCATGGCTGCTGGACCTTGTTCAGCGGGCGGGCGACGACGGGGGCGTGGGTGGCGTAGAGCTCTTCCAGGAGCCGGACCCGGTGCTCGACCTGGCCGGGCAGGGTGATCTCGCGGCAGGGCTGGCCGGTGGCGTCGATGGCGGCGAACGAGCGGGTGACGCGCTGGCAGACGGCGAGTTTGCGGTCCATGTGGTCGCGGGCGTCGGTGAAGCCGAGGATCTCCGCGGCCGCCGCCGGGGTCGCTCGGGTGGTGCCGTCGGTGACCTGTTGCTGGTAGGTGGCCAGGGAGAACCCGCCGATGTGGTGCAGGTCGGGGCAGTCGATGGCGGTGGTGGGTCGGCCGGTGTAGGCGAAGCCGAGGGTGAGGATCTTCGGTGGGGTGTAGTCCTTGCGGACGAGGTGATGCTCGGTGAGGAAGGCGCGGAAGCCGGGGTCGAGGCCGTCGAGGCCGGCCCGGGTGTACTTGTCGACGGTGGCCTCGCAGTGGCGGGCGACGGCGTCGAAGGCGGCCCGGTGGTAGATCGCCATGTAGGAGTTGCCGAGCAGCAGGCCGTCGCCGCTGTAGTGGTGTGGTCCGCAGACCTCGGTGTGGGCGTCGGTGAGGATGAGGTCGTGCGGCAGCGCCCAGATCGGGGTGCCGGTGAAGACTGCCTCGTGGGTCTCGAGTGCGGGGCCGAGGGTGGCGGTGATGTCGCCGGTCACGGCGATGTCGGAGTCCATGAAGGCGAAGAACGGTTCGCCGGTGAAGGTGTCGGCGAGCCGGCACAGGGCCGTGCCGTGCGGCAGGACCTCAGGGGCGTGCAGGTCGTGGACGGTGAGCCGGTCGCTGGTGGCGGCGATGTGCTGGAGCAGGGC
Organism: Paractinoplanes rishiriensis; assembly: GCF_016862375.1. Taxonomy (GTDB): domain Bacteria; phylum Actinomycetota; class Actinomycetes; order Mycobacteriales; family Micromonosporaceae; genus Actinoplanes; species Actinoplanes rishiriensis. Next base: position 27,204 of record NZ_BOMV01000106.1, on the reverse strand, counting down.
GACTTCGTCGGGGGTGCAGCCGTTGGCGACCAGCCGGTATCGCCACCCGGTGTGCTCTACCAGCAGGGGGGCGAACCGGGCGAGGGCGGTGACGACGCCGCGGATGTAGAGGACGTTGACAGTGGGGATCACGAGAGCTCCAGCAGGTGGATGACGGTGTCGCACAGCGCGTCGGTGGGCAGGTCGTCGACCCGCAGATGCAGATGGCCGTCGACGCCGTGATCGTCCGGTGTGCGCACGGTGGCGCCGGCCGCTCGCAGCAGGTCGGCGGCCCGCGCGCAGTCTTCCGGGACGAAGAAGACGCCGTGGCCCTGGCTGGGCGCACAGGCGATGCCGGCGGCGTCAAGCAGGGCGGTGACCAGGCGACGGTTGCGGTGCACGATGAGCCGGTTGCCGGCCAGGTGGCCGGGGTCGGCGAGGCTGGCCAGGGCTGCGGCCTGGGCGATCTGGTTGACGTCGTAGCGCAGCACCAGCGGCCCGAAGCCGGCCATGACCTGCGGGTGCGCGAGCAGGTAGCCGACGCGCAGGCCGAACAGCTGGTGTGCTTTGGAGAAGGTGCGGCAGATCAGCACCCGCGCGCCGGACGCGATGGTGTCGCGGATACCGGCGTCGAGGTGGTCGTCCTGGTACTCGCCGTAGACGTTGTCGTAGACGACCGCCGCGCCCGGCGGCAGGTCGGCGGCCAATTCCCGGGCCAGGTCGAGGTCGACGGTCGTGCCGGTGAGGTGGTGCGGGCTGTCGAGCATCACCAGCCGGGTGCCCGGGCCGGCGGCGCCGGCGATGGCGGGCAGGTTGTGGTCGTAGCCAGCCAGCGGTATCTGGTGCGGCCGCATGCCGTACGCGGTGGCGATCTGCGCGTACGGCGGCCAGGACGGCGTGGAACAGATCAACCGGCCTAACGTGGCCTCCCGATCGCCTACGTTGGCCTGCCGGTCGTCTGAGCTGGTCTGCCGGTCGGTGGAGGTGGCCTGCCGGGCGATGCAGCCGTGCAGCAGGGCTGCAGTACCGCCGCCGACCCGGACCGCGGCCTCGGGGATGCCGTAGTGGGCGGCGATGGCCTGGCGCAGCGGCCCGGCGTCCGGGGCGGGCGCCGCGCCGAGGTCGCCGACGGCGCGGACGGCTTCCACGGCAGCCGGCGACGGACCCGGGGCGTGACGGGTGGACACAGCGATCATGAGGCGATCCCCGGTAGCACGGTCAACGGCAACAGCGTTCGCCGGCCGGACTCGTCGAGGGTGATGTCGTTGCTGGTCAGGAACCGCTGGAACGAGTCCGGGGTCGCGGTGGTGGCGGTCAGCTCCTTGGCCAGCGGCGCAATCCGTTCCGCTAGGCCAGCGTCGTCGAGGCCGGCAGCCAGGTGCACGCCGAGGTGTTCGGCCCCAGTGGGACACGGCGTCAGCCAGCCCTCGACCGACAGTTTCAGGCCGTAGAAGCCTTCCTGGCAATACCGGGTGCAGGTGCGGCAGCGTTCGCCGCGGTAGGTGCTCTCGTGGCTGTCCTTGACACGTATCTGCACGCCGCCGTAGCTGAACCAGCGGATCACGCACCCCTTGCGGTGCTGCTCGACGCCGTCGCCGAGTTCGTCGGCCAGCCGGCCGGCGAGCGCGTCCAGGGGCACGAACTCCTGCAACCAAAGCCGCCTTGTCGACGGCGTGTAGTACAGGTCGAGCAGCGACACGTACGCGGTGCCGGTGTCGGCCTCGGCGTGCAGATCGGCGACGGTGCGGATGACGGCGGCGATCTGCGGCAGGTTGCGGCGCATGACCACGACGTTGACGCCGACGGTCAGCCCGGCCCGCAGGGCGAGCCGGATCGCGTCCAAGGCCCGGTCGTGATCGGCGCGCTGGCCGCGCATGATCGCATGCGACAGGCCCCGGTCGGCGGCGTCCAAAGACACCTTGATCACGTCCAGGTGCTCGGCGATCTCCGGCAGCCGCTCGGGCAGCATGCGGCCGTTGGTGGTCAGCTCCACCCGCCGGTACCAGCCGCGGGCCGCCGCCACCAGCATCGGCAGGTCGGGGTTGAGGGTCGGTTCGCCGCCGGTGAAGGCGATCCCGCCGACCACCCCAGTCTGCGCGATCGCCGCCATCGCCCGCAGGTACGCCGCGGTCGGCAGCCGCTGACCGCGCAGACCAGCCGGGACGTGGTTTTCCATGCCGGCGTCCTTGGGGCAGTAGACACAGTTGAGGTTGCACACCGCGGTGACCGAGGCGCGCAGGAACCGCAGCGTTTCGTCCGGCCGCGGATCGGCGGCCCGGTGGGAAAGCGAAGCTGTGCTCATGATCAAGGCCTTCAGGCGTCGACGTACGGGGACAGGGCACGGTTGGCGTCGCGCACGATCTGCGTGTAGGCCGGGTCGTGCAGCCCGGCGATCTGGGCCTGGTAGTAGTCGACGTCGGCCCAGCCGGCGAGGGTGGTCGGCATCGGCCCGTACCCGTGGCGTTGCAGCAGCGTGGAGATCGGGGTGCCGGGCCACGGCTCCAAAAAGTGGATCTTGCATTGGTGGCGGGGGTCGAGGTCGCGGATGGCGAACGCGCAGTCGATGGTCTGCTGGTAGTGGCCGGGATCGGCGCCAGGCCAGCCCACGATGAAGGTGAACATGCCGCGGATGCCGGCGGCGGTCAGCCGCCGCGCCATCGCCGGGATCCCGGCCGGGTCGTACCGCTTGTTCGACAGCTTGATCAGCTCGGGGACGGGGGTTTCCAACCCGACCAGGACCCGGCACAGCCCGGCCGCCGCGGCGGCGTGCAGCTGCTCGTCGGTCATGGCTTGCAGGTCGGCCGGGTGCAGGCTGGCCGCCCACGGCACCCCCACCGTCTGCGCGAGGCGGCGGCCGAACTCGCCGGCGCGGTCGAGGTCGTGGAAGAAGTTCGGGTCGTGCAGCTTGATCCCGGTCGCCCCGCACAGGTTCACCATTTCGGCGATGGTGTCCACCGCGGCGGTGACCGGCCGCACGTACCAGGCGTGACCGGAGGTCTGCGGCTCGGAGCAGAACGTGCACCGGCGCAGGCAGCCTTCCGAGGTGACGTAGTTGACCGTCCGGTCGGCGATCGCCACGTCCGGGTTGACGTAGTTCTCCCAACACCTGATCAGGCCGAGGCTGGGCAGCGGATCGTCCGCGGCGACCAGAGCGCCGGACGCCGGCCGGGCAGTGCGACTGGCCTGCAGCGGCACCGGGTCGCCGCCCTCGGTCAGGATCCGCGGGCCGAGGGCGGCGGCCGGGCCGGCGGTGACCGGCTCGGCGGTGCCGGTCAGCCGTCGCATCAACAGGGCGAAACCGGCGTGGCCGAACCCGGGCACGACCGCGTTCGCCGGTGACTCGGCCAGGCACTGCGTGGGGAACAGCGTGGCGTGCGGGCCACCCCAGACCACGTAGCTGCCCGCTGCCCGGGCCATCTGCGAGGCGGCGAGCGCGTCGCGCAGCGCCGCCCCGGTCATCGTGGTCACCGCCAGCACGTCGCCCGGTCCGAGCCGGGCGACCTGTTGCTGCCAGGCGGGGTCGGTGCGCGCGTCGATCAGATGGGTCCGCAGCCCCGCAGCTGTCGCGGCCGGCGCGAGGTAGCACGCCCACCACGGCGTCCACGTCTGCTCCCGGCCACCGCTGTTGGCGTAGTTGGCCTTGGCCAGCGTCCGGGGTTGGAAGAACCACACGTCCGTGACTACCGGGTTCTGTGCTGTCACGCGCATCCTCCGACCCTGGCGCAGCACACCGGATGGTGGCAGGGGCCGCGGTGGTGCTGCTGGTGCGTGCCGGCCCGGCGTTGGTGCGGATGGTGCGGTTCACGCCACCGCAGTCCGTGAACCGCTACCGTCGGCCCTGGACACACCGCGCCGAGCCGACACCGCGAGAAGGAGAAGCGCCGTGGCCGGGGACCAGCCGCCGCCCGCGAACCACGGTCTTGCCGACCTGTTGCGGCAGGCCGGCTGGCGGCCGGAGACCCTGGCCCGGCGGGTCAACGCGGCCCTGGCCCGCAGCGGCGCCGACCGCCGGGTCCACGAGAAGACGCCCTACCGGTGGATCAGCCGCGGCGAACTCCCGCACGGTGAGGTACCCGACCTGGTCGTGCAGGTCCTGGCCGGTGCCCTCGGCGCCGAGATCGCCTATGAGCAGGTGTGGGCGCGGCCCCGCACCCGGGCCCGGCCGCCGCTACGCGCCGACCACGGCAACGATCTACCCTGGGACCAGAACGGCCTGCTCAGCCTTCTGGGGGAACCCGTGCCCACACGCCGCACCGTCCTCGCCGCGGCCGGCGCTGCGATCACCGGCCCCGCCTGGGCCGCCCTCGACCACCCCACCCCCACCCTGCGCTCGCTCACCGACGAATCCGGTCGCGTCACCCCACCACTGCTCGCCATGATCGACGGGATCGTCGCCCAGGCGCAGCACCTCGACGACCAGCAGGGCGGCGCCGCCCGCGGCTACGTCGCCGACCAATTCGGCACCGTGGCGCGGCTGCTGCGCCGCAGTTCCTACGACGCCGGCACCGGGGTCCGGCTGGCCGCCGATCTGGCGCAGCTCGCCCAGACCAGCGGCTTCATGGCCTTCGACGCCGCCGACGACGGTCACGCCCAGCACTGGTACCTGACCGCCCTGCGCGCGGCGCACGCCGCCGGCGACGCGGCGCTGACCGCCAGCATCCTCGCCCTGATGTCCAATCAGGCCGCCGACCGCGGCTATCCCCTCGACGCCCTGCAACTCGCCTCCGCCGCACAGCAAGCCGCCCGTGACACCGCACCGGTGGTCAGGTCGCTGGTGGCCACCCGCAGCAGCCTCGCCTACGCCGCCGCCGGGGACCTCACCGGCTTCTCCCGGATGCGCGAACACACCCTCGAACTGCTCGACCTGCCCGCCGACCGGCCTTCACCGCCGTGGGCTTCCTACATCGACCGGGTGGAACTCGACGCGATCACCGGGCGCGGCCTGGTCGTACTCGCCCACCAGCTGCCCCGGCAACAACCCCGGCTGCTGCGCCAGGCCACCCAGCTGCTGCACGCCCGCGCCCACACCCCGCCAACCGCCACACCGCAACGTTCCGCTCTACGGCACGGCGCGTGGCTCACCCTGGCCCACCTCGCCGCCGACGACCTCGACCATGCCCTCGCCTCCACCCGGCTGGCGCTGACCCGCCTGCCCGCGGTCAGCTCGACGCGCAGCATCGCCCTGCTCACCAGGGTCGCCGACGCACTCGTGCCCGCCGCCCGCCGATCACCGGCCGCCCGCGCGGTGCTGCGCGAACTGCGCGCGGCCCTGCCCTAAGCTTCAGCGCGAAGCCCGGCAGCCGAGCACCTGCCGCAGCGCTTGGTCGTCGTCGTCCGAGTACTCCCACAACCGCGCCACCGCCTCCTGCCTGGCATGCGCGTATCGCACCAGCGCCGGCACCGACAGCGGGTCCCCGGCTGCCAGATGCGCAGCCCGCCCCTCGACGAGGTCGTCGAAAGGGGTGACCGACGCGGTCATCACACACCGGGCCAGCCACGGCACCGCGGCCAGCACACCGGCCGGCACGCGACTATTGCAGCTGCGATAGGCCCGCAACAGGCAACCCAACCGTTGCGGCCAGCGACCGTCATGCAGGACCGCGTACTGCGAACACGCTGCCCGGGCGATCTCCCACAGCACCTGACGAACCGCAGGCGGCTCGAAGTCGATCAGAGCCGCCACCCGCTCCCCCCGGAAAATGACGTTGCCGGGGTGCAGATCCCCATGGACCACCTGCACCGCCGGCTCCGGCAGCCCCGCCACGATCTCGTCCACCTGCGGCAGCCTCGCCAACCGCCACCGCAAGACTCCCGCACCCCACACCCGGGTCGCCCGATCCAGATGCGGTGCCTGCAGCACCTGGTCGATCATCGCCGTGATCGAGGCACGGGACCGGACGAGATCGCACCACCTCACGCCAGGCTCCGCCCGCCGATAGGTGGCCAGCCGATCATGCAGGTGCCCGAGCACCTCCCCCAGCGACCTCATCCGGGCCGCGTCGAGCCCAACGGTGTCCCCGCAGTCCCCGTCGACGAACGTCCACGCCGACAGCCCAAACCCCAAGCCGGCGTGCACCGTCGCACCCCGAGCGTCGCACAGCGGCAGAGCTGTCGGGACACCACCCGCGTTCGCGTACCGGGTCAACTCGATCGCCGCGCGGGCAGCGTCCAGATCCGCGCCCCGCCGGTACACCTTGACGAACAACCGGTCCCCACCCGCCACGGTGGCGACCATGTTGATCGTTGCCAGACCGGCGTGGATCCGCCGCAACTCCAGAACATGCAGACCGTACGCATCCACCAGTGCCTGTTTCGTCAACTGCGTGACGCCCACCGCAGGCACTCTACCCACGACACCGCCGGCCAGCGCTCTGGTCACGACCGGTAGAACTCGTAACGCTGCTGCACCAGGCCGTACTGCTCGAAAGCGCCGACGTTGACCGCGCCGAGTCGCTCCAGCAGCCGCCGTGACCGGTCGTTGGCCTGCTGCGTCGTCGCGATCAGCAGATCGTGCTCGGTATGCGCGAAGAACCATCCGCGGACCAGCGCGACCGCCTCAGCCGCCAGCCCGCGGCCCCAGTACCGATGCCGCAACTGATACGACACCTCCCACGGTCCCCGCTTACGAGCAAGATCACCGCTACCGATCAGATCACCGCTACCACGGTGCACAACAACGAACTGGCCCCACACCCCGCCGGCGACCCGCGCCGAGGCTTTCGCCGCCGCAGCGACCGGATCCGCCGCGCCGCCGAGGAAACGGCGCACACGCTCGTCCGTGGCCATCTCCACCAGGCCCGCCTCGTCACCCACCGCCGGCTGCCGAACCACAACCCGCTCGCCGACCAACGGCGGATCCAACCAAACCGTCACCTGTCGAGCGTCCCAGACCAGACACGGCTTGAGCGGTAAACCGTTCAGCGCGCCCGACAACGAGCGCCTCTACGACCGCCCGAGCGTTCGTCGTCACGGCGGACCCCGATCAGGTACCACCCGCAACGGGGTCGTCCGGTCGGAGCTCGGAACCATCCTTGAAGATGTTGGGGTCGACCAGCGACAAACCGTATCGTCACCGCAGGTGATGAGATGAACACAGAACCGGTTCCGGTGGACGTCGTGGTGGAGCCGGCTGCGGACGTCTGCCGGATCGTGGTCAGCGGTGACATCGACCAAGTCGGCGTCCTCGCCTTCCGCCGCGCCCTCGAGGACGCTGTCGCGCACGGCCGGCACAGTATCGAGGTTGATCTGGGAGATGCGACATTCTTCTGCTGCGAAGCGGTGACCAGCCTGCACGAAGCGCGCCAAGCCCAAGAAGGCCGGCTCACCGTTACCCGGGCAGCGCCCGTGGTCCGCAAAGTGATCAGTCTCGTCGGCCTCGCCGCCACCTTCGGGCTCCAACCGCCCACGCCGGCCGCCGGCAGCGGCCCAACTTCCCATCCCGGCACCACCGTGGCCTAACCCTCGCGGTCAACACGACAGCGCAGCCGAGCGCGGACCACACCAGCCGCACGGACGGGATCGCGACTGCAGCAAGCTTGATGGCCCGGCCACCTCTTCCCGATCTGCGCATTCCTCGTCGCTCGGCAGGCAGGCCAGCGCGACGATGTCGCGTCAGCCAGCGCTCATCCTGCCCGCCCTGCGTTCTCGGGGGCGGCACCGCCTGCCGGGGCGGTCCCTGGCGAACGCTTCTCGGCGCAGCGCAAGCACAGTCGCGGGCACGGTGTCAGCGCGGCGGCCTCGGCCAGGCGGCTGTGATGCAGGATCGTCGACACGGTGTCCTCGAAACCCGAAGCCTCGTCGATGACCTGCTCTCCGGCTACGCCGAGCAAATCGAGCGGGGTATACCAGGCACGCATGTCCTCGGCGGTCACCGGGATCGGCTCCGGCCGCCTCCGGTGGCGGCGCACGGTCTCGTCGAACGACACGTCCAGCCAGTACGTGAACGACAGGCCCGCGTGCTCGGCGATCAAATCACGCAGCGGCCCGCCGTACTGGCCGGTGTGCAGGATCCCTTCCAGCACCACGTGATAGCCGGCCTCCAGCGCTGCCCGCGCCGCCGTCATGATGAAGCCCGGCGCAACCGTCGGCATGCTGTTGCTGCCGTGCTCGCGCAGCACGACCCGGCGTAGATAGTCCTGTTCGCAGGGCACAACCGCGGCCGTAACGTCGCCGCACTTCCCGCGCCGCGCTCGATTTTCCGCTGCCGGAGTTGCCGCGGATCACGACCAATGTAGTGGCGGTCATCGGGCGACCTCGGGCCAGGTGATCACGGTCAACCTGTGGCGACGGGGCACAAGCAGGCGAAGCAGCTCGGTGTCCGCCAGCTCGGTGCCGGCCGGGTACACCGTGATCTCCGGGCGATCACCGCAGCGATCCCTTTGCCTCCAGGCACCGACCAGGTCGATCAGGTCGTGGACCAGCGTGGTGGCGTCGGGGCCGAAGCCGTGTGCCCCGAGCTGCCACGCCGTGCCGTGCTGGCGGATGCTCAGATAGGCGAGGCTATCGCCGGTGAGCAGGGTCGGGCAGAAGAACCTGTCCTGCGGATCCAGGAGCCCGCCGGTGGCTTCCCGATTGACGTTGAGGACCCCGTACGGGCGCGGCTGGCTGGCCAGGAACAGGTGCAACCCTTCGAACGAATCGTCCATGGCCATGGTGATCGGCGACCACACCTCCACCCGCGGCCCATCGAGCGCCGCCGACAGCGCGTCGGCGTCGACCTCGGTCGTCGGATCGTCCAGGACCAGGACGGCATCGTCGCCGCGCACCGGCACCCGGCGCACTGGATCACGCCCGTGCCCCTGCATCTCCACGAAGCCACATTGCAGCGACACCGCGACAAGATGATCATCCTCGCGCTGCAGGGTGAGGCAGCGGGTGTTGCCGCGCATCCGCAACGGCACGACCAGCACACCACCGGGGGCGAGCTGCTGGGTCCAGGCCGGCGGGATGTCCCAGGTTCTCTTGGGCTCTCGCTCGACTATGGGACGTCGGCTTCCGCATTCCCGCAGCTCAAGTGGCTTCGTGGTCGAGCCTATCGAACGCAACAGGTGTGCTGCAAGTGTCCGCTGATCATGGTGGCAGGCGCTAGCCATTTTTGCCGGGGGATGGCTTCGAGTGCGCACCGCCAACCTGTCGACTTCGACGTGCAGTTGTGCCACGGCGATGGAGCGCCAGTGTTCCTTCGGCGAGCGAGCCGGTGGGCGTTGCTACATCCCGAAGTCGTCCAGCCCTCGGCCGAGGGTTGGGTCTGTCCGGCCCCGCGGCTCGAGCGATTCGTCCAACCAGCGGTCGTTACGCATATCCTCGGCTCGGCCGCCGGAGCCGGGCCGTCTGTCCTCTCTGCCGTCGGATCGCGCGACCTCGTCCAGGCTCGGCACGCGAAACCTTCTTGTGCGGCCGATCCTCGGGTGAACCTTCTCTTGGACCTCGACGTCGACGCCCGACACGGCGCCGCGTGCCTCACTGATCTCGATGGATCGAGATTCGGACGGTGCGACGCGTACCGACAGCCGATCGTCGGGGGCTGCGCGCATCATGTGGCCGAAACGTGCCTGCACGCTTCGTTCCAGACGGCCGGTGCGGCCACTGACCACTGCGTCGACCAGCGCCTCCGCAATGGCACGGCAATCGCGAAGCAGGGCACCGACGTCCGCCTCCACCCGGTCAGCACGCAGCGTGAAGCGATTGTGCTGGCGGCGGCGATCGCCTATGACGACCCGGCTGCTGCGATCGATGACGATGTGCCCTGGTTCCGATGATCGGGCGCGGATGAAACGGACCTTGGCGTGCGGCACCCGGTAACGTAGGGCCGGTCCCCGGCTTACCGCGTGCAGCCGGATCGCCTTAACGGCGCGAGCCCGGGCATCGGCGTCCCGCGGCATCCGCGCTAGCAGCTTCAGCGCGTAGCGGACCCGCGTCAGCCGCAAGACTTGGGCGAAACTCAGCTCCGGTAGGCGCATGCGGATGGTGTATTCGTTGACCTGCTTGCCGTGGTCACCGATCAGCACACCCCGCGACCGGACGATCCGGATGACCGGGTGCCTATCGCCCTCCGCCGTGTCGCGGGTGTAACGACGTCCGCTTCGCGGAGTTGACGAGCGACGGATCGCCGCCGCGAGGCCGACGTTGCCGGGGCGGCGTCGGGGACGATGCGGCCCCTCCTCGCGGTCCGTCGGGAGAGACACGTCCCGGTCCCCACGCCGGTGCGCCGGGGCTCCGCTGTCGAACCCGTTAGAGGCACGACGGCTCGGCCGGGCGGCGCTAGGAGAGCGCAATCCGCTTTCCTCTCCGCGAGCCTCGGGTGCCCTGCCCATCGACCGTCCTCTGGGAGTTGGGAATCCTGTCCAGAGTTGTGGCCGCCGAGAATCAGAGTCGGTCGCCGCGTCGCCGGACGGCTCGCTCCGCCTACCCGCCGAGACGGCCGGCGCGTCCCCGGCCGTCGGTCGCGCGGTCGCTGCCCGCAGGCTTCGCTCGAGCTCGATGATCGTCGCCCGGTGCTCTCGGCGCAGCCCGGCCACGAGGTCTCGATGCTCCGCCGTGAGGCGCCGCATCTGCTCGTGGTGCGCGGCGTTCAGGCGGTCCGACGTCGTCCGCTCGACTCGGTCCACACACCAGACGACGCTCGCCGCCAGGACCGCCCCGACGGCCACCACCACGGCACGCCGGAGTCCGGGCGCGCCCGCCCCGAGCCAGACCGCCACCAAGCCGACGAATGACAGGACAAAGGCCACCCGCTCCCGGCGGCCGCCGCCCGGCCATGCGGCGACGAGACCGGCCACCGCAAGCACCGGCACAACATACGCCCGCCACGTCGAGTCGGTCGCGGCCCAAACCGTCACGGAGACGGCGAGCGGCGCCAGCACGACGAACGGGACGTATCCACGCGCCGCCACCGGCCTACTCCCCATCGCCGACTCTGACGAACCACGAACGGGTCACATGCACGTTGTATTTGCTCCCCGCCGACGTGGGCTGAGAGCGACCGCCGGCTGCGAGTTGGTAGACGGTCAGGCCAAGCCCGAGAACGGCGACGACCGCCGCGAGAATGCTGGCGAGCTTGTCGCCGTCGGTCGGCCCGACGACTAGGAAGACAGTCGCGGCGGCGGCCGCGGCAACACCGGTGAGCAAAAGGATGACGCGTCCCATGCCCGATTCTGTGCGGCTCAGAGAGTCGATCGCCACCCGCCACCGGCATGCAACGAATGTGGCAAAGGCTTCAAGGAAGGAAAAATCGAGCTATGAGGACCTCGGCGAGATACGCGCTACGCGCTCACAGCGGGCAATCTGGACACCGCTGCGGTGACTGCTGGGCGCTTTCGGCAACTTCAGGTACTCACCTGGGCGCTCGGCTCGTGGCGTTGAGCTGCGTTATGAGTTCACGGTTGGTAGCCCGGGCCGCAGCCAACTCCTCCTCGACATCTTCCATCTTCAACCGCAAGTCCGCGTTGGTCTCCTGCAACTTGACGATCTGCCGGCGGAGGTCATCAACGTCAACGGCCGAGCCCAGCCCTGATCGGCTCCAGATCTCCTCTCCGATCGCTTCGGACAGCCGCTTCTCCAACAGAGAGACCTGGTCGGCCAGGCGTTTGCACCGGTTCTGGGTGTTGGCAAGATCGGCTTGGAGCGAGGCCCGGCTTACCGACGGCCCGACGCCGCCCCGTGGTTCGACGGCCGCGGCCTGGACGGCTTCGAGCAGGTCGCGGTGCTGCGGACGGTAGAGGAACGAGCGGTCGACGCCGGCCGTCCGGGCGATTGCCGAGATGCTGATCTCGGTGCCACTGGCGATGGTGGTCTGGAGGGCTTTGGCGACGCGCTGGCGGCGCCGCTGGGAATCCGCTCGTCTTCCGGCTGCCATCGCTGCGCTGCGGTTGTTAGAGGTGCTCATGCGGATCGCTCCGGTCGCAGGTCGGGCAGCGGTCGCCGGATGCCCGGAATGCCGAGCACGACCTGCCGGGTCCGGCGCACGACTGTGATCGCGTCCCGGATCTGGGTGTGCTCCACTTCAGTTAAGGAGGCCAGGTCCTGTTTGATGCTGCGAATCAGGCGGCGGACCCGGTCGATTTCCTTCTGCGAGGGCATGGCCTCGACTTTCGCCCATTCGTCCGCGGTGGTCATCGAAGCGATCCTTTCGCGGTTGCGCAGCAGGTCGGCGAGGTATGCCTCCAGGTCCGGAAGGTAGGAGATGTCGCTGCTGAAGTGCTCGCAGCCCAGACAGCGGAAGCGGATCGGGCAGTGGCCGCCGCCAGCTTGGACGTTGGTCGGCTCGCTGCATCGTCCGTAGGGGACCGCGACCTCCCCGAGGCCGTGGCGCAGGCGTTCGGAGTCTAGGATCTGTTCGGTCTCGCGCCAGATACGATTGCCGTGTCGGTCGAACTGCATACGAGCGACCTTGTCGACCGCCTCTCGTCGCCGCTCGTGGCCGACTTGGTAGTAGCCGCGAGTCGTGTCCATATTTTCATGATCCATTAGCTCGCAGAGCACGTCGATGCCGACCCCGGCGTCTGCGTGACGCTGGGCGTAGGTGTGCCGATACGCGTAGAGAAAAATTCTGGTCTTGTCGAACTCCACGGTCTGCGTGGTGCGTTCGCCGTCAATGACGACGGTGGTCACCGTCTGGATCGCAGGCAGTGCGGCGACCCATTCGCGGTGCAGGTCGCCCAGCGCGCTTGATGAGATCGCCTTGCGCCCGTACGGGTTGGACCGTGGGCTGGGCAGGAGCTTGAGCTTCGCCAGCGGCGTGTCGGAGAACTTCATGCGCACGGTCGTCTGCTGTTCGGCGATCAGAGCGGCGGTGGCGTCGGGGATCGGTAGGCGACGCTGACGGTGGTTCTTGGAGTTGTGGTAGGTCAGCACGTGCTTGCCACCGGGGTCGCGGCTCAGGCAGTCCCAGGGCAGTTCGCAGATCTCATCGGGTCGGCGTCCGGTGTCGATGATCAGTTCGATCGCAGTGCGCGCCTCCGGGCGCATCGCGCCAACGATCTCCAGGCTCGAGCACAGTGTCCCCATGACGTCGGCCGGTAGGTCGCGTCCGGCCTCGTCGCCCTGCAGCTCATCGGGCATGTCGCGGCTGGTCAGGGCGAACTGCTCCGGTAGTCCGGTCAGAGGTTGTCCGGGGCGGGTCAGACCGAGCGAGCGCATCTGCTGCAGCACCCACTTCAGCTCTCGGCAGGCCCTGATTCGGCTGAAGTCGCTCAGCTCGCCTTGGCTGTTCAGGAACGCCAATCGGTGCAGATGGTGCTCGATATCGATACGGCCCAGAGCAGCCGGGTGCGCCCCGCTGTCGTCGCGGTGCGCCCGAAGGCTCTCCGACACCCGCTCCAGCTGCCGAATCTTCGCCTGAACGACACCAGTCACGTTGCTGCCGCGGCGGTGCGGGATGTCGTCGGCCGCCCACCGCTTCGTTGCAGCCCGCAGCCACGGCTGGGAGAGGCCCCGGAAATCCAGCCGCCCGCCATGTCCGAACACGAACATGTCCCACACATCCTTTGCGACCTCGCGCTCCGGACTCAGCCGCGCACGGCGGATGTGCTTGACGAAATGGTCAAACAGCGTCCGCGACGGACTGGCCGGCCACGACCCTGTGTAGTCGAGCACGGACCAGACCTGGTCGGCGCGCAGACCGTCACAGACCTGCTTGAGTTCGTCCTGCTTGGTCCGAGCTCCGCTTCGAACGCGCTGCTGGAGACCGAACAAAAGCTCGGGGATCACGAGCGGCGCCAGTCCACGGAAGCTGACCATGTTCGCCTCGGCGACCGACGGTTCGGTGGCCCGCCACCGCTGCTCGTCGAAGCCTGACCCGGCGCGGACCAGCCGAAAGCGGGTAGCGTGCGCCTGGCAGTACCCGTAGGCGCCCATCGCGTCCCGCAGGCAGGACGCGACCAGGCATGGCCCGAAGGACGGCAGCGCGGCCACACGGGGATGCTGGACGAACTCCTCGAGCGGTATCCGCAGCGAGTACGCGCGCTGGTTGCTGTGGGTGTTGCAGAGCGGATCGCCCGAGGTCTTCCACGGGCGAGGGCAGTCAGCAACCACGCATCGCCCCACTCCGGCACGGCGGTGCCTGTGCGGAATGGCCGTGAACTCCTCCATCGCCAGACCGCTGGCTCGGTGCCGCACGGAGCAGGGTGTGCACAGCTGTCCCGCGCGTGAGGACGGCGCCCCGCACTCGCTGACCACGCACGGCCGCCGACCCAACTGGGGATGCTCCGCCGGAGGACGAAGCAGTAGTTGTTCTGCATCCCACCCGGCGTCGGCCAGAAACGCAGGGTCCAGCAGCCGCGCGAACTGGTGCGCTGCGTTCGGCATCGGCGAGTCAGCCCCCGGCATGACGGCCAACTGCGTGGTCATCGCTGACCTTCCTCGGACAGGCGGGGAGACGGCACCCGCTCGACGGCCGCGCGAAGCCGCTGCGTCGACGGGTGCAAATAGACCAATGATGACGACGCCTGTGCGTGCCGCAGGAGCTCCTGCACCTCGTCCAAGGTCGCGCCAGCGTCCACGAGGTTGCTCCCGTAGGCATGTCGACACATATGCGGCGTCACATGCCGTGCCAGCCCGGCCCGTTTCTCCAGCCGAGCCAGAAGATCGTTGACCGCACCGGGAGGCATCGGGGCGCCGATCGGCTCACGGAACAGATTGACGATCAGGAAGTCACTGTCCGCAGCCCGCTCGACCGTGGCCCGCTCGAAGACGTACTGATCGTACGCCCGCACCGCGAGCGAGTCGACCGGCACCGGCTTGCTGTGGATCGATTTCGCCCAGGCTCCGTTGACATTCTGCCGACGCACGACGTGCAGGTGCGAGCGGTCGATCAAGCAGCCCAGTGGCGACGAGTCGACAAGAAAGTGGATGTCCTCACGGCGCAACCCCACAACCTCACTGCGTCGAAGCCCGGCTCGGGCCATCAGCAGCACGATCAGTCGGTCCCGGGCCGAGCGGCATGCCCGCAACAACGCGACGATCTCCTCGTCGCTCGCCCGGTCCACCTGATGCTTGGGCACCTTCATACGATGCCGGGCCTTGAGCCGGTGAAACATCGTCCCGTCTTCCGGCCGCGCCTCGACGGGCAGGTCCCGGTTCTCCGAAACGTCGAAGAGCACGGGCACGACGTCCGCCGCGACAGCACCAGAGCCGACGCCGTGCAGAAGGAAACCCCGAACCCCGGCCAGCACCACGTTGATGCGGCTCGCTCCCCGGACAGACTTCTCACCGGGACCCACCAGCACCTCCGCACCACCAGAGGTCCCCAGCTTCCGCGGCACGTGCCTGAGCCACGTCACGAACATGCCCATGAAGCCTGCGGCGGTCCTCCAGTCTCGCCCCGTTCGCCGGCACCATGCCAGATACAGCGCGATGGCTCCGGCGTAAGCCTTCGAGGTCAGCTCCGCATTGTCCTCGCCGAATCTCACCTGCCGCAGGTACTCGTCGGCCTCCCGTACCACGACCAGCTCGTCATCAAGCACCGTCCAGTAGGCGGCACCGCCGGGCATCTGGACTCGAAACGCACGCACCCTCAAGATCCTCCACAGCTCAAAGATGATCATGAGATCATATCGAGCCACATGCACTACAGGCCGAGAGAAGTGTTGCGCTACCAGCAAAGATGCGCTCCCACGCAACGTCCTACAACAGAGCTGGAACCCTAGAGAACGCTGGTCTCGACGGTGACGATCACCGCGTCGTACCGACCACCGTCGGCGTACCCGTTGTCGCCGTCCGCATGCTCTACACGGACCTGCGGATACCCGGCCTGTGCCAAAGCCCGACGGGCGTTGTCCACGACATCCTCGTCGATGTCGACGCTGACCACCGTGCCGGTCGGACCGACGACCTCGGTGAGCAGTGCCGCGTTGTACCCGCCCGAACCGATCTCCAGCACCCGTGACCCCAGCCGCAACCGGGCGGCTTCGAGCATGTACGCCTGCAACCACTTCCCTATTTGATCTACGTGTTGCGTGACCGTGCGTTGCATGTAGAAGGGCCTCCATGAACAGGCACTGGCAGATACACAGGGTGACAGGTACGCCGCTCGTTGTCCCGTCGCGGCTCACGAAAGTGGCAGGGTGGGACGGGCTCGCGGGCCGCGAGCAGGCACTCGGCATCGAAGCGGGATCACTGTTCTTCACCGATCCGGACTACCGGATCGATCCTCGGCTGACGCGGTATCTGACGCGCAGCAGCTTCGCGTGGCTGGCGGCCGAGACGCGCAGAAGCTACGCGACGGACTGCTGCGTGTTCTTCGACTTCCTGTGGTCGCGGGGCAAGAACTGGAGCGAGGCCTGCGAAGACGACGTATGGGACTTCCAGCACTGGCGTCGCTGGTCGCCACGCAACTCGCGGGTGATCAGCGGTAGCAAGTGGAACCGTGAGCTGGCAGCGTTGAACAGGCTCTACAGATGGGCGGTCGCCGACAGGGCAATATTGAAGAGCCCGGTGACCGAGCGGGTCCGGGTGACACGGGGAGGCGAGCCAGTCTCGGTGCCGGCGGGTCGGGCGCGCGAGGTGCGCTCCAGCAACGTCAAGTGGCTCACGCCGCGGGCCTACCGGCTGTGGCGCGATGTGGGACTGCGTGGCTACGCGGCCGATTCACGGCGCGATCCGTCGTGGCATGGCCGCAACGATGATCGCAACGCCGCGTACGCCGACCTGCTGTTCAGTTCCGGGCTGCGCCGCGCCGAGGGTGCCTCGTTGCTGACGATCGAGGTCCCGACACTCGTCGAGGCGACCCATCGGTACGCCCGCGGCCAGCTGGGTCGCGAGGTCACCAAGTCGAGAAGAGCGAGGACCTTCTACGTCTCCGCCGACGCTGTCGGGGCCATCGACGCGTACATCGGCACGACCCGCCGGGCGGCGGTCCGCCGCGCCCAGACCGCCGGCAGATACAAGGCTATGTCGGATCGTCGACTGGTCGTGCGCAGGTCCGGGTGGCGTGGGACGACGCTGCACTGGCTCGACAACGACGGGCAGACGGTGCAACGCAGCCTCGACATGATCGGTGTCGAGGACCGGTTGCGCTTGTACGTCCTCGGAAAGGACGGGCTGGAGCCGTTGTGGTTGTGGCTGGCCGAGGACGGAACTCCGTTTCGGCCGCACTCCTGGGAGGCGGTCTATCGCGCCGCGTCGCAGCGCTGCCAGGTGGTGCTGGCCGGTCGGGTGGCGCAGCCGCCGTGGTTCACACCGCATATGGCCAGGCACAGTTTTTCCCTGCATATGCTGGTGGTGCTCCAGCACGCTCTGGACCGCCGGTTCGGTCTGAGCCCGGAGGAACGCCGGGCAATGCGTGAACTCTACGGCGACGTCTGGGGACTGGTCCGAGACCTACTCGGGCACGCCAGCGAGGAGACCACCCGCAACATATACGCCGCTCCCGTGGCCGACCTGCAGATCAGGTCCCTGCTACTCGAGGAGCCAGCGGAGGACACCACCGAAGCGCTGGCACAGCTGGCCCGGCTTTCCGGCCGGGTGCTGGACACGGAGCTCGCGTCGTGAGCCGCGGACGGCCGGCGGTGCGACCGGACGCCTCTGCCCGGAGGCCGCAGCTCCTTGACCCGTCCGGGCTCGTGGTCAGCCATCTCGATGAGAGCGACCAGCGCCGTGTCGAGTACGACCTCGCGGCGCTGCGGTTGCGCCCGGCGATGGCCCGCAGCGTGGCCGAGCGGTTCGCGCAGTTCGCGGGGCCGGGCGGAACGTGGCGGTCGGTGAACAGCAGCCGCTGGGCGTTCGACATGCTGCGCCAGTTCGCCCAGTTCTTGGCTGAGCAGCAGCCCCCACCGGAGGACCTGCCCGACATCACGCCGGCGATGTGGGCAGCGTGGCGGCTGACCACCGGCGAACGCCAGGGCCGACTGTTGAAGTTCACGGCCGGGTTCCTCCGCGGGCATCCACGACTTCCACAGGGCACCCGAGACCTGATCATGCGGCGACTCCCCGCGGAGACGGTGACCGAGACCGCGTACACCACGCAGGAGTTCGACGCGATCAAACGGCACGCCGCGCGAACGTTCCGTACCGGCCTGCTGCGGATCCGCGCCAACGTCGAGCATCTGCAGCGGTGGCGAACCGGCGCGATCGAAGAGTCGAGCCCGCAGTGGCGCCTGGGTGCGCTGCTGGATCACATCGCCCGAACAGGCCGACCACCGACCTATACGGCGCGCAATGGCCAGGAGCGGATCCGGTATGCCGACGCGGTCGTGCTGGGCGGGTCTCGGGCTGAGACCACGTGGGCCAGGCTGTTCTTGACGCCCGCCGAGGCCAGGGCGCTGCTGACGCTGATGCTGTGCACCTACGGCTGGAATGCGGGCTCGATCGCCGAGCTCGACATCCCGCAGATCGTGTCCGCAGAGACCGACGGCCCGGTGGTCTACCGCGTCGAGCTGCACAAGCGGCGCCGCCGCGCCCCGCATCGATACGAGAGCCGCAACCTCACCGACTGGGGAGCCCGTTCGCCGGGCCGCCTGATCGGCGAGGCGGTGGAGGCGACCGGCCCCGGGCGGGCAGCGCTGGAGCTGGCCGGCACCCCGAGCAGCCGGCTGATCGTCTGGCACACCCGAGACAACCCGGCCGCGTCAGTGAGCCTCCAGTTCGCGGCCACCCTCGAGCAGCTCGCTGGCAGCAGGACCCGCGGGGACGATCGGCGGGTGCCGTTCGGCCAGGGCAGCATCGAGGTGAACCTGCGGCGACTGCGCAAGACGTTCGTGGTGGCCAACCAGCCCGACCTGATGCAGCACAGGCGCGACACCCGTGACCGCGTCTATGTGCTGCCCGATCCACGCACCAAACAGGAGACCCGGGACGCGATCGAGGCCGGCGTCAACGACGCGGTCGAGTTCGCCCGCGTCCAGTTCCGTGCGGCGCTGCGCCGCGCCGCGACGGACCCCGCGGCCGACACCGCGACGGTCACCTGCGGGGACTACCACCACAGCCCGTTCAGCGAGCACGGCACCGGATGCCGCGCCTCGTTCCTGCTCTGCTTCATCTGCCCCAACGCCGTAATCACCCCACGCCACCTGCCCCGCCTGGCGCTCCTGCACCGATCGCTGGACGACCTCCGCGCCGTCCTGCCAGCCGAGCAATGGGCACAGGACTGGGACGTACACCACCAGCGGCTGACCAGCATCAAGCAAGCCCCGGATTTCACCGCGGCCGAGTGGGACGACGCCCTGACCGCGGCGACCGACGACGACCGGCAGATCATCGAAAACCTCATGACGAAGGAATGGCAGGCGTGAGCACCGCCACGCACCAGCTCACCCAGGAACTGCCGCACCCCGACACGCCGGTGATCGACCCCGAGAGCGTCCCACTGGCCCAGCGGCACCTGATCCCGCGCTTCGGTGACCCGCAGTGGCCGATCGCGCCGATGTCGCAGAACCCGTCGGTCGCCAGCCAGAACATCATCTGGAATCGCGTCCCACCCCGGTTCCGGGACAGCATGCGCGCAGCCGCCTGGATCATGTTCCGCCAGTCGCTGCCGGATGCCCTGGTCGCCCGACACAACAACCTGATGGTGACCAAACCCAGCATCGCGCTCGCCTTCCACACCATCGCCGCCTGGCGGAACCTCGCGACCTGGGCCGACCAACGCGGCATCCAGGCTCTGCCCGACGTGCGGGCCGCCGACATGACCGAATACGTCCGCCAGAACATTCAGCGCGGGCTGGCCCGCGACACCGTCAAGGGCGCGCTGGTCGCGCTGAGCCGACTCCACTACTACTCCACCCTGCACCTACCTGCCGAGCACCAGCTCGCCGCGCCGCCTTGGCTTACCGACGGCATCGACGCCTATCTGCCGGCCGGATCCGCCGGCGGCGAGAACGCCACCGACGCCATCAGCCCGGACACCATCGGCCCCCTGCTGACTTGGGCTCTGCGTTTCGTCGAGGACTTCGCCGACGACATCCTCACCGCCTTCACCGAACAGCAGCAGCTGCGCCACGCCACCAACGCCAGGACCGAAGCCGACGCCGGCCCCAACGCGTTCGCGAGGATCGAAGCGTTCCTCGAGAACCTCCAGCAGCGGGGACACCCCGTCCCGTCCCGCAGCCGCAACGGCGGGCACGAACAGACGCACCCCGCGCTGTTCCTCGCCAGCGTCACCGGAACCCTGGTGGGCCAGGCGAGGATTGTCCTCAAACGCCCACACTGGGTCGCCGCCGCGGCAGCCAACCCTGGACCGTGCTGGCTGACCACCCCGGCGACCGCGACGATCGCCGGCACGCCATGGCAGCCGGGGTTCGACTTCTACGCCATCGACGCCCTCCACCGGCACCTGATCGCGGCATGCTTCGTGGTCATCGCCTACCTGACCGGCATGAGACCGGCCGAGGTCCTCGCCCTGCGCTCCGGATGCTGCCCTGAACCCGACGACACGACATCCGACGCCGGCCCGCGCCGCTACCTGATCAACGGCAAGGTGTTCAAGAACGCCCGGGACGACGACGGCGTCCACCTGTCGGCCGGACGGGACCGCGACACCCCATGGGTCGCCATCCCGCCGGTTGTCCGCGCCATCCGCGTCATGGAGCGCATCGTGGGCGACGGCGACCTGCTGTTCGAACGCGACACCCCCCACTCGACCCGCACCCCGAATCCCGGACGATCACTGACCCACACGACCGCCGCCCACCGCATCGAAAAGCTCATCACCTGGGTCAACGAGTACGCGCAGACGAACGGTCGGCCCGCCGAGGCAATCCCGCCCGACCCATCCGGCGGGACCGGGATCTCACGGTTCCGTCGCACCTTGGCCTGGCACATCGCCCGACGCCCCGGTGGCCTGGCCGCCCTGGCCGTCCAGTACGGCCACCTGCGGACGATCGTCAGCGAGGGGTACTCCAACCGCTCCCGCGACGGCATCGATAAGCTCATCGATGTCGAGACCGCCCGCGAGATTGCCGAACGCCTCAGCGACCTGAACGAGGCGATCGGCTACAACGAAGGAATCTCCGGGCCGGCCGCCCGGCGGCTCATCGACGCGGCAGCCCGCGCACACCACCGCTTCGGCGGCATCATCACCACCCACCGCCAAGCCCGAGCCCTGCTCGACGACCCCGGGCTCACCGTCTTCGAGAACCAACGGGCCTTCCTGCTCTGCAACTACGCCCGCGACAAAGCGCTCTGCCACCCCGGCCGCGCCAAGGCCGAGAACCCTAGCCTGGACCGCTGCCAGCCCCTCTGTGCCAACATTGCCCGCACCGACCACCACGCCGTTCGCATGCTTCAGCACGCCGGCCGGCTACAAGCGCAAGCGGGTGCCGTGCCGACCCCGCTGGCCGACCGGCTCAACGCCGAAGCCGAAGCACTCACTGCCCAAGCCCAGCAGCATCTCGATGACCGGATCAACGACAGGACAACTTCATGAAGACTGAGCCCACCGCCGAACGCGACGCGATCAAGGCCGCAGCCTCCCGGCTCCTGACCGGGAGCCCACTGCGCTCGAGCGGAGCGCTGACCGTTGTCGCCCTCGCCGAGGAAGCCGGCGTCAAAAGGCACGTTCTCACGCATCGCCACACCGACCTCAAAGACTTGTTCTACGCCCAAGTGCGCGCCCGGGGCCAAGTTCCCGACAGCGAGCGCCGACTCCGACAAGAACTCGAAACGACCAAATGCCGGCTGGCCGAAGCCAACGAGCGCCTCAAGACTCTGCGAGACGACAACAATATGCTCGCTCGCATCATGAACGTGCTCGCCAGCGAGAACGCCCAGTTCCGCGACCAGCTGCGATCTGTCTCAACCGCGGTCGTTCGGCCGATCGGCTGACTGTGCGAGGGCGGCACTGGCCCAACGTCCTCACCAGTCAACAGATCCGCGGGGTCCGTAACGCGAACGACTCAGCGGCTAGCCGTTTCCCAGCAGGGAACGACCTGCGGCCTGCATCTCGGCGTTCGCCGTAGCCGGTTGGCGCTGGCTCACAATGGCGGCATCGGCGGGTGGCTCGCAGGTGCGATGTGCGGTTGCAGCCGGGCCGCGCGGTGAGCGTGCTGCTGTTGGATCAGTCAGGGGTTTGAGCGATCAGTACGGGACAGTCGGCGTGGTGTAGCAGGTGCAGCCGGATCGGCCCTAGCCGCATCGCGTCGAAGTGTGTCCGGGCCCCGGCGCCGACCACGAGTAGGCTGGCCCGCCGCGATTTCTCCACCAGCACAGCGCCGGCGTCGGCGCGGACTACGTCGACGGCGACGGGTATCTCGGGGAATTTCTCTCGCCACGGTGCCAGCAGTTCTATCAGGTCGTGCCGTCGTGCGCGCCTGATGGTCCGCAGATCGCTGCCGGGCAGCATGGTGACAGCGGTGACCGCGAGCAGTGTTGAGGACGGCCGCAGCGCCGCCTCCTCAAACGCGGCACCGGCGGTTGTCGATGCGTCTGGTGTGTCGTCGAGCCCGACCACGATCATGTTCTTGTCCTCGCGGTCGTGGGGGCGCACCACGGCGACCGGGCACGGCGCGTACGCGGCGGCCTGGCTGGTTACGACGCTGAGCATGCGGCCGCGCTCGCCGCGACCGCGGCCCCCGACGACCAGCAGGTCCGCGCGGGCGGCAGCCTCGAGCAGCACCGGCACCGGCTCGCCAACCACCGCGGAGCTCCAGACGCGGATGTCCGCGGCTATGGAGCGCGCCTGGCTTACGGCGGCGTCCAGAATCGCCGTGACCTGCTCGCCGGCCGTATGCACCAGTTCACTGCGGGAGGTGAAGCTTCTGCCTGGTATCCGCCACTGATACGCGACGACGACGTGCAGGTCCACGCGGCGCAGTTGGGCCTCGGTGACTGCCCAGCGGACAGCTGCGCTGCTGCTCGCCGATCCGTTGACGCCGACGACGATCTGTCCTGTGGTCATTGGAACTCCTTCACGGCGACAGATGGCTCGACGGTCTCGCGTCCTGCCAGACAGGACTCGGAGCCGGGGTCACCAGTTCGCAGGCGGGTCGCTGGCGGGAAAGGAGTCCCGCCCCCAGATTTCGACGATGTCGCCGTCATCGGCCTGCGGGTCGTGGGGCGGCGGCTTGCGTAGTGTCGGTCCTGTCGTCACGACGACCGCTTCGGCGCCCGTGGGAGGTTTGTCAGTTCCCACTGTTGTTCCTCCGTTCTCTGCGAAGAGAAGCACCTGGGATTGGGGTTATGCCTGGCAGACGCTGGCCCCAACGGGTGCTGGGTAGGTCTCGTACGCGGTCGGTCTCGATCATGCACCCGTACTGCTGGCACATGGTGTAGGTGCCCGGACGCGATGCGTCGCAGGGCCGCTGGGGTGTCGTCAACGGCGTGCCGCGCCGCGGCCATCCGCACTCGGGCGAGATCTCCGGAACGTCCGGAATCCGCGGGCTGAGCCGGGTCGGGAAACGCGTACCGGACGAACGTATGGTGCAGTTGGTGCACGGCCCCAGCCCAGCGTCTCGCGGTCGTGTTGCTTCTCCGTGCGCCGATCGGCGGCGTGGTACGTGTCGACATCGGTCACTACCGCGGCTCGGGTCGATCCGGTGGCGCGTTGCACCGGCTATGCGGGGGACGGCACGACCGTGACGGAGCAGCTCGCGTGGTCGACAAGGGCACGCGAGGTGGAGCCCATGATCAGGCCGCGGAAGCCGCTATGGCCGCGGGAACCGACAACGATCATGCCTGCGTGCAGCCGGTTCGCGGCGTCGATCAAGGCGGCTGCGGGCGTGGCGCCGTCGGCGGCCTCGCGCCGGTATTTGATGTCGCCGTAGTGTTGGGCAAGCTGTTCGATTCGCGCCGTGACCGAATCCGGCTCGGCTTCTGTCAGTGTCTGGCCATGGGAGATGATCACCAGTTCAGCGTCCTGTCGACGGGCTTCGGCGAACGCGACGTCGGCCGCAGCCAGCGCGTGTGGCGAGCCGTCCATGCCGAGAACGATCGCCGCGTCATCGGCGGTGTTCGCGTCTCGTGCCACGGTGACCGGGCAGGCTGCGTGACCGGCGAGCTGTGTGGCGGTGGACCCGGCGAGCAGACCGGCGAATCCGCCGGTGCCGCGGTGGCCGACCACCAGCAGCTGCGCCTCACGTGAGGCATCGATCAGTACCGCAGTCGGTGAGCCGTCGACTAGCCGGGTGGTCACCGCAAGATCCGGGAATTCGTTGCGCACGGTAGCCGCAGTCCGGCCAAGCAAGTCGAGCAGCGCTTCCCGCGGGCCGCGGTCGACGTCCAAGTCCGGCGGGTACATCGGGGCCAGCAGAACTGACCAGCCGAACGCGTGCACGATTCGCAGCTCGCTACCACGCAGCGCGGCTTGGCGGGCGCCGTGCCGCACGGCCTTGTCGGCGGCGGCCGATCCGTCAAAGCCGACAGCCACAGGGGTGTTCATCGCGTACCTCTTTCGGAAGGTTGCTCGGTGCTGTCCGCGCATTCCGGAAGACGACGCCGACAGTCGGGCTTCCGGGATCAGGTCACGCACGGGCTGTATCTACTGTCGCCCCGCGGGTCGAAGGTCGGACAGGTGCCGCAGCGGTCATTGTTCGGCCTGCTACCTTGCCGGGCGCCAGCAACAAGCGCGTGGCGGTGCCGGTTGTCGCGTCGTATCCCGCAGGCTGCTTGCCCCCAAAGCGTCGGTTTGACGGTTGGCACCAACGGATGGCGGTCAGCAGTACTCGACGCTGCTCAGGAGTGCCGTGAGTGGGACAGCACCATGCCGACCGGGACGCTCACCGCCAGCACGAGTAGCAGCATCCGGTAGGCACGGTCGACGAGCAATGACGCCCAGGCGGTAGCCAAGCGAGCTGACGTACCGGTACCTGGTCGCGCGGCATGCCACGCGAGCACCAGCGCGATGACCAGAAGGATCGAGCCGAGATCAACCGCCCAGGGCGCACCGGTCAGGGTCGCGGCGATCACCAGGAGGTTGCCCACGTTCCAGCATCCGATCTGTGCCCAACTGCGGCGTGGCTGCAGCACATCGGGTCGCCGCGACCGGGCCTGCCCCATGGCCCACTGGGCCACGCCACCGACCAGCACCAGATAGGCCGCGAGCCAGCTGCCGTGGGCCAATTCGAGTGGCCCGGTGACCGCGGCGACCAGGCCACCGATCACGACGCAACAGATGCCTGTCGCGGTCAGCACGGCTGCCGGTCCCGGACGTAGATCGTGCAGCGGCCCGAGCCGCGAGGCCGCGTTCCCGTTGTGCGCCGCGCCGTCCAACCCGGCCGGTCCGGACGACCCGGTCATCCCCGGGCCGTCGAGACAACGCTCAGCAGCACCGCGCAGTCTTCGATGGCGGCAAGGTCATGGCGAGCCGGCGGGATGTCCAGATAGTCGCCGGTGGCCGCTTCCCAGGATTCGCCGCCGGCGCTCAGACGCACCCGCCCGGCCAGCACCTGCAGGGTTGC
This sequence comes from Paractinoplanes rishiriensis, assembly GCF_016862375.1. GTDB lineage: Bacteria > Actinomycetota > Actinomycetes > Mycobacteriales > Micromonosporaceae > Actinoplanes > Actinoplanes rishiriensis. The sequence continues at coordinate 1,900 of NZ_BOMV01000106.1, read as the reverse complement.
CTCACCGGGGCTTTCGTGCTCGCCGAGCGTTCGGCCCGCCACCAGCGCGAGTACCGTCTGGCGCAGGGCATGCGTCTGCCGGCCGTGGATCGTGCGCGCGCACCGGCCCGTCGACGAGGCATGAGCCGCGGCAACCTGCTCAGCCGCCAAGGCGGACAACGACACAACATCCATCACGATGCTCCTTCCGAGCCGAGATAAGCCAAAGACAAGCCTGGTTCGACAAAGGTCGGGTCGCTCGACCGTGATCGGCGAGCCCTGCGCCTGCACCGCTTCCTCCATCGAACCCAAGTGGACCGGACCCGTCACGCCCGAGCGACTGACCGCGACATCGAGGAACGGGCACTGCCGCAGGCCGACCTGGCGCCCGTCGCTCGCTCGGATGCCCACCAGTTCCGGCGTTCCTGGAGGCCTGATGTCGTTCCCAGTGCCGCCCGGCCGGCAGATGCCTGGCCGCCAGGATCGAGATCGGCGGTGATCGCTCCGGCGAGCACCCGCCATTTGCCGGGAATCAGCGGACTGTAAGCCGGCGTCGCCCGCCTGCGAAATGCACATTGTCCGGCTCCTGTCATCCCGTGCTGGCCAGGGTCACGCCGTCGTACGCCGCTTGTGCCTTGCCGAGCGTGGCCCCGTCCAGCAGCCCGGTCGCCGCCAACTCCTGGATCACGCGCAGGGCGATCGACGTCTCGTCGGTCCCGTAATGCCGGCGCAGCGCTGTGCGGGTGTCGCTCCTGCCGAAGCCGTCGGTACCCAGTGACGCCCACCGGCCTGGCACGAACCGGGCGATCTGGTCCGGTACCGCCCGCATCCAGTCAGACACGGCCAGCACCGGCGCGGCGTGTTCCTGCAGGCGACGAGTGACGTACGCAATGCGGGCGGGCTCGTCCGGATGCTGCACATTCCAGCGTTCGACATCGAGGGCCTCGCGGCGCAGCTCGGTCCAGGACGTGACGGACCAGACGTCGGTGTGCACGCCCCAGTCATCGTGTAGCAGGCGTTGCGCGGCCAGCGCCGCCGGGACGGCGATACCCGATGCCAGGATGTGAGCCGCCGGACCGTTGGTGTTGCCGGCGCCGCCGAGGCGATGCATGCCGGCCACGATGCCGGCGATGTCGACGTCGTCCGGTTCGGCCGGCTGCAGGATCGGCTCGTTGTAGAGGGTCAGGTAGTAGAAGATGTTCTCCTGCGGTTCGCCATACATCCGGCGTAGACCGTCACGGATGATGTGCCCAAGTTCGTAGGCGTAGGCCGCGTCGTAGGCCAGGCAGGCGGGGTTGGTGGCGGCGAGCAACAGGGAATGGCCGTCCTGATGCTGCAGACCCTCGCCGTTGAGCGTGGTGCGGCCGGCCGTGGCACCGAGCAGGAACCCCCGGGCCATCTGGTCCGCGGCCGCCCAAAGTCCATCGCCGGTGCGCTGGAAGCCGAACATCGAGTAGAAGATGTACAGCGGGATCATCGGCTCGTCGTGGGTGGCGTACGAGGTGCCGGCCGCAGTCCAGGAGGCTGTCGCTCCGGCCTCGGTGATCCCCTCGTGCAGGATCTGGCCGTCTCTAGCCTCCTTGTACGACAGGAACAGCTCCCGGTCGACCGACGTGTAGGTCTGGCCGTGCGGCGAGTAGATCTTCTTGGTAGGGAACAACGCGTCCAGCCCGAACGTACGGGCTTCATCGGGAATGATCGGCACCAGCCGGTGACCGATTCCGGGATCCTTGATCAGGTCCTTGATCAGGCGGACCAACGCCATAGTGGTGGCCACCGGCTGAGCGCCCGACCCGCGCTTAACGCTTGCATAGGCGGCATCGCCGGGCAGGCTGAGCTGCCGGCTCCGTACGACCCGACTCGGCACGAAGCCGCCGAGCTCGTTGCGGCGCTGGAGCATGTACTGCATCTCGTCGGACTT
>NZ_BOMV01000105.1 GCF_016862375.1 Paractinoplanes rishiriensis | reverse complement strand
GCCTCGCCGGCCAGGGCCATGGCCAGGTTCTTCGGGGTGTGGAACTGTTCCCAGTTCCGCAGCTGCGCGAACTTTCGGACCTGCTCCGTCAATTCCGATATTGACGTCAATGCTTGAACCTCCGTGGCTACACAGCTTTCATTTGGTCGCCGAGGCGCTACTCCACCACACGGCCGGAGCGCAGGCGGACCACCTCGCCGGCGACGTCGATCACCCGCTGGTCGTGCGTCGCGACGATCGCCAGCGTTCCGGCCCGCACCGCCTCGGCCAGGGCGGTCAGCACCAGGTGCACATGATCGTCGTCCTGGTGAGCGGTCGGTTCGTCCAGAACCGCAACAGCAGGATTCAGTACGAGGGCACGCGCCAACGCCGTGCGCTGCTGCTCCCCCAGGCTGGTGTCGCGCGCGGGCCGGGCGGCGATGGCCCCGAGCCCCAGCCGGTCGAGCAGGTCACCGGCCGGAGCGGCGCCACGAAAAGCAGAGCCACGAAAAGCGCCGCGGACACCGGCCGGGAGCAGCACATTCTCCGCCACGGTCAGCTCCGGCTCGAGCGCCAGCCGCTGCGGCAACAGCGACACCGTGGCCCAGTCCGGCGCCGGATGCGCGTCCTTTCCCCCGATGAGCACCTGCCCCTCGGTCGGCCGCATCACCCCGGCTATCAGGTGGCACAGCGTCGACTTGCCGGAACCCGACCGTCCAGCCAGGACAGTCACCGTCGCCGGTGCCAGCGAGAGGGTTATCTCGTGCAGCACCGTCGCGTGGCTGACGTCGCGGACCTCCACCAGCGGCTCGGTCACGGGCGGTGCAATTCGACGTGGCCGTCGGTGACGGTGACGATCACGCGTCCGTCGGGGAACAACGGCAACGCCTCCTCGGGCAACTGGATCCGGCCGAGGCCGTCGATGGTGGCGGTACGGTCCTGGCCGGCATCGTGTGCGCCGGACAGCACGCCGTGCCGCAGCCGCAGCACGGTGTCGGCGGCGTCGATGGCCCGCGCGTCGTGGGTGGCCAGCACCACGGCGCTGCCCTGGTCGGCGCGGGCCCGCAGCAGCCTTAGCACCAAGGCCGCGGAGTCGTCGTCGAGTTCGGCGGTGGGTTCGTCGGCGACCAGGAGCGCGGGCGCGCCGACACCGGCCGCGGCGACCGCGAGGCGTTGCTGCTCGCCGCCGGACAGGACGGCGGGCCGGACGCCGGCCTGGTCGGTCAGCTCCACCTCGGCCAGGGTCGCGTCGGCGTCGCAGCGCACGCCCCGGAAGCGGGCCATCTGCTCGATCTGGCCGCGCGCGTCCAACTGCGGGAACAGGCTGTGCGTCGGGCGCTGGGCCACCCAGCCGATCTCCCGGCGCCGCAATACCTGCAGCTGGCGGCGGGTCAGGCCGGACACCAGGCGACCGCGGTGCCGCAACTCGCCGCCGGCCGGTCGCTCCCGCAGCGCGAGGACGGCCAGCAGTGTGGACTTGCCGCTGCCGGACGGGCCGGTGATCGCGCTGATCCGGCCGCCGAGCACCGTCACATCCACGCCGCGCAGGGCTTGCGTGGGACCGGTCGGCGCGGCGTACAGCTGAAGTAACTCACGGCCCTCCATCAGGGGCACGTGGTCAGTCGTCACGGTAGGCACCCTCTTCCGCGTTCGCCGAGCGCACCGTGGTCAGCGCCACGGCCAGCACGGTGGCCAGCACGGCCGCGCCGGCGGTGATCGCGAGCCCGGCCGGGGAGAACTGGAACGCGAACCGGGGCAGCAGGCCGGGCTGGTCGTCGAGCAACCGGGCACCGAGCGGGGCGAGCGCGGCCACCCCACCCACCGCGGCACCGAACGCGACCGCCGCCAGCAGCACGAACTCGAGCCCCCGCGCCCGGCCGATCCGGCGCCGGCCGATCCCGACGCGGGCCAGCATGAGATCGGTGGGCCGGCGCAGCACGGCGGTGCGCTGGGCGTAGATGCACAGCGTGAGGATGGCGAGCAGCGCGAGATAACCGGCGACCGCCACCTGATATCCACGGGCCCGGCCGGTGGCCACGTACGTCGCATCCTGGCGCAACTGGTCGGCGGTGCTGACGCGTTCCGGCTGCACGCCCTTGGGGTTCGTCACCGCGTGCACGCCGTCCGGCCCGGTCGAGTTCCACAGAAAGGTCTGTATGAACAGCGGGTGCGGATGCTGGTTGCGCGGCCGCAGTCGTGGGTCCTCGAAGCTGAGCCGGCCCAGGAAGGGGTCGGCGGCGACCACGTACATCCCTCGGCCTTTCATGCCCGGAAAGGCGTTGACCCGCGCCGCCACGGTGAGGTCCTCGATCACGTAGCCGATCGTCGCCCGGATCGTGTCGACCGGAGCGGACACCGGATCGCCGACCACGATGGCCCGGGGCCTGCCGTCCGCGGTGGCGGGGTTGGCCGCCAGTTCGCTCAGCGCCGCCCGAGCCGCCGCCAGACCGGGCCCGTTGCCCCACAGCGCCACCTCTCCGAACCGAGCCGGGTCGACGATCAGCAGGTCCTTCTGGAAGTCGTCCAGCGGAGTCCGCACATCAACCCGCCACACCACCGTGTTCCCTACAGGCAAAGGCGGATTCCGTACGCCGGGAACCGGTCCCACGGGCCGCGGCTGCAACGGATCCTCGGGTGGCGCCCACACCGCGCCTTCGTCCAGCTCATAGGAGCCCGGAATCGTCGCGACCGCCTCGGCACCGGCCGCCACCGCAATCCGGTCGTCGGCCAGCACCTCCGTCGAGTGCACCGCGGACAGCGCGAACAACAGCATGCCGAGACCCGCGGTCACCACCATGACGGCGAGCCGGCGTTCGGCCCCACCGGACCCCAGCCGCCGCCGGGCCAGCCACACCACCGCGCGCCCGGGCGAGGAGGGCAGGTGCGGCGCGGCCCTCTTGCGACCGGCCAGCAGACCCGGCACCCATCCGGCGGCGACGCCAACGGCGGCCAGCGTCAGCAGCGGCACGAGCAGGTCGACGCCCCCGCCGGCGTCACCGGCCCCGACCAGTCCGCCCGCGGCCACCAGGGCGACGACGATCAGCATGGCGCCCCACGGCAGCGGTCGCCGCGCCGTGGCGGGTGGTGCCGGCCGAACCCGGCGAGCCGCCACGGCCGCGCCGACGCCGGCCACCGTGACGAGACCGGCCAGCACGGCAACACCGCTGGCCTGGGCCGCCGGAAGCAGCGACGCCTGGATCGCACCGGGCGGCCCCAGCCGGTCGACGAGCTGCCAGGCCACCAGCCACCCGAGCCCCGCACCGACCGCGGCCGGCAGCAGGTGCTCGAGCAGCCACAGCCCACCGACCCGAACCGGCGACATGCCCACCGCAACGGCGTGCCGAACTTCCCGCTCCCGACGCCGCGCCGACAGCAGCGCCACGGCGAGCACCGAAGCCAGCCCCACGCCGGTAGCCGCCCACTCCACCGGCCGGATCCGTTCGCGAACCGTCGCGGTGGTGGCCTGGGCGGTGGCCACGATCCGCCCGATCCCGCTGGCAAACCGCAGCGCCTTCGGCGAATCGTTCTCGGCCGGCAGATCCGTTGCGTAATACCGGCGCACCTGTTCAATCTCGTCGGCCGTGCGCTGTGCCTCGGCGAGCGTCGCACCGGCCACCAGTGCCGCCTCGACCGACCAGAAGATCTGGTCGTCCACGGACTTGGCCAGCCGCTCCACGGTCGCCACGTCACCCACCAGCAGGTGAGCCGGCAGCGTGTCGTACTCGGTGTCGCCGGGGGTGTCGCCGTTCCGCAGCGCCCACTTGCGGCTGCCCGGCACATCGGCCGGCAGCCGCCCCCGGCCATCGACGGCGTAGATGCCGGCCACTGTGGTGGTGGCCCGCTGCGGCTCACCGCGGTTGCCCTTGACCACCGCAAGGACGATGCTGTCCCCCGGCCGCGCCCCGAGCGAGGCGGCCATCGGCGCCGGCAGCCACAGCCCGTCCGGGTTGGTCGAAGGCGTGGCCGGGAGTAGGTCGGTGGCGGGATCGCGGACGGCGAAGAGACGGCCTCGCTCACGCTTGGCGCCGAGGCTGACCGTGGAGCCCCAGAAGTCGGGAGCGGCCAGTTCGTCGCCGATGGAGGCTCCGGTCAGGTCGGGTTCGGTCAGGCCGGGGACCGATCGCAGGTCGGCGATCACCGACTCCTGGTCGATGCTGGCCGGGCCCCGGTCGGCCGACACGCGGATCACGGCGGCGTCGTTCTGGCGGGCGGTTGCCGGGATCTCGTCGCGGCGCACCTGGAAGGCGGCGTTGTCGGAGGCCTCCGCGAAGATCGGGCCGGCGGCGCCGGCCGCCGCCAGCACCAGGAACGCGGTCACGGTTAGCAGTGACCACGCCCGCTGGCGCATGCCGCCCAGGATCGCGGCGGCGGTCAGATGATCCACAGGCGCCAAGCTATAACACCGGTCGCAGCGCCACCGTCCCTGGAAGCTGGCCGCCGCTCACCGCGCCCAGCGCTCCGGTCCGCACGTTCCAGCTGATCAGACCGGTCTGGTCGAGTTGCAGCAGCACGGTCTCCTCGTCTAGCCAGTCGAGCGGGCGGCAGCAGCCCTTCGACCGCTCGCGGCCGAGGTCGAGCATGCGTTCCACCACGCCGGTCCGGGTGTTGACCACGGCGACCATCTCGAGGCCGCTGAATGAACTGCTGCTCCCCCAACCGGCCCGCACCACGAGGTCGGCGCCGTTGCTCACGGTCGGGCCGTACCACTCGTTCACCTGATAACCGTCCAGGCGAGCGTCGGTCACCGGCGTCTCGCGTACGGGATCGGCCTTGGCGAGGTCCCACAGCCGGACCGTGCGGGTCTCATCCGGCAGCTCCGGGACCAGCGCGCCCTCGGCGCGCTGGGCCGCGCTGTTCCAGGTCGACAGGCCGGCGACGACCGGCGCGGCCCGGCCGGCGGCCCAGTCGACCGCCACCGCACCCGGCCCGCCCGCACCCACCAGCACCGTGCGGTCACCCTGCCAGAGCACCTGTTCGTTGAGGCCCGGCACCGGGACGCGATGCGCCTTCGCCGTGGTCAGGTCGACGACGATCACGGAGCCGGGCTGCGGGAAGGCGATCCGTTTGCGGTCGGGCGACAGGGCGGTCGAGCGCAGCGGATCGGCGTGGTTGCCGCCGGCGTCGTGCGTGGTCGACAGTTGCACCACGTCGATGTCGACCCATTCACCGCTCGTGCTCAGCACGCAGAAGCCCAGGGAACCGTACGGCTGAACGACCGCGACCGCGCCGTCGATGGGCCCGTCGGACAGCTTCCTGGCCGGGTCGGGCATGAAATCGACCGCGTTGAGCGGCAACGGCGGGACGACATGCCGGGGCAGGGCGTCGGGCACCTGCTGGACGGCCGGCACCGGGGTCGACGGCGGAGGCGGCGGCCGGTGGGTCACCGGGTCGGGCTCGGCACCGCGCTGTGCGGGTACGAGGAGATAGCCCGCGACCGCCACCAGCACCACCGCCACGAACGAGGCACTCACCACCGTCACCCGGCGACGCCGGCGGGTGCGGCCCGCCTCCGTCCAGGCCCAATCGGCATAGGCGCGCGGCTGGACCTCGGACGCCGCCTCCGCCAACAACTCGCCCAACTCGCCGTGCCCCATGTCATCTCTCCCTGCCCGCGCGCAACAAATCGCCCAGCTCGGGCGCCAGCTCACGGAGCCGGCGCAGAGCGGCACTGGTCTGACTCTTGACGGTGCCGACCGAGACACCGAGGATCTCCGCGGTGCGGGTCTCGGTGAGGTCGTCGAAATACCGCAGGACGAGCACGGCCCGCTGACGCGGCGCCAACTGGCGCAGCGCACGCTCGAACACGATGCGGGTGGACAACTCGTCGTCGCGGGCCGGCCGCACCGAGTCGGGCAGCGTCGACGTCAGACGCTCCCGCCGCCAGCGCCGCCACCAGGAGACGGCATCTCGGTAGAGCACGGTGCGGACGAAGGCCTCGGGCTCGCCGTCGCGAACCTTGCGCCAATGCAGAGCCAGCTTGACCAAGGCACCCTGCAACAGGTCCTCGGCCAGGTGGTGATCACCGCAGACAAGGTAGGCCGAGCGGAGCAGACGATGCTGCCGCGCCTGAACGAATGCGACGAATTCGGCCTGCTCGTCGCCACCGGGCTGGGTGCTCACAGCCTATGAACGCACGGGGGCCGGGAAAAGGTTGGGCCGCCCTCCGTGGAAGGCGGCCCACCTTTCAGGAGCGGTAGCAGGCGGGGCACATGCCCCAGAAAACCACCTCGGCCTCGTCGATCATGTACCCGTGATGGTCGGAAGCCGTGAGGCAGGGTGCGGTGCCGGTGGCGCAGTCGACGTCGGCGATGGTCCCGCAGGACCGGCACACGACGTGGTGGTGGTTGTCGCCGACCCGCGTCTCGTAGCGCGGCACCGAACCGGCCGGCTCGATGCGCCGGATCAGACGAGCCGCGGTGAGCGCCCGCAGCACGTCGTAGACCGCCTGCACGGAGACGTCGCCGAGGTCTCCGCGGACGAGGCGAATGATCGAGTCGGTGTCGAGGTGGGGATGTTCGTGCACCGCGTTGAACACCGCGACCCGCGGGCGGGTGACCCGCAGGGCGGCCCGGCGCAGCAGGCGTTCGGCGCTGAAGGCGTTCGGTGCGGTCTGAAGTGCGACCCCTTTGCTGGCATACGTGCTGGAAGTCATGGCATCTCCCGGACAAGCTTGGAGGTGGGCCGTCGGCCCTGGTCCCTGGTGGTGTCGGCCGGCACGGGCGCGACGAAGCCCGGCTCGTGCTGGTCGAATACGTCGAAAACGGTGAGAGGTAGTGACTCCGCGCTCGGGGAAGCGGGAGCCGGGGATGGCCGCTGGAGCGGCGGCCGGTCAGCAGTGGTTCGCGGTACGCAGGGTCGCTGCGATGCCGCCGGCCCCAGGCCTCGGTTGCCTCGTTCCCCGCCGCCGGCAGGGACAACGGAACAAGCGCCGCACCGCCCCTGCCAACCCGGTCGGATTGGAGCGAGGCGATGGGCCTGGGATCCGACCGGGCGGTCGCCGTTGGCCCGGTCGGTGTGGCGCGATGAAGTTGGGCAACCGACTGACCCGTCGCCGCCAGCCCCGGTCAGGCATGAGGCGACAAGCCCTGGCATCCCACCGGCCCGTCGCCGCCAGCCCCGGTCGGGCGTGAGGCGACAAGCCCTGGCATCCCACCGGCCCGTCGCCGCCAGCCCCGGTCAGGCGTGAAGCGACAAGCCCTGCCATCCCACCGGCCCGTCGCCGCCAGCCCCGGTCAGGCATGAGGCGACAACCCCTTGAATCCCACCGGCCCGTCGGCGCCTGCCCCGGTTAGGCATGCGACGAGAGGGCCCGGGAATGACGAGGAGGCCGGGGAATCCAGTAGCCCGTCGCCCCCGGGCCCGGATGCCAAGGGACGACAGGCTAGGGATCCCATCGGCTCGGCGCCGCCAGCCCGGAGTGGCGTGGAGCGACGAGCCGAAGGTCCCGCCGGCCCGTCGCCGCCAGCCCGGTCAGCGGGGAGCGACAGGTCAGGAGACCCAGGTGGTCCGGCGCCGCCAGCCCAGGCGGAGTCGGAGCCTCGGGAACCGGAGCCCTACCGCCCATCGCCGCCTTTGGCCCGGTCGGCGCGGAGGCGATGAGAGTGGGGTCCGGGGTCGGTTGGTGGTGGTGGTGGTGGACGGGCTACCTCTATGGATTCCTGCCGGCTGGGTGCCTTGCCCTCAGCCCGCGGCGACCGGCGCGGAGGTAAGGGCAGAGCCTGGTCGGTGCCAGCCGGCCGGTGTGGTCGGCCCCTGGTCAGGAGGCCTTCTATGGGGTGGTGATGGCTGGCCGGGCCACCACACCGGGCGGCCCGCTCGGGTTCGGGCCGCCCGGTACCGCCGTGGACGTCGGCGGTATGTGGAGGGTTGGCGGAGCCGGGAGGCGTGGTGGACTTCGCCTCCCGGCCCGGGGACGGGCGGGCTGGATCGGATCGGCGTTGGGGGATGGGGATCAGATCATGCCGATGCCCGCTGGTCAGGGTGGCGCGGTACGGGACGGGAGTGGCAGCCGCGTGGGGGTGCACATGAACATCAGAACCTCCGATGCGGTGCGGACCCGGACCGGGGGAGCGGCCCACTCGAGTACATAGGTAAGCGCTTTCCTGACCCGCACCGTATCGACTTGTTTCAATTGAGTCAAGAAGTCGTTGCGACACGAACGGCACGGGAGCGGGCACCCTGTGATATTGACACAGCTCGATGCATCCTGTGTCGTTTCCTAGGCAGGCAAAGTAATCCAGGCACCGGTCTCGGCGGACCGGGCAATGCCGTCCAGGACCTCGGCACACCGGATGGCGTCGGCCAGCGTAGCGCCCTGGGGAGTGCCGGTGGCGATCGAGCGCAGGAAGCGGTGCGCCTCGATCACCTTGAGGTCGTCGTAGCCCATCGGGATGCCGGCACCCGGCTGGAAGGCGCCGAACTCGCCGTCCGGCGGACCGGTGAACCGGGTCCGCACGGGTTCGTCCTGGTAGGACTCGCCGGCGGCCACCGCGAGTTCGCCCATGCGCCGGAAGTCCCAGCCGATCGCGCCTCGGGTCCCATGGATTTCGAAGCCGTACGCATTCTGCTCGGCCACCGCCACCCGGCTCGCCTCCAGCGTGACCCGCGCGCCGGACGACATCCGCAGCAGGGCGCCGAGGTAGTCCTCGTTCTGCACCGGGCCGGGCGCACCGCTCCCCCGCTGGTGGCCGGCCGTCGCCGCGGTCGGGCGCGGGCGCTCGGCGATGAACACCGCGGTGTCGGCGACCAGGGCGTCGATCTCGCCGAGCAGATAGCGGATCAGATCGACGCCGTGCGAACCAAGGTCACCGAGTACGCCGTTCCCGCCGCGCTCCCGCTCGAAGCGCCACGACAGGGCACCGAGCGGATGGGCCGCGTAGTCGCTGAGGAAGCGGAATCTGGCATGAGTGATGTTTCCGATTTGTCCAGCCAGCAGGAGCTCGCGCGCCTTCTCGACCGCGGGCGCGTTCCGGTAGTTGAAGCCGACGGCCACCTGAACGTCGCCGACGATCGCACGGGCATCGGCGGCCGACAGACCGACCGGCTTCTCGATCCAGATGTGCTGCCCGGCCGCGGCGAAGGCGGCCCCGACCTCGCGGTGCAGGAAGTTCGGCACGGTGATGCTGACGGCCTGGATGCGCGGGTCGCCGACCAGATCACGCCAGTCCTCGGTGGCGGCCGTGAAGCCGTAGCGCCCGGCCGCCTCCCGCGCCCGCCCCGGCACGTCGTCAGCCACCGCCACCAGCAAGACCCGGGGCGCGTCCGGATAGTGGTGCGGCACCCGCGCATAGGCCTGCGTGTGCACCCGGCCCATCCAGCCGAACCCGACGACCCCCACCCCGAGCGCCGTCATGAGGCGGGCTGCCAGACCGTGGCCCGGACCGTCCAGCCGGCGTTCACGTCGCCGGTGGCACCCTCGACGACCAGCAACGCCACCCGGCCGGCCGGCGTCCGGACACAGACCCGTTTGCCGCTGTCCATCGTCACGTTGTCGGCGGAGTGGGTGGTGACCCGCTCGTCGCAGGCGTCCGGGGTGGCGGGCTGACCGGCGGGCAGTGCGGCGATCGCGGCCCCACCGGCCGGCGAGATCATCGGGCCACCGGAGATCACGTGGAACGCCCCCGTGCCCCGCACCGGCTGGTCGGAGTCGAGCAGGACGCCGGTGGTGTCCAGGACGAACTCCCGGCTCCAGACCTCGCGCCAGCCACCGGCCGCGGGTGCGGACGAGGCGGCGGTCGCCGGTTGCACGGCGGGCGGCTTGGTGGTGGCGGCGGGCGTGGCTCTGGGTGCGTCGCCGAACTGATTGGCAATGAACGTGGACAACCCGACGACGGCCGTGATCAGCGCAGCAAGACCGCCGAGAACCGCGGCGATCGTGCTCCAGTTGCGCCCAGGTGGACGCGCCCGATCGGTCACGGTGACTATCTTGTCACTGCAGGTTGCCCCATGGGGGGCCGCGACTCAGCGCGGGTGGGCGGCCAGGAACGACGCCACGTACTCGTCCAGGCTTCGCTGGGGGTGCCAGCCCAGTTCACCCGCGCGCGTCGTGTCGGCCTGACCGCGCACGCGCTCGCCGCGCAACGCGGGCTTCAGCACGTACGGCGTCTGGAAAAGCCTGGCCACCTCGATGATGGGCCATTCCCGCCCGGTCCCCAGCAGGTAGCCGTCGCCCTTGCCCTTCTGGGCGGTCAGCACGATGCCGCGGACGATGTCGTCGATGTGGGTGAAGTCGCGGGTCTGGGTGCCGGGGGACACCACCGGCAACGGCTCGCCGCGCAGGTAGTGGTCCTCGAAGATGCCGATCACCGTGGCGTAGCGGCCGCTGGTGATCTGGCCGGGGCCGTAGACGTTGTAGAAGTACGTGATCGCGTAGTCGAGGCCGTACCAGGACGAGTAGTTGCGGATGTACTCGATGTTCTTGGCCTTGGTCCAGGCGTACGGATTGAGGTTTTCGTCCTGTCCGTCGTTGCCGAACTTGGAGCTGGAGCCCGCGTAGATCAGCTTGGCACCGCTGGCCGACGCGAACTTCACCACCTCCTTGGTGCCGTGCAGGTTGAACTCCCAGGTCAGGTCGTGGTCGTCGAAGGACTGCACGATCCGGGAGTATTCGCCGAGGTGGAACACGATCTCGGGGCTGGGCAGGCCGCGGTCGGCCCAGATCTTGGCGAGGTCGGAGGTGGCGCCGTCGAGGTAGGTCACCCGGGGGTCGTTGACGTGGTTTTCCGGCCGGCCGGTGAAGTAGTTGTCGAGCGACACGATCGCCGCGCCGGGGAAGTCCGTGAGCAGGGCCTTGATGAGGGCGGTTCCGACAAATCCGGCGCCGCCGGTCACCAACAGGGTTTGGCTCTCGAACATCCGGCCAGGCTAACTCACCAGATCGCGGGGGGCGGCGGCGGCACGACCGGGGGCCGGTCGTCGCAGGTGATGGTGTTGGGCAGCATCCACGGGGCCAGCCAACCGCCGTCGTTGCCGCCCCGGTCGGTGACCGCGAACTCCGAGCCGGCCGGCGTGAAGTGGAACGTCCCGCAGTTGTTCACCCCGACCGCGCCGACGTTGCGGGCGTCGACGTTCTCGAACGTGGCGCCGCCGGCCACCCGGGCGCTCAGCACGCTCGTTCCGGCGCCGTCCACCCGTACATCCTTGAAATTGACGTTGGTTATCGCATAGAGATCCTTCACCGGCCAGTCGGCCACCAGCATGATCGCGTTGTACGTGTTGTCCAGGAAGTGATCGCCGACCACCTGAATGTCCGCGTCGATGTTCCGGTCCAGCGCGTAGAACCAGATCGCGCCGAGGCCGATGTTCCAGTTCAGCTCGTACGTGCCGGCGCGCACGGTGGTGTTGTCGGTGATCCGCAGCTGGCCGGCGAACGGTTCGGCGCCGAACCGGGAGCCGGCGTGGATGCCGCTGCCCTCACGGATCGGGTCGGCCACCAGGTTGCGGGACACCGTGATGTCCGTGCCGCCGTAGATCGCGATGCCGTTGGCCAGCGTCGGCGTCTGAATCGTGTTGCGGTCGAACGTGTTGCGCGCGTTGGCCGTCTTCTCCGACCACATGGCCAACGCGTCGTCCCCGGTGTTGCGGATGAGGTTGTTGCGGACCAGCGAGTCGGTGACCCCGGTGTGGAAGTTCAGGCCGTCGGCGATCTGGTCGACGATGATGTTGCCGGTCACCCGCACGTTCGACATCGGACCGTCGAACCACAGCCCGACCTTGGTGTGGTGCAGGTAGAGACCGTCGATCGTGGAGTCGCTCAGCGCGCCGCCGATCGCGTTCACCTGGTCGGTGTCGATCCGCTCGCGGACGTCGCCCTCGATCGCGAACCCGGCCAGATGCACGTTGCGGCTGCCGCCCTCGGCCGCGGACCTGCCGTAGAAGCCCACGCCGGTGTGCACCGAGCCGTCCGGCGCCGGGGCCGGCAGGGCAACCTCGCGGCCCTTGATGACCGTGTACCAGTTGCCGGCGCCCACGATCGTCACCTCATCCACGATCAAATGCCGATTGACCTGGTACGTGCCGGGCGGCGCGTACACCTTGAGCCGGGCCTTGCGGGCGAACGCGATGGCCTTCTCGAAGGCGGCGACCGAGTCCCGCCGGCCGGTCGGGTCGGCGCCGAACAGCAGCACGTTGGCCGCCAGCAGTTCGACGTGCGGCGGGCCGACCAGTTCGGAGTCGAGCAGGTCGATCACGGTCCAGGCCGCGCCCGCCGACGCGGTGAGCCGCACCCTGTCCCCGGCCCGCAGCGTGCGCCCGAGCCGGAGGCGCTGCTCGTCATAGAAGTGGCCGGGCCGGAACGGCTTGGTCAGCACCGGAGCCGGCGTGGTCGCGGCCGGCACGCAGGCACACTCGGTGATCCACCAGTCCGGGTGCAGCAGGTCGGCATGTGGGTCGTTGGTGAACGGGTACTGGTTGTAGAGCCAGGAGTACTGCGAGGTCAACATCATGGTCCGGGTCACCGGTCCGGCCTCGACGGCCAGCGGCGCAGTGATCCCGCCGCCGGTCGGCGCGTCCGGGATGCTGTAGCGCACCGTGATGGCGTTGGCGGCGCGCGGGAGCGTGAACTCGACCCACTGCCCCGGCGTGAGCCGGACCGCCGCGCGACCCGACGCCTCGGCCGGCAGCGTGTAGGCGGTGCGGTCCGGTCCGATCACCGTCCCGTTCGTGGCCGCGGTCTCGGCCTCCTGCTCGACGAAGGGCACGGTCGCCCCGCGCCCGGCCACCAGGGCGGGGTCCAGCGCGGCGCGAGTGCCTTGGGCTTTTTGGGCGTACGCGGGAGCAGCCGGGACACCGAGCAGGCCGGCCACCAGCACGAGGGGGATCAATTTCCGCACCATCGCGTGACCATAGCCGCAGTCGCCCTTTTTCGTAAACCTGTTCTCTTCTTGCAATCCTTTGCTTTTTCATCAGGTCACCGCCGGGGTGGCCGATAGCAGCAACGTGACATCCTCGGCGCCTGCGGACGGCACCCAGCTTGTGCACGTCGGTCGGCAGCCGATCTTCGACGTGCAGGGCAGCGTGGTGGCCTACGAGCTGCTCTTCCGCGGCAGCATTGACGCGGTGGCGGCAGGCCGCCAGGACACGTACGCGACCAGCAGCGTCATGATCAACGCGTTCACCGAGTTCGGCATCCGCGAGGTGGCCGGCGACCGGCTCTGTTTCATCAACCTCACCCGGGAGTTCCTCACCGGCGCGCTGGCCCTGCCGTTCGGCCCGGAACAGGTCGTGCTCGAGGTACTGGAGACCGTCGAGATCGACGACGAGGTGATCGAAGGCATCACCAAGCTGGTCGACGCCGGTTACCGGATCGCCCTCGACGACTTCGTCTGGGGTTCCGGCCACGAGCGGCTGTTCGGCCTGGCCGCGTACGTGAAACTGGATCTGCTCGACGGCGACGTGTCCCACCTCGACGAGGTGGTCGCGGCCTGCCGGGAGTACCCGAACATCAAGATCGTGGCGGAGCGGTTGGAGACCGGCGACCAACTCGCCCTCGCCGAGAAGTACGCCATGGAGCTGCGCCAGGGGTACGTGCTCAGCCACCCCCAGGTGCTGACGGTGGCCAGCCTGTCCCCGTCCCGGCTGCGCCGGCTCGAACTGGTGTCCGCCCTCAGCGCCGAGGAACCCGACCTGCAGCGCATCGTCACCATCATCGGCAGCGACCCGCCGCTCTCCCTGCGGGTGCTGCGGGCCAGCAACTCGGTCGCGGCCGGTCACGCCAACCGGGTCTCGTCGGTGCGTCAGGCGGTGGTCATGGTCGGTCTGCCGCACATCCGGCAGTGGGCGCTGCTGATGGCCCTCGAAGACGTCAGCGGCACCACCGAGGAGCACATGCTCGGCGTACTCACCCGGGCCCGGCTCTGCGAGAACATCGCCACCTGGTTCGGCGCGGCACCGGACACCGCTTTCATGGCCGGCGTGATCAGCGGCGTCGGCGAACTGCTGTCGGTGCCGCCGGCCGCGATGGTCGAGCAGTTCCCGCTGGCGCCCGCGATCGTCGCCGCCCTCACCGAGGGAACCGGCAAGCTCGGCCGGGTGTTGCGCGCGGTGGACGCGTACGAGAACGGCGAATTCGGCTCTTTCGATCTGGCCGGCCAATACATGGACGCGGTCCGCTGGTCGACCCGCGCCCTGGACTTCTCCACCCGCTTCGCCGCCGCCTAGGCTCGGCCGGCTTCCGTTGTTTCCCCGCTGATGCCCCTTTCGTCGCCATAACGTGAATGGCGGCTTCGACCGGACATCACGGTGGGGATTGCGGAAAATGGTCAGAACGATTCCGCGGCGCGGTTGTGCCGTGCTGCTGGTCCTGCTGGTGAACGTCCTGGTGGGGCTGGTGGGAGCGACGCCGGCCGCGGCGCAGACCCGGACCGTGGACACCGACTTCGCGGTCTACACGGTCCACGGGGGCAGTCTCAGCCGCTTCACCCCCGGCGCCGGCCGGGTCGAGGACATTCCCGTCACCGCGGCGACGGCGGTTGCCGTGTCCCGGGACGGCTCGGCCTACGTCGCGGCGAAGCTCGGCGACGACCAGGGCGTCCTGAAGATCAATTCCGACCGTACGCTCGGCGACTCGCTCGTCGTCGGCCCGCTGGCCGTGGACGACATCGCGGTGGACGACTTCCACACCGTCTACGCGGTCTCCGCCACCGAGCGGCGGCTGGTGATGCGTCCCGAAGCGATGCCGGCGGAAGATCTTCCGATCACGCCGGGCCTCACGCCGTCCTCGGTCGCGGCCAGCGTGACGGGCGACGCCGTCTACTTCGCGGACCGGGCGACTCGAACCGTCTACCAGTACCTGCCCGAAGCGTCGGTGCCGGTGATGCAGGACGTGGTCGCGAACGACCTCGCGGTGGACCGGTCCGGCGTCCTGTACGTCGCGGACAACGAGTCCGGACGGGCCTACGCCGTCATTCCGGGCGAGGATCCGCAGCCCGTCACCCGGGCCTACGACGAGGGCCCGGTCGCGCTGGCGGCGGCCGACAGCGGCGAACTGCTCGTCGCCTTCCCCAGCGGCAACGTCCATGTCCGGGTGGACGACGAAGACCTGGGACCGAACGAGCTCAACTTCGACGGTCCGATCACCTCGCTCGCCGCCCGGACCGTGCCTAAGCCGCCCGCCTGGGTCACGGCCGTGGCCGGCGACGGAAAAGCCACCGTCAGCTGGGAGGCGGTCGAGAGCAACGACGGCGCGCCGGTGGTCCGCTACGTCGCGGAGGCGTTCCGGAACACCGATGACGAACCCGTCCCGACCGGGCTCCTTTGCCGGACGACGACCGAGACCAGCTGCGAGATCGACGGGCTGGAGAACGGCGTCGCGTACCGCATCGGGGTGCGGGCGGCCAACACCGAGGTAGCCGACGACACCGGGCTCTCGGGCGCCGGATGGGCCGAGGACGTCCGGCCGTACACGCCACCGGATGCGCCGACCGGGCTCCAGGCGGCGCCCGGGAACGAGGCCGCGACGCTGACGTTCACGCCGGGCGACAACAACGGTGCCACCGTCGCCGGCTGGGAGATCTCGACCGACGGCGAAAACTGGCGGTTGGTCGACGCGGTCCGGCTCGACTCCGGCCAGTACGAGGTCGCGGTCACCGGGCTGATCAACGAAACGCCGAACACGGTGTCGCTCCGCGCGGTCACCGACCAGGTGGTCGACGGCACCAGCGTGGTCGGCGACGCGGCCGGCACGAGCGTCACGCCGGACCCCGATCTGCCCGGCGCACCCGGTCCGCTGGACCTGCGGCCCGAGGACCGCTCGGCGTTTCTGATCTTCACGGCACCCGGCCGGACCGGCGGATCGGACATTGCCGGCTATCAGGTGAGCATCGCGGGCGGCCCGTGGCGCGATCTCGACGTCGCCGACCGGGAGGGCAGCCTGACGGCGACGCTCGAAGGGCTGAGCAACGACGGGGAGGTGTCGGTTCGGGTCCGGGCGCAGAACGGCACCGGGTACGGGGTCTACGCGCACGATTCGGTCACCCCGACGCAGTTCCCGCCGGGTCAGCTGCGCATCGCCCGGCTGTGGTCCGGCAACGGCGCGATCCGGATCGACTTCACCGAGGCGGCCGATGCCACCGCCTACGAGCTGCAGCTGGACGAGGGGCCGTGGGAACCGAAGGTGCCCGAGCCGGTGGACGGCTTCCTGAGCATCCGGCTGACGGACGTGGCCAACGGCAGGTACCTGCTCCGGCTCCGCGCGGTCAACGAATCCGGCCCCGTGGGCATGGTGGAGGTGCCGACCGTGGTCGCGGACCCGCCCTCGGCGCCGAGCGAGTTCACGGCCACCGCCGGGGACGGGTCGGCGCGGCTGGACTTCGCACCGTCGGACGACGGCGGCGACCCGGACAACCTGCAGTACCAGGCCAGCATCGACGAGGGCGCGACGTGGCTCGCCGTGGACACCACGCCGGGCGAGGACGGCAAGCTCACGGCCACCCTCGCCGACCTGGAGAACGATCAGGAGGTCGAGATCTGGTTGTGGGCGGCCAACAGCGCCGGAGCGGGCGATTTCGTCACCGCGACGGTGACGCCGACCGCGACGGTCCCGACGTCACCGCCCACCACGACACCCGCCACCACGCCCCCCACCACCACGCCCCCGACGACGGCGCCGACCACGACGCCTGCGACCACGACGCCCGCGACCACGACCCCGACCACGACCCCGCCACCGACCACCGCGCCGCCAGCCACCACCCCGCCGCCAGCCACCACCCCGCCGGTCACCACGGCACCGACGACGACACCGCCGACCTCGACCGCTCCGACCTCGACCGCTCCGACCACAGCGCCGACGACGACGCCACCCACCACTGCGCCGACGACCTCACCCACCACTCCCGTGACCAGATCGCCCACCACCGCGCCGACGACACCGCCCACGACGGCGGCGCCGATGCCGAGCCCGACCGTGTCCCCCACGCCGGGACCGGTGGTGCCGGGCGCACCCACCGGCGTCTCCGCCAGCGCCGGCCTGGCCTCGATCACCGTCTCGTGGAACCCGCCCGCGGCCAACGGCGCGGTCATCACCGGCTACCGCGCGACGGCCTCCCCCGGCGGCGCGAGCTGCTTCACCACCGGCGCCACGAGTTGCGTGGTGGGCGGGGCGGCCGGCACGTCGTACACGATCAGCGTGGTGGCCCTCTCCGCCGCCGGCACCTCGCCGGCCTCGGCCTCCTCGAACGCCGCGGTGCCCACCGAACTGACCGTGCCCACCACACCGCCGGACACCAGCGAGCCGCTCGTCACCCCGGACGGCCCGATCACCTCGGCGGCACCGGGCGGGACGCTGACCATGTCCGGCAGTGGCTACGCGCCGTTCTCCGAGGTCACCCTCGCCGTCTATTCGGAGCCGCGGGTCCTGGGCACCGTCACGGCCGACGAGAACGGCGCGTTCGAGACGGAGATCCAGGTGCCGGACGGGCTGAGCCTCGGCAAGCACTCGTTCGTGGCGGCCGGCGTCGACAAGAACGGCAACTTCCGGGCGCTGCGGCTCGACCTGACCGTCGCCGAAACCGTCGACGACAACGCGTCTCTCCCGGTGACCGGCCCGGCGACGCTCTGGATGATCGTCGCCGGCTTCGCCGCAGTGATCACCGGCGCGGCCCTGCGCCGGGTCCGCCCGTGACCGCCTCGGCGGCCCGGGTGAGCAACGCCCGACGTTCCACCTCGGACGGTGCCTCGGCCGCCGCCGCCCGGAACAACTCGGCCGCCCGGAACGCGTCCCCGGACCGCAGCGTCAGGTCCGCCTCGACCGCGATCGCCGCCGGGTACCCGTCCAGCGCCCCGCCCGACCGCGCCGCCGCCAGCAGCGCCAATCCCTCCGCCGGACCGAAGGCGTAGCCGTGCGCCACCGCCCGGTTCAACGCGACCACCGGCGACGGCTGGATCCGGACCAGCTCGTCATACCAGCCGGCGATCGACAACCAGTCCGTGTCGTCGCCCGCCGCATGGCAGGCCGCGATCCGGGCCTGTAACGCGTACGGGCCCTGCACCGGCGTGCGCAACAGGATCTCCAAGCCCTCGGCGATGGCCGCCCGGTCCCACTTCGAGCGGTCCTGCCGGTCGAGCGTGACCAGGTCGCCGTTGGCGTCGCGGCGGGCCCGGCGGCGGGAGTGTTGCAGCAGGCAGAGCGCCAGCAGCGACGCCACCTCCGACTCGCCGGGCATCAGCGCCGCCAGCAACCGGGTCAGCCGGATGGCCTCGTCGGCGAACGCGGGCTCGCCGTCCGCGTCGTACCCCCTGGTGAAGAGTAGGTAGAGGACGGCCAGGACCCCCGGCAGGCGCTCGGCGAGCGCCTCACCGGTGGGTACCCGGTACGGGATGCGGGCGTCGGCGATCTTGGATTTGGCCCGGGTGATGCGGCGCGTCATGGCCGACTCGGTGACCAGGAACGCGCGGGCGATGTCCGCGGTCGGCACTCCCCCGATGGTGCGCAGGGTCAGGGCGACCCGTGCTTCGAGTGCCAGCGCGGGATGGCAGCAGGTGAAGATGAGCCGGAGCCGGTCGTCCTCGATCTCGGGGCCGGGCGGCGGTGGGTCGGCGTTCCAGAGCATGGCGACCTCCTGGAGTTTCCGGTTCTCCACGGCGGCGCGGCGCAGGACGTCGACGGCCCGGTTCCGGGCGACCGTGAGCAGCCAGCCGCCCGGATTGTCGGGTACGCCGTCGCGCGGCCAGCGTTCCAGCGCGGCCGCCATCGCCTCCTGGGCACAGTCCTCGGCCAGCGTCCAGTCGCCGGTCACCCGGATCAGGGTGGCGACGATCCGCCCGTACGAGTCCCAGCCGGCGGCGATGGCGGAAGCGACGGAGGACAACTCAGAGGTCCGCGTACGGGCGCAGTTCGAGCCGGCCCAGATGTGCCATCGGGTGCGCGGCGGCCACCGCGATCGCCTCGTCCAGGTCGGCGCACTCCAGGATGTCGAAGCCCACGATCACCTCCTTGGTCTCGGCGAACGGGCCGTCAGTGAGCAGCACCTCGCCGCCGCGGACCCGGATCGTGGTGGCGGCCGACGGTGCGGCCAGCACGTTGCCGGTGATGCGGCGGCCGGCTGCGTCGTTCTCGGCGACCCAGGCGTGGATGTCGGGCACCCGGGACTCGTCGGTCTCCGGCTCGGTGTCGTCGCAGACGAACATCAGGTACTTCATCGTTCTCATCTCCCTGAAGGTTGACTTCACCAGGGTGACGAACGGCCCGAGCGGATCCGGACAACACCGCGAAGAAAATCTCAGAACTCGACCGGCGGGGTGTTGAACGGCGTGATCACCTGGATCGCGGCCGGGTTGGAGCGGATCGGGCCGGCCAGCACGCCCTGCGCCTGCATGATGGCCAGGCCCGCGCGGCGCAGGTCGGCGCGCAGATCGTGGTGCAACACCGCAGACAAGGCATGGGTACGCAGCAGCGCCGTGTTTTCCGCATCGAGGTCGTGCGCCACGAAAACGTCGTATTTGCGGTGCTCGGCGGCGAACGCGTCGACCACCGCGGCGTTCCCACCGGCGCCGGCGTACAGCGAGTAGACGGCCCGGACCGAGGGGTTGTCGGCGAGCACGGCACGCACCCGGGCGTGCACCGCGTCGGCCCGGTCCTCCTCGTCGACGACCACGTGCAGCCGGCGGTACGGGTTGCGGGCCGACATCTCGGCGCGGAAGCCGGCCTCCCGCTCGTCCTCACCCCGGTACGCCCCGTCTCCGCGCACCACCAGGACGTCGCCGGCCCGGTCGGCCAGCCACTGCTCGACCAGGTAGGCCGCGGTGGCGCCGGCGTCCGCGTTGTCGATGCCCACGTACGCCACCCGCTTGCTCGACGGCAGGTCGGTGACCAGGGTGACCACCGGAATGTTCAGTTTGCCCACGGCGTCGGCAACCTCCGGCCGGTCCGGCGCCTTGAGGATCAGGCCGTGCGAGCGGGACCGCCCGATCCGGGGAAGCGTCGACACCGGATCGGCGGCATGGAACCGGAACCTGATCACCGCGGGCCGCAGGTCGGGCAAAGCCGCCTCGGCCGCCGCCTTGACCGCGACCGCGAACCGGGGCGGTGCCTGCACCACGACGTCGATCATGAAGGTGTGCCCGCCGAGGCGGACCTGGGACTGCTGCCGGTCCAGGTCGGCGATGGCCTCGTGCACTTCGCGGGCCGTGCTGTCCCGGACCCCGCCCCGCTGGTGCAGCACGCGATCCACGGTGGCTTCGCTGAGGCCGGCCTGAGCGGCGATCTCTCGAATCCGGTAGGGGTGCTTCACGCGTACAGGATGAGGGGTTTTTGAGGTTTTATGGAAGGTCTTTGATGTTTCTTAGCACCTTAGCGTGACGCCATGACTACCTGGTTCACCCCCGACGACTGCCGGCTGACGGATTTCCGGGCGCTCGTCGAACAGACCACCGACCCCGCCGACTACCCGCTCGCCGCCCGGATCGAGCGTAACGTCCCGATCTACGAAACCGTGGCCGACACCGTCGAGATGCGCACCGAACTGGCCCGCGCGCTGCTCGACGGCCCCGGCATCGTGGTGTTCCCGCACGCGTTCGAATCCTCGATCGTGGACCGGGCGACCGCCGTGTTCCGCGACCTGATCGAGGAGCAGAAGGCCGCCGGCCTCGCCGCCGGCGACCATTTCGCCAAGCCGGGTGCGAACGACCGGGTCTGGGGCGCGTTGGACAAATTTGCCGTACGGGATCCCGACGCGTTCGCGGCCTACTACGCCAACGAGACCCTGGCCGTGATCGCCGACGCCTGGCTGGGCGCCGGATATCAGGTCACCTCGCAGGTCAACGTGGTGAACCCGGGCGGGACCGCACAGGTCGCCCATCGCGACTACCACCTCGGGTTCATGTCGCAGGAGCAGGCGCGGCGCTATCCGGCGCACGTGCACGCGCTGTCGCCGGTGCTCACCCTGCAGGGCGCGGTGGCGCACGTGGACATGCCGGTGGAGACCGGCCCGACCCTCTACCTGCCGCACTCGCAGAAGTACCCGGCCGGCTACGTCGCGTTCCACCAGCCCGAGTTCAGCGCGTACTTCGAGAAGAACTACGTGCAGTTGCCGCTGCGCAAGGGCGATGCCGCGTTCTTCAACCCGGCGCTCTTCCACGGCGCCGGCACCAACCGGTCGGCCGGCGTGCGACGGATGGCCAACCTGCTGCAGGTCTCGTCGGCGTTCGGCCGGGCCATGGAGTCGGTCGACCGGACCGCGATGTGCCGGGCCCTCTATCCGGTGCTGCGATCGTTCGAGGGTCCGGTGGCTAACGTGGTGGCGGCCAGCGCCGAGGGCTACGCGTTCCCCACCAATCTCGACCGGGACCAGCCGATCGGCGGACTCGCCCCGGAGACCCAGGCCGGGCTGATGCTGCGCGCACTGGCCGAGAAGTGGGAGGAAGCGGAATTCGCCGCCGAGCTACGGGCCCAGCAGGTCCGGCGCTCAGGTACCGTGAGCGCACCACCATCAATCGAACCGCTTCGATGATTCTGCCCATCTGAGCAGGCGGTTCGGCAACATCCGATGCGGAGTCGTCATGCGAAGGCGTTCCCTGGCCGCGCTCGCGGTCGCCCTGCTGGCCGTGCCGGCCGTCCCCGCCGTCGCGCACGCCGAGGCGTACCCGTATCAGGATCCGCAGTTGCCCTTGCCGACCCGGATCGATGACCTGGTCGCACGGCTCACGCTGGACGAGAAGATCTCGCTGCTGCACCAGTACCAGCCGGCCATCCCGCGGCTCGGCCTCAACCTGTTCAAGACCGGCACCGAGGCGCTGCACGGCGTGGCGTGGTCCAACAACTACGACGCCGGCGGCGCCGTGGTGATGGCCGACGGCACGTCATTTCCGCAGGCCGTGGGCATGGCCAGCACCTGGGACCCGGACCTGATCCGGCGGGTCGGCTCGGCGGTCGGCGACGAGGCCCGCGGATTCCACGCCCGGAACCCGCGGGTGTTCGGCCTCAACCTGTGGGCGCCGGTGGTCAACCCGCTGCGCGATCCGCGGTGGGGACGCAACGAGGAGGGCTACTCCGAGGACCCGCACCTGACCGGCGCGATGGCGACCGCGTACGGGCTGGGGCTGCAGGGTGACGACCCGGACCACCTCAAGACGGCGCCGACGCTGAAGCACTATGCGGCGTACAACAATGAGGCCTCGCGCGACACCACCTCGTCGAACGTGCCGCCGCGGGTGCTGGCCGAGTACGAGCAGAAGGTGTTCCGCACCCCGCTGGAGGCGAACGCGGCCACCGGCATCATGGCGTCCTACAACCTGATCAACGGACGACCGGCCACCGTGGACCCGGCCATCGGCGCGGCCCGGGCCTGGACCGACTACCCGCTGCTCAACGTCACCGACGCGTGGGCGCCGAACAACCTGATCGGCTCGCAGCGCTACTTCAGCACGCTGGCCGAGGCGAACGCCGCGACGATCAAGGCGGGCCTGTCCAGCTTCACCGTCGACGACGCCAACCCCAGCAAGACGGTGACCGCGATCCGGACGGCGCTCACCCAGGGACAACTGACCGAACAAGAGATCAACACCGCAGTCGGGAACGCGTTGAGCATCCGTTTCCGGCTCGGCGAGTTCGACCCGGACGGCGGCCCGCACGCCGGCATCGGCGCCGACGTGATCGACAGCCCCGCCCACCGGCAACTCGCGCGCGAGACGGCCGGGCAGGCGATGGTGCTGCTCAAGAACGCCGGCAACGCGTTGCCGCTGGCGCCGGGCGGGCGGGTCGCCGTGGTCGGGCCGCTGGCCGACACCCTGTACAGCGACTGGTACGGCGGGAAACTGCCGTACCAGGTGACCGCGGTCGACGGGATCACGGAGCGGGCCGCGTCGGTGTCGGCGTCGGAGGCCGCGGACCGGCTCGCGCTGCACGCCAACGGCCGGTATCTGACCGCGACCACGGACACGGTCACCGCCACGGGCACCACGGCCACGGCCGCGGCGCAGTTCGACGTGGTCGACTGGGGCGACGGCGTGGTCACGTTGCGCAACGTCGGGAACGGCAAATATCTGGGCTACGCTGGCGGCCGGTTCACCGCTCGCGACGATCAACCCCAGGGCTGGAACGTGCAGCAGCAGTTCAAGCTGGAGGTGGTCACCGGCGGTCACGTGCTGCGCTACGTCGGTTACGACACCACCGCCAACTCGAACCAGTACGTGACGGTGAGCAGCAACGGCCAGCTCACCCTGAGCTCCCGGACCAACGCCACGGTGCTCACCCGCGAGCTCCTGCGCAGCGGCGTCGACGAGGCGGTGGCCGCGGCGCGATCCGCAGACACCGCGGTCGTGGTGGTCGGCACCAACCCGGTGATCAACGGCCGGGAGCTCCGCGACCGTGCCTCGACGGCCCTGGGCGCCGGCCAGGAAGCCCTGGTCCGGGCGGTGCTGGCGGCCAACCCGCGCACGGTCGTGGTGTTGCAGACCAGTTACCCCCAGACGATCAACTGGCTGCAGCAGAACGTGCCGGCCATCGTCTGGACCACACATGCCGGCGCCGAGACCGGCCACGCGATCGCCGACGTCCTCTACGGCACCCGCAACCCCGGCGGCCGACTCACCCAGACCTGGCCCAACGCGGACAGCCAACTGCCGCCGAACCTGAACAACTACGACATCATCACGTCCGGCCAGACCTACCTCTACTCGCAGCAGACCCCGCTCTACCCGTTCGGGCACGGCCTGTCCTACACGTCGTTCCAGTACGGGACGCCGCAGGTCAGCCCGGACGCGGTCACGCTGACGGTCACCAACACCGGCACCCGCGACGGCGACGAGGTGGTCCAGCTCTACACCCACCAGCGCACGTCCCGCGACGTCACGGCGGTCAAGCAGTTGCGCGCCTTCCAGCGCGTACACCTGAAAGCCGGAGCCTCCACCTCCGTGAGCCTGCCGCTGCGCGACGCCGACCTGGCCCGCTGGGACCAGACCCGCGCCAGGTGGGTGGTCGAGACATCCGAGTACGACATCCTGCTCGGCGCCTCCGCAGCCGACATCCGCCAGCGCACGTCCAGGTCGGTAACCGGCGAAACCATCCCGCCCCGAGACCTCAAGCTCGAAACAAGAGCAGAAACCTTCGACGCGTACGCCCCAGCGGTGCGCCTGGCCGACGAAGCGAAGTCTGCCGGCACAGTCGTCAGCGCAGTCACGGCGGGTGATTGGGTCGCCTACCGGGACGCCCAGCTGAGTGACGTCAGCGCCGTCACCGTCCGTGCCTCCAAGGCAACATCGGGCGCGGGCACCATCGAGGTTCGTCTGGGCTCCCCGACGGGCCAGCTGCTCGGCACCGCCCAGGTGGCGTCGACCGGAAACGCCTACACCTACGCCACCACCTCAGCGACGCTGACCCGAACCACCGGCCGCCACGACGTCTACCTGGTCCTGAGTCCCGGCCTGCGGCTGGCCACCTTCGCCCTGCGGTGACCCGCACCCGGCCTCCGCACCACCTACTCCTCGACAAATACGACTTACCGGATTGTCGGGCGAGCGTCAGGCAGAGGTGCCGCGCGCCCGCGTCTCGATGTCGTCGAGCATGGCGCCGATCCGGCGATGTTCGGTCTGGATCGCGGCGAGGATCAGGTGGCGCTGAGTGGCCGGCATCTCGGGCTGGTCGAGCAACTGATCGAGTTCGTCGCCGAGGCGGGCCAGCGGCTCCCGCAGCTGTTCGCCCACCTCCGCGGCGAAACGTTCGGTGGCCGCGGGCTCGGAAGCCGTGGCCGGCCGGCCCGACACCCCGTTGCCGGTATCGGTCGCGGGCAGCTCTATCCGGGGCAGCAGAACCGTGGCATCCTCCGCGCCGACCGGACCCTTCCAGGTCTCCGGGCTTGCCGGGTTTATGGGACGGTCCCCCGAGCTGGCCGCGGAACCTCCGACCAGCCGCGCGAGCGGGCGCAGGATCAGGTCACCGGCGAGCCAGGTGCCGGCGGCGGCAACCAGGGCGGCGAGCAGGACGAGGAGGTTAATTGTCATGACATTTCCGGAATGCTCGTCCTCGACGTCGGTCAAGCTCATCAAAATCTGCATCTGCGCGCCGGTCTTCAGCGTCTCGGCCCACGAGCGCCAGTGCGAACCGTCCGCGGCGGTGACCGTGGAGTAGCCGTCCTTGACCGGTGTGGAGAACTGGGTCTTGGCACCCGCCTCCGCCCGCACGCCGGTCGCGTCCAGGAGGCGTACCGCATAGGTGCCGTCGGTGGGCAGCGAGCCGGACTTAGCCGCCGCCGAGCGGACCTGCGCCGCTCGCGTCGCGAGCGCGCGGTCGACGTCGGCGCGGTTGCTGTCGCTCGCGCGCATCACCAGGATCAGGCCGGACAGCGCGACCACGAGGGCGACGACCGCGGTGACCGCGAAGGTGAGCTGAATGCGGATGGTGCGTGGGCTAAATGCCCTGGTTGGCGCCTCGGGCACGTCCCTACCCTGCCAGTCGAATCACATCGGGCGGCTAAGAATCCCAGGCTCACGGTAAGGTGTAAAGGCCCGGCCGAGAGGCGCTGCAACGGACCTTCCTCCTATGGGGTGTCCGCCACGCTCGGCCGCCGGCTTGCTGACTGCAAGGGCGCCTCCTGAGAGGGAGGGAGCCCTCCGTATGTCCGAAAAACTCCAGGTCATCAACGGTCTGGAATTCGCGGTCGCAGACCTCACGCTGGCCGAGGCGGGCCGTCACCAGCTGCGCCTCGCCGAGCACGAGATGCCCGGCCTGATGTCACTGCGCACCGAGCTCGGTGACTCGCAGCCGCTGCGCGGAGCCCGCATCGCCGGCTCGCTGCACATGACCGTGCAGACCGGGGTGTTGATCGAGACGCTGGTTGCGCTCGGCGCTCAGGTTCGCTGGGTGTCCTGCAACATCTTCTCCACCCAGGACGAGGCGGCCGCCGCGGTCGTGGTCGGGCCCAACGGCACGCTCGAGCAGCCGCAGGGTGTCCCGGTTTTCGCCTGGAAGGGCGAGACGCTGGAGGAGTACTGGTGGGCCACCATGCGCCTGTTCGACTTCGGTGACGGCCAAGGCCCCAACATGATCCTCGACGACGGCGGTGACGCCACCCTGCTGGTGCACAAGGGCGTCGAGTTCGAGGGCGCCGGCGCGGTGCCGCAGGCCACCGACGAGGACAACCACGAGTACCGGGTGATCCTCGAGGCCCTGCGCGCGAGCCTGGCCGACGACCCGCAGCGGTTCACCCGGATCGCCGCCGACATCCGCGGCGTCACCGAGGAGACCACCACCGGCGTGGCCCGCCTCTACAAGCTCGCCAAGGAGGGCACCCTGCTCTTCCCGGCGATCAACGTGAACGACGCGGTCACCAAGAGCAAGTTCGACAACAAGTACGGCATCCGGCACTCGCTGGTCGACGGCCTCAACCGGGCCACCGACGTGATGCTGGGCGGCAAGCTGGCCGTGGTCTGCGGCTACGGCGACGTCGGCAAGGGCTCCGCCGAGACGCTGCGCGGCCAGGGTGCCCGCGTCGTGGTCACCGAGATCGACCCGATCTGCGCGCTCCAGGCGGCCATGGACGGCATGCAGGTGGTCCGCATCGAGGACGTCATCGGTGAGGCGGACATCTTCATCACCACCACCGGTGGCACCGACATCATCACGGTCGAGCACCTGTCCGCGATGAAGCACAACGCCATCGTCGGCAACGTCGGCCACTTCGACGACGAGATCGACATGGCCGGCCTCGGCAAGGTCGCCGGCATCGAAAAGATCGAGATCAAGCCGCAGGTGCACGAGTGGCGCTTCCCGGACGGGCACTCGGTGATCGTGCTGTCCGAGGGCCGGCTGATGAACCTGGGCAACGCCACCGGCCACCCCAGCTTCGTCATGTCGAACTCGTTCACCAACCAGGTGATGGCCCAGATCGAGCTGTGGACCAAGCCGGGCGAGTACGCCAAGCAGGTCTACGTGCTGCCCAAGCACCTCGACGAGAAGGTCGCGCGGTTGCACCTCGACGCGCTCGGCGTACGACTGACCACCCTCACCAAGAAGCAGGCGGAGTACCTCGGCGTCGACGTCGACGGTCCGTACAAGCCTGAGCACTACCGGTACTGACGCGCCACCCGGCCGGCCGTGCCCCGTGGCACGGCCGGCCACTCAAGGTCACAACGGGCGCCATGCATCTCACGATCAGCGCCTCCCGCGACGACGGCGTCGTGGTGGTCCGCCCCGGTGGGCGAGCCCGAACGGCCGCCGCACCGCCCGCCCGGCCCGCAGCTGCTCGGGTGCCGGATGCCCGGCGTGACGTACCGCAACTCGCCGGTCTCCAGGTTCGGGTCGGCCAGCACACCGGTGACGAAGCGGACATCGGGGAACGTCTCGCCGATTGCCGCGTCGGCCGCCCGGGTCATCTCGGTCAGGCCGCCGCCGTCGCGCCGGGCGCCCCGGGTCGCCGCCGGGGTGGCACTGCTGGTCGGCGCCGCTCCCAGCCCGCGGCCCATGCGTCCAGCACGGCCAGGTAGGCGCGTGGTGACCGTGCTGAAGGCGCGCCCGGCCAGCGGTTTGATCCGCTTGGCCCGGCCCGCATGAAAAGCGACCGGCTAGCGGGGTGGGACGGCATCCATCGGCCCCGGGGCTCGAGCAGGTCAGCGACCGCTCCCGGCCAGCCCTCGATGTCCACGATCATTCGCATCCCCCGCCACGAGGGCATCAAACGTTCGAAAGAATGGACCGGTGAGCGTCGAGGAAAACCTGCTGTTCGTCCTGTGCGCGGTCGCGGTGATCGTCGCCATCCGGACGTTGTCGCATAAAACCGGGCTGCCCTCGGCCGCCCTGCTCACCATCATCGGGATCGTGTACGCCGAGCTTCCCGGCGAAAATGTCGGGCTCGAGCCGGAACTGGTGCTGACCCTGGTCATCCCGCCGCTGCTCTACAACGCGGCGCTCGACTCCTCACTGCTCGACATCCGCCGCAACCTGCGCACCGTGATCAGCCTGTCGGTGCTGCTGGTGCTGGCCACCGCGATGCTGGTGGGTCTCGGCTTCAGCCTGTGGGTCACCGGCGCCACGCTGGCCGCCGGTGTCGCGCTGGGTGCGGCGATCGCCCCGCCCGACCCGGTGGCGGCCCTGGCCGTCGGGCGGCGGGCCGGGCTGCCCGGCAACCTGATCACGCTGATCCAGGGCGAGGGGTTGCTGAACGACGCGACCGCGCTGACGATCCTGACCGTCGCGGTGGCCGCCATCGACGGCGACGGCTTCTCGTTCCCCGGCGCCACCCTGCAGTTCCTCATTTCGGCGGCGGGCGGCGTGGTGGCCGGCGTCCTGGTCGCGTACGTGGTCCGGGCCCTGCGCCACCTGCGCAACGATCCCATCAGCTCGAACACCATCTCGCTGATCACCCCGTTCGCCGCCTACCTGCTCGGCGAGTCGGTGCACGTCTCCGGCGTGCTGGCCGTGGTGATCGCCGGCCTGATCGTCGGCCACGACGCACCCCGCTACGCCTCGGCGGCCGGCCGGCTGCAGACCAGCGCGGTGTGGCGGCTGGTCGACTTCATCCTCGAGGGCATGGTCTTCCTGCTGATCGGCCAGCAGTTGCCCGAGGTGGTCGACAGCCTGCACGATTACTCCCCCGGAACGATCGGCATCGCGGTGGCCATCTCGGTCGGCGTGGTGCTGCTGTTGCGCCCGCTCTGGCTGGTGCTCACGCAGCTGCTGCCCCGGCGGCTGCACATGCGCCTGGGCGGCGAGGGCGCCGGCCGCGAGGAGGCGCTCAACAGCAGGGAGGTGGTGGCGCTCAGCTGGGCCGGGACCCGCGGCGTGATCACGCTGGCCGCCATCTTCACCCTGAAGGACAACGTCCCCGACCGCGACCTGCTGCAGTTCTGCGCGTTCATCGTGGTGCTGGTGACCCTGCTGGGCCAGGGCCTGACCTTCGCGCCGCTGGTGCGCCGCCTGGGCCTGCGGGCCAACAAGGCCGACCTGGCCCGGGAACGCAACGAGGCCCGCTCGGCCTCCGTGCAGGCCGCCCTGGACCGCCTCGACGAGATCCGGCAGGAACAGCACGACAACGTCGAGGACCAGGCCATCGAAACCATGCGCCGCCAGCTGGAGATCCGCCTGGAGCGCTACCGCCGCCGCCTGGACCTGCTAGAACAGGCCGAGTCCGACGAGATTCCCCAGTCACCGCAGTACGAGGCCGCCCTGCACGTACGCCACCAGGTGATCGAGGCCCAGCGCGAGGAACTACTCCGCTGGCGCGACGCCGGCAGCCTGACCGACGAGGGCCTACGCATCCTGGAACGCGAACTCGACCACGAGGAACGCCTCCTCCCCGACCGGAATTGACCCGCGCTGCGCCGCAGCGTCCGGCCCCGGCGGTGCGAGGCGGCGCCGCGCGGGGAGCTATCGACGTTGGGCGGCGCCGGCGGCGGATGGCCCGCCGGCCGGCGCCGGCTCCGTCAGTCGGGGACGTTGCGGTGGCGTAGGCCGGTCAAGCCCACCGCGCCCAGCAGCACCGCCACGCCGGTCAGGGTGATCAGCGGGGCCGGGGTCAGGTCGCCGCCCGGCATGTGCGGGATGTGGGTGAACGGGGAGATGTCCAGCAGCCACTGGTCGAGTTGGAGGGTCTGGCCTACCAGCAGGACCAGCACGCACAGGGCCGGCGCCGCCCAGGCGACCGCGGACCAGCGCGGCAGCAGGCCGAACAGCAGGACCGCCACGCCGGCCAGGACCCAGACCGCGGGGAGCTGGATCATGGTGCCGGCCAGGATCGCGCCCGGGTCGCCGCCCCGGTAGGCCAGGTCGGCCACCAGGCCCTCGGCGAACAGGGCCAGTGCCGGGCCCAGCAGTGAGAACAACAGGTGGCTGGCGGCCCAGGTGCCGCGGGAGGCGGCCGTGCTCAGCACCGCCTCGGCGTGGCCGGTGGTTTCCTCGTCGCGCAGGCGCAGGGTGGCCTGGATGGCGTAGCAGGCGGCGATCAGGCCGACCATGCCGGCGGTGCCGGCGAAGAAGCTGTCCACCAGATCGGTGGAGCCGCCCAGGTTGGCGAAGATGTCGCTCAGGCCCTTGTTGTCTTTGGCGATGTCGAGGACGCTGCCGCCCACGCCACCGAAGATCAGGCCGAGAAGGCCGAGGCCCACGGTCCAGCCGAGCAGCAGGCCGCGGTGCAGGCGCCAGGCCAGGGCCAGCGGGGTGCGCAGGGTTGCGGCCGCGGTGGATCGGCCGAGGCGGGACGCGACCAGGCCGTCGCCAAGGTCGCGGTGCCGGCGCAGGATCACCGCCACCGCCACCGCGGCGGCGCTGAACAGGACCGAGAGGATCACCGGCCACCAGTTGACGGCGGCGAACGGGAAGATGCGGGTCACCCAGCCGAGCGGGGAGATCCAGGACAGCCAGGAGAGGCTGCCGTCGCTCAGGGCCGAGATGTCGCCGCCGACGCGCAGCGCGTACGAGGCGCCCAGGATCACGATGGCGATCGCCCGGGCACTGCGGGCGCTGCTGGTGAGCTGGGCCGTGATGGCCGCGACCGCCGCGAAGATCCAGCCGCTGACCGCGAACTCGGCGCCGAACGCCAGCGAACCGGCCACCGAACCCTGGTCGAGGGTCACCGCGAACGTCACCAGGCCGAGCAGCAGGCTCGCGGCGGCCGTCGTGATCAGCGCAGCGGCCAGCTGTGCCTGCCGGCCCACCACGGTCGCGCCGAGCAGTTCGGAGCGGCCGGCCTCCTCGTCGACCCGGGTGTGCCGGACGACGGTGAGCAGGGCACACAGGCCGATCATCACGGGCACGAAGCCGGCCCGCCAGTTGGCCAGCACCGCGAACGAGTCGCCGCGCAGCAGGCCGTACAGCGCCACGAAGCCGGCGTTGTCGGCGCTGACCTGTGCGTACGTGATGCGTTCGGCATCGGTCGGAAAGAGGCCCTCGAACGAGGCGAGGTACGCCGCCGGGAGCAGGCCGAACAGCAGCACCCAGATCGGCAGGATGAAGCGGTCGCGGCGCAGGATGAGCCGGATCAGTTTGCCGGTGCCGGTCATCGTTCGGTCCTCTGGTATTGCCGCAGGAACAGCTCCTCGAGCGACGGCGGCTGGCTGACCAGGCTGCGCACGCCGACCTTCACCAGCGCCTGCAGGGCCGGTTCGAGCGCATCGGTGTCGACGTCGAAGCGGACCAGGCCGTTGTCGGTGCGCAGGTCGTGCACGCCCGCCATGGTGGCGAGCCCGTCCGGCGGACCGGCCAGTTCGGCCTGGATGGACGTACGCGTGAGGTGGCGCATCTCGGCCAGGGTGCCCGTCTCGACCGTACGGCCATCTCTGATGATTGTCAGACGGTCGCAGAGCTTCTCCACCTCGGCGAGGATGTGACTGGAGAGCAGGACGGTCCGGTCGCCGCGCCGCTTCTCCTGGAGGATCACGTCGCGGAAGACCTCCTCCATCAGCGGGTCGAGGCCGCTGGTCGGCTCGTCGAGGATCAGCAGCTCCACATCGGACGCGAGTGCCGCGACCAGCGCGACCTTCTGCCGGTTGCCCTTCGAGTAGGTGCGGCCCTTCTTGCGCGGGTCGAGTTCGAAGCGCTCCAGCAACTCGGCGCGCCGTTTCGGGTCGAGGCCACCGCGCAGCCGGCCGAGCAGGTCGATCACCTCGCCGCCGGTCAGGTTGGGCCAGAGGGTGACGTCGCCCGGCACGTACGCGAGACGCCGGTGCAGCTCGGTGGCCTGCGCCCACGGATCGCCGCCGAGCAGGCCGACCCGGCCGCCGTCGTGACGCATCAGGCCGAGCAGGATGCGGATGGCGGTGGTCTTGCCGGCGCCGTTGGGCCCCAGGAAACCGTGTACCTCGCCGGTCCGGACCCGCAGGTCTAGCCCGTCCAGGGCGGTGACCTTACCGAACCGTTTGATCAGTCCCTCGGCATCGATGGCCTCGGTCATGGCTGCTCCTCGGGGGTGTGCACGCGGTCCAATGCCTGCAGCATCAGCTCGGCGTGCTCGGGGGTGACCAGCAGTTGCGAAAAGATCTCGACGGACGCCTTGAGCATCCGCACCCAACCCTCCGGCTCGCCGGTGTCGACGCCGAGGACTCGGGACAGCTGGTCGCGCATGGTGAAAAGCGACAACTTCATGACGCTGAGGACCGCGACGAACGCGCGCGGGTCCTGGACCTTGAGGTCGGTGCCGGCGAGCCACTGCTCCCCGAAATCGATCAGGCGGTCGAACAGCGCCGCACCGGTGGGTGAGCCGTCCATCAGGGACCGGATCATGTAGCGCTGCCAGAGCAGGATCTCGGGCGAGATGTGGTCGAACACCTGGAGCGTGGCGAACCGGGCACTGATCCCGGTCAGCTGACCCAGAACCCACTCGTCGCAGGCGTCGCGCAGCCCCTCCTTGGACCCGAAGTGGTGGCGCAGCAAACCGGACGAAACGCTTGCCGCCTGCGCGATGTCGCGGATCGTCGCACCCTCGATGCCCCGATCGGCGAAGAGGGTGATCGCGGCCTCCCGGATCCGGGCTCGTGCGGTCAGGTCGCTCTGACTACTCACGTGTGTAGCGTACTGCACGCTTGTATAGTCTCCGCAACCCCGCGCATCCTCAATGCCGGGACGTGCGTTTAGCTCGGCGTGCGAATTTCAGAGCAGGTACGCCGCGTAGCCGTCGCCGGCGTCGCGGCCCTAGCGGTCGGCGCCGCCGCACAGCCCGCCGCCGCCGCGGTCGGATCGACCGCTCGGCAGGCACCGTCGTTCAACGGATCGGTGTACGCGATCGCGTACCGCGCCAACACCGTTTACGTGGGCGGCTCCTTCACCAGCACCAGCGTGGGCGGGCGCACCGTGGCCCGGGAACGGCTGGCCGCCTTCGACGCCCGCACCGGCGCGCTGCTGGACTGGGCACCGCGCGCCGACGGCACGGTCCGGGCGCTCGCCGTCGCCGAACACGCGGTCTATGCGGCCGGCGACTTCGGCCGGGTCTCCGGGCACGCCCGGGACTCGATCGTCCGGCTGGACGCCGCGTCCGGCGCGGTCGGCACGTTCCGGCACGGCATCGACGGCAGCCCGCGGTCCCTCGCGGTCGGCAACGGGCGGCTCTACCTGAGTGGCGCGTTCACCCGGGTGGACCGGCAGGTGCGGTCGCGGCTGGCGGCGTTCTCGTTGAACACCGGGGAGCTGGACGCGACCTGGAAGCCGAGCGCGGACAACACCGTCTACTCGCTGGCGTACGCGGACGGCAAGGTCTATCTGGGCGGCAGCTTCCACCGCACCAACAACACCCGCTCCACGTTGCGGTTGTCCGCTGTGGACGGCAGCACGGGCGCGCTGGACCAGAGCTTCCGCCCGTCGGCACCCGCGGTCGTCTACTCGGTGGCGGCCGACGCGACCGGGGTCTACGCCGCGATGGGCGGGCAGGGCGGCCGGGCCGCGGCCTACCAGCGGTCCACCGGTCAGTCCCGCTGGACCCGGGTCTTCGACGGCGACGTCCAGGCCATCGCCGCGCTGGACGGCACCGCGTACGTGGGCGGCCACTTCGACCGGGCCTGTACGACGAGTGCCACCGGCGCGTACGGCACCTGCACGGACGGTTCGGTGTCCCGGGTGAAGCTGGCCGCGGTGGCCGGCGACGGCTCGCTGGCCGGCTGGGCGCCGCAGGCGAACGGCGTCGTCGGGGTGCGCACCGTCGCGGTGCACCGCGATCACGGGTCGGTTGCCGTCGGCGGTGACTTCACCACGATCGGCGGGCAACCCCAGCGGCGCTACGCGTCGTTCGGCTGATGCGCTCGGTTCTGTTGGCGATGGCGATGGCGACGGCCGCCACCGCCGGTGCCGAGGCGCAGGCGGCTCCCGTGGACGCCGTCCGGTACAGCTTCGACGGTGCCACGCCGTTCGCCGACGTCACCGGCAACGGCCACGACCTGAGCCCGGTGAGCCGGCACGGGGGCGCCATCACCACGGTCGCGCGGGCCGGGGGCAGCGCACTCGCGTTCCCGCCACCGTGCCGCGTCGAACCCTGCCCACGGATCGCCCTGCGTACGGTCACCACCGACGAACTGAACCCGGGACGCCGCCCGATCCGCTTCGGCGCGTCGGTCCGCCTGTCCGCCGACCAGACCACGACCGGCGAGAACGTGCTGCAGAAGGGTTACTCCGCGGTGGGCAGCCAGTACAAGCTGCAGATCGACGGCGTGGCCGGCCGGCCGAGTTGCGTGCTGGTCGACGACCGCCGCCCGCAGATCCACCGCGCGGTGAGCATGGTGGGCGTGGCCGACGGCCGCTGGCACACCCTGGAGTGCCGCCGCGCGGGCGCGTCGCTCACCCTCCTGGTCGATGGCGTACGCCGCAGCGTGGCCACGGTGCCGGCCGACCTCAGCGTGCGGAACCGCATCCCGCTGAGCGTCGGCGGCAAGGGCTCGTTCGCCGACAACGACCAGTTTCAGGGAATGCTCGACGAGGTGTGGGTCGCGATCGGTTAACTCGGCCTGGGAAGGCTGTACGGCTTGGAGACCACCTCGACCGAGCTGAACCAGGCGGACACCGCGATCCGCACCTCGGGCGTGCCCGGCACCCGAGGCACCGGCGCCAGGTGCAGCTTGCTGGACGAGAACACCGCCGCGCCGGTCAGGTCGACCTCGACCCCTTCCGGCACAATGATCTTCACTTCGCCGAACGCGCAGAACCCGCCGATCTCGATGACGCTCTGATCGGTGAGCACCTCACGCAGATCAAGCTCGGTAGCCCCGAACATGGTCCGCAGCCCGAGCCGCCGATCCCGCAG
This sequence comes from Paractinoplanes rishiriensis, assembly GCF_016862375.1. Taxonomy (GTDB): domain Bacteria; phylum Actinomycetota; class Actinomycetes; order Mycobacteriales; family Micromonosporaceae; genus Actinoplanes; species Actinoplanes rishiriensis. Next base: position 33,914 of record NZ_BOMV01000105.1, on the reverse strand, counting down.
CCGCCACCGCCCGCGCCGCTTGTTCTCACTGAAAATCGTGAAGACGCTCTCCACCGTCCGAGCCGACCCGACAATCGGCGTAGGTGCCAGCCCCGCCGTGGCCCGCACGAGTTCGTCGCCGGTCTCGGCGGCCCACACCGCCCCCACCCGCACCCCGAACTCCTCGAGCGTCAGACGCCCTTCACCGCAGGCCCGCTGAAGCAACTCGGCTGCCTGCTCCCGCTCGCCATCAGACGGCGGCATCCGCACCGGATCTCCCACGTCGCCGACCCTAGCCGAGATCCAGAGCCGGCGCTGTACCGCAATATGAAGGAACGGTCGACTTAGGGATCGTTAATGGTCTTGAACGGTGGCTGACAGCTACCCATCAATCTGCCATGTGGCGGTTATCAAGCTGGGATATCACTCATGCGACCGCCGTAGCTTTTCTTGACTTCTGGCCCCACCATAAGCGTGAGGGCCTCCCCTCGTTCGACACCGCATGCAATCTCGCTGGAGGCGGCTACCACACAAACGGATCAGGTCGGGGCCCTGCCCGACCGGCCGGGCAGGAGGTCGGGACGATGGGCGACAAAAGACATCCACAACGGACTGCCGCCTTCACCCGCCTGCCCTTCTTGATCCTCGGGACCGCACTCCTGACTGCCGTCGTACTTCTGTCGGGCGTCGGCCTTGCCGCCATCGTGGGCCAACGCGGGACAGCGGAGAACTGGGGCAGATTAAGCGATGTAGGTCAGACGTTCGGTGCACTCAGCTCGATAATCAGCGGCTTTGCGCTATGTGTTGTGGTGGTTACCGCCCATACCCATCTCCGCGAGTTGCGACGCAGCGCTTCAGCCGATCTGAGTTCTCTGCACCTGGAGATCCTGAGGATGAGCATCGACGACGAGGAACTAGCCGAGGTCTGGCCCGCCTTCGAGCCCGGCCTCTCCCCTAAAGAAAACCGCCAGCTTCTCTATGCCAATATCATCTATCAATTTCAGTGGACATCTCTGAAGCTCGACAACGCCGACAACGAGGCCGTTCTCCGCACCTTGGAGTATCTATTCACCAGCCAAAAGATACGGCGGTACTGGGCAGCCGCCGCACGAGCGCGTGAGTCTTTGGTACCCGGCAGTCCTGAGTACCTATTCGCCAAAGAAGCCGACAGAATATGCCGAGACTACAACGCAGTGGCGAGCAACAGCAGCAACGTCGAACAGAACGTGACGAATTACAAAGAATCGTCGGGCCGGTCGCCGCGCAAGCAGCCCAATGCAGCGACTCGATCGGAGCACCCGGGTTTGGGCAAAATCGTGTCGCCCAAATGAGCGTTTAAGTTGCCTGTTGCACGTCCGCATGAGATGCTGCCTCAAGGCAGCGCCGCCCGGTTCAGCCCTTTTGTCGGACTTTATTCAGGGGGCTGGCCGCATGGAGCCGAAGATCATCCGCAGACTCGGGTTAACACCTCGCGAGCGCGGCAGTCTCAGCAACGGCACCTGCCCCGATATTTTTGAGCTCGACAACGGCGACTTCGCCGTCATCGGCACTGACGCGACGGAATCCCTCGAGCAACATCTGCCACCGGACGCAGGCCGAGCGGACTACGAACGGATCGTGGTCGTCTCCCGGGCCACGCTTCTCGCGGCCAAAACTGACATTCCGGAACGATAGGTAGTCAGCCGAGCAGGATCACGTGCAGGTTGCGGGGGCCGTGCACGCCCTCCACGCGATTCAGCTCGATGTCGCTCGTCGCTGACGGCCCGCTGATCCACGTCAGCGGGCGGGTCGCGTCTAGCCTCGCCACTGCCTCCGGCACGGACTGCACCACCTGCTCCGGCCTCAGCACGCAAATGTGCAGATCTGGCAGCAGCGTGATGATCCGGCGCCCCTGGTCGGGCGAGGCGTCCAGCACGATCGTCCCGGTCTCGGCGACCGCCACCGCCGCGGCCGTCACCACGCCGTCGGCGGCCGCGATGCGGTCGGCCGGCAACGTGCCGTCGTCGACCAGCGGCTCGACTGCCGCGGGCAGCCAGGTGGTCGGCAACCCCGACGGCACGACCAGGACACCTGAGCCCTGAATCTCGGCGATCACGCTCGGCAGCGTCGCGGAATCCAAGGCCCGATGCACCGCGGCCTTGTAGTCGACCAGGCGCTCCACCAGCAGGTCCAGGTCGGCCTTGCCCTCGCCCCTCCGATAGTCGCGGGGGATCGGCGGGGACGGCGGCGCGTCCTCGCCCAGCGCCGCTCGGATCCGGCCCAGGATCAGTTTTTTGGAGTTCATCGCTTTGCCCACCAGTCCCGGAACGTCTGCGGTGGTGGCGCCGGCAGATCCCGGGACGCGGACCAGCCGTTGAGCGGCGGCGGCAGGCCCCGGCCGCGGCGGCCTACCAGGCGGGCCAGCTTGGCGGCGCGCTGGGCTCGGGCGTACAACCTTGGGTGTTTCATGATGTAGGCCGCAGCCGCCATCATGGCCGCCTCGGACCGCGGGTGTGGGGTCTCGTTGCGGAGGTGCACCAGGATCGCCGGGATGTCGATCTTCACGGGACAGGCGTCGAAGCAGGCACCGCAGAGCGACGACGCATACGGCAGCGAGGCGTTGTCGGCCACGCCGGTCAGCTGCGGGGACAGCACCGCGCCGATCGGGCCGGGATACACCGAGCCGTACGCGTGCCCGCCGGTCCGCTGGTAGACCGGGCACACGTTCAGACAGGCCGAGCACCGGATGCAGTGCAGCGCCTGGCGGCCCACCTCGTCGGCCAGCACCGCGCTGCGGCCGTTGTCGAGCAGCACCAGGTGGAAATTCTGCGGGCCGTCGCCGGGGGTCACGCCGGTCCACATCGAGGTGTACGGGTTCATCCGCTCGCCGGTCGACGCGCGCGGCAGCAGTTGCAGGAACACCTCCAGGTCCTGCCAGGCCGGCACCACCTTTTCGATGCCCATCACGGTGATCAGCGTGTCCGGCAGGGTCAGGCACATCCGGCCGTTGCCCTCCGACTCGACCACCGCCAGCGTGCCGGTCTCGGCGATCCCGAAGTTGGCGCCGGACACCGCCACCCGGGTGCTCAGGAACGTCTGGCGCAGGTATTGCCGGGCGGCGCCGGCCAGCCGGGGCGGGTCGTCGGTGAGTGACGGATCCACGCCGGGCATGGCGCGCAGGAAGATCTCGCGGATCTCGGCCCGGTTGCGGTGGATGGCCGGCACCAGGATGTGGCTGGGCTTGTCGTCGCCCAACTGCACGATCAGCTCGGCCAGGTCGGTCTCCACCGGGGTGATGCCGGCCTCTTCGAGGGCCTCGTTGAGACCGATCTCCTGGGTGGCCATCGACTTGACCTTGATGACTCGCTGCTCGCCGGTGGCCTGCACCAGCTCGGTGACGATCCGGTTGGCCTCGTTGGCGTCGGCCGCCCAGTGCACCACGCCGCCCGCGGCGGTCACCGCCGCCTCGAGTTGCTCCAGCAGGGCGGGCAGATTGGCCATCGTGTGCGCCTTGAGCGCCGAACCCGCCGAACGCAACTCCTGCCAGTCCGGAAGCTCCGCGATCACCCGGCCGGACTTGCCGCGGATCGTGGTGGTGGCGTGGTTGAGGTTGCGGCGCAGCTGCGGGTCGGCCAGCGCGGTGCGGGCGGCGACCGGGAACGGTTCATCGCCACGCAGGTGCCCAACACCGCGCGGAGCCCGAGCCGGCATCCCCAGAAAAGTCGTCACGTGAATGAGCCTCCCTTGTCACGCCGTCCCGCTCCAGTGCCATCGGTCATGACTGAACTTTCTTTGTCATGCCCTCCTGGCCCTCCGACCGCTTCGCTCACTCCGGTGCAGTCGGTCACGACTCTGTCGAGGCCAGGATCTCGGCCAGGTGCACCGTCCGGACCCCCGTGCGCAACCGGGACAATCCGCCGCCGATGTGCATGAGACAGGACGCGTCGCCGGCCGTGCACACGTCCGCACCGGTGCTCAGCACGTGCCGCATCTTGTCGGCGAGCATCGCGGTCGACGTATCCGCATTTTTCACAGAAAACGTCCCCCCGAACCCGCAACACTGCTCGGCCTCCGGCAACTCCACAAGATCCAGACCGCGCACCTTCCGCAGCAGCCGCAACGGCTTGTCGCCCACCCGCAGCACCCGCAACGAGTGGCAGGTGGGGTGATAAGTCACCCGGTGTGGAAAATATGCGCCGACGTCCTCGACACCCAGCACGTCCACGAGAAGCTCGCTCAACTCGTACGTCCTCGAAGCAACCCCGGAAGCGCGAGTCGCGAGACCGGCATCCCCCGCAGCCACCATCGCGTGCTGGTGGCGCACCGATCCGACACAGCTCCCCGACGGCGCCACGACCAGATCAAATTCTTCAAAAACCTTTACATGCCTTTGTACGAGTGGCAGGGCGTCCTTCTGATAGCCGGTGTTGATGTGCATCTGGCCGCAGCACGTCTGCTCGGTGGGAAAGACGACCTCATGCCCGAGCCGCTCCAGCAGGTGCACGGTCGCCTTCGCCGCCGCCGGAAACATGGTGTCGGCCAGGCAGGTGACGAACAGAGCGATCCGCACCGGCCGCCTCCCTAACCCGCGATCCGTTTGGCCGCGTGCCGCCAGGCGGACGCGTCACCGCGCGGCTCGTACCGCACGATCTGCTGAGTCTGCCGCAGAACCGCGCGCAATGCCGCCAGGTCGCCGCCGATCACCCCGGCCGCGCGGGCCTGCACCAGGATGTTGCCGAGCGCGGTGGCCTCCACCGGACCGGCCAGCACGGGCAGTCCGCAGGCGTCCGCGGTGAGCTGGCAGAGCAGTTCGTTGCGGGCGCCGCCGCCGACGATGTGCACCGCGTCGACGTCGCGGCCGGCGAGTTGCTGAGCCTGCTCGATCGCCCGCTGCTGGGCGAGCGCGAGACTGTCGAGGATGCAGCGGGTAATCACCGGCGGGCTGGGATCCTGGAGGCCGGCCGCTCGCACCAGCCGCCCGATCATGTCGCCGGGCGGCAGGAACACCGGATCGTCAAGATCCACGACGGACTGGAGCGCCTTCTCCCGCGCGGCCCCGCGGAGCAGATCCGTAATGTCGGTTGTGCCCCATTCACGCATGCACTCCTGCAACGGCCAGAGGCCCATCACGTTGCGCAGGTAGCGAATGGTCCCGTCGACGCCGCCCTCGTTGGTGAAGTTGGCCCGCCGGGACTCCTCGGTCAGCACCGGCTCCGGCAGCTCCAACCCGACCAGCGACCAGGTCCCGCACGAGATGTAGGCGAACCGCTCCCCCTCGGCCGGAACCCCCACCACCGCGGAAGCCGTGTCGTGCGATCCCACCGCCACGACCGGGGTCCCCGAGTGCTCGCCGATGACACTCCCCGGCCGACGGATCGGCGGGAACAACGACGGCCGCAAACCCACCCCGGTGATCAGCGGCAACGACCAGTCCCGGGTGTGCACGTCGACGAGTTCGGTGGTGGACGCGTTGGTGTACTCCGCGCCCAACTCCCCGGTCAGCCAGTACGCCAGCAGGTCCGGGATGAGCAGCACCTGCTGGGCCGCCTCGTACTGCGGCGTGCCGATCGCCGACACCAGCTGATAGATCGTGTTGAACGGCAGTTTCTGCAGGCCGGTGACCTCGTAGAGCCGCTCGTCGCCGAGAGTCCGCGCCACCTGGTCCGGCACGCCGTCGGTCCGCGAATCCCGGTAGTGCACGGGGTTGCCGAGCAGCGCACCCGACGAGTCCAGCAGCCCGTAGTCCACCGCCCACGAGTCGATGCCGATGCTCGCGACCGGGCCCGCCTTGGCCAGGCCGTCCAGCACGCCCCGATAGAGCGAAAGGATGTCCCAGAGCAGGGTGCCGGCGGCGCGGACCGGCTCGTTCGGGAACCGGTGCGCCTCGGTCAGCGCCAGCTCGCCCGGCCCGGCGCGGCCGACCATGACGCGCCCGCTGGACGCGCCGAGGTCGACCGCCGCGAACTCGGTCAACTTTGTCATCTCAGGAAGGCCGCAGCGACGCCGGCGTCGACCGGGATGTGCAGGCCGGTCGTGTGCGTCAGGTCGCCGCCGGTCAGGGCGAACACCGCGTTCGCCACGTGCTCGGGCAGCACCTCGCGCTTGAGCAGGGTGCGCTGCGCGTAGTACTCGCCGAGCTTCTCCTCCGGCACGCCGTAGACGGCCGCACGTTTCGCGCCCCAGCCGCCGGCGAAGATCCCGGACCCGCGCACCACGCCGTCCGGGTTGATGCCGTTCACCCGTACGCCATAGGCCCCGAGCTCCGCCGCCAGCAGACGGACCTGATGCGCCTGGTCGGCCTTGGTCGCCCCGTACGCGACATTGTTCGGTCCCGCGAAAATCGAGTTCTTGCTGGAGATGTAGATGACGTCGCCGCCCATCCCCTGCGGGATCATGATGCGGGCCGCCTCGCGGGAGACCAGGAACGAGCCCTTCGCCATCACGTCGTGCTGCAGGTCCCAGTCCTGCTCGGTGGTCTCCAGCAGCGGCTTCGAGACGGACAGCCCAGCGTTGTTGACCACCAGATCAATGCCGCCGAACGCGAGCACGGCGTCCCGCAGCGAGGCGGCGATCGCGTCCGCGCTCGTCACGTCGGCCGCGACCGCGAGAGCGACGTCGCTGCCGCCGATCTCTTTCGCTGTTTGTTGCGCCGCCGCGAAGTCGCGGTCGGCCACGACCACACAGGCGCCCTCGGCGGCAAGCCGGACGGCGATGGCCCGGCCGATGCCCGAGCCGCCGCCGGTCACGTACGCGATCCGGGTGGCCAGCGGCTTGGGCTTGGGCATGCGCTGAAGCTTGGCCTCCTCGAGCGCCCAGTACTCGATGCGGAACTTCTCGGCCTCGTCGATCGGCGCGTAGCTGGAGACGGATTCGGCCCCGCGCATCACGTTGATCGCGTTGACGTAGAACTCACCGGCCACCCGGGCGGTCTGCTTGTTGGCGCCGAACGAGAACATGCCCACGCCCGGCACGAGCACGATGGCCGGGTCGGCGCCGCGCATGGCCGGGCTGTCCGGTGCGGCGTTGCGCTCGTAGTAGCCGCGGTAGTCGTCCCGGTAGGCCGCGTGCAGTTCCTTGACCCGCGCCACGACGTCCTCGAGCGGCGCGTCCGGCGCGGTGTCGACCACCAGCGGCTTGACCTTGGTGCGCAGGAAGTGGTCCGGGCAGGAGGTGCCGAGCGCGGCCAGTTCCGGCATCCGCGCACTGTTGACGAAGTCGAGCACCACGTCGGCGTCGGTGTAGTGGCCGACCTGAGCCCGGTCGGTGGACGCGAGCCCGCGCAGCACCGGGAAGAGCGCTGCGGCCCGCTCCCGCCGCTCGGCCTCGCCCAGGCTCCGGTGCACGGCCGCACCGAACGGCTCCCGGTTGCCGTGCGAAGCCAGATAGTCGGCGGCCGTCTTGATGATCTCGAGCGAGTTGGCCTCGCACTCCGCGCTGGTCGCCCCCCACGCGGTGATCCCGTGCCCGCCGAGGATCACGCCGATGGCCTGCGGGTTGGCCCGCTGCACCGCCGCGATGTCGAGCCCGAGCTGGAACCCCGGCCGCCGCCACGGCACCCAGAGCACCCGGTCGGAAAAGATCTCCTTGGTGAGCGCCGGCCCGTCCGCCGCGGTGGCAATCGCGATGCCCGAGTCCGGATGCAGGTGATCGACATGCGCAACGTCAACCAGCCCGTGCATGGCCGTGTCGATACTGGGCGCCGCCCCACCCCGCCCGTGCAGGCAGTAGTCGAACGCCGCGACCATCTCGTCCTCGCGCTCCACCCCCGGATAAACGGCGGTAAGCGCCCGCAGCCGATCGAGCCGCAGCACGGCGAGCCCGCTCTCCTTGAGCGTGCCGAGGTCCCCACCGGACCCCTTGACCCAGACGAGCTCGGCCGAGTCCCCGGTAACCGGATCCGGAGCCGTCCCCTTGGCCGAGGTGTTCCCCCCGGCGTAGTTGGTATTCCGCGGATCGGCCCCGAGCCGATTACTCCGCTCCAGCAGCTCACGCACTGCGGGGTTAGTCATCGCGTCCTTACCCGTCATGAAACGTTTCACACATTGCGGCCAGATTACGGCCCCGCATCCCCCCGGTCAAGGCCCACCCGCCCACCAGACATAGACCCTCACCATCCCACCGCCTCGCCCCAACACACCGCACCGCCCGGCCCACCGCACCGCCCGCCCACTGCACCGCACCGCCCCCCGCACCGCACCGCACCGCCCACCGCACCGCCCACCGCACCGCACCGCCCACCGCACCGCACCGCACGGCCCACCGCACCGCCCAGGATCACCGCACCGCCCAGGATCACCGCGACCGATCCCATGCGCGATCACCGGCCGAAGTCCCTTGCCAGCTCAATGTCGAACTCGACCTTTTGGGCAGGCCCGACCGCTCGACTTCACCGTTCTTGCGACCGGCCTACCGACTTGCCACCGCGATGGTGTGTCCAAGAGCGGTTGTGTCGAGTTGGGGTTCCGAATGGGCTATCCGAATGGGCCGGAGTTCTACGAGATCTGGCAATCGTCGGTGCGTTACGGAGCAATGCGGCTTTTGTTCCAGGCGATTCCCCGAGCATGGAATGACTGTCCATTTTGCAGGACACGGTCCCACGATGCGGTTGCGAGGGCAGGGAACGGGCGCTCCCGCCAGGAAAGCACGCCCACCCGGGATTCCGCGATGCGGCCGCCGATACCGGCCTGTGCTCCTGGCGCCCGCCTGTATGACGACGGGCTAGGGCTGGCGGGGACGGGTGGCGGTGGAGGCCCGGGCCACCAACTCGGGGGTGAAGAAGAGCTGTTGGTGGCGGTGTTTCGGGTTGGAGGCCTCGTCCAGCACCAGCTGGGCGGCCGCTCGGCCCAGTTCCTGGCGGGGCTGGCGGACCGAGGTCAGGGGCACCGCGGCGGCGGCGGCGAATTCGATGTCGTCGAAACCCACGATGGCCAGGTCGTCGGGGACTCGCAGGCCGGCGCCGATGCTCTGTTGCAGCAGGCCCAGGGCCAGCAGGTCGTTGGCGCAGAAGGCCGCGGTCGGGCGGCGGCGAGCGGGCAGGCCGGCCAGGCGTTCGCCGGCGGAGCGTCCTTCGGCGACGGTCAGGGCCTCGGTGGGCAGGTGGATCAGGTCGTCGGGGGATCGGCCCAGCTCGTCCCAGATTTCTCTGGCGCCCTGCCAGCGTTCGCGGACCTGGCCGATCGAATCGGGGCCGCCGATGAACGCCACCCTCATGTGGCCCTGCTCGACCAGGTGCTCGACCGCTATCCGGCCGCCGTGCACGTCGTCGACCGCCACCGAGCAGCAGCTCTCGTCGCCGCGGCGGCGGTCGACGATCACCAGGGGCAGGCCGCGGCGGGAGAGTTCGTCCAGGTAGGTCGCCTCGGGGTTGACCGGGGTGATCAGGATGCCCTGTACGCGTTGCTGGAGCAGGCGGTCCAGGTGGACCTCCTCGCGTTCGGCCCGGCTGTTGCTGTTGCAGATGAACAGGGACAGGTCGGCGTCCTCGGCGGCCAGTTCGATGCCCTGGGCCACGTCATGGAAGAAGGGGTTGTTGCCGTCGAGCATCACGTACGCCAGGGTGCGGCTCGTGCCGGCGCGGAGCTGGCGGGCCGACTCGTTGCGGACGAAGCCCAGTTCGGCCATGGCGCGTTCGACCCGCTCGCGGGTGCGCGTGCTGACCACCTCGGGGCGATTCATCACGTTTGAGACCGTGCCGAGCGAGACACCGGCGGCGGCGGCCACGTCCTTCACGGACGGCGTCCTGCCGTTCAGCACTCGAACCTCCTGTTGAAACGTTGAAGCAGCATCTTACGGTACCTATCCGCAGCGCGGCCGCCGTGTTTCCCGAACGTTTCTATCCAACGCTTGACATGTGTGATTGGGGCCACCTACGTTCTCCGTACGGCCGCTGAAACATTTCAACTCCCCGGTCTGGAGGTGGCTCGTGGCGGAGGCAACTGCCCTGCTCGAGGTCCACGACGTCACGAAATCGTTCGGCGCGGTCGCGGCGGTGCAGGGCGTCAGCTTTCCGTTGTACGGCGGCGAGGCACACGCGCTGGTCGGGGAGAACGGTGCCGGAAAATCCACGATCGTCAAAATGCTGGCCGGTGTGCACCGGCCGGACACCGGCACCTTGCGAGTGAACGGCGCCGACGCCGAGTTCCATGGACCGGCCGACGCCAAGGCCGCCGGCATCGCGGTCATCTACCAGGAGCCCACCCTCTTTCCCGACCTGTCGGTGGCCGAGAACATCGCGATGGGCAACCAGCCGCTGACCCGGCTTCGCCAGATAGACCGCAAAACCATGCACGCGAACGCGGTACGCCTGTTCCGGCGACTCGGCGTGCACCTCGACCCGACCCGTCCGGCCCGCGGCCTGTCGATCGCCGACCAGCAACTCGTCGAGATCGCCAAGGCGCTGTCGAGTGAGGCGCGCATCCTGATCATGGATGAGCCGACGGCCGCACTGTCCAGTGTCGAGGTGGAACGCCTCTTCGCCGTGGTCCGGTCGCTGCGCGACGAGGGCGCCGCGATCCTGTTCATCTCACACCGGTTCGAGGAGATCACCGCGCTCTGCGAACGGATCACGATCATGCGGGACGGTAAGCACGTCACCACCGAGCCGCTGGCCGGCCTCTCGGTCGACGACATGATCCGCCGGATGGTCGGCCGTGACCTGAGCGCCCTCTTCCCCAAGCAGGAGGTCGAGCCCGGCGAGGTGATGCTCGAGGTCGACGGCCTGTCCCGGGAGGGCGTCTTCCGCGACATCTCGTTCTCGGTCCGGACCGGCGAGATCGTCGCGCTGGCCGGGCTGGTCGGCGCCGGCCGGTCCGAGGTGATGCAGGCCGTCTTCGGCGTAGATCCCTACGACCAGGGCACCGTCAAGGTCGGCGGCAAGCGCCTGAAGCCGGGCTCGCCCCGCGCCGCGATGGCCGCCGGGATGGCCCTGGTTCCCGAGGACCGCCGCCAGCAGGGCCTGGTCATGGAACTCTCGATCGAGCGCAACGTCACCCTCCCCCGGGCCCGCAAGCTGGCCCGCCTCGGCCTGTTGTCAGGCGGCGCCGAACGCGAGGCCGCCGCCACCTGGACCGAGAAGCTGCAGACCAAGCTGGGCCGCCTGTCCGATGCGGTCGGCACGCTGTCCGGCGGCAACCAGCAGAAGGTCGTGCTGGCCAAGTGGCTGTCCACCGGCCCGCGGCTGCTGATCGTCGATGAGCCCACCCGCGGCATCGACGTCGGCACCAAGGCCGAGGTGCACCGGCTCATGTCCTCGCTGGCCGCGGACGGCATCGCGATCGTCATGGTGTCGTCCGAACTGCCCGAGGTGCTCGGCATGGCCGACCGGGTCGTGGTGCTGCGCGAGGGCCGGGTCGCGGCGACGCTGACCCGCGCCGAGGCCACCGAGGAGTCCGTCATGTACGCCGCGATGGGTCAGGAGGCTGCGGCATGAGCACCGACGTCGCGGCGGACGCGCCGGCCACCGCGCCGGAGCCGCCGCGAGGCGGCAGGCGCGGCGCCGGCCTGCTGAAGACCCGTGAACTGGGCATCGTGCTGGCGCTCGTGGTCCTCGTCGCCTACACCGCGATCGACAATCCGCGCTTCCTCTCCGGCCAGAGCATCCGCGACAACCTGCTCAACACCGCCATCCTCGCCGTCATGGCGGCCGGCCAGGCGGTCGTGGTGATCACCCGGAACATCGACCTGAGCGTCGGCTCGGTGCTCGGCCTCAGCGCGTTCACCGTCGCCACCCTGATGAGCCAGAACCAGGGCCTGCCGATGATCGTGGCGATCCTGGTGGGTCTCGGCGTCGGTGCGGTCTGCGGCCTGGTGAACGGCGTGCTGGTCCGCTACGGCAACGTCCCGGCCCTCGTGGTCACGCTCGGCACCCTCTACATCTATCGCGGCGTCACCTACTCCTGGGCCGGCGGTTCGCAGGTGAACGCCGACGAGTTGCCCCGGCACTTCCTCGGCTTCGCGAATGACGACCTGCTCGGCGTACCGTGGCTGGTTTTGATTGCTCTTGTCGTGGTCGGCGGTGTCTCGCTGGTGATGCGCAACTACCGGGTGGGGCGAGAGCTGTACGCGATGGGCTCCAGCCCGCCGGCCGCCGAGCTGGCCGGCATCAAGGTCGCCCGCAACCTGCTCGGCGCCTTCCTGCTCAGCGGCGCGCTGGCCGGTCTGGCCGGGGTGCTGTTCGCGGCCCGGTTCGGCACGGTCGACGCGGCCGCCGGCACCGGCATCGAGCTGAACGTGGTGGCCGCCGTCGTGGTCGGCGGGGTCGCGGTGTTCGGCGGCAGCGGCACGGTCTGGGGCGCGGGCCTCGGCGCCCTGCTGCTCACGGTGATCGGCAGCGCCCTTGCGGTGCTCGACATCAACCAGTTCTGGCAGCAGGCCATCGTCGGCGCCCTGATCATCCTGGCCATCTGCGCCGACCGGCTGGTGGCGGTCCGGATCGCCCGCTCGCTGCGAAAGCGGGATGCACATGTCTGACATCGATCTCGATCGGGCGACCACGCGGAACCGCGGGGTGCCCGGCTGGCTCGCCACCTGGGACGCCGCCGTCATCGTGCTGACCGTCGTCGTGCTGATCGCCGCCTCGTTCGCGGTGGAGAATTTCGGCACCAGCCGCAACTTCACGTTCCTGGTCCTCGACCTGCTCCCGATCATCCTGGTCGCACTGCCGATGACGATGATCATCGTGACCGGCGAGATCGACCTGTCGGTGGCCAGCACGCTCGGCCTGACCAGCTCGCTGATGGGCTGGATGTGGAACAACGGAATGTCGATGGAGACGATCATCCCGCTCTGCGTGGCGATCGGCGCGGTGCTCGGCGCGTTCAACGGCTTCCTGGTCACCGGCCTGGGCCTGCCCTCGCTCGCGGTCACCATCGGCACCCTGGCGCTCTACCGCGGGCTCGCGTTCGTGGTGCTCGGCGACGGCGCGGTGGCGGATTTCCCGTTCGCCTTCACCGGCTGGGTCACCGGAACGATCGGCGACGGCCCCGTACCCAATGTCTTGATTTTGATTGTGGTCCTTGCCCTGATCTTCGGGGTGGTCCAGCACGCCACGCCGGTCGGCCGGTCGCTGTACGCCATCGGGGCCAACGCGCAGGCCGCGCACTTCTCCGGGATCCGGGTGGCCCGCACCAAGTTCTGGCTGTACGTGGCCAGCGGCGCGGTGGCCGGCCTGGTCGGTGTGCTGTGGACCCTGCGTTACTCCAGCGCCCGCGCCGACAACGGTGTGGGCCTCGAACTCGCCGTGGTCGCGGCCGTCCTGCTCGGCGGCGTCTCGATCTTCGGTGGGAAGGGCAGCCTGCCCGGCGTCCTCGCCGGTGTGGTGCTGCTGGCGGCACTACAGAACGCGCTGCGCCTGGAAGACGTCTCCGGGCAGGCGCTGAACATTGTCACGGGCACCCTGCTCGTGCTCTCCGTCCTCCTCCCCAACATCGTCAAGGCGGTCCGCGGCAACTGGCAACGGCGACGACTGCGCCAGTCCGCGGCCCACTAAGGAGACGTGCATGCTTCGTCGTCAACTTCTGGCCGTCAGCGCGGCCTCCCTCATGGTGTTCGGTGCCGGCGCGTGCGGTGGCACAACCAAAGACAGCAATTCCGGTACGGGTTCCGGCCCGCAGACCGGTGCGAGCGCGGACGCGAACGCCAAGCTCAAGGAGGGCCTGAAGATCGCGTACCTGCCCAAGCAGCTCAACAACCCGTACTCGGACGTCGAGACCAGCGGCGGCGAGGTGGCGGTCAAGGAGCTCAAGGGCGAGTACAAGAAGGTGGGCCCGAACGACGCGTCGGCCTCCTCGCAGGTCAGCTACATCAACACGCTGATCCAGCAGCAGCAGGACGTCATCGTGATCGCCGCGAACGACCCGAACGCGGTGTGCCCGTCGCTCAACCAGGCGCGGGCTGCGAAGATCAAGGTCGTCACGTTCGACTCGGACGCGTCGAAGGACTGCCGGGACGCGTTCATCAACCAGGCCACCACCGAGGGCATCGGCCAGTCGCTGGCCAAGATGGCCCTCGAGCAGGCCGGCGGCGAGGGCGAGATCGCGGTGCTGTCCGCCACGCCGAACGCCACTAACCAGAACGCCTGGATCAAGGTCATGACCGAGGAGCTCAAGAAGCCGGAGTACGCCAAACTCAAGCTGGTCAAGGTCGCCTACGGCAACGACGACGACCAGAAGTCGTTCCAGGAGGCACAGGGTCTGCTGCAGTCGTACCCGAACCTCAAGGTGATCGTGGCGCCGACCACGGTCGGCATCGCGGCGGCGGCCCGCTACATCTCGTCGTCCTCGTACAAGGGCAAGGTGCAGGTCACCGGCCTGGGCCTGCCGAACCAGATGCGCGAGTACGTCAAGAACGACACCGTCAAGAAGTTCGCGCTGTGGAACCCGGCCGACATCGGCTATCTGGCCGGGTACGCGGGCGCCGCGCTCGCCTCGGGCCAGATCACCGGCGCCGAGGGCGACAAGTTCAGCGCCGGCAAGCTGGGCGAATACACCATCGGCAAGGACGGCGAAATCGTGCTCGGCCCGCCCACCGAGTTCACCGCCGCGAACATCGACCAATTCAACTTCTAGTTTCTACGAGGACCGCACATGCGCTACTGCTTCAACCTTCAGGTCGATCCCGACCGGTTGGACGAGTACGTGGAGCGGCACAAGGCCGTGTGGCCCGAGATGCAGGACGCACTTCGGGCCACCGGCTGGCGCAACTACTCCCTGTTCCTCCGCCCCGACGGCCTGCTCATCGGGTATGTCGAAGCGGACGATCTAGTGGCGTCGCAGGCGGCAATGGAGGCGCTCGACGTCAACACCCGGTGGCAGGCCGAGATGGCGGAGTTCTTCGTCGGCACCGCGCCGACGGAGGGATTCCCGCTGTTGACCGAGGTTTTCCACCTCGAAGACCCCGAAGAGAAGTGATCCCTCATGGCTGACCTCGCCGCAGTCAAACGCGCCCTGACCGCGCAGCGCATCGAGACGCCGTCCTGGGCGTACGGCAACTCCGGCACCCGGTTCAAGGTGTTCGCCCAGCCCGGCGTCCCCCGCAATCCCGAGGAAAAACTCGCCGACGCCGCCGAGGTACACCGCTACACCGGAGTCGCGCCGGCGGTCGCGCTGCACATTCCATGGGACAAGGTCGACGATTACGCCAAGCTCAACGCCTACGCCGAGTCGCTGGGCATCGAGATCGGCGCCATCAACACCAACGTCTTCCAGGACGACGACTACAAACTCGGCTCGGTCACCAATCCCGATCCCCGGATCCGCCGCAAGGCGACCGATCACCTGCTCGAAGCCGTCGACATCATGGACCAGACGGGTTCCCGCGACCTGAAGCTGTGGTTCTCCGACGGCCTGAACTACCCCGGCCAGGACGACCTGCGCAACCGGCAGGACCGCCTGGCCGCCGCGCTGCGCGAGACCTACGACCGCCTCGGCGATCACCAGCGCATCCTGCTCGAGTACAAGCTTTTCGAGCCGGCGTTCTACGCCACCGACGTGCCGGACTGGGGAACGTCGTACGCCCATTGCATCGAACTGGGCGAACGGGCCACCGTCTGCATCGACACCGGCCACCACGCACCCGGCACGAACATCGAGTTCATCGTCGCGTTCCTGCTCCGCCAGAAGAAGCTCGGCGCGTTCGACTTCAACAGCCGCTTCTACGCCGACGACGACCTGATGGTGGGTTCCGCCGACCCGTTCCAGCTGTTCCGCATCATGTACGAGATCGTCCGCGGCGACGCCCTGAACCCGGCGTACGGCATCAGCTTCATGCTCGACCAGTGCCACAACATCGAGCGCAAGATCCCCGCGATCATCCGCTCGGTGATGAACGTCCAGGAGGCAACGGCCAAGGCCCTGCTGGTCGACCGCGACGCGCTGACCCGGGCCCAGGACGCCGGCGACGTGCTCGAGGCGAACGCGGTGCTGATGGACGCCTACAACACCGATGTCCGACCGCTGCTGGCCGAGGTCCGCACCGACGCCGGCCTCGACCCCGACCCGATCGGCGCGTACCGCCGCAGTGGCCACGACGAAAAAATCATCGCCACCCGAGTGGGCGGCAACCAGGCCGGCTGGGGCGCGTAACCGACATTGGCCGGTGAATGACGATGGCTGCCACCTCCGGTGGCAGCCATCGTGGGGCGGATCGACTACGGCATCATCGGCGGGACCGCACCCTGACCGGATCCGAGGACACGCTCAGTGTCTGGGAGCCGAATCTGGCGGTTACGGTGACGCCGATCTTCTTGCCGGTGAGGGCTGCGGTCAGGTGCAGCGCTTTACCGGTCGCGCCCGCAATCTCCTTGCCGTTTGCGGTCCATTGATAGGCAAAGGTGATTCCGGTCCTGGGCGACCAGGTTCCGCGCGATGCCCGAAGGACGCTGCCGACGACCGGACTACCAGACAGGGTGGGCCGGGACTTGTTGACCAGCCTCGCCGGTTGGGTCACCGTGACGATGAACGTGTCGGTCACCGCCGGATCGGAAGTGAGGCTGACGGTGACCGTCTTCCGGCCGGCTGTCGTGGCGTCGAAACCCGAAAGGGAGTATTCGTCGCTCGCGAGCAACGACGTGGAGCTGTCCGTTTTTGTGGCGGTCACTTCCAGCCCGGCAGGGTCCAGCTGCTCGCCGACCTGGTAGGTGGTTCTGGTGGGTAGCGAGGTCACGGTGATCGCGGTGACACGCTGCTCGACCAGCTTCGACTTTGCCGTGGTGAGTGCGGCGAGTGCGGCGTCGAGGTCCTCCTGCCCGGCGTTCGGGTCGGTGAGCGTCGACTGCGCGGCGGCACGGGCCGTGGCGAACGGCGCCCAGGATGCGGGCGTGTAGTTCTCCTGAGCCAGCGTCGCGGCGGCGTCGACGGCGGCTTGCAACGGCGCGGTGTCCGGGTCGTTGTAGGCGTAAAGTTCGTCGATACTCCAGTAGTTGGCCGGCGCATTTCCGGTCTGGCGAATTTTGATGTACCGGCCGGTCTGTACCGGGAAGGTGATCGTGGTGACGTCCACCGTCCCGACGCCGGTGGCGACCGGTTCCGAAAACGTGGTGCCGTCGGTCGAAACCGTGACCTCGTAGCCGCGCGGATAGTCGTTCTTGCTCCTGGTGGAGTTGTCGAACACGATCCGGTTCACCTGCTGGACCGACCCGGTGTCGAGGAGGTACCACTCGGTGCCGGCCTGATAGCTGGAGTTCCACCGGCTGGACTTGTCGTTGTCGAACGCGGCTGCCGCCCTCGCGGAGTTGGCCGAGGCGGTGGCGGTCCAGGTGGTGCGATCGAGGGTGTACTTGTAGCCGACCGGCCGGAATCGGAAGCTGTCGAAGTCGACGAGGCCGGTGGTGTCACTGCCGTTGGCCCGGAACCGGAAGACGACGTTCTGAGTGTCTTTGAGGGTGAGCGGCAGGGGGATGGTGACCGTCTGCCAGGCGCCTGCGGTGTCGGGCAGATCGAGGGTGGCGACGGTGGCGGCGGAGACGCTGCCGAGGGCCAACTCGAGGTGCGATGCCTTCTGGCTGCGCACGGTAAGAGCGATGGCCGCGACGCCGTTGCCGAAGCCGACCGAGTCGTAGCGTACGTAGTCCTGGTCGTCGGTCTGGGTCACCCAGGATGTCGGGTCTTCGGAGGCGGTGGATACGCCACCGGAGGCGTCGAACGTTTCGGCCTGGATGGTGGCGACGCCGTTCTTCTGGGCAGGTCCGGGCGGCACCTGGCTGCCGTCGGGTTCGGCCGGGGTGGCGGGCAGCGCGGCGCCGGGCTCACCGGTGGCGGTGACCTTGACGCCCTCCGGGCCGATGATGCCGTCGAACTTGACGAGGAGTTCCTTGGTGTAGCCGCTACCGGTGCGGGTGACCGTGGCCGGTTGACCGTCGACGGTGACCGCGACGTCGCCGGCGCCGAAGTAGTCCTGCAGGTGCAGCGTGGACACCGCGATCGGGCTGTCGCTGGTCACGGTGATCTGCTGATTCTGGAACGTCGCACCGCTCTCGGCGTACGAGATGCTGCCCCACCCCTCGGGCGAGACGAACGTCCCGTTCGTCAGGACGTGCTTCATTTCCGGTAGCAGTTTGGGCTGCACCCACAGGTCTCCGGTGCTCTTGTCGCGCCGATAGCCGATGACGTCGTTGTAGCTGCGCCAGACCGACGGCGTGGAGATGTACTGCTTGTCCCCGGAGATCGTGGTGGCGTTGTAGTTGGCGGTCTTGACACGCGGCAAGATGTCGAGCGGCATGTTGAAGACATTGTTGCGGTCGTTGAACTGACGCTCGTAGGCGTCCTTCTGCAGGGTTTGGAACTGGTCTTCCCGGCGGGTGTTGAGCAGTAGTCCGCCGTAGTGGGTGAGCAGGTAGGGCGTCCACTCGTCGTAGGTACCCCCGGGGTAGCCGAGACCCCAGTAGAGCGGGTGGTAATAGCTGTCGAGCCGGCCGAGGACGTAGTCGGTCTGAGACGCGGACCATATCTCGCCGAGCTTGAGGTCCATTGCCAGCCACTGACCGCCGAAGAAGGACTCCGAGATCCGCCCGACCGGGAAGTTGTCGCTCAGATACTTTCTTGCGTACGAGTCGACGACCTGCTCAAACGACTCCTGATATTGCTCGCGGAGCGTTTCTTCACCGAGTTTGCCGCCGAGGATCGTCATGATTTTGTACGCGACAGCGGAGATGCTGGCGTTGAACGGGTTCGGCTCGCCACCGGCATCGTACGAGTTCTCGCTGTTGCGGAAGGTGCCGGGGAAGGCCGGATCGCCGTAGGCCTGCACCTGGTCGAGGATGCGCTGCGCGGCCTTCTTCATATACGGCCAGAAGTAGGCGAGTTTCGCGTCGTCTCCGGTCTGCTGGTAGGTCTCGTAGACCGACACGATGAAGCCGGCGTTGAGATCGACCCACTTGTCGATGTTGCGGTAGTCGGCGTGTTCGGTGTCGTCCCAGGCAACCAGCTTGTACTTCAACGTCGTGTCGGCCATGTAGTTGAAGTCGTGGTGGATCTGCCCGTCCCGGCGCTGGGTCCGGGCCCAATATTCCAGTTCCTGCCACGCCAGCTGGGGGTAGAGGGCACCGACGATTTCGCGGGCGTGCCACATCTGGTCGCTGGTGCCGAAGGTCGTCCACTGGCCCTCGGCGAAAGCGGTGCGCCCGTCGGTCTTGTAGATCGAGTTGTTGCTGATGTTCGCCAGCGAATTGACGGTCTGGTTGAGAAACCACGAGGGTACGTTCGACGCGCGCATCCGGTCGACGAAGGTGTCCGCATTCGTCTTGAGCTTGCCGAAATTGCTCAGGCCGGCCGCGGCGATCGGCTCCACACCGTCGAATCTGCTGAGGTAGAAGGCGCCGTCCGGGTCGCTCCGGTCATACCAGGCGAGCACGAAACGGATGTCCGTGGACTGGCCGGCGCCGAGGGCGACCCGGACCGACGTGCGGTTGGCTGTTCCGGTCGGCGCGTCGTTCGACGTGCCGCCGGTGAAGAACCCCGCGTCGTTTCCGGCGCTGACAGTGCCGCCCGGCGCGTCGGCGTAGACGGCCCACCTATCGGAGGCAAAGCCCTTGCCGGCGATCGGGCGGACGTTCGTCTCCCCCGCGTCGTCCCACAGCAGGGCAAGCGCCGCCGTCGCGTCCGTGTCGTTGGCGTTGGCGACGTGCAGGTTGTAGAAGGCGTACGGCAGGCTCATCGCCTGCGTGTCGGCGCTGTCCGTCGGCGAGAACGCCGTCATGGTCACGCTGACGCCGTTGGTGGTGCCGAAATTGACCTCGTGCCTGGGCCAGATAGCGTCGTCGTCGTAGCGGCCGTCGGCGTTTTTCACCGCGGTGAGCTGGTCTGCCGTGGCGACCTGCCCGTTCGACGAGGTGAACAGTTGGAACCGGGATTTGCCGCGCTTGGTGAAGTCGGTCTGGTCGGCCGGAGGCCGGGTGTTCGCGGCGAATGTGCCGGTTTTGGCGTCGTACTTGACCGCGCCAGCACCGAAGCCACCCAGCGGTGCGCCGGTGGTGCCGTCGACCGGATCGGCGTAGCCGGTCGGTACCGCAGCGGTTTGCACTGTCGAGGCTGCCGGCGTCGCTGCCGCAGCAGCGGTCGGTACGGCAACGCTCGTCAGGCCGAGCAGCGCGGCAACGCCTGCTCTCCTTGCCCGCACCAGGCGGTCGAGCTTCATGTGAACCATCCCTTATGTCAGGTTTCGGTAGTGCTCCATGGCGCGGCATCTCGTCACTTGGCCCAGCGACCGACCCAAGCGATCGAAACTTAATTGAGAAACTCGAACGAAAACCCACCAGGAGCGAGAGCAGGGGATCGACATTGATCTGTTTTTCCTGCGCGGGATGGCTTCCGATCGGCCGACGCTGACAGCCTTGGCCACGAAAGTTAACTTCGAGGAATCTTTTCGGCGTAGCCTGGACGGCAGGAAGAGGCTACCGAGTCGCGAGTCATCGATGAAGCCCTTGGACAAAGATTCTCAAGCCCAGACAGGTCTTTATTATCGCATAACGGACAGGCGTCCTCGAATCTTCACGTCGATCGTCGCGAAACGTTATGCCGCGGTCGACCGGATGAGGGTGGCCAGCCGCCAGCCGCCAGCCGCCAGCCCCCGGCCGCGCGAGCAGAGTGGTGCCGGCGGGTGGCGGGTTGGTTAGCGGCGTGGTGGGGGGTGGCAATGGCTAAGCCGGGTGGGCGGGCGGCCGATTCTTGGGCTCGTCCCTGACGCCCACTAGGAGCGGCCGTGAACGAGATTGCCGACACCGCCTATAACGTGACCAGCCAGATCTTCGGGCCGGAGTCCGGGGTCCCGTGGTGGGCCTGGATGTTTGTTCTGGTCGCGATGTTCTGGAAAGTTGCCGTGTCCGAGCCCAAGACCGCGCAGGAGGCGGCCGAGGATCGGGACCGGGCCCTGATCGCCGAGATAGCCGACGGAAACGGCGGCGGCAAGAAGGGTAAGAAAGGCAAGAAGTGACCGATGGGACGGCCCGCACCTCGGGCCGTCCCCCGGTGCCTGCTCAGGGCGGTGGTGCTGCGCCTGTCATGATCGCTACTGCTTCGGACATGGAGTGGGACTTCGGGGTGATCACCGTGGCTCGCTTGCCGAGGCGCTGGATGTGGATGCGGTCGGCCACCTCGAAGACGTGTGGCATGTTGTGGCTGATCAGGATGACCGGCAGACCGCGGTCGCGGACGTCGCGGATCAGCTGGAGCACCCGGTTGCCCTCCTTGACGCCCAGTGCCGCGGTCGGCTCGTCGAGGATCACCACCTTGCTGCCGAACGCGGCGGACCGGGCGACCGCGACGGCCTGGCGCTGACCGCCGGACAGCGACTCCACTGCCTGGCCGATGTTCTGCAGGGTGGCCACGCCCAGTTCGCTCATGTGCCGCTTGGCCTCGGAACGCATCTTGCCCCGGTCGAGCATCCGGAACACCGAGCCCAGTACGCCGGGCTTGCGCTCCTCCCGGCCCAGGAACAGGTTGTCCGCGATGTCCAGGCCGGGCGCCACCGCCAGGGTCTGGTAGACGGTTTCGATGCCGGCCGAGCGCGCATCCATCGGCGTCTTGAAGTGCGCCCGTTCGCCATCCAGGTAGATCTCGCCGCTGTCCGGGATCAGCGCGCCGGACAGCGCCTTGATCAGGCTGGACTTGCCGGCGCCGTTGTCGCCGATCACCGCGAGGATCTCGCCGGGCAGCAGCTCCAGGTCGCTGCCGTCGATGGCGACCACCCGGCCGTACCGCTTGGTCAGGTTTTTGGCTTGCAACACGGGAGTCGTCATCAGGTCTTCACCTTCCTGATCCACTGGTCGAGCGAGACCGCGATGAGCACGAGCAGGCCGATCGCGAAGCCCTGCCAGACCACCTCTACGCCGGCCAGCTGCAGGCCGTTGCGGAAGACGCCGACGATGAGCGCGCCGATCAGCGTGCCGAGGACGCTGCCCCGGCCGCCGAACAGGCTGGTGCCGCCGAGCACGACCGCGGTGATCGAGTCCAGGTTGTACTCGGTGCCGACGTTCGGGCTGGCCGAGGCAAGCCGGCCGATCAGGATCCAGCCGCCGACCGCGTACAGCAGGCCGGCCACCGTGTAGACCGAGAACAGCACCCGGTTGGTCTGGATGCCGGCGAGCCGGGCCGCCTCGGCGTCGTCGCCGGTGGCATACACGTGCTTGCCCCACGCGGTGGAGCGCAGCGCGTAGAAGAAGAACGCGAACAGCAGCAGCATGATGATCGAGCCGTAGGTGAGCCGGAAGCTGCCGATCGGGATGGTGTTGCCGGTCCAGCTCATGATTCTCGGCATGTCCGAGCCGCGGACCGTCTCACTCTGGCTGACCACGGCGTTCAGCGAGAAGAAGATGGTGAGCGTGCCGAGCGTGACGATGAACGGCGGCAGCTTGAGCCGGGTCACCAGCACGCCGTTCAGCGCACCCATCGCGGTGCCACAGGCCAAACCAAGAAGCAGCGCGAGTACGCCGGGCAGGCCGACTTTGGTGCAGAAGCTGGCCATCAGCACCGAGGAGAAGACCGCGATGGCGCCGGCCGACAGGTCGATGCCGGCGGTCAGGATGATCAGGGTCTGGCCGAGCGCCAGCACCGCGATGACGGTGACCTGGGCGAGGACCAGGGACAGGTTGGCCGCCGAGAAGAACCGGACGTTGACGATCGAGAACGCCACGATCGCCAGCAGCAGGACGGCGAGCGGGCCGAGGACCGGGTTGGCGTGCAGCAGGTGCTGAACGCGGAGCCCGAGCGAGTCGTGCTGCCGTACCTCGAAATCGGGAGCGGGAGCGGTGGTCGTCATCTGGTCAGCCCCAACAGTTCTGCTTGCCCCACGCGGAGTCCTTCGCCTCCACGCCGGCCTGCGGGTCGTCGGTGATCAACTGGGTGCCGGTGTCCACGAAGTCCTTGCCGGGGGTCGGCTGCGGCCGGGTGCCGTCCTTCGCAAACGCGGCGATCGCGTCGATGCCCATCTGGGCCATCTTGATCGGGAACTGCATCGAGGTGGCGCCGATGACGCCGCGCTCGACGTCGTCGATGCCGGGACAGCCGCCGTCGATCGACACGATGGTGACGTCGGAGTCCTTGCCGGCGGCTTTGAGGGCCTGGTACGCGCCGGCCGCGGCGGGTTCGTTGATGGTGTAGACGAGGTTGATCGACGGGTCCTTCTGGAGCAGGTTCTCCATGGCGGTGCGGCCGCCGTCCTCGTTGCCGTCGGTGACGTCGTGCCCGGCGATCCGCGGGTCTTTCTCGTCACCGATCCGGTTCGGATCACCGAGCGGGATGCCGAAGCCCTCAAGGAAGCCCTGGTTGCGCTTGACGTCGACGGAGACCTGGTTGGCGTTGAGGTCCAGCATGGCGATCTTCGCCTGCTTGCCGTCCTTGGCGAACTTCGCCTGGGCCCACTGGCCGATCAGCTTGCCGGCCTGGAAGTTGTCGGTCGCGAAGGTGGCGTCCGCCGCGTTCGGCGGGTCCACCGGGGTGTCCAGCGCGATCACCAGCATGCCCTGCTCGTGGGCCTGGTCGATCGAGGGGACGATCGCCTTGGAGTCGTTCGGGGTGAGCAGAAAACCGATGGCTCCGTACGCGATCAGGGTCTCGATCGCCTGCACCTGGGACTCGTTGTCGCCGTCCTGACGGCCGGCGAAGGTCTGGAGGTCGAGGCCATGCAGATCGGCCTGCTCCTGGGCGCCCTCCTTCATCTTGACGAAGAACGGGTTCGTGTCGGTCTTGGTGATCAGGCCCACGACCGTCTCGCCGGCGGCCGGTCCGCCACACGCGGCGGACGTGCCGAGAGCCAGCATCACCACGCAGCCGAAGGCCACCACCTTTCGTTGCATGTCTCCTCCAAATCGATTTAGCCCTGGGGACCACAAATCGAGAGACAACGTTGTCTCGCAGTAGACGCCCGCACCCACCCCGTGTCAACAATGAGTTTCCAATCTGTTGCGCACAGTGATCGACATCGACAGGGATCGACGGATGGCGCACCGACCGACGATGAACGACGTGGCCCGCACCGCCGGGGTCAGCCTCAAGACGGTCTCCCGGGTGGTGAACGGCGAGCCGACCGTGACGCCCGACCTGGCCGCCCGGGTCCGGGCCGCGGTGGAGTCGCTGGACTACCGGCCGCACCTCGGCGCCAGCATGTTGCGCCGCAACGACCGGCGCACCCGGACCATCGGGGTGCTGCTGGCCGACGTGTCGAATCCGTTCTCGGCCGCCGTGCACCGGGCGGTCGAGGACGAGTGCCGGGCCCGGGGCAGTCACGTGCTCACCGGCAGCCTCGACGAGGATCCGCGGCGCGAGCGGGAACTGGCCTCCGCATTCGCCCAGCGGCAGACCGACGGGCTGATCCTGGCACCCACCGGCGGCGACCAGTCCTATCTGCGCCGGCTGCGCGGGATGCCGGTGGTGTTCGTGGAACGGTCGGCCGCCGGGGCCGCGGCCGACACCGTCGTGTCGACCAACGTCGCGGGCGCCGCTGGAGCGGTGCGCCACCTGGTCGCGTACGGTCATCGGATGGTGGGTTTTCTGGGTGATCGGCGCGAGTTGCCCACCCAGCGCGACCGGCACCGGGGTTATCTGCGCGCGCTCGGTGGCCGGGGCGGACCGGCGGTGCACGATCTGCGCGACGAGGCCGCCGCCGAACGCGCCACGGTGGCGATGCTGCGCGGGCCGGATCCACCGACGGCGATCTTCGCGGCGCAGGGCCTGGTCACGATCGGGGCAGTGCGGGCGCTCCGCCGGCTCGACCAGCACCGGAGAGTTGCGCTGGTCGGATTCGACGACTTCCCGCTGGCCGACCTGCTGGAACCGGCCGTCACGGTGGTGCAGCAGGACCCGGCCCGGATCGGCCGGACCGCCGCCGCGGCGCTGTTCGAACGCATCGACGGCTATGACGGGCCACCGCGCGAGATCAGGATTCCCACCACCCTGATCCCGCGCGGCAGCGGCGAAATTGTCGCCTAGGGGAAGTTCGTCACGGTCGACGGAACGACGTTGCTGCCGACTGCCGGTGCTCCGATGTTGTTCACGACGTGGTCGATGGTTCCGGAGGCCAGCGAGATCGTGAAGATGTTGTGGAAGCGCACGCCGCCGTGGGTAGGCGCCTGGAAGCCGTTGGCCGAGTGCACGTTCGGGTTGACGTTGAAGAACGCGTAGCTGCCCATCGCCCATGCCTCGTGGTTCTGCACCGTGTTCGCCACCCGGTACGCCGGGTAGCCGAGCGCATCACTGCGCCAGGCGGCGTTGGACGGCGGGTCGTACGGCTGCTCGTTCTGCAGGAAGTAGGTGCGGCCGCGCTCGCCGTTCCAGATCACCTCGTCCTTCTGGTAGTGCTCGACGAACAACCCGTACGCGGTCACGTCGTTGCCGTTGACGATCAGGCCGTGGTCCGCCGTGTTGATCGTCCAGCCGATGGTTCCGGCGTTGCCGTGGTCGCCGCGCCACGCCCAGATGTGGTCGACGATCACGTGGTTGCTGTTGATCAACAGGCTGTTGGTGGCCTTGCCGGCGATGTAGCCGCCGATCCGGAAGAACACGTCCTGGATCATGGTGGGGTTGGCGGCGTGGTTCGCGGACGAGCCGCTCGGCCCGACCACCAGCAGGTTCGGCGAGTTGGTGGTGCCCGCGTCGAACAGCACGCCGGCGATCTTCACGCCGTCCACATCGGCCACCTGCATCGCGGTGACGCCGTTGTCCGGGATGACCGTGGCGTAGCCGAGGCCGAGCACCACGGTGTTCGCCCGGGTCACGTTGATCGTCTGGTTGACGTGGTAGATGCCCGGCTGGAAGATCAGGTTCAGCCCCTGGGCCAGCGCCTGGTTGATCCGGGCGGCGGTGTCACCGGGCTTGGCGACGTAGAACTGGTTGAGCGGCAGGCTGGTGCCCGGGGTGTTGCCGCTGACCCAGGACGGCCCGCTCGAGTTGGTGCGCAGGTTGGGCACGAAGACCGCGTAGTCGCCGCCGGTCCGGTAGAGATAGGGCTTCTCCCGGATGACCGGGGTGGTGGGGATGACGGTGTACGGCGGGTTCGGATAGCTGGCCGCCGGTGCACCCTGCACACCCACGAAGGTCTGGTTCCACACCGCGTTGGTGTTGGACGCGATCTGGCTGTTCCGGGTGAACCACTGCTGCTGCGAGTACTGCCCCAGCGACCCGGTGATCCGCGAGTCCGAGATGTAGCCGCCGGAGGCCCAGCCGTACCCGTTCGGCGCCAGGTTGAGGTTGCCCTGGATGTCCATCCGCCGGAACGGCGCGGCCTGCGAGACGGCCCAGCGGTTGGTGCCGTTAACCGGGTTGACCTGGAGGTTCTCGACGGAGCGCCAGAAGTTCTGAGTGGCGTTGCCCTGGAACCAGCCGGCGTCCACGGTGATGTCGCCGTTGATCCGGGTGTCCTGCGGGTTCTGCCCGAGCCCGACCACCGAGGTGTAGAAGCCGACCTGGATGTTCAGCCCGTTGTAGACGCCCGGCTGGAACGCGAGAACATAGCGTTGCGTGCCGAACTGCGCCGACTCCGACTCGCGGAAGATCGCGTCGGCCCGGCTCTGGATCGCGGCGGTCGACATGCCCGGGTCGAACACGACGACGTTGGCGCCGAGGGAGCCGCCCGGGGGGACGGTCGGTCCGGTGGTCGGTGTCGTCGTCGTGCCGCCGTAGACCTTGAACTCCCACAGCGAGTATCCGTAGCCGGTGGTGCGCTGGGTGCCGTACATCCGGACGTAACGCCCGGTGCCGCTCACGGTCAACGACTGATTGCCGCCGGTCGAACTCGTGGTGGAGTAGACGTTGGTCCAGCTGCTGGCGTTGTCGGAGACCTGGATCTGGAAGGACTTGGCCGCGGCCGTCTCCCAGCTCAGCTCGACCCGGCTGACGGCCTGCGAACTGCCGAGGTCCACCTGGAGCCACTGCGGGTCGGCGAACGCGGACGACCAGCGCGTGCCCGCATTGCCGTCCACCGCCTCGGCCGCGGTGAAGGCACCGGCCGCCTCGGTGGACGAAGCCGTGGCCGGCCGCCCTTGGGACAACAGCGTCTCGGCCGCGCTCGCACCGACGGTGGTGACAGCGGCGAATCCGGCAATCACGGCGACCACAAGGCCACCGACGGCGCCGAGGCGCCAGGGGGAGCGTCTCCGCGGTACGGCGGAGCTGACGGGGATGGTCATTGCCTCTCCTAGGGCGGGGAATAGCAAGGGGGACTGCTTGCACCCTGGGGGAAGCCGATCTCTCCACGTGTATCGGGGAGAGCGCTCCCCCGGCATCGACGCTAGGTAAGGGTCGGTACGGTGTCCAGGCTTCCCCCAGGTTCCGGAACCAGCCGCTAACACCAAGGCGCTTGCGGATGTCACAACAGTGCGGGAAGGCGCGTCGCCTGATCGGGCATCTGCGCAGGTGGAGCCGCTGCACGGGATGCCCTTTCATACCCTGCGACGGTCTTTCGAGGGGCCGATAACGGAGACCCCGGAACCGGTTCCGGCGCAGATCAGCAAAAACGCCATCACCGGCATTTACGGCCATAGATCTGAGAGAGCGCTTCCCCAGATGCCCGGAGAGGTGGGTCAGGATGGCCGGTGGGGCGGTAGTTGATGCAGCTCCACGTTTGTGAGGGTGCCGGCGCCGACTGTTGCGGTCATGAAGGTGGCGAAAGGCTGGCGGCGCCGGTCGGTCGGGGAGCCGGGGTTGAGCAGGCGCAAGCCGGTCGCGGCGGTGGTGTCCCACGGGATGTGGGAGTGGCCGAAGACCAGCAGATCCACGTCGGGGAAACGGGCGGCGCAGCGTTCGGTGCGGCCCGTGGACTGGCCGGTCTCGTGGATCACCGCCAGGCGCAGGCCGTCGAGGTTCGCGTGGGCGACCTCGGGAAGGCGGGCCCGCAGCTCCGGGCCGTCGTTGTTGCCGTAGCAGGCGATCAGGCGGGCCGAGCGGGCGGTCAGGGCGTCCAAGGCTGCCGCGTCCACCCAGTCGCCGGCGTGGATCACCACGTCGGCCTCGTCGATCGCGGACCACAGGGGCGCGGGCAGGTCGCGGGCCCGCTTCGGCAGGTGGGTGTCGCTGGTCAGCACCAAACGCATGCGATCACGATAGGCAGGAGCCGGCCCCCGGCCGCCGGCTGGTGCGAGCCGGCGGCCGGGCGATGGAACATGTCAGTCCAGGGTGACCGCGGGGTAGAGCGGGAACGGCGCCAGCAGTTCCGTCGCCTGCTTGCTGATGCGGTCGGACAGGGCGGGATCGAGCTGGAACTTCGCCTTCGAGCCCTCGGCCGGCGTGGTGTTCGCGAGCACGGTGTGGATCAGGTCGGCGATCTGGTCCATCTCGGCGACGCCCAGGCCGCGTGAGGTGAGGGCGGGCGTGCCGATGCGGATGCCGGACGTGTACCAGGCGCCGTTCGGGTCCTGCGGGATCGCGTTGCGGTTGGTGACCACGCCCGAGTCGAGCAGGGCCTGCTCGGCCTGGCGGCCGGTGAGGCCGAACGGGTGCACGTCGATCAGCACCAGGTGGTTGTCGGTGCCGCCGCTGACCAGTTGCACGCCGCGCTTGAGCAAACCCTCGGCGAGCGCCTGGCTGTTGGTGACGATCTGCTGCGCGTACGTGGCAAACGAGGGCTGCCGGGCCTCGGCGAAGGCGATCGCCTTGGCCGCCATCACGTGGGCCAGCGGGCCACCGAGCACCATCGGGCAGCCCCGGTCGACCTGGTCGGCCAGTTCAGGCTGGGCCAGGATCGCGCCGCCGCGCGGGCCGCGCAGGGACTTGTGGGTGGTGGTCGTCACAATGTGCGCGTGCTCGACCGGGTTGAAGTCGCCGGTGAAGACCTTGCCCGCGACCAGGCCGGCGAAGTGCGCCATATCGACCATGAAGGTGGCGCCGACCTCATCGGCGATCTCGCGCAGCGTCGCGAAGTTCACCTTGCGGGGGTACGCCGAGTAGCCACCCACGATGATCAGCGGCTTGAACTCGCGGGCCGTCGCGCGCAGGGCCGCGTAGTCGATCTGCCCGGTCGCCGGGTCGACGCCGTAGCTGCGCTGGTCGAACATCTTGCCGGAGATGTTGGGCCGGAAGCCGTGGGTCAGGTGGCCGCCCGCGTCCAGCGACATGCCCAGCATCCGCTGGTTGCCGAAGGCCTGCCGCAGCTCGGCCCACTCGGCGTCATTCAGAGCGTTGACCTGCCGCTTCTCGAATTTCTTCAAGAACGGCACCTCGACCCGGTCGGCCAGGATCGCCCAGTACGCCACCAGGTTCGCGTCGATGCCCGAATGCGGCTGCACGTACGCGTACGGCGCATGGAAAAGGGCTTTGGCATGCTCGACGGCGACCGACTCGACGGTGTCCACGTTCTGGCAGCCGGCGTAGAAGCGGCGACCGATCGTGCCCTCGGCATATTTGTCGGACAGCCAGTTGCCCATCGCCAGCAGCACGGCCGGCGACGCGTAGTTTTCGCTGGCGATCAGCTTGAGCGACTCGCGCTGGTCGGTCAGCTCCTGCGCGATCGCGTCGGCGATCCGGGGTTCGACGGCGCGAACCACCTCGAGGGCGGACTGGAAAGCGGCGGACTCACGGCTCAACTCGGACATAGGACCTCCCTATCACGGTGCAGAGGCCCAGGCGCACGGCAGGTCGTCGGTCGACGGGGCCGCTCCACGATGGTTCCCCATCCGAACGCGCCAGTCACGGCCCGTCGGTGAGCATACCCGGGGAGCGGCCCTGCCAAGCGACCTCAGGCCACCTCGAACCAGTACCAGTTCGGGTACTCGCTCATGGTGCCGTCCGCCCGCACCGCATGGACCGTGAGCTCGACCGAACCGCTCTCGGTGGGGGTCCAGGTGATCGAGGCGGTGCCGTCCGGGCCGGCCTCGACCTCGGTCTGCGCACCGCGGCCGAACCTGTACCGGTACGTGGCCACCTCGGCCCAGCCGGGCGGCGGGCTGAAGGTGAACGTGCCCTCCACCCCGACGCCGCCGGTCGGCACCGTACTGGTGCTGTCGTAGATGTCCGAGGTCACACCGGGAGCCGGGTCGAAGTGGTGCTGCCAGGTCGACGGCGCCGAGCGGAACCCGTCGGGGCTGATGCTGCGCACGGTGATGTGCGGCCCCATCTCGGTGGCCGTGAACGCGTAGTAGGCCGTCCCGCTCTCGTCGGCCGTCCTGGTCTCGGTGCCGTCCACGCCCCGCCGCTGGATTTCGTACTCGGTGACCGCGATGCCGGACCTCGGGGTCAGCTTGAGCCGCACCTCGCGGTTCCACACCGGGGTGCCGCTGTCCACCTCGACGTTCGGTTCGGACGAGCTGATGTAGACGGTGGTGGTCACCGTCGGCGACACCTTGCCGGCCGCGTCCACCGACCGGACCACCAATCGGATCGGCCCGGAGGCGTCCGGGTTGAGGGTGACCGCGGCGGTGCCACCGGGGGTGTTGGCACGCACGGTGCCCGGCCCCGAGAACGGCGGCGTGCAGACCGTCTGCCCGACGTCACCCTCGGCGCTGCACACGTCTACGCCGAGGCCCCACCAGCCGTACTGGAAGCCGGCCACATCCTTGTTGCCCTGCCCGTCAAAGGTGAACGTCGGTAGCTTGCCGGCCGGACCCCAGGTGCCCTCGGGGAAGTCCGAGGTCACCGCCGGCGCCGTCGGTGCGATGCCGTCGTAGCTGAAGAAGCACTTCCGGGACCACGGCGAGGTGTCCACGCCGTCGGTGACCCGGGCCTGCCACGCATACGACGTGCCGTCCACCAGGTCGGCCTCCGGGACCCGGACGCTCGCCACCCGCCCGGCCGGGAACGCGGTGTCGGTCAGGGTGGTGCGCTCCTCGGGCCGGCCAACCGGCCAGATCGCGAACTCCACGCGCATCCGCGGATCGTCGTCGGCGTCCGCGTCGGTGCCCAGCGCCTCGAGAAGACCGCCGGGGTATTTGGGGTACGGCTTCAGCTGGGTGCACCCGAAGCCGCTGGTGTAGAGGTTCGCGTTGTGGATCTGCGGGACCGAGTTGTACTCCGCGGTGAACCGCACGCCGTACGACGTGGACAGTCGCCGCCCGTACGCGGGATCGGCCTCGTTGCCGGCCGACACCCGCAGCTCGAAGGTCACCAGCCGCTGCTTGCGCTGCACCGCGTCGAGAACCGCGGCGCTCACGTCGAACTCGATGGTCGCCCGCGGGCAGTATTCCGGCGTCTGGATCTCGTCGAGTTTCGTCAGCGGCGCCGGCGGGTTGCGCCACTTGGGCGTCGCCGACACCGCCCGGGTACGCCAGATCTCGATGTCCCGCTTCGTGCAGTCGGCGGCGCTGCGCTCCTGCACCCACAGCTTGCCGCCGTACATCTTCTTGCCCTCGAACTGCGACAGGTCCCAGGTCACGTAGACCCGCGACGTGTGCGTGCCCCCGGCCTCGTCCTGCCAGGTGCCCAGCGGCAGGTCGGTCTCGCCGTCGGACGGGTGCCCGGTGGCCGGCGTGGCCGAGTCGGTCCAGCCCAGCAGGACCTGCGGCGGGCTGTCGAAATGGGTAGCCGCGGATGCGGCGGTGGACGTACCGATGACGGCGATCGTGCTGAGTCCGAGCATGCCGACCAGCGCGACCGCGAGTCGCGATTTCACGTTGTGCCTCCCCCGTGCTGCCGGCCAGAACCCGGCAGCAAGAGATTAAGCATGTCGATGCATCGACACGCAATCGGCCATCCCCCCGTTGCGCAAACCCGCAACTAACCTGATCACCGTGAGCGGCGTCCAACTCCTGCTCATCATCGGCGTGGGCATCGCGGTCTCGGCTCTCGCCCGCCGCCGCAAGCTGGAACCCGGCATGATCATCGTGGTGCTGGCGGCGGCCGCGTCGTTCATACCGGGCGTGCCGCGACTCGAGCTGGAGAGCGAACTGATCCTGGCGATCGTGGTGCCGCCGCTGCTGTGACGGCGACGAGATCGGGTTGCCGAAACGGGTCACCAGCATCCTGACCGGCGCCCGGGCCGTGCACGGGCGGCGGCTCACCGACGAGGCCGGCCGCGGACTCGTCGAGGAGATCGACCTGCGGCAGGCGGCAGACCGGGGAATTCCGTAACCCTGATTGCTTGCCTGTTACACAATGCATCGACGAGACTGACCACGTCGGACGCACCCCACCGCCGATCCCCCACCGGGTCACCTCGATCTTTCCCCGGATCGGTACCGGCAGCGGCGGTGGCGGTGCGTCCCTACGTTCCGGTCAGGTGCAGCGCCACCCACAGCGCCAGCACCCCGGCCACCAGCGCGGCCGGCACGGTCAGCAGGCCCAGCCGCAGGAACTCGCGGGCGTCCGGTGCGGCGTCCCGGGCGTGCAGCACCTGCCGCCACAGCAGGGTGGCGAGCGAGCCGACATAGGTCAGGTTCGGCCCGACGTTGACCCCGATCAGCACGGCCAGCAGCAGGCCGGGCGAGTGCTCGACGGCGGGCAGCAGCACCAGCGTGGCCGGCAGGTTGTTGACCAGGTTGGCCAGCACCGCGGCGAGGGCGGCCGCGGCCAGCAGGTGGAGCAGCCCGGTGCCGGTCGGCACCAGCGGGTCCACCAGGCGGTCCAGGCCGTTCTGCCGGACCGCGAGCACCACCACGCCGAGGGCCAGGACGAAGACGCAGAACGCCGGGTTCGAGCACCAGGATCGCGGCCAGGAAACCGACGGTCGGACCCAGTTCGCGCACTTCGCCAGCCGCGTCCCGCCACGGCAGCAGGCCGGCCGCAACCACCAGCAGCGCGGCCGGCACCCCCACCACCGCCTCGGGCAGCCCGCGCGGGCGGCCCACCGCGAACGCGAGGACGCCGGCGAGCAGCGCGGACGTGATAGCCAGGGGCACCGCCGCCTCTTACCCGCTTACCCGCCGAACAGGTCGAGCGCGCCCGAGACTTCGAGCACCCGGGCTACCAGGCCCTGCGCGTTGATCACCCGGAACCGGGCCGAGCCGGCCTGGGCCGCGTTGTAGCCGTCGATCAGCGCACCCAGCGCCTCGGAGTCGATGAAGGTCGCGCCGCCCAGGTCGACGGTCACGTCGCCGTGACCCAGCGCCGCGACGATCGCGTCGTGCAGATCGTCACGTGCCGTGATGTCAAGTTCACCGTCGATGCGCAGGAGGGACGCGGTCCCGTCGGCCGCTCGCTCCTGGCCGATCTTGTAGGAGTCCGCCACGGGAGAATTTTTACCAGCACCGAGGGGATTCAGCTCGGGAAGCTCGCCCAGACATGTTTCGTGGTCTCGGTCGCATACCAGCCGACATCGGTAGCGAAGGCGCGTGCGAGCTGCAAACCGAGCCCGCCGGCGCCGAGCGGGCGACCCTCGTCCAGCTCCGGCGCGGCGAACAGGTCGTGGTCGGCGACCTCGATGATCAGCCGGTCGCCCGACCGCAGCAGCCGGACCACTGTAGGCGGCCGCCCGTGCCGCAGCGCATTGGTGGCCAGTTCGGTGGCGACCACGGCCATCCGGTCGGAGACCTCACCCGCGGTACCGGCCACGATCTCGCGCAGTGCCGCGCGCAGGCCGCGCAACTCGCGGAAGCTGTCCAACGACCAGCTGCGGATCTCGACGGCGGCCGGATGCGGCGTCGACGTGGGCAGCGAGGTCATACCGTCCATCTTGCTCGGATCGGAGGATATGACGCAGTGGCCCAACTAGTCCCGCCGCGCGACCGGACGGCCTAATTCCTGCTGCGTAGGGCCCTAGTCACTCAAAGTCACTCATACTTTCGGCTAGTCTTTCCTCGTCCTCTCAGTTAGGGTCTTGGTAACCGAACGGCCTAATGTGCATGGTCGGCGACGGCCGTAACGGCCGTCGCTGATCGTTGATAGGGACACCCGACCGACCGGGTTCAGCAACAAGGGAACCGGGCTCTCCGGAACTGGTGCCAGGGAGGACCAAGCATGACCGTCACCGAGACGTCGCAGACGACCAGCCGCCGGGCTGTGCCGGCCGCCGCTGAGGCGCCCGCCGACAGCGCAGCCGAACTCCTCAACGCGATGGCCGCGATGCCGATCGGCCATCCGTCCCGTGCCGCGCTGCGGGACAGCGCGATC
>NZ_BOMV01000104.1 GCF_016862375.1 Paractinoplanes rishiriensis | reverse complement strand
GGCCGTCATGAGGCCAGTGCGAGCCGGGCCGCGCCGATCGGGATCTAGGTGGCCGGCGGCAGGTCCTTCCAACCGAACGTCCGTTTCGCTGGGCAATGACCGGCATGGCGTTCGTGTCATGATCGAAAAGGGTGTCGTAATGCTTACCAAAGCACCTGTGAGCAGGGATTGACCACGATCTGACATTGAAGGTGAGCACCCGCACGGCTGACTCTGGGCACATCTCACAGCATCACCGTCCGGAGGCGCCCCATGGTCCGATCGCTCGTTTCGCCGGTGAGCACCGCCAGGCGTTCGAGGATGTCGCCGCTCGCCGCCTGGGCCGCCAGTCTGGCGGCCACCGTGGCGTCGACCTACGCGTTGGACGCCTGGGCGGCGGCCACCGGGGCCGGTCTGGTCGCTTCCGGGTTGCTCGCCGACCTCGGCCATCGATCGGTGGTGGCGTTCCTCGTCGCGAGCTACGTGGTCTGGGTGTTCGGGCTGCGCGCCAACCTGCGGGCGAACGGAGCTCTGCTGGCGGCCACGGGGGCGAGCACCAACGTGCTCTCCAAGCTGGCGTACGACATCACCCGGCGCCGGTTCGGCGGCGGGCGCGCCGCTCGCCTGGCCGCTGCCGTGGCGTACACCGGCACCGAGGTCGCCAAGGAGGTGCCGTACTACACGGCCGCGTTCGGTGCCGCCGTTGTGACCGACTCGATCACCACCGCGGAGGCGCTCGTCTTCCTCGGCGGTGCCAACCTCGGCGCCGCGTTCTACGAAGTCGTACTCGCCCGTCTCACCCGTACCGTCCTCGGCCGGCGCCGCGGACACGCGTCGTTCGACACCGACTGGGTGCCGGCCGAGTACCTCACCGACTACTACCGCACCGTCGAGCCGGACGAGATCGCCACGATCGCGTTCCTCGTCGACGCGATGCACCACGCCGAACGCGATCAGCCGGTCCTGTACTTCGGTACCGGTCCCACCCTTCACCACGTGTTCGCGTGCGCCGAGACGGCGTCCGAGATCCATCTGGGCGACTATCTGCCCGAGAACCTGGCCGAGATCCAACGGTGGATCGACCGCGCACCGGGCGCCCACGACTGGCGGCCGTTCGTCCGCTACACGCTGCAGTGCGAGGGCATCACCGGTCCGACCGACGCCGAGGTGACCGCGCGTGAAAACCTGACCAGGGCAAAAATCACCAAGCTCGTACGGGTGGACGCCCGCCACCCCCGTCCGGTGAACCGCAGCTATCCGACGGTGGTCAGCGCCTACTGCGCCGACTCGGCGACCGGCGACCGCGCCACGTGGGAACTGTTCATGCGTCACATCACCGGCCTGGTCCAGCCCGGCGGCCTCTTCCTCACCGCGGCGCTGCGCCGGTGCCGCGGCTACATGGTCGGCGGCAAGACCTTCCCCGGCGCCGACATCGACGAACGCGATCTCCGAGCGGCCCTCCGGCCCGACTTCGAACCGCCGCACGAGGGGATCGAGGTCATACCGACAGCCCAGCACGGTTCCCATGGCTACGCCGCGATCCTGCTGTGCCAGGCACGCCGCGCTCAGCCGGCACCGCTCTCGTAGCTCCCTGGCCGTGGCTATCCGTCGTTGGTGACGTCTACACGCAGGATGGGATACCGGCCGAGCTGCTCGACAGAGTCCTCCGCCGCATCGAGTTCGGCAGGTGGCAGAAGGTCGCCTCCGGAGAGCGCCGGCGATGCGGACGCCCGTCGGAGCAACTCCCGTCTCACCTGCCGATCTAACATATCTTGACGGTGTGATTGGAACTCTCGGATCATTTTCATGATCCGCTCGAGCGAGACCAGGGCAGCCAGTCCGTACATCGCGGGCGTGGACGTCTGAGCGAGCGTCGTCATCGCCATTTCCCACGGGCTGTGCAGCGACATCGAGCGGACGAGCAGCGGGGTCTCCTCGGCCCGTCGATCGTTCTCGACCGAGCCGACGCCGTGGTAGAACCGCAGACCGCTACTGATCACAACAATATTGATGGCGCTCCCGCCGTCGACACGTTCGATGCGGGTTTTGCCATGCTCCCGTTCCATGTCAGCTTGGGTGGCGGCGATGCTGATCGTCATCAGCGTGTATCGCCACAGCGACGCCAGCGCGGCCGACTGTCGCGCCACCGCGTTGACCGGCGCCACCCGTCCGAGGTCGACGGCGCAGCGCAAGGATGCGGCCAGAAGTGCCGGCTCGACGTTGTCCCGTGGCTGGGTCACGAAGAAAATCCTATGGGATCTCGTTGCGCCATGCACCGACGGCGCTGACCGCTGGGATGCGGCCTCGCGAGTACCCGATGGCCCGGCGATGGTCGGAGCGCTTTCGTTACCGAAGAATTGTCATGGCGAGACCCCCGGCTTGGTCGGCACGGGAATCACGACGCGGAATAGATACCGGTGCGCCGGCCGGGAGTAAGGCCGGTACGCTGTGCTCCGCCATCACCCCTGTTAATTCAGGAGTTCACAGTGGATAGAGCTTTTGAACCGATAGGTGATTCTCAGCGACCGCACCGGAAGTTGCCGGCCGCTGTGGACACCGCGGTGCCGAGCGTGGCGCGGGTCTATGACTTCCTGCTGGGCGGCAAGGACAACTTCGCAGCCGATCGGGCCGTTGCCGCGAAGCTCCTGGAGTTGACCCCCGACGGGGTCGACGTGGGGCTCTTCAACCGGGCCGTGCTGGGCCGCGGCGTCCGGTACATGGCCGCCCAGGGCATCGACCAGTTCATCGACCTCGGCGCCGGTCTGCCGACGGTGCAGAACACGCACGAGGTCGCGCAGAGCCGGAACCCTCAGGCCAAGGTGGTCTACGTCGACAACGACCCGATGGTGCTGGTCCACGGCCGGGCTTTGCTGGCCGAGAACGAGCACACCACGGTGATCACCGCCGACCTCTGTGCACCCGACGAGGTGCTCGACAACCCAGATCTGCGAGCTCTGATCGACTTCAACCGGCCGGTCGGGTTGCTGATGGTCGCCGTCCTGCACCACCTGGATGACGACCAGCGCCCGGATGAGTTGGTCGCACGCTACCGAGATGCGATCCCCTCGGGCAGTTTCGTGTTCATCACCCATTTCATCGACGGGGGAGAGGAGACCGCCGAGATCGAGCGGGTGTTCCTCACCGACCTGGGTAGCGGTCGGTTCCGCAGCTTCGACGAAGTCCGAGGCTTCTTCGCCGGCCTGGACCTGCTGGAGCCGGGTGTCGTCTACAACCCGCTCTGGCGACCGGATCCGACTGACGTGGTCGCTGCCCCGATCAGCTTCGCCGGGAAGATCATTGCAGCCGGACTGGCCCGGAAGCCCTGAGCGAGATGTGTGTCAGGAGCGATTTTGCGGCGCTAGCTCCGCAAGGTTTTTGACGGGGCGGTGCCGTAAATGTTGCGGTAGGTCGCGGCGAAACGGCTGAGGTGGCTGAACCCCCACCGGTGGGCGATGGCGGCCACGGTCGTCCGTTGCGGGTCGGCCTCCTGGAGATCGCGGTGGGCGCGGGCGAGCCGGACGCTGCGCGCGTACGCCATGGGAGTCATGCCGAGGTGCTGGCGGAAGCCGCCTTGCAGGGTACGCGTGCTGACCCCCACCGCGCGGGCGAGCGTGGTGACGGGCAGATGCTGGTGCGGGTATGCCTCCAGGAGGTCGATGGCCTTGCGGACGGCCCGGGGCCGCATCGGGGGAACCGGGGAGAACAGTTCCTCCCGGTACTGGTGATCGGCGGCCAGCAGCAGGCCGCTGACCACGGCGTCGTACAGCCGGGACCGGATCAGCGGGTGGCACGCCAGGGAGGGTGATTCGCCGGTGGTCTCGTCGTAGATCAGCCGGACGAGCGCGGCCCAGGTGCGCCCCATGCCGTCCGCGGTGGACATGCTGGTGGCCAGCTCGATCGGCCGGGAAATCGGGTGCCCCAGGTGGCCGGCGAGTTCCTCGTGCAGCACCGCGGGTTCGATCGTGACGCTCATCGGGCAGGTTTCGGGGCCGGCCCAGCTGGCGGTAGTGAAGCCGTCGGGCAGATACACGGCGGCCCGGTCCGGGGTCACTAGAACCCGGTTTGCGCGATGTTCGCTGCGTACCGACCCGGCCGTGGTCATGACGACGTGGTAGGAGCCCCGCTCGGTGGTGAGGGCGCTGACCTCGCCCGAGACCGCGGCGGTGCCGATGGTCACGCCGCCCAGACGTATGCCGGTGAAGGCCACCGGCAGTCGCCGCACCGCCTGCGGCGCCCGCCAGCGGACGGGAAAGATCAGTTGATCGACGGTGTCGACGAGTTCCTCGAACTGCCCCATGCCCAGCCGGTACACCTCAAGGGCGTTGCGCTTGCGGTCATCGGCGGACATCGGACGACGATCATCCTCCGTAGCCATAGACATACGGACGGTATAGCTGAATGGGGCCGGTAAGTCACCACCCCCACTCCCTTGCCTGGGGGTGAATCCATCGATGGTGCCTTCTTCTATCCAACGGCTGCCAGAAAATCCGAGTAGAACAGGCCCAGGCCCGCCGCCACGCAGACGCCGGCAACGATCCAGAACCGGACCACGATGTTGACCTCGCTCCAGCCGGCCAACTCGAAGTGGTGGTGCAGCGGCACCATCCGGAAGACACGTCTGCCGGTAGTCCGGAACGAGACGATCTGGATCACCCAGGTCGTCGTGATGAGGACGAAGAGCCCGCCGATCAGGATCGACAGCAACGTGGTGCGGGTGGCCACCGCGAGCCCGCCGATCAGGCCGCCGAGACCGAGCGAGCCCACGTCACCCATGAAAATCCGCGCCGGGGACGCGTTCCACCACAGGAAGCCCAGGCAGGATGCGGCTGCCGCCGCCGCGATCATCGCGATCTCCAAGGGATCGCGGACCTGATAGCAGTATTCGTTGACGCGCGCGTACGCGTCGTCGGCGCACCAGTGCCGGTACTGCCAGACGCCGATCAACGCGTACGCACCCAGCACCAGGATCGACGCTCCGGTGGCCAGCCCGTCGAGGCCGTCGGTGAGGTTCACACCGTTCGACATCGCTGTGATCACGAAGACAAACACGATCACCGAGCCGACCTTGCCGACGTTCAGCCAGCTGATGTCGCGGATGAGCGAGATGTGCTCACTGGCCACGGTCTGGCCGTTGGTGCTGGCGACGTAGAGCGCGGCGATGCCAAAGCCGCTGCCGACGATCGCCTGGCCGAGCAGTTTGCCTTTGGCCGACAGCCCGTCGGAGTTGCGCCGGCGCACCTTGAGGAGGTCGTCGAGGAACCCGACCACACCGCAGAAGACGAACAGCCCGAGCAGGACCAGCGCCGTCATGGTCGGCCCCTCCTGCGCGATCTGCCGCTCCGGCAGGGTGGTCAGGGCGACGTGCCCGGCCACGTAGGCGAAGACGGTCGCCACGATGAAGACGACGCCACCCATCGCGGGCGTGCCCTGCTTGCCCTCATTACTGGCGAGCCCGATTGATCTGATCGGCTGGCCGGCCTTGAGCGCGGTGAAGACGCGGATCGCCACCGGGGTGCCGAACAGGGAGATGAGAAACGCGACCGCGGCCGCGACGATGACCGCCCTCACGGGCGACCTTCCACTAGATCGTGCGGGCAGTCCTTCGCGAAATCATCGATCACGGGGCACGAGCTTTCCATCCGACAGCGAACGGAGCACCCGTGGGACCTCAGAGCGCCACCTGGGTCTCGCGTTAGGCTCCCGGCGTGGGTGCCGCGCCGACGGTCATCTCCGATTCCACTGCGGTCTTCGGTGCGGTCCGGTAATGCGTCAGATAAATGGCCGCGCCGGTGAAGAACAGCCCGCCGACCAGGTTTCCCAGCACGGTCGGGATTTCGTTCCAGAGGAAATAGTCGGCCCAGGTGAAGTCCGCGCCGAGCAGGATGCCGACCGGGAACAGGAACATGTTGACCACCGAGTGCTCGAAACCCATGGCGAAGAACAACAGGATGGGCAGCCACATCACGACGACTTTGCCGAGCACATCGCGGGCCAGCAGGGCACCGACCACGCCGGTCGAGACCATCCAATTGCAAAGCATTCCCCGTACGAACACCGCCAGCCATCCGTTGGCGCCGTGTGCCTCATAACCGAGCGTCCGGTCGGACCCGATCTCGGCAAGCTTCTGCCCGTATGCGGCGAACTGGTTGCCCGCATCCTGGATGGTCGTGTCGAAGCCGTACGTGACAAAGGTTGTGACGAGGACCGCCACGGTGAGCGCGCCGGCGAAGTTGCCGAGGAAGACCAGCCCCCAGTTGCGCAGCACGCCGCCGATGGTGACGCCCGGCCGTTTCGCCAGCCAGGCCAGCGGTCCCAGTACGAACACGCCGGTCAACAGGTCGTAGCCGAGCAGATAGAGCAACGCGAACCCGATCGGGAAAAGCAGCGCCCCCACGATCGGCAGACCGGTGTCAACGGTCATTTTCACCGCGAACGCCGCGGCGAGAGTAAGCAGCGCGCCCGCCATGTATGCCCGCACCAGCGTGTCCCGCGTCGACATGTGAATCTTCGACGCGCCGGCGTCGACCAGGGCGACCGCCAACTCCGGTGGCTTGACATACGTCATCGAGACACTCCTTGAGGCGCTGCGGAACCCCCGCATGCGCGGAGGCCCCGTCATAAAATTGCGTGAACGTTGCCCTGGTGTGCGCGTCTCGTAGCACGCCGGTCAACTCTTGTTCACAAACCGGGCCGGCGCCGTGTGAGATCCGTGGACGCCCGCCAGCAGTTGGTGATCCCGGCCCCGGTCACTCAGGCGCAGCCGTCACGGTCGGCCGCGGGCTCACCCGGCGGGACGGCGCGCGATTCCAGATGCTGCCGATCAGCCGCCGCCGTCGCCGGGTTTAACTCCGGTGATGGCCTGGGCCTGCTGTCCGGTGATCTCCTGCATGGGTAGGCCGTCGTAGTTGCTGAGGATGACACCGACCCACCCGGTGACCGGATAGATGCTCCAGTACGTGGCGCTGCCGGGGTGGACGCCGCCGACCCCGAGTTCCCACTGGCCGTCGATGATGTGGGCGGTCGGCCCGTAGGTGCTGAAGCCGGGGGAGCCGCGGAAGTTGGGGGCCTTGACCGAGGTGAACACGTCGGCCCAGACCGGCCCGGCATGCCCGGGCTCGCTGCCACGCCGGCGCCCGCCAGGCCGCCCCAACCGAGCAGCCGCCGGTCAATACCACGCGCGGAATTTCGAGCCCAAGATCGCAGTCCTCCCTCAAGATCAAAGATTCGGCGGGCCGGGTCAGCGATCCAAGCGCCGGGCCCGTAACGGGCATCGTTCCCGGCGCGGTAAGCGGGACGCCTCCGTCTG
The DNA here is from genome assembly GCF_016862375.1 of Paractinoplanes rishiriensis. GTDB lineage: Bacteria > Actinomycetota > Actinomycetes > Mycobacteriales > Micromonosporaceae > Actinoplanes > Actinoplanes rishiriensis. The sequence continues at coordinate 62,277 of NZ_BOMV01000104.1, read as the reverse complement.
AGGTGCCGATCCCCGGTACTCAAGGCTTGATGCCGCGCCGATGCACGCGCCGGCGCGGAGTTACGCCGGAGTGCGCGACTCCAGGCAGAACTCGTTGCCCTCCGGATCGGCCAGCACCACCCAGCCACCGGCATCGCGACGGTCGTCGACCACGGTCGCGCCCAGGACGAGCAGCCGGTCCAACTCCTCGTCGCGGTCCCGGTCGGTGGGTTGCAGGTCGAGGTGCAGCCGGTTCTTCGCCGCCTTCCCCTCCGGCACCCGCTGAAACAGCAGCGACGGCCCACCGCCGGCCACCACGACCTCGCACTCGTCGTCACCCGGCCGGTCGTCGGGATGCTGCGGCTCACCGAGCACAGCCGCCCAGAACCGAGCCTGCCGATACGGGTCGGTGCAGTCGAAGTCGACGTACTTCATGCGCGCGGCCATCCGTACACCGTGCCGGAAAATGCGCCCCGTCTCGACGGAGATTCGGTGTGGCCGATGGCTCGGACGCAACGGCGGGCAGGGGTCCCGCTGGTGGCGGGACCCCTCCGGTCATCAACCGGTTGACGTCGGCAGACCGGGGCAGGTCGCGCTGCCGAAGTTGCCGGTGATGCGGGAGGCGTCGGTGCCGTACACCGCGCAGGTGAGCACCGGCGACTCCCACACCGTGTTCGGCGGCGGGGCGCCGTCCAGGAGCCGGTGCATGGCGATGTTGGCCCGCCGGAAATCCTTCGGCACGTCGATGATGATTCCGCCGCCGCCGTCGTAGACCGCGGTCGACTCCACGACGCCGAGCACGAAGTCGTCCGTGTCGGACAAGCCGGCGGCGGACAACGCCTTGTTGCCGGCCACGTTGCGGATCCGGAAGGCGCGGTTGACGAACCCGGCGGACATCTCCTGGTACTTGTTGACCAGGGCGACCCGCGAGATGATCCACTTCTGCTGGTCGGAGCCGTTGCAGGTCCACAGCTGCACGGGGGTGTTGTTGTTCGGCAGGGTGCCGGTCTCGACCTCCAGGCAGCGGTCGGGATAGCCCTGCAGCGTGATGGTGTAGTACTGGCCGGACGGCCGCACGCTCCAGACCTGGTTCTCCCGGCCGTGACACCGGTAGATCTGCACGTCGCCGCCGTTGCTGTGCATCTGGTTCACGTTGGCGTCCACGCAGGACGCGTACTCCGTGTTGGTGATGGAGAACGCGGAGCGCGGGGTGAACGCCAGGCCGTCGAGGTCGGCGTGCGCACTGGGGGCGCCCGCGACCACGAGCCCCGCCGCCGCGGTGGCCATCGCCGCCAACAACGCCGTGCGCACCACGCGCTTACCCGTACGTCGCATTGTCTGAGCCTCCTGATCGGTGAGAGTGACGGCCGAGTGTCACCGCCACCCTTCACTCAGATTGCACAGCTTTTGCATCGCCGCCGGAGCTACGCGATCGGCAGCTCGATCTCGACGGTCGCGGTCTCGTCGCCGGTGTCGCCCTGCACCGACAGCACCGGCTGCCCGGCGCCGATGTTCCGGCGGAAGAGGCCGGTGACCAGGTATTTCCCGTCCGCCAGCAGGCCCGCCGCGGGACCGGTGTGCGGCACCAGCAGCACCCGGGTGCCGTCGGCGTCCGGGACCGGCGAGGTTGCGACGTCGAACGCGGTGACGCCGATCCGCCGCCGCACGGTGAACCGGACACGATCGGGGTCGAACGGCTCCGGGCTGCTCAGCAGCAGCGCCCAGGTTTCGCCGCCGGCGCCCACCGCGTGCAGTCCGGTTTCCGCGGGCAGCGACCGCTCCACGTCCAGAGCCGCGAACAGCGCGGTGAACACGGCCGTCTGGACCTCCCGCCGGACGGTCCCCGGCGCGGCCAGCACGGGTTCGAGCACCGCCGACCACTCGGTCCGCGACAACTGCGGCGTGGCCAGGCGCATCGTCCCGTGCGGACGCACGTGGTCGGCGAACGTGCGGTACCGGGAGGTGACGAACGACCAGGCACACAGCGCGCCGGTGGCCGGGCGCGGCGCCGGCCCGGCCGGCTCACCGACCAGTTCGGCGTCATAGCTGGTACGGGGTTCCAGCGGTGCCCCGGCCGGCAGCGCGCCCCGGATCAGCACCTCCCGGGTGAGCTCGGACTCCGCCACCGTGAGGGCACAGCTGGACCGGTCCAGGGTGGCCAGCCAGGTCCGCTCCTCCCGGCGCAGCACCAGTTCCGCACCCGGGACCGTCGTGCTGGTCAGGGTCTGGCCCGTGCCGTCGCCGGCGCGCAGCCGCAGGCCCAGCATCCGGCCGCTGATCAGGTACATGTGGTCGACGTAGTCCGCGCCGAACGTCACCGCGAGGTCGTAGTCGCGATACACCGCCGGGGCGCCGCGGGCCGGGGCCAGCCCGGTGACGTACGGCTCCAGGGTGTCCTCGGGTGGTCCCTCGGTGCGGAAGTCGAAGGTCCGGGTGATCGTGCAGATGGCGCCGGTGATCGACGCGGTCGCGCCGGCCGGTGCCTCGACCTCGGCGCCTGCCAGCGACCGGCCGCCGGTCTCCACGACCTGGGTGGTCACGGTCAGCCGGTACTGCCGGTACGGCTCGAAGACCGGCTCGCTGCCGCGGAAGCGTTCCAGGGTCTGCTGCAGCTCGGTGCGGCGGGTGGCCGTCTGCGCAGCGGGCGGCTCGGTCCGCACCGCGACGGCGAGCACCAGCAGGCGGCTGTAGCAGTTCAGAGCCACCGTGCGGAGGCCGGAGCCGCGCAGGACCAGCTGATCGGCGTGGAACCCGCCGGGCCCGGCCGGCACCGGGGCGGAGACGGTCGCGACCACCGCTCCGGCGGCGTCGTAACCGGTGAGCGACCAGGTCCCGGTCGTCATCACCAGTACGGCCAGGCCCTCGGCGGCGGCCGGCAGATCCAGCCGCAGGGCCGGGGCGGGTGCGAGGGGCACCGCGATCCGGCCGGTGGCGCCCGGCACCGGCACGATCCCCCACTGGTCCGGCACGAACAGGCAACGCGGGTACCGCCGGGGTGGCTCCCGCCGCACCGGGTAAGCGGCCGAGGCGGCGGAGATCGGCAGGATGTCGGCGCCGGCCGGGCCCGGCGTCCAGACGGCGTCACCGCCGTCGTAGGCGGTCAGCGGCTCGAGACGGCGTACCGGATGGTGTTCGAAGGTCAGCACCCGGACCGGCGCCGCCGGCCGGCACGGGTCGAACTCCTCCGCCTCCTCGAGCTGGGTGACGGCGGGCTCGGTCACCGCTCGGGTGCGCTCGTACGGCGTCCGCACGCCCAGCATCAGATGCCGGTTGCCGAACGAGGGATCGCCGGCCTGGCGCTGCCACATCGCGGACAGCGGCCGTGCCGTTCCGTCCGGAGACGCGTAGGGGATGTAGGTACCGGTGCTCTCGTCAAGGACGTCGAGCCGCAGCCCGGTGAGCCGCGACCGCAGGGTGAACTCACCGACCCGCTGGTCGACCGGTCCCTCCCGGTTGGCAGCGGCCCGCACCGCGTCCTCGACCGGGGTCGCGAACGCCAGGCTGATCCGGCCGTCGAGCGGCACGGTGGGTGCCTCGGCGCCGAACGGCCAGCTCGCCGTGGTGCGCAGATGCTCGATGCCGCCGGTCTGCAGCGGATCGGCCAGGCGCGGCGGCGCGGGTTCGGCCCAGCGCAGCCGGACTGACTTCTCGAAGTCCGGCAGCGGCCAGGGCAGGTCCACCTTCACCCGCAGGGCGGCGGTCACCTCGAACGGGTCCGGCGACTGCACGGCCAGCATCGCGGTGACCGACAGGTCGAAACCGATGCCGAACACCGACAGCCCGACCGATCCGTGCAGGCTGAGCTCGCCCCGGAGCTGTTTGGGTTGCCGGGAGACCAGCGCCATGCCCTCGATCCACGCTTCCAGCCCGAGACGTACCGGACCGAACGCGTACTGGGCCTGCCAGCCGATGAAACCGCCGAGTTCGATCTGGTTGGCGTCGACCATGAGGTAGGTGTTGGCGTCGAAGATGGACAGCAGGCGGGCCCGGATCCGCTGCTCGGGTTCGCGGCGGCCGAGATAGAGGTGCCAGGCGCGCGGATCGCTGAAGTTGTAGAACGCCTCCGCCACGCCGGTCACGTCGACCAGGCGGCCGTCGTCCGGGTAGGCGTAGTGCGGCTCGATGCCCAGCTCCAGCGTGCCGGCCCGGCCGTCGAAGACGACCAGCGAGGTGAACAGGGCCTGTGCCTGCGGCGCCGCGATGGCGGTCGGGTCCTTGAGCAGGTTGGCCCGGACGTCGAGCATCAGGATCGGCCCGGGCACCACTACGACGAGCAGCCCTTTGACCGCCACCGTGTAACCGGTGTCGGACATGGTGCCGAGGATGACGCCGGCCCCGAAGCCCTGACTGCCCCGCTCGTCCGCCCACTTCGACTGATCCGCGGCCCCGATCTCCGGTCGCCGGTACCAGTCCCGGTACCAGCGCTCGGCCGGGTCCTTGTCGGGGGCCATGTTGCGGGCGTAGAGCGCCTCGAACCCGTACAGGCCGAGGCCGGTGCTGAACAGCGGGACGCCGACCGGCAGCTGGACCAGCAGGTACACATACAGGTAGGTGTAGTCCGCCCGGCGGCCGACCACCACCCGCACGCTCACGGTGAGGTTGACCGACACGAGCCGCAGCGTGCCGGCGCCGTCGAACCGCTGGTCCTCGGCGTGGTAGCGCACCTGCGCGTCGAGCACCAGGACGTTCTCCACCTCCAGATGGACCGCGACCCCGGCCAGCTCCACCCCGGTCAGACCGCCCGCGTTCCACCGGAGGCGCAGCCCGTCGACGGCCGCGGTGACCGGAATCCCGGAGACCAGGCTGAGGGTGCCGGAGAAGCCGATCCACCGGTCACCGGACGGTTCCGAGCCGAGCCCGACCTTGGTCAGGGTGAGCGTGAAGCCACCGAGCTCGACGCGGGCCGCGGCGGGCAGGGCCAGCCAGCCGCCGGCCACGCTCACCGTGCCGGTCGACGAGATCCGCAGGGCGTCCACGGTGAACGGTGGCAGCGGTCCGGAACCGGGAAGGCCGATCTCGGGGCGGATCGTGCCGCTCAGGCTGAGCGCGCTCTCGGCCGCGCCGATCTCGAGGGTCACGCCGGTGAGGGTCATCGCGACAACCCCCGGCTTCCGTACGGTGACCAGGCCGTCGGTGAGCGTTGCCGAGCCGCGCAGCCGACCGGCCGCGGTGGCCAGCGCGAGCCGGATCCCGGCCGCCGACAGTTGCAGGTCCACCGCGAGGTCGGTGTCGAAGAAGTCCAGGTCCCGGACGACGGACTCGATCTGCCCCAGCACCAGCCGGGACCGGACGAAGCGGATACCGACCCGTTCGAGCTCCACGGTGAACCCGCCGAACTGGCAGGCCGGGGGAGCGTCGAAGGTGACGCTCAGGCCGCCGGTGAACCCGCCCGTGCCGACGCAGCAATGGTCGAGGGTGAGCGTCGGCGCGCCGGCCACCTCGGCGGGCAGGGTGACGGTGGCCTGCTCGAACGCGATGCCCAGGAACTCACCGGGCAGGCCGGCCGCCTCGGCGGTGGGCAGGCCGCGCCCCCGCTCGAAGTTCCAGGTCACGTTGGTGGCGCTGATCGTGACGCCGCTGCCGGCGATCTCCGCCTCGGCCAGGCTGAGCGCGGCGTCGGTCTCGACCGTCACGTTGCCCTCGGCGTCCACCGTGACGCTCGCGGCACAGTGGATCTCCGCGGGGCCGCCGGTGGCGACGTCGCGCAGCACGCTCGCCGGGACTCGCAGCGCGATGTCCACGTCACGCAACGAGATCGACGGGCTCGGACCCAACACGAGCTCTACCGTCAGCGACGTCCAGCCGGCGCCGGCCGAGCCGAACACGACGGCCAGGTCGTCGACGCCCGGGATGCCGAACGCCAGTTCCCGCTCGAAGGTCAGGGTCAGCAGCAGCACCAGGTCGTCGCCGGCCGGGAAGGCCTCGGCCTGGGTGTAGTAGAGACCGTCGAGGACCTCGGCGAGCGGGAACTGCTCCGCGGAGATCAGGTCGCTCAGCGGGAACAGCGTGTTGCTGGACGCTCCGGGCATCGTCCGCCTCCTACGGGTAGAGAACGCGGGGATAGGCCGCGCCGAACGCGTCGACGAGAGCCGCGAAGTGCAGGCCGTTGACACGTGCGGCCCGGGACCGCGTCTCGGGTGCCGCGAGCGGAGTCCGCTGCTGCTCGTCCGCGGTCAGCCGGAAGGTCCGCAGGGCGTCCTGGTGACTGCGCACCCAGGGCGGCGCGGCGCCCCCGGCGAGGACACCGTCGGCGACGGCCCAGAGCCGGCCGGCCTCGGCCAGCCCGCCGTTGAAGGCGATGTAGTTGAAGGCGGGCAGCGACCAGGCGGCAGCCGGCAGCGCCGGATGCGGTGCGGTGCGGGCCGGGTCGAGGTAGGCGACCTGGCGGCGCAGGTACTCGCCGTACTGGATTTGGAGGTGGGTGCGCACGTAGCCGGCGTTCAGCCGGAACTCCCAGCCACCGCCGATCATGGGCCGCAGCTCGATGGTGCCGTTGACCTGCGCCTCGGTGGGTACGGTGAACCCGGCCGCGGCGATGGCCGCGAGCGCGGTGCGGAACTTCGTGTCGTGCCCGGCGGCGCTCGCGGCGATCGTCGGCTCCCAGCGCAGCGTCGTGTCCTGCCCCGGCAGCTTGTCGGTCGCGGCGAAGACGTCCATCCCCCAGCAGTTCCACAGCAGCATGCTTCGCAGCAACGTGCGGGTCTGCGCCTCGGTGGCCGCGCCGAAGACCGCCGCGTCGAACGGGTTGCCGGAGAAACCCGTGCGGTCGGCGAAGATCCACGAAGTGTTCGCTCCGGGTGCCAGCATCGGGATGTTGAAGAATCCCTCCGAGCCGAGCGCCACCCGCCCCTCCATCAGCCAGAGCACCATCGCCTCGGCGGGCCGGATCGGTGGCCGGCCCGGGGCCGGCGTCAGCTGTTGCAGGGCGTCGAAAAGGGCGCGCAGGTCGGCCAGGCCCGGCCCGTCGACCAGGACGTTCTGGTTGGCCGGGTCGGCCGCGCCGGCCCAGGGCCGGCGGGTGCCCCGGAACACCGGCGTGCCGGCCGGCCAGGCCACCGGCCGGATCAGGGACTCGTCGGTCGTCAGCCGCTCGCCGACCGCCTCGCGGGTGGCAGGTGTCCGGCCCAGCCGCAGGCTCAGGGTGGCGAGCCGGGTTGCGTAGGCAGCCTTGCCGGCGGCGTCCAGCACCGGCGGCGGTGGCGGTTGCAGCACCACCCGGGCCGGCTCGGTGAGCGTCGCGAAGTCGAACTCGATCGTCTCGGGCGGCCCGGGCCGCGCGCCGTTGGTCTCGGCGAGGCGCAGGTCGGCGCCGGGGTCCACGGTGCAGCGCACCACCGGCGGCGGTGCGGCCGGGTCGGTCGGCTCCTGCATGACGGTGATCAGGCCGCGGGTCGACAGCCGGCGCTGCTGCAACACAATCCCGGCCGCCGTGGTCACCTCGACGCCGACGGCCGGCAGGGCCCCGGAACGGTAGGCGAACCCGGCCGCACCGGGCGTGCTGAACGCGACGGTGAACCAGCGCGGACCGGCCGGCCAGGCGCCGTCCGGGAGCGCCGTGGACACCAGCGGGCCGACTCCCGCCTCGGCGCCGATCGTTTGCGACCGGAGCGAAATGAGGGTGCGGCGCGCGTCCAGCAGGGCGTTTGCCGGGTGAGCCGGATCCAGGAGCGGGACCGTGCCGGGCACCGGCGCGGGGACGACGCCGTCGTCGGTGGACGTCCCGGCGGCCACCGCGATCCACAGCCCGGTCGACCCGTCGGCGGCCAGCTCGACCGTCGGCATGGCGAACCGGACCGCGTCGTCCTGGTCCTCGGCGGCCGGCGTCCGCAGCTTGACCGCATGGGTGCCGGCGAGCAGGCCGCTGACGGCATGGGCCGGCCAGCGCGGGTCGCCGGTCGCCACCTCGCCGCCGGCCGGGCGGCGCACCTTCGACTTGACCAGCTGATGGCGCACCGAGTCGAGCAGGAAGTCGCGGCTCAGCCGGACCGGCCAGTACCAGGCCACGGTGGGCGCCGGCCGCACGCCGAGCGCCGGGACGAGTGTCGGGTCCAGCTCCATGACCAGGGTGCCGACCGTGCGCCAGCCGGCATACTCGGCGTCGGTCCAGGTGAACGGGTCGGTGGCGGCGGGCAGGACACCGGGGGCACCCGGGTCGGCCAGGAAGCTGAGCACGCCCGGGAACAGCGGCCGGACGGCGGGCGGCCCGGCAGCCGGATTGGTGACGTCGAACTCCAGCCGGAGCCGGTCGGGATGGGCCGGGCCGCCGTCCAGCACGGTGATCGTCGCCGGGTCGGCGCGGGCCTGATCGGTCGCGGTCAGCGGGAATCGCAGCCATCTACGGGGCATCGCCGTACCCCCTCCTGCTCGTCACGGCACGGTCACCGGGCCGATCCGGGGTTCCCCGCGGCTGAGCCGGCCCCAGCGGTCCCGGCCGCGCAGCCGGTAGAGGTAGAGATGGCCGGAGCCCACTTCCGGGTCTTCGATGAGGCCGTCGCCGCCCGGCACCCAGCCGGACACCGGCGCCCACCGGCCGTCGAGCAGGTCGGCTCGTTCGCATCTGACCTCGAGGTCCGCGACCGGGCCGGTCGCCCAGCTGATCCGGACCGCGGCCGTGGCGGTGTCGTACGCCGCGGCCCCGGCCGGCGCCACCGGCGGGCGGGAGTCGAAGGCGGTGGCCTCGCCCACGTCGCTGGGCAGCGACCGCACCTCGACCGTGGCGACCGGGCCCACCTGCGCGGAGCGGAGCGACTCGATCCGGTATTGGTAGGCGCGTCCGGGCTCGGCGGTGCCGTCGCGCCAGGCCAGCCGGGCGCCGGTCGGCAGGACCACCACGGGACCGCCGGCCGGGGTCCGGGCGGCCACGTAGACGAGCGTGCCGTCCGGCAGCGCGGACAGGCCGGTCACCTCGGCGCCGGTCAGCGGGAACGACCCCGGGAGCGGATCGCCCTCCGGAAGGCCGTCCGCGGTGATGCCGGTGGCGAGGTGGACGGCCACCACCTCGTCCGGCGGCGTCCCGGGCAGCCGAACCACCCCGGACACCACCGGTAGCGGCTCCGGGCAGCGGTCCGGAGCGACCGTGGCCAGCACGGTCATGTCCGAGGGCTCGGGCCGGCTGCCTGCGGGCCACGGCGTACGGAGGATGCGGTATCCGGCCGCGGCGGCTCCCGCGCCGTCGAAGAACAGCCACACCTCGCGGTCCCCGCCCACGGCCCGGCGCAGCACGGGTGCCGGCGGCCGGCGGACGTCCGGGACGACCACCGGCGGGGTGGCCGGACCCGGCGGGCCGCTGTTGCCGGCCGCGTCGACAACCCGTACCCGCAGCAGGTGCCGGGCCGGCGCCGTGCCGTCCAGCGGCACCGGCCAGGACAGCCAGCCCGGCTCCGGGTCGGCCAGCAGCGGGTCGGCCGCCTCCAGCGGGCGGTCGGTCACCGGCGCGAAGACGGACGGCTGCCGGTCGGCCAGCGTCCGCAGGCCGCCGGGTGGCAGCGCCGCCTGCTGGGCACGCCAGGCGGCCAGCTCGGCCGGGTCGAGTGCCGGGGCGCCGGTGTACGCCCCGCGGCAGGCGGCCCGGTCCGCGGCGTCGGCCGCCAGCACGTCGCCGACGGTGGCGTGATCGATGTGGAACCGGGTGCCGGTGCCGGCCGGCCACCGCAGCCGGAACCGGCTGCGACCGCTGAATTCGTCGGGCGGATCGGCCCACTGCTCGGCAACCCCGGGCGGCGCGACCGTGCCGGCCGGTGCGTCGAGGTAGTGGCGGCGTACGGGCACGGCGGCGACGGGACCCTCGTTGCCCGGTCCGCCCGGCTCATCCGGCCGGTTGCGGGTGTCGGGCGTCCACGGCCGGCCGTCGAATGCGCTGACCCCGAGCACACCGGTCGCCTCCGGCTGCGCGGCGGTCACCGGCAGGGTGACGCCGGTCAGCACCACCTGATGGTCCGGCAGCCATGTCACGTACGGCACCGGCGGCTCACCCAGCACCACGAGGCGCAACGGCGACGGCGTGTGGGCGATCACCGGCAGGCCCGCGTCGCCGGCCCAGGCGACGCCGCCGATCAGCGGCGGAAAGTCGTCCGGCAGGTAGCCGGCGAGCCGGATGGTGCGCAGTCCCGGAGCCTCCAGCATGGCCGGTCCGGGCGCGAGGACCGGCCCGGCCGCCACGACCAGGGTGGCGCCGTGCCGCCCGAGCGCCGCGCTCACCACCGGCCGGCCGGACAGCGACAGCCCCTCCGGGATCGGGCCGGCGAAGACCCACGACGGCGGTATCCGCACGGTGGTCTGGCCGGCCCGGGGATGGTCCGGCTCGACGGCGTCGCAGTGGACCGCGATGCCGGCCGACTCCTGGAGGATGTCGAAGCTGACCGATGCCGTCGAGACCTCCAGGACCCGCCGCTGCCAGGCCGCAGCCCGGCTCGGGTCCGGCCGCAGCGGGTTGCCGAGCAGGTCCAGGCGTTCCGGGTCCGCCCCGCGCATCGAGACCGAGCAGGGGCCGGCGGCCGGCGGTTCGGTCCCGGACCGGCTCAGGGTCAGCACCGACGGTTCCGCCGCCGTGTTGCCGAGGATCAGATACTGCCGGTTGCCCTGCCGCAGCCAGTCGCCGCGGAATGCGTCCGCCGGCGGTTGTCTCCCGAGCGGAACGGTGACCCGGTAACCGTCGGCGTCCGCCGTCACCGCGGTGACGGCGGCCAGCACCGTGCCGTGCGGACGGTCGTTCCAGTAGACCCGGAAACCGACCGTGTCCGGGGCCTGGCTGACACACCGTTCCGGCCACGACCAGCGCAGCAGCGCGGCCCGGTCCACCCCGGCGTGGTCCAGCTCCGCAGCGTCGTCGGCGGCCAGGTAGGGATCCGAGCGGTCGATCCACCGGCCGGTCACGGCGCCGGGCAGCGGCGGCGGCACCCGATCGGCGGCATCCACCTCGGACGGTGCCGACCAGTCGCTGACCCTTCCGTGGAGGTCCCGCGCCCGGCAGCGGTAGTGGTAGTGGCGGACGCCGGGGTCGAGGCGGTCGTCCACCAGGTCGCCCGGATCGTCCGGCCAGCCCGGCGCCGGGACGAAGGCGGCCGGCCGGGCGGAGGAGCGGAACACCGGCCGGGTCCGGCCGGCGAGCGGGTCGGCCGCCCGATCGGCCCAGTCGCCCAGCTCCGAACCGGGCGGTGTCACCAGGTCCGTCCAGGCGCCCTCGGTGCGCCGCTGCACCTCGTACGAGATCGGGTCGGTCAGCGCGGCCGCCAGGGGCAGCATGCCGGTGTCGAGGACGCGCGCCGGGACCGGATCGAGACGCAGCCCGACGACCTGCTCGGCGGCGAACCGCCGGGCGAAACCCGGCATCGGCACGGCCTCCGGCGCGACCGGCGTGCGCAGTGCGGGCACCGGTCCGCGGGTTACCCCGAAGCAGATCCAGCGGTGGCGCAGGATGTCCTGCACCGGCTCGAGGTGGCACACCTGGGTCACGACCGGGCTGTCGCCGTCGACCCACACCGTGCCGATGTCGGGCGCCTCCACCGTGACGGTGCGCATCGGCCCGGCCGGCACCCGCCGCACCACGTCGCGGCCGTGCCCGGAGGACACCCGCACGATCAGCGGACCCGGTCCGGCGGATCGCGCCGTCACCCGGACCGCGCCGCTCGGGACGGGCAGGTCGACGCGGACCGGTTCGTCTGTCACCGGGACGTCGCGGCACACCCACACCCACCGGATCGGTCCGGGCCAGTAGCCGACGACCTGGTAGTCGTAACTGACACCGGGCTGCGCGGTGCCGTCCACGAGGGCGAGCCCGGCCATCCGCGCGACGTCCGGGTCGAGCGCGCCGAGTTGGACCAGGCGGATCGCGTCGACCTCCACGGTGGGGGCGGTGGTGCCGCTGCCGCTCTGCGTCAGCTGCCGCCCGGCGATCGCCGCGCGGAAGATCTCCCGGGTCCGGCTGAACTCCGGCGGCCCGAACTGCGCGGCCAGCGGGGCCGGAAGTCCGGCCGCCGACCCGGTCGGGCTCAGCCGGTCGGCGGCCTCGAGCCAGTCCTGTGCCCCGGTGCCGGGGTCGGCGCCGTGCCCGTGCGGCACCTGGTATCCGGGCGCGGTGACCGGGAAGCCGATCCGTCTCGGGTTCAGCGGTGGGTCCCACCCGTCGTCGGCCTCGTCGGCGACGGTCGCCCACCGTACGGCAATGATTTTGTAGTAGTAGGCGACCTGGCGCCGTCCCTGGATCTGGAATCCGTCGAGGGCATCGGCGGCGACGCTCACCCGCAGCGCGGTGAATCGGTTCTGCTCGGTGAGCCGCAGCGATGCCGAGCAGACCCGCCGGCCGCCGGCGATGCCCCAGACGACGAAGTCGAACGGCAGCAGGCGGGTGGACTGCGGCACGGAATGCACGATGTCGATGTCGACCCGGCGAACCGGCGCGGCCGCGCTGGTCAGCTCACCGGTGATCGCCCCGGCGACGGCCGGCCGCAGCACCGGCACCTGCGCCCCGCCGACCAGTTCGGTCATCACCTCGGCGGGCGCGCCGGTGGTGGCCGACCGCAGCACGAGCGGTCCGAGGGTGAGTGCCGGCGGCACCGGCCCGCCCGGCAGCGCGGTGAAATCGACGGACTGCGCGGTGCCGGAGCGCGCGGCCCGGCGCTGGACGTCGAAGCCGTGCGGCGGGAACCCGGCAGCCGGATCGACGGACCAGCGCAGGTGAACGCCCGGCCGCAGCACCGCGTCGTTCAGCACGCCGAGAGCGGTCATCGTCAAGGCCGCGGTCTGCAGGGCCATGCGCCCTCCCAAGGGTCGGGCAGTCAGTCTCGGACGGCCTGGCCCGTGGCCCAACACTGTGATCAGATATCCGACGCCTCTGGCGATCGGGCCCGGCGACCAGCGGACCCGAGGCCGGCCTGGCATCGATGACCCTGAATGGTTGTGACCTCGCCCGCATGGGGCTAAAGTACCGAAAACGATTTCAATAGATGTACGTCGATGCGTGGCGAGCCGACCGCGAGCATGGTGTCAGGCCTGCTCTCGCACTCGTGGGCTGATCCGACGCCTTCCGAAAACGTGTTCGGAAGCGGCTGCCTCTCGCCCGCTCATCCGGTGCGGCACAGGGTGCGTCCTGTGGCGCCTATCCGGGCCGGCCTACACACCATGCTGATTGACCTCGGAGGTCTGCGTGCCTATCAAGAAGCTTCTCGTGATCGCGGCCGGCGTGGTCGCCGCGTCCGCACTGGGGTTGTCCGGCACAGCGATAGCGGGCACCCTCGTTCCGGTCGCTGCCGTCGTCGCTGGGCATGACCACTCCGCCACGGAGTCGGACCGCTGCCTGCATGACGACGACTTCGCCCCCAACCCCGCGCTGGGCGATCGGGTGTGCGCCATGGGCGACGGGCTGTTCAAGCTGCGCACCGCGAACGGTGACCGGATCACGCACATCGACCCCCCGACGGCGAAGGACAAGGGCACCCGCGACTCGCTCAAGGCGATCACGGGCGGGTCGGCCGCGCTCGCCGCGCGTGCGCACTTCTGCGCTACCGACTCGTACCGCATCCAGCTGGTCTACATGATCCCGGCGAACGGCACGGACGCGTCGGCGACGATGGTCCCGCTCATGCAGCAGCACTTCATCCAGTCCAACGCCATGGTGTCCGACCGGGCCGCGGAGTTCGGCGGAGACCTGTCGCTGCGGGTCGCGTGCGAAGCTGCCGGACAGCCCGCCGTCCGCGTCCTGCGCAGCAGCACCGACAACGGGAGCATCGGTTCGGTCGACCAGGAGCTCAACCGGCAGGGGCTGCGTGCCACCGGCCAGGACAACGTCGTGTACTGGGGCAACGGGGGCTGTGGCGGCGGCGTCGCCTGGGGCTCCGGGGACGCTCGACCCGGTGTCGACAACCCCGTCAACAACGCCCCGGGCGTTGCGGTGGTCACCGGCCGGTGCCCCTTCACCTACATGCTGCACGAGCAGGGGCACTCGATGGGCGCCGTCCTGCCGAACACGCCCAACGGCTCCGGCCGAGGTCACTGCAACGACGACGCAGACGTCATGTGCTACAACGACGGCGGTCCCCGCTCGTCCGGCTACCGCACCGACGTGTGCCCGTCTCCGAACGGCAACCTCGACTACTACTGGGACTGCAACGTCAACGACTACTTCCACCCCAATCCGCCGGCCGGCTCGTACCTGGCGAGCAACTGGAACCTCGCCAGCTGCTCCAACCGGATGATCTACCGGCCCAACTGCGGCGCGGCTCTGCTGCGCACCCGCAGCTGAACGCCGGCCCGATGACGGCGGCGTAGGGAGGACGAAGCGCCCCAGGGCCGGCCGCGGTTTGCCGGCCCTGGGGACTCGGTGGTGAGCAGGTGCGATCAGGGCGGCGACCGTGGGTTGGTGCCGGCCGTGCCCGGCTGGTGTCCGGACTCCCGGGCCGGTGGGGCCGGCGAGGGGTCGGCCGTCGGAGGGGCGGGTGACGGCTGGGCGGCGGACGGGGCGGGTGGCGCCGGCGGCTCGGGCGGTTCGTCGAAGCTGGCGCCGATGAGGGCGTCGAACTCGGTGCGGACCAGGTCGGGGTCGCTGCTGATGAGTTCGGTGAATGCCTCGTCGAACCCGCGGTCCCATTCCGGGGACAACGCGGTGCCCGCCTGTGCCGTGGGGTCGTTGATCATGCCGGTCACCACCCGCCGCATCCGGTTTTACTGTGAAGGGGCTGACGTGACGAACCGTCAGGTCAGCCGGTGATCACCTGTTGCTCGGCCTGCTGGGGACCGGACACGGCGATCTTGCGGGGCTTGGCCTTCTCCGCGATCGGGATGCGCAGGACCAGCACGCCGTTGTTGTACGCGGCGTCGATGTGGTCGGTGTCCAGGGCGTCGCCCAGGAAGAGTTGCCGGGAGAACACGCCCAGCGGGCGTTCGTTGAGCTGCGTCGTGGCCTGCTCGCCGAGGTTGATGGGACGGCGTTCGGCGCGGACCGTCAGCACGTTGCGTTCCACGTCGATGTCGATCGCGTCGGCGTCCACTCCGGGAAGGTCGAACGCGATCACGAACTCGTCGCCGTTGCGGAACGCGTCGGCGGGCATCGTCGTCGGCCGGGACCAGGTACCGGTCGCGGGGACGCCGAACAGCTGCTGGGCGATCCGGTTGACCTCGGTGAAGGGTTCGCTGCGCATCAACATGGTTCCACCTCCTGCGGTCTCGACTTGACAGTCAATGCGCGATACCGTCTTTCTAACACGTCATCGGAACGATGACAAGAGGTTCGTCATCGTAACGATGACGCGGGATGGGAACGCATGCTCGACACTCCACCGGATCGCGATCTCGCCGCGGCAGTTGCCGCTGTCGTCGGCACCGCACACGCGGTTCAGCAGCCGGGCGCCGGCAGTGCGCGCGGTGTCCCCGGTACCGGACGCGCCACCGCCGACCGTGCTGGCGGCCCGGTGAGCGGTGCCGAACTGCTCGACGCCCTGGTGCTGCTGCACCGGGCCCAGGCGGAGCTGGCCGGGCTCGAGCCGGTCCTGATCGCTGCCGCCCGCGCCGCCGGGGTCTCCTGGCAAGCTCTCGCGCCCGCTCTGGGGGTGGCCAGCCGCCAAGCCGCCGAGCGGCGCTACCTGCGCAGCGCCTCCGCCCAGACCGACCACCCGGGTGCCACCCGCGACGACCGGGTGCAGGCCGAACGCGACCGCCGCGCCGCACACCGCGCCGTCGCCCAATGGGCCAACGACAACACCGCCGACCTGCGCCGGCTCGCCGGCCAGATCGCCGCCCTCACCGATCTCGACGAGGCCGCGACCAGCGACCTCGCGCAACTGCACCAGGCCCTCGGCGACGCGGACGCCACCGCTCTGCCCGCGCTGCTCGCCGCGGCCCACCAGCACCTTCCCGATCACCCGGACCTGGCGGCGCAGATCGACACCGTCACCAGCCGCACCGACCAGATCCGCCGGCAATCACCACGCCGGGGCGGCGAAACCTGATCCCTCTCGGCGCCACCCCATGCCGGTTGAGGGCCCAGAACACGCACCCGGCACATACCGGCACCCTTGCCAGGTACCTGCTGGCCCCGGCCCGCCGGCGCTCGTCCGTCAGCATGTGAGTCCCCCCGTCGGTCGATGATCCACATGGCTGTTGCCTCGGCGCTGGGCGCCGCGGGCAGGTTGCCTCGGGAATCGAGAATGGAGGATGGTGGTCGAGTGGTGGTTCGGATCCGGACGCAACCGGAAACCGAACAAAACCGGCGCCAGCCAGCCAAGTCGCCCGATGGAAGAGCAGGGGTACACCGGACGTGAGCGCTGACGGGGAGCCCGGCGAGCTGGTACGCCTCGGGCTCCAAGGACTGTACGAGCAGGTGCGCCGGCCGCCGTACCGGGCGTTGCAGGCACATGCTGATCTGGCCGGGCTGACGTTGCGCATCTCCACGGTGAGCGACCTGCTCAACGGTCCCGGCATGCCGCGATGGGCGACCGTGGAGGCGTTCGTGCGGGCCTGCGCCGGTTATGCCAGCGCCCACGACATCCAGGTGCCGGCCGGCCAGCTCGATGTCGACCGGTGGCACCAGCGCCACAGCGCCGCCCAGGAGCAGCAGGAAACCCAGCCGGTCCGGCGCCGGGCGACGAAATCGACACCGGCGGCGGGGCGACTGGTCCCGAGGCAGTTGCCGGCGGACGTCTACCCGTTCACCGGGCGGGCCGCCGAACTGTCCAGCCTCGACCGGCTGCTGGCTCCGACCGGCGAGGGTGAGAGCGGCGGGGGACCGGCACCCGTGCTCATCGCGGCGATCAGCGGCATCCCGGGTATCGGCAAGACGGCGCTGGCCGTGCACTGGGCGCACCGGGTCGCGGAGCGGTTCCCCGACGGGCAGCTCTACGTCAACCTGCGCGGCTTCGGTCCCGCCGAGCCGATGATGGATCCGGCCGAGGCGCTCCGCGGGTTCCTGGCGGCCCTGGGCGTGCCGCCCAACCAGGTCCCGGCCGGCCTCGACGCCCAGGCCGGCATGTACCGCAGCCTGCTCGCCGGTAAGCGGGTGCTCGTCGTGCTCGACAATGCGCGCGACGCCCAGCATGCCCGTCCGCTGCTGCCCGGCACCCCGTCCACCGTCGCGCTGGTGACCAGCCGCAACCACCTCACCAGCCTGGTCGCCATGGACGGCGCCCATCCGGTGACGCTGGATCTGTTGTCGCCGGCCGAGGCGCGGGCGCTGTTCGACCGCCGGCTCGGCGTGCGGACCAGCATCGCCGAGCCGAAAGCGGCCGAGCGCATCGTCACCGCATGCGCTCTTCTGCCGCTGGCGCTCGCCATCGCTGCCGCCCGGGCCCGGCAGACCGGCTTCCCGCTGGCCACCCTCGCGGCCGACCTCGACAACACCGCGCGACGGCTGGACGCCCTGGACGCCGGCGACGCGACGAGCCGGGTGCACGCCGTGTTCTCCTGGTCGTACACCACGCTGTCGCCACCCGCCAGGCGGCTGTTCCGGCTGCTCGCCCTGCGCCCCGGTCCGGACATCTCGGCCGCCGCGGCGGCCAGTCTCGCCGGTGAGCACCCGGCCGAGGTGCGCCGGTTGCTGGCCGAACTGACCCGCGCCGGCCTGCTCGACGAGCATCGCCCCGGCCGGTACGCCTGCCACGACCTGCTGCACGCCTACGCCCTCGAACAAGCCGAGCACTCCGAACCGGCGCCCGAACGTGCCGCCGCCGTGCACCGATCGCTCAGCCACTACCTGCACACCGCCAGCGGCGCCGCCCATCTGCTGGACCCGTCCCGTACCAGGGTCCAACCGGCACCCGCCCCGCCGGGCGTCATCCCGGAGCCGCTCGCCGTGCTCGACGAGGCCCTGAGCTGGTATCACGCCGAGCAGGAGACGCTCACGGCGGCCATCAACCAGGCCACCGCCATGGAGCTGCCGGAGCATGCCTGGCAGCTCGTCTACAATCTGGTCTCCTACCTGAAGCGAAAGGGGCAATGGCACGCCTGGCTGTCTGTCCAACGGCTCGGCCTGGCCGCTGCCCGGCGGCTCGATGATCCGGCGGCCATCGCACATATGGTGCGCGGCCTGGCCGTGGTCAACACGAAACTGGGCCGCTACCGGACCGCCGAGGTGCACCATCAGCAGGCGTTGCGTCTGTGCCGGCAGCTGGGAGATCGGGGCACCGAGGGGAACGTGCAGCACAGCTTCGCGGCGTTGTTCGCCGTACAGGGCCGCTTCCGCGAGGCGCTGGACCATGGGCGGCAGATGCTGGAGGCGCACCAGGCGACCGGCCAGCTGGCGTGGCAGGCGGACGCCCTGAACGTCATCGGCGCGTGCTATGCCGGGCTCGGCGAGTACGCCACCGGCCTGGAGTACGGCGAACGGGCGGTGGCGATGCACCGCCGGGCCGGCGACCGTTTCGGCGAGGCCGCGAGCTGGGACACCCTCGGCGAACTCCACCACGGCCTGGGCAGATATCCCGAGTCCGTCGCCTGCTACCGGAAGGCGCTCGACATCTATCCCGGAATCGGCGAGCGCTACTACGAAGCCGAAACCCTCATCCGCCTCGGCGAGAGTCACCGCAGCAGCGGCGACGACGACGCCTCGCTGCGCGCCTGGCAGCGGGCGCTGGGAATTCTCGAGGACCTCGACCATCCCGGCGCCGCCGCTCTGGCCGAGAGGATCCGGAAGGCGACCTGAAGCGAATCGTAAGCGGCCTCCGGCAAGTTCTCCCCATCAGCAGCGACACCGCAACCGACTGGGAGAACATTCGATGCGCAAGCTCATCAACTCCACCTACCTCACCCTCGACGGCGTCATCGAGAACCCCGTCTGGACGACGCCCTACTTCGCCGAGGAGGCGGCCGAGGTGGCTACCGAGATCACCGCCGACGCGGACGCGCTGCTCATGGGGCGGGCCACCTACGACGGGTTCTCGCAGGCCTGGCCGGCCATGGACGAGAGCGACCCGAACACCGGTGCGGCCTTCTTCAACAACGTCAAGAAGTACGTGGCCTCGACGACGCTGAAGGACCCCTCCTGGAAGAACACCGAGGTGCTGGACGGGGATCTGGTCGAGGCGGTCGCGAAACTCAAGGCTCAGGACGGCAAAAACATCATTCAGTACGGGTACGGATCGGTCACCGGGCAGCTCGTCAAGGCCGGCCTGGTCGACGAGGTGAAGTTCTGGATCCACCCGGTGATCGAGGGCATCGGAAACTTCAGCAGCGAGCTGAGCGACGTGAAGGCCACGTTCGAGCTGATCGGCACCCGGGTGTTCGGCAACGGTGTCATCGTCGTCACCTACCGGCCGAAGGCCACGGCCTGATCGAGGGTGAGCTTGGCGCCCTCGGCGACCAGGTCGTCGAAGCGTTCCCGGCCGAGCGAGGCGATCGCCCGGCGCGCCGCCCGGTCGAGCTCGTCCTGCTCGGCCGGGGCGGCCGGGGCCGCGTTCTGGTCGCGGGCGGTGGCGGCGGCGCCCAGCAGCCGGGCCGCCGTCTCCGGCTCGGCCAGTGCGGCCAGTCCCTCGACCGCGCCGAGGCCGTCGCGGGCGGAGCCGATGGTGGCCTCGTACGCCTCCATGTGCAGTGCCCGGGCCGCCGCCGGGTTGCCCTGCAGCTCGCGCGCGTAGCCCAGCTCGACCAGGATCATCGGCAGGTAGGGCGGCGGCTGCGGCTCGATCCGGCCCTGGTCGGCGATCCGGGCCAGGTGGGTGACGGCCTGGTCGAGGCGGCCCGAGCGGCGGGCCGCGATGCCGAGGCTCATCTCGGCGAACACCACCGCGGTGGGCGCGCCCTGCTCGACGGCCAGCCGGTACGCGCGTTCGGCCAGGTCCCGCGCGACCTCGTAGTCCCGGCCCTGCACGGCCAGCCAGGCCAGCCAGGACAGCTTGGCACCGACCTCGGGCCACAGCGAAAGCTCCGCCGCCCAGCGCAGCCCCTCGCGGTGCACGGCGGCGGCCTTCTCGTTCTGGCCCTGGAACTCGGCCAGCCCGCCGATCCAGTCGCTGGCCCGCAGCCGGCCCCACCGGTCGCCCAGCTTGGCGAACAGCGTGTCGCTGCGGGTGGCGGCGGCCTCCAGGGCGGGCAGATCGCCGGCCGCGTGCGCGAGCATCGCCCGGGACGCCAGCACCGCCGCCTCGGTCCACGCGTCGTCGTACTCCTGCGGCAGCAGTGTCTCGGCGAGCGCCAGGTCGCCCCGTTCGAGCACGGCATTCGCCACGAACCAGGCCGCCCGAGAGGCCGGATCAAGAGCAAGCACATCCCGTACGCCCGAAGGCACCTGCTCGCCCTGCAACAGAGCGAGACCGAGACGCCAGGGCGCCGCCAGGCGCTCCTCCTCGCCCGTGCCCGGCCGGGCCAGGGCGGCCCGCGCCTCGCTGAGCCGGCCGCGCAGCACCCAGTACCAGGTGAGGGCGAGTGCCAGCCGCAGCCCGCCGGTGGTGAGCGCCGCCCGCAGGTTGGCCCGCTCGGCGTCCAGGATCGCGAGCCACTCCCGCTGCTCGGGACCGCGCAACCGGGGGTCGGCGCGCTCGGCGAGCGACCGGAAGTAGGCGGCATGCCGGCCCCGGAGCGCGGTGGCATCGGGCAGTTGCGCGGCGCCGAACTCGGCCACTGACTCCAGCATCCGGTACCGCGGTCCGGGCTCGGCCACCACGAGGGACCGCTCCACGAGCCGGTCCACCGCGTCCAGGTCGGCGTCGCACACCTGCTCGGCGGCCTCGGGCGTCCATCCGTCGCGGAACACGGAGAGCCGGGCGAGGACCAACCGATCCTCCGGGTCGAGCAGGTCCCAGCTCCACGCGATCACCGCGGTCAGGGTGCGCTGCCGCTCCGGCACATCGCGCTGCCGCGTGGTGAGGAGCCGGAAGCGGTCGTCCAGGCGGTCCACCACACCCTGGACGCCGAGGGCGCGCACCCGGGTCGCGGCCAGTTCCAGGGCCAGCGGGAGGCCGTCCAGGCGGCGGCAGAGCTGCGCCACCGCGGGTGCGGTCTGCTCGTCGAGCCGGAACCCGCGGTGCTGGGCGGCCGCGCGCGCCGCGAAGAGCCGGGCCGCGGGCGACCGGCGTACGGCATCGACGTCGGCCGGATCCGACGGCAGCGCGAGCGGACCCACCTCCCAGATCTGCTCGCCCGCCAGCAGCAGCGGCTCGCGGCTGGTGGCCAGCACCCGCACCCCGGGCGCGTCGCGCAGCAGCCGCCCGACCAGCGCGGCGGCCGGCTCGATCACGTGCTCGCAGTTGTCCAGCACCAGCAGCATCTCCCGGTGCCGCAGCGCCGCCACCAGCCGATCGGCCGCGGACCCGGCGGTGCCCGGCGCCTCGTGCAGGCCGAGCACCCCGAGCACCTGCTCCGCCACCCGTGTGTCGGCCGGCGGAAGCGGCGCCAGTTCCACCAGATGTACGCCGTCCGGCTGCACCTGTTCGGCCGCGGCCGCGGCGGCGAGCCGGGTCTTGCCGACCCCGCCCGGGCCGACGAGGGTGAGCAGCCGGCCGGCCGGAATCAGCTCTCGCAGTTCCGCCAGCGCCTCGGCCCGGCCGACGAGCTCGTCCAGCTGGGCGGGCAGGCTGTTGCGGACGATCGCGGCCGCAGGCCGGGCGCTGAGGCCCGGGTCCTGGTCGAGGATCCGCCGGTAGAGGGCGGCCAGCTCCGGACCCGGGTCGAGGCCCAGTTCGTCGGCGAGCCGCTCGCGCAGGCCGGCGTAGCTCTCCAGCGCCTCGGCCTGGCGGCCCGCGGCGTACAGGGCCCGGATGTGCAGCGCGCGCAGGCCCTCCCGCAGCGGATGGAGCTCGACCAGCTCGGCCAGCTCCGCGGCGACCAGGTCGTGCTCCCCGCGGGCCAGCCGGGCCCCGGCGAGCCGCTCCTGCACGACGAGGCGCTGTTCGGCCAGGCGGGTCGCCTCCGCGCGGGCGAACTCCTCGTCGGCCACGTCGGCGTACGCCTGGCCGCGCCACAGCGCGAGCGCCGCGCCGAGCCGGTCCACGCCGGTGGTCTCGGCGAGCGTGGCGAACCGGTCGGCGTCGACGTCGTCGGCCCGCAGCCGGTAGCCCGGGGGCCGCGACTCGATCAGGTCCCGGGCCCCCGGTTCGGCGTCGTTGAGCGCCTTGCGCAGCTGCGACACGCGCACCTGGAGCGCGCCGGCCGCGTTCGCCGGTGCGTCGCCGCCCCACAGGTCCTCGATGAGCCGGTCGGCCGAGACCACCCGGTTGCGGTGCGCCAGCAGGTCGGCGAGCAGCATCCGGACCTTGGCGCCGGGCACCACCACTGGCTCGCCGTCGTCGGTGGTGACGGCGAGCGGACCGAGGATCCCGAAGCGCACAGCGGGACATGGTACGTCGGTAAGCCGACCGTAAGCACAGCAACGCACGCTGGGCCGATGGACATCTATTTCGAGGACCGCGGCGCCGGACCGGGGCGGCCGCTGATCCTCGTGCCGGCCGCGCTGTCCGGCATCCGTACGTCGTACGGCATGCTCTTGCCCTTGCTCGTGAAAACGCGCCGCGTCGTCGCGATCGAGCTGCCCGGGCACGGCCGCACTCCGGATTGCGATGGCCCGTACACCGTCGAGGGTTTCGCGGCGGTGGTGATGCACCTGCTGGACCGGCTCGGCCTGGCGCAGGCGGACATGCTCGGGTGGGGTCTGGGCGCCGCGGTCGCGCTGCAGTTCGGCACCCACCACCCGGAGCGGGCCGGCCGGCTCGTGCTCGCCTCGCCGGCCTTCGACCGCGGCGGACTGCACCCCGGGCTGCTGGACGGCGCGCAGCAGCTGCGGCCCGAACACCTGCACGGCTCGGAACTGCACGAGGAATACCTGCGGACCGCGCCCGCCGCGGCCGGCTGGGACCGGCTGGTCACCAAGATGGCCGTGCTGGACGCGCATCCGCCCGAGTGGACGGCAGCCCAGATCCGGGCCTTGCGGCCGCCCGCGCTGGTCGTGGTGGGCGACGCGGACATCGTCCGGCCGGAACACGCGGTCCGGATGTTCCGGCTGCTCGGCGGCGGCGTTCCCGGCGACGTCTGCGGGCTCCCACGCTGCCGCCTCGCGATCCTGCCCGGCACCACGCACGCCTCGCTGCCGCAGCGGGCCGAGTTGCTGGCCCCCATGGTGGAGGAGTTCCTCGACGAGGCGCGGTGATCCGGCGACCTGTTCCCGGGCGGCCCGCCGACCCTGGAGGCGCAGTACGTGGTCCGGGTGACCACGCGGTAGGGACCAGGCCCACCGAGCACGGCTTCGGTGGGCCCGGTCGTCGGTCACCGGGAAGCGCAGTGCACGCGCCCGCGTACCAGCCAAATTCTTTCGATGGGGTTGTTCTCCCGCGCGGTCACCGTCGCCTCGTCGCCCGGAATCCCGCCCGGCAGCGCCTCCGGCATGATCGACTGGAGAACCAGGTTCCCGGAGATGTCGTTGACGGTCTGTCCACCGCCGCCGGTGACGAACATGCCGGGCGGGCAGAGCACGTCGGCGGCCTTCGGCGAGACCGAGTTGAGCGCGGAGTCGGCCGATGGTTGTGCCACATCCGAGGTGGGGATCTCGGCACAGACGACGAACGCGGTCACCGACCACGCGCCGGTGAAGCCGGTACTGTCCGCGAGCCCCGACGCGGTCGAACGGAACGGGTCGGAGGCGAGGACCGGTCCGGTGCGGCTGAGGGCCACCTCGCCCTGCCCGCCGGTGATCCGGCCGCCGCTGCCGATCATGGTGAGGCCACTGGGGCAGGAGGCGCTCGCGCTGCGGGAACTGGTGCCGGGTGGCGCGTCCAGAGTGGAGCTGAAGATCTGCTGCCCGGGCAATGGATCGGCGCAGATGGCGACCGCGGTGACCGCCCACTGTCCGGCCGGATCGGTTTCGTCCGCGGAGGCGGCGACTGTGAACCGGTCCAGGTTGTTGGTGTGAATCGGTTCCATGCGGGTCAGCACCACGTGTTGCGGCTGGCCGGTGACCCGGCCGAAGCCGCCCGTCACCCGCTTGCCCGCCGGGCACCGGGCCTCGGCCACCTTCGGCGTCGTGGTGCTGAACTCGGTCTGCTCGCTGCTGATGACAGCGCCGGTCACCGCGGCATATGCCGGCGCCGGCCCGATCAGTAAGGTGCCGGCCAGCACCGTGAGCCCGAGTGCGGCTGCGTACCGTTTCATCGAATTCGGTTCCTTCCCCGTCGTCGGTCGTTGACGTGCACGCGACAGCTTGCGGGGCCGGTCTTCGATACGGTTTCGGCTCGGATTGAATCCGCAGGTGGGGGCCGTCGTGATGGTGCGGTTCGGAGTGCTGGGGCCGGTCGAGGCACGGGTCGGCGGCGTGCCGGTCGACGCGGGGCACGCACGGCAGCGCTGCGTGCTGGCCGCGCTGCTGGTCGACGTCAACCGCCCGGTGCCGATCGACGTGGTGCTCGACCGGGTCTGGGGCGACCGGCCGCCGCAGCGGGCCCGCAACGCCCTGGCCGGCTATCTCTCCCGGCTGCGCGGCGGCTTCGCGCAGGTGCCCGGCGTCGGTTTCGAACACCGCCCCGAGGGCTACCGGGTGACGGCCGACCCCGACGCGGTGGACATGCACCGGTTCCGCCGCCTGGTCGCCGAGGCGCGCACCGCGGACGGTCCCGCATCGGCCGCCGGCCTGCTCGACGAGGCGCTGCAGCTGTGGCGCGGCGACGCGTTCGCCGGCCTGGAAACCTTCTGGATCCATGAGATACGCATGTCGCTGGACGCCGAACGGGTGGCCGCCACGCTCGACCGCAACGAGGCCTGGCTGCGGCTGGGGCGCCACGCCGAGCTGCTGGGCGAGCTGGCCCGGCTGGCCGGCGAGCACCCGCTGGACGAGCGGCTGGCGGGTCAGCTCATGCTGGCGCTGTACCGCTGCGACCGGCAGGCCGACGCGCTGCGCCACTACGAGGTCGTGCGGGCCCGGCTGGCCGACGAACTGGGTGTCGATCCGGGTCCCGCGCTGCGCGCCCTGCACCAGCGCATGCTGACCGCCGATCCGTCGCTGCCGGCGACCGACGACCGCCCGGCCTGCCGTCAGCTGCCCGCGCCGCCGGCCTGGTTCGTCGGCCGCGCCGCCGAGCTCACCGCCTTGGACGAGCCCCATCCCGGCATGGTGCTCCACCTGATCACCGGTACGGCCGGCGTCGGCAAGACCACGCTCGCCCTGCGCTGGGCCCACCTGGTGGCGCACCGCTTCGCCGACGGCCAGCTGTATCTCAACCTGCGCGGTTTCGACCCCGGCGGATCGGCGATGCCGCCCACCGAGGCGCTGCATGTGCTGCTCGGCGCCCTCGGCGTGCCGGCCACGCAGATCGCCGGCACGGTGGCGGGTCAGACCGGGCAGCTGCGCGGTCTGCTCGCCGGCAAGCGGATGCTGCTCGTGCTCGACAACGCGCGGGACGCCGATCAGATCCGGCCGCTGCTGCCCGGGAGCGCATCGTGCACCGTCGTGGTCACCAGCCGGGTACCCCTTCCCGGGCTGGTCGTCGGCCACGGCGGGCGCCCGCTGAACCTCGACGTGCTGAACGACGCCGAATGTCGGGACCTGCTCGCCGTGCGGATCGGTCGCAGCCGGGTCGCCGCGGAAGCGGAGGCCGTGCGGGAGATCGTCGCCCGGTGCGCGCGGCTGCCGCTGGCGCTGGCGATCGTCGCCGCACGAGCCGGTTCGGGCGCCGCGCTGCGCACGATCGCCGGCGAACTCAGCGATACCGCCGGGCCGCTTTCGGCCCTGGCCGAGCCCGATCCGGCGATCGACATGCGGTCGGTGCTGTCGTGGTCGTACCGCGCGCTCGGCCCCGCGGCAGCGCGGCTCTTCCGCCGGCTGGCGCTGCACCCCGGCCCCGACATCGGCACGGCCGCGGCGGCCGGCCTCGACGGCACCGACGCGGCCACGGTTCGGCTGGCGATCGGCGACCTGACCAGGGCTCACCTGCTCACCGAACGGGTGCCGGGCCGGTTCGCCCTGCACGACCTGCTCCGCGCCTACGCGGTCGAGCTGGCCCGCACCGTCGACCACGAAGCCGACCGGCACGCGGCCACCCGGCGCATGCTCGACCACTACCTGCACACCGCACACCGGGCCGCCCTGGCGCTGCACCCGCACCGCCACCCCATCGCGTTGCCCGACGCCCCGACGGAAGCGAACGTCGCTGACGTGGCCCCGGCGCCGGCCTGGTTCGCCACCGAACAGACGGTGCTCGTCCGCTGCGTCACGCTGGCCGCGCGGGAGTCGCTCGACCGGCACGCCTGGCAGCTGGCCTGGACCCTCACCGACCACCTCGACCGGCACGGCCACTGGCAGCAGGAGGTCCTGGTCCACGAAACGGCCCTCGCCGCGGCGCACCGGCTGGGCGACCTCGGCGCGCAGGCCGCCGTCCACCGTGCCCTGGGCCGGATGTCGGTGCGGCGGTGCCACTACGAGGCCGCGGCCGACCACTACCGCTCGGCGCTGGACCGCTTCCAGGCCGCGGGCGACCAGGTGAGCGCGGCACATACCCACCTCGGCCTGGGCTGGGTGTTCGAACACCAGGACCGGCCTGCCGAGGCGCTCGACCACGACCGCCGCGCGCTGGCGCTGTTCCGCGCGGCCGGCCACCAGCTCGGCCAGGCCCGCTCACTGCTCCACCTCGGCGGCCACCACCTGCAACTGGACGAGCCGGTGCAGGCCCTCGCCGACTCCGAGCGGGCGCTGGCTCTGTTCCGCGAGGTGGGCGACCTGTTCGGGGTGGCCGCCACCTACGACAACCTGGGCGGCGTGCACCACCGCCTCGGCCGGCACGAGGAGGCGTCCGGCTGCTATCACCGCTCCCTGGAACTGCTCCGGCAGGCAGGCGACCGCTACTACGAGGCCGTGGTCCTCGACCACCTCGGCGACCTGCACCACGCCACCGGGGATGTCGCCTCGGCCCGCGACGCGTGGAAACAGGCCCTGTCCATCCTGGACGAATTCAACCACCAGGACGCAGACAACGTACGAGCCAAACTGGCCGGCTGACCTCCGGTTGCGCTGCGGACACGGGTGCCCTCCCGGTACGCGTACCGGGAGGGCACCGCCGTCACTGGACGGTGAACCGCCAGCCCTCGTTGATGGTCGGCACGTGCGCGGTTCCCCGGGTGCGGTTGCTGTCCACGTATTCGCAGGTGATTCCGTCCCGGCGCATCGCCACTGTCTGGGCGTCGAAGACGACGTCCAGGCTGTGGATCCCGTACTCGCCCAGCAGGGTGGTGCGTGGTGCGATCGCCGACACCGCGGTGACGCCGATCATGCTGGTGCGGCTCTGGACGACCTGGAAGCCGGTGGACATGGTGATGGTGGTGCGCTGCGTGAGCATGGAAGTCACCGAGAAGTTGAGGGTGGTCGTCATGGTGACCGTCCGCGACTCGCTGGCGGTGAAAGTTCCGGTGATGGTCTGGTCGCTGGTGTTCTGGATGAACCGGCCGGTCGACGGCTCGAAGACCGGATTCACCGAGATGACGAGGTAGCGGATGCCGGCCTTGAGGTAGTTCCCGCTGGGCCCGGTGATGAACTCGATCGGCCCGAGCTCGGAGCAGGGCCTCGAGACGATGGGCGGCCGAGGGAACGGGCCCTGGGGGTCGGCGAGTGCGGCGCTCGGCGTCAAGGCGGTCGCGGCCATGGCGAGGGCGGCGAACACCGCGAAAGCGCCGATCCGCCGCCGGGACGGGGTCGCTGTGGGTTTCACATCGGTTCCTTCCGATAGAGATCTGCTGCCAACCGACGTTAGGGAGCGGGGCGTGAGCGGCCGTGTACGCCGGATGCACGGCATACGCGCAGGTCGCCGGGGCCGGACGGCAACCCGTTGCCGGTATCGCGGCGGCAGCGTCCTGTGCGGTACGCAACATCCGACGTCCAGGCATCGCGGGGCTTCGAATTACGGCTGTGACAGAGTCGTCGACGGAGCCGAGTGTGGGCCGGATGATCAGGGCGCGCCGACAGGCCGCCGGCTGGGATCAGGAGTCGCTCGCGCGTGCGGCCGGGGTGAGCGTCCGGACCGTACGCAACATCGAGCTGGGCCGGGTCCGCAGTCCTCTGCACGAATCCGTGCGCCGGTTGGTCGGTGCCCTGCCGGGCGGCGCGTCCGCGGCTTCCTCCAGGCTGCATATCGAGGTGCTCGGGCCTGTTCTCGTACGCCGCGGGCCGCACCCCGTCGACCTGCGGTCGAGGCGCCTTCGTGACCTGATCGGGCTGCTGGTGATCCGGGCCCCGCACCCGGTCGGCCGGGACGAGATCGTGGACGGCCTGTGGGACGGGGCGCCGCCGCCCAGCAGTCACACGCTCGTCAACACCTACGTCGCGCGCCTGCGGGCGGAGATCGGGCCGGGGGCCCCGCTGCTCCGTACCGTCAGCGGATACCGGCTGGACGTGGAGCCCGACCAGGTGGACCTCGCCGTCTTCAACGACCTTTTCGACCGCGGCCTGGACGCGGCCGGCGATGCGGACCACCGCCGGGCCGCGATCCTGCTCACCCAGGCCTTGGACTGCTGGCGTGGCCCGCTGCTCGCTGATGCCGGCCCGGGACTCGCCCGGCACCCGGTGGCGGTCGCTGCCGCGGCTCGGCGCGTGGCGGCGGCGTGTGCCTACGCCGATGCCGGCCTGGCGATCGGAAACTTCGCGGAAGTGGCGTCCCGGCTGCGGCCCCTGGCCGAGCGGGAGTCGTTCCACGAGGGCCTGCACGCCCGGCTCATGCTCGCCGTGGCCGGCACGGGTGAGCAGGCGTCCGCGCTGGGGCTGTACGCCGGTCTCCGCGAACGGCTGGCCGACGAACTCGGCATCTCGCCGGGGCAGGCCGTGCATGACGCCTACCTCAGTGTGTTGCGGCAGAAGTCCGCCGTGGTGGGCTGGCCCGTCGCCCAGCTTCCGGGTGGCACCGCCCTGCTGGTCGGCCGGGACGCGGAGTTGCGGCGGCTGAACGGGCTGGAGGGCGGCGCCGGGCCCGTCGTCTGCGTGCTCACCGGTCAGGCCGGGGTGGGCAAGACGACGCTCGCCGTGGCGTGGGGACGGCAGGCGAGCGAACGCTTCCCGGACGGGCAGCTGTACGTGGACCTGCAGGGTTTTGACCCCGCTGGCACACCGGTCGACCCGGCGGACGCGATCCACGACTTCCTGCTCGCGCTCGGCGCCGGGTCCGAAGCCATCCCGAGCACACGGTCCGCGCGCACCGCGCTGTACCGGAGCCTGACCGCCGGCCGTCGGCTGCTGATCATTCTCGACAACGCGCGCGGTACCGACCAGGTGCGTCCGCTGCTGCCCGGCGGCGCCGGCAGTTTCGTGGTGGTGACCAGCCGGGACAAGATGACCGGGCTGGTCGCCCAGGGCGCCCACTCGGTGGTTGTCGGCCCGCTCGCCGAGGACGCGGCCATGGCGCTGCTGTCGCACCACCTCGGTGCCCAACGGCTGGGACGTGAGCCGGCCGCCGGCCGCGACATCGTGCAGCGATGCGCTCGGTTGCCCCTGCCGCTGGCCGTCGCGGCCGCCAGGGCCGCCGCCAACCCCGGGTTCAGCCTGGCGAGCGTCGCGGCCGAGTTGCATGACGACCGCCGGGGCCTGGACCCGTACGACAGCGGCGACGAGGCCACCAGCGTCCGCAACGCGCTGTCCTGGTCGTACCACGGTCTCGAGTCCGACCACGCGAGGGTGTTCCGCCTGCTCGGGATCGTCCCGAACCCGGAGATCACCGCGCCGGCCGCCGCGAGCCTCGCCGGCCTGCCGCCGCCGCGGGCCGCGGCGGCCCTGACGGCACTGGCCCGGGTGCACCTCGTCGACGAGGTGCACCCGGGCCGCTACTCGCTGCATGACCTGCTCCGGAGTTATGCGCGGGAGCTCGTCACCGCGGTCGACACAGCTGCGGATCGGGACGTTGCCCTCGACCGGATCACCGGCCACTACGTCGTCGCCGCGCAACGGGCGGCCCGGCTGGTGGCCCCGAACCGGGCGGGCACCGGCCGGGTAACCGCCGGTCACGGCGAGTTCCGATCGGCCGAGCAGGCGGTGCGGTGGTACGACACCGAGCGGGCCACCTTGCTCGCGACGATCCGGCAGGCCGCGGCGGACGGGCGGGACGCCAGTGTGTGCGACCTCGCCCATGCCTTGACGGAGTTGTTCGACCGGCGTGGCCACTGGCACGACTGGGTCGCCGTGACGGATCTGGCCGCGGTGGCCGCGGCCCGCCTTGCCGATCCGATCCGTGCGGCCCGGCTGCACCGGTCCCGAGCCCGGGCCGAGGTCTGGCTAGGCCACTACGACCGGGCGCAGGACCAACTGGCCCAGGCGCTGGACCGGTGCCGCGACACCGGGGACCAGGCTGAGCGGGCGCACATCTTTCGCTGTCTCGCCTGGTGCATGGGCCGTGCCGGCGCCCGGCACCAGGCGGTCGCCCACGCCCGCACCGCGATCCGCCTCTACGCCCGAGCCGGCGACGTCGCCGGCAAGGGCATCGGCCTGAACAATCTCGGCTGGCAGTACGCCCATCTCGGCAGGCCGGAAATCGCGCTGCGCTGCTGCCACGGCGCGGTGGCGCTGTTGCGCGCCGCCGGCGACGACAACGGGGCCGGCCACGCCCACGACAGCCTCGGATTCATCTATCAGCAGCTCGGTGACCGAGTGCGGGCCGTGGACCATTACGTCCGATCGGTGGCGCTGCTGCGCCGTACCGGAGATGTGTTCCACGAGGGCGACACCCTGATCCGGTTGGGCGACGCGCGCCTGGCCGCCGGCGACAAGGCCGGCGCGATGCGTGCCTGGAGGCGGGCGTTCATGCTGCTCGCTCGGCTCCGTCACCCCAGCTCGGAGGAGGCGCGGAGCCGGCTGAACATGCGGCCTGGCGGGGGACCGGGGCGCTGAGTCCGGCCTGGCGGGTCAGGAACCGACGTGGATGCCGGGGCGGCGGTTCTGGTCGGGCTCGTGCTTGCGGATGATCTCGCGGGTGACGGGGGCGGCGCCGGTGCCCCGGTGCGCAGGACGCGGTAGCCGTCGACATCGATGCCCCGTACGACCAAGGTGTCGCTGAACTCGGAGGGATCGACCACGTCGATCTCCAGGAACAGGATGTCGTGGGCGCCGGGCACCGGGTTGTCGCCGCGCTGCTCGCGTTCCTTGAACCGGTACTCGGCGGCGTCGCCGGTCTGCCGGCGGTGGGCGACCAGGTCGAGAGCGCCGTCGAGCTCGAGGGATTCGGTGATATGGCGCCTGGTCGTTCACCCGGATCAGGGTACGAGCCAACGGCGCTCCGATCTCTCCCGCGGAGCCGCCGGCACCGGCATCCGGCGGTAGAAATTCGTCAAAACCGGCGGTACTCGGTACTACCGTATAGCGGTACCCGGTGTTACCGTATAGCAGTACCTGGTGGTACGAGGTACTGGAGGGAGGTGAGCCGCGGTGGAAGATCTGACCGAGATGCTGAAGGGCACGCTCGAAGGTTGCGTGCTCGAAATCATCGGCCGCGAGGAGACCTACGGGTACGCCATCACTCGCCGGCTGAACGAACTCGGCTTCGCCGACGTCATCGACGGGACGGTTTACACCATCCTGCTGCGGCTGGAGCGGAACGGCCTGGTCCAGGTCACGAAACGACCGTCCGAAGTGGGCCCGCCGCGCAAGTTCTACGCACTCAACGACGCCGGGCGCCAGGAACTCGCGACGTTCTGGACGAAATGGCAGTACGTCTCATCGCGGATCGACAAACTCAGGGAGGGCGGGGCATGAGTTTCTGGGAAACCATCACGGGCAGCGATCTCACCCGGGAATGGAAGGCGTTCGACACCCGGGCCGGAGCATTGCCGGCCGACTATCAGGTCGCATGGGAACAGATCAAGGGCAACCTTTTCCCGTACGGGAACTTCAGCGGCCGCAATCTGACACCGATCGCCGATGCGGCACTCGGATTGCTCGAGGAAGCCGCGGCCGACGGGCAGGGCATTCACGAGGTGCTCGGCGACGACATTGCCGGCTTCTCGGCCGCGCTGGCCGGCGGAGCGGGCGCCCGCAATTACCGCGACCGATGGCGGGAGCAGTTGAACCGGAACGTCGCCCGAAAACTGGCTCGGCTAGGAGACTGACGTGGGCATTCAGGACATCATCGAGGGCAAGAAGCAGTGGCGGGCGCACGTCGCCCGGGTCAAGGCGCTCCCGCCCGACTATCAGATCGTCTACAAAGAGATTCAGCGGTACCTGTTCAAGGTCGGGCCGATCGACCTGCTGGACAGCGATCTGCTCCCCGGGATCGTCGACTTCTTCGAGGAGGGTGCCGCCTCCGGCAAGGGGGTCCTGGCAGTCACCGGCACCGACGTCGCCGCCTTCTGCGACGACTTGATCAAGGACTCACGCACGTACGCGGACGTCTACCAGGAGTCCATCGAGCAATAGCTCCAGCGTTGCGTGTACGTATAGGTGTGCGTATAGTCGGGTCATGCCCAACAAGACCATCTACGTGTCCGACGACGACCTCCCGCTGTTCCAGCGCGCCCAGGAACTCGCCGGCGGCACCCTGTCGGCGGCCATCGCCTCCGCCTTGCGCCGTTACGTCGAGGTCGAGGAGGGCCGGCAACAGGGGTACGCCGACGTCGTTGTCCGCGTCGGGCCGGGACTCGGCCGCAAGCAGCGGTTCTCCGGCATGCTGCTGGCCGAGATGGAGCAGAGCGGCAACGAGCGCGACGAGACCTACCGGGTCTACCGCACCCGCACCGAAAAGTACGTAGTCCACCTCGAGCGGTCCGAGGCGCACGTGAACACCGGACCGAACGCCGAGAAGTACCGCACCGGCTGGCGCGCCTGGGTCGGCGACTGGAGCGCCAACCAGTCCTGGACGCGCATCCCCGCCGACTCCAGCCTGCGCATCGCCGACGACCTCGACGCGCTGCGCGACATCATTCCGACCGAGCTCTACGAGCTGGTCCTCGATGCCGTCCACGAACCGGCGATCGAGGACCTCGACATCTGACCCAGGCCTGACACAGCACGGACGAGCCGACGTCGGCCGTCCGGCGATGAGCCATGCCCACCGCACAGGAGGCGGCACATGGAAACAGCGAGCCCGGCGATCCGGGTCCACGGATTGCGGAAGTCGTACCAGAATCTGTCCGTCCTCAAGGGCGTCGATTTCGAGGTGGTGCGAGGGAGCATCTTCGCGCTGCTCGGGTCCAACGGCGCCGGCAAGACCACCGTCGTGCGCATCCTGTCCACCCTGCTCAAGCCGGACGGCGGCACGGCAAGCGTGCACGGGTTCGACGTCGGTACCGAGCCGCGGCGGGTGCGCGAATCGATCAGCCTGACCGGGCAGTTCGCGGCCGTTGACGAGATCCTGACCGGACGGGAGAATCTGGTCCTGGTCGGCCGGCTCCGCCGGGTCGGCAACCCGCGCGAGGTCGCGGACGAGCTGCTCGGCCGGTTCGGGCTGGCCGACGCGGGCGACCGCCGGGTCGCGACCTACTCCGGTGGCATGCGCCGCCGGCTCGACATCGCGATGAGCCTGATCGGTGATCCGCCGGTCATCTTCCTCGACGAGCCGACCACGGGGCTCGACCCGGAGGGCCGTCTCGAGGTGTGGCAGGTGATCCAGAAACTGGCGCACGGTGGCACCACGATTCTGCTCACCACGCAGTACCTGGACGAGGCGGAGAAACTGGCCGACCGGATCGCGATCCTGCACGAGGGCACGATCATCGTCTCCGGGACCCTCGCCGAGCTCAGGGAACTGCTTCCACCGGCCGAGGTGGAGTACGTCGAACGACAACCGACCCTGGAAGAGATCTTCCTCGCGATTGTGGGCCGGCGATGAACGACATCACGGTCATGCTCGGGCGCTCGATGAAGCACGTGACCCGCAGCCTGGACACCATCATCACCGTCACGATCACGCCGATCGCGATGCTTCTGCTGTTCCGGTACGTGTTCGGGGGCGCCATCCAGGCCGGCGGCGGCAACTACACCGACTACCTGATGCCGGGCATCCTGCTGATCGCGATCGCCAGCGGCGTCTCGTACACGGCATTCCGGCTTTTCACCGACATGAAGAGCGGCATTTTCGAACGGTTCCACTCGATGCCGATCACCCGGTCGTCGGTGCTGTGGGGGCACGTGCTGACCTCGCTGGTGTCCAACGGCATCTCGGTGGCGGTCATCATTCTGGTCGGGCTGGTGATCGGCTTCCGCTCCTCGGCCGGTGTGCTGGCCTGGCTGGCCGTTGCGGGCATCCTCGCGCTGTTCACCCTGGCCCTGACCTGGCTCGCCGTGATCCCGGGCCTGACCGCGTCGACCCCGGACGGGGCGTCCGCCTTCGCCTATCCGCTCATCTTCCTGCCCTTCATCAGCTCGGCGTTCGTCCCCACCGAGACGATGCCCGGGCCGGTGCGAGCCTTCGCCGAGAACCAGCCGGTCACCGCAATCGCCAACGCGGTCCGGGCACTGTTCGAGCAGCAGCCGGTCGGCAGTGACATCTGGATCGCACTCGCTTGGTGCGCCGGCGTCCTGGTAGCGGCCTACGCGGGCGCGATGGCCGTCTACCACCGCAAGATCGCCTGAAGCGGGCGGCCTAAATCTTTCGGCCGACGCCGCCGACGGTCCAGATCGGAGTGGCGTGCGGCCACTCGGCACCCGGCTCCGGCCGCCACTCGGGCAAGGGCACCAGGCCGGGTGCCACCAGTTCCAGTCCGTCCAGGTATTGGGCTACCTCGGCCTGGCCGCGCAGGTTCGGCCGGCTCGGTCCTTGGATCCGCGTGCTCTGGGTGTAGAGCGTGGCCAGTTTCGAGGTGACCTCTGGTCGCAGGTCACCGACGGCGTGCGCCAGCACGAAATAGCTGCCGGGAGCCATGGCCTCGCGCAGGACGCCGACGATGCGCAGGACCTCCTCGTCGTCGGGGAGCAGGTGCAGGACGGCGACGGCCAGGACGGCCACCGGGGCGGTGAGGTCGAGCAGCCCGCGGACCTCCGGCCTGGACAGCAGTTCCTTCGGCTCGCGCACGTCGGCCTGGACCACCTTGGTCAACGGGTTGGTCTCCAGCAGGGCCCGGGCGTGCGTGATGACCGTGGCGTCGTTGTCCACATACACCACCCGCGCCTCGGGTGCCACCGACTGGGCGATCTCGTGAACGTTGCCCCGCGTGGGCAGGCCGCACCCGAGGTCGAGGAACTGCCTGATGCCGCTGTTCGCGACGTAACGCACCGTCCGGGCGAGGAACTTGCGCACCTCGGCCGCGCCGGCGCGCAGTTCCGGAGCGACGCTCAGCGCCTTCTCGGCGGCCTCCCGGTCGGCGGCGAAATTGTCCTTACCACCCAGGTAGTAGTCGTACATCCGGGCCACGTTCGGAGTGTGCGGATCGAAGTCGGACAGCCCGTCGCGCGCCGTTGCCTCAGTCATGACACCTCCGTCGATGGGTGACCGGATCATCCTCGCACCCCGGCCCGAAGGCCCGGTACCCAGTCGCGGGGGTGCGATAGGCTCGGCCCTCGACGAGGAGGCCCAGGATGAGGCCCAGCAGGAGGCCCAGCAGGTGGGGTGAGCAGCGGATACGGCAGGCATGCCGGGCCGTCGTGCTGCCGCTCGTGCTGCTGGTCGGCATCTCCTGGGCCGCGCTGCTCGGCATCGGCCGCGGCGAGCCGATCCAGGCGAGCGAGTTGCCCCGCCTCGTGGTCTCCACACTGGTGCCGCAGTCGGTCACGCCGGTGGTGCCGGAAACCCGGCTGACCGCCAAGCCCTCCCCAGCGGCGTTCTTCCTGTTCGTGGCCGCGATCGTTGGTCTGCTGTTCGGCACCGGACGGTGCGTCCGGTGGCCGGCCGCCACGGGGATGGGTTCCGCGGCGACGCCGTCATTGCTCCTGCACACGGTGAGGGGGCGCGCACCGCCACGCCTGCCGGCGTAGTCGTGCCCCTTTCTTTCCACCCGCGGTGACGCCTGAGGCGGCCGTGGCTCATCCGTGTCGAGGAGATCCAAAATGTCGCGCGCTACTGTCGTGCGCGCGGTTCTCGCCCTGGTCGTGTTGGCGGTGTCGGGGTGGCTGCTGGCCACCCGTCCGCCCCGGCTAGGGCTTGACCTGCGCGGCGGAACCCAGATCGTTCTTGAAACCCGTGACGGCGAGTTCGCCAAGGCGGACGCCGTCAGCACCGGCGAGGCGCTCGAGGTGCTGCGCCGCCGAGTCGACGAATTCGGTGTCGCCGAGCCGACGCTGGCCCGCTCCGGCGAGCGGCGCATCATCGTCGAACTGCCCGGAGTCACCGAACCGGCCGAGGCGGTACGCATCATCGGCCGTACCGCCCAACTGTCTTTTCATCCGGTCCTCGGCGTCGAGTCGAGCGCGCAGACGGGGACCGGCGGCGAACTCGTGCTGCCGTCGGAGAGCGGCGAGAAGCTGAGGCTGGGGCCGGCCGCGCTCTCCGGGCAGCAGGTCGACAACGCCACCGCCGGGCGCGGCGAGTTCACCGGCTGGCAGGTCAGCCTCGACTTCCGCGGCACCGGCGCCGAGGCGTGGCGGAAGCTGACCGCCGATGCCGCCTGTGCCGCACCCGGTGAGCCGGCCCGGCGGGTGGGGATCGTGCTGGACCGGGAGGTGATTTCGTCGCCGCAGGTCAACGAGGACGTCGTCTGCAACACCGGCATCGCCGGCGGCCGCACCCAGATCACCGGCGAGTTCACCGCGGCCGAGGCGAAGGACCTGGCCCTGCTGATCCGCGCGGGCGGGCTGCCGGTCCCGGTCGAGGTCATCGAGCAGCGCACGGTCGGCCCGAGCCTGGGTGCGGCAGCGATCGACGCGTCGGCGACGGCCGCCGTCCTCGGGATGATCGCGACGGTCCTGTTCATCGTCGCCGTGTACCGGCTCGTGGGTGGGGTGGCCGCCGTCGCGCTGGTCTGTTACGGCCTCATCTCGTACGCCGCGTTGCTGGCGATCGGCGCCACCCTAACCCTGCCCGGCCTGGCCGGATTCGTCCTCGCGATCGGCATGGCCCTGGACGCCAACGTCCTGGTCTTCGAACGAGCCCGGGAGGAGTACGCCGCCGGCGGCCCCCGGCGCAGCCTGCGCACCGCGATGCGAGCCGGATTCGCCAACGCCTGGTCGGCCATCGCCGACT
Organism: Paractinoplanes rishiriensis; assembly: GCF_016862375.1. GTDB lineage: Bacteria > Actinomycetota > Actinomycetes > Mycobacteriales > Micromonosporaceae > Actinoplanes > Actinoplanes rishiriensis. The sequence goes on along the minus strand of NZ_BOMV01000104.1, from coordinate 25,324 downwards.
CCAACGTCACCACGTTGCTCGCCGGCGGGCTGCTGTTCTTCCTCGCCTCCGGCCCGGTACGCGGCTTCGGCGTCACCCTGTCGGTCGGCGTGCTGGTGTCGATGTTCACCGCGCTGGTGCTCACCCGGGCACTGTCCATGCCGCTGGTCAACGCCCGCTGGCTGGCCCGCCGCCCGAACTGGAGCGGGCTGGGCGGCATCGGCTGGGTCCGGCAGAAGCTGGAGACCCGGAACCCGGACATCATGGGCCGCCGGCGGCTGTGGCTGGCCGTTTCGGTCGCGGCGGTCGTGCTGGCCCTGGCCGGTGTCGCCGTGCGCGGGCTGAACCTGGGTGTGGAGTTCACCGGCGGCCGGCTCGTCGAATACGCCACCACCGCCCCGCTCTCGGCCGACACCGCCCGGGACGCGGTCGAATCCGCGGGCTTGGAACGCGCCGTCGTCAACCCGTCCGGCGACGGCAACATCAGCGTCCGCGCCGGGAGTTTCGGCGACGACACCGAGGCCGGAGTGCGGTCGGCGCTGGCCCAGGCCGGCGGCGGCGAGATCCAACGGCTGCGGGACGAGAAGATCGGCCCGACCCTCGGGGAGGAACTGCGTCGCAACGCGCTGATCGCACTCGGCGTGGCGCTGACCGCCCAGCTGGCCTACCTGGCGATCCGGTTCCGCTGGCAGTGGGCCACCGCCGCCGTGCTGGCCATGTTCCACGACGTGCTGCTGGTGGTGGGCGTGTTCGCCTGGCTGGGCCGGCCGATCGACGGCATCTTCCTGGCGGCTCTGCTGACCGTGATCGGCTACTCGGTCAACGACTCGGTGGTCAACTTCGACCGGATCCGGGAGCTGGTACGGGCAAAGGGCAACCGTGGCATCCCGTTCGCGCGGCTGGTCAACACCGGCAGCCTGCAGACCGTGCCGCGCACCGTCAACACCGGCCTGGGCGCTGTCGTCATCCTCGCCGCGCTGGCCGCGCTCGGCGAAAGCTCCCTCGTCGACTTCGCCCTGGTACTGCTGATCGGCATCGTCGTCGGCACATACTCCACGGTGTTCCTCGCCGCGCCGCTGGCGGTCGTGTTCGTGGGTCCCGCGGTCAGGCACAGTGAAGCACGCCGGGTTCGTGCCGGCTGATCGGGAGGTACTGCGATGGAGTTCACCCGTCTGGGCCGGACCGGGCTGCGAGTGAGTCGGATCGGGCTGGGCTGCATGAGCTACGGGCGGGCGGCGGCCGGGATGCATCAGTGGACCCTGGACGAGGAGGCCGCCGCGCCGTTCTTCCGGCAGGCCGTCGAGCTGGGTGTGACCTTCTGGGATACCGCGAACGTCTACCAGGGCGGCACCTCGGAGGAGTTCGTCGGGCGGGCGATCACCCGGTTCTCCCGGCGCGAGGACATCGTGCTGGCGACCAAGGTCAGCGGGAAGATGCATGACGGGCCGGGCGGTAGCGGCCTGTCGCGCAAGGCGATCCTGGAGCAGGTCGATGCCTCGCTGCGCCGGCTGGGCACCGATTACATCGACGTCTACTACGTCCACCGGTTCGATCCGGAGACGCCGGTCGAGGAGACCATGCAGGCCCTCGACGACCTGGTCCGGGCTGGCAAGGTGCGTTATCTCGGTGCGTCGTCGATGTGGGCGTGGCAGTTCGCCAAAATGCAGCACGCTGCCGTCGTCAACGGCTGGGCGACGTTCTCGGCGATGCAGGATCAGTACAACGTGCTCAAGCGCGAGGAAGAGCGGGACATGATCCCGATGTGTCTCGATCAGGGTGTCGGTCTGACTCCCTACTCGCCGCTGGCGAAAGGCCGGGCGGCCCGGCCGTGGGGCCAGCAGACGTCCCGGTCGTCGTCGGACAACGTGGCCAAGGCGTTCGACCGGGACGTCGACGAGCCGGTGGTGAACGCGATCCAGCGGGTCGCCGAGGCTCGCGGCACCGCGATGGCCCAGGTGGCGCTGGCCTGGGTGCTGTCCAAGCCGGTCGTTTCCGGCCCGATCGTGGGTGCTACCAGGACGCATCACCTGCGGGACGCCGTCGCCGCGCTCGAGCTCGATCTCACGGATGGCGAGCTCGCCGCGCTGGAGGCTCCCTACCAGCCGCAGGACAACTACTGGTGGTGATCGCCGGGTGGGGTCAGCGGTGGAAACGTTCGCGGCGCACCGTCGGCCGCCGGCCTCTGATGGTGCTGCGCTGCATGGCCGTGATGACCATGTCGGCGGCATCTTCGGGGACCTCCACCAGCGAGAAACGGTCGGTGATCTGGATGGCGCCGATCTCGCGGGCGCTGAGGCCCGATTCGCCGGCGATCGCGCCGACCAGGTCCTGCGGGCGTAGCCCGGCCCGCGTGCCGATGCCGAAGAACAGGCGGGTCACCCCGGAGTTCGACGATCGTGAACGGTTCTGATGGGGGGCACGGTTCTGGGGTTTGCGGTCCTCGCGCGGTGCCACCGGTGACGGGATCTCGTCCTCGTCGACGTCGCCGCCGGCTGCCTCGTGCAACAGCTTGACCGCGGCGAGGGCGATGTTCTCGATGTCGAACTCGTCGGTGAGTGAGTCGAGCACGACGCGGAACCGCTCGAGGTCGTCGGTTTCCAGGCTGGTCTGCAGGGCCGTGCGGGTCACTTCCAGCCGCTTGGCCCGCAGGTCGGTGACCGTCGGGAGCTTCTCGAGGGTGATGCGCTGCCCGGTGAGCCGCTCGATGGCCTTGAGCATCCGCTGTTCCCGCGGTCCCGCGAGGGTGATGGCACAACCCTCCCGCCCGGCCCGGCCCACCCGGCCGATGCGGTGCACGTACGCCTCCGGCGCCGCCGGCACGTTGAAGTTGATGACGTGCGTCAGCTGCTCCACGTCGAGGCCCCGGGCGGCCACGTCGGTCGCGACCAGCAGTTCGGTGTTCCCGCCGCGCAGCCGGCCCATGACCCGGTCCCGCTGATCCTGGCTCATCCCGCCGTGCAGGGATTCCGCGCGGTACCCGCGCCCGTTCAGGGTCTCCGTGACCTGGTCGACCTCCTCGCGGGTGCGGCAGAAGACGATCGCCGCCGACGGCAGTTCCACGTCGAGGATCCGGCCGAGAGCGGCCGGCCGGTGCGCCCGGGCGACGATGTAGGCGCTCTGCCTGACCAGCGGGAGTTCGCCGGGCGCGACGGCCTTGCGGCCCATGGCGATCCGGATCGGGGCACGCAGATGGCGGCGGGCGATGCTGTCGATCCGGGGCGGCATCGTGGCCGAGAAGAGCACCGTCTGCCGGTCTTCGGGCGTCTCGGCGAGGATCGCCTCGATGTCCTCGGCGAATCCCATGTCCAGCATCTCGTCGGCCTCGTCGAGGACGACGGTGCGGACCCCGCCGAGCCGCAGGGTGCCCCGTTCGATGTGATCGAGCACCCGGCCCGGCGTGCCGACGACGACGTCCACACCGCGCTGCAGCGCCTGCAGCTGCCGCCCGATCGGCTGCCCGCCGTACACCGGCAGGACCCGTACGTCCAGGTCGCGGCCGTACCGGTGGACCGCCTGCGACACCTGCTCGGCCAGTTCGCGGGTCGGCACCAGAACCAGCGACATCGGTCCCGCGTCCCGCTGGCCGGCCGCGAGCCGCTGCAGCAGCGGCAGCGCGAACGCGGCCGTCTTGCCGGTGCCGGTCGCCGCCTGTCCCACCAGGTCGTTGCCGGCCAGCAGCGGCGGAATGGCCTCCTGCTGGATCGGGGTCGGTTCCTCGTAGCCGAGGTCGGTCAGGGCGCGGAGCAGCTCCGCCCGCAAACTCAGCCCGGCGAAACCGGCCGGCGGGTTGTCATCCATGGCGACAACCTTAGTGAGCACCATCCCGGCCCGGTCACGCTGTGCGGGGTGCCAGCCCGTTCTCGTACGCGTACACCACAATCTGTACCCGGTCGCGCAGCTCGAGCTTGCTGAGCAGCCGGCCGACGTGTGCCTTCACCGTGGCCTCGGACAGGTGCAGTTCGGCACCGATCTCCTGGTTCGACAGGCCCCGGGCGACGAGCGTCAACACTTGCCGCTCGCGTTCGGTGAGCCGCTCGCGCCGTTCGTCGCCGGTGGGCTTGCCGGGCAGGTGGGGCAGGGCTACGTCGAGCAGGCGCCGGGTGACGGCCGGCGCGACCACGGCGTGCCCGCCGACGACCGCGTGGATGGCGGTGATCAGCTCGGCCGGCGGCACGTCCTTGAGCAGGAAGCCGCTGGCCCCGGCGCGTAGCGCGGCGTAGACGTACTCGTCCAGGTCGAAGGTGGTCAGCATCAGGATGCGGGCCGGGCTGCCGGAGCCGACGATCTCGCGGGTGGCCTCGATGCCGTCGAGCACCGGCATCCGGACGTCCATCAGCACCACGTCGGGGCGCAGCGCCCGGGTCATGGTGACCGCCTGGGCACCGTTTCCGGCCTCGCCGACGACGGTGATGTCCGGCTGGGCCTCCAGCACCAGCCGGAGGCCGAGCGAGAGCAGCGGCTGGTCGTCGGCGAGCAGCACCGAGACGGTCACCGGACGAGTTCCGTCTGGTCGAAGGTGAGGCTCGCGTACACCTGCCAGCCCGGCCCGGCCCGAGGGCCGGCCTCGAGTCGTCCACCGTATGCGGCGGCACGTTCCAGCATGCCGGTCAATCCGTGCCGGCCGGTGGTTACGGGTTGCCGGGCGATCCGGCCGGCACCGTCGTCGAGGACTGAAACGTCGGCGGCGCCCGGCCGGTAGCGGAGCGTGACCTCGGCGTTCGCTTGCAGCCCGGCATGTTTGAGGGTGTTGGTGAGCGCTTCCTGCACGATCCGGTAGATGGCCAGTCCGGCGCCCGGCCCCCAGGCACCCGCTGCGCCCTCGTGCCGCAGACTCACCCGTAGCCCGGCAGCCCGCACTCTTTCCACGAGCGCGTCGATGTCGTCGAGGCCGGGCTGCGGCGTGCGCGTGCTGGTCCCCGTACTGGAAAAATTGCGCAACAGACCCACCAGCCGGCGCATCTCTCCGAGAGCCTGCCGTCCTGTCGCCGAGACCTGGCCCATCACGTCGGCGGCGCGCTGCGGCGCCTGCGCCGCGGTCGCGGAGGCACCGTCCGAGAGAGCGACCATGACCGCCAGGTGGTGGGCGACGACGTCGTGCATCTCGCGCGCGATGCGCGCCCGCTCCTCCGCGACCGCGAGTTGGGCGCGCTGATCGCGTTCCTGTTCCAGCCGTCGGGCGCGATCTTCCAAAGCGATGGTGTACGCGCTGCGTGTGCGCTGGTTCATGCCGATCAGGACGACGGTCACCGTGACCGCCGAGACCGCCGCGAATGCGCCCCACGCCGGTCCGTCCGCGATCCGGTTGTCGAAGCCGGGGATCACCGTGAGCGCGGCAGCCGGCCAGGCGAACCGGGCGGGACGGTGCCGGGCGATCGCGTGCAGGGCGGTCAGCGTGACCGCCAAGGCGGCCGGTGACTGGGCGCCCACCGCCTGCGAGCCGACGAGCAGCACGGTCGCCACCGCGAAGACCAGGACCGGTGCCCGGCGGCGCCAGATCAGCGGAACCGGCAGCAGGACCACCGAAACCCAGTCCACGGCATCGGTGTGTGCGACGGTGGCGCCGGTGCGCCCGGTGAGCACGAGACCGCAGCCCAGCGCCACGATCCCGGCGATCCCGGCGTCGGCCACGCGCGGATGGCGCCGGGCAGCTGCCCGGATTTCGCGCAGGCTCATCCGGCCATTGTGGCCGGAGGACACCCCTGTCGCGGTACCCCGGCCGCCAGCGGTCACGGGTCGCGGCGCCGGAGCATGACACTGCCGGCACCCAGCGTGAGCACCGCCCAGGCGGCGACGGTCAGCGTGGCCGGGCCGGGCGCGAGCATCCCGAACGGATTGGCCGAGTTCACGGCGTACATGGCCTGCGCGGCCGCGACCGGGACGAAACGCAGCACGTCGTCGGCGATGCTCTCCGGCAGAGCGGGCCGCAGGATGGCCGGCAGCACCAGCATCGTGAGGACGTAGACGGTGATCGCCGCAGCGGTGTGGCGCACCAGGGCGCCGATGCCGAGCCCGATCAGCGCGAGCGCGACCGGCGCGGCGGCCGCACCGAGCAGGGCGCGTGCCGGGATGCCGGCCTGCTGTCCGGCGGGAAGCAGCGCCTCGCCGGCGACCAGGGCGGCCGTGCACGCCACCAGCATCACGGGGAAGGCCACGAGAACGAGCGCGACCGCCTTCGCCGGCAGCACCGGCAGCCGGCCGGGGACGGCCGCGAACGTCGCCCGGATCAGGCCCGACCCGAACTCGCCGGTGATCATGAGGACGCCGAAGACACCCAGGATCAGCGAGATGACGTCCACACCGAGGAAGGTCTGCGTGGTCAGCGTGCCGGCCGAGACCTCGGCACCCGGGTCCCGGTAGACGTTCCAGTTGATCGCCACGGCCAGACCCACGGTGATCAACGCGGCGGCCGACAGCACCACCCAGGTGGAACGCAGGGCGGTCAGCTTTCCCCACTCGGCGCGGGTCACGCGCGCAAACGAGATCCGGTACGCGCTCATGACGGGACGACCTCGTTGTGGAACCGGATCCAGCCCCGGGTGAGCTCCATGTACGCCTGCTCCAGCGAGGCCCGGTGCGGGGTGAGCTCGGACAGGATCACGCCGTGTGCCGCCGCGACCGCGCCGATCTCCTCGGCGTCCAGTCCCGCCACCACCAGCGATCCCTGCTCCGAACCGGTCACCGTCGCACCGGCAGCGACCACGGCGGCGCGCAGGCCGGCCGGGTCCGGTGAGCGAACCAGGCACCGGCTCGTGCCGGCCCGTGCGATCAGCTCCTCGATGCCGACGTCCGCCAGCAGCCGTCCGGCACCGATGATCAGCAGGTGGTCGGCGGTCACCGCCGTCTCGCTCATCAGGTGGCTGGACACCAGCACCGTTCGTCCCTGCGCCGCCAAGTCCTTGAGCAGCGTCCGGATCCACAGCACGCCGTCCGGGTCGAGCCCGTTGACGGGCTCGTCGAGTATCAGCACGGCGGGGTCGCCGAGCAGCGCGGACGCCACTCCCAGCCGCTGGCTCATGCCGAGCGAGAACCCGCCGGCCCGCCGGTCGGCCGCCTCCGCGAGGCCGGCCGTCGCCAGCACCTCGGCCACCCGCCGGGCCGGAATCCCGTGCGTCCGGGCCAGCCCGAGCAGGTGCTGCCGGGCGGTCCGGCCGCGGTGCACGGCCCGCCCCTCCAGCAGTGCGCCGACCGCGCACAGCGGGGCCGGATGCGCCCGGTAGGGCCGCCCGCCGACGGTTGCCGTCCCCGCGTCCGGCCGGTCCAGGCCCACCATCATCCGCATGGTGGTCGACTTGCCGGCCCCGTTCGGCCCGAGAAAGCCGGTCACCCGCCCGGGCCGCACGGTGAACGACAGGCCGTCGACCGCGGTCGTCGCGCCGAAGCGCTTCGTCAAATCCCGTACTTCAATCATGCGACCGACGCTATGGGCGAACCCGGCGACCGGGGAGCGCCCGAAGTCTCATCCGGGAGACCGCGGACTACGACTTGAGTCGAGGGTGGCGACCTCGCGTACGGCCCGGGCGATGGCGGTGGAGTCCTTGTTGAGGATCGCGCCGTGGTTGCTGGTGACCTTCGCACTGACCTGGATGTTCGGGTTGCGGGCGCACACCCCGTCGAGACTGGCGCGGATGCGCTCCTGCTCGTCTCCGCGGCTGCCGAGCGACGTACCCGAGGCGACCACGTACCGGGTGGGGACGGTGACGTGCCGCCACGGCGTACCCAACTCGGCGATGACCCGCCGCCAGTCGACCGGCACCATGCCGGTCCAGCTATTGATCGTCATGCTGCACCGCCGGCGCCGGGACGGCGTGCTCGGCGGCCCGGCTGACCTGTTCCCAGCCCGCCCAGGTGTCCATCCGCCGGCGCGAGATGTCGAACGCGAGGTCGTAGACCATGCTGCCGAGCAGGAGCCGCAGCGGCGGGTCGTCGCTCTCGACGAGTTTCAGTAGCGCCTCGGCGGCGAGGCGGGGCTCGCTGTCGATCGAGCCTTCCGCCCACTGCCGCTCCAATTCGGCGCGCAGCGGACCGTACGCCTCCATCGGTGTGGTGGCGGTGATGCTGGTGTACAGGTCGGTCCAGTAGCCGCCGGGTTGCACGATGCTGACCTTGACGTCGAAGGCCGCCGCCTCCATCGCCAGGGCCTCGCTCATGCCTTCGAGGGCGAACTTGCTGGCGCTGTACATGCCGGTGCTCGGAAAACCGCCGAGAGCCGCGATGCTGGAGATCTGCACGATGTGGCCGGACCGCCTGGCGCGCAGGTGCGGCAGCACGGCCTGACTGACCCAGAGCGCGCCGAAGAGGTTGACCTCGAACTGGCCGCGCGCCTCGGCCTCGGTGAACTCCTCGATCATGCCCATGGACATGGTGCCGGCGTTGTTGACGACGATGTCGAGCCGCCCGAAGTGCTCGACCGCGGTGGCCACGGCGGCGAAGACCGCCGACCGGTCGGTCACGTCGAGCCGCAGGGTGAGCAGCCGGTCACCGTATCGCTCCTCGAAGTCGTCCCGGGTGATGGTCCGTGCGGCGGCGACCACGTGGTCGCCGCGTTCGAGCGCCGCGATGGCGAACGCGCGGCCCAGGCCGCGGCTGGCGCCGGTGATGAACCAGGTGCGCATGTGGTGGTCCTCTCGGCCTAGCGAGACGATGCGGTTCGTCTCGCTTCTCGTCAGAAGGTAGGCGCTTCTCCGCCGCACGGGCCGGCGTCGGCAAACAGACCATCTACCGCTGGTGGCCGTCCAAGGGGGCGGTCATCTTCGATGCGTTCCTCGTTCTCAGCGAGGGCGCCGGGGGCGAGCCCCCGGTGCTGCCGGACACCGGCGACCTGGAAGCCGACCTGACGGCGGTTCTGCGCGCCACGGTCGCGGAGTTGACCGATCCCAGGTACGACCAGCCGATGCGCGCGCTGGCCACCGAAATCGCGCACGACCCCGAGCTTGCCGCCGACTACGCCGAACGGCTGGGCGGACCGTTGAAGCAGGCCAAGCAGGAATGGCTACGCGCCGCGCAACGGGCCGGGCAACTCGCCGAGGATCTCGACCTCGACGTAGCCGTGGAAATGATCTGGGGGCCCCTGCTCAACCGCTGGCTGCACCGCACCGGGCCGCTCACCACCGAGTACATCGACCGCGTCGTCACCACCGCTCTCAACGGCTTGCGCCCGCGCCCTGGAGCTGGCTCAACGTAACCGGGCGAGGTGACTATCATCCGACCATGAGCTTCATCTTCTTGTCGTATTCCAGACAGGACAGCGGACGCGTCCGCGACCTGTACGACCGGCTCCGGAGCAACGGGTACCAGGTCTGGTTCGACGAGGAGAATCTCCTTCCCGGTCAGATCTGGGAAGCGGAGATCAAGAAGGCAATTCGCGGCGCGGCGCTGGTAATCGTAGCGCTCTCCAGCCGCTCGGTGACCCGGACCGGCTACGCGCAAAAGGAGATTCGCACGGCGCTGGACTTCATGGATCAGATCCCAGCGGGCCAGCCGTACCTCATCCCGCTCAAACTCGATGACTGCGAAGTTCCCGACCAGTTGGGCCACATCCACTGCGGGAGCCTCGTCGATGAGACCGACTTCCAGCGCCTGCTGAAGGCGCTGGACCAGTACTCCAGCTCCGCAGAGGACGGAACAGCGCCCGAATCCGCCCTTGATGCCCCGCTCAACTATTCCAAGTACGTTGCCGAGTTCAAGAAACATGAATCTCTCATCATCCCGGGCTACGGCATCTCGCCGCTCACGATCGGCGTGGACGAGTCGGCCGTACGGGCAGCATTCGGGGCACCAACGCGGACGTCCGAATATGGCGGCGACGGAAATGAGCCGGCACAGAGATATCTTGAGTACCTCACTGTCGGGTTGGATTTCAGGCTGGTCCGCGGGTCAGTGACGACGATCTTTGCCTACGCCTCAGGCAAGGACGGGCATTCGGCATTCACGGGATCCACTCCGGAACGGATCTCCCTCCATTCCCGGCGGCAGGACGTGGAGCGAGTCTTCGGAAGACCCCCGAAGGACGGCGGGAACGGTGTTATCAACTACTGGGTCAGCTACCCCTCCCTCGGCCTCGCGATCACCTACGACACCATCGACACGACCAGCCTGAAGGCTGAGATTCACCACTTGTCCGTCACGCTGCCCTATTAGCGCCAGGCGTCGGCGCTGCCGCGGCTGACGTCGTCAGTTGTCTCCGTAGGGTGTCCGGTAGAGGGTGGGCATCGGTTCGCGCAGGGGAGGCTCGAACGTCGCCGGTGGCAATGGCGGCTCCCAGTTGTTCGCCCGCATGCCCGCCGTCGGGAAGTCGGCCAGGGAGGCCGCAAGGCCCCGGCTGGCAGCAGGCATGGGGGCCGGCATCGGCGCCGGCCTTGCGACCGGCGGCTGTCCCTGCGGTGCCAGGCCCTGCGGTGCCGGGCCCTGCGGTGCCGGACCGCCGTCCCCGCGCGGGACGTCCAGCAGCACCGTGCTCATTCCGCCGCGGGCTACGTCGTTGAGCTCGGCCAGCATCCGGGCCACGGCGGTTCGGGTGGTACGGCGGTGGTTGCCGACCAGCAGCACGTGGTCGGCGGCCGCAGCCAGGGTGATCGAGTCGGACACGCTGAGCACCGCGGGCGAGTCCAGGATGACGACGTCCGCGTGCGCCCGGGCCACGTCGAGGACCCACCGCAGCCGGTCGCCGTAGAGCAGGTCGCCGGCGTTGCCGGGCAGCGGGCCGGCGGGCAGCAGCGTCAGGCCGGGGACCGCGGTCGGCACCAGGCCTTCCTCGACGCTGTGCCGGCCGCCGAGGACGCCGGACAGGCCCACCGGGCTGTTCCGGTCGAAGACCTGGTGCAGGCGGGGGTTGCGCAGGTCGCCGTCGATCAGCACCACGTCGTGCCCGGCCTGGGCGACGACCACGGCCAGGTTCGCCGCGGTCATGGTGCGGCCCTCGCCCTCCTCGGCGCTGGTGACCAGCACGACACCGGTGCCGCGCAGCAGCGGCTGCAGCCGGGAGCGCAGATAGCGGAAGGACTCCGCCGCGGGGGACATCGGCTGCAGCAGCAGGGCTCGTGGATCGTCCGGCTTGGCGGGCAGACGCGGCACGGTGGCCAGCACCGGGACACCGCTGATCCGGGCGAAGTCGTCGCTGCCGCGTACCCGGTCACTCATCTTGTCGCGCAGCAGGGCGGTGCCGACGCCGAGCAGGAGACCGGCGATCAGCCCGGCGCCCAGATAGATCACGATCGGATGGCTGACCGGGTCGCCGGGCGCCGTCGCGCCGGTGACCAGGACGGCGTGCTGGGTCGCGGTGGGCGCCGCGGCCTCCTCGGCGTTGCGGAACTTCACGTACGCGCCGGACAGCACCTCGGCCCGGCGCTGCGCCTCCGCGGCGCTGCCGTGCCGGTAGCGGAACGTCAGCACGTTGGCGTCCGGGGCGACGCTCACCGACAGGCCGTCGAGCAGGTCGTCCTCGGTGGTGAGCAGCAGCTTGGCCGCCGGGCCGAGCACCAGCCCGGACTGGGCCAGTTGCTTCTCGGTGCCCATGTCCGGAGCGACCGGCGTGGTGTTCGCCCGGACCCGGGACTCCACCAGCACGGTGGCGGAGGACTCGTACTCGCGCGGCAGTAGGAAGCCGGCTCCCAGGGCCGTCGCGATGACCACCGCGGTGACCAGGGCGATCCAACCGCCGTAGACCCGAACGAAACGAGGCGGACCCCAACCTGTCGTCATGCGTGTTCTCCCTTCGGGCGGGCCAGCCGGCCGACCAGTGCGACGTACGTTTCCTGCTGGTGCTCCCAGGCGAGCCGCTCGACCACCGCGCGGCGCCCGGCCCGGCCCATGGCCTGCCGGCGTTCGCGGTCGGTGAGCAGCTCGTCGATGTGCCGGGCGAAGTCGGCCGGGTCGCCCGGCGTGGCCAGGGCCGCCGCGTCCCCGCCGACCAGCCGGGTCTCGGCCACGTCGAACGCCACGAAGGGCAGCCCGACGGCCATGTACTCCATCGCCTTGACCGGCGTGACGAACGGTTCCAGATTCGGTTCGATGCCGAGGTCGGCGGTGGACAGGTAGTCGACCACCTGGTCCGGTTCGGCCCAGCCGGGGAAGGTCACCCAGGCCGAGACGCCACGTTCGGCGGCGAGCTTTTCGCAGTCGGCCACCGCGTCACCGACCCCGACAAAAGCAAAGCCGCAATCCGTACGCCCGAGCCGGTGCACCAGGTGCGCGACGGCCTCGACGGCCAGGTCGATGCGGTCCTGCGGGCCCATCATGCCGACCAGCACCGCGAGGTGGCGGTGGCCGCCGCGCAACTCGGGCCGGGCCGGGCCGGCGACCAGCTGGTCGAGCCGGGGACCGTTGCCGACCACGGTGATCCGCCGGGCCGGCACCCCACCGCGGGTCATCGCCACCTCCCGGACCGTGCCGTTGACCGCCACCACGTGCGAGGCGGTCCGCAGGCTGGCCCGTTCGCAGGTCCGGAGGAGCCGGTACAGCGGGCCGTCCGTGCTGCCGTAGCGGGCCTCGTACATCTCCGGGGAGAGGTCCTTGAAGTCGAAGATCACCGTGCGGCCGAAGAACTTGAGCGGCACGGCCAGCACGAAATAGATGTCCGGGGTGCTGGACATCTGCACCACGTCGGCGCCGCCGGTGCACAGCGCCCGGACGGTGAGCGCGACGGCCATCAGCAGCGAGTAGAGGTACTCGCGGACGAAGCCGAGCTTGCCGGTCCCGTCCGCGGGAGCCGGGTAGTCCAGTACCCGTACCCCCGGCACGGCCTGGTTGCCCGGGTCGCGGCGGCAGATCACGGTCACCCGCATGCCGGCCTCGACCAGGGCGGCCGCGTGTTTGCGGAGCCGGTGGTCGCGGGCCAGGGCGACGTTCTCCACCACCAGCAGCACGCGCGTCGGCGTACTCATGTGCTCTCCTGTTCCTGCTCTTGATCCAGGTTGCGGAGCATCGCCAGCAGGCCGAACATCGCCTCGGCGGCACCGCGGTAGGTCAGGTGCGGGTCGAAGTTCATCAGCGCGACGTTCGCCCAGATGTAGGCGACCAGGGCGAGGCCGATGACGCCGACCACGCCGGTCGACCGGCGGGCGGCGGCGAGCGAACGGCGCAGGGCCACGACGACGAACGCGACGTACGCGCCGAGCAGGGGGAGTCCGCCGCCCCAGAGCAGCCAGGTGTAGCCGCTCTCGATCCAGACGTAGCCGAACTCCTCGTGCGCCGCCGCCACCCGGGCGGACGGCCGCACGCCGAACGCCCAGTTGCCGTCCGCCAGCAGATCGGGCCAGAAGTACGTGTTCAGGTTGTGCAGCCGGACGATCCAGCTGTCCGGCAGCCCGGCGGCGCTCTGGAAGCCCATCAGCCGGGTCTCGATGACCGGCCACATCACCATGCCGCCCACCAGCAGCAGCGGCAGCGCATAGCCGAGCAGCCGGGTGGCCTTCGAGGTGATGATCAGCGCGCCCATCGCGACCATCAGGCCCAGCACGGTGGAGAACTCACCGGCACCGAGCGTGCCGAAGATGCAGATCACCGCGATGCCGCCGAGCAGCAGCCGGTGCCGGGAGCCGCGCAGCAGCAGGCCGACCGCCAGCGCCAGGTTGAGGATGGCCAGGTCGGCGACGGCGGCGGCGAGCGCCAGCGTGGAACTGCCCCGGCCGATGGCCAGGGTGCGCTCGACGCCGAACGGTGCCCAGAGCGTGCCGAGCAGTTGCGGCACCCCGAACAGGTCGAGCGACTGCAGGATGCCGATGACGCAGACGATCGCCGCCGAGGTCATCGACAGGTACAGCGCGCGCAGGGCCTGCTTCTCGGTGGTGATGCTGAGCCGCACGATCGCGTACACCGCGAGCAGCTTCCACAGCACGGTGGTGTGCTGCAGGTCGTCCGTGGTGATCTCGCGCCCGCGCACCAGCATCACCAGCAGCGGCACCAGCGAGCTGCACACGGCGAGCCCGATCAGGACGGCGTCGAGCCGGGTGATCCGGGGCCACCGGACGGCACCGGTGCGTACGGTCAGCAGATAGCGCACCACCAGCACGAGGCCGGCGAAAATCGCCAGCGCCTCGTGCGGCCGCAGCATCGGCAGCAGCGTGCCGCGGTCGATCCCGGCGGTCAGCGGGGTCACAAAGATGAGGAGGTACGCCGCGACGGCCGGTCGCCGGTAGATCCAGGCACCGGCACCGGCCGCGACGACCACGCCGGCCGCCAGCAACGGGTTGAGCCCGACCAGCACACCCATCGCCGCGCTGCCCAGCAGCAGCAGGCCGGCCAGCGCGGCGCCGGAGTCGCGGCCGGCAACGCGAGGCCCGCGCTTGCCGGCGAGGATCCACTCCAGTTCGGGCGCCCCCAGCAGGCGCTGGCCGCCAAGATAGACGGCCCCGCCCGCCGCCGCGGCGGCGAGCACCCCGAGCACACCGCCGAAACCGCCGGACACCCGGTCGGTCAGCAGGGTGCCGAGCAGGTACGCGGGCACCGCCATGGCAGCCGCGAGCCCGGCCATCCGCAGCACCGGGCCGGCCAGTGGCTCGTCGCCGTCCGGGAAGGCGGCCAGCAGCGACCGCCCGAGCATCGCGGCACCGGCCAGCGAACCGGCCGTCTGCGCCAGGCCCAGGATTGCCAGCACGGCCGGGCCGTCGGCCAGCAGCGCACCGCCGGCCACCGCCAGCGCGACGGCGACCTGCACCACCATCGCCCGCAGCGGGGTCCGGGTGTCCGAGCGCGCGTAGCAGGCGTACGTCAAAACCAGGAACACCGTCTCGCCGAGCACCCCGGCGGCCAGGCCGGCGACGCCGGCGGCGACCAGCGCCGGGCCGCCGCCCTCGCCGAAGCCGCCGTAGGCGACCGCGGTGGCGAGCGGCGTGGCGATCGCCAGGTATCCGGCCGCCGCCGGCACCGCGAGGAACAGCGCGAACCGCAGACCGCGGATCACCGTGTCGCGGAACATCGGCCGCTCGGCCGGCCCGGCCATCCGGGCCAGCCGGGGCGCCAGCGACAGCGCGACGGGGGTGGCGCCGAGGGCGATCGGCAGGAAGTAGAAGTTCATGGCGAGCTGGAACGCGACGACGCCGCCGGCCACCCGGTTGGCGATCGCCAGCAGCACCAGCAGCTGCACCGCGGCCAGGCCGGCCTGAGCCAGGGCGGGCAACGACCGGGCCAGGACCGTCCGCACCTCGGGGTCGCGCCAGCCGGCGCGCGGGCGGAGCCGGACGCCGGCCCGGCGCGCTCCCCACCACTGGGTGCCGGCGTGCAGCGCGACCGCACCGGTGGTGCCGAGGCCCAGCAGCAGCAGGGTGGACAGCGGCGCCCGGTCCAGGTTCGCGATGTCCGGGCGGGTGAGTGCCACCAGGCCGAGCACCAGCACGGTGCCGACGTTCTCGAGGGCCGGTGCCGCGGCGGCCAGCCCGAAGCGGCCCTTGGCGTTCATCACCGCGCCGGCCGTCGCGACCAGGCCGTACAGCGGAATCTGCGGCAGCAGCATGAGCACCAGCAGCAGGCCGGCGCGCGTCTGGTCGCCGCCGGCCGAGGTCAGCCCGAGGACGAACGGGGCAAGCAGCACCGCCACCGGGGTGGCGATCGCGGCGCCGAGGGCGATGACGCCGAGGAAGCCGCCGGCGATTCGCGTGGTGGCCGCGGTGTCGCCGCGGTCCAGGTGCCGCACCAGCGCCGGAATGAGCAGTGAGGACACCATGGAGCCGCCGAGCAGGCCATAGAAGATCAGGTTCGGAAGCGCGTTGGTGAACTGGTAGGTGTTGGCGAACACGGTGGCGCCGAGCACGGCCGCGACCACCACACCGCGGATCACGCCGGTGACCCGGCTGACCACGGTCCAGGCCGCCACCGTCACCGAGTCACCGGCGGCCGCGACCGGCTCGGCCTGCTCGGCCGGCGTCGTGCGCTCTGCGAGCAGCGTCATGCGGCACCGCGCCGGAGCTGGGCCGGGATCGTCTTCACCATGATGGCCAGGTCGAGCCAGAGGGTCTGCCGGCGCACGTACTCCACGTCGAGGTCGAGAGCCTGCAGCATGGTCAGCCGGTTGCGGCCGCTGACCTGCCACAGGCCGGTCAGCCCGGGCCGGACCTCGAACCGGGCGCGCGCTCCGGCCGGGAAGAGCTCCGCCTCCCAGCCGAGCACCGGCCGCGGGCCGACCAGCGACATCTGCCCGCGTACCACGTTGACCAGCTGCGGCAGCTCGTCCAGGCTGGTGCGGCGCAGGAGCGCGCCGACCGGCGTGATCCGGGGGTCGCCGACCAGCTTGTACAGGCCGCCGCTCGACTCCGCGGTGCCGGTGAGCAGGTCGCGGACGTACGCCCGATGGGCCGCGTCACCGGCGTCGGTCCACATCGTCCGGAACTTGTACATGGTGAACGGCTGCCCGTGCCGGCCCAGTCGCTGCTGGCAGAAGACGGCCCGGCCGGGCGACGTCGACCGGACCGCCACCCACACCGCCGCGAGGAGCGGGGCGAGCACGAGCAGCGCGAGCGAGGCCAGCATCAGGTCGAGGGCCCGTTTGACCGTCCCGGTCACGCCCGTCCGTTCTCCGCCGGCCGCATCCGGCGCTGGGCCGGCGCGGGCATGGCAGACACGCGCTCCACGATGTCGGGGAGGTCCCGGACCGGCCGCTGTACCGCGGCCGGGTTGCCGTACGCCACCATGCCGTCCGGGATGTCCCGGGTGACCACGGCGCCGGAGCCGATGATCGCGCCGGCCCCGATCCGCACGAACGGCAGGATGGTCACGTTGACGCCGATCTGCGCACCGGCGCAGATCGTCGGGCCGGTCATCAGCTTGGCCGACCGGTCGTCGCCGGGGTACAGATCGTTGGCGATCGTCACGCCGGGGGCCAGGAACACGTCGTCCTCGATGACGGTGAACTGGGCGATGTAGCAGTTCGAGTGGATCTTGACGCGGTCGCCGATCCGGGTGCCGTAGTCGATGACCGTGTTGCTCCAGATGCTGGTGTCGTCGCCGATCGTGCAGTCCTCCCGGACCACGACGTTGTGCCCGGTCGCGAACCGTGCCCCGATCACCGTGGCGTCGTACAGCACCGAGCCGCTCCGCAGCCGGGCGCCGGGCCCGAGCCGCAGGGGGCGGTCGGGGTGCCCGGTGACCGGGTAGCCGACGGTCACGTTCGCGTCGATCTCGTGCCCGGTCACCGGCCGGTCACCTCGTTGAGGGCGTCGGTCAGCGCGGCACAGACGTGGTCCAGCTGCTCGGTGGTCATGTGCGGGAACAGCGGCAGGGAGAGCTGCTCGCCGGCGGCCCGCTCGCAGACCGGCAACGGCGTGCGGGCGTACCGCATCAGCGGCGGCTGCTGATGGCACGGCACCGGATAGTGCACCCCGGTCTGCACCTCGCGGTCGGCGAGCAGTTTCTGGACGCGTTCCCGATCCGGCACCCGGACCACCATCAGGTGGTACACGTGCCGGGCCGGTGCCGCGACGGTGGTCAGCCGGGCGGCGGTGCCGGCCAGCCGATCGCGGTAACCGGTGGCCAGCGCGATCCGCGCCTCGGTCCACTCCTCGTTGCGGGCGAGCTTGCCGGACAGCGCGATCGCCTGCAGGGTGTCGAGCCGGCTGTTGGTGCCCACGAAAAGGTGCTCGTAGTGCGCCGCGCCGCTGCTGCGTCCGTGGTTGGCCAGGCTGCGTACCCGGGTGGCGAGGCCGGCGTCCGAGGTGACCACGGCGCCGGCGTCCCCGAATGCGCCCAGGTTCTTGCCCGGGTAGAAGCTGAAGCAGCCGGCGATGCCGAACGACCCGGCGCGGCGGCCCTGCCACTCCGCGCCGTGCGCCTGCGCGGCGTCCTCGACGAGGTGGATCCCGGCCCGCGCGGTGACGGCGCCGATGGCGTCCATGTCCGGCATGTTGCCGTAGAGGTGGACCACCATGACGGCCCTCGTGCGGGGCGTGACGGCGGCCTCGACGATCTCCGCGGTCAGCAGCAGGCTGTCCGGGTCCACGTCGACGAAGACCGGCACCGCACCGGCGCGGACGACCGCCGCGGCCGTCGCGATGAAGGTGTTCGACGGCACGATCACCTCGTCCCCGGCGCCGACCTCCAGTGCCTGCAGGGTCAGCTGCAGCGCGTCGGTGCCGTTGGCCACGCCGACCGCGTGGCTGGTGCCGCAGTAGCGGGCGAAGTCCTGCTCGAACTGCTCGACGGGGGCACCACCGACGTACCGCGCGTTCCGCACGGCGTCGAGGAAATCAATCTCGATGTCCGGCCACGTCTCGCGAGCCATCGCGCCGAGGTCGGTGAAGGGAACCTTCAACATGAAGCGCTTCCTGTCTGTCGGCGTCAGCTGGCGAACGTGCGGAGAACCTTGCCGTTGCGCTGCGAGGGGACGGGCGTCGGAATGAGAGCGGCCACGGAGTGCGGGAGGCTGCGGGTCAGGATCTCGTCGAGCTGCACCCGGCGTTCCTCGGCCAGCGAGAGCTGCGCGGCCTCGATGACCTGCACGACGGCCAGCCCGTTGGCGCCGTCGGTGCGCGGCGTCGCGCCGGTGACGGCACAATCCACGAAGTGCCGCGCCTGCACGGCGAGCGGCTCGTCGAAGGCGATCGGCGGCGAGGTGATGGCGCCCTGGTGGTACTGCTTGCGCGCCGGCGACCCGGCGTCCGGCAGCAGCACGGCCTTGTCGTGGATCCGGATCCGCTCCTCGGCCGTGTCGTCGTACACCGCCATCTTCTTGGAGCCGACCGCGGTGATCCGGCGGGTCTTCACCGGGTCGAGCCAGCTGACGTGGATCGTCGCGTGCGCGCCGAGATCGGCGTAGTCGAGCCGCAGGAAGGCCACGTCCTCGAAGGTCGGGTCGACGTGGTGCGAACCCCACGCGGTCACCGAGCTGGGTGCCTGACCGAGTACGTGGTTGGCGATCGAGACGTCGTGCGGCGCCAGGTCGAAGACGACGTTGACGTCGCTCTGGTAGAGACCCATGTTCAGCCGCGAGCTGGTCAGGTGGTAGAGATCGCCGAGCTCGCGGGACTGCACCAGGTCCCGCAGCATCCACACCGCGGCGTTGTACTCGAAGGTGTGGCCGACCATCAGCGTGACACCGGCTTCGCGGGCGGCCGCGATCAGCAGCAGCGCGTCCGCCGTGGTGGTGGCCAGCGGCTTCTCGATCAGGACGTGCTTGCCGGCCTCGATCGCCTGCAGGCCGAGGTGAGCATGGGTGGCCGGCGGCGTCGCGATGACGAACGCGTCGACGTGCGGCAGCGCGGCCTGCAACGAGGTGAATCCACGCCCCTCCGCGACCAGGTGCGCCAGGTCTGGCAGGTGCTCGATGCGGGCATCCACCGCCACGACGCTCGACACGCCCGGCGTACCTCGCATGACCCGCAGCTGTTTCGCCCCCCAATAGCCGACACCGATCACGCCGACGCGAATACCTGTCCCCATCAATGTTCCCTCCGGCCTACGTCATCACCCCGCACGGCAAAACGCTTCCGCGGAGCAATATTTGGCGGTCGGCGGGCGGACGCCAACCGACTGACCGTGCTGATGATTCATCCATTCGGCCAATCTCCTTTAGTTCGACGAAAATGGATTAAAGAGAGGGCCTGGTGATGCAGAAGTGAGCCTGTGAGCTGGATTTTTACTCCTGAGGTGCGTATCCAAAAGGCGGCCCGGTATCGCCCTTTCGTTTACTGACAGACGACGTCAGTGATGAAAGAGTCCTCGGGAAATCCGGGGAAATATCGAAAGGGGCCGCCGTGCGGGCGCAGTCAACCCTCGTAAGAAGCCATAGCCCAGGGGTGGGGATGAGGGTCGTGGCAATGACCTTGGCCCTTGCGGCGGTGCTCTACGTGGCATTCCAACCGGCCCGCGCGGAGGCGTCGTTCCTGCGGCCGCTGACGGTGACCTTCACCTTCGACGACGGGGTCACCAACCAGCTGACCGCCAAGACCCTGCTCGAGAAGTACGGCATGGTGGGCACGTTCTACATCAACTCGGCGCTGGTGGGTTCGCCGGGATACATGACGCGCACCGAACTCGACGGCCTGAAGGCCCGGGGCCACGAGATCGGCGGGCACACGGCGACGCACCAGAACCTGACGACGCTGGCGCCCGAGGAACAGAACCGCCAGATCTGCCAGGACCGCAACCAGCTGCTGTCCTGGGGCTACGCGGTCACCTCGCTGGCGTACCCGTTCGCCGCCTCCACCCCCGCCATCGAGGCGGTTGCCCGCACGTGCGGGTACAACTCCGCCCGCGGCGTGGGTGAGCTGCGTTCGCCCAGCGACTGCGCGGACTGCCCGACCTCCGAGAGCATTCCGCCGGCGAACGCGTACAACCTGCGGACGCCGGCGGACATCACCAACACCTGGACCCTCGCGCAGTTGCAGACGCTCGTGCAGCGGGCCGAGGTCAACGGCGGCTGGCTGCCGCTCAACCTGCACCACATCTGCGCGACCTCCTGCCCGGCCGAGTCCATCTCGCCGGCCCTCTTCGAGCAGTTCCTGTCCTGGCTGCGGCCCCGCTCGTCGATCCTGATCAGGACCTCGGTGCGGACCGTGCACCAGGTGGTCGGCGGCGCGGTCAAGCCGGCCGTCGCACCCGCACCGGCGCTGGCACCGGGCGCGCCCGGCGTCAACACGGTCCGTAACCCGTCGCTCGAGACGGTCAGCACGAGCGACCCGAACCTGCCGTCCTGCTTCTCGTCGGCCGGCTTCGGCACCAACACCGCCACCCAGACCCGGGTGACCGGCGGCCGCACCGGCACCTTTGCCTCGCGCATCACGGTGACCAGCCGCACCGACGGCGACGCCAAACTGGTGCCCACCTTCGACCTCGGGCAGTGCTCGTCGCAGGTCGCCCAGGGCCGCACGTACGAGGCGAGCACCTGGTACAAGTCGACCGTGCCGGTGTTCTTCACCCTGTACAAGCGCAACGCCCTCGGCCAGTGGAGCTACTGGACGCAGAGCCCGCGCCTGGCAGCGGCCACCAACTGGACCCGGGCCGCCTGGGTGAGCCCGGTGCCGCCCACCGACGCGGTAGCGGCCAGCTTCGGCCTGACCATCGACAGCGTGGGCACGCTGACCACCGACGACTACGGCTTCGCCGACACCGCACCGGTCACCGTCCCGGTCGGCGTGAACGCGCTCAAAAACCCGTCGCTGGAGACGCCGGGCGCCGACGGCTTCCCGCAGTGCTGGGCCGGAGCCGGCTACGGTACCAACACGCCGGCCTGGTCCCGGGTGACCGACGCGGCCGACGGCGGCTTCGCGCAGCGCCTGACGATCACCAGCCTGACCAGCGGCGACGCCAAGCTGATCCCGACCTTCGACAGCACCAACTGCGCACCGCTGGTGACGGTCGGCAAGACCTACAACCTGGCGGTGTCGTACAAGTCGAACGCGCCCACCTTCATCACCCTGTACCGCCAGGACGCCACCACCGGGACCTGGGCGTACTGGACCCAGAGCCCGGTCTTCGCCGCCTCGGCGGCGTACGCCCGGGCCACCTGGACCACGCCGGCGGTGCCGGCCGGCACCAGGGCGGTGAGCTTCGGCCTGACGCTGCCCAGCGTCGGCACGCTGACCACCGACAACTACAGCATGATCGCCAACTGAGGCGAGCCACCGGAGCACCCCCACCTGCGTGGGGGTGCTCCGTCGTGTCGGTCACACAGCGGTACGGGAACTCTGGGCGGCCAGCAGGTCGTACAGCTTTCCGATCGGGGCCGGCCGCGCGAAGTGGTATCCCTGCGCGAGGTGGCAACCCAGCTGCCGCAACCGCTCCGCCTGTGCCGGCGTCTCCACCGCCTCGGCCAGCGTCAGCAGATTCAGGCTCCGCCCCAGATCGACGATCGTGCGGACGAAGGCGATTTCCTGTGGCCCGCCGTTTTCGATCTGCTGGGAGGTGAACGAGCCGTCCATCTTCAGGATGTCCACCGGAAGTTCGCGCAGGTAGGCCAGGGACGAGTAGCCGGTGCCGAAGTCGTCCACGGCTATCCGGACACCGTGCGCCCGCAACTGCTGCAACTGCAGGATGGTGCTGGCGGCGTCGGTCACCGTGGTCATCAGCACCGTTTCGGTGATCTCGACGATCAGGGCCGTCCCGGGCAGGCCGGTACGCTCCAGCCGGCTGAGCAGACGGTCGGCGAAGAGGTGGTCCCGCAGCTGATGCGCCGACACGTTCACCGTGACGGGCAGCTGATGGGCGTTCCACAGCTCGTACAGGTCGGTGCAGACCTGCCCGATCACCCAGTCGCCGATGGCGGTGATCTCCCCGCTCTGCTCCGCGAGCGGGATGAACAGACCCGGGGGCACGGACGTGCCGTCGCCGCGGGTCCAGCGCAGCAGGGCCTCGGCGGCCACGACGGCGCCCGTGTCGAGGTCGACGATCGGCTGGTAGTGCACGCTGAACTCGCCGGCCGCGACCGCGTGCTGCAGCTCGGCGACCATGTCACGGTTCGCCTTCCACTGCGCGTAGGCGCTGGGATCGAAGAGGGCCGCCCGGTTGCCCTCGCTGCGGGCGTCGTTGAGAGCCAGATCCGCGTCGCGGAGGGCCGTGCTGCCGTCGCCGCCGGCGATGACCGCCACGCCGCCGATGACCGCCTGCACCCGGCGGCTGGTCAGTCCGGTGGTCGGGTAGGGCTCGGCGATCGCCCGCAGCAACTGCTCGGCGAGGCGGTGGAAGACCGCTTCGCCGCCGCTGGTCAGCACGGCGAAGGCGTCGGCGTCGAGCCGGACCACCACGGCATCGCTGGGTGCCACCGCGCGCAGGCGGTGACCGGTCTCCACCAGTACGGCGTCGCCGACCTGATGACCGAAGGCGGCGTTGATCTCCCGGAAGCCGTCGAGGTCCACCACCAGCAGCACCCGCTCGTCGGTGGCGCGGCGGTGCAGGTGGGTCTGCAGTGCGGCGCGGTTGCCCAGTCCGGTCAGCGGGTCGACGTACGCGCGCCGGTTGAGGGCCCCGCCGAGGTGCGCGAGCCGGGCGATCAGCAGCACCGACGTGGTGCAGCCGATGCCCAGCATCACCATCAGCTGCACGGTCTGGTGAGCCGGGCGGGCGTTCTGGAACCCGTAGACACTCAGCCCGGCGATCAGCATGGTGAGCGTGACGTAGCCGGCCAGCCGGGTGCGCGACATCAGGGCAGCGTTGCGCGGCATGCTTCCGGTGCTGCGGGCCATGGACGGGTGCAGCGCGGCCGCGCCGACCAGCACGTAGGCCGTCAGCCAGCCCACCATCGCCCAGGCGGCAGGCCGGTAGGCGCCACCGAACAGCCCGGCGTAGTACACCGTGTCGGTCAGCACCCACAGGGTCGAGGCGCCAACCATCAGCCGGTACGCCACCGTGCGCACCCGCGAGATCACCGCGACCCGGACCGTGAAGGCAAAAATCAACAGATCAAGGCAGATGTACGCGAGATAGCTGCCCAGCCGCAAACCGGTGGCCCGGCCGTCGAACAGCAGCGGCGTCAGCACGAACACCCAGACGACGGCACCGAAACCGGTCAGCGCGATGGCCGCGTCGATCATTCCGCCGCGGTACCGGCCCGGCCGGATCCACCAGTAGACGCTGGCAGCCAGCAGCGTCATCGAAAGCGTGTAGCACAGGTCGCCCACGGACGGAAAGCGCGGCACCCCGGCGGGTGTCGTCGCCAGCGCCCACCCCAGGTTCGCGCCCATCGACACGCCGACCGTCGCCACCACCAACCACCAGGGCCGGGACCAGACCGGCCGGTACCGGCGGATGCCCACGATCACGGCGGCCGCCACCGACAGCGCCAGCACCAGGATCAGGCCGCGCTGCACCAGCGGTGGCGCGGCCAGCACGCCGGCCAGCATCAGCCCGCCGAGACCGAGGTACCACCGATACGCGCTGTGTTGCGTCACGCCGTCAATCGCACCAGATCACCGTTGCAGAAACGGTGCGGATGCGGTGTCGCCGGGCTGCTCCGCGGTCTGGCGGATAGCTCGATGAACTGTATATTGAGCGCCATGGCGGGCATACGGCGACCGAGTCTTCTGATCCTGTCGGCGCTGGCCACGGGTCCGTTGCACGGGTACGCGGTGATCAAGGAAGTGTCGCGGCTGTCGGATGAGACGGTGCGCCTGGCCGCCGGCACCCTGTACGCGGCACTCGACCGGCTCACTGACGAGGGTCTGGTCGAGGTCGACCGGGAGGAGACGGTCGGCGGCCGGCTCCGCCGGTACTACCGCCTCACCGGTCCGGGTGCCTCCGCGCTGGCCGCCGAGGCCGAGCAGATGCACCGCGACGCACGGATGATCACCCAGCGGCTGCGCGGTGCCGGTCCCGCCGGTGCACCCGGCCTCGCCTGACCCCCATCGACCACCGAGGAGAGCCGCATGCCCGACGGCGCCCCTGCCGAGCACCTGGCCCGTAGGTACCGCCGGTGGCTGTCGGCCTACCCGCGGACGTACCGCCGGGAGCGTGCGGAAGAGATCCTCGCGACGCTGCTCGACGCCGCGGATCCCGGCCGGTCACGGCCGGCCGCCCGCGAAGTGGCCGTGCTGGTGCGGCACGGCCTCGGCCGGCGGGTCGCCGAGTTCGGGCGCCGGGCGTTCGTCGTCGCGGCGTTCGCCGCCGTGCTGGGCGGGCTGAGCGGCATCGCGCTGGGCTCCTGGCTGGCCTGGCGGAGCGTGGACCCGCTGGCGCCCGACAAGGCCACCGCGGTCAGCCTGGCGCGCACGGTCCTGCCGGGCCAGGCCGGTGACAAGGCCTACCACTACGGGCGGCACACCTTCTGGAATCCGTACAGCAGAAACACCCTGCACGGCGGCACCGGCGTGCGGGCCGGCCGGGCGCACGTCGACGGCATCGTGCCCCAGAACGCCGGCTACCAGGAGGTTGCCGCCGCCGTCCAGGAGAGGATGCGCGCACATGGCTGGCACCACGTGCGCACCACGGTCGAGCGGTACGGGCCGGAGACCTCGTCGACCACGACGGTGGAGGTGGTCGGCACCCGTGCCGGTTACCTCGCCGTGGTGCGGATGGACCCGGCGCTGGGCGTCGACGTGATGTGGGCCGAGCCGCGCGGTCACCTGGCTGCGACCGTCGCCGGCGGGGTGACCGGCGCCCTGCTCGCCGCGCTGCTCGGGTTGTACACCGCCAAGCGCATGCGCCGCTACGGCCCGGCCGCGCAGCGGACGTACTCGCGGCTCTGCGTGGCCACGCTGCTGATGCTCGGCCCGGCCTGCCTGGGCAACATCCCCACCTCGACCGGCTCGCTGCTGGCCAACACCCATCGCAACGGCACCGGTCCCTCGGTGTACTGGGGCGGCTTCGTCATCTACGGCGCCGAGCCGCTCGCCATCCTCTCGCTGGCCCCGATCCTGGCCATCCTCGTCGGCTGCGTCTGGCCGCGCCCCTCGACGGCCCGCACTCCCACCACGGTGTAGGGCACGCAAAG
>NZ_BOMV01000103.1 GCF_016862375.1 Paractinoplanes rishiriensis | reverse complement strand
AAACGACCTGCTCACGCATGTCGACCTTGCTCCGCACCGCATCGACGAACGGCACCAGCAGATTGAGACCTGGGCTCAGTGTCTTTTTGTACCGGCCCAGCCGCTCGACCACGTCCATCCGCTGCTGCGGCACGATCCGGACAGTTTTCAGAAGGGTGACGACGGCGGTCAGGAGAACAACGGCAACGACGACACCGATGACGACGTCCATATGGCGGAACCACCTTTTTTCAGCGAATTGGCGGCGTGGGTCACAATGACGGATGGGTATCGTGCCAAACCACCACGGCGCCCTCGCTGATGTCGACAATCCGGACCATTTCACCGGGCTGATAGACAGAATCCTCGAGCGACCGCGCCTGCCACAGCTCGCCGTCGATCCGCACCATGCCGTGCCCGGTGCCGACCTGTTCGACGACGACCGCCGCCGCGCCCCGCATCGTGTCGGTGCCCATCGCGACCGGGCCGCGCCGGTTCAGGTGGCGGCGCAGCGCGGGCCGGACGGCCGCCAGCGTCAGGACCGAGACGACCACGAAGACACCGGCCTGGACGGGCGCCGGCGCACCGAGCGCGGCGGCACCAGCAGCGGCGAGCGCACCCGCCGAAAACATCAGCAGAAAGAGCGTGGTCGTGAAGATTTCCGCGACGGCGAGCGCCGCACCGAGGAGAATCCACACCAGCACATCCATAAATCGATGGTGACACGCCGGCGCTGATTCGACCACTTCCCGGATCGTCGCCTGCCGCCGGCATTTCTTGTCACGGAATCGTCATGATTCCGTGTGCGGCCCCACATGAGAATACGAAATAATTGTGGGGCCGCCGTGGTCTCACAGTGGCAGGGCCCGGGCTGCCAGGGCGACCGCGGTGAGGTCGCCCGCGCGCAGCTTCTCGGCGGCACCGGGGTCGCCGAGCGCCTCGAGTCGCTGTGCGGACGTGTCGATCAGAGCCTCGTCGCCGTTGAGCAGGCGGCTGGCGATCTTCGACTGGGCCGGGCTCAGCTCGGCGTAGGCGCAATTGTCGAGCGCGTTGATGGTGTCCTCGTCGAGGGTGCCGGCCATCGCGCGGTCGTTGACGATCTTGAGCAGCCAGTTCGGCCACCAGCCGTGCTTGCCGACCACCCGGCCGGCCTGGACCGCGGTGCCGGGGTTCTGGCCGGCGCGCAGCAGTCGCACGGTGAGCGCCTCGTCGAACTGTTCCAGGCGCAGCGCCGCGACGAAGACCCGCAACAGCGGCTGGGTGCCGACCTCAGCCTCCACCTCGGCGGCGGCGTCCGCCCACCGGCCCTGGAGGGCGTGGCACAGGGCGTGCGCCGCGGTGGTGCCGGAGTCGTCGTCGGCGGTGTGCCGTTCGGCGATCCGGTCGACCGTCGCAACCAGGCGTTCGACCGCCTTCGCGGAGCGTTCGGCCAGTTCGATGCTGTTGGGCTTGTTGAGGTGCCGGACCACCACGTCGGCGGCGATCTGGGCCTCCCGGCGCAGCAGCGGAGCGGGAATCCTGGGGGCGATGAGGTCGCTGAGGCCCTCGGTGACGGTGGCGGCGTCGAAACGGTCGGAGACGTCGGGAAGCTCCGCCCACCAGGAGACGCCATGTCCGGTTTTTGCCGCTTCAACTGCCATGCTGGTAGCTCCTACCCTGGGGACCGCTGATGCCTTCGCCTTGTTCAGGTTGGTCATCGTCCGGCAATCCCGGCGGGTTAGTCGCAACGGTGTTGCTCCTGTCACCCCCCGAACTGCTACGCGGGTCCGCCGAGCTGGTCGATCGAGCGGAGCGCCTCGAGCACGCTGGCGATGTGCTCGCGCATGGCGGCCTCGGCGGCCTTGGGGTCGCCGGAGCGGACCGCCTGGATGACGCGTTCGTGCTGGGGGAGCGACAGCCGGACGTTGAACCGGCTCGCCCCGAACCGGGTCATCAGCTGGGCCTCGACCAGACGCTCGCCGGGCAGGAACTCGCCGCGCAGGATCGCCTCGCGGAGCCGGTCACCCACCTGCCGTCGGTCGTTGTCGTGCGCTGCCGGCATCGATCTCCGTTATTCCTGTGCTGAGTGCTACTGCCGGCAGGATATCGGTTTCCCGGGCCGTTCCCCACCAGGCACGAGGCGGACGCCCCGGCACCGTCCGGGATAGACGAAAATCACGTGGCCAGTCGGCGGACACGACGGTGTGCCGAATTTCGTGGCGCTGAAGGTCTGTGTGCCCGCCGGTGGGTGACGGCCGCCGCAGCGCCAGCTACCAGGGCGGTGAGGGTGGCGCCGCGGTTCCGGAGAGCCGCGGCCACAGCTCTTTCCTCCGGTTCCATCGCGAAACGACGATGGAAGATAGCCTTTCCAAAACTTGCTTCACGAAGTGCTCTGGCTTAGCTTAGCCTCACCTAACTTCGAGTGTGAGGTGCGCATGTTGTCTGCCGTGGACATCGACGTGTACGACCTCGTCGGCATCGGCTTCGGCCCATCGAACCTGGCCCTCGCCATCGCCGTCGAGGAACACAACGCCCGCTGCCCGCGGGTCGAGGACCGCATCTCGGCCGTCTTCCTGGAGAAGCAGGACGACTTCGGCTGGCACCGGGGGATGCTCTTCGAGACCGCCGACATGCAGGTCTCGTTCCTCAAGGACCTGGTCACCATGCGCAACCCGGCCAGCGACTTCAGCTTCGTGTCGTACCTGCACGCGCACGACCGGCTGGCCGACTTCATCAACTACAAGAGCATGTACCCGCTGCGGGTCGAGTTCCACGACTACCTGTCCTGGGCGGCCGGCCGGATGCGCGACGCCGTCGCGTACGGCCACACGGTGATCGACGTGGTGCCGGTCGGCGGCGGCGACTTCCTCGACGTGGTCGCCCAGCACGCCGGGGGAGTGCGCACGGTCCGGGCCCGCAACGTGGTGGTCGCGGTCGGCCTCGAGTCCAGCCTGCCGCCCGAGATCACCCCGGCCGAGCGGGTCTGGCACAACCTCGACATCCTGCACCGGGCGGCCGCGTTCGAGGTGTCCGCGCCGGAGCGCTTCATCGTCGTGGGCGCCGGCCAGAGCGCCGCCGAGTCGGTCGCGTTCCTGCACGAGAACTACCCGACCGCCGAGGTCTGCTCGGTCTTCTTCCGGTACGGATACAGCCCGGCCGACGACAGCAACTTCGCCAACCGCATCTTCGACCCGGAGGCCGTCGACCTGTACTTCGACGCGCCCGCCGACGTGAAGCGGATGCTGTTCGACTACCACCGCAACACCAACTATTCGGTGGTCGACGGCGACCTGATCCAGGACCTGTACCGCCGGGTCTACCGGGAGCGGGTGCTGGGCCGGCAGCGGCTGCGGATGATGAACGCGTCCCGGGTGGCCGACCTGGAGGCCCGCCCGGACGGCGTGACCGCGGTGGTGGAGCACCTGCCGACCGGCGAGCGGGTGGCCCTCGAGGCCGACGCGATCGTGTACGCCACCGGCTACCGCCCGGTCGACACGGCCCGGCTGCTCGGCACCGCCGGCCCGCTCTGCCGCCGCGACGACGAGAATCTGTTGCGGATCGACCGGGACTACCGGGTGGTCACCGAGGACCACCTGCACGCCGGCATCTATCTGCAGGGCAACACCGAGCACGCGCACGGGATAACCGCCACGCTGCTGTCTGCGGTCGCGGTCCGGTCCGGCGAGATCGTCGCCTCGGTGGCGGCCGACGTGGCCGACCGCCGCCCGCTGCCGCCGCCGGCCCCGCGTCCGCTCGCCATGATCGGCGACCGCTGACCGGCGATAATCGCCGGATGGTGATCGGCATCGTCGGGGCCGGCATCGTCGGGCTGGCCGTCGGCCGCGAGCTCGTACGGCGCCGGCCCGGCACCCGGGTGGTGGTGCTCGACAAGGAGGACCGGGTCGCGGCCCACCAGACCGGCCACAACTCGGGCGTGGTGCACGCCGGCCTCTACTACCCGCCGGGCAGTCTCAAGGCCCGGTTGTGCACCCGGGGCGGCGCGATGCTGCGCGAGTACTGCGCCGAGCGCGCCATCCCGTACACCGAATGCGGCAAGCTGGTCGTCGCGGTCGCCGCGGACGAGGTGCCCCGGCTCGACGCGCTGGCCGCCCGGGCCGGCGACAACCGGGTGCCCGGCCTGCGGCGGATCGGTCCCGCGGAGATCCGCGAGATCGAGCCGCACGCCGCCGGCCTGGCCGCCCTGTGGTCGCCGCGCACCGCGATCACCGACTTCACCCGGGTCGCGCAGGCGTTCGCGGACGACATCGTGGCCGGCGGCGGCGAGGTGCGGCTGGGCTTCCGGGTCGACCGGGTCACCCCCGGCGCGGTCTTCGCCGGCACCCGCGCGGTCGCGGTCGACCGGTTGATCGTCTGCGCCGGCCTGCACACCGACCTGGTGTCCGCCCTGGCCGGGGACACCGCGGCACCCCGGATCATCCCGTTCCGGGGTGAGTACCTGCGGGTGCTGCCGGCCAAGGCCGATCTCGTCCGCGGCCTCATCTATCCGGTGCCCGACCCGCGCTACCCGTTCCTCGGCGTGCACTACACCCGGCGGGTCGACGGCTCGCTGGAGGTCGGCCCGAACGCGGTGCTGGCGACGGCCCGGGAGGGCTACCGGCGCTCCGACGTGGCACCGCGCGACCTGGCCGGTATCGCCGCCTGGCCGGGCACCTGGCGGATGGCCCGGCGGCACTGGCGCACAGGTCTGCGCGAGTGGCGCGGCTCGTTGTCCAAGCGCGCCTACCTGGTGGCGGCCCGCAGGTATGTGCCGGAGATCGGCCCGGACGACGTGGTGCGGGCCGGTGCCGGCGTGCGGGCCCAGGCCCTGGACCGCGACGGCACCCTGGTCGACGACTTCCGCATCCACCACCTCGGCCCGGTCACCGCGATCCGCAATGCGCCGTCGCCGGCCGCCACCTCGAGCATGGCCATCGCCGAACATGTGGCCGATGTACTCCGGTAGGACTTCCTATCGACGTTTGTCGAAGTTACCGTCCAGTACATGTCCCCACTTTCACGTTTCGCGGCCGGCCTGGCCGTGGCTGCTGCCGCCGCCTCCGTCCTGGTCGCCGCCGCGCCCGCGCACGCGGCCGGCGGCACCTTCACCGTCCTGACGTACAACGTGGCCGGGCTGCCCGAGGGGCTGTCCAGCGCACCCACCCCGCGCGCACCGGCGACCACCGCGATCGGCCAGCGGCTCGCGCCGTTCGACCTCGTGGCAGTCCAGGAGGACTTCAACTACCACGCCAACCTCTACGCCGCGGACAACCACCCGCACCGGACCCCGACCAGCGGCGGTGCCGGCATCGGGAGCGGCCTGAACACGCTGTCGGATCTCCCGTACGACGTCGATGATTTTGAACGGGTCCGGTGGAACTCCTGCCAGTTCGACTCGGGGGACTGCCTGACCCCCAAGGGCTTCACCTTCATGCGCGTGCGGCTGGCCGAGGGGGTCTACGCCGACTTCTACAACCTGCACGCGAACGCCGGGACCAGCGCGGGCGACCTGACCTCGCGGGCCGACAACCTGAACCAGCTGACCGCCTTCATCCGGTCGCACTCGGCCGGCAACGCCGTGGTGGTGATGGGCGACACGAACACCCGCTTCACGCGTACCGGGGACACGATCGCCGCCTTCGCCGCCGCGAACGGCCTCACCGACGCCTGGGTGCAGCTGGAGCGCGGCGGGGTGGCGCCGGCCATCGGCAGCCCGGCGCTGACCTGCGACGAGAGCGCGGTCACCGACGGCTGCGAGGTGGTCGACAAGGTCCTCTACCGGAGCAACCGGCAGGTCACGCTGACCGCCACGGCTTACCACAACGAGGACGCCGGCTTCCGCACCGCGGACGGCCTCCGGCTCTCCGACCACTATCCGATCAGCGTCGGCTTCACCTGGTCGGCGAACGCGGCGTACCAGCTCAGCGAGCAGTTCGGCGGCCCGCACGGCGGCTACTACACCGATCTCGGCGCGGTGCCGGCCGGTGCCCGGGCCACCGCGGTCAGCCTGCGGGCCGGCAGCCGGGTCGACCAGATCGGCCTGACCCTGACCGGCGGCACGGTGCTGGCGCACGGCGGCACCGGCGGCACCGCGAAGTCGCTCACCCTGGGCAGCACCGAGTACGTGACCGCGGTGCGCCTCTGCCGGGCCAAACACAGCAACAGCACCAGGATCTTCTACGCCGAGTTCACCACCAGCGCCGGCAACGTCCTGGCCGGCGGCACCACCACCGCGGACTGCGTGACCCGCACCGCGCCGGCCGGCTGGCAGGTGGCCGGCTTCCACGGCCGCGCGGGGGCCGAGGTGGACAAGGTCGGGCTCATCTATACGAAGCGGTAGTGACCGATCACCGATAGTTGGGTTATGGCGTACGGCCTCCCGGGTTAACGTGCGGCGGGGCAGTCCCGCCCCGTAGCGCACCTGGGAGACTGCGCCATGGCTGACAGCCGATGGCCGGGCTCGCGGCCCGGCACCCTGAGGCGGCAGAACGCCGCCGCCCGGCAGCGCAACGCCGGACCGGTCCGGGCCGCCCCGCGCCCGAGGCCCGTCCGGCTGATGATCGAGGCCATCGACCTGCGCACCGACGTGGTGCCGATCGGCCTGCGCCCCGACGGCGACCTGGACGTGCCCGCGGTCGGCCCGGTGGCCTGGTACGACGGCTCGCCGGCGCCCGGCGAACTCGGCTCGGCCGTGCTGGTCGGCCCGGTCGGGGCGGTGTTCGCCCGGCTGCGGCTGCTGCGGCCCGGCGACCTGGTCGAGGTGGAGCGGTCCGACGGCGGCGTGGTCCCGTTCGTGGTCACCGGCATCGCGCTCTACCCTAAGGACCACTTCCCGGGCGACCGCATGCAGGGCCCCCGCGACTACCCGGCCCTGACCCTGATGACCTGCGGCAGCGTCGACCGGCCCAACCTCATCGTGGTGGCCCGGCAGGTCTGAAAAAATTTCGCCGACCGCGGGCAACCTTTCCGGGCCACGCGGCCACTTGGTTGATGCCGGGGCGAACCGTGGGGGCACGGGACGTTCCGGAGAGCCGAGGTGGTCCGTGGGGGCACGGGCCACCTCGGTAACCTGGCGGCCCGCCCGAGTCCACCACGGGCGGGCCGCCAGGTTGATATCCCGATCTGCTCGATGCTCAGCCGACGGTGGTGCCACCCCACTCCTCGGGTTGCACGTCGGCCAGCGTCTCGGAGAAAACCCAGAAATGGCCGGCCAGGTCGATCGCCTCGTACTGGCGCTCGCCGTACTCCCAGTCCCGGGGCTCCATGACGATCTCGGCCCCGTGCGCCCGGGCCCGCTCGCAGTGCGCGCGGACGTCGTCCACCCGGACCAGCACGGTGTGGGTGAACCCGGTCCCGCGGTCCGGTGCCGCCCGGCGGCTGGTGGTGTCGGCCACGATCAGCGCGCCGTCGCCGAACCGCATCTGGGCCCGGTGGTCCTCGCCGATCCGGACGCGTTCCTCGAAGCCGAACGCGGCGGACAGCCAGGCGACCGCGGCGCGCACATCGGGGTAGGTCAGGACCGGGACGACGGTGGCCGCCGGGATGGATCGGTTGGGTTTCATGCCGGGATTGAAGCAGGTCGGACCGGCCTATGTGCACCGATGAAGTACGTTCGCCCGCATGTCCGCAACCTACTCACGTCGCACGGCGCTCGGCCTCGGCGCCGCCGCCACCGCCTCCGTCGCCCTGGGCACCGGTCAGCCGGCCGCCGCCGCGCCGCGTCCCGGGCCGGCCCGCATCCGCGCCACCTACCAGCGGCAGAAGGCGAAGGCCGGCGGCACCTGGAGCACCCACATCGCCGGCGTCGACGCCACCGGTGCGCTCGTCCCGATCGTCGAGGACGAGGCCGACCGCGTCACGCAGGGATACAGCGTGCAGAAACTCGCGGTGGCCACGGCGGTCATGGACAAGGTCGACCGTGGCGAGCTCACCCTGGGGCAGAAACTCGACCTGCCGGCCGACATCATCCTCGGCGGCAGCGGCATCTACTTCCTGCACACCGTGTGGGGCGACCAGGTCACGGTGGCCAACTTCCTCACCGCGATGCTGCTGGTCTCGGACAACACGGCGGTGCGCATGTGCGGCCGGCTGGTGCCGGCCCTGGAGATCAACGAGATCCTGGCCGCGAAGGGCTTCGTGCACACCCGGGTCGAGCCGGTGGCCAACCCGAACCGCTTCTACCTCGGCACCACCACGCCGCGCGAGATGCACGACCTGCTCTGGCGGCTGGCCACCAGGACCCTGCTGTCGCCGTCGTCCTGCACCTTCCTGCTGAGCATCACCAGGTGGATCAACGGCTACATGGACGGGGTACGCCGCGTCATGTCGTCGGAGGAGCGCAGCCGGGTCGCCTCGAAGTACGGCGCCGACTTCAACACGGCCGGCGCGTCCCGGCACGAGGCCGGCATCATGTTCGGCCCCGACGGCCTGCCCAAGCTGACCTACGCGATGTTCGCCCACGGCCTGGGCGACCGGGACAACTACGGCGCAACCCACCCGGCCGTCGAGGCCCACGCGGTAATCGGCCGCACCATGATGGACAACCTCCCCACCGGCCCGGCCGCGGCCACCTTGCGCGCCGCCGACCTCCCGGCGAAGTTCATCCCGGTGAACGGCGGCTGACCCGGCTTCACCACACCGCAACGTTCCATCAAAGGTCATCGATTACGCTCGTCGGGGCGCCGCCCCATGGCGCCCCGACCCCGCAGATGCCACCGGGGTTTTGGACCGCGGGCTGGTCGCGGTGCCGGCCGCGGGCAGCACGGTCGACACCCGACGGTGTCATCAGGTCAGTCGCGGCGCCAGCCGATCCTCGGGCACCCGGCCGCCCTGCTCGATCCGCGCCACCAGCCCGCGCGCCCACTCCGTCAGCGCCGCGACCGCGATGTCGTGCGGCGGCGCCGCCGCGTACGGCTCAATGCGATCGGCCGCCCGGGTGAGCAGACGGACCGCACCGACGTTGTTTCCCCGCCGCAGGTGGGTGACGCCGACGGCGAGCTGGGCGAGCCCCTTCCAGAGCTCGCGCGTGTCGTCCTCGCACGCCTTCCAGGCCCCTTCCAGCACCTCGTGCGCGTGGAAGGGGCGCCCGGCCGCCAGCAGGCGCTCCGCCTCCCGCAGCGCCTCGGCCGGCGACAGAACGACGTCCTCGGGCGTCGTCGGCACCCCCACCGTGCCGCGTGGCAGCGGCCGCCCCAGCCCGTCCCGCGGCCGGGCGTTGCGGGCCCGGCCGGCCGGGTCACGATCACGGGCGATGCGGTCGTCGTCTGCGCGGGACGTCATGCCCCCCATACTGCCGCGTCCAGCGGAACGTCCGCCGCACTGGCCACCACGAGGTCCGCGGCGCCGAACCGGGCGTGGTCCGCGTGCGGGTTGGGCACCGCCACGCAGCGCAGTCCCGCCGCGCGCGCCGCGGCCACCCCGTGCGCGGTGTCCTCGAACGCGACGGCCTGCCCGGCCGGCAGCCCGAGCCGCTGCAGCGCCAGCAGGTAGACGGCCGGGTCCGGCTTGTGCGCGGCCACCTCGTCACCGGTGGCCAGCACTTCGAACCGCGCCAGCAGTCCCGCCTGCCGCAGCATCGAACTCACATGACCAGATGCCGAACTGCTGGCCACCGCGAGCCGCAGCCCCAGCTCAGCGGCCCGGTCCAGCCACCCGACGACGCCCGGCGCCGGCTGCAGTGCCACGTTCAACTCGGCCCGGTGCGCCATCCGCAGCGTGTGACTGCTCGCCCGGTCGTAGCCCGGCCCGACCGCCGCCGCCAGCGCGGCGTAGCGCCCGTCGTTCGCGTCCCCGCCGTGATCGGCGAAGAACCCGGCCGGATCCAGCTCCAGACCATGCCGCCGCCATTCCCAGACCCAGCTCTCCAGCAGCGTCGTCTCCGTGTCCATCAGCAGCCCGTCGAAGTCG
Source organism: Paractinoplanes rishiriensis (assembly GCF_016862375.1). Lineage (GTDB taxonomy): Bacteria > Actinomycetota > Actinomycetes > Mycobacteriales > Micromonosporaceae > Actinoplanes > Actinoplanes rishiriensis. The sequence continues at coordinate 860 of NZ_BOMV01000103.1, read as the reverse complement.
AAGATCAGCGCCTTGACCGTCACGCTCCCCATTCTGGCGGCCTCATCCGTCCGCGCGCTCGCCCCCGGGGCCGGCTGGGTTCCTCTAGGGTTCACTGAGTTTCTCCGCAGGTAGAAAGCTCAGGTGCACGATGACGGACAAGGTCGACTTCAAGCGGGAGATCGGTGCCTACCGCGCCCGGCCGGGCCGGTTCGAGGTCGTCGAGGTGCCCGAACTGCAGTACCTCATGGTCGACGGCCACGGCGACCCGAACACGGACGCCGCGTTCAGCGACGCCGTCGAGGCGCTCTACCCGTTGGCGTACCGGCTGAAGTTCGCCAGCAAGCAGCGCCTGGGCCGCGACTACGTCGTCATGCCGCTCGAGGGCCTGTGGTGGGCCGACGACATGGACTCCTTCACCGCGGCCCGCGACAAGTCCCGCTGGGACTGGACCCTCATGATCATGGTCCCAGAGTGGATCGACCAGGACATGCTCACCGAGGCCGTCAAGCAGGTCGCCGCGAAGGGCAATCCGCGCCGCCTGCACGAGGTCCGCCTGGAGTCGCTGTCCGAGGGCCGCTGCGTCCAGATCCTGCACGTCGGCTCCTACGACGACGAGGCCGAGACCCTGGCCAAGCTGCATCACGACTTCATCCCCGGTAATGGCCTTCGGATGACCGGCAAACACCACGAGATCTACCTCAGCGACTCCCGCAAGGTGGCGCCCGAGAAGCTCCGCACGATCCTCCGCCAGCCGGTCGAGCCGTCAGCACCCGCGCAACCTTGAGCCGCCTGCCGCCTGCCGCCTGCCGCCTGCCGTCCGCCGCCTGCCGCCTGCCGCCTGCCGCCTGCCGTCCGCCGCCCGCCGCCTGCCGCCTGCC